>CAVTKC010000009.1:0-67226 GCA_963735255.1 uncultured Solirubrobacterales bacterium | reverse complement strand
AGCGGCGGTTCGCGCCACTGCGCTTGACGCTGCAGCGCAGGTGGCGCTTGCCGCCGGCGCCGTGGCGCGACTTGCAGCTGAGCGTGGCGTTGCGCCCCGGCTCGCCCTTCGGCCCGCGTGGCCCCCGCGGTCCGGTCTTGCCCCGCGGGCCGGCCGGTCCAGATGCTCCGCCGGGCCCTGCCGGACCGCCGGAGCCGTTGCTGCCGTCAGCGCCGGGCTGACCCTGGGGCCCGGCCGCGCCAGGCTCGCCCTGGGGGCCCTGTTTCGTCCCCGGCTCGGTGCCGAGTCGCAGGGCGACGAGGTCGCCATACCCGACCGGCTGCTCGGCGGCAACCGCCTCGGCCCCGCGGTCGAGCCGCAGCAGCCAGGCCTCGTCGGCATTCTCCGGTACGGCGCCGTTGAGCTCGGCGAGCTTCCCGTCCTCGAAGCTGAACGAGGTGACGCAGCCGGCCGGGCTGGACGCGGCCTGGGCCGCGGCAAGCAGGTCGGGCAGCGGCTCCCCGGCGGGCGCGATCACCTTGCACATCCGCACGTCGGCGACGCCGCGCCCGATCGCCAGCAGGTGCGGCACCGGGGTGCCGGCGGCGACCGGCGGCTGCAGGATCCCGCTGCCCGCGCCCTGCGGCACCGGCGGCGCCGCGGTGAAGGCGGCGCCGGCGATCGCCCGCAGCGCGTCCTGGGTGGAGTAGGGGCTGGCGCCGAAGCCGGACTGGTATTCGAAGCCGCCGGCATCGGGCCCGGACGGGCTCTGCAGCGAGAGGATGAAGTCGACCGGGGTCTTCCCCGCCGTCGTCGTCCAGGCCGCCGACTGCGGGTCGATCCCGCAGGCGTTGAGGCCGCTGACGACCCAGGCATTGGTGTCGACGTTTTCGCCGAACGGGTAGGCGAGCCCCCCCGTCGCGTTGGTCAGCTGAGAGCGCAGGAAGCCCAGCCCCTCGGCCACGTCGGGATCGTAGGCCGGCAGCCCGGCTTCGCAGAAGGCGGCAACCGCCGCCCCGGTCATTTCCGGATCGCTCGCTTCGGCCCGTGCTGCTGGAGTCAGCGCGGCCGGGAAGTTCCAGCCGCCGTCGTCGTGCTGGTTGCGGCGCAGGAAGGAGACCAGCGGGTCGAGTCCCCAGGCGGGCAGGCCGGCGGTCCTCATCGCCAGCAGCCCGAACACGGTGTCGTTGGTGCTCGGGTTGCCGAAGCTGCCGACCGCCGGGTTCCAGCGCCCGGCCAGCTGGGCCGGCTGATTGGAGTCGGCCGAGAGCCGGGCCGGGTCGAGGCCGGCTGCGTGGGCGACCAGCACCGCGCGCGCGTAGTCGGCGGGGATTTTCGCGGGCGGGTCCGCGGTCCAGCTCGCTTCGGTGTATTCGCCGCGCAGGTAGTCCTGCAGGCTCGGGTCGGTGGGGAGCGGACCGTGGACATCGACGGAGCTGACCCCGGCGGCGGCCAGGGAGGTCGCCGCCCAGTCGCCGCCGAAGCCCGTCACGGCGCCGGTGGTGAGATTCTGCTGGAGGCGGATGTAGTCGACGGCGCCGTCGACGGCGGTGTCGATTTCGGTTTGGCTCGACGTCGCCGCGGCCGCGGCCGGGAACGCCAGGAGGGACAGCATCGATGCGCAGAGCGCGAAGGTACGTCGGACTGAGACTGCTCGCATCCTTCAACCCCTTTCCTCGAGGGTGTGTGGAGGGATCGGAGGGAGGTCTCCTGGCTTCCGAGTTGTTCGCCGCGCCTTCCCAGCTGACGCCAGTGGCTGCACGGTGTGCGTGCGACGAGCTTGCTCTCGGTCACAGTGGCGGGCCCGCGCCGGTCTTTCACCGGCTTCCCCGTCCACCGATCCGTGGATTGGTTTGAGCGGCCAATCTAACGGAGATCCGCCGGGCGGCTTTTCCTGTCCCTTCCAGGTCGCGGTTAGACTGGCTCCACCAGAGGATCGGTGGACAGGGAAGTCGGTGCGAATCCGACGCGGTCCCGCCACTGTGACCGAGCGAGAAGCCCGCCGCACGCCGTGCGGCAGCCACTGGCCGAGAGGTCGGGAAGGCGCGGCGGGAAGGCTCGGAAGCCAGGAGACCTCCCTCCGATCCATTCACGTCGATCGCCCTCGCGGAAAGGGGTCAAGACATGCGTGGCCCGCTGGCGGTGTTCGCAGCCGCCTTTCTCCTGCTTCTCCTCGTACCGGTCGCGGAGGCGTCGCCGACCGCGGTCAGGGTGCGGGTCGAGGGCAGGGCCGAAACCATCTTCGAGGGTCCGATCCTGACCGACGTCCACCGGGTCAGGGCGGCGAACGACTCGCAGTGGCGCCGCTGCGACGGCACCAACGCCGTCGCCCCCGCGGTGGTGCCCACGTCCGCCACCGCCGACGCGATGCGCGTCGTCGGCGAGACCTTCGCGGCCCAGTGGCAGAACCAGCTCGAGGACTATTTCCTCCAGCGCTGGGGCCCCGACGCGCAGGATGAGGCCGCGGCCGAGTACTGGGGCGTCCTCGTCAACAACGTCTTCACCGCCGTCG
The DNA here is from genome assembly GCA_963735255.1 of uncultured Solirubrobacterales bacterium. GTDB lineage: Bacteria > Actinomycetota > Thermoleophilia > Solirubrobacterales > 70-9 > VAYN01. The sequence goes on along the minus strand of CAVTKC010000009.1, from coordinate 64,735 downwards.
GCGGCTGCAAGTACCGGCTCGACGGCGGCGACGAGGTGCTCTGGGTCTACGACGCCTTCGACACCCGACCGCGCCTCGCCCTCTACCCGGCCGGCTACGCCGGCGGGGCCGAGCCGCTGAGCGCGACGGCGACGCTGAACCAGCCCTTCGAGCTCGAAGTCGACGCCTGGGGCGCCCACAGCGAAGGCCAGCCCCCGGCGGCCCCCGGACGAACCAACGACCCTTACGCGGGGGCCGAGGTCGCGCCGGTGGCGACCGGCTCCCAGGGCTCTCAGAAAGTCGACGTCGCCAGTCCGCTGACCGTCGTCAGCGGCGCCGACGGCAAAGCGAGCATCGTCTTCGCCACGCCGGGCTGGCACCGGATCAAGGCCACCGACGTCGTCGCCGGCAATGAGATCGCGGTGCGCTCGAACCGGCTCGACGTCTGCGTGCCGCAGCCGCCGGCGAGCGGCTGCGGCCCCCTCCCCGGCGACGACCAGGTGCGCACGCCGCCACCTCCGGTGAAAGGGGAAGTGGATGGAGAAACGCCGGACGAGGCGCCGGGGGGAGGAGGCCCAGGCGAAACGCCGCCGGGCGGGTCGTCCTCCGGTGGGAGCGGGAACGCCGGCGCGGGCGGATCGAGCGGGTCGGGACAGTCCCCGGCGGCGCGCGAGCCCGGTCCGGTCCAGTTGCGGCCGGGGTTGGATCGCAGCCGCCTCGCCGAGGGCCTGGTCAGGGTCAGCTGGCGGGTGCTCGACCCGGGGGCCGGGATCCAGCGCTGGACGATCGCGTCGCGGGCGCTCGGTCGCAAAGGCGCGCCCTGGGTGGTCCGGGCCAGCGGCAGCGGGCGCACCGCGGCGACGTTGCGGCTGCCGCGCGGAGCCGCTTACCGGCTGCGCCTCACCGTCGTCGACGCCCTCGGTCGCAGCGCCGGCACTTCGCTCGGCCGGGTCCAGGTGCCGCGCTAGGTCATGCGCCGGCTCGTCGCAATCGTGGCTCTGGGCGCGGCGATCTTCGCGGCATCCGCCGCCGCCGCGCCCAATCCCGCCAACCAGGCGTCGCTCGACCGCACCGTGCGCTTCCTGCAGGAAGCTCAGAACGCCGACGGCGGCTTCGGCGGCTCCAGCGGCGCCGCCTCGGGCTCGATGTACAGCGCCTGGGTGGCGCTGGCGCTGGCCGCCGCCGGGATCAACCCGCGGGACCAGAAAAAGCCCGGCGGCAGCGATGTCCACGCCTATCTCGTCAGTCACTACCTCGACGGGGTGGTGGAAAGCGACTGCCAGCCGGCGGTCTGCACGACGACGCTGGAGCGGGAACTGATGGTCGTCAACGCCTCCGGGACCTCGCCGCACGACTTCGGCGGCGTCGACCTGGTGGGTCAGCTGCTCGAGCGGGCCGGGGTGGACGGGGCCTTTCCGCACGTGCCGGGCGGGGTCCCGGGGGTAAACGACACGATCTTCGCGGTCTTCGCCCTGGCGCCGGTTCGGGAGCCGGCGGCGCAGGCCCCGATCCAGCCCGCGGCCGACTGGATCGAGCGGCAGCAGCAGGACAACGGCGGCTGGGCCTGGGGCGTCGACAGCACCCGTGACGAAGTCGACATGACCGGCGCCGCGATCCAGGCTCTCCTCGCCGCCGGCCGCGGCCGCGACGCGAGCGTGGAAGCGGGGCTCCGGTACCTGCGTCAGGCTCAGTCCCCCGTCGGCGGCTTCCCGGAATACCCAGGCAACGCCGAAGCGAACGTCGCCTCCACCGCCTGGGCCGTGCAGGCGATCTGGGCGGCGGGCGAGAACCCCGAGACCTGGCGCACCGCGACCGGCGCCGAGCCGCTGAGCTACATGGAATCGCTGCAGGAACCCGACGGCCACGTGCGCTGGAAGGGGGAGCAGGACCTGAACGGCATCTGGATGACCGCCTACGTCGCTCCCGCGCTCGCCGGACAGGCCTGGCCGATCCCGGCGCCGCCGCGAGCGGTCGTCCCGGTCGCCGGCAGCGAATCCAGCAGTGGCGTCATCGCCGGTGGCGGGGGGCGCGGGGCGCCGCTGTTCAGCCGCCCGAAACCGCAGAGTCGCGGACGCACCCCGGGCGGAACGCGGGTCCTGAGGAGCCGGGACCCGGTCGACCGCAGCGCCACCCGGCGCGGGGCCAACCGGTTGCAGTCCAGCGCGACGGTGGAGCTGGAAGCGCCTGGCGAGGAACCGGCCGGCGTGCCGGCGGCGCCGGCCTCTGCCGCCGCGCCAGCCGCCGGGTCGGCGAGCGCCGCCGGCGCCGCCGCCGGTTCGCGCGGCGAGGGCGCCGGATCCGGCGAAGAGGTCACCGGCGTGCTGGTCGGGGCGCGCGACGGCTCCGCCATCGGCGCCCCCGGGCTGCGCGGCGGCACCGGCTCCGACCAGGGCCCCTGGGTCGCGCTCGGCATCGGCGCCGTGGCGCTGCTGATCGGGCTGGCCGGGGCGGCGGTGGAGCGGCGCCGCGCGGCGCCGCTCGCGGGGGTCGGCGCGTGATCGCCGCGATCGACCTCGGCGACGCGCTGGCGCAGATCGCCACCGCGCTGCGGGTGCCGGTGCTGATCGCGGCGATCGTCGTCCTCCTGCTCTGCGCGCTCGAGCTCGGCCGTTTCGGCGCCGAGTACTGGCGGCGGCGGGTGCGGGCGCGCGGCGTCGACCTCGGCGAGCTGACCGCGCGCGCGGTCGCCGACCCCCAGCACGCCGCCTACTACGCCTACAGCGCCCCGGGCAGGATCGCCGGCGAGGCGCTGAGTGAGATCGCGACCGCGCCGGGACCCGACCGCGCCGTCGTCGCCGAGCGGGCACTGACCCGCTACGAGCTCGCGGTCCAGCGCCGCCTCGACCGCACCCGCCTGCTGGTCCGCGCCGGCCCGGCGATCGGGCTGATGGGGACGCTGATCCCGCTGGCCCCGGGCCTCGCCGCGCTCGGCCGCGGCGACGTCGCGCTGCTCGCCGAGAACCTCCGGGACGCCTTCGGCGCCACCGTGATCGGCCTGCTGGTCGGCACCGTCGCCTTCGCCCTCACCCTGGCCCGGACCCGGATGTACACCGAAGACCTCAGCGCGCTCGAGCAGGGGGCGGGGACGTGAGCCGCGTCGGGCTAGGCCGTCACGGCAAGATCGAAGAGAACGCCGGCGACCCCCTCGACGGCCTCGTCAACCTCTTCGACATCGGGATCGTCCTCGCCGTCGCCTTCCTGATCGCCGGCCTCACCCTCAGCGTCAGCTCCGACGGCAAGATCCAGCGCCGCGCGGGCAGCGCCGAGGCGAAGGTCCGCGTCCTCCCCGACCCCTCCGGCGGCAAGCGCGCCAGCGGCCATGGCCAGCCCGTCGGCACCGCCTACCGCCTCGCCGACGGCCGCCTCGTGATCGTCTCGCCGCGCTGAGCGCCGCCGGGCTCAGCCGCCGCTGTGGCCGGCGTCGAACCCTTCGCGGTAGGCGCTGAGGAAGGAGGCCGGCAGCGGCTCGCGACCCGGGGCGTAGCGGGCGGCGACGGTGAGGCGGCGGATCAGGTCGGAGTGGATGCCTTCGGTGCGGTCGGCGCCCCGCTGCGCCGCCCCGAGCAGGTAGCCGAGCCGCAATGCGGCGGGGCTGGCCGGCACGGTCCGCGCTTCGCCGTTGAGGACGGTCGCGGTCTCGACCATCGCTTCGCCCACGGTCGCCAGCTCGCCGCCCTGTTGGTTCTCGGCCAGGCAGTCGCTGATCGGCGTCTCGCCGGCCAGCTCGACCTCGCCGGGTGCCTTGGCGAGCGCCGCCAGATAGATGTCCTGTCCCTGCAGGCAGGCGACCGGCGTCGAGTCGTCCTGCTTGCCGCAGCCGTTGAGGATGGCGAGGGCGACTATGACGAGCAGAGCGGTGGCGGCGCGGAGGGCCATCGGGGCATCCTACGAACTGGCCGCCGGTTCCCTTGAGCGTTTGTGGTCGCTATAGGCACCACAAGTCCTCAACCTTGCGGCGATCTCAGTCGACGACGCGCGGCCCGATGCCGCCGGTGCGGACCGTGGAGATGCCGCCCGAGGGGCCGGGCGGGGGCTTCGGGGCGGGGGACCGCTTGGTCCGCGGCACGCCGCTCGGTTCGCTCGGGTCGACCGGGAAGACTTCGACCCATTCGGCGAGCTCGAACTGAGCCGTCGGGGCGTGGTTCCAGGAGAGGTGGAGGTGGTTGCCGCAGCCGTGTCCGGCGTCGCCGTCGTAGCCGACCCAGCGGAAGGGCGGGGCGGGGAGGCCCTGGACCGGCTCGGCCCAGAGCGCGAGGCGGGTGATCGGCGCCCACAGCACGTCGCATTTGGTCCCGGCGCCGACCGGCACCAGGTCGACCGCGAGGCCGTTGTAGTGATCGGAGCCTTTGGTGTGGCATTCGTCGCAGCCGACGTGTTCGCCGCTCAGCAGCGGCCCGGAATAGCCGTCGGTGACGTAGATCGGGTAGCGCTCGGCGATCCAGCGCAGGTCGGGGAGGATGCGGCGGTCGACCATGTCGCCCTCTTCGTGCGGGATCGAGGCCGGGACGGGCACGATCTTGCCGGGGGCGTAAACCAGCCGGGTGGGGGCGGTGCCGGGGACCGCGGCGGCGACCGCGGCACTGCCGAGCAGCGCCATGCAGGCGAGCGCGAAGACGAGTCCCACGCGCGCCGTGGCGCGGCGGATGCAGGTGGCTGAGTTCCTCACCCCCGGCTTATCGACACCCGCCCGTACCGGTCTTGAATCTCGCCGGATAGGGTTCGTGGCGATGCCCACGGTCCGCGACGCGACGTTCGACCTCTTCCGTGCCCACGGGATGACGACGATGTTCGGCAACCCCGGCTCGACCGAGCTGCCGATGCTCGCCGAATACCCCGCGGACTTCCGCTACGTGCTGGGTCTGCAGGAGGCGGTGGTGGTGGGGATGGCCGACGGCTTCGCCCAGGCCTCCGGCAAGACCACGGTCGTCAACCTCCACACGGCTCCTGGCGTCGGCAACGCGATGGGGGCGATCTTCAATGCCCAGGCCAACCACTCGCCGCTCTTGGTCACCGCCGGCCAGCAGGCGCGGGCCCAGATCACCCTGCAGGCAAACCTCACCAACCGCGACGCGACGCGGATGCCGCACCCGCTGGTCAAGTGGTCCTACGAGCCGCCGCGGGCTGAGGACGTGCCCCTGGCCCTCGCCCACGGCGCCCACCTCGCCGGCCTGCCGCCGCGCGGCCCCGTCTTCGTCTCGCTGCCGATGGACGACTGGGGCGTGGAGGTCGACCAGGGCGACGCCCAGGCGGCGATCGACCGCAAGGTCACGGGCCGCGCCACGGCCGACCCGGAGGCGGTGCGCGCCCTCGCCGCCGCGCTCGACGCCGCCACCAACCCGGTCCTCGTCGCTGGCCCCGACATCGACGCCAGCGGCGCCTGGGAGCTCGGCATCGCCCTCGCCGAGCGCCAGCGGCTGCCGGTCTGGGCCTCGCCCGCCACCGGCGGCGTCCGCCTCGGCTTCCCCGAGAACCACCCGAACTTCCGCGGCGTGCTGCCGCCGGCGATCGGCCCGGTGGGGCAGACGCTCGAGGGCCACGACCTGATCCTCGTCGTCGGCAGCTCCGTCTTCCCCTACTACCCGCACATCCCCGGACCGCTGCTGCCGCAGGGGGCGAAGCTGGTGGCGATCACCAGCGACCCCGACGAGGCGGTGCGGGCGCCGATGGGCGACGCGATCGTCGCCGACGTCAAGCTCACCCTGGAGGCATTGCTGGCGGCGGTCCCCGAGTCGGCCCGCCCGGCGCCGGAGCCGAACCCGGGCCCGGGCGAAATCCCGGCCAGCGACCCGCTCAACCCCTCGACCGTCCACACCGCGCTGGCGGAGGTGATGCCGGAGGATGCGATCGTCGTCCTCGAGTCCCCCTCCAGCACCCTGGCGCTGCGCAACCAGCTGCGGATCTCCCGGCCGGGCAGCTACTACTTCAGCGCCGGCGGCGGCCTCGGCTTCGGCCTCGCCGCCTCGGTCGGGGTGCAGCTGGCGCAGCCCAACCGCCCGGTCGTCTGCGTGCTCGGCGAGGGCTCGGCCCAGTACGCGATCACCGCCTTCTGGAGCGCCGTCGCCTATGAGACCCCGGTCACCTTCCTGGTCCTGCGCAACGAGGAGTACGCGATCCTCAAGTGGTTCGCCGAGGTCGAGGGGGTGACCGGCGCCCCGGGCCTCGACCTACCCAAGCTCGACGTCGCCGCGGTCGCCGAGGGCTATGGGGTCAAGGCCCACCGCGCCGGGGATCGCGACGGGGTGCGCGGCGCCCTCGCCGCGGCGCTGGCCTCCTCCAAGCCAGAGCTGGTCGAAGTCCCGGTCACCCCGGGCATGTCCCTCTTCTAGACGATGGCGCTGCTGCAGCGGAGTCGGGATTCGCTCGCCCCGCAGGTCGAGCAGCCGGCGCCGGACCGGGCGCCCGACGCTGTTGCCGGCGGCGTCGCGCAGCCGCTGCGCGGCGAGCTCGAGGCGCTGCTCGGCGCCGACCGGGTGCTGGCCAAGGCCGGCGACATCGTCAAGTACGCCTCCGACGCCAGTCCCTACCGGCTCTTCCCGCAGGCGGTGGTGATGGCGCGCGAAGCGGGCGACGTCGCCAAGGTCCTCGCCTACGGTCGCGAGAAGGGGATCCCGGTCACCTTCCGCGCCGGCGGCAGCAGCCTCAACGGCCAGGGGCAGAGCGACGGCATCCTCGTCGACGTCCGCCGCCACTTCGGCGGCGTCGCGGTCGAGGAGGACGGGGCATTGGCGCGGGTCAAGCCCGGCACCGTGCTCGGCCACGCCAACCGCGTGCTCGCCCCGTACGGGCGCAAGCTCGGCCCCGACCCGGCCAGCACCGACATCGCCTGCGTCGGTGGCGTCGTCGCCAACAACTCCGGCGGGATGCGCTGCGGCACGACCAAGGACTCCTACTCGACCGTGCGCTCGCTGACCCTGGTCCTGCCCTCGGGGACGACGATCGACACGGCCGCGCCCGGCGCCGCCGAGCGCTTCGCCGCGGCCGAGCCGGAGCTGGCCGCCGGCCTGGAGGCGATCCGCGACGAGATCCGCGCCGACGAGGAGCTGAGCGCCCGCATCCGCCGCAAGTTCGCGATCAAGAACACGACCGGCTACCGCCTCTGCGCCTTCCTCGACGCCGACGAGCCGCTGGAGATCTTCCGCCGCCTCGTCGTCGGCTCCGAGGGCACGCTCGCCTTCGTCGCCGAGGCGGTTTTCGAGACGGTCGCGCAGCCCGCTTTTACCACCACCGCCTGGGTCCATTTCCCCGACATCGACCAGGCGATCGACCCGGTCCGCGAGCTGGTCGACAGCGGCGCCACCGCGGTCGAGCTGATGGTCGCGCCGGCATTGATCACCGCCGCCTGGAACATGGTCGGCGCCCCCGAGGAGTGGAAAGAGCTGCCGCCGGAGTCTGCGGTGCTGCTGGTCGAGTTCGGGGCCGAGGACGAGGCCGGCCTCGACGAGTACGTGGCCAAGGCGGAGGCGATCTTCTCCCCGCGCGAGACGATCCGGCCGGTCGCGTTCACCCGCGAGGCCGAGGGGATCGAGCTCGCCTGGCGCGTGCGCGAGGGGCTGCACGGGCTGATCGGGCGGCTGCGGCTGCCGGGCACGGCGCTGATCGTCGAGGACGTCTGCGTGCCGCCGGAGCGGATCGCCGAGGGCGCCCGCGACCTGCAGGCGCTGCTCGGCCAGCACGGCTTCCTGCCCGGTGTCGCCGGCCACGCCTCCGCCGGCAACCTCCACTTCATGCTGACGCCGGACTTCGGCAAGCAGGAGGACCTGGACCGTTACGAGGCCTTCATGTCCGGCCTGGTCGAGCTGATCGTCGACAAGTACGACGGCTCGCTCAAGGCCGAGCACGGGACCGGGATCAACATGGCCCCTTATGTAGAGCGCGAGTGGGGCGAGCGGGCGACCGAGCTGATGTGGCGGGTGAAGCGGCTGGCCGACCCCGAAGGCGTGCTCTCTCCGGGAGTCGTCCTCAACCGCGACCCCGACGCCCACCTGCGCAACCTGAAAACGACGCCGCAGATCGAGGAGTCGGCGAACACCTGCGTCGAGTGCGGCTTCTGCGAGCCGGTCTGCCCCAGCCGCAACCTGACGACGACGCCGCGGCAGCGGATCGTGCTGCGGCGGGAGATGGCCCGCCAGCCCGCCGGCTCGCCGGTGCAGAAGGCGCTGCTGGAGGAGTTCGAGTACGAGGCATTGGAGACCTGCGCCGCCGACGGCTCCTGCCAGCTCGCCTGCCCGGTCGGGATCGACACCGGCCTCTTCGTCAAGGAAATGCGCAAAGCCCGGCACACCGAGCGGGCCGAAAAGCTAGCTCTGGCGACGGCGAAGCGCTGGGGCACGGTCGAGGGCGCCTCGCGCGCCGGTCTCCGCCTCGGCCCGCTGGCGCGCCGGACCGAGCGCGGCAAGGCACTGCCACCCCCGGCCCCGCGCAAGCTGCCGGCGACGATCCACACCGGCGCCGCCGCGGTCTACGTCCCGTCATGCACCAACCGCATCTTCGGCGGCGGCCCGGTTGAGGCGCTGGTCGCGGTCTCGTCCCGCGCCGGCCTCCCGGTCTGGATCCCCGAAGACGTCGTCGGCAGCTGCTGCGGCCTGCCCTGGAGCTCGAAAGGCTTCGCCGCGGCCCACCGCGAGAAGGCGAACGAGATGGTCGAGCGGCTCTGGGGCTGGAGCGGCGAGGGGGCGCTGCCGATCGTCGTCGACGCCGCCTCCTGCACGGGCTCGATCGCCGACCCCGGCGCCGGTGTCCTCGGCGAGGAGAACGCCGAGCGCCTCGGCAAGCTCGAGATCCTCGACTCGGTCGCCTGGGCCCACGACCGCCTGCTGCCCTGGCTCGAGGTCGGCGAGAAGGTCGGCTCCGCCACCGTCCACCCGACCTGCGCCACCCGCCACCTCGGCCTCACCCACCGCCTCGAAGCGCTCGCCGATGCCCTCGCCACCGACGTCTTCGTGCCGCCGACGGCGACCTGCTGCGGCTTCGCCGGCGACCGCGGCATCTCCCACCCGGAGCTGACCGCCGCCGCCACCCGGCCCGAGGCGAGCGAGGTCGCCGGCCGCGAGTTCGACGCCCGCCTCTCCAGCAACCGCACCTGCGAGATCGGCCTCGAGCGCGCCACCGGCGAGCCCTACGAGTCCGTGATCCTCCTGCTCGAGCGCCTGACCCGAGCCGGGTGATGGGCCGCGGCCGTGTGGCCTGGGCCGCCGCCGCGGTCGTCCTGGCGGTGGCCGTCGTCGTCCTCGTCGCCTTCCTCTCCGGCTCCGAGGATCCGCGCACCCTCGACGATGCCGAGGCGGTCGGGGTCCTGGAGGAACTGCCCTATGAGCTCGAGTTCCACCCCGTCCCGCCGCCTCCGCACGCCGAGGGCGCGATCGCCGGGCGCGTCGTCGGGCTCGGCGGCACGGTCGTCCGCGTCGGCGTCGCCCTCGGCCGCGATGCCGACCCGGTCCGGCTCGGGCCGCGCAGCGGCGCCGGGGACTTCGGCGGCGAGACCTTCCGGGTCAGCGACGACACCACCGTCGTCGTCGCCGGCAGGCCGCGGATCGCCGCCCGCCTCGACACCCTGGCCGAGTGGCGGGAAGCGGCCCGCATCGTCGTCGACGTCGAAGAGCAGCTCTGCCGGGCGACGACCGGCAAGTCCTGCTCGATCTAGGCGCGCTCAGCTGGGCGAGGCGTCGACGGTCTTCGCGTCGAGGTCGCGGATCAGCGCCGCGGTTTTCGCGTCGCTCTCCATGCGGCGGTCCAGCAGCGGGTTGACGATCCCGCGCAGGGCGGAGACGTAACGCCACCACTTGGGGACGAAGATGCGCGGGGCGCGTTCCTCGATCCCGCGCACGAGGCCGGCCCCGGCCTCGTCGGGGGTGATCCGTTTCATCAGGAAGTCGGGGCTGAGCTCGCGGATGCGGTCGGAGTCCTCCTGCGCGAAGGCGTCCTGGACCAGTTTCGTGTCGACCCAGCCGAAGTAGGCGACGGAGGCGCTGGCGCCGTGGGGCGCGAGCTCCACCCGCAATGCCCGGCCGAGCATCTCGACCCCGGCCTTGGCGACGGCGTAGGGGGAGTTGCCCATCCCGTTGGCGAAGGCGTAGACGGAGGAGACGACGACCATCTGTCCCTGGCGCTCGACGATCTGCGGCAATGCCGCCCGGACGGTGCGCCAGACGCCGAGCAGGTCGACCTCGAAGACGCGTTCCCATTCCTCGCCGGAGATGCCGCGGGCGGTGCCGAACTGCTTCTGGGCGATGCCGGCGTTGGCGACGGCGACGTCGAGCCCGCCGAGCTTCTCGACCACCTCGGCGACCGCGGCGAACATCGCGTTCTGGTCGGTGACGTCGGCGCTGAGCCCGATCGCCCTGTCGCCGATCCGCTCCGCCGCCTCGCGCGCCTGCTCGGCGTCGAGGTCGAGGACGGCGACGGAGGCCCCGCGCAGGTGCATCTGCCGCGCCGTCTCGAAGCCGATTCCGCGGGCGGCACCGGTGACGAGGGCGACTTTGCCGTTGAGGTCGTAGCGGGGCATCGGCCGGGAGCGTACTGGGAATCCGCGGCTCAGTCCGGCCGCCGGGCGACCGATGCCTCGACCTCGGAGACGATCGCGGCGATCCTCCCGTCGCGGTCCATGCGGCGGTCGAGCAGCGGGTTGATCAACCCGCGCCCGGCGGAGATGTAGCGCCATACGCGCGGGGCGAAGGCTCGCGGCGCCCGCTCCTCCAGCGCCCGCACGATCGTGGCGCCGGCCTCGGCGGGGGTGATCCGCCGGAGCAGGAAGGCCGGCAGGATCTCGCCGAGGATGCGGCTGCCGCGGCCGCCGTCCTTGAGGTCGAGGGAGTCGCGGACCAGGTCGGTGTCGACCCAGCCGAAGTAGACGACGCCGGCGCTCGCGCCCAGCGGTGCCAGCTCGGCCCGCAGCGCCCGACCCAGCGCCTCGACCCCCGCCTTGGAGACCGCGTAGGGGCTGGCCAGGAGGCCGTTGGAGAAGCTGTAGATGGAGCCGATGAAGATCAGCTGGCCGCGCCGCTCGGCGATCTGCGGCAGCGCCGCCCGCGCCGTCTGCCAGGCCCCGATCAGGTTGACGTCGAGGACCCGCCGCCACTCCTCGGCGGGCATCGTCCGCGCCGTGGTCACGGTCGGCGGCGCGATGCCGGCGTTGGCGACGGCGATATCGAGGCCGCCGAACCTCTCGACGACCGCGGCGACAGCGCCCATCGTCGCGCCCTCGTCGGTGACGTCGGCGCCGAGCCCGAGTGCCCGCGGCCCGATCCGCTCCGCCGCCTCGCGCGCCTGCTCGGCGTCGAGGTCGAGCACCGCGACCGAGGCCCCGCGCCCATGCAGCTGCCGCGCCGTCTCGAACCCGATCCCGCGCGCCGCGCCGGTCACCAGCGCCACCTTGCCGTCGAGGTCGTAGCGGGCCATCGGCCCAACGTACCGACACGCGTCAGTCCTTTGTAACCCAGGGGGTGACAAAGGACTAACGCGGATACGCTGCGCCGGTGGGCGACGCCGAGGCCACCTACGCTGCCTTTGCCGCCGCGCGCGGGCTCGAGCCGCTGCCGGCGCTCGGGCTCGGGGCGCTGACGCCGCTGCTGGTCGAGTCCAAGCATTGCCAGGTCTCGCCGGCCGCCCGCGGCCGCCTCGGCGGCGAGGTCGACGGCGTCGTCGGCCACCTCGCCTACACCCGCAACAAGAGCTTCCGCTTCAACGTCGCCCTGGCCGAGGTCCACGACTCGACCGCGCTGGTCCCCCGCCTCTTCTGCATCCGCCAGGGGCGCAGTACCCGCGACGACGAGTTCTACGGCTTCGAGGCCCGCCACTCGAAGCTCTGGACCGAGAGCACGGCGCTGAACGAGCGCTACACGATCTCCACCAGCCCCTTCCAGGACCCGAACTGGATGCGGCAGCTGTTCTCGCCGGCGCTGGTCGACTACCTGGCGACCGTGCCGCCGGCCGACTTCTCCTTCGAGCTCGCCTACGGGATCCTGCTCGGCAGCATCGAGAGCGACGATCCCGGCGCCGACGGCCTGGAGGCGCTCTGCGAGGCGACCGCCCACGTGGCCGCGCGGATCGCCCGGGAGTGCGGGGAGTAGCGATGCAGATCAACCGCACCGGCATCTGGCTGATCGGCTTCTTCGGGCTGCTGGGCCTGGCGATGTGCGCCGGGCCGGTGCTGGCCGGCGCCAACGCCGAAACCTCGCTGATCCTCGCCTCGACCGGGGCGATCTTCGTCCTCGTCGCTGCCGGCCTCGGCTGGTACGCGCGCCACGCCCGGGCCAAGGCCGCCCACCAGGACTGGGTCTTCCGCAACGGGATCAAGGGCAGCGCGACCATCCTCGAGGTCGGCAACTCGCACACCACCGTCAACGAGATGCCGCTGCTGAAGCTGAAGCTCGACCTCGACATCCCCGGCGTCGGCCGCAGCCAGGTCAGCCGCCGCGAAGTGATGCCGGTCTTCACCGCCAACCGGATGGACGCCGGCCTGGTCCTCCCGGCGTACGCGAATCCGCAGGACCCGGCCGACTTCGTCCTCGTCTGGTGACCCGCCGGCTCCGGGTTCAGCCCACCCCCTCCTAGAATCCGCAGCCTCGTGCCCGGATTCAGTCCAGTCGACACCAAGCAGTCCTTCCCCGAGCTGGAGGAGCGGGTGCTGGCGCGCTGGCGCCAGGACGACGTCTTCGCTCGCTCGCTCGCCAACCGCGAGGGGGCCGAGATCTGGAGCTTCTACGAGGGTCCGCCGACCGCCAACGGCCGCCCCGGCTCCCACCACGTCCTCGCCCGCGTCTTCAAGGACGTCTACCCGCGCTACAAGACGATGTGCGGCTACCGGGTGCCGCGCAAGGCGGGCTGGGACTGCCACGGGCTGCCGGTCGAGCTCGAGGTCGAAAAACAGCTCGGCATCTCCTCCAAGGGGGAGATCGAGGAGTTCGGGATCGCCGAGTTCAACGCCCGCTGCCGCGCCTCCGTCTTCGAGTACGTCGAGGAGTGGAACCGGCTGACCGAGCGGATCGGCTTCTGGATCGATCTCGACGACCCCTACGTCACCCTCGAGGACGACTACATCGAGTCGGTCTGGTGGTCGCTGAAGAAGCACTGGGACGAGGGCCGCCTCTACGAGGGCCACAAGGTCGTCCCCTACTGCCCCCGCGACGGCACCCCGCTCTCCTCGCACGAGGTGGCGCAGGGCTACAAGGACATCGAGGACCCCTCGATCTACGTCAAGTTCCCGCTGCTGGGCGAGGACGGGGGGGAGACTGAGGAGTCCCTGCTGGTCTGGACGACGACCCCCTGGACCCTCCCCGGCAACGTCGCCGTCGCCCTCGCTCCCAACGTCACCTACGTCCGCGCCCGGGTCGCCGGCGAGACCCTGATCGTGGCCGAGCCGCTGCTCGAGAAGGTGCTGGGCGAGGGGGTGCCGGTGAGCGACCGCTTCCCCGGCTCGGAGCTGGTCGGCCGCCGCTACCGCGGCCCGGTCTTCGAGCTCGCCGACGGCGGCCCCGCCGAGGCTTTCCGCGTCCTCGCCGGGGACTTCGTCACCACCGAGGACGGCACCGGCCTCGTCCACATCGCCCCCGCCTTCGGCGAGGACGACTACCGGGTGGCGGCCGCGAACGGGATCTTCGACCCGACCCGGCGGCAGACGCTCTACAACCCGGTCAAGCCCGACGGCCACTACGACGACCGCGTCGCCGGCTTCGAGGATCGCTTCGTCAAGGACCCCGAGGTGACCCGCGCATTGATCGACGACCTCGAGCGCCGCGGGCTGCTCTTCCGCGAGCAGGTCTACGAGCACTCCTACCCGCACTGCTGGCGCTGCGGCACGCCGCTCCTCTACTACGCGACCTCGAGCTGGTACATCGGCACCTCCGAGGTGAAGGAGCAGATGCTCGCCAACAACGAGACGATCGGCTGGCACCCCGAGCACGTCAAGCACGGCCGCTTCGGCAAATGGCTGGAGAACAACGTCGACTGGGCGCTCTCCCGCGACCGCTACTGGGGCACGCCGCTGCCGGTCTGGCGCTGCGGCGACCAGGCGTGCGGGGAGCTCGAGTGCATCGGCTCGGTCGCCGAGCTGCGCGAGCGCTCCGGGGTGGAGGTCCCCGACGACCTCCACCGCCCCTACATCGACGAGGTGACGATCCCCTGTGGCAAGTGCGGCGGCGAGATGCGCCGGGTCGAGTCGGTGATCGACACCTGGTACGACAGCGGCGCGATGCCCTTCGCCCAGTTCCACTACCCGTTCGAGAACGAGGCGGAGTTCGAGGAGCGCTTCCCGGCCGACTACATCTGCGAGGCCCAGGACCAGACCCGCGGCTGGTTCTACACGCTCCTGGCCGAGTCGACGCTGCTCTTCGGCGAGTCCAGCTACCGCAACTGCGTCTGCCTCGGCCTCATCCTCGACCCCGAGGGCCAGAAGATGTCGAAGAGCCGCGGCAACGTGGTCGACCCCTGGGAGGTGCTCTCGGCCCATGGCGCCGACGCCTTCCGCTGGTACTACCTGACCGCCCAGCAGCCCTGGGCCGGCTACCGCTTCTCGGTCGACACCGTCGGCGAATCGGTGCGCCAGTTCCTGCTCACGCTCTGGAACACGTACTCCTTCTGGGTCCTCTACGCCAACGCCGAGGGCCTCGACCCGGCCGACTTCCCCGCCGCACCGGAGCCCGCCGACGACCTCGACCGCTGGGCGCTCTCGCGGTTGCAGGCGACGACGGCCCTCGTCCGCGAGCGCATGGACGAGTTCGACTGCACCGCCGCCGGCCGGGCGATCGCCGAGTACGTCGAGGAGCTCTCGAACTGGTACGTGCGGCTCTCGCGCCGGCGCTTCTGGGACGGCGACCGAGCCGCCTTCGCGACCCTGCGCCACTGCCTGCTGGAGACGGCGGCACTGCTCGCTCCCTTCACTCCCTTTCTGGCCGACGAGATCCACCTCAACCTCGCCGGGGGGGCCGCCGGCGACCTCGCCGACTCCGTCCACCTGCGCGACTACCCGTTGCCCGACGCCGCCCTCGCCGACCCCGACCTGGAGAGCGGGATGGAGGCGGTGCGCCTCACCGTCGAGCTCGGCCGTGCCGCTCGCGCCCGGGCCAAGGCGAAGGTGCGCCAGCCGCTGCGCCGCGCCGTGATCGTCGCCAACGAGGTCGAGCGCGGAGCGATCGAAGCCCGCGCCGGCCTCGTCACCGCCGAGCTCAACGTCAAGGAGCTCGACTTCGTCAGCGACGAGGGCGAGCTGGTCAGCTACACGGCGAAGCCCAATTACCGCGCTCTCGGCCCCCGCTTCGGCAAGCGGATGCCGCAGGTCGCCGCCGCGGTCGCGGCGCTCGACGCCGCCCACGTCGCCGAGGTGATGGCGAACGGCGGCCAGGTCGGGATCAACATCGAGGGCGACGAGCACACGCTCGGCCCCGAGGAGATCACCCTCGCGTTGCAGCCATTGGAGGGCTACGAGGTCGAAGCCGAGGCCGGCCACGCCGTCGCATTGCAGCTCGAGCTCGACGATGAGCTGCGCCAGGAGGGCCTCGCCCGCGAGATCGTCCACGCCGTGCAGATCGCCCGCAAAGAGGCGGGCCTGGAGATCACCGACCGGATCGAGCTCGGACTCGGCGGCGACGAGGAGCTGCTCGCCGCCGCACGCGCCCACGAGGGCTACCTGACCGGCGAGGTCCTCGCCACCACCGTCGGCTACGACGCCGGCGGCGGAGCCGGCGCGACGATCGACGGCCGCGAGCTGACGATCGCCGTCGCCAAGTCCGCCTGAGCCGCCCGGCTCCGGCGGAGCCCGCGCGACCCCCGATCTACACTCGACCGATGGACTTCGGGATCGGGTACTTCCCCACCGCCTACGGCGTCGGTCCCGACGAGCTGGCGCGGCTGGTCGAGGAGCGCGGGCACGAGTCGCTGTTCTTCGCCGAGCACACCCACATCCCGGCCACCCGCGACAGCCCCTATCCGGCCGGGGGCGAGCTGCCGCGGAAATACAGCCACACCTACGACCTCTTCGTCGCCCTCACCGCGGCGGCCGCGGCGACCTCGCGCCTGCGCATCGGCAGCGGCATCTGCCTCGTCGTCGAGCGCGACCCGATCGTCACCGCGAAAGAGGTTGCCTCGCTCGACCGCCTCAGCGGCGGGCGCTTCGAGTTCGGCGTTGGCGCCGGCTGGAACCGCGAGGAGATGGCCAACCACGGCACCGACCCGCGCACACGGATGCGGCTGATGCGCGAGCGGGTCGAGGCGATGGTGGCGATCTGGACCGAGGACGAGGCCAGCTACCACGGCGAGTTCGTCGAGTTCGACCGCATCTGGTCCTGGCCGAAGCCGGCCCAACGCCCGCACCCGCCGATCCTGGTCGGCGGCAACGGCCCGACCGTGCTCGACCGCGTCCTCGCCTTCGGCGACGCCTGGTTCCCGAACTACCTGGGGGAGGAGGCGCTGAAACCGGCGCTCCTCGACCGCGCCGCTGAGCTGCGCGCCCGGGCCGAGCGCCCGGTCGACTTCATGGTGATGACCGCCCCGGCCAAGCCCGCCGCGCTGGAAGAGCTGCGGCAGGCGGGTTGCCGCCGGGTCGTGCGCTGGGTCCCGTCGGCCAACCGCGGCGAGATCGAACGGGCGCTGGAGCGCTGGGAGTCGGCGATCGCCGAGCTCAACGGCGAGGCGTGACCGCCGCCGAGGCCCGCGACCGCTTCGCCGCGGCCCGCGTCGCCCGGCTCGCCACGGCCGACGCCGCCGGTCGCCCCCACCTCGTCCCGGTCGTCTTCGCCCTCAGCGGAAAGACGATCTACAGCGCCGTCGACGCCAAGCCGAAGCGCACCACCGCGCTGCGGCGCCTCGCCAACGTGCGCGAGAACGCGGCGGTGGCGCTGCTCGCCGACCACTACGAGGAGGACTGGGAGGCGCTCTGGTGGGTCCGCGCCGAGGGCGCCGGCCGCGTTCTCGACCGCGCCGACCCGGAGGCCCGGCGCGCCGTCGAGCTCCTGCGCGAGCGCTACCCGCAACAGCGCGCCGACGGCGAGGTCCTCGCCGTCGACGTCGAGCGCTGGCGCGGCTGGTCGGCGCGCGGCTGAGCCGCTACTCGCCGGCCGGCTTGCCGATGATGAAGTCGGTTTTCGCCGAGTCGGAGAACTTCACCCAGCAATGCTCGGGCACGACCCCGGCGACCTCGATCAGCGCCGTTTCGATCCGCTTCGCGATCTCGGCCTTCTGCTCGTCGGAGCGGCCCTCGAACCAGTGGACCTCCACGAATGGCATCGCTGAGGGGAGAGCAGCGCCGCCCTAGGCGAGCGCCGGCTCCAGTTCGGCCTCGAGGCGCCGCTTCGGCATCGCCCCGACGACTTTCTTGGCGATCGCGCCGTCCTTGAAGAGGATCATCGTCGGGATCGAGAGGACGTCGTACTGCCCGGCCGTCTGCTGGTTCTCGTCGACGTTGATGCTGACGATCTTGAGGTCGTCGCGCTCGCCGTCGATCTCCTCCAGGACGGGGTGGACGACCCGGCACGGCCCGCACCACGGGGCCCAGAAGTCGACCAGCACAGGCCCATCGGCATCGATTACATCGGCTTTGAAGGTGGCGTCGGTTACGTCGGTCAATTTCCCAGTCACTGGATATCGATCTCCCAGAATCGAGGTTCGCAGGTCAATACTTCAGAAAGTATAGCGCCTGCCGAAACGCAGCAGCGGCACCCGCCAGACCGCCTCGGCGACGATCGCCCGGTCCATCTTCGAGGTGCCCGCGCGGCGCTCGCGGAAGACGATCGGCACCTCTGCCACGGTGAAGCCGCGGCGGATCGCCCGGTAGGTCATCTCAACCTGGAAGGCGTAGCCGCGGGCCTGGACCGAGTCGAGGTCGATCGCCTCCAGCACCTCGCGGCGGAAGCACTTGAAGCCGCCGGTGAGGTCGTGGACGTCGACCCCCAGCACCAGTCGCGCGTAGACGCTGCCGCCGCGGCTGATCGCCTTGCGCAGCGAGCCCCAGTCGCTGACCCCGCCGCCCGGCACGTAACGCGAACCGAGCACGAGGTCTGCCCGCTGCGCCGCGTCCAGCAGTCGCGGCAGGTAGGCGGGGTCGTGGGAGAAGTCGGAGTCCATCTCCAGGACCAGGCCGGCGCCGGCGCCGAGGGCGTGGCGGAAGCCGGCGATGTAGGCGGGGCCGAGCCCTTCCTTGTGGCGGCGGTGCAGCACGGCGACGTTCCCGTGCTCGGCGGCCAGGCGGTCGGCGATCTCGCCGGTGCCGTCGGGGGAGCCGTCGTCGACGATCAGCACCTGGGCCTCGGCCGGCAGCTTCGCCCGCGCCGCGGCGACGAAGGCCTCGAGGTTCTCGGCCTCGTTATAGGTGGGGAGGACCAGCCAGGCCGGTCCACGCTCGGAGGGGGGCACGCGGCGATGCTATTCGGCGGGCGAAAGCGCGACTAAAGACGCTCGCCGGAGGGGATAACTTGGAGTCGTGACCAATGCCGAGATCGCCGCCGCGCTGGAAGAGCTGGGAGTCCTCTACGAGCTCGACGGCGCGGTCAGGTACCGGGTGCTCGCCTACGGCACCGCGGCCAAGGCGATCCGCGAGAGCCCGGTCTCGGTCGCCGAGCTCAGCGCCGCCGGCAGGGCGACCGAGATCCCGGGCGTCGGCAAGACGCTGGCGGAAAAGATCGCGGCGCTGCTGGAGACCGGCCAGATTCCCGCCGCGGTGAAGCTGAAGGCGAAGTTCCCGCCGACCCTGATCGAGGTCACGCGGGTCCCCGGCCTGGGGTCGAAAACGGCGCGGCTGCTCTTCGACGAGCTCGGCATCTCCTCGATGGAGGAGCTGAAGGCCGCCGCCGAGGGCGAACGGATCCGCGAGGTCAAGGGCCTCGGCCCGAAGGCGGAGGAAAACGTGCTGGCTTCGCTCGAGCGCCTCGGCGAGCCCGGCGAGGGTCCGGGCCGGCTGCTGCTCTCGAAGGTGCGGCCGATCGCCGAGGAGCTGGCGGCGGCGCTGCTCGAGCACCCCGCCGCGAACCGGGTCGAGGTCGCCGGCTCGGCCCGGCGCTGGGCCGAGACCTGCAAGGACATCGACATCATCGCCACCGCCGACGAGCCCGCCGCGCTGGCGGAGGCCCTGGTCGCCAACCCGCTGATCGCCGCCGCCGGCACCCCCGGGGCCAACGGCGTCCGCGCCCAGACCCACAACGGCATCTCGGTCGACTTGCGGATCGTCCCGCCCGCCGCCTTCGGCAACCTGCTGCAGCACTTCACCGGCTCCAAGGCCCACAATGTGCAGCTGCGCGAAGAGGCGGTCTCCCGCGGCCTCTCGGTCTCCGAGCACGGCATCGCCGAGAAAGAGAGTGGGGCGGTCGACCTCTGCGAGAGCGAGGAGGCGGTCTACGAGCGCCTCGGCTACGCCTTCATCGAGCCGGAGCTGCGCGAGGGCCGCGGCGAGCTGAAGGCGGCGCGCGAGGGCAAGCTGCCGCGGCTGATCGAGCTCGCCGACATCAAGGGCGACCTGCACTCGCACACCACCCTCTCCGACGGCCGCAACACGCTCGGGGAGATGGCGGAGGCCGGTCGGGAGCGCGGCTACGCCTATATGGCGATCACCGACCACTCGGCCAGCCACGGCTTCGGCGACCACGTCACCCCCGAGCGCCTCTGGGAGCGGATCGAGGAGATCCGCGAGTGGAACAAGGGCAAAAAGGGCTTCCGCCTGCTCGCCGGCTCGGAGATCAACATCGGCCTCGACGGCACCCTCGACTACCCCGACGACCTGGTCGAGGCGCTCGACTGGGTGGTCGCCAGCGTCCATACCTCCTTCTCGATCTCCGGCAAGGAGATGACGGCGCGGGTGCTGGAGGCAATCGAGAACCCCCAGGTCAACTGCATCGGCCACCTCACCGGTCGCCTGATCGGGCGCCGCGAGCCCTACGACATCGACGTCGAGGCGGTCGCCGCGGCCGCCGCCCGCACCGGCACGATGATCGAGATCAACGCCAACCCCAACCGCCGCGACCTCTCCGACCGCCACGCCCGCCTCGCCGTCGACGCCGGCGTCAGGATCGTCGTCAACACTGACGCCCACGGCGTCGACACGCTCGACAACATGGCCTACGGCATCGCCAGCGCCCGCCGCGCCTGGCTGACCAAGGCCGACGTCGCCAACACCCGCGGCTGGCGCGAGTTCAAGAAACTCGCCGGCTTATTTTGAGGACTTGACCCCACTGGGGGTGGGTTAACCCATCAAGTCCGGCTGAGGCGGTCGCTGCGCAGGCCCGGCGTCCGCACCAGTTCGACCGGGCGCAGGGCGGAGTTGGGGACGACGTAGAACTTGACGCCGTCGCGCTGCTCGATCCCGAGCACGGCGGCCTCGCGGGTGTGCCAGGCGAGCGAAACGATCAGCGCGTAGCCGGCGCCGATCACGGCGACGCCGGGGAAGAAGAGGCCGAGGCCGCCGGCGACGACCGCGGTCAACGCGATCGGCCAGAGCCGGCCGCCGGCGATCCGCGCTGGCGTCTCCTGCGGCAGCGAGGTTGCGGTGCGGGCGCGGGCCAGCGGCTCGCGAACATCCTCGGCGGCCCGGGCCGGGCGCCCGAGCCAGATGCCGATCGCCAGCGCGGCCAGCCACCAGACCGCGGCGACGAGGACCGTCGTCGAGTCGCCCTCGCGGCTGGCGCCGATCGCCGTGATCGCCCCCAGCGCGGTCGCCTCGGCGCCGGTGATGAAGACGCTGACGCGCAGCAGGTCGGTGTAGGGCACCCGCTTACTCCGCCAGCCATTCGAGGATCGCCAGCCATCCCTCCGGCCCGTCGACGATCAGGTCGGCGTCTTCGGGCAGCTCCGGCGGCGCCTCGGGGGAGACGATGCCGACGCAGACAGCGGCGGCCAGGTCGCCGGACTCGCGCAGCTCGCGCAGACGGCGGAAGGCGTCGAGGTCGGTGCGGTCGTCGCCCGCGTAGATCGCCTGGTCGAGCCCCTCGGCTGCCAGTAGCGAGGCGACCGCCGCGTCCTTGCCGCCACCGCCCGGCGGCCGCAGCTCCAGCACCTTGCGCCCCCAGCGCGGTTCGAGCCCGGCGTGGCCGGCCTCGACGGAGATCTCATGCGCCTGCCCCTCGGCGTGGGTCTCGTCCGCGGCGCCGCGCCAGTGCAGGGCCTGGATCGGCCCCTTGTCCTCGAGCCGGATGCCGGCCGCGGCCAGAGCATCGAGGTCGAGGCCGGCGGCGAACTCCGCCGCCGCGCCCTCCTGGCCGGCCAGCGAGGGGTCGGGCCGGATCGTCCGGTCGCCCGGCAGCAGCAGCTCGAGGCCGTGATTGCCGGCGTAGGCGATCCCGTCGAGGCCGACCAGCCGCCGCGCCTCCTCGGCCCGCCGCCCGGAGACGCAGCCGACCAAGCCGAAGCGATCGTTCAGGCGCGCCAGCAGTTCCCGCGCCCGCAGCGGCACCGCCGCTTCCTCGGCGCGCTCGACGATCGGTGCCAGGGTCCCGTCGACATCGGTGAGGATCGCCGTCCGCGCCGGATCGGCACGCAACGGCTCCAGCGAGGCCCAGGCTCCCGCGCCGGTCTCAGTTTCGCCAGGCACGGCATCTAGTATCGCCGGATGCCGCCCTCGTCCGGGCCGATGCCCGCGGACTCGATCTGGAAGCTGGCGGCGATCGGCACGCTCGCCGGTATCTTCAGCGGCCTCTTCGGCGTCGGCGGCGGCACCGTGATCGTGCCGCTGCTGATCTTCTGGTTCGCCTACGGGGAGCGGCTCGCGACCGGCACCAGCCTTGCCGCGATCGTCCTCATCGGCCTGCTCGGGGCGCTCGCCCAGGGCGGGATCTACGGCAACGTCCACGTCGTCACCGGGCTGCTGCTGACGATCCCCGCGGTGCTCGGGGTCGTCCTCGGGACGGCGATCCAGCAACGCATCCCCCAGCGCGCCGTCTCCTACCTCTTCGCCCTGCTCCTGGTCGGGATCGCGATCGAGCTGATCCTCAAATGAACGAGGTTCTGGCGGTTCTGATCGCGATTGCCGGCGGGCTCGCCGGCGGCCTGGTCGGCGTCGGCGGCGGCGTCCTCTTCGTTCCGGCGCTGACGATCTTCCTCGGCCTCACCCAGGTCGAGGCGGAGTCGACCTCGTTGCTGATGATCGTCATCGTCGCCCTGGTTGGCGCCTACCGCCAGAAGGGCTATGGCAACGTGCGGCTGCGCGAGGCAATCCTGATCGGCGTGCTCTCGCCGCTCGGCGTCCTGATCGGGGTCACCGTCTCCAACCACGTCTCCGAGCGCGCCCTGCAGCTCTCCTTCGCGGCCCTCGCCATCTTCATGGCCATCCAGCTCGTGCGCCGCGCCCGCTCCGCTCCCTGACGGCTCGCCTAGGCCGAGCCGTCGACGAACTCCGCCGCCCGCAGCGCGCCGATCAGCCCCTGCCCCAGCAGTTCGCGCAGCTGCAGTCGCTCGATCGCCTTGTCGTCGAGCCAGCGCAGCACCGCGCCTTCGATGAAGAAGAACCAGCCCTGGACCGCCGCCTCGAGGGCCGCCGTGCGCTCGACCGCGAACGGCGCTCCCTCCCAGGCGGAGAGCGACTCCATCATCGCCTCCATCCGCTGCTGCCGGCCCGCGTCGAGCGCGGCCTGGATGTCGGCATCGCCGCCACCGCGGCTGCGGAAGATCGCCGAGTAGGCGGCTTCGTGGGCTTCGACGAAGTCGAGGAAGCGGTCGAGGGTGGCGGTGAGCTGCTCGGCGGGATGGAGGCCGGGATCGACCGCCGTCAGCTCCGCCAGCTCGCCCTCGCCGAGCTCGATCGCGGCCATGATGAAGTCCTTCTTGGTCGGGAAGTAGTGGTAGAGCAGGCCCTTGGAGACACCGGCGGCGTTGGCGATGTCCTCGATCGAGACCTCGGTGTAGGGGCGTTCGGCCAGTAGCTGAGCACCGGCACTCAGCAGCTGCTCGCGCCGCGCGTCGGTGCTCAAACGGCGTTTCTGGGTCAGCGGCACGGAGCCTCAGGCTAGTCGCTGTTGACCACCGGTTCAATAGCTGCGACAATCCCCGGCCTTATTGAACTGACGGTCAACAAATCGGCTGCGCAGCGCGACGCCACCGACGGTCTCGTCGGGCAGGCGCGCGCTCTCGCCGCTCGTGAGGTCAGCTCGTGCGAGCTGACCGAACGCTCGCTGCGACGGATCGAAGAGACGCAACCGACGCTGAATGCCTTCCGTGTCGTCTGCACCCAGGAGGCCCTGGCCGCCGCGGCGGAAGCCGACCGCCGGCTCGACGGCGGCGAGCGGGCACCGCTGCTGGGGGTCCCGGTGGCGATCAAGGACGACGTCGATCTTGCCGGCCACGACACCCCGTTCGGCTGCGCGGGCGAGCATCGCTTGGCGGAGCGGGACGCTGAGGCGGTCCGCCGTCTGCGCGCCGCGGGGGCCGTCGTGGTCGGCAAGACCACTGCCCCGGAGGTGGGGCAGTGGCACTTCTCCGAGAGCCGCGTCCACGGGGTCACCCGCAACCCCTGGCAGCCAGAGCACACGCCGGGAGGGTCGAGCGGTGGCGCCGCCGCCGCCGTCGCGGCCGGGCTGGTCGCGGGTGCGATGGGCTCCGACGGCGCCGGCTCGATCCGCATCCCGGCCGCCTGGACCAACCTCGTCGGCCTCAAGCCGCAGCGCGGGCGCGTCTCCACCTGGCCCGACGCCGAGGCCTTCAACGGACTCAGTTGCTACGGCCCGCTCGCCCGCAGCGTCGGCGACGCCGCGCTCCTGCTCGATGTGCTCGCCGGCAACGTTCCCGCCGATCGGCACCACGTTCCGCCGCCGACCGAGCCTTTTTCGGAGGCGGCGACGGCTCCTGCCGGCCCCCTGCGCATCGCGATCTCCTTCACCACCCCGATCGGCGCTCCCGGCAAGGTCGACCCCGAGCACCGGGCGGCGGTCGAGGCGATGGCCGCGACCTTGACCGAGCTCGGCCACGAGGTCGAGGAGCGCGACCCCGACTACGGCCTGGTTGGCGCCGCTCTGGTCCCGCGCGGGATGTCGGCCGTCAACGCTTGGCTCGACGAGCGCGAGGTCGACCGCTCCCAGCTGGAAGCCCGCACCCGCACCCACGCCCGCCTGGGGCGCCTCCTCAGCGGCTTCCCGACCCGCGCCGCCCGCGCCGCCGAGCTGCCCTTCCGCCGCCGCATGGGCGCGATCTTCGAGCAGGTGGACCTGGTCCTGACCCCGACCACGGCGGAGCCGCCGCCGAAGGTCGACTACCTCAAGGGCCGGGGCTACTGGGCGACCAGCAGCACGGCCAGCGCCGCCTGTCCCTTCGCCTGGCCCTGGAACGTGGTCGGCTGGCCGGCGATCAGCGTCCCCGCCGGCTTCACCGCCGCCGGTCTGCCGATCGGCGCCCAGCTCGTCGCCCCCGCCGCCGGCGAGGCTCGCCTGCTCTCGATCGCCGCCCAGCTCGAGACCGAGCGACGCTGGCACGAGCAGGCACCCCCAGAGCCGAACTAGCGTCCGATCCGCCGCGGCGCCACCGCTGGCATCGTCTACGCTCAGAGCGTGGATTCGCTCACATGGGAAGGCGACCTGCCGCATCTGCGTTCTCCCGTGTTGGTCTGCGCCTTTCGCGGCTGGAACGACGCCGCCGCCGCTGCCTCGACCGCCCTCGGCGCCGTCGCCTCATCGCTCGACTCCGAGCTGATCGCCAGGATCGATCCCGAGGAGTACTTCGACTTCCAGACGACGCGGCCGACGATCAGCCTCGACGAAGGTCAGACGCGCCGGATCGACTGGCCCGAGAACAACCTCTTCGCGGTCACGGTTCCCAGCGCCGACCGCGACCTGGTCTTGCTCGACGGCACCGAGCCGAACCTGCGCTGGCGCACCTTCTCGGAGACGATCGCCACCGCCGCCGACGCGCTCGGGGTCGAGATGGTGATCACCCTCGGTGCCCTGATTGCCGAGGTCTCCCACACCCTGCCGGTGCCGATCACCGGCCTCGCCTCCGACCAGCAGCTGGTCGAAGAGCTCGAACTGGAGCGCTCCAGCTACGAGGGTCCGACCGGGATCACCGGCGTCGTCCACGACCTCTGCCGCCAGGCCGGCATCGACTCCGCCTCGCTCTGGGCGGCGGTGCCCCACTACGTCGCCGCCGTGCCCAACCCGAAGGCGGCGCTGGCGCTCCTGCGGCGGCTCGAGGGGCTGACCGGGATCGCCATCGAGGCCTCCGAGCTGGAGGAGGAAACGACCGACTACGAGGAGCAGATCGGCCGCGCCGTCGCCGCCAACCCGGAGATCGAGGAGCTGGTCTCGCGGATCGAGGCCGAACAGGTCGACCTGCTCGAGGCCGAGGGCGAGGAGCTCCCCTCAGCCGACTCGATCGCCAGCGAGTTTCAACGCTTCCTCCGCCAGCGCGGCGACCAGCGCTGACTCAGGACTCGGCGGCGGGGCAGATCAGGCGGTAGTCGCACCAGCTGCAGACGCTGGGGGAGGGGCGCGGCTCGAAGTCCTGGCCGAGGATGCCCTCACCAACCTGCAGCACCGTGCGCTCGACCCGCTCGGCGTCGTCGGGCTTGGTCGGCGCCGCCACCTTGTCGCCGTCGAGCACGTAGTAGTAGCTGCCGGCGCTGGCCTCGACCTCCCAGGCCTCGCGCGCGGCGAGCCGGTAGAGCGCCAGCTGCAGGTCGTTCTCGAGCTCGGCCGCCGTCTTGCGTTCGCCGGTCTTGTAGTCGATCAGCTCGTAGTCGCCGTCGGGCAGGCGGTCGACCCGGTCGACGCGACCGCGCACGTGGTGTTCGCCGACCTGGAAGTCGAACTTTTTCTCCAGCCAGACCGGTTCTCCCTCGGCAACGCGCTCGCGTTCCCAGTAGAGGCGCAGCGCCTCGCGGGCGCGGTCGCGGAACTGCAGCTCGTCGTCGGTCGAGCCGAAGCCGGTTTTGCGCCAGCCGGTCTCGAACAGGTAGCGAAGCTGGCCCAACCCCTCCTCGTCGGTGTCCGGCGGCTCCTTGTGGAAGCGCTCGAGGACGTTGTGGATGAGGATCCCGAAGCGCTGATTGATGGTCGGCTCCTGCGGGATCCCGAAGACGCGACCGAACTTGTACTTGAGCGGACAGGTCAGGTAGAGGCCGAGGTCGGAGGCCGAGAGGCTGAGGCGGCCATCGCCGCGGCGTGGCAGGAAGGCCTCCAGCGAGGGCTCCTCGCGGGCGGCGATCAGCTGCCGGCGGCGACCCTGCTCATCCTCGCTGTCGAGCAGATAGGAATCGAGCGAGGAGGCATCGAGCTCGGCCTGCTGCTCGGGGCTGGCGACCTGGCGCAGGAGCCCGTTGACGGCGGCGATCGCCTCGGCCGTCGGCTCGTCGCCCGGCCGCTGCGCCAATGCCGCCAGCTTCAGCAGCTCGAGGTAGCGGGCGATCGCCCGGTTGACGTCGATCGCCGTGTCGAGGCGCGGCTCGGAGAGCTCGCGGCCGGCGCGCCAGGAGGCCTCGAGCACCTGCTCGCGCAGATCGCGATAGGTGGCGTGCAGGCCTTCGGCCGGCCCGAACAGCTCCTCGTCGTGGTCCTCCTCGGCCGCTACCGCGGCGGCCAGCGCCTCCGCGTAGAAGCGCGAGGGTCGGGCCTCGCCTTCGTCGCCGCGGGCGAGCCGGGAGAGGACGAGGGTCGTGCGGGCGGGCCAGCCGATCCGCCCCCAGTCGTGCTCGCGCTCGAGCCCGAGCACGAAGACGTGGTCGAAGCCGATCCCCTTGACGGCGTCCGCGGCCATCCCCTGCACGGCCGCCGCCGCGGGCGGCTCCTCGCCGCCGGCCGGGTCGACCCCGGCCTCGGCGACGGCGTTGAGGTAAGCGACGAAGCCGCGGGTCGAGCCGTGCGGTTCGCGCCGCGCCCAGGCGGTGGCCAGCTCGGCCAGTCGCGAGAGCCCGAGCAGGCGCTCCGCCACCTCCGGCTGGGCGGCGAACAACCGCTGCCGGCGCAGTCCGACGTTCTCGATCAGGCGCCGCACGAAGACGTCGGCCCGGCGTGCCTCCATCGCCGCCGAGGCGGCGTTGTAGAGCTTGAGGAAGGCCTGGATCCGCTCCCGCGCCTCGGGCTGGAACTGGGGGCTGTCGAGGGCTGCCTCGCAGGCGGCAACCATGTCCTGCTTGCGCCGCCGCGCGATCGTCGTCAGCCGCGCCAGGTCGCCCGAGCGCAACTCGATCGGCGGTCGGGTCAGTGCCCGCGCCGCCGCCGGCGAGTCGTCGGGGTCGGCGAGCGCCCGCAGCCAGGCGATCGCGTCGCGGACCTCCGGGCGCTGGAAGAGGGCCGCGGGGCCGGAGAGGTGGAAGGGGATGCCGCGCTCCTCCATCGCCGCCGCCACGGTCCCGCCCTGCTGGGCCGGGTCGGCGACGAGCACGCAGATCCGCTCCGGGTCGGCGCCGCCGGCCAGCAGGTGCTCGACCTCGCGCGCCACCGCCTGCGACTGGGCGCGCTCGTTGCCGCACCTCCAGAAGCGCAGCGCCGGCTCGCGGAAGCGGTGCTCGAGCGCGACCACGTCGGCATCCGGGTGCACGTCACGGAGCCAGGCGGCGGCATCGCCGCCTTCGCCCTCCAATGCGTAGAGGTGGTTCGCGTTGTCGGCCGCCAGCGCCGTCAGGATCGCTCGCTGCGCCGGGGTCGCCTCCTCCAGCTCGTCGACCATCAGCTGCTCGAAGTGGAGGGCGATCCGGCGCCGCACGTCGGGCCGTTCGCTCAGCAGGCAGTCGAGGGCGAGGAAGACGTCGCCGCGGTCGAGGCTGCCGGCGTTGGCGAGGATCCGGTCGTGGGCCGTGAACAGCTCGGCGAACTCGAGCTCGCGCCGAGCCTCCTCGCGCTCGGCCTCGTCGCCGGCGCTCTGTTCGAGCTGCCGCGCCCGCGCCTCGAGCTTGGTCGGCCCGACCGCATCCGCCTTGAGCGCATCGATCCGCGCCAGCAGCCGCGCCAGCAACCCGGCCGGGTTGCCGCGGATCTCGTGGCGGCGCAGCGGCAGCTCGTCGAGGCGGTCGAGCAGCATCGCCAGCCGTTCGGCCGGGCCGAGCACGTCGAAGAACGGCTCCAGGCCGGCGGCCGCGGCGTGCTCGCGCAGCAGGCGCTCGCCGATCGTGTCCCAGCTGCCGATCCAGAGCTCCTCGAACGGGTCCCGCAGGAGGGCCTCGGCGCGTTCGCGCAGGCGCCTGGCGGTGGCGCGGGTGGAGCCGATGACGAGGATGCGCTCGACCGCGACGCCGTCGGCGGCGAGCCGCGCCAGCCGCCGTGCCAGCAGCTCGGTCTTGCCGGTTCCGGCGGCGCCCAGGACCAGTAACGGACCGGTCGCGTGGGCGACGGCGCGCTCGCGCTCGTCCCCGTGCAACGTCGTTATTTGCGGCTGCTCGCCCATCGCCCAACGCTAGCGCGCCGTAGCATCCGGCCGATGGATGTTTTCTCCGCAGACTGGCTGGGAATCTGCCGCCGCGTCGTCGCCGCTCAGCGGGCGATCTTCGCGGCGGCTCCCGGCAGCGCCGAGCGCACCGTCTACGAGGGTGTGGGCGAGGGCGGCGATCGCACGCTGGCGATCGATCGCCGCTGCGAGGACGTCGTCTTCGCCGAGCTCGAGCGGCTGGCGGCGGACGGCGCCTCCTTCGTCGCGATCTCCGAGGAGCGCGGCGAGGTCTCCTTCGGCGGCGGTGGCGCGGCCCGGGTCGTGATCGACCCGATCGACGGCTCGCTCAACGCCCGCCGCACGATCCCCTCGCACAGCCTCAGCATCGCCGTCGCCTCGGGGGAGACGATGGCCGACGTCGAGTTCGGGTTCGTCCACGACTTCGGCGCCGACGAGCAGTTCGCCGCCCGCCGTGGCGGCGGCGCGACGCTGGGCGAGCGACCGGCCAGGGTCGCGGAGGAGACCGAGAAGCTCGAGGTGGTCGGCCTGGAGTCGGCCGAGCCGGAGTGGTCGCTGCCGGTGCTCGAGGTGCTCGCCGGGAAGGCCTACCGGCTGCGGGTGGTCGGCTCGATCGCGATCACCGCCTCCTATGTCGCCGCCGGCCGCTTCGACGCGATGCTCAGCCTTCGCTCCTGCCGCTCGGTGGACGCCGCCGCCGCCCAGCTGATCGTCCGCGAGGCGGGCGGCGCGGTCGCCTTCGGAGCGGGCGGGCTGGCCGGGGCCACGCTCGACCTCGACGCGCGGTACCCGATCGCCGCTGCCTGTGGCGACGCCGCGCTGGAGACGGTCCGCGCCGCCCAGGGCGCCGCCGAGCTCGCGTAACCGCCCAGTAACCACTTGCGGAAGCTGGTTTAAGAACGTGTGTTCGCAAAGAACATATGTTCGTTACACTCGCGAACTTCCCCCAGGCAGGCAACCCCCGAGATTCGAAGGGACTCATCTCAATGGCTGAGACCAAAAACGGAAGTAAATCCAGGACCCAGGCAAAGCGCGCGACCACGGAAGCGAAAAAGTCCGCCGCCGCCACGGCAAAAGCGACCAAACGGGCCGCGACCAAGACCGCCGTCGCCGAGAAGAACCAGGTGCAGACCGTCGCCGAGGCCGCTGTCGACGTTCCCGTCGGCCTCGTGCTCAGCGTCAGCGACCGCGTCTCCGACCTGGTCGAGCCGTGGACCGGCCGCTCCAGCGCCGAGAAACAGCTCAAGTCCTACCGGACCCAGGCCCGCAAAACGCTGAAGCGGACCGAGCGTCGCGGCACCAGCGCCCGCCGCAAGGCGACCACCGAGGCTCGCAAGACCCGCAACCGGGTCGAGCGCGAAGCCCGCAAGCATCAGCGCACGGTCGAGACCACGCTGAAGCGCAACCGCAACGAGGTCGAGTCCCGCGTCCGTCGCGCGATCGACGAGCAGACCTCGCGCGCCCAGGGCCTCGTCGACCAGGTCACCGACCAGCTGACGGCCCTCCGCTAGGAGTCATCTCAGTTCGCAGTACCGGGCCGCCCCGTTTTCCGGGGCGGCCTTTTTTTGTTGCTCAGTGGCCGGTGACGAAGACCGGCCTCGAGGTCGCCGGCGCGTAGGGCCAGTCGTCTTCCGCCGGCGCGTAGGCGCGGAACTGGAAGCGGACCCCGCGACTGTCGTTGTCGCTGAATGAGTAGGCGTAATGGAAGCGGCCGTGGCGATCGGCCCGCACCGTCCGGAACTCCGACCACTCGCTGCCGGGGAAGCGGAACTGCAGCTCGATCGGCCTGCCCGAGGTGGGTAGTGCCGCGTCCGCCGCCAGCAGTCGCCCCCTGAACACCACCGGCGCGCCGCCGATCCGGGCTGCCGCGGTGGAAGCGCGCAGGCGGACCCCGCCCAATACGTCGAGCGTGACCGCGCCGCCGACGGCCCTGGTCAAGGTGCGATCCCCCGGGAAGACCGCTTCGATTCGGCGGCTCGGACCCGGCCCCAACCTGGTCGCGAAGCTCCCGTCGGCGTCCGTGCGGATGCTCGTGGTCCGCACCGCGACGGTGCTGCCGGCGCTGAAGGTCTCGACCACCGCGACCGCGACCCCGGAGAGGGGCAGGCCGGCCGCCGTCGCGAGCCGGCCGCCGTAGGGAATCGAGCGCCCGTAGGGGACCGCCCGCGTCGTCGGCCTGTCCTCGAACGGCTCGATCACCCGTTGGCGGCAGCGCCGCTGCTGTCCATCCCTCACGCAGCGCTGGATCCGCAGGCGCTTGCCGCCGAACGCGGCGATCAGCTCGGTTGGCTTCTTCACGGGGTTGGTCAGCACCATCCGGTCCCCGTTGGAGCGTCGTTCAGAGCTGGCGGAGTTGCCGGCCGCGTCGTAGCCGGTGACCCGGAACTCGTAGGCGCCGGTCGGGTAGGAGTCGGAGTCCCAGTGGGCTACGAGGCGACCCGATGAGCTCGCGGTCGGCAGGGCCTCGAACCGCTGTCGCGAGCCCACCTTGCGCACGCCGATCGAACCTCGGCCCAGGTCGGCACCGGCACGCGAGTCGGCAACCGTCGCCTCGATGCGCTCCGGCGCGGCGGGATCCTGAGTTGGCGCGAAGGCGACCGCGGGAGCGCCTTCGTCGATCTCGACGAGGGCGCGCCGCGCCGTCTGTTCGCTGCCGTTGCCCGCCGCGTCGCGGGCATAGGCGACGATCTCGTGGCGACCCTCGCCGCTGACCACGACCGTTGCCAGGTCTCCCGGCTCGACCCGGGGCGCGGCGCCGTCGATGCCGATCGCGGTGATCGGGCCGCCGGGTCCAGCCGCCGCCATTCCCGAGAGCTGGTCCCGTGCACGGGCGGTGACCCGCAGCGGCCCATTCGTCCAGCCGCCGGATGTCCCCTCCAGGGACAGGCTCGGAAGGGTCGCGTCGACTCGCACGATCGCGCTGCCGACTTCGGCCGACCGCATTCCGGAGCCGGAGACCGCGACGGCGTGCACCGTGTGCACGCCCTCCGGCAGGACCCCGAGCGAGAGCACGTCGGCATCGACCCCTCCCTGCAGGTCGGTCTCGGCGACGCTGCAGCGATCGCTGCCGGAACAGGGTGCGGCCCCGTCGAGGGACTCCACGGTGGCGGCGTAGCCGCGGATGCCGGAGATCGGCAGCGGGGCGGCAGGGTGCGCGATCCGCAGGGTCGTCGGCTCGGCTCCGGTCACCCATCCGCTCGGCGCCAACGGCCGCACCGGACCGGGTCTGACGTTGTCGAAGAGCAGCCAGACCCCACCCCAGGGCCCGGTCTGGCCGGAGACCTCGATGCGGACCTGGGCGAGATAGGCACCGGGCCCCGATGGCACGTAGAGAACCTCGAAGTGGGTCGTCCAAACCGGCAGGTCCCTTTCCTCCATGAGCACGTTCCCTGCCTGGTCGAGCAGCCGAAACTCGACGCCGGTGATCGCGCTGCCGGTCGGCAGCGGCGGCACGTCCCAGTAGACGCGGAAATCGTTGTCGGCGTGCCAGGAGCTCGCGCCGCCGATGACCCGCATGTCGTTCGGGTAGAGGAACGACTGCGCCGCGGCCCCACTCGCGGCGAACAGCACGGCCACGGCTGCCGACAGAATCGCGATGAAGGATGAGCGGGGCTTCACGGGCCGAACTCCCCGGCCGGGCTGCCGGCATCGCCGCCGCTGCCTCCGCCGGCGGCGGTTGCGGCCGGCGTCGGTTCCGCGGGCGGCGCGTATTCGATCGCCCCGCTCGTTTCCGCCGTTGCGGTTTCCGGCTCCGCCGCGACCGCCGATTCAGGCGCGGCTTCGGTCTTGGTCTGCGAAGGAGATGGGGAAGGCTGGGGAGTCGCCGGTTCCGGTTCATAGTCGGTCCCCTCGTCTTCGACCCACTCGGCGGCGATGACCGGGGTAAGCCGGCGCTCGACCACGGGCGCCTTGACTTGCTTCTCGCCGTGCAGCAGCGGCGCTGGGACGACCCCGGTGGCGGCACAGGCCGCGGCGCCGCCGGCGGTGCCGACGCAGATCGCCGCCACCTTGGCCAGCGCCGCCATCCCCGCCCCGCGCGAGCCGCCGGAGCCGGCAACCTGCGAAAGCGCCGATTCGCCACCGCCGCCAAGCCGGGCGGCCAGGCCGCCGAAGGCCTCCTGGGCGCGGTCGAGCAGCGAGCGGCCGACCGGAAGCACGGGCGCCAGCGCCGCCGCGGCCCCGGGCGCCGCCCGGTAGGCGCGCAGGGTCGCCCGACAGCTCGCGCAGGCACGCAGGTGCTCGCGCAGGACCGCCTCGTCCCCGGCACTCGTCTCGCCGTCGCAAAAGGAGGACAGCAGCGGTCGCATCTCGGCGCAGCGGCTGCCGTCTTCGCTGCGCGAGATCAACTTGCGAAAGCGCTCGCGCCCCTCGGCCAGGGAGCGGTTGATTTTCGTATGCGAGTAGCCGGTGATCTCGCCGATCTCCGCGTAGGAGTAGCCCTCGGCGAGGAGGGTGAGGGCACGCAGCTCCTGGGGCTTCAACGTCTGCAACGCCTCGCGGCTGCGGGCGATCGCTTCCTGCCGCTCGGCGCGCTCCGGCGGCCCGTCGCTCTTGGCCGGGATCAGCGCCACCCAGTCCTCGCGCCCGGGTTCGGGCTGCTGTGCCGCCGGCCCGCTGAGGATCCGCTCGCGTTCGCGCCGTACCGCCAGCGCCTCGTGCTTGACCACCGTCTGGGTCCAGCGGATCAGTTCGCGTGGATCCTCGCTGGGTGCTTTGCGGAGGAGGATCTCCAGGGCTCGCTGCAGCGCGTCGTCGGCGTCGTCGCCACAGAGGGAGTAGCGCCTGGCCGTCCGCCGCAGCGATGCCTCGTGCCGGGAGTAGGTCTCGACCGCCGCCCGCTTCCGCGCTGCCTCGGCCGTGCCGGCGCTCACCGCATTCTCGATTCCGTGCCCCGCTGCCATCCGCTCGGCTCCCCCTGGCCGCTTCAACAACCCTCACCAAACATGACAGCTCTAAGCGGGCTCAGAACGGGTTCTCTCCCCCCAGTCAAACGATTTTCAGCCTACGATTTACGCAAATTGCAGGTTTGAGCCGCCGCGCGCCGGTTCACCTCCTCCCGGTAGCATCGGCGCCATGACCACCTGCGTAGTTACCGGCGGCGCCGGCTTCCTCGGGTCCCACCTCTGCGAGCACCTGCTCGGCAAGGGGCACCGGGTGATCTGCCTCGACAACCTCGAGACCGGGTCGCTGGAGAACATCGCTCACATTCGCGACGACGCCTTCGACTTTCGGCACGTCGACATCATCGATTACGTCGACATCCCCGAGGACGTCGACTTCGTCTACCACCTGGCCTCGCCGGCCAGCCCGATCGACTACCTGCGGCTGCCGCTGCACACGCTCAAGGTCGGTTCCCAGGGCACCCATCACATGCTCGGTGTCGCCAAGTTCAAGCGCGCCCGCTTCCTCATCGCCTCGACCAGCGAGGTCTACGGCGACCCCCAGGTCCACCCGCAGAAGGAGGACTACTGGGGCCACGTGAACCCGATCGGGCCGCGCGGCGTCTACGACGAGGCGAAGCGCTACGCCGAGGCCCTGACCATGGCCTACCACCGCCAGCAGGGCGTCGACACGGCGATCGTCCGCATCTTCAACACCTACGGCCCGCGGATGCGCCCGCACGACGGCCGCGCGATCCCGACCTTTCTGCGCCAGGCGCTGCAGGACCAGCCGCTGACGGTGTTCGGCGACGGCAGCCAGACCCGCAGCTTCTGTTACGTCGACGACCTGATCCGCGGCATCGTCAGCCTCGCCGAGTCCGACCTGCACACGCCGGTCAACATCGGCAACCCGAACGAGTTCACCCTTCTGGAACTGGCCAAGGCCGTGCTCGAGGTGACCGAGTCGCGCTCGGAGATCGTCCACGAGCCGCTGCCGACCGACGACCCGCAGGTGCGCCGCCCCGACATCGGCAAAGCCCGCGACCTGCTCGGCTGGGAGCCGACGATCGAGCTGATCGACGGATTGCGGCGGACGATCGACCAGACCGGCGTCGAGCGCCTCGTCGGCTCCAGCGACTAGCGCTCCGGCGATGGCCGAGAGCCGCAGGCTGCTGCTGATCGGCGCTGGCGGTTTCGTCGGTACACATCTGGCGGCGGCGGCTCGCGCCGCGGGGCTGGACCTGGTCGCGACGCGCCGGCAGTCGAGCGCCGATGCCCCGGCCTGCGACCTGCTCGATCCGGCCTCGGTATCCGCCTGTGTCGACGCGGTCGCCCCCGACCTCGTCGTCAACGCTGCCGGTGCCGCCTCGGTCGGGCGCAGCTGGGAGTACCCGGAGGCGAGCTTCGCGATTAACGCGACCGGCGCCCTCAACCTGCTCGAGGCGGTCGCGGCGCACGCCCCCGGGGCGCACGTCCTCTGCCTCTCCTCGGCCGACATCTACGGGCGCCGCGAGGCGGCGGAGCTGCCGTTGGGAGAGGAGCACTCGCCGCGCCCGCTGACTCCCTACGGCGCCGGCAAGGCGGCGATGGAGGTGCTCTGCGGCCAGTTCGCCCGCGGCCGCGGGCTGCGGGTGGGGGTCGCCCGCATTTTCAACCTGGTCGGGCCGGGGCAGTCGCCCGACTTCGCGATCCCCGGGTTCGCCGCCCGCATCGCGGCCGCCGAGCGGGTCGGTGAGCCGCTCGAGCTGGCGCTCGGCAACCCGGGGGCCGTGCGCGATTTCGTCGACGTCCGCGAGGGGGCGGCGGCCCTGGTCGAGCTCTCGCGGCGCGAGGCCGGCGGCGTCTGCAACCTCTGCTCGGGTCGGGGCACGACGATGACCCAGCTGGTCGAGGAGCTGGCGCGCCTGGCGCGGGCGCCGGTCAGCGCTTGCCATGACCCGGCGCTGGAGCGTCCCGCCGATCCACCGGCCCTGGTTGGCGACCCGCGCCGCCTGCGCGAGCTGACCGGGTTCGAGGCGGAGGTGCCGCTGGCGCGTAGTCTCGGCGACCTGCTCCAGGAGGCCCGGGCCGGGACCGCGGGGGCCTAGACCGGCGCCCCTCAATATCCTGCCCCGCGATGCCAAGCGAGAACAAGCAACCGAATCCGGACGACCCCCACCGCACGATCGCGCCCCTGGTCGGGCCCGACGACCCCCGTGTCTTCACCGACTCGGGAATCGAGATCGACCGCCTCTACACCGAGGCGGACGTGGCGCCGGGTCTGCAGGAGCGGCTGGGCGAGCCGGGGGAGCCGCCGTTCACCCGCGGCATCCACGACGGCATGTACCGGGACCGGCTCTGGACGATGCGCCAGTACGCCGGCTTCGCCTCGCCCGAGGACACCAACGAGCGCTACCGCTACCTGATCGAGCACGGCTCGACCGGGCTCTCGATGGCCTTCGACCTGCCGACGCAGCTAGGCCGCGACTCCGACGACCCGCTCTGCCACGGCGAGGTCGGGCGCACCGGGGTCCCGATCGACACGATCGAGGACATGCGGATCTGCTTCGACCAGATCCCCCTCGACAGCGTCTCCACCTCGATGACGATCAATGCCCCGGCGGCAATCCTGCTGCTGCTCTACGAGCTGGTCGGCGAGGAACAGGGGGTGCCTTCCGAGAAGCTGCGCGGCACCGTCCAGAACGACGTGCTGAAGGAGTACATGGCGCGCGGCAATTACATCTACCCGGCCGCGCCGACGATGCGGCTGACCACCGACATCTTCGAGTACTGCCACGAGAACGTGCCGAAATGGAACACGATCTCGATCTCCGGGTACCACATCCGCGAGAAGGGCTGCTCGGCCGTGCAGGAGGTCGCCTTCACCCTCTCCAACGCGATCGCCTACGTCGAGGCGGCGCTCGACCGCGGCCTCAAGATCGACGAGTTTGCTCCCCGTCTCGCCTTTTTCTTCAACGGCCACAACAACGTCTTCCAGGAGATCGCCAAGTTCCGCGCGGTGCGGCGGATGTGGGCCGAGATCGTCAAGGAGCGCTTCGGAGCCGAGAACCCGAACTCGATGAAGATCCGCTTCCACACCCAGACCGGCGGCGTCACGCTGCAGGCGCAGCAGCCCGAGGTCAACATCATCCGCGTCGCCCTGCAGGGCTTCGCTGCCGTCTGCGGCGGCACCCAGTCGCTGCACACCAACGGCTTCGACGAGGCGCTGGCGCTGCCGACCGAGCGCTCGGCCCGGATCGCATTGCGCACCCAGCAGGTGCTCGCCTACGAGTCCGGTGCCGCCGAGACCGTCGACCCCTTCGCCGGCTCCTACTTCGTCGAGTCGCTGACCGACGAGGTCGAACTGCGGGCCAAGGAGCTGATGGAGAAGGTCGAAGAGCTGGGCGGCTCGGTCGAGGCGCTGGAGTTCATGCAGCGCGAGATCGAGGAGTCCGCGCACAGCTACCACGAGCGCTACAAGAGCGGCCAGGACGTGATCGTCGGCGTCAACAAGTTCGTCACCGACCAGGTCGACGACGTCGACATCCTCAAGGTCGACCCCGAGGCCGAGCAGCGTCAGCTGGCCCGGCTCAGGGCCTTCAAGGAGGCGCGCGACCAAGCCGACGTCACCGCCAAACTGGAGTCGATCCGCGACGTCGCCCGCGGCGAGGGCAACCTCCTGCGGCCGATCCGCGCCGCGCTCGCCGCCGATGCCTCGATCGGCGAGGTTTGCGGCGCCATGCGCGACGTCTTCGGCGAATACAAGGGCGGGGCGTTCTTCTAGCTGGAGGATTCGGGAATGACGAGGCGAAAGCGGCCCAATGATCGAAGCCTCGAGGACGCTGATGAAGTCGGAGCCGGAGCTGGCGGAGCTGGTTGCCGCGGTCGAGGGGGTCGAGGTGAGGATGGCCGAGAAGGGCTTCGGCACCCGGGTCGAGATCCGCGCCGATGAGAGCACCGGCCTCGAAGCAGCCGACCTCGAGGCCTTTCTGGATCGTTTGGCGGAGCCGCAGCGGCGCCCCTTCAGCAGCGTCTAGCGCCTTCGGATTTGCTCCAACAGTGGGCGAAACGGCGGACGCGATGGCACGCGCCGTAGCCGCGAAATAGACTGCGGCGCTCGATGCGCGAGAAGAACCCGGTCACCCACGAGGAGAAGCTCGCCTACCTGCGCGAGCTGCGCGAGGCGGCGATCAACTCCGCCTCCGAGGCGGCGGTCGAGAAGCAGCACGCGAAGGGCAAGATGACCGCCCGGGAGCGGGTCGAGAAGCTGCTCGATCCCGGCTCCTTCGAGGAGCTCGACACCTTCGTGCGGCACCGCACCTACGACTTCGAGATGCAGAAGAAACGGCCCTGGGGCGACGCCGTCGTCACCGGCCACGGCACGATCGATGGGAGAACGGTTTTTGTCTTCTCCCAGGACTTCACCGTCTTCGGCGGCAGTCTCGGCGAGGTAATGGCGGAGAAGATGTGCAAGGTCATGGACCTCGCCGCCCAGGTCGGGGCGCCGGTGGTCGGCATCAACGACTCGGGCGGCGCCCGGATCCAGGAGGGCGTCGTCTCGCTCGGCGCCTATGGCGACGTCTTCGCCCGCAACGTCAAATGCTCGGGGGTGATCCCGCAGATCAGCCTGATCATGGGCCCCTGCGCCGGTGGTGCCGTCTACTCGCCGGCAATGACCGACTTCATCTTCATGGTCAAAGAGACCTCGCACATGTTCATCACCGGCCCCGAAGTGATCAAAACCGTGACCGGCGAGGAAGTCGAGTTCGAGGAGCTGGGCGGGGCGATGAGCCACAACTCGAAGTCGGGGGTCGCCCACTTCGCCTCCGAGGACGAGGAGAGCTGCCTCGAAGACGCTCGCTACCTGCTCAGCTTCCTGCCCTCGAACAACCTCGAGACGCCGCCGCGCTTCGAGCCCAGCGACGACCCCGAGCGCGAAGACGAGGCGCTCGACTCCGTCGTCCCCGACGACCCGTCCAAGCCCTACGACATGCGCGACGTGATCGCCCGCATCGTCGACGACGAGGAGTTCTTCGAGGTCCACGAGCACTTCGCGAAGAACATCGTCTGCGGCTTCTCGCGGCTCGACGGCTTTCCCGTCGGCATCGTCGGCAACCAGCCGGCCTTCCTCGCCGGGGTGCTCAACATCGAGGCCTCCGAGAAGGCCGCCCGCTTCGTCCGCACCTGCGACGCCTACAACGTCCCGATCCTCACCCTGACCGACGTCCCCGGCTTCCTTCCCGGCACCGACCAGGAGTGGAACGGGATCATCCGCCATGGCGCCAAGCTGCTCTACGCCTACACCGAGGCGACCGTTCCGAAGCTCACGGTCGTCACCCGCAAGGCCTACGGGGGCGCCTACGACGTGATGGCCTCCAAGCACATGCTGGCCGATTTCAACGTCGCCTGGCCGACCGCCGAGGTCGCGGTGATGGGCCCCGAGGGCGCCGTCAACGTCATCTACCGCAAGGACATCGCCACCTCGCCGACTCCCGACGAGCGCCGGCAGAAACTGATCGACGATTACAAAGCCCACTTCGCCAACCCGTACTCGGCGGCGGAGCGCGGCTACATCGACGACGTGATCGAGCCGCGGCAGACGCGGCCGAAGCTGATTCGGGCGCTGCGGATGCTGCAGTCGAAGCGGGTTGAGCAGCCGAAGCGCAAGCACGGGAATATCCCGCTGTAGGAGCGGGGCGGGGGAGGGTTGGGTGCCCCTCCATCAGAAGCCGTCGCGCAGCTGGGCGCGCGGCCAGGGTCCGTATCCCCGTCCTTGAGCTTCTGCTGGAGGGGCACCCAACCCTCCGTCCTGGTTCAACAGCGGGAAGGTTCGAGCCAGGTTCGTCCCAGGGGCCGTTTGCTCCGCCGCTCGCAGGAAAGCTGAACGTCCTCAACCCTGGGCGCTGGCGTTCACATCGGGCGGTTGTTGAGAGCTGTCGAAGTTCGGGGGCGTTCGGTCGAGGGGCACCCCACCTCTCCCCAGGCCCCCCCGAATCAAGGCATCCTGGTCGCAGCCTCCCGCCGCGAAGCCCACGTCGCCAGCGGCGCCGAGGTCAGCTCTTCCCAGGCGGCGTCCTCGCCGAAGAACTGCATCACCACGAAATGCAGCAGCCCCGGCAGCATCTCCGGCGCGGTCTCCGGTTCGTCGCTCATCAGCTTGGCCCGCACGAGAGTCTCGATAGCGCCTACCATGAAGGGAGCCGTAACTGGAGGTGGAGCTTGGCGAGAGGGGATCTCGCGGCGCGCGAAATCGATCGCGTGGGAGAGGCGCTCCATCAAAAGATCATGTTCAGCGAGCGCAGCGCCGCCGGCGGCGTGCGCCTCGACGATCAACGCGCGTGCCAGCGTCGGCTGGTTGGCGCAGAACTCGAGCAGCTCGGCCATCGCCGCTCGCAGCCCCTCGCGCCAGGTCGGCTGCCGCTTGGCGACGGCGGTGAGGCGGCGGTAGAGCCAGTCGGCGGCATCGTGGTAGGCCTGCGTGAAGCAGTCCTCCTTGTCCTCGAAGTGCTTGTAGAACGTCGCCCGACTTGCGCGTGCCTGTTCGATCACATCCTGGACCGAGGCCTGCTCGTAGCCGCGTTCCCCGCTGACCACCAGTACTGCCTCCAGGAGGCGCTCGCGAGCGGGGCGGACACGGCGCCCGGGGAAGGGTGCGACCGGTGCCACCGCACCCTCGTCAACGGCCGCAGATGTCCGATCCACCATCCGACTCACCTTTCGAAAACACTAACCTTTTGTCTAGATATAGCAGCTTTTAAAGAAATCGCCGACCAGAACGCAAAAGTTTTTAGAGAAAAGGAAATTAGACACCAGGTGAACGTTCTGGTATCTTGCCGGTATGGCGAAGCAGCGCCCACTCTCGGAGCGGCTTTCGACGACGCCGCCCGGCAAGCAGCTGACGCCGAGCGATTTCGTCATCCAGAACCAGCGCGAGCGGATGCTGCTGGCGACCGCGGACCTGGTCGCCGAACGCGGCTATCAGAAGACGACGATCGAGTTGATCGCCAAGAGCTCGCGGGTGGCCCTCGTCACCTTCTACGAGCACTTCGCCAGCAAGGAAGAGTGCTTCCTCGCGGCCTTCGACGAGAACGTCGCCGGCGCCAAGGAGGTCTTTGCCGAGCTGCTGGACCCGGAGCAGGCCTGGCAGGAGCAGATCTCGACCGGGCTCGAGCTCTTCCTCGAGA
This sequence comes from uncultured Solirubrobacterales bacterium, assembly GCA_963735255.1. Lineage (GTDB taxonomy): Bacteria > Actinomycetota > Thermoleophilia > Solirubrobacterales > 70-9 > VAYN01. Next base: position 24,441 of record CAVTKC010000009.1, on the reverse strand, counting down.
TGGTGGTCAAAGAGCCCGCGCGGGCCAAGCTCTGCATCGTCGAGGCTCAGGCCGCCGGTACCGCATCGCTGGTTCGCTACCAGGCAATGCTGGAAAGCGTGGCGCCGAAGCTGCGCGAGGGGCGCGAGTTCAATCCCCGCGCCAGCCGGCTGCCGGACGGGCTCGAGGTGGCGATCGCCGGTGGCATTGCCTGGCTGGTGCACCAGCGCCTGATCGCGGACGACGTCGAAGACTTGATGGCACTGCTGCCGGAGATGCTGCAGGTGACGCTGACTCCCTATGTGGGAGAGGTGGAGGCGGGGCGGGCCGCCGACGCCGCGCAGGCGCGGGTGGCCGCCTGAGGCGGACGAGGACGAGCGCAGGGGGCAGGGCCGGGCGAATGTGAGAACCGGGACCGAGCCCGGGGCCGCCACCGGTGGGGACCCGGTCCGCACGCGGATCGTGACGGCGATGATGGAGCTGGCCGTGGAGGAGGGCTTCGAGGCGACGACGCTGGCGATGGTCTGCGAACGGGCCGGCGTCGGCCGCGCCGCCTTCGACGCCCACTTCAGCGGCAAGGAGGACTGCTTCCTGCGGGTGCACGGCGAGATCGCGGCAGAGTTCTGCCGGCGGACCGGCACCGCCTTCATGGGGCCGCGCGGCTGGCACGACCGGATCTGGGCCGGCGCCTGGGCGGCGATGCGCTTCCTCCAGGAGGACGCATTGCGAGCCCGCTTCTTCGTGGTTGCCGTCAACGGCGCCGGCAGCCGGGCGCAGGCGCGCCGCGATCGCGTGTTGCAGGGCCTGGCCGACATGATCGACGCCGGACGGGCCGAGCTGGAGGAACCGGCCGCGGTCTCGCGCCATACCGCCGAGATGGTCAGCGGCGCGATCTACGGCACGATCCTGACCAAGGTCCGCACCGGGGCGATCGAGAGCGGCGAGGAATTCCTGCCCGAGCTGGTCTACCTGGCGATGACGCCCTACCTCGGAGCCCGCGCAGCCGAGGATGAGCTGCTGGTGCAGCCGCTGCGCTAGCGGCGATTCGGCTTCCAATTGGCTCGAAGTCGTGACGCTTCGGCCTTGTTGCGTTGCAGACGAAAAGTTACGGTGCCAGAATGCAGACGATGCGGGAAGCCTGGACCGACGAGCGCCTCGACGACCTCAACGAGCGGATGAGAGAGGATTTCCGGCGCGTCGATGAGCGCTTCGACAAGGTGGACGAGCGCTTCGACAGGGTCGACAAGCGCTTCGACGAGATGGAATCCCAGTTCGAGCGGGTGGAGGAGAAGTTCGACATCAAGCTCGAACGCGTCGAGGAGAAGTTCGAGGCCAAGTTCGAGAAGTTCGACGCCAAGTTCGACCGGTTGCAGCAGACGCTGATGCTGACCGGCGGCGGAATCATCGCCACTCTGCTCGGCATCCTCGTCACCCAACTCTGAGCCAGAGCGGTGCCGCGGGCGTCGGGTATCGTCGGGGCGTGGCCAAGGCGGCGCCGAAAGGCAAGGAGACGAAGGCGGTGGACGAGGCGGTCGAGGCAGGGGACACGACCTCGCGCCTGCCCGCCGGCCGCCACGGCCTGCCGCGCGAGTTCATCGTCCAGAACCAGCGCGAGCGGATCATTACCGCCCTGGTCGACGCGGTCGCCGAGCGCGGCTACAACCCCACCACCGTCGCCCACATCACCAAGGCCGCCTCGGTCTCCCGCCGCACCTTCTACGAGCACTTCGCCGACAAGGAAGCCTGTTTCCTCGCCGCCTACGAAATGGTCGCCGAACACATCCGCGAGTCGATGCAGGTGGCGGCGGACGCGTTCGAGGAGTGGCCGCAGAAGGTCCGGGCGGCATTGGCGACGATGCTCCGCTTCCTCGCCGCCGAGCCGGAGCTGGCGCGGGTCTGCATGATCGAGCCGATCGCCGCCGGCGGTGAGATCGCCGCCAAGCACCGTGCCTCGATGCAGGGCTTCGTCGAGATCCTCAAGGCCGGCCGGCCCGAGCACAGCGGCGAGCGGCCGTTGCCGGAGGCGACCGAGGCGACCCTGGTCGGCGGCATCGTCTCCCTGATCGTGCGGGAGGTCAACGCCGGCCGCACCGAGCAGCTCGAGGAGCTGCTGCCGGACCTGGTCGAGCTGACCCTGGCGCCCTATTTGGGCACCGAGGAAGCGGCCCGCCTCGCCCGCCAGCCTTAGGGCGCGGGGGTTGCCTCCGCCTCGACGGCGGCTCCACCGCCTTTGCCACCGGTCACCCCGCCCTCCTCGCTGGAGAGGCGGTGCGCCAGATAGACGGGGATGATCGAGATCAGGATCACGATCACGGCGACGGCGTCGACGATCGGCAGCTGATTGGGGCGGAAGAGGTTGCGGTAGATCCAGATCGGCAGGGTTTCCTCACCGGCGCCGATCGTGAACGTGGTGACGATGATCTCGTCGAAGGAGAGGGCGAAGGCGAGCAGTGCGCCGGCGGCGAGCGCGGTTTTCATGCTGGGGAAGGTGACGAAGCGAAAGGTCTGCCAGGTGTGGGCCCCGAGGTCGGCCGACGCCTCCTCGAAGGAGCCCGAGGTGCGCCGCAGGCGGGCGACGACGTTGTTGTAGACGACGACGATGCAGAAGGTGGCATGGCCGACGATCACGGTGAAGAGGCTGAGGCTGATGCCGAGGACCTGGGTGAAGGTGTTGCTGAGGGCGACGCCGGTGACGATGCCGGGCAATGCGATCGGCAGGATCACCAGGAAGGAGACGGTCTCGCGGCCGAAGAAGCGGTGGCGGGCGACGGCGAGCGAGGCGAGGGTGCCGAGCAGGACGGCGATCGCGGTGGCGACCGCGCCGGCCTCCAAGGAGGTCAGCAGGGCTTCGCGGGCGGTCTCGCTTTCGAAGGCCTTGACGAACCATTCCGTGGTCAGGCCGGGCGGCGGCCATTTGAGGATCTTGCTCGAGTTGAAGGCGTAGATCCCGATCACGATCAGCGGGATGTAGATGAAGGCGAGGCCGATTCCGACGGCGAGCCGCAACAGTCCCTGCGCCTTGCGCGAGAGCCGCATCAGACGTGCTCGAAGGCGCCGAGCTTCCGGGCCACCGAGAGGTAGGCGATCATGACCACGATCGGGATCAGGGCGAGGGCCGCGGCGAAGGGCAGGTCGTTGGTGATCGAGCTGGCGATCGTGTTGCCGATGAACTGGCTGTTGGAGACCAGCCGCGGGGTGATGTAGTCCCCGAGCGAGAGCGAGAAGGTGAAGATCGAGCCGGCGACGACGGCGGGGAAGGCGAGCGGGAAGATCACCCGCCGGAAGGTCGTGAAGGGGGAGGCGCCGAGGTCCTCGGAGGCGCTGATCAACGAGTTGGGTATGCGCTCGAGACCGGCGTAGATCGGCAGGATCATGTACGGCAGCCAGAGGTAGGAGAGGACCAGCCAGACGGCGGTGAGGCCGTAGCCGGGACCGTGCAGGCCGATCGGATTCAGTGCCCAGTTGATGACGCCGTCTTCGGAGAGCATGGTCCGCCAGGAGAGGATCTTCACCAGGTAGCTCGACCAGAGCGGCATCAGCACCGCGACGACGAGGATCGCCTTGCCGCGGCGGCTCGCGACCTTGGCCATGTAGAAGGCGATCGGGAAGGCGATGATGGCGTCGGTGAGGGTCACCAGGGCGGCCGTGCGCACGGTCCGCCAGACGATGTCCCGGTAGACCGGTTCGTTGAAGAGCGCTTCGAAATTCTCGAAGCTGAGCCCCCTGATCACCTCGCCGCTGAGTGGGTCGACGGTCCAGAAGGCGGTGATCAACAGGACCGCGAGCGATCCCAGATAGAGGACGACCAGCCAGGCGCCCGGGGCCGCCAGCAACGCCCCGACCTGGAGGCGGGGACGGCCCTGGAAGAGGCCGGCGAGCCTGCGGCCCACCGACCTCCTCGCGACGACTGCCTCAGCCGCCATTGACCGGGACCGGGATCCCTAGCCCTTGATCGCCGTCCAGGCTTTGACCCAGTCGTTGTAGTCCTTGCAATTTTCTTCGCCGTTGCCACAGTCGGCGACCGGGGTCTCCCAGTAGTAGACGCGCTTCCAGAAGGCCGGATTTTCGGCGTGGTATTTCTCGCAGAAGTCCTTTTCCGCGGTCTGGTCGCAGGCCAGGCTCTGAGCCGGTGCCTCGCCGAAGAATTCGGCGACTTCGGCGTTGGCTTTCGGCGAGACGATGTAATCCATCCACATGTACATGCAATTCGGGTGCTTGGCCTGAGAGCTGAGCATCCAGGTGTCCGACCACCCGGTCGCGCCCTCCTTGGGGAGGAAGCCCTGGCTGGCGGGGCTGGCGGCCACCGGTTCGCCTTCGCCCTGGAGGGCGAAGTACTGGTACTGCCAGGTGGTGCCGAGCTGGACGTCGCCGTTGGCGAAGGCCGAGATCTGCTTGGCGGCTTCGGACCAGTATTCGCCGACGTTGGCCCGCTGTTCCTTCAGCAGGTCGACGGCGGCTTCGAACTGCTCGTCGTTGAGCTCGTAGGGGTTTTCGATCCCGAGGTCGGGCTGGTGGAACTTGAGGTACATGGCCGCGTCGGCGATATAGCTCGATTCGTCGTAGACGCTGATCCTGCCCTTGTACTTGGCCGCGACCTTTGGGTCGAGCATCACGTCCCAGGAGTCCGGGGCGGGCTTGACGTCGTCGGAGTTCCACATCAGCAGGTTGGCGCCGCGTCCGTGCGGGATCCCGTAGTTGACGCCGTCGAACGTGTTGTAGGGCTGGTCCTTGAGGTCGCTGAAGATCGTCTTGTAGTTGGGGACGAGGTCGACGTTGACCGGGGAGACATCGCCGGCGGCGACCAGGCGGGCGGAGGCGTTGCCGGAGGCTGAGACCCCGTCGTATTCGCCGGTGCCCATCAGCTGCACCATTTCGTCGGAGGTGCCGCCGGTCTTGTTGTTGACCTTGCAGCCGGTTTCGGCTTCGAACGGTTTGACCCATTCGGGTTCGACGTAGCCGGCCCAGGAGATCAGGTTCAGCTGCCCCTCGCCCTTGCCCAGCTTTTGCATCGCATCGCTGCTGTCACCGCTGGTGTCGTCGCTGCTGGAACCGCAACCGGCGAGAACGAGCATGAATACGACCAGGCCGGCGACGATCAGCCAAGCCGAGCGGGCGGAGTGAGCGTCCTTTCTCCTCATGGTGCAACCTCCTCTTTCGTTGACTTCCCCTGGACGGTCGCCGCGTGCTGCGGCTGCCATCCCACCAGGACCTCTTCGCCCTGTTCGGGCGCCTCTGCGGGCGCCCCCTCCAAGTTCTGCCTCACCAGCTGCAGGCTGCCGCCGGCGTCGAGGGCGACGATGTAGCGCGTCAGCATCCCGGCGTAGGCGACCTCGACCACCCGGCCGCGCTCGCTGTGCAGCTCTCCGCCTGCGCCGGCGGGGTCGAGCAGCCGGATCTTCTCCGGCCTGATCGTCAGTCGCCGCCCGTCGCGCTCGATCACGTTGGAGACCCCGACGAAGCCGGCGACGAACTCGTTCAGCGGCTGCTCGTAAAGCTCGCGCGGAGCGCTCACCTGCTCGATCCGTCCCTCGTTGAAGACCGCGATCCGGTCGCTCATCGTCAGCGCCTCGTCCTGGTCGTGGGTGACGTAGACGAAGGTGATGCCGACCTCGCTCTGGATCGTCTTTAGCTCCATCTGCATCTGCTCGCGCAGCTTCAGGTCGAGGGCGCCGAGCGGCTCGTCGAGCAGCAGCACCTTGGGCCGGTTGACGATCGAGCGGGCCAGCGCCACCCGCTGGCGCTGACCGCCGGAGAGCTCGGCCGGCTTGCGGTCCGCGTAGCCCGGCAGCCGCACCATCTCCAGCGCCTCGTCGCGGCGCTTGGCCCGCTCCTCCTTGTCCACTCCGGCCACCTTGAGCCCGTAGGCGACGTTGTCGCCGACGCTCATGTGCGGGAACAGGGCGTAGTCCTGGAAGACCGTGTTGACGGCACGGTCGTAGGGCGGAACCCCGGTCATGTCCTCGCCGGCCAGCTCGAGCGTGCCGCCGCTCGGATCCTCGAAGCCGGCGATCATCCGCAGCGTCGTCGTCTTGCCCGAGCCGGAGGGGCCGAGGAAGGTGAAGAACTCGCCGCGCTGCACCTCGAGGTCGATTCCTGCAACCGCGACCACCTCGCCGTAATGCTTGGTGAGGCCAACCAGGCGGATATCGGGGGGTGAGGCGGCTACAGGGGTGAAGTTATCCCAGCTGTTCAGGAAAGCAAGGACAATTCAGGGGCTGGGGGTTGGACGAGGTGGAGTACGGATGCGGTTGCGAGAGGGAGGAGGGTGTCTCTCGCGCTTGCTGGGATTTTCGCCGGGAGCCCCGCTTCTCTCGCCGACCGGCACGGCGAAAATCAGGACGCCGCGCGCGCGAGAGACACCCTCCTCCCTCCCAACGAAGCGCCGCGGTCATCCACCGACCCCCGTTCCGCTTGTCGAGTGGCGAGGTTCGGGCGCCCACCGCTCCACCATCGTCCCTGGGGACCTAAGCCCAAGCGGGCCTCATCGAGCTGCGGAACCCTGGTTGGGGCGCGCGCGGCACTCGGCGGTCAGCTGACAAAGGCTGGTGGGGAGGGGTGGGTAGCCCCTCCGAACGTCTTGCACTTTTTCGCTGCTGAGGGGACGACGGACGCAGGTGGCGATCCTGCGAAAAAGTTAAGAGAGGAGGGGCTACCCACCCCTCCTCTCTACAAGCCTTAGTAGCCCGCCGGGTGCCGCGCGACGTAGCCGATGTTGTCACGCAGGTCGAGGTGCCAGCGCGGGCCCGTTTCGCCGCCGGCGTCACCGGAGGTGTCCAACCGGACCCCGGCGATCACGGCGTAGGCGTGACCGGCGTTGGCGTAGACGGTGATCCAGCGTCCTTCGCCGGTCAGCCCCCATTTTTCCATCGAGCCCGAGGGCAGGGGGCTTTCGAGGAATTCGCCACCGTGCAGCGCGAAGCTGACGGAGCCGGAGCAGTCGTAGCCTTTGTCCCACCAGCGGCCGTGGCCGCCGCCGTAGATGTACGGCTTGGTGCGGATCTTGTTCGCCGCTTCGATCACCGCGGCGACCTTGGGGGGAGCGCTTGCCGGGGGAATCAGTTCCCCGGTCGGGAGGAGCTTGGCTTTGGCGGTCGGCGTGCATATATCCACGGCCGCCGGGGTAAGACCACCGGTAACGCACTTTGCAGATGCACTACCGGGCGCGAGGAGGGCGAATACGACGACACACGCCGCGAGCGCCAAACCCGCTTTGAACTTCAAGTTGTCAGACAGCAAACCGATTCTCCTTTGTCGGCCTACGGGGTTAGCTGTCGGGCTAGCGCTAAAAGGAGCCTGCGCTCCCGCCTGAACTAGGCGAGTTAGCCCCGAAAACGTGGTTCCCCCGTTCCCACAGCGCCTTGCAGCGCCAGGGACTCGGCGTTTCGGTTCTACGGACCGGCGGCAGTGTAGAGCATCGACCGGTTGCTTGCTCATAAAACGCAAACATTTAGTTGCCATTCGCACTTTCATCCCGGATTCCTGTCGACCGTGCGGCTGGTAGCTTGGGTCTTGGGATGGAACTTGCCGGACGCAAAGCACTTCTCACCGGCGCCACCGGCGGCCTTGGCCGCGCGATCGCGCTGGCGCTGACCGAGCGCGGGGCGACGGTGATCCTCAGCGGCCGCAAGGCGGAGGCGCTGGAGGCCATGGCTGCCGAACTTCCCGGCGAGGGCCACCGCGTCGTCTCCACCGACCTCTCGCAGCCCGGGACCGCCGAGCAGCTGGCGGCGGAGGCCGGCCCCGTCGACGTCCTCGTCGCCAACGCCGGCCTGCCCGGCACCGGGCGACTCCCCGACTTCAGCGCCGACGAGCTGACCGGGACGCTGCGCGTCAACCTCGAGGCGCCGATGCTGTTGGCGCGCGCGGTCGAGGCGGGAATGGTCGAGCGCGGCTCCGGTCACATGGTCTTCATCGCCTCGCTCTCGGGCAAGTCGGCGACGCCGCTCTCCTCCGTCTACAACGCGACCAAGTTCGGCTTGCGCGGCTTCGCGCTCGGCCTGCGGGCCGACCTCGACCCGCTCGGGATCGGCGTCTCGATCGTCTCCCCGGGGACGATCCGCGAAGCCGGCATGTACGCCGACTCGGGCGCGGACCCCATTCCCGGCCTCGGCACCGGCTCGCCGAAGCAGGTATCCGCGGCGGTCGTGAAGGCGATCGAGCACAACAAGGTCGAGGTCACGGTGGCGCCGCTGCAGCAGCGGTTCCTCGCCCACTTCGCCCTCGCCAGCCCCGGCATCGCGGTCAAGATCGCCAGCGGCGAGGCCGGCCAGAAGGCGGCCGCCAACGTCGCCGCCGGCCAGAAGGACAAGAGGTAGAGACGACGACTTTGGGAGGCCCGCAATGACCAGCAGCGATTCCTTCGGCGCCCGTTCGACCCTCGCGGTGAGCGGGCGCGACTACGAGGTCTTCCGGCTCGACGCGCTGCAGGAGCGCTTCGACGTCGCCCGCCTGCCCTACTCGATCAAGGTCCTGCTCGAGAACGTGCTGCGGCTCGAGGACGGGGTCTCCGTCAGCGCCGCCGACGTCGAGGCGATCGCCGCCTGGGACGCCGCCGCCGAGCCCAGCGTCGAGATCCCCTTCCAGCCGGCCAGGGTGCTGATGCAGGACTTCACCGGCGTCCCGGCGGTGGTCGACCTGGCGGCGATGCGCGACGCGATGGAGGAGATCGGCGGCGACCCGGCGGCGATCAACCCTCTCGTCGACGTCGACCTCGTGATCGACCACTCGGTCCAGGTCGACGCCTTCGGCAACGAGCGCGCTTTCGCGCTGAATGCCGAGCGCGATTTCGACCGCAACCTCGAGCGCTACTCGTTCCTGAAGTGGGGCCAGCAGTCCTTCGACAACTTCCGCGTCGTCCCGCCGGCGACCGGGATCTGCCACCAGGTCAACCTCGAGCACCTGGCCCAGGTCGTCTACAGCCGCGAGGCCGGCGGCGTCCTGCGCGCCTATCCGGACACCCTCGTCGGCACCGACTCGCACACGACGATGGTCAACGGCCTGGGCGTGCTCGGCTGGGGCGTGGGCGGGATCGAGGCCGAGGCGGCGATGCTGGGGCAGCCGATCTCGATGCTGCTGCCACAGGTGGTCGGCTTCAAGCTCCGCGGCGAGCTGCCGGAGGGGGCGACCGCGACCGACCTCGTCCTCACCGTGACCGAGATGCTGCGCGAGCGCGGCGTCGTTTCCAAGTTCGTCGAGTTCTTCGGCCCCGGGCTGCCGACGCTGGGCCTGGCCGACCGCGCCACCCTCGGCAACATGTCGCCGGAGTTCGGCTCGACTTGCGCGATCTTCCCGGTCGACGCCGAGACCCTGCGCTACCTCGACCTCACCGGCCGCCCGACCGAGACGATCGAGCTGGTCGACGCCTACGCGCGCGAGCAGGGGATGTTCCACGACGAGAGCACCCCCGACCCGGTCTTCTCCGACCTGCTCGAGCTCGACCTCGGCGCGGTGGTGCCGAGCATCGCCGGGCCGAAACGGCCGCAGGATCGGGTGCCGCTCTCCGAGGCCAAGGAGTCGTTCCTCTCGGTGATGGGCGAATTCGACCCCGAGGCGGCGTCGCAGATGGGCAACGGGCGCGACGAGGCAATCGAGGAGTCCTTTCCCGCCTCCGACCCTCCGGCCGAGGATCACGACGACGAGCGCGGCAAGCCGCGACCCGCGATCTCCGGCGCTCCGGCCGCGACCGCCCCGCACGGCAGCGGCGACGCGATCGCGGTGACGCTCGCGGACGGGACCGAGTTCGAGCTCGACCACGGCCGCGTCGTGATCGCGGCGATCACCAGCTGCACCAACACCTCCAACCCCAGCGTCATGGTCGGCGCCGGCCTGCTCGCCCGCAACGCATTGCGGCGCGGTCTGGCGCGCAAGCCCTGGGTCAAGACCTCGCTGGCGCCGGGCTCGACCGTCGTCACCGACTACCTCGAGCGCGCCGGCCTGACCGAGCATCTCGACGCGCTCCAGTTCAACCTCGTCGGCTACGGCTGCACCACCTGCATCGGCAATTCCGGGCCGCTGGCGCCGGAGATCTCGGCGGCGATCGCCGAGAAGGACCTGGCGGTCTGCGCGGTCCTCTCCGGCAACCGCAACTTCGAGGGCCGGATCAACCAGGACGTCAAGGCCAACTACCTGGCCAGCCCGCCCCTGGTCGTCGCCTACGCGCTGGCGGGGCGGATGGACCTCGACATCGTCAACGACCCGATCGGCGAGGGCTCCGACGGTGAGCCCGTCTACCTGCGCGACATTTGGCCAAGCGCCGCCGAGATCAAAGAGGTGGTCGGCGCCTCGGTCGCCTCGGAGATGTTCACCCGCAACTACGCCGAGGTGTTCGCCGGCGACGAGGCCTGGAACGCGGTCGACGTTCCCGCGGGCGATCGCTACACCTGGCCCGACTCGACCTACGTGCGCCAGCCCAGCTTCTTCGAGCAGATGCCGGCCGACCCACCCGGGGTGCAGCCGATCGCCGCCGCCCGGGCGCTGGCCCGGCTCGGCGACTCGATCACCACCGACCACATCTCGCCGGCCGGCGCGATCAAGGTGGAAAGCCCGGCCGGCAGGTGGCTGATGGACAACGGCGTGGAACCCGGCGACTTCAACTCCTACGGCGCCCGCCGCGGCAACCACGAGGTGATGATCCGCGGCACCTTCGCCAACATCCGCCTGCGCAACCAGCTGGTCGACCGCGCCGGCGGCTTCACCCGTCACTTCCCCGGCGGCGAGGCCGAGATGGCGATCTACGACGCGGCGATGCGGTACGCCGACGAAGGGGTTCCGCTGATCGTCCTCGCCGGCAAGGAGTACGGCTCCGGCTCCTCGCGCGACTGGGCGGCGAAGGGGACGAAGCTGCTCGGCGTCCGCGCCGTGATCGCCGAGAGCTTCGAGCGCATCCACCGCTCCAACCTGATCGGGATGGGGGTGCTGCCGCTGCAGTTCGCCGCCGGCGAGAGCGCCGACTCGCTCGGCCTCTCGGGTGCGGAGAGCTTCGACTTCGGCGAGCTCGAGGACGGCAAGGCGAAGACGGTGACCGTGACCGCCACCCCGGACGGCGGCGAGCCGATCGAGTTCGAGGCGATCGTGCGCCTGGACACGCCGAACGAGATCACCTACTTCCAGAACGACGGAATTCTTCAGACCGTCCTGCGCCACCTCAAGAGGTAGGGCGCAGGAGGGCCGCGGGAGGCAGGGGGGTCCGCGCGACCCTCACTGCACCAGCGCGTCGGTAGCCAGGGAGGGATGCCGACGCGGCCGTTCCCCTGGACGGGACTGCCCAGAAGGAACAGTCACTGTCTAGCTATACCGCTTGACACCCCTGCGGTCAAGCGAGGTCGACTGGTTTAGGACGAGTTTTGGGATCACCAGTGTGCTGTCTAGGCACGTTTGGAGTCTTCATACCCCGGTTCGGCCACGCCCCACCCCTTGCGCTCGATCAGTTCGATCCCGATCACGCTCCCGACCGGCCCCACCGGGGTCAGGGTCGCGGCGAGCAGGGTGTAGGGCGCCTCGCGCCTGACCGCGGCGATCCAAATGACGATGCAGAGGGCGACGAAGCCGAGCCCGTGGGCCCAGCCGAACAGCATCGTCTCCGTGTCGAAGCCCGGCAGCAGCCAGAAGACGATCAGCCCGGCGAAGATCGCCAGCTCGACCCAGGAGAGGCGCTTGACCCAGACGAACAGGCGCCCGGGCACGGGCTTTTCCAGCGGCGCGCCAGGCACGGCTGCCTAGGTGCCTGGTGTGAGCGCGGTGAGGACGATGCGCTCCTGCTCCAGCGCGTGGGCCCCGGAGTAGCCCTCGCCGGTGCTGGCCCGGCCCTGGCGGCCGATGTAGGTGAGCTCGACGCCCTCGGGCAGCAGCCCCGGCATCCGCCGCGACATCACCTTCCAGGCGCCCATGTTGCGCGGCTCCTCCTGGACCCAGGCGATTTCCTTCAGGTTCGGGTAGGAGGCGATCAGCGCCTCGAGCTGTTCTTTGGCGAACGGGTAGAGCATCTCGACCCGGGCGATCGCGACGTTCTCGGCGCTCTCGCGCTTCTCGCTGGCATCGATGTCGAAGTAGACCTTGCCGGTGCAGAGGACCAGCCGCTCGACCTTCTCGCGCCGCTCGGCGGCGCGGGGATCGTCGAGGATGAAGTGCAGCTCGCCCTCGGTCAGCTGCTCGAGGTTGGCGGCGGCACCGTCGAGCCGCAGCAGGCCCTTGGGGGTGAAGACGATCAGCGGCCGCGGCTTGCGGATCAGCGCCTGGCGGCGCAGCAGGTGGAAGTACTGGGCGGCGGTCGTCGGGTAGGCGATGCGGATGTTGCCCTCGGCGCCGAGGGCGAGGAAGCGCTCGATGCGGGCGCTGGAGTGCTCGGGCCCGGAGCCCTCGTAGCCGTGCGGCAGCAGCAGCGTGAGGCGGCTGGTCTGGCCCCACTTCGACTCGCCGGAGACGATGAAGCTGTCGATGATCACCTGGGCCGCGTTGGCGAAGTCGCCGAACTGCGCCTCCCACAGCACCAGCGAGTTCGGCGAGGCGGCCGAGTAGCCGTACTCGAAGCCGAGGCAGGCGATCTCCGAGAGGGGGCTGTTGTAGAGCTCGAACGGGGCCGAGGCGTCCTCGAGGTTCTGCATCGGGCAGTACTCGAGGCCGGTGTTCTCGTCGTGCAGAACCAGGTGGCGGTGGGAGAAGGTTCCGCGCTCGGTGTCCTGCCCGGTGAGGCGGATGTGGACTCCCTCGGTCAGCAGCGACCCGAAGGCGAGCGCCTCGGCCTGGCCGAAGTCGATGCCGCCGCCCTCGATCGCGTCGACCCGTTTCGAGAGCGGGCGGCGCAGCTTGCGGTGGACGTTGAAGCCGTCCGGCGTCTTCAGCAGCTCCTGGTTGAGGGCGCGCAGCTTGTCCGCCTCGACGGCAGTGTGCACCGGTGGGCTGGCGGTGCGGTCGAGCAGTTCGCCGGTGCTGCTGGTCGTCGTCACCGTCGGGTCCTCGTACTCGCCCGACTCCATCTTCTCCCGCAGCCCCTTCAGCGCCGCCGCCATCTCCTCGCGCCGCTGCTCGGAGGCCTCGCCAACTTCCTCGGCCGACATCGTCCCCTCGTTGATCAGCTTCTCGGCGTAGATCTCGGAGACCGGCGCGTGGGACTTGATCTTCGTCGCCATCGTCGGCTGCGTGTAGGCGGGCTCGTCGGTCTCGTTGTGGCCGAAGCGGCGGTAGCCGATCACGTCGATGACGATGTCGCGGCCCCAGCGCTCGCGGTAGGCCATCGCCAGCCGCACGGCCGAGGAGCAGGCCTCGACGTCGTCTGCGTTGACGTGGACGATCGGGACGTTGAACCCCTTGGCCATGTCGGCTGCATAGGGGGTCGAGCGCGCCTCCTCGGGGTCGGTGGTGAAGCCGACCTGGTTGTTCTGGATCACGTGGATCGTGCCGCCGGTGCTGTAGCCCTTCAGCGCCTGCAGGTTGAGCGTCTCGGCGACCACGCCCTGGGCGGGGAAGGCGGCGTCGCCGTGCAGCAGCACCGGCACCGCGCGCTTGGGGTCGTGGCTCAGCTCGGGGCCCTCGAAGTCGGACTGCAGGAAGCGGGCGCCCCCGGTGACCACCGGGTCGACGAACTCGAGGTGGCTCGGGTTCGGGTAGAGGCGGACCGAGATCTTCTCTCCCTCCGAGGTCTCGTAGACGCCGCGGTGGCCGTAGTGGTACTTGACGTCGCCGGTGCCGCCGTGGGGGATCCCGGCCACGGCCTTGACCGCGCCGAGGCGCTTGGAACCCTCGAACTCGGCCAGGATCGACTCGACCGGGCGCCCGAGGTTGTGGGCGAGGACGCTGAGGCGGCCGCGGTGGGCCATGCCGAAGACGACCTCCTCGGCGCCGGCGCGGCCCGAGAGTGTGACCAGCTCGTCGAGCATCGGCACGACCACGTCGAGCCCCTCGATCGAGAACATCTTCTGGCCCAGGTAGGCCTTCTCGAGGAAGCGCTCGAACTGGAAGACGTCGATCAGGCGCGAGAGCAGGCGCCGTTTCTCGGCGTCGGTGAGGGGCTGGCGGTGGGCGCCGGTCTCGATCATCTCGCGCAGCCAGATCCGCTGCTGGTGCGAGGAGAGGTGCTCGACCTGGTAGGCGATCGTGCCGCAGTAGGTCTGCCGCATCCGCGGCAGCGCCTCCAGCAGCGTTTCGCCGGGGACGCCGATGCGCAGGATCGAGGCCGGGATCCGCGCCATCAGCTCCGGGGTCAGGTTGACGTTCTCCGGCTCCAGTGCCGGGTCGCCCTTGGGCTCGGAGCCGAGCGGGTCGAGGTGGGCGGCGAGGTGGCCGTGGGTGCGGTAGGCCTTCAGCACCGAGGTCGCGGCCTGCACGGCCTGCAGCAGCTCCTCGTCGACTTCGCCCGGGGCCGTACTCGGTTCGGCGCTCGGAGCGATGACGGCGGCGCTGCCGGCGAGGAGCGGCGGCGCCGACTCGGCGGCGGGGTGGGCCGAGGTGATGCCGGCGGTCTCGAGTCCGAGGTCGGCGCCGACCTTCTCGTAGAACTCGTCCTCGCCCTGCAGCAGCTGCTCGACCCGCTTCAGGAAGGCGCCCGACTCGGCCCCCTGGATGACCCGGTGGTCGTAGGTCGAGGTCATCGTCATCACCTTCGAGACGCCGAGCTGCTTCAGCCGTTCCGGCGAGGCGTGCAGCCACTCCGGCGGGTAGGCGATCGAGCCGGTCGCGATGATCGCGCTCTGGCCGCTGAGCAATCGCGGGACCGAGGCGATCGTGCCGACCCCGCCCGGGTTGGTGAGGGAGATGTTGGTGCCCTGGAAGTCGTCGGCGGTGAGCTTGTTCTCGCGCGTCTTCGCGATCAGCTCTTCGAACCGCGAGTGGAAGCCGGCGAAGTCGAGCGAGTCCGAGCCCTTGATCGCGGGAACCATCAGGGTGTGGCTGCCGTCCTTCTTCTCGACATCGACCGCGATCCCGAGGTTGACCGGCCCCTTCTCGATCGCGAACGGCTTCCCGTCTTCCTCGGCAAACGTCCGCACCATCACCGGGAAGTCTTTCGCCGCCTCGACGATCGCCCAGGCCACGAGATGGGTGAAGGAGACCTTCAACCCGCGCTCCTTCAAGACCAGGTTGATCGCCTTCCGCTTCGCGTCCAACGTGTCCACCGCGATCGTCCGGAACGAAGTCGCCGTCGGCACCGCCCGACTCTCATCCATCGCCTTGGCCAGCATCGCGGCGGGCCCCCGCAACTGCTTCGCCTCGCCGGCAACGGCGGGCGCGGCACCGTTCCCGCCACCATTCGCAGCGGCCAACACGTCCTCCTTGGTGACCTTCGACCCAGGGCCACTACCACTCACCGCAGCAAGATCGACGCCGTTGGCCTCCGCCACTCTCCGCGCCACGGGCGTCGCCCGCACATCGGCGCCGCCATTGCCGCCACTGGACCCGGCGCCGTTTCCGCTCTCACCCGCGGGTGGCGCGGGGGATGGCGCTTCGCCCGCAGCTTGCGAGGACGAAGCGTCGTCCCCCGTGACAGGACCCGCGGCTGAAGCGCTGGAACCCTCGCCCCCAGGTTCCATCTCGGCCAACGGCTGCCCGACCGGCACTTCGTCGTCCACCGCCGCGACCAGTTTCACGATCACGCCGTCCATCGGCGCCGGAACCTCGGCGTCGACCTTGTCGGTTGAGACCTCGACGACGGTGTCGCCCTCGTTGACGAAGTCGCCCTCGGCGACGTGCCACTCGAGGACGATTCCCTCGGTCACCGACTCGCCCATCTCGGGCATCGCGATTTGCACGGTGGCCGTCTCTGCCATTTCGGCTTCGGAGTCTATGAAACCGGGCGAGTGAGCTTGGCCTTCGAGGTAGGCTGGGGGCGATGAACTACTTCGTCACCGGCGCAACCGGGTTCATCGGCCGCAATCTGGTCGAGCGTCTGCTCCAGCGCGAGGGCACGATCTACGCCCTGGTCCGCGCCGGTTCGCGCGGCCGCCTGGAGGAGCTGCGGACCAGCTGGGGTGCCGACGGCGCCCGCATCGTCCCGGTCACCGGCGACCTCTCCCAGCCCGGGCTGGGGGTCTCCGAGGAGGACATGGTGGCGATGCGCGGCGAGGTCGACCACTTCTTCCACCTGGCGGCGATCTACGACATCACCGCCGGCGCCGAGGCGCAGGAGATCGCCAACGTCGAGGGGACCAGGCACGCGGTCGAGCTGGCGGGGGCGATCGAGGCCGGCTGCTTCCACCACGTCAGCTCGATCGCCGCGGCCGGCCTCTACCGGGGCGAGTGGCGCGAGGACATGTTCGACGAGGCGCAGCGACTGGACACCAACCCCTACTTCCGCACCAAGCACGAGTCGGAGCGGCTGGTCCGCGAGGAGTGCTCGCGCCCCTGGCGCGTCTACCGCCCCGGGATCGTCGTCGGCGACTCGCGCAGCGGCGAGATCGACAAGATCGACGGGCCCTACTACTTCTTCAAGGTGCTGCAGCGGGCGCGACGGGTACTGCCCTCGTGGCTGCCGACGATCGGGGTCGAAGGGGGCGAGATCAACATCGTCCCGGTCGACTACGTCGCCGCCGCGATCGACCACATCGCCCACAAGCCGAAGCTGAACGGGCGCGCCTTCCACCTCACCGACCCAAACCCCAAGACCGCGGGCGAGGTGGTCAACCTCTTCGCCAAGGCGGCCGACGCGCCGCAGATGTCGGTGCGGCTCGGCACCGACGTGACCGAGCCGGCGACCGGGCTGGCGCGCACGGCGCTGAAGTTCTTCCCGCCGGCGAAGCGGGCGCTGAAGGCGGCTTTGGGCGAGCTCGACGTGCCCGCGGACGTGCTCAGCTACGTCGATTACCCGACCAGCTTCGACTCGACGCAGGCGCAGAAAGCGCTGAAGGGATCCGGCATCGAGGTGCCGCCGCTGGAGAGCTACGCGCCCAAGGTCTGGGACTACTGGGAGCGCAACCTCGATCCCGACCTGTTCAAGGACCGCTCGCTCTCGGGCGCGGTGCGGGGCAAGATCGTCCTCATCACCGGCGCCTCCTCCGGAATCGGCAAAGCGACGGCGGTCAAGGTGGCCGACGCCGGCGCCACGGTGCTGCTGGTCGCGCGCTCGGCCGAGAAGCTGGAGGAGACTCGCGAGGAGATCGTCTCCGCCGGCGGCTCCGCCCACATCCACCGCTGCGACATGTCCGACATCGAGGACATCGAGCGGATGGCGGACGAGGTGCTGGCCTACCACGGCCACGTCGACATCCTCGTCAACAACGCCGGCCGCTCGATCCGCCGCTCGGTCGCGCTCTCCTACGACCGCTTCCACGACTACGAGCGGACGATCCAGCTCAACTACCTCGGCGCCCTGCGCCTGATCCTGGCGTTGCTGCCGGCGATGCGGGCGCGCAAGCAGGGCCAGATCATCAACATCAGCTCGATCGGGACCCAGACCAACCCGCCGCGCTTCTCCGCCTACGTCGCCTCGAAGGCGGCGCTCGACGCCTTCAGCCGGGTGATCGCCTCGGAGGTCTACGACGACAAGGTCCACCTGACGACGATCAACATGCCGCTGGTGCGGACGCCGATGATCGCGCCGACGCGGATGTACGACATGTTTCCGGCGATCACGCCCGAGGAGGCGGCGGAGATGATCGCCAAGGCGATGATCCGCAAGCCGAAGAAGGTGGCGACCAGGCTCGGGAACTTCGGCGAGCTGGTCTACGCGGTGGCGCCGAAGGCCAGCGACAGGTTGCTCAACACCGCCTACAAGCTCTTCCCCGACTCGCAGGCTGCCAAAGGGAAGAACGAGGAGGCGCCGGACAAGGCGCCTTCCACCGAGGCGGTCGCGTTTGCGCATCTGATGAAAGGGGTCCACTGGTAGCGGATCCGGCCGGGCGGGGCCTGTCCTGATGAGACAGGCCTGCGAGCGAGGTATTCGTTCTCGGCCTGTCTCATCAGGCCACCCACCCGGAGGAACCACCCAGGTGGACTAGCTCAGGGCTATGGGGCGCGGGCAGCGAGATACCTACGTTCGGGCTCGGCGTCGAAGCTGATGGGTTCGGGGCGCAGGCTCAAGCACTGGGGTTGGGGGTACGAGGACCAGGCGGCCAGCGCTACGCAGATGCGCGAGGCGGGGGAAGGGATTCGGGCGCGGTTCGGGTTCGGCGGCGAGGTGCGCAAGGCGGTGCCGCTGGAGGAGGTGGAGCTGCGCGGGTCGCGGTTGAAGGCGCCGGAGCGGTTCGGGGACCTCTTCTCGGATGAGCGCTACGAGCGGGTGTCGCACGCGCTGGGCAAGGCCTACCGGGACGTGGTGCGGGGTTTCTACGGCGAGTTCGCGAACCCGCCGGACCTGGTCGCCTTCCCGCGCGACGAGTCGGAGATCGAGACGGTGCTGAGCTGGGCCGAGGCCGAGGGGGCCGCGGTGATCCCATTTGGCGGTGGCACCAGCGTCGTCGGCGGGGTCGAGGCGCGGCTCGGCGAGCGGCCGGTGGTGACGATGGACCTGCGGCGCCTGGACCGGGTGCTCGAGGTCGACCCTGAGTCGCTGGCGGCGCGGATCCAGGGGGGCGCCACCGGGCCGGTGCTGGAAGAGCAGTTGCGCGAGCACGGCCTCACCCTGCGCCACTTCCCCCAGTCCTTCGAGTACGCGACCCTCGGCGGCTGGATCGCGACCCGTGCCGGGGGGCATTTCGCGACGCTGGAGACCCACATCGATGACCTGGTCGAGTCGGTGCGGGCGATCACCCCGCGCGGGACCTGGGAGAGCCGGCGGCTGCCGGGCTCGGGGGCGGGCCCATCGCCCGACCGGCTGCTGATCGGCTCCGAGGGCATCCTCGGGGCGATCGCCGAGGCCTGGGTGCGGGTGCGCCCGCGACCGCGGTTCAAGGTCTCGTGCGGGGTCGAGTTCGACGACTTCCTGGCGGGCGCGCGGGCGGTGCGCGAGGTCTCCCAGTCCGGCCTGTACCCGGCGAACTGCCGCCTGCTCGATGCCTCCGAGGCGGAGCTGACCGGTGCCGGCAGCGGCACCGCGAACCTGCTGATCCTCGGCTTCGAGTCCGCTCACCATCCGGTCGACGCGGCGATGGACACGGCGCTGGCAATCGCTCGCGAGCACGGCGGCGCCCCGGGCGAGGTCCGCGGTGGCAGCGGCGAGGGCGGCGACGCCGTGGGCGCCTGGCGCGGCGCCTTCCTGCTGGCGCCATACCTGCGGGACACCTTCGTCGCCTGCGGCGTGCTCTCGGAGACCTTCGAGACGGCGATCACCTGGGACCGCTTCGAGGAGTTCCACGCGAGCGTCATCGAGGCCGCCCGCAAGGCCGTGGCGCAGGTGAGCGGTGCCCGGGCAGAAGGTGTGGGGGCACCACGGGTCAGCTGCCGTTTCACCCACGCCTACCCCGATGGGGTCGCGCCCTACTTCACGGTCCTGGCGCCCGCCGTGCGCGGCGGCGAGGTCGAGCAGTGGGACGAGATCAAGGCCGCGGTCTCCGAGGCACTGATCGACGGCGGCGGCACGATCACCCACCACCACGCGGTCGGCCGCGACCACCGGCCCTGGTACGACCGCCAGCGCCCGGCCCCGTTCGCGGCGGCGCTGCGGGCGGCAAAGGCGGAGCTGGACCCGGCCGCGGTCCTCAATCCGGGCGTCCTGATCGACCCCTGAGCGAGTGCGGCAGTCCTTTCGGCCGCATAGCGCCACAAAGGACTGCCGCACCCCTTGGGCAGGCCACGCAGACCGCTTACTTGGGCTGACCGAGCTCTGGCGGCGGCGCCCGGTTCACCGTTCGGCTGACCGGCTAGAGGGTTTGCAACTACGCTGTTTTCGTGAGCGAGGAGCCAAAAAAGCAACCGCCAGAGGATCCGTGGCGCGGCAACGAGGAGTCGCGGCGGCGGCAGGTTCGCGAAGACGCACGGCGACCGCTCGCCGTCAACCTCGCCGAGGGCCTGGCACTGAGCGAATTCCTCTCCACCTTCACTGGAAGCGCGCGGAAGAGTTGACGTCGCAGTCGCTTCGACTGCGGGAGATCCTCGCTCGGCTGGTCGAGGCGGAGGTCCGATTCGTGCTGGTCGGCGGCCTGGCAGTGAACGCGTGGGGGTACCTGCGCGCGACCCGCGACGGCGGCTTCGTCCCCGATCCGTTGCCCGAGAACCTCGCGCGCCTCAATGCCGTGCTGCGCGACCTCGACGGGAAGGTGGACGTGAACGGCAAGCTGCTCGAGGGGAGCGCGATCTCGACCTTCCTTCGAGCAGGCGACCGGACGCTGGTGGCCACCGAGCTCGGCCAAGTGGACGTGCTCCAGGGCCTTCCGCAGATTCCGCCATACGCCGTTCTCGACGAGGACGCGAAGGATGTCGATCTCGACGGCCTTTCGGTCCGCGTTTGCTCCCTCCAACACCTACTGCAGATGAAGCGGTCGAGCGACCGGGATCGGGACAGGGAGGACGTCAAGGTGCTGGAGGCCGCCCAGGAGACCGGCGAGGACGGGAGATGACGGGCTCCGGCGCTACCCTTTCGCGACTCGATCTGCCTGGTCTGGTGGGATTCAGCGCTCCGCCAGTGGCCCCCCGCGATGGAAACCATCACTTCGGAACAACCGACCGTGCCGGCTGACCCCGGTCAGGCCGCCGCCGAGCCGGTCGTGCCGCGGCGCTCGCCATTGCGCGCCGCGATCAAGACCGGGCGGCCGAAGGAGTGGATCAAAAACTTCTTCGTGTTCGCCGGGCTGCTGTTCTCCGGCAAGTTCAACCAGTCGCACGAGGTCATCGAGGCGGTCATCACCTTCGTCGCCTTCTGCCTGATCTCCAGCGCCGGTTACTTCGTCAACGACCTGATCGACGTCGAGCTCGACCGCAAGCACCCGAAGAAGCGCTTCCGCCCGCTCGCCGCGGGGGAGCTCTCCGAGAGCGCCGCGAAAGCGATCGCCCCGGTCCTCGCCGCCGTCGCGATCGCGATCGCCTTCACCGCGGTCAACTGGGAGGTCGGGTTGATGGTGGTCGGCTACGGCATCGCCCAGATGGCCTACAGCCTCGGCCTCAAGCAGATCGTGATCATCGACGTGATGACGCTGGCGGGGCTGTTCATCCTCCGCGTCGCCGCCGGCGCCAGTGCCGTCGACGCCCATGCCTCGGAGTGGCTGATCCTCTGCACCGGCATGCTCGCCGCCTTCCTCGGCTTCACCAAGCGCCGCCAGGAGGCGGTCTCCGAGTTGCACGAAGGCACTTCTACCCGGCCGGTGCTGGAGCACTACTCGCTCCCCTTCCTCGACCAGATGGTCTCCCTGGTCACCACCGGCACCGTGATCAGCTACGCGATCTACACCGTCAACTCGCCCCAGATCGGCAGCCAGATGATGCTGACGATCCCGCCCGTGGTCTATGGGATCTTCCGCTACCTGTACCTGATCTACGACCGCTCGGACGACCGCTCGATGGCCCAGATCGTCGTCGGCGATCGCGGCATCCAGGCTGCCGGCGCCGCCTTCGCGATCATCGCCTTCCTGCTGCTCTACGTCTTCAACTGACGCTGTCTGGGTTTGGGACCCCATAGGCCCCAAAACTCAGATCAGGCCAGCCCGGCTTCCTCGGGCGCGGCTTCCATCAGGTAGAAGCGGGCGCGGCCGATCTCCTCGCCGTCGACCATGACGACGGCGGCGTGGGGGCCGGAGGTCTCGAAACTGGCGGTGGCGGCGATCGACATCACCAGGCGCTGCTCCTGGCCGGCGGGCATGCCGGGCGGGCGGCCGGTCTCGAAGCTGGCGGTGAGGCCCTCGCCGAGCTCGATCCCGTCGGGGTCCTGGACGGTCACGACCAGCTCGTGCGGGTCGTTGGTCTCGTGCCAGGCGACGTCGATGCCGAGGCCGATGTGGAAGGACCACTCGTGCGGCAGCTCCGGCAGGCGCAGGACGTTCCAGCCACCGCCGTTGAGGTAGAGCTTGCCGTTGACGGCCTCGCTGTGGTCGGCGAGCAGGAGGAAGCCGATGTTCATGGCGCCTCGGGATAGGGGACGACGGCGAGGTCGGAGAGCAGCTCAACCTTGCCGTCGCGCCTGAACTCGAGGTCGATCGTCTCGTTCTTGCGGTAGGTGCCCCAGAGGCCGAGGTACATCGCCAGCCAGCGGCTGGTGCCGATCTTCTCCTTGACGATCGGGCGGGTGAAGACGATCTCGCCCGCTTCGATCGAGTAGTCCGCACCCTCGCTCTGCTCGATGCCGTTGATGAAGACCGTGAACGGCGCCTCGGCGCCGCGCGGCAGCTTCACCCGCTCGCCGGCGGCGTAGCTGCCCTTCGGTATCTCGGTATCGGCGCTCATCGTCCCTCTTCCAGAGTCTCGCGCACGAGGTCGAACGGCGTCTCGTGCCCACTCGGGTCCAGCTCCTCCCGCCCTACCCCGCCGCGATAGGCCACGAACGTTCCATCCCCCCGCACGTCAACCCCTGCCACCGGCTTCCGCAAGAACCCCCTTCCCCGCACCTCCAACCGCGCCCGCACCTGATCCCCCGGCTCAAAGTCCCGCACCGAAGCCACCCTCTTCACCGGCCCCTCCGCCCGAATCCCCAAAGCCCGCTCCCGCATCTCAGCCACAGCGGCATCGAGATCCTCGAACCCCGCATGCTCGACGTCGGAACCGGCACGCACGCTCAGCTTCCACCTCGGACGGGACACAGGACAACCCTACGAGACCGAGGGAGGGGGACCCCTCCGAACGTCTTGCACTTTTCGCCGCTGAGGGAGAGGCGGACAGCCGAGGCGACCTGCGAAAAAGTTAAGAGAGGAGGGGTCCCCCTCCCTCGGTCCCTTAAGGGGGAGCTATGCCCCGCGCCGAGGCCGTTTAGGCCTGCGCGCCGGCGGCCCGACGATTTTCTCCGGCCCGCTGCGATCGTCGATCCCGACGTAGTCCCGCTCGCGCTCGCCCGTATAGATCTGCCGCGGCCGCGCGATTTTCGTCTCCGCGTCCTCCTGCATCTCCATCCACTGCGCCATCCAGCCGGCGGTGCGGGGGATGGTGAAGAGGACGGTGAACATATTGGCCGGGATCTCCAGCGCCTCGTAGATGATCCCCGAGTAGAAGTCGACGTTGGGGTAGAGCTTGCGCGAGGTGAAGTACTCGTCGTCGAGCGCCTGCTTCTCGAGCTCGCGGGCGATCTCGACCAGCGGGTTGTACTCGGTCGCCTCGAAGACCTCGTCCATGTGCTGCTGGATGATCCGGGCACGCGGGTCGTAGTTCTTGTAGACCCGGTGGCCGAAGCCCATCAGTTTCTCCTCGCGCTCTTTGACCTTGGCGAGGAAGTCGGGGATGTTGTCCGGCGACCCAATGCCGCGCAACATGCGCAGCACCGCCTCGTTGGCGCCGCCGTGCGACGGGCCGTAGAGAGCGGCGACGCCGGCCGCGACCGCCGAGTAGGGGTCGACGCCGGAGGAGCCGACGCCGCGCACGGCGTTGGTCGAGCAGTTCTGTTCGTGGTCGGCGTGGAGGATGAAGAGGACGTCGAGGACTTTCGAGAGGACCGGCTTCGGGACGTGCCGGTCTTCGGTCTTCTTGAACATCATCGAGAGGAAGTTCTCGGCGAAGTTGAGCTCGTTGTCCGGGTAGACGTAGGGCAGCCCCATGTTGTGGCGGTAGGAGAAGGCGGCCAGGGTCGGGACCTTGGCGATCAGGCGGACCGCCGCCATGTAGCGCTCTTCTTCGTCGCCGATCTGCTTCGCGTCGGGGTAGAAGGTCGAGAGCGCGCCGACGCCGGCCAGCACCATCCCCATCGGGTGGGCGTCGTAGCGGAAGCCCTCGAAGAACTGCTTCAGGTCCTCGTGGACGAAGGTGTGGTGGGTGATGTCGAAGACCCAGCGGTCGAGCTGCGGCTGGGTCGGCAGCTCGCCGAAGATCAGCAGGTAGGCGGTCTCGAGGAAGGTCGAGCGCTCGCAGAGCTGCTCGATCGAGTAGCCGCGGTGTTCGAGGATCCCGGCGGCGCCGTCGATGTAGGTGACCGCCGAGCGGCAGGAGGCCGTGTTGGTGAAGGCCGGGTCGTAGGACATCAGCCCGAATTCGTCCTCGTCGACCTTGATCTGGCGCAGGTCGAGGCCGCGAACCGTCCCGTCCTCGATCGGCAGCTCGTAGGTCTTGCCGGTGCGGTTGTCGGTGACGGTGAGGGACTCGGAGCCCATGCGGCGCTCATTCTGCCACTTCGCCCGCGCCGGCCGTTAAGACGGTGTCGAGCCGCGAGGTCTAGGAGGCCGGCAGCGCGTCGAACTGCGTCATCTGCCGCAGCTGCTCGAAGCGGGCGTCGATCTCCTCGCGGCTGAGGCGGGAGACCCGCTCGGTCCCGAACTCCTCGACGTTGAAGGAGGCGAGCACGGTGCCGTAGCCCATCGCCCGCCGCAGCTCGGACTCGTCGAGCTCGCCGTCGTGGCCGTCTAGATAGCCGAAGAAACCGCCGGCGAAGCTGTCGCCGGCCCCGGTCGGGTCGCGCACGTCCTCGAGCGGGAAGCCCGGCAGGGCGAAGAAGCCGTCGGCGGTGAACAGCGCCGCGCCGTACTCGCCCTGCTT
>CAVTKC010000008.1:0-98707 GCA_963735255.1 uncultured Solirubrobacterales bacterium | reverse complement strand
ACAACAGAAAACGCCCCTCCGGGGAGGAGGGGCGCTTCTGGGGTTACTACAGGGAGGAGAGATATGTATCTCTATATATGTGGATCCGTGGGAGGTGGGTGAGTCCTGTTTGTGCCGTGGGCGCCGTTGTGGGAAGCAACGGGGCCATATGTACGGCGCGGGACTCGACCTAAAAGACTTGGTGCTTCTCCTTACGTCGTCACCTGCACTTGAATCCTTGAACAGCGTACGAACATACGTGCGATTTGTGTGTGAGGCCGATCACAGAGACATTTGACCGGTCTGGGTGGCTGCCGATCAGGCTCGCATACCCACGTAAGGGGGCTGTAAACGGGGCGTAAACGTGCCCTTGCGGAGGGCTCGCTGTAGCGTTGCGAAGGTGAAGAAGGCCCGGATAGACGCGGTTTTGGCGGAGCAGGGCCTGTTCCCGTCGCGCTCTGCCGCGGCCGGGGCGGTG
This sequence comes from uncultured Solirubrobacterales bacterium, assembly GCA_963735255.1. GTDB lineage: Bacteria > Actinomycetota > Thermoleophilia > Solirubrobacterales > 70-9 > VAYN01. Next base: position 98,250 of record CAVTKC010000008.1, on the reverse strand, counting down.
CGGGCCGGTGAAGTCAGGGTCGGCCAGGACGGGCCGGTCGCCCTGCGCCCGAGCCAGCTGGTCGAGCCGGAAGCGAAGCTGATCGTCGATTCCGGCCCGCGCTACGTCTCGCGCGGGGGCAACAAGCTCGAGAACGCGCTGGAGGTGCTGGGGATCGACGTCAACGGCCGCGAGTGCGCCGACGTCGGCGCCTCGACCGGCGGCTTCACCGACTGCATGCTGCAGCGCGGCGCCACCGCGGTCGCCGCGGTCGACGTCGCCTACGGCCAGATCGACGTGCGCCTGCGCGACGATCCGCGGGTGACCGTGATCGAGCGCCTCAACGGCCGCGATCTGCTGCCCTCCGACCTGCCCTTCGCGCCGTCGCTGGCGGCCGTCGACGTCTCCTTCATCTCGCTGACCAAGATCCTGCCGGCGGTGGCGCGCTGCCTCGCGCCCGGCGGCGAGGCGCTGGCGATGGTCAAGCCGCAGTTCGAGCTGGGCAAGAACCGGGTCGGCCGCGGCGTCGTCCGCGACACCGGCGACCGCGAGGAGGCGATCCTGATCGTCGCCGAGGCGGCGCGGGAGATCGGGCTCACCGTCCGCGGGCTCGCCTCCTCGGGACTACCGGGGCCGAAGGGCAACCGCGAGACCTTTGTCTGGTGCGGCGGCGAGGGGCCTGAAGTCGATGACCTCGGCGCGGCCGTGCGTGCCGTCGTCGCGGAGGACGCGTGAAGACCGCGGCGCTGATCACCCACTCGCACCCGCCGGCCGCCACCGAAGCGGTCGCGATCGCCGTCGCCGTCGCCCGCGCGGCGGGCTGGCGCCTGGTCGCCACAGCGGAGGAGCTCGACAAGCACGGCGACGCCGCCAAGGGGATCGAAGTTGTCGCCAGCGACAAACCGCGTCCCGACATCTGCCTCGTCCTCGGCGGCGACGGCTCGATCCTGCACGCGCTGCGCCGCTTCGCCCGCACCGGCGTGCCGGTTTTCGGGGTCAACTTCGGCACCGTCGGCTTCCTCGCCGCGGTCGAGCGCGAGGAGGCCGAGCAGGGCCTGCGCCGCGCCCTCGCGGGGGAGGTCGAGACGGTCGACCTGCCGGGGCTCGACATCACCCTCGACGGCGCCGCCGGCACTGGCCTCAACGACGTCACCCTGACCCGGCGCCCGCACGACCGGGTTGCCGAGCTCAGCTACCGCCTCTCCGGCGAGGAGGTCGGCCACGTCCGCTGCGATGGCCTCGTCGCCGCCACCCCGGTCGGCTCTACCGGCTACAACCTCGCCAACCAGGGCCCGATCCTGGCCTGGGGCGTGAAGGGGTACGCGGTCAGCTACATCGCGCCGCACTCGCTGACCGCCCGCGCCCTCGTCGTCGCTCCCGGCGACATCCTCCACGTCGGCAACGCCAGCGGCCGCGAGCCGGTCGAAGTCGCGGTCGACGGCGCCTACCTCGGCAACCTCGAACCCGGGGCCGAGCTCGAGGTCCACTTCGCCGATGGGGTCGGCCGCCTGGCCCAGCTCCCGGGAACGAGCTTCTACCAGCGCATACGCGAGAAGTTCGGTCACCTCGCCGTCTGAAGCGGTCCTTTCCAGCCGAGAAGCACGGTTGTCTAGGGTGCGCCGATGGAGCGCAAGTGGCGGACCCTCGTCCTCGTCTCGATCGCGACGTTCATGCTGCTGCTGGACGTCACGGTGGTCAACGTCGCCCTGCCGGATATCCAGCGGGAACTCAACGCCAGCCTCTCCAGCCTGCAGTGGGTCGTCGACGCCTACTCGCTCACCCTCGCGGCCTTCCTGCTCACCGCCGGTTCGCTCGGCGACCGGCTCGGGCGGCGGCGGGTCTTCACGATCGGCTTCGGCCTCTTCACCTTCGCCTCGTTCCTCTGCGGCATCGCCGAGGACCCGACCCTGCTCAACCTGGCGCGCGGTTTGCAGGGGGTCGGCGGCGCCGGGATGTTCGCCACCTCGCTGGCGCTGATCGGCCAGGAGTTCCACGGCAAAGACCGGGCGACGGCGTTCGGCGTCTGGGGCGCGACCGTCGGCGGCGCCGTCGCGGTCGGCCCGCTGGTCGGCGGGGTCATCACCGAGACCCTTGGCTGGGAGTGGATCTTCTTCCTCAACGTCCCGATCGGGATCGGGGCGATGGTGCTGACCGAGCGCAAAATCGTCAACGTCTTCGCCAAAGACCCGGAGCCGGTCGACGTGCCCGGCCTCGTCACCTTCTCGCTGGCGCTCTTCCTCCTGATCTTCGGGCTGATCAGGGGTAATCCCGAGGGCTGGACCAGCCCCGTGATCCTTACCTGCCTGATCGGGGCGGTGGCGCTGATGTCGGCCTTCATCGTCATCGAGCTGCGCAGCCGCCACCCGATGCTGGACCTCTCTCTGTTCCGCAAACCCGCCTTCAACGGCGTCTCCGCGGTGGCCTTCGGGCTCTCGGCGGGGATGTTCGCGATGTTCCTCTACCTGACCATCTACATGCAGGGTGTGCTCGACTACTCGCCGCTGGAGGCGGGACTGCGCTTCCTGCCGCTGACCGTGCTCGGCTTCATCGTCGCCCCGATCTCCGGCGCGCTCTCGCACAAAATCCCGATCCGCATCCTGCTCGGCACCGGGCTCGGCCTGGTCGGAGTCGGGCTGCTGCTGATGCACGGCGTCTCGCCGAGCTCCGGTTGGACGACGCTGCTGGGCGGCTTCCTCCTCGCCGGCATCGGCATCGGGATCACCAACCCCGGCATCGGCCAGGCGGCGATCGCGGTGGTGCCGGTGGAGAAATCGGGGATGGGGTCGGGGATCAACACCACCTTCCGCCAGGTCGGGATCGCGACCGGCGTCGCCGGCCTCGGCGCCGTCTTCCAGTCGCGGGTCGACTCGAAGCTGACCGAATTGGTGCCGCACGCGCCCGCGGGGCTCGGCGAAGTGGTCGCCTCGGGCGGCTCCCGCGCCGTGGCGGAGCTGCCGCTGCCGCCGGCGATCCATGCCAAAGCCGTCCACGCCGCCGACGTCGCTTTCATCAGCGGCTTCAACGAGATCATCCTGATCGCCGCGATCCTCTCCTTCGTCGGCGCTGCCCTCGGCTTCGCCTTGGTGCGCCAGCGGGACTTCGTGCAGCCGACCGACGGTCCGTAGTCGCAGCTTGCGGGAAAACCGGGGGAGTCGATCCGCCCCCGTTGCTACACAGGAAGCGTGCTGCGTGAGCTGAGGATCGAGAACCTGCTCCTGATCGAGCGAGCCGAACTGAGGCTCGGCGCCGGGCTGAACGCGATCACCGGCGAGACCGGAGCGGGGAAGACGGTGCTTGCCCACTCGCTCGACTTGCTGATGGGCGGGAAGGCAAAAGCGGGAATCGTCCGACCCGGGTCCGAGGAGGCTTGGGTCGAGGGCGTCTTCGACCTGCCCGAGGGTCTGCTGGCGGAGCCGGAGTTCGCCGAGCTGGCGGAGCGGTTACCGGAGGGTGCCGACGAGGTCGTGTTGGGGCGGCGGGTATCGGCCGGCGGCCGGACCAGCGCTTTCGTCGCCGGGCGCGCCGCGACGGCGGCCGACTTGAAACTGCTGGGCGGGCGCCTACTCGCCTTCTTCGGGCAGCACGAGCACCGCAAGCTGACGATCGCCTCGGCGCAGCTGGAGATCCTCGATGGCTTCGCCGGCGCCGAGCACCTGGAGACGCGAGCGCGATACCGCGAGGCGCACCGCGAGCATGCCCGGCTCGCCGCCGAGCTGGCTGAGCTGCGCGAGGCCGAGGGCTCGCGCGAGCGTGATCTCGACCTCTATCGCTACGAGCTCTCGGAGATCGAGGAGGTCGCGCCCAACCCCGAGGAGCGCGCTGGGATCGCGGTCGAGCGCGAGCGGTTGCGGCATGCGGAGGGACTGCGCGAAGCGGCCTCCGGGGCCCACGCCGGGCTGGCCGGGACCGACGAGGACGGCGGCGGCGCGGCGGCAATCCTGGCGCAGGCCGAATCCCTGCTGCAGGGCGCTGGGGGCCTCGATGCCGGCCTCGACGCGATCGCCGAGCGGGTCGCGGCGCTGGCGGTCGAGCTCGGCGACGTCAGCGCGGAGCTGCGCGACTACGCCGGGGGGTTGGAGGCCGACCCCGGGGCGCTGCTGGCGATCGAGGAGCGATTGGAGGCGATCGACCGGCTCGAGCGCAAGCACGGCGGCAGCGTCGAGTCGGTGCTGGCCCACGCCGAGCGCTGCCGCTCGGAGATCGCCCGCCTGGAGGGCGCCGAGGTGCGTGGGGCCGAGGTCGAGGTGGCGCTGACGGCCGCCGCCGAGCGCCGGGCCGAGCTGGGGGAGAGGTTGAGCGAGGGCCGCCGCGCCGCGGCCGGGCCGCTGGAGGAGCGGGTCGCGACCGAGCTCGCCGGCCTGGCGATGGAGGGCGCGACCCTGGAGGTCGTGCTGGAGCCGCACCCCGAGGAGTACGGCGCCGGCGGCCGCGAGACGGTCGAGCTGCGCGTCGCTCCCAACCCCGGGATCGAGCCGGCGCCGCTCCGCGACGCGGCATCGGGCGGTGAGCTCTCGCGGGTGATGCTGGCGCTGAGTGGGCTCGGCCAGGCCGCGGCGGCGGGGACGATGGTCTTCGACGAGATCGACGCCGGCGTCGGCGGCAACACCGCCCGCGTGGTCGGCGAGCGGCTGAAGGCGCTGGGCCGCGAGCGCCAGGTCCTCTGCATCACCCACCTGCCGCAGGTCGCCTCGCTCGCCGACGTCCACTTCCGGCTCCAGAAGGGCGTCGCCGACGGACAGGCGGAGGCCACCGTCGAGCGGCTCGACGGCGAGGCCGTGGTCGAGGAGATCCGCCGCATGCTCGGCGGCGAGCGCTCCGATGAGGCGGCGACCCGCCACGCCCGCGAGTTGCTTGCCGCGGCCTGACCTTACGCGTCTGCTCCAGCGCACCCAATGGATGCGTAAGTGCAGACGCGTGCCCTTGCCCGTCGCCGGGTGGGTGGCCTAATCTGAGCCTGTGGCCACCTCCAGTCGTCGTCGCCTCCCTGCTCTGCTCGGGCGTCGCGGCGCGGTGCGGCCGGAAGCGCCCGTAGAAGGGACCGCCCGGCTGGGGGAGCGGACCAAGCACCTGGTCAAGCGCCTGCGTCCCGGCGACGTCGCGGTGATCGACCACGTCAACATCGACCGCATCGCCGCCGAGGAGCTGATCGAAGCCGGCGTCGCCGCGGTGTTGAACGCCTCCCCTTCCTCCGACGGCAAGTACCCGAACGCCGGCCCGCTGATGCTCGCCCGCGAGGGCATCCGCCTCGTCGACGCGCCCGGCGCCGGCCTCTTCGAGCTGCTCAAAGACGGCGACACGGTGCGGATCGACGGCGGCACGGTGAAGATCGGCGACCAGGAAGTGCTGCGCGGGCGGGTGCTCGACGCGGTCATGCTGGAACGGCAGCTGGAGGAGCAGCGCGAGCGGATCGACGAGGCGCTGGCCGAGTTCGCCGAGAACACCGTCGCCCACGTGCGCCAGGAGACCGACCTGCTGACCGGCAGCGTCGACTTCCCCTCGACCAAGGCCTCGTTCCGCGACCGCCACGTGCTGATCGTCGTCCGCGGCGACCGCCATCGCCGCGACCTGAAGGCGCTGCGCGCCTACATCCGCGACGTGCGGCCGCTGATCGTCGCCGTCGACGGTGGCGCCGACGGGGTGCTGGAAGCGGGGCTGAAGCCCGACGTGATCCTCGGCGACATGGACTCCGCCAGCGACGCCGCCCTCGCCTGCGGTGCCGAGCTGATCGTCCACGCCTACCCTGGCGGCCACGCCCCCGGCCGCCAGCGCCTGGTCGACTCCGGCCTGATCCACACCGTCGTCCCCTCCGCCGGGACCAGCGAGGACGTGGCGATGCTGATGGCCTACGAGAAGGGCGCGGACCTGATCGTCAGCGTCGGCGCCCACTTCAACTTGATCGAGTTCCTCGACCGCAAGCGCGGCGGCATGTCCTCGACCTTCCTCACCCGGCTGCGGATCGGCGAGCGCCTGGTCGACGCCAAGGGCGTGAGCCGGCTCTACAACCCCAGCTCGACGCTCGCCCCCGCAGGCCTCTTCGTGCTCGCCTTCCTGGTCCTGCTGACGATCCTGATCATCACCTCGCCCGCGCTGAACGACATCTTCGAGCTGTTCTGGCTGAAGATCCGCATCTGGCTCGGCGTCTAGCCGGGCACCGGAGCGACCATCTAGCCTTCGGCCGCTGATGGGTTACAGCGGCCGCTACCACGCCACTTCGCTGATCGCCGTCTTCCTGGCACTGGCGATCGGGATCCTGATCGGCGCCGAGTTCGGCGGCGATGCGCTGACCAGCACCCGCAAGAACCTCGAGGCCAGCCTCGTCAACAACCTCCAGGACGCGCGCTCCAAGAGCGACGAACTGAACGGGCAGCTGGGCCGCTCGAACGAGTTCGCCGACCGCGTCTACCCGGTCCTCACCCGTGACCGCCTCGAGGGCAAGCGGATCGCGATCGTCGCCCTCGGCGGGCTGCCGAGCGAGGACACCGCCGCCGTCGAGGAGGCGCTGGCGCCGACCGGGGCGAAACTTGCCGGGGTCGGGGTGGTGCGCGAGCCGGTCGACCTCAACGGGCTCGCCGAGGACCTGGCGAAGACCCGCTTCGCCGACGTCCGCCGCAATCCCGACACGCTGGCCGCGCTCGGGGTCGGGCTGGGGCGGCAGCTGGTGGTGGGAGGGACCCTGCCTGAAGTCGTCCGTGGCCAGCTCTTCTCGCGCGCCAGCGGCAGCTTCGGCGCCCTCGACGGGGTGATCGTCGTTCGCGACCAGCCGCAGGACATGGGCCCGGTCCAGCGCGGCAACGCCAACACCTTCGAGAGCGGCCTGATGAGCGGGATCACGGCAACGCGGACGCCGGCGGTCGGGATCGAGACCTCGAGCGCGGAACCGTCCTCGATCTCCTTCTTCCAGGGCAACGACCTCTCCAGCGTCGACGACGTCGAGATGACCGCCGGCCAGCTGGCACTGGTCTTCTCGATCCTCGGCGCCGAGGGCAGCTTCGGGGTCAAGGGCAGCGCCGACCGGCTGCTGCCGGAGCTGTTGACCCAGGGCCGCTGAGGTGTACTGGGTCGGCCTGCCGCTGGCGGTCGCGATCTCCCTCTGGCTGGTGCCGGCGGGGGCGCGGGGTTTGCGCGACGCCGGCCTCGTGCGCGAGAACTACCGCGGCGCTGCGCTGGCCTTCCCGCTGGGGGCGGTGCTGGCGACGGCGGCGTTGGTGGCGCTGGCGCCGCTGGCCTTCCTCAACGATCGCGCCGACCTCGACCTGCTCGACCCGGAACTGCGCCGCTGGCTGCCCTATCTGCTGGGGATCGCCTTCCTCGGCTTCCTCGACGACGCGCTGGGACAGGGCGCGGCGGCCGCAACGCCGCGCGGCTGGCGGGGGCACTGGCGGGCATTGCGCGCGGGCACGCTCTCGACCGGGGCGATCAAGGCGATCGGGGCGCTCGCCCTGGCCGCCTACGTCGTCTCCGGCCGCGGGCTGGAGGACTGGCGCTACATCGCCGACGTGGCGCTGCTGATCCTCGCCACCAACCTCTTCAACCTCTTCGACCTGCGGCCGGGGCGGGCGGAGAAGGGGCTGGCGCTGCTCGGGCTCGGGCTCTGCCTCGGTGCCTGGACCTTCGCCCCATTTGAACTGCTGGGCATCTTCGCCGGTCCGGTCCTGGTCGGCGCCTGGCTGACCCTGCGCGAGCGGGCGATGCTCGGCGACACCGGCTCGAATTTGATCGGGGCCGTCGCCGGGGTCTGGTTATTGACCATTTTGGGCGGAGATGCGCGCCTGATCGCCCTCGTAGCGGTCGCGGCGCTGACGATTTACGGCGAGATCCGGTCTCTTTCGGCGGCGATCGAGTCGGTTCCGCCACTGCGCTGGCTAGACTCGCTCGGCAGAGCATGAATCCCTCCCACAAAGGCGACACCAGGTTCATTTTCGTCACCGGCGGGGTGGTTTCGGCGCTCGGCAAGGGGATCGCCGCAGCCTCGATCGGGCGCTTGCTCGCGTCGCGCGGCTACCGGGTCCAGATGCAGAAGTTCGACCCGTACATCAACGTCGACCCGGGGACGATGAGCCCGTTCCAGCACGGCGAGGTCTTCGTCACCGAGGACGGGGCCGAGACCGACCTCGACCTCGGCCACTACGAGCGCTTCACCGACGAGAACACCTCGCGGGCCTCGAACGTGACCGCGGGCGCCGTCTACAACTCGGTGATCCGGCGCGAGCGCCGCGGCGACTACCTCGGCGCCACCGTGCAGGTGATCCCGCACATCACCAACGAGATCAAGCAGAAAATCCTCATCGTCGCCGAGTCGCAGGCGGTCGATTTCGTCATCACCGAGATCGGCGGCACCGTCGGCGATATCGAGTCGCTGCCGTTCCTCGAGTCGATCCGCCAGCTCTACACCGACCTCAGCGCCAAGCGGGCGATGTTCGTGCACCTGACCCTGGTGCCCTACGTCGGCCACGCCGGCGAACTGAAGACGAAGCCGACCCAGCACTCGGTCAACGAGCTGCGCCGGATCGGGATCCAGCCGCACGCGCTGGTCTGCCGCTCCGAAGGTCGCCTCGACCGCGAGATCCGCACCAAGATCGCCCTCTTCGCCAGCCTGCCGGTCGACGCGGTCATCTCCGCCCACGACGTCGACAACATCTACAAGGTGCCGCTGGTCTTCCGCGCCGAGGGCGTCGACGACCTGGTGCTGGACCACTTCGGGATGGAGGGGCCCTCGCCGGACCTGGCCGAATGGGAGGCGATGGTGCGCCGCGCCGACGCCGCCAGCGGCAAGGTCAAGATCGCCCTGGTCGGCAAGTACGTGCGGCTCGAAGACGCCTACAAGTCGGTGATCGAGGCGCTCGAGCACGGCGGCATCCACCACGGCGTCGAGGTCGACGTCGAGTTGGTCGACTCCGAGAACCTCGACCCCGAGCGGCTCGACGACTGCGACGGGATCCTGATTCCCGGCGGCTTCGGCGAGCGCGGCATCGAGGGCAAGGTGCAGGCGGCGAAGATCGCCCGCGAGCGCTCGATTCCGTACCTGGGGATCTGCCTCGGAATGCAGATCGCGGTGGTCGAGTTCGCCCGCTCCGTGGTCGGCATGGAGGGCGCCAACTCGGCCGAGTTCGATCCGGAGACGCCGTTCCCGGTCGTCGACCTGCTGCCGGAGCAGAAGGAGGTCTCCGACATGGGCGGGACGATGCGGCTCGGCGCCGACCCGGTGAAACTGCACGAGGGCACGAAGGCGCGTGAGATCTTCGGCGAGGCCGTCATTTATAAGCGCCACCGCCACCGTTACGAGGTCAACAACCAGCTGCGGCGCCGGCTCGAAGACGAGGGCTTGGTCTGCGGCGGCACCTCTCCCGACGAGCGCCTGGTCGAGATGATCGAGCTGCCCGACCACCCCTTCTTCGTCGCTTCCCAGTACCACCCGGAGTTCAACTCCCGACCCAACCGCCCGGAGCCGCTGTTCCGTGAGTTCATCGGCGCCTCGGCCCGCCACGCGGGCGAAAAGCCCGCCGACGGCGGCGAGCTGGAGCCCGCCGGTGAGGCCGGCACCAGCGACGCCGAGGCCGGCGACGTCGGCGTCCGTCGCTCGGCCTGACGTAGCCTGTCCGGCGTGAGTTCGCGCCTCAACGAGACCTTCGTCCGGCTCTGCGAGATCCGCAGCCCGACCGGGGAGGAGCGCGAGGTCGCCGACACCGTCGCCGCCGAACTGCGCGCGCTCGGGCTCGAGGTGAGCGAGGACGACGCCGCCGGGCCGGCCGAAGCGGGGGCCGGGAACCTGCTGGCGCGACTGCCGGGGCAGCGCGAGGAGTGGGTGATGTTCTGCGCCCACCTCGACACGGTCCCGCACCGGGGGCTGGTCGAGGTCATCGACGACGAAGGCGTCTTCCGCAGCCGCGGCGAGACCATCCTCGGCGCCGACAACAAGGCCGCGGTCGCCGTCTTCATGGAGCTGGTTGCGCGCTACGCGGAGGAGCCGCCGCCGGTCGGAATCGAGTTGCTCTTGACCGTCGCCGAGGAGCAGGGCCTGCGCGGAGCCAAAGCCTTCGACGCCTCGGTCCTGCGCTCGCGCGTCGGCTTCGTTCTCGACCACGCCGGGCCGGTCGGCGAGGTGATCGTCGGCACGCCGACCCAGCAGAAGATCCGCGCCGACTTCACCGGCGTCGAGGCCCACGCCGGCATTCGCCCGGAGGACGGCAGCAGCGCGATCGCCGCCGCCGCGGCGGCCGTCTCGCGCATGGAGCTGGGGCGGCTCGACGAGAACACCACCGCCAACGTCGGCCTGATCGAGGGCGGGACCTCGGGCAACGTCGTCCCTGGCCACTGCTGGCTGCAGGCCGAGGCGCGCAGCCTCGACGCCGGCCGCGCCGCCGAGGTCGCCGGGCAGATCGCCGACGCCTGCGCCTGGGGCGCCAGCGCGCACGGCTGCGACGTCGACGTCCGCCTCGAAGAGCTCTTCCGCGGCTACGAGGTCCCCTCGTCTTCGCCGGCGCTGAAGCTGGCCGAGGATGGTTTGCGCGGCGCCGGGCTGGAGCCGGTGCGGGCGCGGATCGGCGGCGGCAGCGACGCCAACGTCTTCCGCCTCGCCGGCTTCGACTGCGTCCTCCTCGCCAATGGCACCGACGCGGTCCACACCGAAGACGAGCACGTCCCCGCCGTCAGCCTGGAGAAGATGCTCGAGGCCTGCGAGGGGATCGTCGCCGCGGTGGCGGCGGGCGATCCCGGCCCCCCGGGCGAGGCGTGAGCGGGCGCCTGCGGCTGCGTCGCGGCACCGTCGTCTCGACCGATCCGCTCGAGGTCGAGGTGGCGGGCGAGCGCCGCCGGGCTTGGGCCGACGCGGGACTGCTGGGGGAGATGCGGGAGGGCGACGAGGTCGTCGTCAACGTCGCCGCGCTCGAGCTCGGCCTCGGCTCCGGCGGCTTCGACGTCGTCCACGTGAATCTCACCCGTGGGCTCGAGGGCGGGGGAGGCCCCGGCGGCGAGCACGTGATCAAGCTCAACTACACCTCGCTGCAGCACCCGGTGGCTCCGGTCGAGGCTTTGCCGGGCGGCAACGGCGGGGCGCAGGCGGCCGAGTCCGGAGCGGCAACGGCGCACGTGCCGGTCCTCGTCCTGCCGCTGCACGGGCACCTGGCGCCGGCGGCCTGGGCGGCCGCCCAGGCAAAGCCGGGCATCCGGGTCGGCTTCGTCCAGACCGCCGGCGGGGCATTGCCGGGTTCGCTCTCTCGCGACGTCGCCGAGCTGCGCGAGCGCGGTCTGCTCTGCGGCCATATCGCCGCCGCGCCCGCCTACGGCGCCGAGCACGAGGCGCTCAGCACCGTCGGCGCCCTCGACGCCGCTGCGAACCGGCTCGGCTGGGACGCGATCGTGGTCGGTCCCGGCCCCGGCATCATCGGCTCGGAGACCGAGTTCGGCCACGGCGGCATGGCCGCCCTCGACAGCGCCCACGCCGCCCTCTCCCTCCACCTCCCAACCCTGCTCTCCCCACGCCTCTCCTCCAGCGACCCCCGCGAACGCCACATCGACGTCAGCCACCACACCTACACCGTCCTCGAACTCCTCCTCGCCCCCGTAGAAGTCCCCGTCCCACAGCAAGAGCCCGCAATCGCCGCTGCGCTCGAAGCGGCCCCTGGCAAGCACAACCTTCGCCCCGCATCTGCGGACTTGTTCGCCTACGAGTCATCAGGCCTCCCAACCACGACCATGGGCCGCAGCTCCGCCCAGGACCCACTCTTCTTCCTCGCCGCCCTCGCCGCGGGCCACGCCCTAGGCGCCTCTGCCGCGGGTGGCACGGGGGGAGGGGGATCGAGGACGTAAACCTCGCCCGCAGGTCCCCCTCCCCCCGTGACAGGCCCCGCGGCCCGAGGGACCCCGTCCCGCACGTCCCGCGCCCGCCGCACGCTCCCTTGCGCCTAAAGGAACGAAGAACAGCGGGGTGAACCACCCCCTCATGGCGATCGCAGTCAAGCCCGCGGTTCCGTCTGCGCCCGCCTCCCCGGGAGCCGACGCCCGCTTCCAGAGCCTCGTCCTCGACTTCCTCTCCTACCTGGAGCTGGAGCGCGGACTCTCGCGCAACACGCTCAACGCCTACCGCACCGACCTCTTCCAGTACGGCGAGTACCTGTCCGCGCACGATCGCGATGCGCTCGCCGCGCGGCCGGCCGACGTCGCCGACTTCCTCGCCGAGCTGGCGACCGGCGAGGGACGCCCGGCCTGCTCGGCGGCGACGATCCACCGCAAGGCAGCCTGCCTGCGCTCCTTCTACAAGCACCTGCGCCGCGACGAGCTGATCGGCGACGACCCGACCGCGGCCCTGAGCGCGCCGCGCCGCGCCAAGAAGCTGCCCCAGGTTCTCAACTACGCCGAGGTCCAGAAGCTGCTGGCATCGCCGCGCGGGAGTGAGCCGACGACGCTGCGCGATCGCGCGCTGCTCGAGGTGATGTACGCCTGTGGGCTGCGGGCCTCGGAGACGATCGGGCTGGAGCTGGCGGACGTCGACACCCACGAGGGATTCCTGCGCGCCCGCGGCAAGGGCTCGAAGGAGCGGCTGGTTCCGCTCGGCCGCCAGGCGATCGCGGCGATCAACGGCTACCTGCGCGGCGGCCGCCCGAAGCTGATCGGCGACCGTCACGAGCCGAAGCTCTTCGTCAACTTCCGCGGCGGCCCACTGACTCGCCAGGGCCTCTACAAGATCGTCCAGCGCCACGCCCGCGACGCCGGCCTCTCCGGCCGCATGAGCCCGCACACCCTGCGCCACAGCTTCGCCACCCACCTGCTCGCCGGCGGCTGCGACCTCCGCGCCGTGCAGGAGATGCTCGGCCACGCCGACATCTCGACCACCCAGATGTACACCCACCTCTCCGGCGACCGCCTCAAGGAGGTCTACTTCCAGTCCCACCCCCGGGCCGCCGCAGACTAGTAAACGCGCTTCGAGTAGAACTGCGGGATGCCGGAGCTGCCCGAGGTCGAGACCGTCGCGCGCCAGCTCGAGCCGGAGCTGGAAGGGCACCGGATCGAGGCGCTGGAGGTACTGGACGGGCGCTGGTCGCGGCCCGTCGCGCCGGAGAAGCTCGGCGGTGCCGTCGGCGGTCGAACGATCGAAGGGCTGGGGCGGCGCGGGAAGTATCTGCTGCTGGGGCTGGACGGCGCCCAGACGCTGGTGATGCACCTGCGGATGACCGGCAATCTGGTCCTGGTCGAGGGCGAGGACGTGCTCGATCCGAGTGAGGGACGGCGGCTGTATGAGGCCGAGCGCTCGACCTCGGCCCGCCACCTGCGCGCCCGCTTCGTCCTCGACGACGGCCGCGAGGTCTGGTTCACCGATCCCCGGCGCTTCGGCGAGGCCTTCCTGATCGACGACGCCGATCTCGAGGCCCGCTTTGCCGGCAAAGTCGGGGTCGAGCCGCTCTCGCCCGAGTTCACCCCGGAGGCGCTGGGGTTGATGGCGGCCGGGCGCGCGGCGCCATTGAAGTCGTTCCTCCTCGACCAGTCCGGGGTCGCCGGGGTCGGCAACATCTACGCCGACGAGGCGCTCTACCGCGCCCGTCTGCACCCGCTCTCGCCCGCCGGATCGATGAAGCCGGAGCACCTGGTGGCGCTCCGCGACGCCGTCGTCGCCGCGCTCGAGGCCGGGATCGACCACGGCGGCTCCTCGATCGACGACTACCGCGACGGTCGCGGCGAGAAGGGGACGATGCAGGACGAGTTCCTCGTCCACACCCGCGAGGGCCAGCCGTGCCCCTCATGTGTGGGGGAGATCGTCCGCATCGTCGTCGGCGGGCGCTCGACCTACTTCTGCCCCAGCTGCCAAGTGAAACTGCGCAAACGGCCGCGCCGCCGCCGCGCTAAACGGCCCGCCTGAGCGTCCGGTCCGTCGGTCAACTTTGACCACGTGGCCGGAAAGACCGTAAAGACCGAGGCGATCGTGCTGCGCAGCATCCGCTACGGCGAGGCGGATCGCATCCTCCACCTCTACTCGAAGGACCGGGGCCGGATCGGCGCGATCGCCAAGGGCGCCCGCAAGCCGAAATCCCGCTTCGGCGGCCGCCTGGAGCCGTTCTTCCGGCTCGACCTGATGCTGCACGAAGGCCGCAGCGACCTGATGACGGTGACCAGCGTCAGCACCGTCGACGGCTATCCGCGGTTGCGCTCCTCCGGCCCGGCGCTCGGCGCCGGCGCCCGCGCCTGCGACGCGGTGCTGCGGCTGCTCGACTCCGAAGAGGCCAACCAGCCCGCCTACAGCCTGCTCTGCCGCTACCTGGCGCTGCTCGACGACCCGGGGGAGCCGCGCGCCGCCGGACTCGAAGTGGCGCTCTCCTTCCGTCTCAAGCTGGCGCTGGTCGCCGGCTTCGCGCCGGAGCTGGCCTCCTGCGCCCGCTGCGGCGAGGGCGAGCATCTTGCCGGCTTCTCCGGCGCCGCCGGGGGCGTCGTCTGCGCTGGCTGCGAAGCCGGCTCCTTCGGACTTTCCGAGGAAGCGCACAGCTTCATGGTCGAGGCGCTGGCGCAGCCACTCGCAGAGGCACCGTCAGCCGATCCGCTCGCTCTGCGCCAGGTGGAACGCGCCGTAGGGGAGACCTTGGAGCACCACGCGCACGTTCAACTGAGAGCTGCCGCCTAGAGGGAGAGGGAGGGACCCGCCGGAGCCTCCCCGCTGTTGCTCCGGCGGGTCCCTCCCTCTCCCTCGAAGCACCTCCTTATGATCGACGGGTGCCCGTCACCACCGCCTTCGCCGACCGTGTCTCCGCCTGGGAGGCCGAGTTCCTCTCCGAGCACGCAACTCGCTCGTATCCCGCGCATCGTGTCGTCGAGGAGGCCGACAGCCCGTTGCGGACGCCGTTCCAGCGCGACCGCGACCGCGTCGTCCACTCCAAGTCCTTCCGCCGGCTCAAGCACAAGACCCAGGTCTTCGTCGCCCCGGAGGGCGATCACTACCGGACCCGCCTCACGCACACGCTGGAGGCCTGCGGGATCGCCCGCACGGTCGCCCGGGCGCTGGGGCTGAACGAGGACCTGACCGAGGCGATCGGGCTCGGGCACGACCTCGGCCACCCGCCCTTCGGCCACGCCGGCGAGGACGCGCTCGACAAGGCGCTGCGCGAGCGCTGCGGCAGCGGCTTCCGCCACAACGAGCACTCGCTGCGGGTGGTCGAGGTGCTGGAGCGCGACGGCCAGGGCCTGAACCTGACCGAGCAGGTGCGCGACGGCATCCTCAACCACACCGGCGGCGCCAAGCCGGCGACGCTGGAGGGGCGGATCGTCAAGTTGGTCGACCGCGTCGCCTACATCAACCACGACATCGACGACGCGCTGCGGGCCGGGATCCTGCGGCCTGAGGACCTGCCGGCGGCGGAGATCGAGCTGCTGGGCCCGACCGGCTCGCTGCGGATCGACACCTTGGTCCGCGACATCGTCGAGCGCTCGGAAGCGGCCGGCGACATCGTCCAGGGCGAGGAGATCGGCGGCGCGATGCTGCGGCTGCGCAAGTTCATGTTCGACCGCGTCTACCTCGGCCCCGACACCGAGCGCGAGCACGAGAAGGTGGCGCTGACGATGCGCGGCCTCTTCGACCACTACATCGATCACCCCGACGAGATCCCCGCCTGGGACCCGGGGGCGAGCGACTGCCAGCGCGTCGCCGATTACATCGCCGGGATGACGGACCGCTTCTGCATCGCCAAGTTCGCCGAGCTGACGATCCCCGAGGAGGCGCGCTTCTAGTGGCGCTGATCTCCCCGGAGAGCCTCGATCGGGTGAAGCAGACGGCGGACATCGTCGAGGTGATCTCCGCCCACACCGATCTGCGCCGCCAGGGCGCCCGCTGGGTCGGGCTCTGCCCATTTCACGACGAGCGCACGCCGTCGTTCTCGGTCGACGGCCAGGAGAAGCTCTACCACTGCTTCGGCTGCGGGGTCGGCGGCGACGTGATCAAGTTCGTCGAAGAGAAGGACGGGCTCGGCTTCGCCGAGGCGGTCGAGCTGCTGGCCGACCGCTACGGGGTCGAGCTGGAGCGCGAGCAGGAGGACCCGCGGGCGGAGGCGAAACGCCAGCACCGCCGTCGCCTCGAGCAGCTCCTCGATCGCACCGCCGCCTACTACGCGAACTTCCTATGGGAGGCGCCGGAGGCCGGCAAGGCGCGCGAGTACCTGGCCGAGCGCGGCCTCAGCGAGGGGACGCTGCGCGAGTTCGGGGTCGGTTACGCCCCCAGCGCCTGGGACAAGATCCTCGTCCGCGGCCAGCAGGCCGGTTTCAGCGTCGCGGAGCTGCGCAGCGTCGGCCTGGTCCAGAAGGGGCGGGGTGGGGGTGAGTACGACCGCTTCCGCTCGCGGATCATGTTCCCGATCCGCGACCGCCGCGGCCGTGTCCTCGGCTTCGGCGGCCGCGCCATGCGGGGCGACCAGGGCGCCAAGTACGTGAACACGGCCGAGACCGACTTCTTCCATAAGAGCCAGTTGCTGTACGGGGTCGACAAGGCGAAAGCGGCGATCGCCAAGGCGGCACGAGCGGTTGTCGTCGAGGGTTACACGGACGTGCTGGCGCTGCACCAGGCCGGGGTCGAGGAGACGGTGGCGGTGATGGGCACGGCGATCACCGGCGAGCAGGTAGCGACGCTGTCGGGGATGGTCGAGGAGGTCGTCCTCGCGCTCGACGCCGACTCCGCCGGGCAGGAGGCGATGCTGCGGGCGCAGCGGGTCGCCGCCGGCCGCAAGATGCGCCTGCGGGTGGCGACGATGCCGGCGGGCGAGGACCCGGCCGAGATGATGGCCGCGGAGGGCGGCGCCGAGCGCTTTCGGGAGCTGGTCGACGGTGCGACCGAGGTCAACGCCTTCCAGGTCGAGCTGGTCCTCGGCCGCACCGACGTCGGCTCGCCGAACGAGCGCGACCAGGCCCTGGCCGAGATCGCCTCGATCCTGGCCGGGATGGGGGAGAGCGCGAGCCGCGACGACCTCGTCCGCCGGGTGGCCGAGCGCCTCGACTTCGACCCGGCGATGGTGATGGGCCGGGTGGTGGTGGCGCAGCCGCTCAGCGGCGGTACCGAGGGGCCGCCGGCGGCAGGGAGGGGCGCCGCGAAACCGGCGCCGCGCCGCGCCGCCGAGCTGACCTCGCGCGAGCGCCGCGAGCGGGCGCTGCTGGCGATGTGCATCGCCTTGCCGGCCGAGGGCCGCGACTACCTGGCGCGGCTGACCGACGCCCATCTCTCGCCGACCGGCCTCAGCGCGGCCGCCTGGCTGCGCAAGCATCCTGAGGATCCGGCCTCGAACCTGCCCGACGACCCGGAGCTGTCCGGTCTGGTCACGGAACTGGTGATGCTGGCTCACGACGAGCCCGCCTCGCACGAGTCGATGGAGCTCAACTTCCTGCTGCTCGAGCAACGCCGGCTGGAGAACGAGATCGCCGCCGCCGGCGAACGCGACGACTACGAGCGCCGCGCCGAGCTCAGCCGCGAGCGCGCCGCATTGGTCCAGCAAATAGCCCACACCCAACGGGTCAAGGGCTGAGTCGGTAAATTCCGAGCGGTCCGGGGCAACCTCCGGATTTCCGTTCCGGGGTAGCTCAATCGGTAGAGCATTCGACTGTTAATCGAAGGGTTGTGGGTTCGAGTCCCACCCCCGGAGCTTCGAGAGCGCCAGTTGCTCGACCAGCTCTGCGCCGCGCGCGGCCCCGTCGTTCGCCCGGCCCCAGGCGGCGATTCGCTCGGCCCCGGCGGCGAACGAGCGGTCCTCGAGAATGCGGCGGGCGGCCCAGCGCAGCGGTTGCGGGCGGCAGAGGCGCCAGGGCAGCGAGAGGCCGGCTCCGGCCCAGGCCACCCGCATCGCGGTCTCGCTCATGTCGCCGATGATCGGACAGATCAGAACCGGAGTGCCGGCGCCGAGAGCGCGGGCGACGGTGCCGTGGCCGCCGTGCGAGACGACCAGCGAGGCGGCGGGCATCAGCTGGCTGTAGCTGAGCCAGTCGACCAGGACCGCGTTACCCGGGACCTCGATCGGGTGCTGGGGGACGACGCGGTTGGTCGTCGCCACGACCCGCACCGGCTCCCCGGCGAAGGCCTTCAGCGCCGTGCGCACGAGGTGGTTGCCGGAGTCGTGGGCGGTGCTGGGGGCGACCAGGATCAGCGGCTCCTCCCCCGGCGGCAGCTCGATCTCCGGGTGGGGGACCTCGAAGGTCATCGGCCCGGTCACCTCGACCCCCCGCGGCCACCGGCGCGGGTACTCGAGCTGGGGGTAGGTCGCGACCAGCGCCAGCTCGGAGCTGATGCCGCCGTGGAAGCGCTCGACCGGGGGCAGGCCGAGGCGCTCGCGCTGCAGGTTGAGGTCGCGGCGGCCGTGCTCGAGGCCGACGTCGAGGGCCCGCTGGCCGGTCTTCCAGATCGCCCGCCCAAGCGGCGTGCGCGGCGGCCGTAACCCGATCGCGAAGAACGGCAGCCCCGGCTCGACCACTGGATAGATATGGGGGATCAGGGTCGCCAGCGGTACCCCGGCGCGCTCGGCCGCAAGCGCCGGCGCCAGGGTGAGGATGTCGCTGACGGCCACGTGCGGACGCATCTCCTCCAGCAGCGGCAACAGCGCCCGCGCCGCCTCGGCGGCGTGCTGGCCGTCGGCGGAATCCGGTTCCGGCGGGGGGAACATGCGGTATTCCTCGGCGGCGGCGAAGCCGAGCCCGGCGCCCTCGACCGCCCCCCGCCGCTCCTCCCAGGTCTCGACCACGACCTCGTGCCCACGCGCCGCCAGCGCCCGGCCGAGCGAAATCGCCGGGTACACGTGGCCGGGATCGCCGAAGGCCGCTACCAGGACGCGCAGTGACGAGGTCCGGACGTTGCCAGTCAAGGACGCAGGAAAGCCGAATGGCAGCGCCATTTGGCCGACCGAGGACGCCGAATGGCGACGTCCGGGGCCGTCACGGCGTGTCCTGGCCCTCGCCGGGGCGCGTGAAGACAATCTCCGGCACGTGACAGTTGGGCGAGGTCCGCAGCAGGAAGCGCACCGCCTCGCCGAGGTCGCCGGGCTGGATCATCTGCTCGCCCGGAACCTGGCCCTTGGCGAACTCGGTCATCGGCGTGTCGACGAACCCGGGCGCCAGCGCCGTGCACTGGATCCCGGCGCCGCCGGCCTCGCGGTGGGTGGACTGAGTGAAGTTGATGACGGCGGCCTTCGTCGCCGCGTAGATCGAGAGCCAGGCCTGGCCCCCTTTGCCGGCGATCGAGGCGGTGTTGACGATCAGCGCCTTGCCGTGCTCGGCGCCGGCCTCGCGCAGCAGCGGCAGCCCCTCGCGGGTGCCGAGGATCAGCGCCCGCAGGTTGACCGCGAGCTGCATGTCGAGGTGCTTGGTCTGGATCTCCTCCATCGGCGCTCCGATCCCGACGCCGGCGTTGTTGACGAGGACGTCGAGCCGGCCGTAGGCAGCCCGGTGGGCGGCGAAGGCGGCGAGGACGTCGTCCTCCTCGGTCATGTTGGCGGCGACGGTCTGGACCTCGAAGCCGTCGGCGCGCAGTCCGGCCGCGGCCGCCTCGAGCTTGTCGGGCCGGCGCGCGGACACGGTCAGGGCGTGCCCCTCTTCGGCCAGGACCCGCGCGATCGCCAGGCCGATCCCGCTCGAGGCCCCGGTCACCAACGCTGCTCGCTCCGCCATCTCGCTCTCCTCCTCGGTTTCGATGCCCGCCGCGCACCCTATATGTCGTCCCGATCGACCGGCAGGGGGCTGCCGGTCCGACCCTGGGTCTGAATAACATGCCGCCGATGCGCGCCGCCCCTCGCCTCGCCTTGGCCCTCGCCTGCCTTGTCGCCGTCGCCCTGCTTGCCGCCGGCTGCGGCAGCGGCTCCGACTCGACCGGCTCCACCTCGGGTTCCGGCGGCAGTGGCGAGAGCCGGCCGGCGCCGCCGAAAAGCGCCTTCCCGGCGACGGAAGGGCGGACGCTGAGGCAGGTGCTGAAGGGGGCGGACGGCCCCGCCGAACTGGTCGTCTCCCCGGCCGCGATGGCCTTCTACAAGGGGGAGAACCGCTACCCGTTCGGCGTCTTCGAGCGCGACCGCTCGCAGATCCCCGACGCCGAAGTCGCCCTCTACTTCGCCAAGGCACCCGCGGTCGACCCCGGCGCGAAGTCGAAATCCGGCAACAAAGGACCGGCGGCGAAAGCGGAAGCGCAGGCGCTCGACGAGCCCGCGATCGGCCCCTTCCCGGCCTCGATCGAAAGCCTTGCCACGAGGCCGGCCTTCCGCGCCAAGACGACCAGCGACGACCCCGACGCCGCCAGCGTCGTCTACTCGACCCAGATCGACTTCCCCAGCGACGGCGAGTGGCGGATCGCCGCCCTGGTCAAGGACGGCGGCGAAATCAAGGGCACGCTGCTGCCGAGCGCCGACGTCGGCACGTTCAGCCGCATCCCGCGGCCCGGCGACGAGGCCCCGAAGATCCATACGCCGACTGCCGACGAGGTGGGCGGCGACCTGGCGAAGATCACCACGCGGATCCCGCCGGACACCCAGAACCAGGTTGACTACGCCGACGCGCTCGGCAAGGAACCGATCGTGCTCTTGTTCGCGACCCCCCAGTTCTGCCAGAGTCGGGTTTGCGGCCCCGTTGTCGACGTGGCCGAGCAGGTGAAGCAGGAATACGGAGACGAGGCGGCTTTCATCCACATGGAGGTCTACAACGACAACGATCCGAGCAAGGGCGTGCGGCCGCAGCTGCGCGCCTTCAACCTGCCCAGTGAGCCGTGGCTGTTCGCGATCGACCGCCAGGGCAAGGTCAGCTCGGTGGTCGAGGGCGCATTCGGCCTCGACCTCCTGACCAAGACCGTGGAAAAGGCGGTGGCGGAATGAGCCCCAAGAAAGAGAAAGCCAAAGCCAAAGAGAAGGAGCCGCCGACGCCGGAGGAGATCGCCGCCCAGGAAGAGCTGCGCGCGTCCTTCGCCGAGGAGGCACGGCGCCGCTGCGACGTGATCGCCGCCGGCCTCGCCACCGAGACCACCGACTTCGAGACGATGCGCGCCGAAGCTCATGCATTGCGCGGGACCGCGGCCGTCGTCGGTCTGCGCCGCCTCGCTGAGCTCGCCGGTCTGATGGAGTCCGACCTGGCCGAAGCGAAGACCACCGGGGTCATCCGCGGCGGTCGCGCCCACCAGATCGCCGACGCCGCCAAGGCCCTCGCCGAGGGCGCCGGCGCCGCCGCCAAGGGCGAAGAAGAGCCGCCGGACGTCGGCCGCTCGCTCGCCCAGCTGTTCAGCGCCTAGGGCGACGATGACCACCCTCCCGGCGCCGATCGAAGCATGGCGGCGGCGGGGGCACGCGGAGGAGTTCCGCGGCCGCCACATCCAATGCTTCCACCAGCCTGGCGATGGCCCCCTGCTGCTGCTCCTACACGGCTTCCCGACCTGCTCCTACGACTGGCGGCCGCTGATCGCGCTGGAGCCCGATCGCGCCATCCTCGCCTTCGACTTCCTCGGCTTCGGCCTCTCCGACAAGCCCCGCGATCACGACTACAGCCTCGCCTGGCAGGCCGACCTCGCCGAAGAGCTGGTCCGGCGGCACGGGGGCGGCCCGGTCTACGTCGCCGCTCACGACATGGGGACCTCGGTCGCGACCGAGCTGTTCGCCCGCGACATCGAGGGGAGGTGTGGGATCGTGATGACCGGCGCCCTGCTCTTCGACGGCAGCGTGATCATCGAGCGGGCCAGTCTCACGCCCGGCCAGAAGTTGCTGCGGAGCCGGCTCGGCCCGCTCTTCACCCGTCTCTCCACGCCCGCCTTCTTCCGCCAGCAGCTCGGCTCCGTCTTCGACGCCGACCACCCGTTGAGCAGGGAGGAGGCCGCCGAGCAGTGGGCCCTGATGAAGTTCAACCACGGTAATCGCATCGCCGACAAGCTGATCGGCTACACCTTCGAACGCGCCCGCCATGCCGAGCGCTGGCACGGCGCCGTCCGCGACTGGCCCAAGCCCCTCTCCTTCGCCTGGGGCCTGGGGGACCCGGTCGCCACCACCCACGTCCTCGACGGCCTCCGCGAACTGCGCCCGGGCGCCCCCGTCTTCGAGCTTCCCGACCTCGCCCACTACCCCCAGATCGAAGACCCCGAGGCCTTTCAGAGCGCCCTTTCGAGCGCCCTCGAGTCCCGCTAGGCTCGCTCCCTCCGGGGCGGTAGCTCAGCTGGTTAGAGCAGCGGACTCATAATCCGTCGGTCGAAGGTTCGAGTCCTTCCCGCCCCATGAAGGCGCCTGCAAATCGTTCAGTTCTGGGTTGTGCAATTCGGTTGGTTTCGAATTTGGTCCCGAAATGGTCGCGCGATCGGTCGCTACACTGGCTCCATGAGCGACCCCCTGCATCTCACGATCCTTTATGAGGAGGGAGGGGACGGCTGGATCGTCTCCTCCATCCCCGAGGTTCCTGGCGTGCTCAGCCAGGGTCGAACCAAGGAGGAGGCCCGCGAGATGGCGCTGGACGCTCTGGCGGGAATGCTTGAGCTGCGGGCAGCGGAGCATGAGCCACAAGGCAAGTCAGTTGGAAGCGAGTCGCTCAACATAGTTGCGGCGTGAAGCGCCGCGATCTTGAGCGCCATCTGAAGAAGCACGGTGCCTACCTGTTGCGCGAGGGCGGTCGCCATAGCTATTGGGGAATGGACGCAGAGCGCTCGACCTCGATTCCCCGTCATCGCGAGATTGCCTATCCGCTGGCCCGGGCGATCTGCAGGCAGCTAGGAATTCCTCCGCCAGCTGGTTCGCGTTAAGGGTGGGGCGATGCTGACTCAGGAGGAGGAGATAGTCGCCCTGAGCAGGGCGACCGACGAGACGAAGACGATGGTTGAAGAACGGTTCCCGTTTGTTGTCGAAGTGGGGGCCAACGACGACTTGGTCTCGTTCCGTTGGCCGGCCGCGGCCGCGGGGTTGCTTGCGCGCGGGGTCGCAATCATGGACACGACGGCGGCCTTGGCTGAACAAGGTCGGCTGGCGGATGCGCAGGTTTCCCTTCGTGTAATGCTGGAGCATTCCGTTGTCTTTTGTTGGATCGCGATAGACCCGGAGACGAACCTCGTCGAGTGGCGGCACTGGGACGATTTCCGCCGCTTGAAAGTCCACAACGATGCGAGCAAGTACGGAGTTGAGGTTCTAACGGCCGAGCGGCTTAAGGAGATCGGCAAACCGCCCCGTCCGCGGTCGGTGGCAGACCTCGCGGTCCTCGTCGATCGTCACTGGTCGGAACAATCGCAAGGATTCCGCGATGACGATATCCGAACCTTTCGCGGGCTCTATGCGGCCGTTTACCGTCGGAGTAGCGCCCTGATCCATCCGACTCAAGAGGGGATGGAGCGACACATGGAATCGACCGATACGGGGCTCATCATCAGCCTTGACGAGCTGCAGGCGCAGCCCCGTGCTCCGGTTGGTTTCGCCGTCGCGATGATGGCGTTCATGCTGGTCGTTTATGCCCACCATTTCGATTGGCCTGACCAGGAGACTGTTTCGGCGCTCGAGGGCGGGCTCAACAGGGGCGACTAACCCGCTCATACGCGGTGCGGGCGGTAACTTCTAAAGTTTTTGTCCCGAAATTAGTCCCCAACTCCACCGAACTCGGCCGAACTCGTTGGACGTAATTCGCTCTAGCAGCCCAGATTCGGCTCTATAGACGGGTTCCGGCGCGACTCATAAATCCGTCGGTCGAAGGTTCGAGTCCTTCCCGCTCCATCCGGCAGCCACTCCTTCGTGCCTGGCTCGATTACGACCATGGGCTAGGGTCGTCGAACGGACGCAGCGTCGCTGCGCGCCGAAACAATTGAGAGGCGGTCCCTTGGACCCGGTCGGATATGAGCTTTGTACTCCCGAGGGCGGCAAGGGCGGTGGCGTTCGCGCCACCCGCGGCTTCGACGTCGGCGAAACGGTGATGATCGGGGTGCTGGAGGGCGAGGTTGCGCGCAACGACTCGCACGCCACGCAGATCAGCCGCACCCGGTGGGCCCGGCACGGGGGGCTAGGTCCCTTGGTCAACCACTCGTGCGATCCGAACTGCGGTGTGGAGCTGAACGAGACCGGCGCTTGCGACTTCGTCGCCCGCGAGGCGATCGCCGATGGTGAGGAGATCACCTTCGACTACGCGATGCGCAACTACGCGATCGAGCACTTCCCGGGCGGTTGTCTCTGCGGGGCCGACGTCTGCCGCGGCTCGGTGACCGGCTGGAAGGACCTGCCGGCGGACCGCAAAGCCGACTACGCGGGCTCGGTCGCGCCCTACCTGCTCGAGATCGATCTGGATCTCGCCGGCGCGGTCGCCTGACGGCGCCGGCCCCTACTTGAACTCGAAGCTGGTCAGGTCCTGGCCGAAGGTGGGGTTGAAGATCACCTTGTCGAGGTCGATCGCGCTGGAGACGAAGGTGGCGACGGCGAGGGTGCCGTAGGGGGCCCAGGGGGCCTGTTCCATGTAGGCGCGGTCGAGGGCGGCGTATTCGACTTCCTGTTTGGGGCCCAGCGGTTCGGAGCCGAGCTGGCGGATTTTCGCGTTCAACGCCGGGTCGTCGATTTCGGACCAGTTGGTGTTGTTGGTCGGCTGGATGCTTTCGCCGGCCAGCAGCGGCTGAAAGAAGTCGTTGGGGTGGGGGTAGTCCTCGAACCAGTTGACCCAGCCGGTGTCCCGGTTAGGAGTGGTGCGGTTGCCCATCAGCGTGAAGTAGGTGTCGGGGCTGACGACCTTCAGCGTCGTTTCGAAGCCGAGTTTCTCGAGTACGTCCTGGTAGTAGGTGCCGGCTTCGTCGTTGGGGCTTTCGCTGTCGGTCCAGACGGTGATTTCGCGGTCGGCCGGGTCGGCCGCGGCGATCATTCGCTTCGCCTTGCCGAGGTTGTGCGGGTAGAGCTCGAACTTCTCGTAGCCGGGCATCCCCGGCGGCAGGATCTGCTGAGTGGGGACCAGCGCACCGGCATAGATTCGTTCCAGAGCCGCCGGGTCGATCGCGTAGTTGACCGCCTGCCGTACCTCGACATCGTCGAAGGGCGCCTTCGTCGTGTTCATCCAGAACGAGTAGGTGTTGATCTGCGGCTCGACCCGGAACTGGGTGCCGTCGTATTTGCTTTTCACCTCGGCGTAGCGGTCGGCGGGCGGCGGGTTCTCCATCCAGTCGAACTTGCCCTGCTCGATGTCGTTGACCTGGGTCGAGGGGTTGCGGACGATGGTGACGTCGATCCGGTCGACATGGCCGCTGGGCAGGTCCGGCATCGCCTTCGCGTTGTTCGCCAGCCACTGCGGGTTGCGCTCGTATTTCCAGCCCAGGCCCGGGCGCGATTCGGTGATCGCGTAGGGGCCGGTGGCCGGGGGAGGACTCTTCGTCTGGTTGCTGTCGGGCGTGTCCGGCGGCAGCAGCGCTACGAACAGCAGCCCCAGCTCGTTGGTGAAGGTGCCGCGCGGCTCGACCAGGTGGATCGTGATCTCACCGGTCTTGTCGTCGGTCTGGATCCCGCCGATCCCGCCGCTCTTGGTCCGCGCGAACCGTTCGGCGCCGACGATGTCGGTGTAGAAGGGGGAGCCGCCGGAGTTCAGCTTGAACAGGCGTTCGACGGCGCGGGTGAAGTCCGAGGCGCGCACCGGAGTGCCGTCGGAGTATTTGAGGCCGGGACGGAGGGCGAGGGTGTAGGTGCGGCCGTCGTCGCTGATCCGCGGCAGCGATTTGGCGAGGGCCGGGACGACCTTGCTGCCGGCCTCGCCGTTGGCGTGCGCGTAGGTCAGCAGCGGCAGGTAGGTGTTGTAGAGCGCCGTATAGCTTTCGGTGTCGTAGGCCAGCGTCGGGTCGAGGTAGCTGGGGAAGGACGCGTAGCTGACCCGCAGCGTGCCGCTCTCCGCGCCGGCGTCGGCGCCGCCACCGCAGGCGCTGAGGCCGAGCGCGATCGCGGCGCATGCACCAGTCAGAACGACGATCGCGGTCAGCTTCCTCGGCATGCCCATGCTGCTTCGGCTGGATCGCCACGGGACGTGACCGCTCGGACGAAGATTCGAGCCGCCTGGGCGTAACCTTGCGCTGGCGGCAGGCGCCGCTATCCGCTATCTTCTCGCCACTATGGCAAGGTTGAGTGGTTGATGGGCTTTCGAGTAACCGATACCGGGATCGAGTGGCGGTGAACGTCCTCGCCGACGAGATCGCCGAGGACTGGTACGTCTCGGCCTTCGCCGACACCGCCGATATGGCTTGGACCGACCGGACCGAGGCCGAAGTCGAGCGGGCGATGCGGATGCTGCGCCCCCAGGGCGGCGAGCGCGTCCTCGACCTCGCCTGCGGCTCGGGCCGACATTCTCTGGAGTTGGTGCGCCAGGGCTTCGAGGTCGTCGGTGCCGACATCTCGCCGGAGCTGCTGGTGATCGCCAGGAGCGACGCCGCCAAGGAGGGCCTCGACGTCAGTTTCGTCGAGGCCGACCTGCGCCTGCTCGATTTCGATGCCGAGTTCGACATCGTCCTCAGCCTCAACGACGGTGCGATCGGCTATCTCGAGACCGATGAGGAGAACCTGCGCACCTTCGAGGTGATCTCGCGCTCCCTGAAGCCGGCCGGCCGCCACCTGATGCAGCTGCCGAACGTGCTCTACGCGCAAGAGCGCCTGCCGCAGAAATCCTGGATTTCCGGCTCCTCGATGATCGAACTGGTCGAGCACCGCTGGAACAAGCGCGAGCGCTACATGGAAGGGGCGATGATCCCGGTCCGCTTCGGCGAGGTGCTGGACGAGCTGAAGCCGATCGAATTCCGCCAGCGCCTCTACACGGTCGACGAGCTGCGGCGGATCATGACCTCAGTCGGGATGGAGGTGGACCGCGTCTTCCACGGCAGCGGCAAGGTCCGTGAGCCGACCGCCAAGCAGTTCGAGATCTTCGTCGAGAGCCACAAGGTCTAGCGCCCCCGGCATAGCCGAGCGCTTCAGGAAGCCGTTGAGGGCGACGGCGACGGCGTAGCAGGCGAGGATCAGGCGGTAGGGATGCGGGGCTGGGGGAGGGCCGCGCAGGATCCCGAACCAATGCGACACCGCCAATCCAGCGGCGATCCGGGTCAGGCGCTGGGATAGGGATTGCGGTCGGTCGGGCACGGGGGCTAGGTTGGCCGTCGATGAGGAGGTTCCTGCGCGCGCTCGTTCCCTATCTGCTGCTCTTTCTGCCGATGCCGGCCGCGGCCGCCGCCGCTGGTCCACGGCTGTCGTCCTGCGACCTCGGGTTACCGCGCCCGTTCCGCTGCGGCACGATCGCTGTGCCCGCGCTTCGCGCCGAACCGGCGCTGGGGACGACCCGGGTCGCCTTCGCGCTGCGCACGCGTGCGCAGCGCGACCGACCCTCGCTGGGCACGATCGTGGCGATGGACGGCGGGCCCGGATACGCCTCGACCGCGGCTCCGTACACGCGCTCGCTGGTCGCGGTGTTGGCGCCGCTGCTGCGCCGCCGTGACCTCGTCCTCTTCGACGAGCGCGGGACCGGCCGCTCCGATGTCGTCGCCTGCCCGTCGTTGCAGCAGGGGCTGGTCGAGGAATCGATCGCCGTCGGCGAGTGCGCCAACCGCCTCGGCCGCCGCCGCCTCGGCTACACCACGGCCGAAGCGGCCGCCGACCTCGAGGCGGTGCGGCGGGCGCTCGGGCTCGGGCGCATCGTCTTCTACGGCGACTCCTACGGGACCCTGTTCGGGCAGGCCTACGCGGCCCGCTTCCCGGCCTCGCTGCGCGGGCTCGTGCTCGACTCGGCCTACCCCGGCGACGACCCCTACTACCGGACGCTCCTGCCCGCCGGTCTCGACGGCCTGCGGATCGCCTGCCGCCGCGCTCCGGACTGCGCCGGCGACCCCGTGCGCCGCTACGCGCGCGTGGTCCACCGCTTCCATGGCGCCGGGCGCTCGACCGAGGGGCTGCTCGACTTCCTGCTCCAAGCCGGGACCCTGGCCCCGCGCTCCTACCTCAGCCTCGACGAAGGCGACCGCCGCTTCCTCGCCGGCGACCCGAGTCGATTGGAGGCGTTGATCGCGCCCGGCCCCGCCGGCCACGGCAAGCTCGCCGAATTCTCCTACGGCCTGGAGATCGCGGTCGAGTGCAACGACTACCCCTTGCTCTGGGATCCGGCGGCTGGGATCGACCAGCGCATCCACCAGCTCTCGGCCGCGGCGATGCGCCTGCCGAAGGACTACTTCGCCCCCTTCGGGCGGCGCGAGTACCTGCTCTCGCGGGCCGCGCACCTGACCCCCTGCCTGACCTGGCCGGCGCCGCCGCCGGGTCTGCTCGAGCCACCGGTGCCGGCGGGATGGCGTGCCTCAACGAGCTTCCCGACCCTGGTCCTGGCCGGCGAGGTCGACGACATCACCTCGCCGGCGGAGGCGCGCCAGGTCGCGCGCCGCTTCCCCCGTTCGCGCCTATATGTCGTGCCGGACCGCGGCCACGCCTCGAGCCTCTACTTTCCCTTCCGCTCGCCGGCGGTGGGCGCGATCCGGCACTTCATAGCCGCGAACTAGGGGATGTACTTTTCCGCCTGTTCCTTCGCTTCTTCGATGCCCTTCTGAGCCTGGGCCTTGCCTTCTTCGATGCCCTTTTCGGCCTTCTTGGTCGCTTCTTCGACGCCCTTGGAAGCGCTGCCCTTACTTTCTTCGATCTGCTTTTTCGCCTTTTCGAGACCCTTCTGAGCTTCTTCCGTGCCTTCCTTCACGCCTTCTTCGGCCTTCTTCGCGCCGGCTTCGATTTCCTCCCGCGCCTGGCCGGTGGTGTCGCCACTGGTGCTGCCGGTGCTGTCGTCGCTGCTGCCGCAGCCGGACCAGACCGCGCCGCCGGCGACGATCGCGAGGACGGCGAGGCCCGCGCTCAGCGCGCGCAGCCTGGCGCTACCTGACTCTGCTTCTTTCATCTGACTCCCCCAAGGTGGATTTTCAACTCGGATGACCCTACCGTTGGCAGCGGTGGCGACAGCAGAGGAGATGGACGAGTTCGAAGCGCTGGTGGCCGACGCGATCGACGCCCTGCCCGCGGAGCTGCAGCGGGTGCTCGAGGGCGTGCCGGTGATCGTCTCCGACCTCGGTTCTCAGCATCGTGCCTACGGCGAGTACACCGGGGACGGCGCCAGCCGGGACGGTTTCGAGGACCGGATCGTGATCTACCGCGACACGCTGGAAGCGGACTTCGGCCACGACCGCGAGCTGCTCGCGCGCCAGGTCGAGCGCACGCTCCGGCACGAGCTGGCGCACCACATCGGCTGGGACGAGCGCGGCGTCGGCGGCCTCGGGCTCTGAGCGGCGTCAGCGAACGCGGCAGTCGCGCGAGAGCACGGTCTGGATCGTGCGGCCGTCGGCGAAGGAGAAGGTGCCGCGGGCAAGCGAGAAGATCGCGCCGGGGAAGCCGGCGGGAGCGGCGCAGCTGGCGCTGATGAAGCTGCGGCGCCGGCCTTTGTAGCTGTAGGTGCGGCCGATCTTCATGTCGACTTCGGTGACCGAGCCGACGCCGCCGGCCAGGGTCGGGATCCGGGCGGAGAAGACGGTCCCGAACTTGCCGGTGGGATTGTGCGAGATCGTCAGTGCGAGGACGAAGGTGGTTTGGACGGGCGCGGTCCCGTAGAGGTGGAGAAGGATCGCGGGCTGGCCGCCCTTCCTGCCGTAGAAGGCGAGCATCCGGCCGGTGGCCGGGACCGGGGTGATGGTCGGGAACTGAACGTCTGCTTTGAAGGTGCCGCTCCCCACCAGCGCCGGGCCGCAGCGTTCCCGAGCAGTCTCGGAGCTGGTCGCCTGCAGCTGCGGTTCGGTGCAGACCGGCAGGCCCACGGTCGAGATCCGGCCGTTGCGATTGAGGGCGATCTGAAAGCGGGTGAGCGCGGGTGGGTGGCTGCCGTCGGTGGTGCCGATCGCCCCCTTGACGCTCACCGTGACCGGTGCTGGGCGGTCGCGCGGCAAGGAGTGTGGGGCGAAGCCACCGCTGAAGGAGATCCTCAGGTTGCCGTTCTGGACCAGCTCGGCCTGGGCGATGCCGGCGCCGAGCAGCGCGAGCGCGGTGAGCGAGAGCAGGACGAGTAGCCGGTGGCGCATGGTCGAGGTCAGTCTAGGCTGCGAAAGTCTGCGCCCGGATTGAGTCGAGATTGAGGAGAGCGATGACGGCGAGCGGTGCCGATTGGAAGGCGAGCGACCTCGCCGTGCGGCTGCATGGCTCCCTGGTTACGCTCGAGCCGCTCGAGCCCGGACACGCCGACGGACTATGGGCTGTCGCGCAGGGACCGGAGATCTGGCAGTGGCTGGCGCCTGTCGGCGGCGACCGCGAGTTCTTCGACCGCTGGTTCGAGCTCTCGCTGAGCGCCCACCGTGAAGGCAGGGAGGGAGTCTTCGCGAGCCGTGACCGTCGCAGCGGAAAGCTCGTCGGCAGCACCCGGTACATGGGAGTGCGCCCCGTCGATCGGGTCGTCGAGGTCGGCTGGACCTGGCTCGCGCCGTCCGCCTGGCGCACCGGCATCAACGTCGAGCAGAAACTGCTGCTCTTCCGCCACGCCTTCGAGGCGCTCGGCTGCGTGCGCGTCGAGCTCAAGACCGATGCCCGCAACGAGCGCTCGCGGGCGGCGATGGCGGCGTTGCCGGCTCAGTTCGAGGGGGTGCTGCGCAACCACATGATCGTCCCCGGGGTCGGACAGCGCGACTCCGCCTACTACAGCGTCATCGACAGCGAGTGGCCCGCGGTCGAGGCAAACCTCGCGCGGCGGCTCGCCCGCTCGCCCTAGTTTCCGTCTCCGTCGCCCCTGGGGTCGGTCGCGTGCGCGACCTGTTCGGCCCGCCGGCGCACCTCTTCGGTCGCCTCCCGCGTCGCCGCCGCGGCCTCGTCGCCGACCGCCGCCAGACCCTCGCTTGGCTTGCCGCCGACGATGTCGCGGAAGGCGTCCTTGACCCGCTCGGTGCGGCGGTCCGGGTGGAAGCGTTGTTCGGCCTTCGCCTGCTTCCGCGGCTTGCGATCGCCGTAGCGGTGCCGCGCCCAGGCGGAGTTCGGCTTGCCGATCCGGCAGGCGCCGTAGAAGGCGAGGGGAAAGACGAAGAAGCCGATGATGCCGTGCAGGCGCCGTCCCTTGAGGAAGCAGATCGCGACCACCGAGAGGAGCAGCAGGGCGGAGACGATCGTCGCCAGCCAGCCGCCGGACTCGTCACCGGCGTCGAAGGGGTTGATGCCGAGGACGACCAGCGCCATCGCCGCCGCCGCGATCACGGTGGCGTCGATCGAGCTGCGCCCCTGCTCCGCCCAGTAGACGTCCTCGAGGTAGACCCAGAGGGCGAACTCGTCGATCGTCAGGCCGGCGCCGACGCCGAAGAAGAAGCCGCAGATCTCCGCCCACGGGCTGTCGCCATGGGAAGCGAAGCCGAGCGTGCCGGCGATCATCATCGTCACGATCCCGAAGACCAGGTGGTGCAGGTGGACGCCGCTGTCGCTGACCACGCTGCCCGGCCACCAGGGGACCCGGGGGCTGCGCATCAGCCGCGTGCTCATGCGGATGAAGGCGAAGGAGAGGAGGAAGCCGACAAGGACGAGGAAGACCCCCTGGCGCTGGTTGGCGAGGATCTGCTCATTCCAGAACTCGGAGACGAAGGAGGCGGAGCTCATACCGCTGCCGCCGCTGACTCGGGCATGGTCTCCCCGTGGCCTTCCTTGGCCGCGATCAGCTCGAGGGTCAGCAGCACGGCGGCGATCGCGAAGATCGGCGTGAAGACGATGTTGGCGCTCGACTCGGCGAGCCAGGTGGCGAAGAACGTCTCGCCGAGCAGCCCGTGGACGAGGTGGCCGATCTGCTCGGCGACGATGTCGCCGAGGATCTCGACCGGGGCGAGGACGAAGAAGACCAGCCAGAAGTTGTGGCGCACCAGGCTGGCGCTGCGGCGCAGGGCACCGCGCACCGTCCGCCCCTCGATCTCGACCACGGGGCCGGAGAGGCCGAACCAGACGAAGACGAGGATGCCCGGAACGAAGAGGAACAGGAGACCGACGATGACGGCGGCGACATAGACGATGTCGACGAGGATCAGCCGCCGGTAGTCGAGTCGACGCGCGACTTCCGCGACCGACGGCGGCTTCTCGTGCTGGGGGTGGGTGAGGGAGACGGCGACGGCGCCGCTGTAGAAGACCTCGCCGAGCAGGCCGGTCATCGTGATCGCCGCCACCGCGCCGACCAGGGCGACGAGCTTGACGATGCTGCCCGCGTCCAGAGAGTCGATCTCGACCCCGGTGGTGAGCGCGTCGAGGAAGCCGATCGGGATGAAGACGACGGTCGCCAGCAGCAGCAGCGACCCGGCCTTGCTCCAGTAGGTGCGGCCGATGCGGAGGTAGATCGAGCCGAGGTGGCGCGGCAGCGTCACCTAGCCGCGCCTGCGCCCGGCCGGGCGTCTGCCGCGGCTTTCGAGCTTGGACCGGCTCGAGGCCGAGGCCGGGACGCGCTTCAGGTTTCCAAGCTCAGGGATCAGCAGCTCTTCCGCACACTGCCGGTGCCAGTGGTGATGGTCTGTGCCTCCGAGCCGGCGCACGTACTGGACCACGGTGTGCTCGGCGCCGACCTCGATGTCGTCGTGGCAGCCGGGGCAGTGGTAGAGCTTGCGGGCGATCCCGCGGATCAGCCAGGCCTCGTCGCCCTCTTCGTTCAGCCCGCGGAGACTCCAGCGAACGCTCGGCTGGCCGTCGAACTGACCCATCTCATCGCCTCGACATCCAGGCGAAGCCGGCCGCCATCGCCACGTTGGCGATGCCGGCCAGGCGCAGTCCCAGCTTCGCGCCGGGGCGGCTGACGGCGGGGGAGGACGCCCAGAGCGCGTCGGTGGCGATCTCGGTCCCGCGCAACCAGGCCAGGGACTGCCAGTCGGCGGCGGTGCCGCGGCGGTCGGCGACGGCGTGGGCGGCGGCGAAGGTGAGCCAGATCGGACCGCAGCGGCGGAAGAGGTGCTTGGCGTCGGGCGATGGCTCGTCGTGGCCGAGCACCTTCAGCGTCGCGGCAGGGGCCGCGATCGCGGCGCTGCCGAGCAGCAGGTCGAAGACGATCATGTTGCGATTGGTGAGGCGCAGCGCCTGTTCGAGGGTCATCGCTCCGTCAATCCAACCAGATCGCGAGGGAGTTGCGCACAAGAGTGTGACTTTGCAAGAAGGGAAAGTCTGAGCTTCGGCGAATTCGACCGCCGTGACCAAGACTGCGACGAAGTCCCCCCAACTAAAGAGCCTTTCCGACTACATCCAGGAGCGTTTCGAAGAGTTTTCGCGCTCCCAGAAAGACGTTGCCCGCTACATAGTCGACCACCTCGACGAGGCCGCTTTCCTCACCGCCGAGGAGTTGGCCAGGAGAGCGAGCACCTCGTCCTCGACGGTGGTGCGCTTCTCCCAGGCCCTCGGCTTCGAGGGTTACCCCGAGCTGCAGCAGGCGGCGATCGAGGAGTACCGCTCGACGATCGCCGCCGCCGGCGCCACCAATGGCGGCGCCCTCTTCTCCTTCGATCACTCCGAGCTGGAGGGATCGCTCAGCGCCGACTACGCCAACCTCGAGGAAACCGCGCGCAAACTCACCCCCGAGCAGGTCGATGCCTCGGTGGCCGCGCTGGCGACCGCCCAGCGCATCGTCATCGTCGGCGTCGACCAGATGGCCTTCTTCGCCAGCTACCTGCGGCACACGCTCAGCCTGCTTGACATCCGGGCCGAGATCGTCGCCAGCACCGGCGGCGAGTCATTGCAGCGACTCGGCCGGATCGGCGAAGACACGCTGGTCATCACCCTTTCCGCCGGCCGCGCCCACCCCTTGCTGCTGCGGGCGATGAAACTCGCATTGCACCGCGGCGCGCGTACCCTGGCGATCTCCGACGCGACCATGTCGGAGGTGGGCGAGCACGCCGAGCTGACCCTCTACTTCTCCTCCAACAGCCCCTCGTTCGCGCGTTCGAACACGGCGCTTATGGCTCTCGTCCAGGCTCTGGCGCACGGTTTGTACGCCCGTGACGAAGCCGCGCATAAAGACCGCATTCGCGCTTACAAACTGAAGTAGAAGCAGCCTTCGACGTCCGCTCTCGAGTCGCGAACGAGCGCCGGCACCGCCTCCGAACGTTTTGCGCGGGAGGAGCGAAGTGCATGAGGCGCCAGCCGCGCGGTCTTTGACGACGAGGGGCGAGTGAGGAGGCGGTGCCGGCGCTCGACCCCGCCCCGTAATATGGGCGGCGATGACTGAGCGAGCGACTTTTAGGCTGAAGACCGGGCTGGCGGAGATGTTGAAGGGCGGGGTGATCATGGACGTGGTCACGCCCGATGAGGCGAAGATCGCCGAGGACGCGGGTGCCTGTGCGGTGATGGCGCTGGAGCGGGTTCCCTCCGATATCCGTCGCGATGGCGGCGTCGCGCGCATGTCGGACCCGGCGATGATCAAGGGGATTCAAGAGGCGGTGACGATTCCGGTCATGGCAAAGGCGCGGATCGGGCACTTCGCCGAGGCCCAGGTTCTAGAAGCGCTCGAGGTCGACTACATCGACGAGTCCGAGGTGCTGACTCCGGCCGACGAGCGCAACCACATCGACAAGCTCGCTTTCGAGGTTCCGTTCGTCTGCGGCGCCACCAATCTCGGCGAGGCGCTGCGGCGGCTCGGCGAGGGCGCGGCGATGATCCGCTCCAAGGGCGAGGCCGGGACCGGCAACGTGGTCGAGGCGGTCCGCCACATGCGCGAGATCACCTCCGGCATCAAGCAGCTGGGGCAACTGCGGCCCGAGGAGCTCGCCGCAACGGCCAAAGAGCTGCCGGCGCCGCTGGAAGTCGTTCAGGAGGTCGCCGCCGCCGGCCGCCTGCCGGTGCCGCTCTTCTGCGCCGGCGGCATCGCCACCCCGGCCGACGCGGCGCTGATGATGCAGCTCGGCGCCGAGGGCAACTTCGTCGGCTCCGGCATCTTCAAGAGCGCCGACCCCGAGCGCCGGGCGCGGGCGATCGTCGAGGCGACCACCCACTTCGAAGACCCCGAGCGGGTTGCCGCCGCCTCGATCGGCCTGGGCGAGGCGATGCCTGGGCTCGAGATCGCCGATTTGGCGGCCGCGGACGCATTGCTGCAGAACCGCGGGGCCTGATCCTGCGCGTCGGCGTACTGGCGATTCAGGGCGACTTCGAGGCCCACGGTCGCATCCTGCGCCAGCTCGGCGCGGAAACGAGTGAGGTGCGGACCCCTGAGGACCTGCGGGGACTCGACGGCCTCGTCATCCCCGGTGGCGAGAGCACGACGATCGGGAAGGGCATCGCCTCCGCCGGCCTGGAGCCGGCGCTGCGTGCCCATCACGGGGCCGGGCGCCCGATTCTCGGCACCTGCGCCGGGATGATCGTCTGCGACGCGGACCACCTCGGCTTCCTCGACGTCGTCGCCAGGCGCAACGCCTTCGGCCGCCAGCTGCAGAGCTTCGAGGCCGACCTCGAGGTCGAGGGGATCGGCGACGAGCCGCTGCGCGCGATCTTCATCCGCGCGCCCTGGGTCGAGCGCCACGGGGACGGGGTGGAGGTGCTCGCCTCCTACGACGGCCACCCGGTGGCGGTTCGCGGTGGCGGCGTCCTCGCCTCGGCCTTCCACCCGGAGCTGACCGACGACCCCCGTTTCCACGCGATCTTCATGGCGATGACCACGGCCGCGCGCGAGCGTGCGAAGGAGGAGATGGCACATGGGTAGCGATCCGAGAGCGGCGGGGCTGGCAAAGATCCTGGTCGGATACTCGACCGCGGTGAAGGAGGGCGAGGTCGTCTCGATCGACGGCGAGAGCGCCGCCGCGCCGCTGCTGCTCGCGGTCTACGAGGAGGTCCTCAAAGCGGGCGCCAACCCGGTTCTCAACGTTGCCCTCGACGGGCAGATCGCCGCCTACTTCAAGCACGCCTCCGACGCCCAGCTGGAATGGATCTCGCCCTTTGCCGAGTGGATGGTCGACAACGCCGACGTGCGGATCGCGATCGGCGCCAGCACCAACACCCGTGAGCTTCTCCGGGGTCGCGCCGGAGCGCCAGACGCTGCGCCAGTCGGTCACCGGCGACCTGATGGCGCGGGCGATGAAACGCAGCGCCGAGGGCGATTTCCGCTGGTGTTACACGCTCTACCCGACCTCGGCCTACGCCTCGGAGGCGGAGATGAGCCTGGCCGACTACGAGGACTTCTACTACGGCGCCTGTCTCGCCGACGACGCCGACCCGCTGAGCGCCTGGAAGCGAGCCTCGGAGGAGACGGTACGGCTTGCGGAGTGGATCGAGGGCCACGAGGAGGTGCGGGTGACGGCGCCCGGCACCGACATCAAGCTCGGCATCGCCGGCCGCAAGTTCATCCCCTGCGACGGCCGCCACAACATGCCCGACGGCGAGTTCTTCACCGGCCCGGTCGAGGACTCGGTCGAGGGCGAAGTCAGCTTCCACCTGCCGGCGGTGATCGGTGGTCGCGAGGTCTCCGGCGTCCGCCTTCGCTTCGAGGCGGGGGTGGTTGTCGATGCCACCGCCGAGCGCGGCGAGGAGTACCTGTTGAAGCTGCTCGACACCGACGCGGGAGCGCGCCGGCTCGGTGAGCTCGGGATCGGCACCAACTACGGGATCGACCGCGGCACCCGCGAGGTCCTGCTCGACGAGAAGATCGGGGGCACCGTCCACATGGCGGTCGGGACCAGCTACCCCGAGTCCGGTGGCAAGAACGAGTCCGCCGTCCACACCGACCTCGTCTGCGACCTCCGTCTCGGCGGCAAGCTCGAGGTCGACGGCGTCGTCATGCAGGAAAACGGACGCTTCGTGGTCTGATCAGATTTGGGTGAGGACGGTGGCGATGGTGGTGGCGAAGCCGACCAGCATCAACGCGAAGCCGCCGAGGATGACCTGGAGAAGGGTCCGGTGCATCGCGGCCGCCTCGGACCGTACCGCCTGAAATTCTGCGCTGGCCTCGGATCTGACCGCCGCGAATTCAGCTCTCATTTCGGACCGGAACGCCTGGAATTCAGTGCGCATCTCCAAACGCACGGCCTGGAATTCCCGTTTGGTGTCGGTGAAGCCGAGGTCGACCCGGTGGGTGAGGTCGTCGAGGCGCTCGTCGGTCCAGGCTTCTCTCATCGCCTCCATGATGCCACTCTAAGGAAGCGGACGTAACGTGTTGTCGGCGAAATGAAAAGGTTTCGCCAAGGAACGGCTACTGGTTTGGAATCGGCGAGCCGGCGAGGAGGAAGAACCAGACGGTGAGGGCCAGGGCGGCGAGCATGACCGAGCTCATCAGCACCGCCTCGACCACGGTAACGCTGCTTTGAGCCGGGGCGGCGTCGCGCATGCTCTTCAGCCAGGTCGGCCGCATTGGCGCCAGGCGATTGGTGCCGGTGATGCGGATATAGAGATCGTTGAGACGGCCGATCAGCCAGGCGACGACGAGGATCGAGGCGATGATCCCGATTGCGACCACAACATAGGGCCCGCCGCTGGGGAATTGGGTGTCGGAGACCTTGGAGCCGATGTAGACCCAGCTCAGCGGGATCGCGGTCCAGAGCGCGAAAGCGGCCAGCAGCATCGCCAGGAAGACCAACCCGGCGGCCAGTCCGCGCGCCGCACTCTGGGTGTGCGTGTTTGCGGTCATCTCCCTGGTTCATAGAATGACAGGGATATGTCCGGTCATTCGAAGTGGTCGTCGATAAAACACAAGAAGGGCGCCGCCGACGCCAAACGCGGCAAGCTCTTCAGCAAGCTCGCCCGCGCGATCACGGTCGCCGCGCGCGACGGCGGCGGTGACACCGACGGCAACCCGGCCCTGGCCACCGCGGTGCAGAAGGCGCGCGAAGCGTCGATGCCCAAGGACAAGATCCAGAAGGCGATCGATACCGGCACCGGGGCCGGCAGCGACGGGGCGGCGATCGAACGGATCCTCTACGAGGGCTATGGACCGGCCGGCGTCGCGATCCTGGTCGAGGCGCTGACCGACAACCGCAACCGCGCCAGCGCCGAGATCCGCTTCGCCTTCTCCAGCCACGGCGGCAGCCTCGGCGAGCCCGGCTCGGTCGCCTGGATCTTCGAGAAAAAAGGCGCGATCGTCGTCGACGGCGAGCGCTACGGCGAGGACGACGTGATCGTCGCGATCGATGCCGGCGCCGAGGACGTGCGCGAGGACGGCGACCGGTTGCGGGTGATCTGCGACCCCCACGACCTCAGCGCCGTGCGCGAGGCGCTCGAGGGGGCCGGCGTCGAGGTCGAGTCCGCGGAACTTGCGACCGAACCGAAAAGCACGGTCGAGGTCACGGAAAACGAGGCCGAGAAGCTGCTGAAGCTGCTCGATGCGTTGGACGATCAGGACGATGTGGACGAAGTGTTCGCGAATTTCGACATTCCCGAGGACGTGCTGGAGAAGCTCGCGGCCTGAATGGCCGGTGTGCGGGGTGCGGGTGGGGGAGGGGTGTCGCTGCTCCCCCTCCGGAATTGAGTCGCGCACCCTTCGGGTGCTGCTCCGGGAGATGCTGCCCGCCTATGGCGGGCAGGAATCGGATTGCATTTCCGCCGCCTTCGGCGACATTCCTGCGGGGGAGCAGCGACACCCCTCCACGCAACGCACTCCGCCAGACGCCCAAGGTGCGGGAGCTCCCGGAAGAGCGCTGGGGTCGTCGCTCGCTCGAGCTGGAAAAGACCCCCTGAAGTTCGGGCGATCCTGGCTGGGCGTGTCGTCGGAGCGGTTGGGGGACCCTCTCACGGAGGCTCAAGGAACCGCGTCGGCGCCCTCGGGGCTCGCCCCAGCTGCGCGACGGTCTCCGGGAGAGGGTCCCCCAACCGCTCCCTCATCGGCCATGAAGGCATCCGACCCGCTTCCGAGAATCCCTTCTTATGCAAGTAGTCATGGGAATCGACCCCGGCGCGGCCAATTTGGGATTTGGAATCGTCCGCGTCGAGGGCAACCACATGGTCGCTCTCGACGGCGGTGTCGTGGAGACGACTCCGGAGCTGCCGATGGAGCGGCGGTTGGAGCGGATTCACCGCGCGCTCAGCGAGCTGATCGCCTGGCACGAGCCGAAGGCGCTGGCGATCGAGCAGGTCTACTTCGGGAAGAACGTGGTCTCGGCGATGGCCGTCGGGCAGGCCAGCGGCGTCGCGATGCTGGCCGCTGCCCAGAGGCAGGTTTCCTGCTTCGCCTACACGCCGCAGGCGATCAAGATGGCCGTCTGCGGCTCCGGGGGTGCCGACAAGGGCCAGGTGCAGCGGATGGTCGGAACCCTGCTGGGGCTGCCCGAGCCGCCGACGCCCGACCATGCCGCCGACGCCCTGGCGGTCGCGATCTGCCACGGCGGCAGCACCGGGCACCGGCAGGCCGTCGCCACGGCCGCGCCGGCCGTCGCCGAGCGGGTGGCCGGATGATCGCCGCGGTGCGGGGCGAGGTGATGGTGCGGCGCGCCGACCACGTCGTCATCGACGCCGCCGGCGTCGGCTACCGGCTGGCCGTCTCCGCCGAGACCCTGAAGGCGGTTCCGGCGGCCGGCAACGATGCCTTCCTGCACGCCGAGCTGATTTCCCGCGAGGACTCGCTCGCCCTCTACGGCTTCGCCTCCGAGGAGGAGCGTGACCTCTTCCGCCTGCTGATCTCGGTCAGCGGGGTCGGGCCGAAAGTGGCGATGGCGGCACTCTCCGGCGGCAGCGCCCGCGACCTGCTGCGGGCGATCGCGGCGGGCGACGCCAAACGCTTCCAGGCCGTGCCGGGGATCGGCAAACGAACCTCGGAGCGGATCATCGTCGAGCTGCGCGAGAAGGTCGCCGGCGCGCTCGAGGAAGAGGTCGCGATCGCGGTTGCCGAGGGCGGCGACGCCCGCGCGCTCGCCCGCGATGGCCTCGTCAACCTTGGCTACGTGCCGCTGGAGGCAGAGCAACTGCTCGACGGGATCGACGGCGACGATCCTCAGCATCTGGTCGCCGCGGCGCTGCGCAAAGCCGCGGCCACCCGCGCATGAGCGAGGCACCCGACATCGGCGGCAATCGCATCCGCACGCCGGGCATCGGCGAGGAGCCGGTTCCGGTCGACGCCGAGGTCCGGGTCCACGACGCCCGCGCCGATGTGCCCGACGAGGACCTCGATCGCTCGCTGCGCCCGCCGACCCTGGCGGACTTCGTCAACCAGACCCAGGTGACCGATCAGCTGGCGATCTTCATCGAGGCGGCGCGCGGGCGCGAAGAGCCCCTCGACCACGTCTTGCTGGCCGGCCCGCCCGGCCTCGGCAAGACCTCGCTGGCCCACATCGTCGCCGCCGAGATGGGGGTGCCGATGGTCCAGACCGCCGGCCCGGCGCTGGAGCGCAAGGCCGACGTCGCCTCCTTCCTCACCTCGCTGGAGCC
The DNA here is from genome assembly GCA_963735255.1 of uncultured Solirubrobacterales bacterium. Classification (GTDB taxonomy): domain Bacteria; phylum Actinomycetota; class Thermoleophilia; order Solirubrobacterales; family 70-9; genus VAYN01. The sequence continues at coordinate 58,042 of CAVTKC010000008.1, read as the reverse complement.
CGGCAGCGTCTTCTTCATCGACGAGATCCACCGCCTCGGTCGCGCCGTCGAGGAGACCCTCTACCCGGCGATGGAGGACGGTGAGCTGCCGGTCGTTCTGGGCCAGGGCGCCGGGGCGCGCACCGTGACCCTGCCGCTGCCGCCCTTCACCCTGGTCGGCGCGACCACCCGCGCCGGCCTGCTGACGACGCCCCTGCGCGACCGCTTCGGCGTCTCCCACCGCCTCGAGCACTACGACGCCGAGCATCTGGCGCAGATCGTCGAGCGCTCGGCGCGGATCCTCGAAGTCGAGATCGACGCCGAGGGGGCGCACACGATCGCCTCGCGCTCCCGTGGCACGCCGCGCGTCGCGAACCGGTTGCTGAAGCGCGTCCGCGACTTTGCCCAGGTCAAGGGATCCGGCGCGATCGGCGCCGAGATCGCCGCCGGCGCCCTGGAAATGCTCGAGGTCGACGCGGGGGGGCTGGATCGCAGCGATCGCGCCCTGCTCGACACGATCGCCTCCAAGTTCGCCGGCGGCCCGGTGGGTCTCTCTACCCTGGCAATCGCGATCGGCGAGGAGCAGGACACGATCGAGGACGTGCTCGAGCCCTACCTGCTTCAGCAGGGCTTGCTGAAGCGGACTCCGCGTGGTCGCGTCCTCACCCAGCGGGCCTACGATCACCTCGGTCTGCCGGCGCCGGAGGGCGCCGCGAGCCTCTTCTGAGCGCGCGCCGCTAGCCTGTCGAATATGCCGTTTTTCATCTGTCCGAATTGCGGACACCGGGAGGTGAGCGGCGAGCGGACCGCTGGGTTCAGCTCGCGCCCGAAGGGCTGCTCGAAATGCGGCTTTGGGTTTGTCTTCGAATTACTCGACGATTATTATCCGGCTCCGAATGCTGCCTTCTTCGTTTGCGACAAGCAGGAACGCGTGATCGACGCCGGCAAAGGCAGCTTCGAGTTGACCGGTCTCACCGACGAGGACGTGATCGGCCGGCCGGTGCGTGAGGTGCTCGGCCTCGACTGGATCGATCCGGGCGACGGCGACGAGTCCGCCGACACCAATGGCGACGGCGTCACCGATCCGATCGAGACCTCGCTCGAGTGGGGCGTGCGCTCCCTCGGCAAGCGCGTCTCGGTCAATGCCGAGGGCGACCTGCCCGCGAAAGCCGTGGCCGATGTCTTTCCCGCCTACGACGATGACGGCGGGCTGTTGCTCGTGCTGACGCCGGAGGGCTAGATCGATGGGTTCCCGGCGCCGCTACCTGTTCGTGCTGCTCTTCGTGCTCGGCCTTGTCGTCGTCTCGGCGCTGGTCATCGCCAGCAAGCCGACCAAGCTGGGGCTCGACCTCAAGGGCGGCGTCGAGCTGATCTACGAAGGCCAGCCGACCGGCCAGGTGAAGGAGGTGACCGGCGAAGACGTCGACCGCTCGATCGAGATCATCCGCGAGCGGATCGACGAGCTCGGGGTCTCCGAGCCGGAAGTCTCCCGCCTCGGTACGAGCGGGATCTCGGTCCAGCTGCCCGACGTCACCAACGCGCAGCGGGCGATCGACCAGGTCGGCAGCACCGCCCAGCTCTTCTTCTACGACTGGGAGCCGAACCTGATCGGCCCCGAGAGCGCCCTCGGAGCCCACCCTGGCCAGCAACCGCCCCCGGATGCGCTGAAACAGTCCGAAAAACGCTGGGAAGAGGCCGGACGCGACGTCAAAAGCCCCGAGAACCAGCAGCTGATCGTCTCCGGTGCATACCCGGACGCCTACGGTGCCGCCAAACTCGCCGCCGAACAGGAGCCCGCCGAGGACTGCAGTAACTGCTCGGTCGCGAAACCGCGCTACTACCTCTTCGAGAAGGACGCCCCGCACGACCTGATCGCCGGGCCCGAGCTGGCGAAAAAGGACCTCTACGTCAGTCCGACCGGGGAAAAACGGCCGCGCGACGGCATCGTCGTCGAAGTCCCCGCCGGCACGATCCTCGTCTCCGAATACCCGTCCGACGAAACCGGTCAGGTCGACAAGACGGCCCGCCCCGGTTGGTACGCGCTGAAGGACGATCCGGCGCTCTCCGGTACCGACATCACCGATCCGAAGCAGGAATTCGGCGAATTCAACGAACCCAACGTCTCCTTCGGATTCACCGACAACGGTCGCGAGGCGTTCCAGGACGTCACCCGCCGGATCGCCCAGCGCGGCCAGGCGCAGGCGATCGGCCCGGTCGCCGGCGAACAGGCGGCGGCGCTGTCGGGGCACTTCGCAGTCGTCCTCGACAACGAAGTCAAAACCCGCCCGATCATCGACTTCTCCCAGAACCCGGACGGGATCGACGGTCGCACCGGGGCCCAGATCTCCGGCGGCTTCACCAGCCCCCAGGAGGCCCAGGACCTGGCGACGATCCTGCAGATCGGCGCATTGCCGATCAACCTCAAGCTGGTCAGCCAGACCCAGGTCTCGGCGACTCTGGGGACGCAGGCCCTGCACGCGGGCGTCAAGGCCGGTGTCATCGGCCTCGCCCTGGTCATCGTCTTCCTGCTCCTCTACTACCGCTTCCTCGGCCTGATCGCGTCGGTCGCGCTCGGTGCCTACGGGTTCATCTTCTTTGCCCTGATCAAATTGATCCCGATCACGCTGACCCTGCCGGGCATCGCCGGCCTGGTGCTGACGATCGGGGTCGCGGCGGACTCGAACATCGTCATCTTCGAGCGAATAAAGGAGGAGGTGCGGGCGGGTCGCTCGATGTCGAGCGCGATCAGCGCTGGCTACAAACGTGGCATCAGCACGATCATCGACGCCAACGTCGTCACCCTGCTGACCGCCTTCATCCTCTTCGTGTTGGCGACCTCCGGGGTCAAGGGCTTCGCCTTCACCCTCGGCGTCGGCACGATCGTCTCGCTGCTGACCGCGGTCGTCTTCACCCAGGCGCTGCTCGGCACGATGAGCCGCTCGCGCCTGCTGAGCTCGCCGAGCGCGCTCGGCGCCGGCGGCAGGGGTATGCGCTGGCACTTCGACTTCATGGGCGCCAGCCGCTGGTTCTTCTCGATCTCCGGCGTGATCCTCCTCATCGGCGCCTTCGCGCTCGCGACCAAGCAGCTCAACTTCGGCATCGACTTCGAGTCCGGCACCCGGATCAAGGTGGCGCTGGAGCAGAAGACCGACGAGGAAGGCGTGCGCGACGCGCTCGACAAGATCGGCGTCAGCGGCGAGGAGATCCAGCAGGTCTCCGACCCGGTGCTGGGCGAAAACGTCTTCCAGATCCAGACCGCCGAGCTGGAGCCGGACACGGTCAAAGACGCCCAGCGGGAGCTCGAGACCGAATTCGGGATCGCCGAAGACGGCTTCGACAGCACCAGCGTCGGCCCGACCTTCGGGCAGCAGGTCGCGAACAGCGCCCTGAAAGCGCTGATCTTCTCGCTGCTGGTGATCTGCGGCTACGTGGCGCTGCGCTTCGACCCGAAGTTCGCGGTACCGGTGCTGATCGCGATCTTCCACGACATCTTGATCACGGCCGGCGTCTACTCATTGACGGGGAAAGAGGTGAGCAGCGGGACCGTCGCCGCCTTCCTGACGATCTTGGGCTATTCGATCTACGACACGATCATCGTCTTCGACCGAATACGCGAGAACGTCCCGCGGATGCCGCGGGCCGCTTTCTCGCAGATCGTCAACCGCTCGATGAGCGAGGTCCTGACGCGGTCGCTGGCGACCAGCTTCTCGACCATCCTCGGCGTGATCTCGCTGCTGATCTTCGGCGGCGCCACGCTCCAGGACTTCGCCTTCGCGATGCTGGTCGGGATCGCCTCCGGTACCTACTCGTCGATCTTCATCGCCTCGCCGGTCCTGACCGCCTGGAAGGAACGCGAGCCGGGCTTCGTGCGGCGGCGCCTGCGGATCGCCCAAGCTGAAGGCAGCGTCCCAGCCTTCGCCGATGACATGACGACGGCTGAGGCCGAGTTGGCGGCCGACGAGGAGAGCGAAGCCGCGATCGCCGCCGAGGAGCCGGGTGCCGCGGCGCAGGCACAGACGAGCCCCGTCGCGACGGTCGAGCGCACCGGCGGCAACGGCGCCGACCCGGCCGGCAACGGCGAGGTCGACGACGCGTCGAGCGAGCGACGCCAGCGCAACGCCGAGCGCAAGGCGCGCCGCCAAGCGCGCCGTAAGCACGGGAGGAACCGCTGATGGAGGGGAAGAACTGATGGCGCTGCTGGTCTGGTTCACGATGGGCATCGCGCTCTGGCACTTCACCGTCTTCCTGCCCGATCACTTCTGGCAGGGGATCGTCGGCGCCTTCGTCGGCGCCGTGATCGGCTCCTGTCTCTTCGGCCTGATCGTGCAGGAGATCAGCGGCAAAAGCCTCGGCGACACGGATCTGGCGACGGCGTTGCTGGCGATTCCGGGCACCGCGATCGGCCTCGGTGTCGTCTGGTTCATCGGCACCCGCTCCGAAGCACAGCCCGACTAGGCGCTTTCCGCCCCATTTTCGGGACGTTTGCGGCGCTTTTTGACGCCGCCCGGGCTCCTAGCCTGGTTTCGTGCCGGAGACCCTGAAGACCTACGCGGCCGAGCCCTACGCCTACGCCGACGTGCGCGCCGTCGCGGATGCCCTCGAGCTGAGCGATCCGATCGCGGTGACGCTCGTGCGACGGGGTTACCGAACCCCCGAGCAGGCGCGTTCCTTTCTCGATGCCGACGAGTCGCACCCCCCGTCGGCTTTCGACTCGATGGAGACCGTCGTCGCCCAGGTCCGCGCCGCGATCGCCGCCGGCGAGCGGGTCACCGTGCACGGCGACTTCGATGTCGACGGCGTCTGCGCGACCACGATCATGGTCTCGACCCTGCGCGAGCTGGGCGCCGAGTGCGACTGGTTGATCCCGGACCGCCTTGCCGACGGCTATGGCGTCAGCGCCGCCAACGTGGAGCGCCTCGCCCGGCGCGGCACCAAGCTGCTGATCACGGTCGACTGCGGCGTCACCGCGGTCGCGGAGGTCGAGCTGGCGCGGCAACTGGGGATCGAGACGATCGTCACCGATCACCACCAGGCGGGCGACGAGCTGCCGGACTGCCCGATCCTGCATCCGGAAATCAGCAACTACCCATTCGTTTCGTTGTGCGGAACGGCGGTGGCTTGGAAGCTGGCATGTGCATTGCGGGAGGCGTCGGATCAGCCGGATCTCGATCTGGTGGCGCTGGCCACGGTCGCGGACGTGGTGCCGCTGATCGGGGAGAACCGGGCGCTGGTGAAGCGTGGCCTGGCGGTGATGCGGAGGGCGCAGAGGGTTGGGCTAAGGGCGCTTATCGCGGCTTCGAAATGCGAGCCGAATCAGCTGAACGAGAGCGATCTTGGGTTCAAGCTGGCGCCGCGGATCAACGCGGCGGGGCGGTTGTACAGGGCCGATGCCGGAGTCGAGCTGCTGCTGAGCGACGACGAGGGGCGGGCCGAAGAGATCGCGATCGAGCTGAGCCGGGCGAACGCCGAGCGGCGAACCCGCGAGCGCGAGGTCGACGTCGCGGCGGAGGCGGCGCGCCGGGAGCTGTCGGCGGAGCTGCTGGAGGCGCCGGCCCTGGTCGTCGCCGGTGAGGACTGGCACCCGGGAGTCGTCGGCATCGTCGCTTCCCGCCTGGTCGAGCGGCACCACCGGCCGGTGATCGTGATCTCGCTCGACGGCGAGGGTGGTGGCAGGGGGAGCGGGCGCAGCATTCCCGGCTTCGATCTCCACGCGGCGCTGGAGGCGTGCGCCGAGCACCTGGAGAGCTTTGGCGGACACCGGGCCGCGGCCGGCCTGTCGCTGCGAGCCGAAAACCTGGAGGCCTTCCGGGGGGCGTTCGCGGCGCACGCGAGCGCGGTGCTGGGGCCTGAGGACTTACAACGGACGGAGCGGATCGATGCCCTTGTCGGAGGTGTCGGCCTCGGCCTCGACCTGGCTGAGGAGCTGGGGCGGTTGGCCCCCTTCGGGATGGGCAACCCGGGCGTGCGGTTGATGGTGCCGTCGGCGCAGGTCGGCGACGTGCGGACGATGGGGGAGGGCAAGCACGCTCGCTTCAGCCTTCGCAGCGGCGGTCACCGCGCCCTTGGCGTCGCCTTCGGCCGCTCCAGCCTCGGGGTCGAGGACGACGACCCGGTCGATGCCGCCGTGCGGCTCGAGGTCAACCACTGGAACGGCGCGGTCGAGCCGCGCGTGGTTCTGCGCGAGCTCTATCCGCTCGAGGACGAGGTCGACCCCGGTGTTGACCCCGACTCGCCGCCCTCGCTGCACACCTGTACCTGCGACGACCGTGAGTGGTGGGCCCGATTCGAGGAGGAGCTCGAGCGTGACCTGTCGCCTTCGTCACCCGTGGCGGAGCAAGGGCCCCAAGGGGCGACGTCGGAGCGCGCGGTCGTTCGCGGCCCTGCCTCGGCTACGGCGACGATCGCTGAGCTGGTCTCCAGCGGCGCTGGGGTACTGGCGGTCTGCGCCGACGCCTCGCGCCGCGCGGCGCTGGCGAGTGGCGCCACCGGGCTCGCTCGCTTCAACGGCGGCGCCGGGCGCATCGCCTGCGCGCGTTGCGGGGGCGCGGCGCTCGACGCGGTACGCGGCCGCGCTGCCGGCGGGCTGGCCCTGGTCGACTACGCGACGCTTGGGCAGGGCGCCGGCGACATCTCCGCCCGCTTCGAGCACGTGGTCGTCGTCGACCCGCCATCCTCGGCCGCGGACGCGGCTGCCGCCGCTCGGGGGGAGGGATTCCTGCACCTCGTCTGGACCGCGAGCGAGCGCGAGTTCTCGCGCAAAGTCGACGACGAGCGGTGCGCTTCCCGAGCGGCCGTCGGCGGGGTCTTCCGGGCCCTGCGCGCGGCCGGCCAGGCCAGTGGCTCCGGCCTGCGCGAGGCGCTCGCGGGCCCGGGCAAGCACCCCCTGTCGCCCGAGTCCGCGGCGCGCTGCTTGCGGGTCCTCACCGAGCTCGGCCTCGTCGCCGGCGAGCCCAGGGGCGGCGCCGGTGCCGTTGGCGTCGTATCCTCAGAGGGGACCGATCTGGAGCGCTCAGCCGCGTTCCGTGCCTACAGAGCCCGACACTCGGAGGCAACGCAATACCTCGCAAGACCCCAGCAGCAGTAGAGCACTCGGAGCTCCTCGCCGACCTTTTTGCCGTGGTCGAGGAGTTCGACTCGCCCGCGGCCGCGAACGGCAACGGCGGCACCGCGGTGGCACTGGCGACGATCGACCGGTCCGCGATCGAGCGCGCCTTCGACTTCGCCTGCGAGCGCCATGCCGACCAGCTGCGCTACTCCGGCGACGAGTTCATCACCCATCCTGTCGGGGTCGCCCAGGTCTGCGCCGGGATGCGGCTCGACACCGAGACCCTTTGCGCCGCATTGCTGCACGACACGGTCGAGGACACCAGCGCCAGCCTCGACGACGTTCGCGAGGAGTTCGGCGAGGAGATCGCGCAGCTGGTCGACGGCGTCACCAAGTTGACCGGGATGAGCTTCGAGAGCCGCGACGAGCGCCAGGCAGAGAACTACCGCAAGATGATGGTGGCGATGGCCACCGACGTCAGGGTGATCCTGATCAAGCTGGCCGACCGGCTCCACAACATGCGCACGCTCGGCGCCCTGCCGAAGCAGAAACAGCTGCTGAAGTCGCACGAGACGCTGGAGATCTACGCGCCCCTGGCGCACCGGCTCGGAATCCACGCGATCAAGTGGAAGCTCGAGGACCTCGCCTTCGCGACCCTGCACCCGCGCAAGTACGCCGAAATCAAGCAGCTGGTGGCGCAGCAGCGCGACGAGCGCGAGAGCTACGTCTCCGACGCCGGCACCTTCCTCGGCGACGAGCTGGAGCAGGTCGGGATCGAGGCCCAGATCTCCGGCCGCGCCAAGCACTTCTACTCGATCTACACGAAGATGGCGAAGAAGGGGCGCGAGTTCAACGAGATCTTCGACCTCACCGCGATGCGGGTGATCGTCGACTCTGTCAAAGACTGCTACGGCGCGATCGGCGTCATCCACTCGCTTTGGAAGCCGCTGCCCGGGCGCTTCAAGGACTTCGTCGCGATGCCGAAGGCGAACATGTACCAGGCCCTGCACACGACGGTGATCGGGCCCGAGGGCAAGCCGCTGGAGATCCAGATCCGGACCGAGGAGATGCACAAGCTGGCCGAGTACGGCATCGCCGCGCACGTCGCCTACAAAGAGGGCGGCGGCGGCGACCCGAAGCGGGAGAAGATGACCTGGCTGCGGCAGCTGGTCGAGGCGGAGGGCGAACAGGACCCGGCCGAGTTCCTCGAGTCGCTCAAGGTCGACCTCTTCGAGGACGAGGTCTTCGTCTTCACCCCGAAGGGGGAAGTCAAGAACCTCTCCGCCGGCTCGACCCCGCTCGACTTCGCCTACGCCGTCCACACCGACGTCGGCCACCGCACGGTCGGGGCCAAGGTCAACGGCAGCATCGTGCCGCTCCACTACCAGCTGAAGTCGGGCGACATCGTCGAGGTCCTGACCGCGAAGCAGAACCGCGGTCCCTCGCGCGACTGGCTGAAACTGGTGCGGACCAGCCGTGCCCGCAACAAGATCCGCGCCTTCTTCAAAGAGGAACGGCGCGAGGACGCCGAGCGCAAGGGCCGCGAGGGTCTCGACGAAGCCCTGCGCACGCGCGGAATCCCGATGCAAAAGGTCGCTGGCTCGGCGCTGCTGGCGGACGTCTTCCGCGAGATGGGCTACCGCAAAGGCACCGACTTCTACATCGCCCTCGGCCAGGGCAAAGTCTCGACCAAGACTGTCGCAAACAAGCTGATGCAGCGGCTCAAGGCGGGCGAGGCGGTCGAGGAGCGCCCGGTCGGGCTCGGCGACGGCCGCGAGGACCACGCCCGCCGGACCAAGGACGCCGCCAACTACGGGATCCGGGTCAAAGGCGTCGACAGCGTCGCCGTGCGGCTCGCCAAGTGCTGCCGACCGGTGCCGGGAGACGAGATCGCCGGCTATGTCTCGCTGGGACGCGGGATCACGATCCACCGCGCCGACTGCAAGAACGTGAAGGCGCTGAAAAAGGCTCCGGAGCGTTTCGTCGAGGTCAACTGGGAAGGCGAAAACGAGTCCTCCTACCGGGTCGAGCTGCAGATCGACGCCTATGACCGCACCCGCCTGCTCGAGGACCTCTCGCGCACCTTCTCCGAGGCCGGGATCAACATCATCGGCGCCTCCTGCACGACCAACCACCCGATGGTCAAGAACAAGTTCGTGATCGAGGTTGGGGACACCGAGCAGCTCAAACAATGTATATCCCGCCTGCGAAACGTCGAGAGTGTCTTCGATGCGTATCGCATGACCCCGACCGCCTGAGCGACGGCGCGGCGGACGGGGGAGACCGTTGCCACTGACCGTCGCCATCACTGGACCGACTGGCGAGATCGGGCTGCCGCTGCTGGCCGAGCTCGAGCGCGACCCGGCGGTGGGCGAGGTGCGGGGGATGGCGCGGCGGCCGTTCGACCCGGCGGCGGAGGGCTGGGAGAAGGTCGTCTACCGGCGCGGCGACATTCTCGATCGCGGCTCCCTGGCCGCGCTCTTCGACGGCGCCGACGTCGTCGTCCACCTCGCCTTCGCGATCTTCGGCGGTCGCGAGGAGACCCGCCGCGTCAACCTCGAGGGCAGCAGCAACGTCTTCGAGGTGGCGATCGCGGCCGGGGTCGAGCGCATCGTCTACGCGTCCTCGGTCGCCGCCTACGGCTTCCACCCCGAGAATCCGCAGCCGCTGACCGAGGCGGTGCCGCCGCGCGGCAGCGAGGACTTCTACTACTCGGCGCAGAAGGCCGAGCTCGAGGCCACCCTGGACGATCTCGTGGTCGGGAGCGGGGTGGACGCCTACGTCTTCCGCCCCTGCATCGTCGCCGGCCCGCGGGCGACGATGCTGATCGCGAAGACCGTCGAGAGCGCCCGTCTCGGCGACCCGCTGCCCGGTCTGAGGCGGGTGGCCGGGCGCCTGCCAATTCCGAAGCCGGTGCTGCCGGACGTCGGCGCGCCGATCCAGCTCGTTCACCATGACGACGTCGCCCGCGCCCTGGCCGCGGCGATCGGCGGGGCCGGCGAGCCGGGTGCCTACAACCTCGCCGGCGCCGGGCGGGTGAGCGTCGGCGACATCGCCCGGGCACTCGGCTGGCGCACGATCCCGGTGCCGAGCGCCGCGGTTGGACTCGGGGCGGGCATCGCCCAGCGCCTCACCTTCCTCTCGCCGCAGCTGGAGTGGGCGGCGGCGCTGCGCACCCCGGTCCTGATGGATGCCTCGAAGGCGAGGCGCGAGCTCGGCTGGGAGCCGCGCTTCGGGGCCGAGGAGACCCTGATGCAGACCGCGGTCGCGGCGCGCGAAGACGGCCTACTCGACTGACACACCCCGCGATTGGGGTACGGATTGGAAGCGTACTCACTATTGCTATATACGAATTTCATCCGTTAGGCTCGTCAAGAGCTGGGTACCGAGGGTCGATAAGAGCGAATATGACGATCGGAGTAGGTGGAATGACGGTGACATCGAAGATGGAAGGGATCCGTGTTCATCGCGTGGAGAGCTCCGAGATGCGATTCGTGACCTTGAGATTCAGCCGGCTCGCTTTCGAGGCCCTCGGGTCCGGCAGCGAGCAGCGGGCCGATGGGCGCGGCGAGGGCAGGATGGAGCTCGCGATCCGCTTCTATCTGCGGGACAAGGAGGAGGGTCGTCCGGAGTGGCTCTATCCGGCCTTCCTGAGGGGCAGCGAGGTCCGCGAGGACGTCGAGCTGCGGCTCGGCCTCGATGCCGAGCTCTGGCACGCTTTCGAGGACGAGGCAACGCGCCAGGCCGTATCGGTGCCGCAGCTGGCCGAGCACGCGGCCTTCTACCTGGCCGCCGAGCTGGACGCCGGGCGGATCACGCAGCGGATCCTCGACGACCTCGCGTCGAGCGACGTGAGCGACTGAGCGACCGGTACTAGGCGGCGGGGGGAGCGGCTGCGACGACGGGCGCCGCCCCGAGCTCCACCAGGCTGGCGCGCAGCGAGCGGCGGCCGCGGTGATGCAGACCGTGGACCGAGCTCTCGGTCTTGTCCAGGGTTCCCGCGATCTCCACTGGCGAGAGGCCGACGATATGCCTGAGCACGAGCACCTCACGCTGGTCCTCCGGCAGCTCTTCGAGCGCCTGTCGCAGGGCGCGGCCGCGATCGAGACCGGTCTGGGCGCTGCCGGTGTCGGTGAGCCTGACCTCCTCGGTCGGGATCGCCCGTTTGGCCCGCAGATAGTCGAGGGCGGCGTTGCGCGCTACGCGCAGGATCCAGGCGTCGAAGGGGACCTCGCGCTGCTCGTACTTCTTGATCGCGTTCATCAGCTTGGCGAACACGTTCTGGGTGATGTCTTCGGCCTCGTGATGGTCGCGGACGAAGCTGGTCACATAGCGAAGAACATCATCCGCATAGCGGACGTAGAGGTAGTGCAGTCCCTCTGAGTCGCCGGCCTTGGCTCGCGCCACGGCCTGCCGGGTGAGCTGGCTTGCCCCATGAGCTTCCGCTGCGTCGATGGGCGTACCGGTCATCTGAATTCTCCCGCATGCTCACCGCATGCTCTTCTACTGGTTTTTGAAAAATCGACATCTGAGTTTGCTGCCCATGAAATTCGACCGGCGTCCCGTTTTGGAAAAGATTTGGAAAACAAACTTCTCCCAAAGTGGGGAATCAGCCGGAATCCCGGTGTTGCTTCCTTGCGAAGCGATGCGGGAGGTTTATGGACTTTCGCCGGGTTGTCAATGCCCAATATTCGTCCAAATTTGGTTCCTGGCCTCAAGGAAGCCGAATTGCACAACTATTCCGGGGGGGATTGCACAGAATTTTGGGGGTTGAAGTAAGGAGGAACTTCGGCGTAGGAGTGAAATCTTCGCCATCCGGGGAGAGTTGAGGGGGAGAGCATGAGAGTCGCACTCGGTCAATTCGCCTGTATCGGCATCGAAACCCATTTGGGTGCGGACATCCCTGCCGGCGTACGAACCGCGCTGTTCCACTACGCCGGCAAGCTGAAGACAGGCCGGCGTCCGGTCGCCTTCCCGCATTTCCTCGCGGAGGGAGCGCCGCAGGAGCCTGAGGTTGCCTTCGACCTCACCGTCGACGCCGAAACCGAGGCGATGCTGGAGCGCGAGGCGCAGCGCCAGCAGACGACCGCCAGCCGGTTGGTCGCTCACACGGTGCTGGTCTACCTGGCCGAGCTCGAGTTCCTCAACTCGCCCGCGCCGCGCCGCGCCGCCAGCGTCTGACTGAGAGGCGCCCCAGAGGCCCTGAGGGACCGCTGAGGCGCTTTGTCCTCCTAGGAGTCGGTGTTCGGGGTGCTGAGCTGGCTGTGGCGCGTGGCCGCCGCCAGGACTTCCTCGACCGGCCGGACCGCGACCGGTTCGCCGCGGTTCGCCAGCGACTGCTCGAGCGCCTCGAGACCGAGGACGATCTCCAGACCCAGCCGTGAGTTGGAGACCGGCGTGGTGCCCTCGGTGATCGCCATTGCGTAGTCACGCAGCTCCTGGCCCAGCGGCTCGACCGCGTCGACCCGGGGGGCGATCATGTCGCCGGTGCGGTAGGTGAGGCGGTACTCGCCGAAGTTGGCCGGCGGCTCGGAGAAGTCGAGGCCGCGGTCGTAGATCCGCACCGAGTCGTCGGCGGCGGTGTCCTCGTACTGGACCATGCGCTTGCTGCCGACGACGACCATCTGCCGCATCTTGCGCGGGGCCAGCCAGGAGAGCTGGACGTTGGCCTGGGTGCCGCCCTCGAAGCGGAGGGTGAGGAAGGCGGTCTCGTGGACGCCCTCCTGGAAGACGCTGCGGCCGGTGGCCGAGACCTCGACCAATGGTTTGTCGAGCCAGTGCAGGAGGATCGAGAGGTCATGCGGGGCGAGGTCGAGCACGACCCCGTCCTGCTGGTAGATCCCGAGGTTCATCCGCGAGGAGGTGGCGAAATAGATCTCGCCGAGCTCGTCGGACTGGATCAGGTCGCGGACTTTGTTGACCGAGGGGCTGTAGACGAAGGTATGCCCGGGCATCAGCACCAGGCCGAGCTCGTCGGCGAGCGCGATCAGTTTCGCCGCCTCGTCGGCGGTGCGGGCCAGTGGCTTCTCGACCATCACGTGCTTGCCGGCTTCGAGGGCGCGGCGGACGAGCGAGTAGTGGGTGTGCGGTGGGGTGGCGATCGCCACCGCTTCGATCCGCGGGTCGGCGAGGGCCGCGTCGAGATCGCTCTCGACCCAGACGCCGGGGTGGCGGCGGCGGAAGTCTTCGGCCCGGCCCTCGTCCTTCTCGCACAGGCACATGAGGCGGAACTCCGGGCGCTCGACGACGTTGCGGACGAGATTAGGTCCCCAATAGCCGTAGCCGACGATCATCGTGCCGATTTGTCCTGCTGGGTTCACGCTGCTCCCTTTCTGCTGAGTACGGTCCATGGGGTCTTGAGAAGGATCGAGAGGTCGAGGGCGACCGAACGGCGTTCGGTGTACTGGACGTCCAGCCGCACCATTTCCTCGTAGCTGCGCTCGCTGCGGCCGCTGACCTGCCAGAGGCCGGTGAGCCCGGGCTTGACCGAGAAGCGCTGCAGGTACCAGGTCGGATACTCCTCGACCTCGTAGGGGATCGAAGGCCGGGGCCCGACCAGGGTCATGTCGCCGAGCAGGACGTTGAAGAACTGCGGCAGCTCGTCCAGGCTCCAGCGGCGGATGAAGCGCCCGACCGCGGTGATGCGGTTGTCGACCGCGACCTTGTAGAGGTTGTCGCCGCCGCCGGCCGCGACCGCGTCGGCACCCTTGATCAAGGCCGTGACGTATTCCTGGTGCCCGCGGGGGTCGGCGTCGAGCCGCATGCTGCGGAACTTGAAGAGGGTGAATTCGCGCTCGTCGTAGCCGACCCGCCGCTGCCGGAACAGCGCCGGGCCCCGGCTGTCGAGGCGGACGGCGACGGCGACGGCGATCAGGATCGGCGAGAAGAACAGGATCAGAGCGAGTGCGAAGCCGATGTCGACCGCCCGGCGCAGTCCCGCGAGCCAGCGCGGTTCGCTCGCGACTTGGCTGAGCGATTGCTTGCGGGTGCGGGTGAGTCCGTGAGCCTCCATGCGACCAATCAACGCCTGGGGAGCGGAAACACTTGCATTGGTCCGGCGCGCCAAAGGGTGAAAAAGGTCTGGTCCTCATAAGGGCCGGAAACTTTTCGGGGGCGCGCAAAGAGGCGGCCACTTCGTGCGTTGTTTCTCCAAATGGCTCCCCGGATCGTTTCCATCATCGGCTCCCGTCCAGAGATCGTGCAGGCGGCCCCGCTGTCGCTCGCCTTCTCCACCTGCGTCGAGGAGATCCTCGTCCACACCGGTCAGCACTACGACCCGGGGATGTCGGATCTGCAGATCGCCGACCTGCGGCTGCCGCTGCCGGAGTTCAACCTCGGCGTCGGTTCCCTGCCCAACTCGGCCGGCGTCGCGGTCGCCGAGGACCGGATCGCCCGCGTCATCGAGAGCCGCTCCCCCGATGCGGTGCTGGTCCGGGGCGACACCAACGCGACGATCGCCGGCGCCCGCGCCGCCGTCGCCGCCGGCGTCCCGCTGCTGCACGTCGAGTCCGGATTGCGCAGCTACCGCGACGACATGCCGGAGGAGGCCAACCGGATCGAGACCGACCGTCTTTCCAATCTTCTCTTCGCCCCCTGCGAGCACGCCCGCGAGGTCCTCGTCGAAGAGGGCGTCGAGGGCACCGTCCACGTCACCGGCGACGTCCTCGCCGATGTCCTGCTGGCGACCCGCAGCCGCCTGCCGGAGGGCACCGAGGAGGGCGAGTACGTCCTCGCCACCGCCCACCGCAACTACAACACCGACTCGGCCGAGCGGCTCTCCGCCGTGCTCGACTGCCTCGCCGCCGCCGAGTGCCGGGTGATCTTCCCGCTGCACCCGCGGACCCGTAAAAGCATCGAGACCTGGAACCTCGAGGTCCCCGCCAACGTCGAGGTCCGCGACCCGCTCACCTACACCCAGATGCTGGTCCTCGAGCGCGGGGCGCGGGCGATCGCGACCGATTCCGGCGGCGTCCAGCGCGAGGCCTACCTCTGGGGCGTGCCGTGCATCACGATGCGCGAGGAGACCGAGTGGATCGAGACCGTCTCGACCGGTTGGAACACCCTGGTCGGCGTCGACGCGGAGAAGTTCCGCGCCGCCCTCGCCGCGCCGCTGCCGGCCGAGCGGCCGCCGATCTTCGGCGACGGCAACGCCGCCAAGCGGATCGCCGAGCTGACCGTCGCCCATCTCGAAGGCGCCGGCAGCCGCTCCCGTGCGCGGGAGAAGTCCGTTGCCTGAGCAGCTCAGAGTCGGGGTCGTCGGCTGCGGCCGCATGGGCGGGTTCCACGTCCGCAACTACTCCCAGATCGATTGCGCGCGGCTGGTCGCCGTCGCCGATCCAGACGAAGCGACGCGCCGCCGCGCTCTCGGCGAGGCCCGCGTCGCCGAGTACTCGAACTGGCGCGACATGATCGAGTTCGGCGCCAAGGAGCTGGACGCGGTCTCGATTGCCTGCCCTTCGGAGTTTCACGCCACGGTCGCGCTGGAGGCGCTTGCCGCCGGCTTGCACGTGCTGGTCGAGAAGCCGATCGCGACCACGCTGCCGGACGCGCTGCGGATGCGCAGTGCCGCCTACGAGGCCGATCGCAAGCTGATGGTCGGCCACGTCGAGCGCTTCAACCCGGCGGTCGCGAAGCTGCGCGAGCTGGTCGCCGACGGCCGCCTCGGCAAGGTCTATCGGGCGCACGCGACCCGGGTCGGGCCGCTGCCGACGCGGATTCAGGACACCGGCGTCGCGATCGACCTCGCCACCCACGACCTCGACATCATGCAGCACGTCCTCGATCTCTCGATCCATGAGATCTACGCCGACGGCGGCCGCTTCCAGCACAGCTCCCAGGAGGACCTGCTGACCTGCCTGGCCCGCTTCGGCGGCGAGGGCGAGGCGGCGACCCTGGGGCTGCTCGACGTCAACTGGCTGACCCCGGAGAAGAAGCGGGAGATCATGCTGATCGGCGAGAACGGGCTACTGCGCGCCAGCTACATCACCCAGGACGTCTGGTTCGTCGAGTCGGCTACGGCGCCGCTGCAGTGGGACGGCCTCTCGATGTTGCGCGGCGACGGCGAGGGCGCGGCGGTGCGGTTCTCGCTCGCCAAGGCGGAGCCGCTGCAGGCCGAGCTGGAAGCCTTCTGCCGCTGCGTGCTCGACGACACCCCGGAGCCGGTCAGCGCCCACGACGGCGTCAAGGCATTGGCCGCGGCGCTTGCCGTGCGCGAGTCCGCCGCCGTCCGCCGCCCGGTCGAGCTGCTCGACATCCCCATCCCCGCACCGCGACGCCTGGAGGTCCTGGCGTGATCCGCTTCGTGATCCCAGCCTACAACGAGGCCGAAAACATCCCCCGCCTGCTGGCCGACCTGGCCCCGGTCGCGCGTGAGCTCGGCGCCCGCGTGATCATCGTCGACGACGGTTCCACCGACGGCACCGGCGACGTGATCCGCGAACACGCCCAGGACATGCACCTGGCGGTGGTCACCCATACCGTCAACCGCGGCCTCGGTACCGCGATCAACACCGGCATCCGCTCGGCCCTGAAGGAGTCCTCCGACGACGACGCGATCGTCACCCTCGAGGCCGACACCACCTCCGACCTCTCCGACCTGCCGCGGATGCTCGAGCTCTTCGAGCAGGGCACCGACGTCGTCCTCGCCTCGGTCTACGCCCCCGGCGGCAAGATCGTCGGCGTCGCCGGCTGGCGCCTGGCGGCGAGCAAGTCGGTCTCCAATACCTTTCGCTACCTCGGTGGGCTGCGTGACATGCACACGCTCTCCTCGCTGTACCGGGTCTACCGGGCGGGGACGCTGCGCAAGGCCGCCGACACCTACGGCTACCTGCTCGTCCGCGAGCCCGGCTTCGCCGCCAACGTCGAGCTCCTGCTGAAGCTCTACAACGCCGGCGCCAGCGTCGCCGAGGTACCGACGACGAACGATTGGACGACCCGCAAAGGCGAGTCGAAGATGCAGCTGAAACCGACCGTGCTCGCCTACTTCCGGGTGATGGCGGCGCAGATGGTCGGCCGCATCCAGCCGCCGCCGGTTTCGCCCTTGGCCGAGGCGACGGCGCCGCTGGCGCTGCCCGAGCCCGCCGCCGCGACGGTCACCGACGGCGCCGCGGCCAACGGCCATACCCCCGCCGTCCAGGCCTGATGAATCAGCCCGCCCCGCGCGTCGGCGTCGTCGGCGGCGGCGTCCTCGGCACCTCGCTGGCATTGCGCCTGGCCCAGGCCGGCGCCAAGGTGACCGTGCTCGAGCGCGGGCCCAGCCTCGGCGGACTCGCCGGGACCTTCGACTTCAACGGCCACGAGGTCGACCGCTTCTACCACGTGATCACCCCCGCCGACCAGCGGATGATCGCGATGGCGGAGGAGGTCGGGCTCGGCGACCAGCTGCGCTTCACCCCGGTCGGGGCCGGCTTCTTCGCCGACGGCGCGATGCACGACTTCAACGGCGTCGGCGACCTGCTGCGGTTCTCGCCGCTGAGCCCGGTCGCGCGCCTGCGGCTGGGGGCCTTTGTCGCCCAGTGCCAGCTGCGCGGCTCCTACGACAAGCTGGAGACGATCCCGCTCGAGACCTGGCTGCGGCGGATCTGCGGCAAGCAGGTCTGGGAGCGGATCTGGAAACCGCTGCTCGACTCGCGCTTTGACGGCGACCCCTCGGGGCTGCCGGCGACCTACCTCTGGGCCCGCACCCGGCGCATGTCCGGTGCGCGCGAGGGCGGTGGCGGCGGTGGCGAGAAGATGGGCCACATCGTCGGCGGCCACCAGCGCCTGATCGACGCGATGGTCGCGCGGGCACAGGAGCTTGGGGTCGAGACCCGCACCGGCGCCGCGGTCAAGGGCCTGGCCCTGGCCGAGGACGGATCCGTGACCGGGGTCGAGCTCGAGGGCGAGACGCTCGACTTCGACCTGACGATCCCGACCCTGCAGCCGCCGGCATTGCGCTTCCTGCTGCCGGAGCGCCACCAGGGCCTGCTGGCGCCCTACCCCGAGCGCTGGCTCGGCTGCGTCTGCCCGATCGTCAAGGTGCGGCGCAAATTGCTCCCGTACTACGCGATCAACATCACCGAGCCGACGCCGATCACCAGCGCCGTCGAAACGACCCAGGTGCTGGGGACCGAGCACACGGACGGGCTGCAGCTGGTCTACCTGCCCAAGTACTGCGACCCGAGCGCGACCGAGCAGAGCGAGGACGACGAGTCCGTCTACCGCCGCTTCACGGACTACCTGGCGCGGCTCTCGCCCGGCTTCAGCCGCGACGACGTCGTCGACTGGACGGTGCAGCGGGCGAAGCTGGTCGAGCCCGTGCACCAGCTCGGAAGCGGAGCCGGGGTCCGCATCGCACCGATCTGGCCGGGCGTGGAGGGACTGGCCCTCGCCTCCAACGCTCAGATCTACCCCTTCCTCCTCAACGGTGACTCGGTCATGGGCTTCGCCGAAGAGGTGGCGGACGAAGTCGCCGGGCGGCTTGGCCTATCCGGCCAGTCGTCGGACGAGAGTGCGAGAAAAGGACTAGCCGGCACGTTGCATCCCTAGAGGGCCGGCCGTTGAACCTGGCTTCGCTCTCTTAGAGAAGCCATGTACCAGGTAGAAGCCTCCAAAGCCCTCTTGAAACCGCGCCTCTGGGCGCGCGGCTCCGCTCGCCTGCGGGTGCCGCGGAACGTGATCATGCTCGGCACCGTCAGCCTGCTGACGGACATCTCCTCGGAGATGGTCGCCACGGTTCTGCCGATGTACCTGGTCTTCAGCCTCGGCGCCAGCCCGCTGGTGTTCGGGGCGATCGACGGCACCTACCGCGGCGCCGCGGCGCTGGTCCAGGTCATCAGCGGCTTCAGCTCCGATCGCTGGCGTCGCCACAAGGAGGTGGCCGGGCTCGGCTACGGGCTCTCGGCGCTTGGCAAGATCGCATTGGTCGCCGCCGGCAACACGATCGGCGGCGTCGGCGCGATCGTCGCCGTCGACCGCGTCGGCAAGGGAATCCGCACCGCTCCCCGCGATGCGCTGATCTCGCTCTCCAGCGCCAAGGACCGGCTCGCCACCTCATTCGGCGTGCACCGAGCGATGGACAGCGTCGGGGCGATGCTGGGGCCATTGCTCGCCTTCGGCATTCTCTTCGTCGCCCCGGCCCGCTTCGACGCGGTCTTCGTCGTCAGCACCCTCTTCGCCGTGCTCGGCTTCGCCGTGCTGGTCCTCAACGTCGAAGGCAAGCCGCAGCGGGCCCCGCGCGAGGGGGCGCCGCCGAAGCTGAGTGCCGCCCTCTCCCTCGTCAAGGATCGCTCCTTCGCGCCGCTGCTCGTAGCCGCCGCCGGGCTCTCGATCGCCAGCGTCTCCGACGCCCTGATCTACGTCGGCCTGCAGCGCACGATCGACTTCGAGCCGGCCGTCTTCCCACTGCTCTACGTGATGACCGCGATCTCCTTCATGGCCTTGGCGATCCCGGCCGGGCAGCTGGCCGACCGGGTCGGCAAGGTGCCGGTGCTGCTGGCCGGGCACGCGCTGCTGTTCGTCGTCTACGCGGTGCTGCTGATGACCTCGGTCGGGATCCCGCTGCTGATCCTCTGTCTACTCGCGCTCGGCGGCTACTTCGCCGCCACCGAAGGCGTGCTGACGGCGCTGGCCGGGGCGCTGCTGCCGGAGAAGCTGCAGGCGAGCGGGATCGGGATACTGATCACCGTGGTCAGCCTCGGTCGCCTGGTCTCATCCGTCGCCTTCGGCGCCCTCTGGTTCGCGATCGGCCTGCACAGCGCCGTGCTGATCTTTGCCGCCGCCCTGCTGCTGGCGATGGCAGTGGCGACGCCGCTGCTGGTCCGGGCCCAGCGGCAACCGCTGCATGGATAAGCGCAACAAGAAACTGTTGATCGTCTTCGCAGTCGTCTGCGTCGTGCTTGGCGGCGGTTACGTGGCGATCGCGGCGCTGGGGCCCGACGAGACGACGACCGACGCCCGCCCCGAGGCCGGCGCCGTGCTCGCCAAAACCAACCTGATGGTTCGGGCCGTGGACCCGGGTAACCCGCGCCTCAACGGACGCGTCTACGAGATCGACGATGGCAGGGTACGCAAGGGGTCCGATCGGCTCGCCTGCGAGCGGGTGTACTACGCGGCGAACGGTGGGATTTGTATGGGGGTGGCCCCGTCCGGGGTCGACTACACCGCCACCCTCTTCGACTCGAAGCTGGAACCGGAACACACGATCGCGCTGACGGGCTTCCCCTCGCGGGCGCGAGTCTCGGAGGACGGGCGCTATGGAGCGATGACGGTGTTCGTCAGCGGCGACTCCTACCTCGAATCCCCGAGTGCGTTCTCGACCCGGACGACGATCCTCGACATGAGGAGCGGTCGCCAGCTGGGACAGCTGGAGCAGTTCCAGGTGAGCAAGGACGGTGAGCCGTTCGACGCGGTCGACTTCAACTTCTGGGGGATCACCTTCGCCCCTGACTCGAACCGTTTCTACGCGACTCTCGGCACCGGCGACCATCACTATCTAGTTGAGGGTGATGTTCGAGATCGCTCGCTGCGGGTGTTGCGGGACGGAGTCGAGTGCCCGTCGCTCTCCCCCGATGGTAAGCAGATCGCCTTCAAGAGCAGGATCGGCGACAACCGCTGGCGCCTGCGGGTTCTCGACCTGGCGACGCTCGCGGACCACGGTCTCGCGGAGGATCGCTCGATCGACGACCAGATCGAGTGGCTGGATGACAGTACCCTTGCGTACTCAGACGGTGAAAATGTATACACGGTGCCCGCCGACGGCGGCGGCTCACCGCGCCTGCTGGTACGCGATGCGACGTCGCCGGTACGCCTCGAAACTCGCTAGTTCCAGAGTTTTCGAGAGATCTGGCCTGCCAAGGCCATTCCGTGCCTTGATGAGGGCATAGGCTGACGCCTGGACGCGGGAGTAGTCCATTCGTCGATAGAGGTGTACTCGTTTCAGGCGGGGGAAGGGGGGTACCGACAGTAGGGCAATGTTTTCCAATCGCTCACGTCCTCTGCGCAAGACGATCTCAGTCCTGACCTGTGTCGTCATCGGCCTTGCGCTCGTCGCCGTCGCCTCCGCCGCGACCCGCATCGTCGACCGTACCGTCGCGAAGCGGGTCAACTCCGGGGTCAGGATCGCTGCCATCGACCGCCAACGCGATACCGACGGTGACGGTCTCAGCGACCGCTACGAGGTCCGGCGCTCCCATACCGACCCACGCCTTCGCGACACCGATGGGGATGGCATCGGCGACCGCAGGGAGGTGCAGAACGGCAGCGACCCGCTCGATCCACTCGACCCCGCCGGGCCGACCACCCCGGTGCCGGGAACGCCCTCGCCGCCCACTCCGACCAATCCGGGCACGCCGACTCCGGAAGTTCCGACCACGCCGACTCCGGAACCCGAAGCCCCGGTGCCGCCGACGCCAGAACAGCCCACTCCGGAAGTGCCGACGCCGGAACCGGAAGTCCCGACCCCGCCCGCTCCCGAACCACCGGCTGAACCGGAAGCGCCGGCAGAGGAAGCGGCCGCCGCGACGGCACTTCGCCTCAGCCCCAGCGGTGTCGACACGAACTCCTGCACGGCCGCCAAACCGTGCAAGACCCTGAACCGGGCCTACAAACTGGCGACGCCGGGGCAGACGGTCGAACTCGCTGCTGGGACCTACACCGACACCGCCCTCTCGACCGACTCCTCCAAGACCTCCGCCGCCGACGTGATCTTCCGACCGGTCGCGGGAGCGACGGTCACCTTTTCAGCCCAGCTTCACGTCTTCGCCCAGCACCTCGAGCTGCGGGGAATGCGTTTCACCAGCAAGCTCTGGATCGAATCCAGCGCGGCCGACGTAACCATGCGAGGCAACGCGCTGAAGAACTTCGACCTCTACTCGAACGGTACGCAGTCCTCACATGACATCTCCTTCATCGGCGGCAGCGTCGGGCCTTCGGCGAACGAGAACAGCCGCATCGCCTCGAACGGGCCCTCGACTTCCGCTTCACCCAAAAACATCCTCATCGACGGCGTCGACTTCCACGACTTCACCGTCACCCCGGGCTCCGAAGCTCACGTCGAGTGCCTGCAGGTATGGGCGGTCGACGGACTGACGATCCGCAACAGCAAGTTCCGCAACTGCGAGGTCTTCGACATCTTCCTGCAGAAGCTGCCGGGCGGCGCGGCCGCGACCCCGAGCAACATCCTCATCGAGAACAACTTCTTCGACTGCTGCGCCAGCGGCTTCTACTCGATTCGCCTCGCCGACCACGCCGGCACCAGTTGGAAAAACGTGACGATCCGCAACAACTCTCTGAACAAAGAGATCAACCCCGACCCGAGCGTGCCCTACTCCAACGTGAAGATCATCGGCAACGTCGGGCCCGCGGTGAAGTTCTGGAGCGGCAGCACCGGGGCGATCCAGGCCAAGCCCGCGGGGGTCGAAGTCGACTACAACGTTTGGTACGCGGGCAGCAAAGTCGGCAGCCACGACAAGGTCGCGGCGTCCGGGTTCCGCAACGCGGCGGCGGTGGACTTCCACCTCAACGCCGGCGCGGCGGCGATCGACGCCGGCAGCCCGACGGGCTCCCCGGCCACCGACATCGACGGCGACGCCAGGCCGGCGGGCAAAGCGCCGGACGCCGGTGCCGACGAGACCGGGGCCACCGCCCCCACCACGCCCGACACCGTGGCGCCGGACACGCAGATCGTGGCCGGCCCGAGTGGTACGACGACCTCCAATTCGGCCAGCTTCTCGTTCAGCTCCGAGCCGGCCGCGACGTTCGATTGCCGTCTCGACACGGGCGCCTGGGCCGGCTGCGCTACGCCGCGCTCCTACAGCGCTCTCGCCGACGGCAAACACACCTTCCAGGTCCGGGCCGAAGACAGCGCCGGCAACATCGACACGACGCCGGCGAGCCGGAGTTGGACCGTCGATACGCCGGAAGCGCCCGCACCGCCCGCGCCTGAAGAACCGACCCCGCCGGCGCCGCCGGCGCCGCCCACCGGGAGCGCCGACCTCTTCCTCGCGACGGGGGGCTCCGATTCGGCGGCCTGCTCGGCCGCCGCTCCGTGCAAAACCCTCAACCGCGCCTACCAGGTGGCCGCCCCGGGCGACATCGTCCAACTCGCCGCCGGCAGCTACGGCAACCAGACGATCGAACGCGACACCGGCTTGACCTCCTCCGAAGACGTCGTCTTCCGCCCCGCCGCCGGTGCGAGCGTGACCCTGGGCAGCGTCACCGTCTACGGCTCGCACGTGACCCTGCAGGGCATGCAGGCCACCGACCTCACGGCGCGGGTCACCGACCCCTACCGGTTCGACGTCTCCGACATCACCTTCCGCGACATGGATGCGCGCAACTTCATGGTCATGTCGGCGTCCAACGTCAACGTGATCGGCGGCGACTACGGCCCGGCGAGCGATTGTGGGGGGCCCTACGGCGGCTCCAACAACAGCATCCGCCGCTTTGCCGAAAACGGGGCTCCAAACCCCCAGAACGTGCTGATCGAAGGGGTGCGGATCCACGACATCATCTCCATGGACTTCGGCCCGTGCCACATCGAGGGCCTGGCGATCTTCGCCGGCGAAGGCGTGACCGTGCGCAACTCGAAGTTCTGGGGCAACTCGGTCTACGACATCTTCCTGCAGTCCAACAGCGGCCCGGTTTCGAAAGTCCTGATCGAGAACAACTGGTTCGCCTCTCCCGTCGGCGAGGGTGGATCCGGATCGGGCGCGAGCGCGCTGGCTTTCTCGGGCGGCTCGGGCGACTTCGGCAACTCGACGGTGCGCCACAACTCGATCAACGGCTACGTCTCCTTCGACGACAACGGCGCCAATCCGGCCTACACCAACTTCAGGGCGGTCGGCAACATCGGCCAGCCGACCTACGGATCCTGCTCGCTGCGCGGTGTCATCTACCGCTACAACCTCTGGAAGGGGATGGCCTGCGGTACCGGCGACGTCAATCTCAGCGGTGCCTATCCCTTCGTCAACACGATCAACGGGGCTGGGATGGACTACCACCTGACCGGTGGGGCCGCCCGTGACCTGGTGCCGGCGAGCGAGAGCAACCTGACCACCGACATCGACGGCCAGGCAAGGCCTCAGGGTGCGCGCCTCGAGGCCGGGAGCGACGAGATCGGCTGAGGGCGCGGCCGCCGCTCAGTTCGCGTTAGTCGCGAAGTGGGCGGCGATCTGAGCGGCGCTCAGCGGCTGGTCGTAGAGCGCGATCTCGTCAAGCGAGCCCGCCCCGAACAGGTTGGCGCCCGCCCTCGACATGAAGTAGAGGTTGCCGTTCGCGAAGGGCCCGGTGCCGGTATGGCTGGCGCCCTTGGTGAAGGCGACGGGTTTGCCGTCCACATAGGGGGTGATCTGTTCGGCGGCGGCGGCCGTCGCGTCGAGGACGAAGGCGTAGTGGTGCCACTGGCCGGCGCTGGGCCGCGTGAAGTAGACGTTGTTACGCGTTTCGGGGTTGCCGATGCCAACGCCGAAATCGCCCTGTTCGGCGTTCGGATCGACCAGCAGGCCGCCGTCGTTGCCGTTGAAGTTTTCGGTCAGCTCCATCGCCAGCGAATCGTTGTCGGCGAAGGTGTTCCAGCGCATCCAGAACTCGACCGTGAGCTTGCTGGTCGCGGCGAGGTTCACGGGCGCCTGCACGAAGTCGTCGATGCCGTCGAAGCTCGCCGCGCCGCCTCCGAGTGACCCGGGTAGGCCGAGTGCGGCGCCGCCGGTGGTCGCGGTGGCCGCGCCGACGCTGTCGGTCAGCGAGGTGGACCCGGCCGACTCCTCGAGCCGCCAGTAATGGATCAGCCCCGGGGTGCCCAGAACCGCCTGCGAGTAGCTGACGGGGGGCGGGGGAGGGGCGATCGGGTCTTTGACCGTGACCGTCCTCGTTTCGCTGTCGGTCGCAAAGTTGTTGTCGAGCACCCTGACGCTGACCGTCGCCGGACCCGCCTGGGAGGGAGTGATCGAGGCGGTCGGAGTCGTCCCGGTGTCGGTCTCATAGCTGCCGTTGCCGTCGAGATCCCACTGGTACTTGACGATCGAGCCATCCGGATCGGTGGAGCCGGAGGCGCTGAGGTCGATTTTTTCGCCGGTGATGGCCGGGTCCGGGGTGGCGCTCAGGGTCGCGTGCGGGCGCCGGTTGACACCACTGCTCGCGTCGTGTTCTGCGATCTCCCCTGGGCTCAGGGCGCGGCTGTAGACGGCGAGCTCGTCGAGGCCTCCCTGGCCGTACAGCCCTGCGCCCGCCCGTGACATCAGGTAGAGCGTCGAGTTGGCGAAGTTGCCTGCACCGGTGCCGCTGGCCGTCTTCGTATAGCTGACCGGCAGCCCGTCGACGTACGGCGTGACCTGCTGTGCCGGCGGGGCGGTGGTGTCGAAGACGAGAGCGTAGTGGTGCCAGGTGCCGGCGCTGGGGCGGGCGAAGAAGACGTTGTTGCGGCTGTCGGCGACGCCGATCCCGACCCCGAAGCTGCCCTGTCCGGCATCGGGGTCGACGACGAAGCCGCCGTTGTTGCCGTTGAAGTTCTGGGTCAGCTCCATCGCCAGGTCGTCGTCGTCGTCGAAGGAGCTCCAGTTGAGCCAGAACTCGATCGTCGCCTTGCTCGTGCCGGAGAGGTTGAGCGGGACGCTGCCGAAGTCGTCGCTGCCGTCGAAGCCGAGGGCCGTGTTGGGGTCGCCCGCGACGCCGCCCGACTGCCCGAAGAGGGTGCCGGTGGAGGCGCTGCCGGTGGCGCTGCCTTTGCTGTCGGCGAGGCTCGGCCCTTTCGCCTCGCCGAGGCGCCAGTAGCCGACCAGGCCCTGGGTGTCGAGGACGGTGTCGCCGTAGTTGCTGACGCCGCTGTTGTTGACGGTCACGGGGACGGTGGTGGAGTCGGTCATGCCGCTGTTGTCGGTGACCCGCAGATGCGTCTGCACGGTGCCGACGGAGCCGTAGGTGTAGTCGGCGGCCGCGGTCGCGCCGGTGTCGGTCTCATAGCTGCCGTTGCCGTCGAGGTCCCACTCGTATTTGACGATCGAGCCATCCGTGTCTTTGGCGGCCGCGGCGTCGAAGTGGACCGGGAGGCCGGCGACGGCCGGGTTTGGCTGCGCGGAGTAGGCGGCCACGGGCGGCTGCGGGTCGGCGCCGCCGACGGTCAGGGTCTTCGTTTCCGTGTCGACCGCGAGGGCGTCGTCGTAGACCTTGACCGAGATCGGGAGTTTGGCTTCCGTCGTGTATTTGGCGGTGGCGGTGGGGGTGGAGCCGGTGTTGGTCTCGTACGTTCCGTTGCCGTCGAGGTCCCACTCGTATTTGACGATCGAGCCGTCGGAGTCGGTCGAGCCGGAGGCGCTGAAGACCGCGTTGCCACCGACCGCGACCGGGTTCGGGGTGATCGTCAGCGCCGCGGTCGGTTTGTGGTTGGCGCCGTTGGCCGCTTTGTGCGCGGCGATCTCCGCCGGGCTGAGGGTGCGGTTGTAGATCGCGACCTCGTCGAGCGTGCCCCGGCCTTTCAGTTCCACGCCGCCGCGCGACATCAGGTTGAGGGTCGAGTTGGCGAAGTTGCCGGCGCCGGTGCCGCTGGCGGTCTTCGTGTAGCTGACCGGCTGCCCGTCGACGTAGGGGGTGATCTGCTGCGCGCCGGGGGCGCTGGTGTCGAAGACGAACGCGTAGTGGTGCCAGACGCCGGCGCTGGGGCGGGCGAAGAAGACGTTGTTGCGCGAGGTGTCGACGCCGATCCCGACTCCGAACTTGCCGCCTTCCTGGGGGGCGTCCGGGTCGACGATGAAGCCGCCGCTGTTCTGGTTGAAGTTGTTGGTCAGCTCCATCGCGAGGGCGTCGTCGTCGGTGAAGTTGTCCCACTTCATCCAGAACTCCACCGTGGCTTTGCCGGTGCCGGAGAGGTTCAGCGGGGCTTTGCCGGAGTTGTTGCCGTCGAAGCGGGCAGCCGTGTTGGGGTCGCCGCCGACCGCGCCGGGCTGGCCGAAGGCGACGCCGCTGGTCGCGGTGCCGGTGGCGGTGCCCTGGCTGTCGGCGAAGCTCGGCCCGCTCGCCTCGCCGAGGCGCCAGTAGTTGACCAGGCCGGGCGTCTCGAGCACCGCGTCGCCGTAGTTGCTGACGCCGCCGCCGTTGACCGTGACCGGGACTTTGGCGGTCGCGGTGGAGCCGCCGTTGTCGGTCACGCGCAACCCGACTTCGAAGGTGCCGGCGGTGCCGTAGACGCGGTCGGCGGCCGCGGTCGCGCCGGTGTCGGTCTCATAGCTGCCGTTGCCGTCGAGATCCCACTCGTATTTGACGATCGAGCCATCCGTGTCCGATGAAGCCGCGGCGTTGTAGTGGATCGAGCCGCCGACCGTCGTCGGGTTCGGATCGGCGGTGAAGGACGCGGTCGGTGCCTGGGGGCCGACTTTGATCGTGCGCGTCGTCGTGTCGGTGCCGGTGACGTTGTCGGTGACCCGCAGGCCGACGGTGTATTCGCCGTTTGCGCTGAAGGTTTTCGAGGAGCTCGGAGTCGCCCCGGTGTTGGTCTCGTAGGTCCCGTTGCCGTCGAGGTCCCATTCGTATTTCACGACTGAGCCGTCGGGATCGCTGGAGCCGGAGGCGCTGAGGCTCACCGGGACACCGGCCAGGGCAGGGTTGGGGGTCGCGACGAAGGAGGCGACCGGGCGCCGGTTGGTGCCGAAGCTCTGCTCGTGTTCGAGGATCTGCGCAGCGGTGAGGGCGCGGCTGTAGATCGCGACGTCGTCGAGCCCACCGCGCTGGAAGTATTTGCTGCCGGCGCGGGACATGAAGTTGAGGAACGAGTTGGCGAAGGCGCCGGAGCCCGTGCCTTCGGCGCTCTTGGTGTAGGCGACCGGTTTGCCGTCGACGTAGGGGGTGATCTGCTGTTTCGCCGCCGCGCTGCTGTCGAACACGATCGCGTAGTGGTGCCACTGGCCGGCGCTGGGTCGTTCGAAGTAGGCGTCGTTACGGGTGTCGGGCGTGCCGATCCCGACGCCGAATTTGCCGCCGCCCTGGGGCGCGTTGGGGTCGATCAGGAAGCCGCCGGTGTTCTGGTTGAAGTTGTCGGTCATCTCCAGGGACATTTCGTCGTTGTTGCCGTAGAGATCGACGTTGAGCCAGAACTCGACCGTGATCGCGCTCATGCCGGAGAGATTGACGGCGGCGCGGGCGCTGTCGTCGACGCCGTCGAAATGGGCGGCCGTGTTGGGGTCGGCGGAGATGCCGCCGGGGACGCCGAGGGTCGGGCCGCCGCTGGTCGTCGCGTTGGCGCTGCCAATGCTGTCGGCGAAGGTGGTGCCGCTGGTCT
Source organism: uncultured Solirubrobacterales bacterium (assembly GCA_963735255.1). Lineage (GTDB taxonomy): Bacteria > Actinomycetota > Thermoleophilia > Solirubrobacterales > 70-9 > VAYN01. The sequence continues at coordinate 29,774 of CAVTKC010000008.1, read as the reverse complement.
CACCGAGGCGCCAGTAGTGGATCAGGCCGGGGGTGTCTTTGACCGCGTCGGGGTAGCTGCTGACGCCGGCGACGCTGACTGTGACCGGCAGCGTTTGGGTCGCCTGTTTGCCGCCGGCATCGGTGACGCGGACGCTGACCTGGACGGTGCCGGGGTTGGCGTAGGTGGTGGAGGTGGTCGCCGTCGTCCCGGTGTTCGTCTCGAAGGTTCCGTTGCCGTCGCGGTCCCATTCGTATTTGGCGATTTTGCCCTCGGGGTCGCTGGAGGCGGAGGCGTTGAAGCTGACGGGGAGGCCCTGGATGACGGGGTTGGGAGTGACCGTGAAGGAGGCGGTTGGGAACTGGTTGGCGATCACGTTCAGCGTCTGGGTCGAGACGTCGGTCGCGCCTTTGTTGTCGGTGACTCGCAGGCGCACGCTGACCGTGGCGTCGGCGGTGTATTTCCGCGTCGTCGTGGCGCTGGTGGTCGAGCTCGTCTCGTAGGTCCCGTTGCCGTCGAGGTCCCATTCCCATTTGGCGATTTTCCCGTCGCTGTCGCTCGAGGCCGCGCCGTTGAAGGTGACCGTGGTGTTGAGGCCGACCGGGTTCGGCGACATCGTGAAGGACGCGTTCGGGCTGGAGTTGGTGCCGCCAGGGTCGAGGGTGATGCCGGCGGGCGTCGCCGGCTGGGCGCCCATGTCGGAGAGGATGTTGTAGGTCGCCTGTTCGATCACCGGGTTGGCTTCGGAGCTGAGCCCGCGGGCCCAGCGCATCGTCCCCGAGGCGAACACCTTGGCACCGCTGGGGGCGGTGTAGCGGACGGCGTTGACGGTGCCGTCGAGGCCGGGGGGCGGGAAGGGGGTGCGCTGCCGGCCCTCGTCGATGATCCAGCTGTTGACGCCCGTGGTGAGTTTGTCCGGGTTGGTCGCGGTCAGGCGCTTGACCCCGGCGGGCTGCTGGGCGAGGTACTGGGGCTGGGTCGGCACCGAGTCCCACTCCCAACCGACGATTTCTTTGCCGAGAATCGTGGTCGAGTTCTCCGAGATATTGGTGTTGCGCCAGACCCGGTCGGCCGCGTATTCGTCGCTGGCATTGGCGGCGGGGACGTAGAGCGGGAAGCTCTGACCGGGGTTGTCGCCGAAGTACATGACGCCCCAGAGCGAGTTCTCGGGCTCGTTCGGTCCGACGCGGCCGCCGGGCGGGGCGTTCGGATCGCCTTTGGGCGCGCCGTTGTCGCGGAAGGTGGTGGTCGAGTTCTCCGGGTGATCGTCGGGGGTGCCGGCGACACCGTCGAGGCCGAGCGCATCGTCGGCGGTGCCGACGATGCCGTCGGGACCGGGATCGTTGGGGGTGACGGCGCCGTTGGCATCGGTGCCTTCGCCCTGGACGGTCTTGTAACAGACGAGGGTGCGGCCGCCGTTCTCGTAGCGGACCTTCCAGTAGGAGGTGTTGGCGCTGAAGGAGGCGATCGAGGTGCCGGCGTCGCGCGCGGCCTCGAAGGCGTGGAACTGCTCGCCGGACCAGTACTCGGAATGGCCGGGGACGATGACGATTTTGTGGTCGCGCAGCGAGGCGCCGTTCTGGTGCACCGCGACGTCGTCCGTGTAGGAGACGTCGTAGCCCTGCTTCTCGAGCCAATACAACGTTTCGAAGTCGGGCCCGAAGAGGCGATCGCGTTCGTCGTTGTTGTCGAACTGCGGGCGGTCGAAGGAGACTTTCACGGCGCGCCCGGTGCCAGAGACCGTTTCGGCGCCGCCCAAGCGGTCGTAATAGAGGGACTTGCCGCCCCAGGTGTTGTAGGCCTGGTAGTCGGCGGTGGGGAGGACGAAGAGGATCTTCGACTTGACGGCCGCGTTGTCGTCGCGCATCACGAAGACGATGTTGTTTTCCAGCGGCGTGCCGCCGACCGTCGTCAGTTTGGCGGTGTAGACGCCGGTCACGTTCACGGCCGAGGCGGGAATCGTCTGAGTGACGCTCCAGTTGGCGCAGCTCAGTTCCCCGGTATTCGCGTTCGGGGTTTTGCAGGTGAAGTTGTTGTTGACGGCGACGTTGCTGGCGCTGTAGACCTGACGGCCGCCTTCGCCGCCGTAGTAGCCCATCCGGAAGACCGTGATGTTGACTTTGGTTCCGCCCGGGTTCGTCGTGTTGCGGGCGATTTTCAGCGGTACGCTCGCGCCGACGTTGAAGCTGGTCTGGGTCGCGAACCCGGCGATGCCCTCGTCGTAGTTGTCGAAGAGCCAGTCGGAGCTGCCTTCGCCTTTGCAGTTGTTCTCGCTCAGGACCGGCACCGTGCTCGGGCAGGTGACCGCGGCGGGGGCGGAGGAGGTGGCGAGGAGGATGCCGGCCGTGGCGAGGGCCACGGAGAGGGCGATGGTCAAGCGGGCATAGATCGGGTTCATGCACCCCAGTAAACCGGTCGACGGGCCCCCCGCTTGCGCCCTGGGACAGGACTGTCCGAAATCGGTACTTCGTCCCAGGTCGGTTCCAATTTCAGCCCCGCCGGGCCGCGATCCCCTGCGACAATCGGCCGCATCAAAGGCGTCCGAACGATCTGGGTTGTGGCGGTTCTGGCGCTCTGCGCGCTGTGCGCCGGCGGGCTGATTGCCCTTGCCAGCGGCGCGGGCGGCGGTGGCAAGCCGACCCTGTCCGGGCTCGAAGCCCGCGTCACCGGCAGCGGCACCGCCGTCGTCGTGACCGGTTACGCGCCCGGCGCCGACAACGTGCTCGGCCGTTTCGGCAAGAACTGCCGGATGCTGCGCTTCGGCTCCTCCCAGAGTGGCACGGGCGGGCAATTCCGCCTCAAGGTCCCGCTCGGCGCCTCGAAGCGGCGGGCGCGGCAGTGCAACGTCGCGATCGCCAAGCGCATCCACGGGCAGGGTGCCTCGCGCTCCTCGGTCCCCGCCCCGGGCTGGGCGCGGGTGATCGCCTGCGGCGAGGCACGCTGCGTCGAACGGCGGGTCGCAACGCACGACTCCGTCAGCCCGACCTCGCCGGGAATTCCCGGCGCCGCCAAGGCCCCGGTCGCGCCCGGCGTCTCGGTGCGGGTGCCGAGCTCACCGCCGGTTCCGCCGGAGGCGCCGGCGACCCGCTTCGTCAAGGCCGACGGCTCGGACTCCGGCACCTGCAGCGCCCAGAGTCCCTGCCGCAGCTTCAACCGCGCCTACGAAGTCGCTTCCCCGGGCGAGATCGTCGACGTCGCCGGGGGCACCTACCCGACCCAGCAGATCAAGTACGACTCCGACAAGACCTCAGCCACCGATGTCTATCTCCGCCCTGCCGCGGGTGCCGCGGTCAACGTCGCCGGCGATATCGACGTCTACGGCTCGCATGTGACCGTGATGTCGATGCAGGCGCTCGCCACCGACATCCCCTACGACGGACCGGCGAACGTCAGCGACGTCACCTTCTGGGGCATGGACGCGCGCAACTTCACGATCGACTCCGGCACCCAGATCAACGTCATCGGCGGCGACTACGGCCCCGCCACCTCCTGCGGCGGCGATTACCCGGGCGGCAACAACGGCATTCGCATGAATCGACCGGGAGTGATGCCGAGCGACATCCTCATCTGGGGGGTCGACATCCACGACGTCCAGTCCTACGACCTGGTCGAATGCCACATCGAGTGCCTGATCGTCGGAGCCGGGCAGAACATCACCGTCCGCGGCTCGCGTTTCTGGAACTGCTCGATCTTCGACATCTTCCTGCAGCCCTTCAACGGGCCGATCTCCGACGTGACCCTGGAGAACAACTGGTTCGCGACGCCGACCGACCCCAGTGGCAAACCCAACAGCGGGCGCGCGGTCGAGTTCTCCGGCGGTGGGCCCTGGCGGGACCTGCTGATCCGGCACAACTCGGTCAACACCGCGATCAACCTCAACGACGGTGCCGCCGGCCCGACCTACGAAAACACGCGGGTGATCGGCAACATCGCCGAACGCGCGACCGCCTGTTACAACGGCGTCACCTACCGCGACAACGCCTGGTTCGGGGGCGGGGTCTGCGACCCCAGCGACATCAGCCTCGGCGCCGCGCCGCCGTTCGTGCGTCGCAGCGACCACGCCGACCTCGATTACCACCTGACCGGGGGGCCGGCCGTCGACCTCGTCCCGGCTTCGGTCAGCGACCTTGCCGACGACATCGACGGGCAGCCCCGCCCCGACGGTGCCGCCCGCGACGCCGGCTCCGACGAGCGCTAGAGCTTCCCGGGCCGGCCGCGCGAGCGGGGAGGGGGTTCGCGCGTTGATCTCGCGATGGGACCCACTGCGACCGTCGAGCGACCGCACCTGGTCGTCGTCCCCCCGCTCGAGGCGGAGGTACCCGACCGCGGCAGGCGTCCCGACCTGATCGCGCTGGCGGCATTGGCGCTCGGCTTCGCATTGCTCGTCGTCCTCACCTGGAAGAAGTGGGGCAATCCCGCCCTCGACGCCGGAGCCGAGCTGACGACGGCGGAACGGGTCGCCGACGGCGCCGTTCCCTATCGAGACGTCCGCTACTTCTACGGTCCGCTCGGCCTCTACTCGCTGGCCGGGTCCTTCGAGCTGTTCGGGACGAGCCTGGCCACCGCCTTCGCCTTCGGCCTGGCATTGACCGCCGGGATCGTCGGCTCCTTCTACGCGCTTGCCCGCCAATGGCTGCGCCCGACCGTGGCCGCGGTCTGCGCGGCGATGGTGATGGCGATCGGCTTCTCCGGCACCGCCTTCAACCTGATCCTGCCCCACACCAACTCGGCCAGCGTGGGCCTGCTCTGCCTGCTGCTGGCGCTGCTGGCGCTGTGCCGGCGCCGGCCCTGGCTGGTCGGCCTGGCGATCGGTGCAGCCGGCCTCACCCGTCCCGAGTTCTTCGGCATCGCCGGCCTCGCCGCCGTGGTCTGGCTGCTCGCCGAGCTGCGGCTGCGGCCGTGGCGGGCGGTGCTCGGCGACGCCCTGCGGATCGGATTGCCGGCATTGGCGATCCCGCTCGTGGTGCTGGGCGCCTTCGCCGCGGTCGTCGGTGCGGACCGGCTGCTCTGGGAGAACCTCTGGCCGCTCGACTTCATCCGCGTCGCCGGCTTCCGCTCACAGGAAAACTGGGCACCGCTGACGGCAGCCAGCGGTTTCTCCACGCTGGGGCGGTTCCTCGTCTACGGCGGCCTGCTCGCGGCCCTAGTCGCGGCGGTTGTGCTCTGGCGCGGCCGCAGCGGGGCGTCGCGGCTGCTGGCGCTACTGCCGCCGCTGGGGGTGCTGCTCGCGCTCGGCCTGCTCGACGGCGCCGCCCGCGCCGCCGGCGTCTTCCCGGGCGCGCGCGACGCGGTCGAGCACGAGACCGCGAACCTGACCCTGGGGATGACCTGGCTGCCGGCCCTGGCGATCGCCGCCGCCGCCGTCACGGCCGTCGCCGCCTGGCGGCGCAAGGGCCCGCCGCTGGGCCGCAGCTGGCCGGACGACGCCGCGTTGGTGACGGTGGCCCTGCTGTTCGGCCTGCGCGCCTACGACGCCTTCAACGGCGAGGCCTCATATGCCCCGTACTACGCCGCGCCACTCGTCCTTATCGCCGGTGTCCTCACCCAGCGGATCGGCGCCCGCTGGCCCCAGGCCCGGGGAGCGGCGACGGCAGCCCTGGCGCTCGCCGCCGCCGGCCTCTTCATCTATCCGCTGGCCGGCCTCTACAGCGACAACAACACCGAGGTGCGGACCGCGCGCGGCAGCTTCGTCGCCAACGACGCCTCGGCGCCGGCGCTGCAGCGGACCCTGGATCTGATCGACGCCCGCACGGAGCCGGGCGAACCGATCCTTGCCCTGCCTTCCGACGGCGGCGTCTACTTCATGGCCGACCGCCCGCCGGCAACCTACGAGGTCATGTTCCTCCCCGGCCTGCTCGACACCCGCGCCGACGAGCGCCGCACGATCGCGCGGCTCGAGAGTCGCGGCGTGCGCCTGACCGCGCTCAGCGCCCGTGACTTCTCCGGCTTCGGCTTCAAGGAATTCGGCGTCGACTACGACCAGCTGCTCGGGAAGTACATCGAGAGCGGCCGCAAGGTCGCCAGCTTCGGCGACGTCGACAATCCCGTCGCCGGCAGCTACCCGTCGGCCGCGTACTCGATCTACGAACACCGCTGATCGGGGCCGCTCGGCTCTAGCATGGCGCCGGTGAACCGGGCCGCGCAGATCGCCTCCCTCGCCGCGCTGCTGACGCTGCTGCTGGTCAGCGCAGCGGGTGGACGTGGCGCCGCCAGCCCGGACTCGAGGGACCCCTACTGGCTCGGGACCTACTTCGCCGGAATGCGAGTGAGCGGCGAAGAGAGCTACACCGGCACCACGATCTTCTACGGGGACTGTGAACTCCCCGAAGGTGAGGGCGGGTGCTCGCTACCGGCTCAGGTCCAGACCTCGACCAGCTGCGCTCGCAACCCGATCGCGATCGACAAACTCCCCTACCGGGTCTACCCGCTGCGCGGCGGCGGGCTCGCGGTCGCCTACGAAGCGACCGCCGTCGACATCGTCACCGGCAACCGGACCGTGACCGTCTACACCAACGAACTCGAGCTGATGAGCGCGGCCCTGCGCGAAGTCCGCCGCCGCTCCCAGCCCTCCCCGCAGCCTCTTCCGCCCCCGGTCTACCCGATCACCGTGCTTCGCGAGCTGAAGCGCGTGACCGCGGCCGCGGAGCGGCTGCAAGGAATCAGGGCAGTTGCCGAGGCCACCGAACTCACGCCGGACGAAGTCAGGCTGCGGCTGCGGATCGCCGACCTGCTCGGGCCGGAGGCGCTGGCCGGCGTGGCGGTCCCGACGATGTCGACGGCGACCATCGAGCGGTTGCGCCAGCTCGCCTTTGCCGCCGACGAAATCGGCCTCGCCACGACCGCCCGCAGGCACGGGCTGACGAAGGCACAGCTGCGGGCGAAGATCCGCCGCGTGCGCGGCCTCACCGGGTACTGCTAGCCGAACTGGTATTCGGGGCGGAGGCTGGCCGCGAAGCCGGGCGCGCCGCTGTCGATCGCATCGGCTCCGAGCAACGGCACCCGGATCGTGCTTCGCCAGAGGTCGCGGCCCCGGGGACGCGCCTCGAAGGTCGCGCGACCGCTGAGCGGGCTCGGCGCGCGCAGCGTCGCCGTACCGGCCGCGTGGTCGAAGTCGAAGGCGGAGGCTGGCCCGATCACCCGGGTCGTGCGGATGATCCCCATGCCTTCGCGTTCTTCGATCTTCGCGCCGGCGAAGATGCTCTCGCCGCCGCTGTGGCGGTAGTGGACGCCGGCAGCGAAGTAGCAGGAGCAGTCGCGGTTTTCTGCCGAAAGGGTCGCCGATTCCCTCCGGCTCTTCTGGTCCCCGGAGCCGGTCGCCAACAGTCGCGCTACGCGGGCGTACGGGTCCATGGCTTCGGCTTCGGGACATTCCCACTGGGAGATCACGCTCATCGATCCGGTCGCCTCCGGACCCTCGATGCGCACGAAATTCCGCTCGCCGGTGAAGTCGATCGTCCCGGTGAAGACGCCTTCGCGCAGCGTCCGCGGCGCACCCGTGCAGCCCACTCCCGGCTCGGTCGAGTTCAGGGTCCTGGTTGGGTTGAAGGCGACGTCGATCCGACCGAGTCGGCCGAAGCGCACCTTCAGACCCGCTTCGGTGGCTTCGCCGGGCACTTCGTAGGAGGCGATCTGACCACCTCTCCGCAGCTCCAGGGTCACGGTCCCGTCTTCGGAGTTTTCGAGATGCGCGTGCAAACCGTTGCTCGCCTTCAGCTCCAGCTCGACGCGCACGACGGTCCCTTGTTCCGGGCCCGCGCCCGAGGCCACGTCGGCCGGAACCGTCAGCAGCACTGCGGTGACCGCGATCGCCGGGAGCAGGGTGGAGACGCGTCGCACGAGCACAGAGTATGCGGGGACCTAATCCGCCAGCGCCAGCGCCAGGACCTCGTCGCAGCGGCGCGACCAGGAGTTGCGCTCGACGAACTCGCGGCGCTGTGGCTCCGTCATCGGCCCGGCGGCCAATGCCTCGCGGACCGCGGGGAGGAAGTCTCCTCCCGCCGGGGCAAGCGCGACCGGGCCCTCGATGCCCCGCAGGGGGGGCAGGTCGGTCGCGGCCACGGGGCCGCCGCCGGCGAGGTACTCGAAGATCTTCAGCGGGCTCATCGCCTCGGTCAGGGGCAGGCGGTGGTGCGGGACCAAGCAGACGTCGGCGGCGTGCGCCAGGGCGCTCACCTGCTCGCGGTCGACCGGCCCCGGCATGAGCACGTTGGGCTCCGCTTCCAGGGGCGCCAGGTGCCCGCGGTCAGCCACCGGCCCGGCGAGGACGACCGAGCCCCCCGGCCAGGCGCGGGCGACCGCCCGCACCGCCTCGACGTCGAGGCGCGAGTCGAGGGTGCCGACGTAGAGGAAGCGGGGACCGGGCCGCTGTGCCATCCAGTCCGGTGGCGCACCGATCTCCAGCCACTCCGCCGGGTCGACGCCGTTGGGGACGACGGCGGCGGGGCCGAGCGGGGCGATCCGCTCGACGATCGTCTCGGTGACCGCGCAGACGCGCAGCCCGCGCGCGGAGATCCGTTCGTAGGCGGCGAGGTAGGCGGGGCGCCAGCGCCGATAGGCCGGGTGCGCGGCCCAGTCGTCGGTGGCCAGCAGGGTCACCGGCCCGGCCCAGTCGAGCTCGGCGAAGGCGGCGACGAAGGGGTGGGCGGTGATCACCGCCGGCCGCTCGAGGCCGTAGCGAGCGGCGGCGCGGCGCAGGTTGCGGCCGTAGCGGCCGTAGGAGCGTTCGAGGCCGGCGACGGAGACGGGGTCGCGGCGGCGCAGGCGCAGCGGCTGGTGCAGGTGGACGCGGTCGTCGCCGGGGAACGGGGCCGGGGTCCCGAGGGCGTCTTTGACCAGCTTGATCGGGGCGCTGCGCGGCTGGTCGCAGATCAGCAGGCGCCCGACCCGCGGGTCCTCCGCAAGCGCCATCGCGACGCGGTCGGTGGGGAAGCACATGCCGCGTTCCTGCGCCGCCTGCCAGGTGATGTCGTCGAAGGTGAAGATCGCGTCGCGGCGCCCCGTCGCCGGCGGGGCGGACGGTCCCGGTCCGCGGGCGCTCTGTGGGGAGGCTGGAAGCGCCATATGGACCAATAACGGGCGATCTCACGCGCCGCTTGCGGGCCGCAAGTCGGCTCCGTCCTGAAGCGTTCATCTCAAGAGGACCCGCGCCCGGGTTCCGCCAGTCACGCAGACCCGATGAACCGACACCAGACCAAGCGCACCGAGCTGTCTTCCCACGACCTCAAGGAGGCCGCCGTCTCGGGGGTCCGCTGGACGATGGTCGCCCGCGTCGCCTCGGAGGTCATCGGGCTCGCGTCCGCGGTGGTGCTGGCCCGCCTGCTCTCGCCCTCGGAGTTCGGCGAAGCTGTGGTCCCGCTGATCTTCGTCCCCCTTGCGGTGATCTTCACTTTCGAGGGCCTGGGCAGCGCCCTGGTTCAGCGCAAGGAGATCGACCACACGCACGTCGAGGCGGCGATGCTGGCAAGTCTCGTCACCGGCGCCCTCCTCAGCCTCGCCACGTTCCTGCTGGCCGATCCGGTCGGGGGACAGCTCTTCGGCAAGGCCTCGGCCGAGCTGCTGCAGGTGATTTCGCCGGTCTTCCTGCTGGCCGGCCTCGGCGCCGTCTCCCGGGGGCTGCTCTGGCGCCACCTCGACTTCCGCCGCGTCAGCCTGATCGAAATGATCTCGCTGGCATTGGGCGCCGCCTCCGCCGTCGCCATGGCAGTGGCCGGCATCGGTGCCGAGGCGATCGTGCTCGGGGCCCTGATCGCGACCCTGACCACCGCGGTGCTGTTGCTGATCTCGGTGCCGCCGCCGATGCCGCGCTTCCACCGCCAGGCGCTGCGCGACGTAACCGGCTTCGGTCTCCCGGCCTCGGCCGCGGGGCTCACCTATGTCGCCGTCAGCAACGCCACCGTCGCCGTTGCCGCCGTGCGCCTCACGACCGCGCAGGTCGGCCTCTACTGGCGCGCCTTCCAGCTCGGGGTGGTCTACCAGGACAAGATCAGCGGCATCATGATGCGGCTCGCCTTCCCGATCTACTCGCGGACCACCGACATCGAAGAGCTGCGGCGCTTCCACGAGCGGGCGACGCGGATCCACGCCGCCGCCCTGCTGCCACTGCTCTCACTGCTGATCGTCCTCGCCCCCGACCTGGTGCCGTGGGTCTTCGGCCAGCAATGGGCGCCCGCCGCCGGCGCCGTCCAGATCCTCGCCGTGGCCGGGATGATCGCCGCCGTTCTCACCGGCTACCCGCAGATCCTGCTCGCCGCCGGGCGGCCGCGGGCGCTGCTGCTCTTCAACGTGGTCCTGCTGGCCTTCTACGCGCTCACCTCCTGGGTCGCGGCGCCCCACGGCATCACGGCGCTGGCGATCAGCGTCGTCGTCGTCCACGTGGCGATGATCGTCGCCGTCTACGGGGTGCTTTTCCGGCTACTGCTGGATATCCCGATCGGCCGCCTGGTCAGTGACCTGCTGCCGGCTATCGCCTGCAGCCTCGCCTTGCTCGCCGCCGGCGTGCCGCTGACGGGCCTACTGCACAGCGTCGGCGCGCCGGTGCCGGTGCTGGCGTTCCTGGTCGGCGTCGTCGGCGCCGCCGTCTACTGCAGTGCGCTGCGCAGCTTCTTCCCGCTGGTCTGGAACGACGTCGTGCAGCTGATCGCGCGGGTTCTGCCCGACGGCGCGCGGACGGTGCAGTTCCGCCGCGTCGCCATGCGCAGCGTCGGCGGCGAGGCCTGAGGTGTGCGGGATCGCCGGCACCGTCCGCGCCGATGGCCGCGAGGCCGACCCGGCGCTGGTCGAGCGAATGTGCGTCGCGCTCGAGCATCGCGGCCCCGATTTCCGCGGCATCCACGCCGAGGGCCCGGTCGGCCTCGGAATCCAGCGGTTGCGGGTGGTCGACCTCGAGGGTGGCGACCAGCCGATCTACAACGAGGACAAAACGATCGCGGTCGTGCTCAACGGCGAGATCTACAACTTCCGCGAGCTGCGCCGGCGGTTGGAGGCCGCCGGGCATCGCTTCCGCACCGATGGCGACACCGAGGCGATCGTCCACCTCTACGAGGAGGAGGGCCTCGATTGCGTCCGCTCGCTCGACGGGATGTTCGCCTTCGCGCTCTGGGACGCGCCGCGCCGCCGCCTCCTCGTCGCCCGTGACCGGGTCGGCAAGAAGCCGCTCTTCTACAGCCTGCGCGGCGGCGCGCTGAGCTTCGCCTCGGAGCTGCGGGCATTGCTGCAGGACGAGGAGATCCCGCGTGAGATCGACGAGCAGGCGCTCGACTGCTACCTCGCCTACGGCTATGTGCCGGCCCCGCTGAGCGCCTTCCGCGCGGTCCGCAAGCTGCCGCCGGCGACGCGGATGGTCTACGAGGGCGGCGCGGTCGCGCTGGAGCGCTACTGGCAGCTCGACTACGCCCGCAAGCACCAGGTCGAGGAGGCGAGCGAACTGCACGCGCCGCTGCTGGACACGCTGCGGCGCGCGGTTAGGCGGCGGCTCGTCGCCGACGTCCCGCTCGGAGCCTTCCTCTCCGGCGGCATCGACTCCTCCGCGGTGGTGGCGGCGATGGCCCAGGAGACGAGCGAGCCGGTGCGCACCTTCTCGATCGGCTTCGATTCCGAGCGTTTCGACGAGCTCGAGCACGCGCGCCAGGTCGCACAGCTGTTCGGGACCGAGCACGAGGAGCTGCAGGTGCGCCCCGACGCGATCGCGATCGCGCCCCGGATCGCCCGCCACTACGGCGAGCCCTTCGCCGACTCCTCCTCGGTCCCCAGCTTCTATCTGGCCGAGATGACCCGCCGCCACGTCACCGTCGCCCTCAACGGCGACGGCGGCGACGAGTCCTTCGCCGGCTACACGCGCTACGCGGCCAACGCCCTTGCCGGCCGCCTGGAGCGCGTTCCGGCGCCGCTGCGCCGACTCGCCGGTGGCCTTGCCTCCCGCCTGCCCGAGAGCGCCGAGGAGCAGAGCGTTCGCAATCGCGCCCGCCGTCTCGGTGGCTCGCTCGGCCTCGACGGCGCCGCCCGTTACGAGCGCTACGTCTCCCTCTTCGACCGCGAGCAGCGGGAAGATCTCTACAGCGACGAGTACCGGGCCGAGCTCGGTGGTTCGGACTTCGCCGCCGAGGCGATCGCCGAGCCCTGGCGCGAGGCCTCCGGCGACGACCGCCTCGATGTCCTGCTCGAGGTCGACGTCCGCACCTACCTGCCCGGCGACCTGCTGACGAAGATCGACATCGCGACCATGGCTCACTCGCTGGAGGCGCGCTCGCCCTTCCTCGACCCCGAGCTGATGCAGTTCGCGGCCTCGATCCCGGCGGCGATGAAGCTGAAGGGGATGGAGAAGAAGCGAATCCTGCGCGATGCTCTGCGTGCCTGGTTGCCGGCCTCGATCCTCGATCGTCCCAAGCAGGGCTTCTCGGTGCCGATGGCCGAGTGGCTGCGCGGCGAGCTGCGCGAGTACAGCCGCGAGGTTCTGCTCGACCCGGCCTCGCTCTCGGGCCGGCGCTTCCGACCCGGCGCGGTCGAGGGCCTGCTCGACGAGCACGTCGCCGGCAGCGACCACTCGCAGCGGATCTGGGCGCTGATGATGCTGGAGCTTTGGCGGACCGAGGTGCTCGAGCCGCGGCCGGCCGTCGGCGTCCTAGCCGGCTGAGCGCGGCTCCCCGAAGGGCGGCTCGGCGCGGCCGAGCAGGGTCATCAGCGCTCGCTTGTGCGCGGCGGCCCGCGCGGTCCGACCCTTGAGGGAGAAGGCGACCCAGCGGGTCAGGTGCCGCAGTCCGATCAAGCCGACGAAGGCGGTCCGGCGCAGCGGGCCGAAGTGCTTGCCCGCGTACTGGCCGCGGGCATAGGCCATCTGCGCCTCCATCCGCGGGCTGGCCTCGGTGCTGCCGCCGTAGTGGGCGATCGTCAACCGGGGCAGGTGGCGGACCTCCCAGCCCGCCCGCTTGACGCGCAGGCAGAGGTCGACCTCCTCGGAGTAGAAGAAGAAGCGCTCGTCGAGCAGTCCGGCTGCGGCCAGGGCCTCGCGGCGGATCAGCAGGAAGGAGCCGGAGATCCAGTCGCAGGCGAGCTCGGCGTCGTAGCGGCCGAGGTCGAGCTCGGTTTCCCCGAGCCAGGCCCCGAGCCCGAGGCGCTCCGGGCCGATCGCCTCGCCGAGCGCGGTGGCGACGCTGGGGAAGCGACGCGCGGTCGGCCAGAGCCGACCCTCGCTGTCGACCTGGCGGCAGCCGGCGACACCGATCGCGGGGTGCGCGTCGAGATGGGAGACGAGCTCGGCGAGCTCGCCGTCAAGCACCTCGACGTCGGGATTGAGGAGGAGGAGGTAGCGGGCGTCGGCGCTGATCGCGCCGCGGTTGTTGGCGTGGGCGAAGCCGCGGTTCGCGCACTCGATCGCGCGCACGCCGTCGAAGCGCTCGGCGGCCTCGTGCCCGGACCCGTCGTCGCCGTTGTCGACGACGACGACGTCGAGCTCGATCCCACCCGCGTGCTCGAAGAGGCTGCTCAGCGCCGGGCCGAGCCACTCGCCGCTGTTGTGGGAGACGACGATCGCGCAGACGTCGTGCCGTGGCCCGGTGGAGGTCGGCGCGGGCAGCCGCGGTGCCTCGGCGCCCGCCGGCGCCGCCATCAGCCGCGCTCCCCGCGCAGGGCCCAGGTGGGAGGCCGGAAGCGGGCCGCGATTCGCGCCAGCGCGTCCTCGCGAACCGGGGCGCAGGCGGCTGCCAGGCCGAGGAAGAAACAGAACGTGTAGGGGACGACGGCGAAGGCGATCGTGTCGAAGGTGGCGCTGGCGACTACGACCATGGCCACCACCCCCGCCGCGGCCAGCGCCGGCGGCGCCCGCTCCGGGTCGCCGGTGCGGATCGCGCTGGTGCAGACGACAAGCGCCGCGATCAGCAGCAGCGCGAAGCCGGCGACGCCGAGCCAGCCGTTGCCGACGAGGATCGAGAGGTACTCGTTGTCGAGCACGCGGTAGCGCTCGGGGTCGTAGGTCTGCCAGCCGCGCCCGAGGGCCGGGTGGTTCAGCACCTCGGGCCCGATCGCCTCGTAGTCGGAGAGGCGGTCGCGCGAGGAGAGCGTCGAGGTCGCCGCGCCGGGCTTGAGCTGGTCGCGCACCGAGCCCAGCGCCGAGGGGGCGACTATGGGGATCGCCAGCAGCAGCAGGACCCCGGCGGGCGCCATCCGGAGCATCTGTCGCGGCCGGTAGATGACGATGGTCAGGATGCCGGCGGCGAGCACGATCGGGCCGGTTTTGCGCTGGGTGGCGAAGACCCCGGCGAGCAAGATCAGCGTCGCCAGCAGGTAGAAGACTTTGCGCCGCTGGGTCGAGGCGTAGAGGCCGCCGACGATCGCGAAGGGGACGACCATCGCGATCAGCTGCGCCACCGCCAGCGGGTGGATCGTCGGGCCGAGTACGGGAATGCGACCGGTGGCGTCTTTTTCGGTCGCGATCGAGGGCAGGTCGAGGCCGCCGGGAATGATCTTGCCGCCGATTTCGTAGAAGGGGTTGTAGCCCAGCCGGTACTCCCAGATCGAGCCGAGCGCGGCGATGCAGCCGAGGCCGACGACGAGGGGGACGAAGGCCCGCGCCTCGCCCGGGCGCAGGGCCGAGGCGGTGACGACGAAGACGGTGAAGAAGCAGAGCAGCAGCGACAGCTTCTTGACCCCGAGCCCGAACTCGCCGTGGATCCGCAGCGTCTCGGCGTTGAGCACCAGGCTGAGGATCGCGGTGACGACGAAGAAGAGGATGGCGGCGTGGAGAACGGTGCCCGAGAGGCGCGGCCGGCTCTCACCGCGGAAGACGGCGATGCTCAGCAGCCAGAGCCCGACGATCACCAGCAGCAGCGGTCGATCCGGCTTGGCGGCGGTGACCGTCATCGCGTCGAACGGGACCAGGAAGAGCATCGCCAGGAAGGCGGCGAGGCTCCACGGCAGCACCCGCGTGGTCCGTGGCCAGAGGTCGGGACCGGGGCCGGTGGCGGCCATCTGTGGCTACCTGTACGGGCGCGGGCGGGGGGAGCCGCGACGGGCATCCCGCGATGATCGACCGGGCGCTGGGGCCGCAGCAGCTCGTCGCTCGGCATCGGTGGGATCGGCTCGTGCGGCGTCGCCGGCGCCTTGTCGCCCTCCTCGGAGTCGCGCAGCTCCTGCCACTGGCGGAAGAGGCCGGAGCCGAGCACGATCACGGTGCAGAGGACGACGAAGACGCCGAGGAAGGCGAGGAAGGCGAGGATCGGGTTGGCCCCGTCGTTGACGGTCCCGCCCTCGGGCTCCCCCAGCTGGCTGACCTTGATCTGGCGCGCCTCCGGGATGCCGTCGTCGAGGTCGGAGACGTAGCCGGTCAGCACCGAGGTGGCGGCGCTGGCGAGCTTGATCGCGCTCTCGGAATCGGGTGCCTGGGTGTAGATCGAGATGATCGGCAGGCTCAGCTGGGCGTCGAAGACGAGTCGGTAGACGGCGTTCTCTTCGGTCAGCTGGTTGGCCCGTGGCCCGGCCGGGGTCGCCTGGTAGGTCGAGCGGTCGGTGAGCGTGCTGAAGGGGCCGTCGGCGGAGATCTGACCCGGCGAGATGCCCATTTTGGCGGCGATCTGGTTGCGCGCCTCGGCGCTGCCCATGTACTGCGCGAGCACGACCGCGCGGTTGGCGAGCGGGGCCGGGTCGCGGTCGACGTCGGCGATCGCCGACGTCGAGGAGTCGATCAGGACCTGGGAGTTGGCGGCTCCGACCAGCAGTGCCCGCTTTTCGAGCGAGGGGAGCTTGTAGTTGGTCGAAATGCCGACGAGCAGGGCGATGACGAGCGCACCGATAACCCAGATGCGGCGGTTCCAGAGCTCGTTGAGGATCTTGAGGAGGTCCATGCGGTCCTGTCGGTCGTGGTTGCTGAAGAGTCAACGGCTGGGGCAACCCGTACTTTCATCCGACTTTTGGCGACTTGGAAGCAGCGTCGCCCCGGGCCCGTTCTTTGGTCGGTATGGAGCACTCCACCGATCAGCGCCTGCTAGTCGTCAGCCCGGTCCGCAACGAGGCGGCCCATCTCGAGCGCGTAGTCGTGGCGATGGCGGCGCAGACGCGCCCCCCCGACGAATGGGTGATCGTCGACGACGGCTCCGACGACGGTACCGCCGAGCTGCTGGCCTCGCTGGCCCCGTCGGTGCCCTTCATGCGGGTCGTCGCGGCCGAGGATCAGCTGGACCCGGCCGAGGTCGACCGCCTGGCCCTGGCGGCCGCCCCGCGCGCCTTCAACGCCGGTATCGCCCAGGGCCGCGACGACTTCACCCACGTCGCCAAGCTCGACGGCGACGTCGAGCTGCCACCCGAGTACTACGAGGTGCTGCTTTCCCGGTTCGCCGCCGACGAACGTCTGGGGATCGCCTGCGGCGACCTGATCGAGCCGGTCGGGCCGGACTGGGAGCGGCTGGCGATCCCACCGCACCATGTACATGGGGCGCTCAAGCTCTACTCGCGCGAGTGCCTGACCGCGATCGGCGGCGTCCAGGAGCGGCTCGGCTGGGACACGATCGACGAGACCTACGCCCGCATGCGCGAATTCGAGACCCGCTCCTATCCCGACCTCGTCGGGCGCCACCACCGCCCGGTGGCGACGGCGAGCGGGGCATTGCGGGGGCGCGCCCGTCACGGCCGCTGCGCCTACATCGCCCATTTCGGCCTCGGCTGGGTGCTGCTGCGCGGGGTCAAGGTGGGGATCAAGATGCGCCCGCGTGGGATCTCCGGCCTCGCCTTCGTCTACGGCTACCTGCAGGCCGCCGTGAAGCGGGTGCCACGGGTGGAGGATCGCGAGTTCCATCGCTTCGTCCGGCGCGAGCTGCGGGGCAGGATGCGGGCGGCGCTGCGCCCGAGGTCGGCCTAGCCATGTGCGGGATCGCCGGAATCGGCGCCGCCGACCCGCGCCTGACGCCGCTGGATCCGGCGCAGCTGGGGGCGATGACCGCCGCGATCGAGCACCGCGGCCCCGACGAGGACGGCCACTTCCTCGAGCCCGGCGTCGCCCTCGGCATGCGCCGCCTCAGCGTCATCGACCCGTCCGGCAGCCCGCAGCCGGTGGCCAGCGAGGACGGCGAGGTGACTGCTGTCTTCAACGGCGAGATCTACAACTTCCGCGAGCTGCGCGAGGAGCTGCGGGGACGCGGCCACCGCTTCGCCACCGAGGGCGACGGCGAGACGATCGTCCATCTCTACGAGGAGCTCGGGCCGCGCTTCGTCGAGCGCCTGCGCGGAATGTTCGCGATCGCGCTCTGGGACCGCCCCCGCCGCCGCCTCGTCCTCGCCCGCGACCGCATGGGCGTGAAGCCGCTCTACGTCGCCGAGACCGATGCCGGGCTGGCCTTCGCCTCCGAGGTCAAGTCGCTGGTCGCGGCGGGCCTGGTGCGGCCGCGCCTCGACCCGGCCGCCGCCGAGCTGTTCATGGCCTGGGGCTACGTGCCGGGGCCGCTGACCCTGTTCGAGGGCGTGCGCAAGCTCGATCCCGCCTCCTATCTCGTTTACACGGATGGCCGAGTTACCGAGGAGCGCGAGTACTGGAGCCCCTGGGACTCGCCGCCAGAGGGCGTCGGCTCCTCCTGGCAGGAGGACGGCGAGCGCCTGCTGGAGCTGCTGCGCACGGCGACGCGGGCGCGGATGGTCAGCGACGTGCCGCTCGGCGTGATGCTCAGCGGCGGCCTCGACTCAAGCCTGATCACGGCGCTGATGGCCGAGGTCTCCGAGCGGCCGGTCCAGACCTTTTCGGTCGGCTTCGTCGAGGACGCCTCCGCCAACGAGCTGCCCGAGGCGCGGCGGGTGGCCGAACGGCTCGGCACCGACCACCACGAGCTCGAGACCTCCGCGCTCGACCACCCCAACCTGCTCGACGACGCGCTGCGCCACCTCGAGGAGCCGATCGCCGACCTTTCCTGCGTCGGCCTGCTGCTGCTCAGCCGCCTTGCCCGCGAGACCGTCACCGTGGCCCTCTCCGGACAGGGTGCCGACGAGCTGCTCGGCGGCTATCGCAAGCACCAGGTCGCGCACGCCGCCGACCTCCTCGGCCGCTTCCCGCCCGCCCGCGGCGCGGTCGCCCTCGCGGCCAAGGCCGGGGCGCCGGAGTCCGCCCGCGCCCGCGGCCTGCGGGCGCTCTCCACGCGCGATCCGGTCGAGCGGATGCTGGCGATGAGCCGCGTCGTGCAGCCACGCGAGCGCCTCGCCCTGTTCACGCCCGAGTTCCTCACCGCGACCGACGTCGGCGAGCCCGTGGGCCGGCTGGGCGAGAAGCTCTCCGGTCGCTCGGCGCTGACCCAGACGCTCTACCTCGACGGCCGCCTGGCCCTGGTCGACAACATGCTCCTCTACTTCGACAAGATGTCGATGGCGACCTCGCTCGAGGTCCGGGTCCCGTTCATGGACCACGACGTCGTCAGCTTCTGCCTGGCGCTGCCGGACTCCCGCAAGGTCCGGCGCGGCAACCGCAAGGAGCTGCTCAAGCGGGTCTCCCGCGGCCTCGTCGCCGACGACATCATCGACCGTCCCAAGCGCGGCTTCTTCCGCTCCGCGCTCGGGGCCTGGCTGCAGGCCCAGCAGGGCGGGCTGCTGGAGCAGACCCTGCTCGACCCGCGCACGGCAGAGCGCGGGCTCTACCGGCAGCCCGAGGTCGAGCGCCTGCTGCGGATCGCGGGTGGGGGGGACATCAAGGCCGACCAGCGCCTCTTCAGCCTCTTCCTGCTGGAGCGCTGGATGCGCGAGTGGGTCGATGCGCCCGCCGTCGCCAGGCCCGCCGCGGCCGCGATCTCGCTCTGAGCGCGCAAGCGAAGAAATAGGGCGTCCCACCCGTTGTCTTCAAGAGGATGCCCGGTCCAGCGGTAGACAACATGCAGAAGAAGCACGCCAGCGCCGGCGTGGCGATGTCCGTCGCCACCCTCTCGATGGCGGCTGCCTCTGGCCTGCAGGCGCTGCTGTACCTCAACTCCTTCGGCGTCAACGGGCGCACCGACGGCTTCTTCGTCGCCTTCGCGCTCTACACGATCGTCGGCGTCTTCAGCCAGAGCATCCGCATGACCTCGGCCAACCTCCTGATCGGCGACCGGCCGCGCCTGCTGACGCCCGAGTACGGCGTCTGCATGGTCCTGATCGCGGTCCCGATCCTGATCTTGACCATCCCCTTCGCCGACCAGTTCGCGCACCTGCTGGCGCCCGGCCTCGACGCCGCCGACCGCGCCGTCACCGCCGACGCGCTGCCGCTGCTGGGCCTGGCCGCGGCGATGCAGCTGTGGTCGGCCGGGGGGGCAACGCTGCTGGCGGTCCGCGACCGCTTCAACGCGATCGCCGCCGCCTACATCGCCGGCGCCGCCCTCGGCCTCGTCGTCTACGTCGCGGTGGCGCCGCTGGTCGACGAGCTGGCGCTCGGCTGGTCGATGCTGGCGATGGCGGCGGGCACGCTGGTCGTGATGCTGGTCGGGCTGCGCGGTGCCCGCCCCGAGCCGACCGCGGGAAAGCCCTCCTTCAAGCCGACGAAGCTGGTCTCGATGTCGGGCCTGATCCTCGCCCGCACGGCGATCTACCTCGTCTTCAACGCCCTCTACATGGTCACCCTCGCCTTTGCCAGCGGCTACGCGGAAGGCGACGCGACCGTGCTCTCCTACGCCTACCTCTTCGCCAGCTACCTGGTCGCCGCTACCGCCTTCGCGCTCGGCCTCTCGCGCATCGCCGACATGCGCCGCGGTGCGCTCGGCGAGTGGCGGGAGATGCTCACCGACACGGTCCCGTCCGGGTTCCGCTACTCGATGCTGATCGTGGCTCCGGCGATGGCCGGCCTGATCGTCGCCGGCGCGCCCCTGATCGGCCAGCTCCTGCCGCACAGCTTCGACGCCGGCGACGTCGAGACGCTGCGCACCTTCGCCGCCCTGATGGCCCCCTGGGCGGTCGCGGCACTGCTCGTCAACCTCTTCCTGCCGGCGATGCTGGCGCTCGGGCACGGCCGGCTCGTCAATGCCCTCTCATTGCCGCTGCTGGCTCTGCACGTCGCCGCGACGGCGATCGGCGGCATGCTCTTCGGCTCCGATGGAGTCGTCGGTGCCGCCTTCATCGCTCCCGCCGCCTTTGCCGCCACGCTCTTCCTCGTCGGCGTCAAGGAGGGCCGCTGGGCCCTGGCGCGGACGCTGGCCAACGACGGTGGCCGCCTCGCCGCCTTCGCCGCGGCCAGCTTTGGCGGCGCCGCCGTGGTTGCTTCGCTACTTGCCGACGGGCTCCCCGAGGCGCTCATCGCGGGCGCCCTCGGCTGCGCCCTTTACGCCGTCTGCCTGCTGCTGGCGGTTCCCCGCCTGGTCGGCGTCCTGATGGCCGCGGTGCGGCCGAAGCTGGCCGCGGATCAGGCGGACGCGGCGCCGGCGACGAGCTCGTCGATCAGCGCCAGGTAACCGCTGCGCTGCCGGCGCCACTCGATCTCGGCCAGGCGCTGGGAAGCGCGCTCGGCCCGGGCCAGCGCCACCTGCGGCGCGGCCCGCACGCCTTCGATCGCGGCGGCGATCGAGGCCGGGTCGCCGGGCTCGGCGAGCAGCACGTCGTCGCCGAAGTAGCGCTCGATCACCGGCAGTCGCGAGGCGACCGCGGGCAGGCCCATGTGGACGTACTCGAGCAGCTTGACCGGCAGCAGGAATTCGGTGAACTCGTCGCGCAGGGTCGGCACCACACCGAGGTGAGCCGCGGCGAGCCGGCCCGGGATCTCCTCGACCGGGGTAGGCTGCGGCGCGATCCGCACCCCCGTCGGGGCGACCGCGGCCGCGGTGGCCGCAAGCGTGCGCGCCGCCTCGGCGTCGGACCCGTAGACGTCGAGTGAGACCGGGGCGCCGCGCTCGCGCAGCAGCGCCACCGCCCGGACCAGGGTCTCGACCCCGAAGCGGTCGGCGAGGCCGCCGTGGTAGACGACCCGCAGCTCCTCGGTCGCCGGCGGCGCCTGTGGGGCGCGGCGCTCGCCGAAGACGCGCTCGTCGGGGGTGTTCATGACGATCTGGGTGCGCCCGGCCTCGACGCCGCGGGCCCGCAGCAGGTCGCGGGCCTCGGAGGTGACGAAGACGTGGCCGTCGGCGAGCGCGGCGCTGACCCGCTCCTCGGCCCGGATCAGCCGGACCAGGGGATGCTCCGGGGGCCGGTCGAAGAGGGTCGCGAACAGCTCCGGGAAGGTGTCGTGGAAGTTGAGCACGATCGGCGTCCCGCGCAGCTTCGGCAGCAGCGCCGCGAAGACGAGCACGTCGGGCATGTTGTGGATCTCGATCAGGTCGAAGCGGCGGCTGCGGTCGAGTGCGGTGACCTTGCGCGCGGCGCCGGCGAGGAAACGGAGGTTGCCTTCGAGGTAGGCGCGCTTGCCGCCCCGCGGCTTGCCGGTGGCGGCGCGGTGCAGCGCGATCTTCCCCTCGCCGACGGCGATCTCCTCGGAGTCGTTGAGGCAGACGCAGTCGACCTGGTCGCCGCGTTCGGCCAGCGCCCGGGCCTGGCGCTGGATCCGCGAGTCGACGACGAAGTCGGAGTAGTGGACCATGCAGACCCGGAGGCCGCCGCCGGCGAGGCTGCGGGGCTGGGTCTCAGCTAGAGGCTGCGGCTTCAAAGCTCTCGACCGCCGCCACGATCTCGGCGATCTGCCGGTCCTCGATTGCCGGGAAGATCGGCAGCGAGCAGTTTTCGGAGGCGAGCCGCTCCGCCACCGGCAGGTTGCCGCGGCCGAGGCCGAGCCCGGCGTAGGCCGGCTGCAGGTGGATCGGGGTCGGGTAGTGGACGGCGCTGGCGACCCCGCTGGAATCGAGGTGGTCGCGCAGTGCGTCGCGCTCCTCGGAACGGACGACGAAGAGGTGGTAGACGTGGTCGGAGTCCGCGGCGGCGGGCGCCGGGGCGATCACGGAGCTGCCGGCGAGGCCCTCGCGCAGTGCCGCGGCGGCGTCGCGGCGGCGCTGGTTCCAGTCGGGGAGGTGGCGCAGCTTGACCTCGAGGATCGCCGCCTGCAGCGTGTCGAGGCGGTGGGTGCCGGTGGCGAGCTGGTGATGGTGGCGCGGCGACTCGCCGTGCGAGCGCAGCAGCCGTACCTGCTCGGCGAGGGCGTCGTCGTTGGTGACCAGCGCGCCGCCGTCGCCCCAGCCGCCGAGGTTCTTGGTCGGGTAGAAGCTGAAGCAGCCGGCGTCGCCGAAGGAGCCGACGGGCTGGCCGCGGTAGATCGCGCCGTGGGCCTGGCAGGCGTCCTCGACGACGGCGATCCCGCGCGCCCGACAGAGCTCGAGCAGCGGGTCCATGTCGACCGGGCGGCCGAAGAGGTGGACCGGGATCACGCAGCGGGTGTTCGGGGTCAGCGCCCGCTCGACGATGTCGGCCGTGAGCAGCGCCGTGTCCTCCTCGACGTCGACGATGACCGGCGTCGCGCCGACCGTGCTGACCGCCTCGGCGGTGGCGATAAAGCTGTAGGTGGGGACGATCACCTCGTCGCCGGGCCCGATCCCGAGCGCCCGCAACGCGATCTCGAGGGCGGCGGTGCCGGAAGAGACGCCGAGGGCGTGCCTGGTCCGGCAGAACTCGGCGAAGGCGGCCTCGAAGCGCTCCAGTTCCGGGCCCAGCGTGAAGGCGGAGTCGCGGCCGATCCGCTCGACCGTCTCCATCAGCTCGGCGAAGAGCTCGGGGAAGGCGCTGTCGAGGCGGATGAAGGGGACCGTGGTGCCCTCGGTCGCCGCCAGCGAAAGGGTGCCGGTTCCGGCCGTGGCGCTCATTCCGTCAACCCCGCGCCGGCGGTCTGTTCGAGCTCGATGAAGAGCGCGGCGGCCTCACGGCGCGAGCGCACACCGAACTTGGCGAAGGCGGAGGAGAGATGGCTCTTGATCGTGCTCTCGGAGAGGAACAGCTCCTCGGCGATCTGGGCGTTGGTCAGGCCCTGGGAGACGTAGGAAAGGACTTGTCGCTCGCGGTGGGAGAAGGCCGGGCGCTCGACGCTGGCCCGCATGCTGCGCGGCACCACCGACTGACCCGACTCGACGGCGCTGACGGCGACTGCCAGGGTCGACTCCAAGACCGGCTCGAAGACCACCGCGTCGGCGCCGGCGTCGAGCGCGCGGCGGACGCCGGTCCCGGTCGCGGCCGGCGAGACGGCGACGATCGCCGGGCCCCGCACCTCGCGCCGCAGGCGCCGCAGGGTCGCCATCTCCCGCGGGCGGTCGACGTCGCAGACGAGGACGATGATCGCTTCGGGGTGGATTTCAAGGTCGGACAGCTGCTCGATCTCGTCGGCGAGCAGCAATGGCGTCTCGGGATCGCGATCTTCCAGCGCCGCGGCGATGCGCCGCTGCGTCGAGGTGGCGTCGCTGCCGACGATCACGCAGTGCTGCGCGGTAACGCCGAGTGGCCGGGGAGATGCCCGGAGGTCGTCGATGGGTTCGCTCAAGACCGCCATGGACCACCAACGGCGCGACCGGCCGAAAGCTTGCGCGTCGTGATCGGCGCAAGTCCGCTCCATATGAGGCGTTTATGGGTCGATGCCCCAGCTGGAGACCAATGCACCGATCAATGACGCCCAGCATCGCCTGCTCGACGACGTGTCCCTCGGTGAGGACGTCGCGATCCACTCCTTCACCAACCTCTACGGCTGCGTGGTCGGAGATGGATCGCGAGTCGGCACCTTCGTCGAGGTCCAGCGCGGGGCGACGATCGGCGCCGCCTGCAAGATCCAGAGCCACACCTTCATCTGCGACGGGGTGACGATCGAGGACGAGGTCTTCGTCGGCCACGGCGTGATGTTCGTCAACGACAAGCTGCCGCGGGCGACGAACGGGGAGGGGGAGCTGCAGTCCGAGTCGGACTGGACGCTGCTGGCCACCGTCGTCGAGCGCGGCGCCACGATCGGCTCCGGGGCGACGATCCTCGGTGGAGTCAGGATCGGGGCCGGGGCGATGGTCGGGGCCGGCGCCGTGGTGACGAAGGACGTGGAGCCCGGGGGGACGGTGGTCGGCAATCCGGCTCGGCGGCTCCCCGGCCGCCGCGACTCAGCGCCAGCGCTCGAGTAGATCCGCGTCGGCAACCTCGCGGACGAACCGCGCCGGCACGCCCATCACCACGGCCCGCGCGGCGACGTCGGCGGCAACCACCGAGCCGGCGGCGACGAAGGCCTCCTCGCCGATCTCGATGCCGGGGCAGATCGTGGCGCCGCCGCCGACGCGGCAGGCGCGGCGCAGTAGCGGCCCTTCGAACTCCTTCTCGGCCGCGTGACGGTCCATCGTGTTGTCGTTGGTCAGCGTCACCCCGGGGCCGACGAAGACGTCGTCCTCGATCACGGTGCCGCCGGTGATGTAGCAACGGGTCTGCACGCTGACGCGGGCGCCGATGAGGACGCCGGGATCGACCGAGGTGAAGCTGCCGATCGTGCTGCCGGCGCCGATCGTGGCCCCGTCGCGAACCTGGGCATGGTCGCCGATCCGCGCCCCGTCGCCGATCCGCGCCCCGGAATGGATCACGGCCTGGCCGCCGATCAGCACGCCCTCGCCGATTTCGACGCCGTCGCCGAGCAGCAGCCCGGGGGCACGGTCGGATGGGATTAGCGACGGCCCGGTCACGCGGCGGGATGCTAGCGGCGCGGGCAGGCGCTCAGGCGACGATCGTCAGCGCCCCGGGGTCGACGCGCAGCTCGATCCTGGTGTGGTCGCCGATGTAGTCGCCGTCGACCTGGAGCGGAAAGGGGCGAGGTGAGCCGTCCTTGTCCTCGGAGATCGAGCTGACCACGGCTGCGGTGACGTCGTCGATCCGCGCGACCTGACGGTGGCGCACCGCCGGTTTGCTCTCGCTGAACAGGCGCGGTATCAGGGTCGGCATGTCGCGCTGGGTGGCGCGTTTGAGGACGCCGATCGCGAGCGTGCCGTCGTCGAAGGCGACGTCCTCGCAGACGCGGATCGGGCGGCTGGCGAAGTAGGTGAAGGGGTCGGAGTTCTGGACGATCGCGGTGATGCCCTCGATCGCCTCGCCGCCGCTCTCGACCCGGACCCGGACGGCGTTGTGGAGGTAGCGACGGTAGAAGGCGGAGATCCCGGCCCAGCTGTAGTAGTACGGCCCCGCTTTCGACTTCAGCTTCGGGTGCGCGTCGACCCGCTCGACCACGGTGGCGTCGATCCCGACGCCGCAGGCGAAGACGAAGTGGCGCGCGTCGACCAGCCCGAGGTCGATCTTGCGCGGCGCCCAGTCGTCGGCCAGCGCCAGCAGGTGCTCGGTCGCGTCGACGACGTCGTTGGGGATCCCCAAGGTGCGGCAGACGACGTTGGTCGAGCCGCCCGGCAGCATCGAGACCGGCACGTCGGTCCCCGCGAGCCCATTGGCGACCTCGTTCAGGGTCCCGTCGCCGCCGAAGGCGACGACGATGTCGTAGCCATGGTCGGCGACCTCGCGCCCGATCTCGGTCGCGTGGTTCTGCGCCTCGGTCGTCACCGCCTCGACCTCGTAACGCCCCTGCAGCGCGTAGACGACCAGGTTCCGCAGCCGATCCGAAACCGTCGTCGCGTACGGGTTGACGATCAGCAGCATCCGCTTCTTGGCGGGCTTCTTCGGCTTTCTGTGCGGGAGTTTGGGGGTCAAGCGGGAGTGCGCCGTCGGGGTGTCAGCGCAGCGTATTGCGATTGGGTCGGCTCGGCCTCGCCGCGCGCCCCGCCGCTCAGACGACCGTGTGCTGGAGGACGACGCCGACGATGCCAGCCACGCCCATCACGTAGACGACGGTCAATTTGCCATGCCAGCGCTGTAGTGCGACGAAGGCGCCGAGCGCGATCAGGGCGGTGTAGACGTCGACGACGCTGGTTTCCAGGATCATCACCGTCACGGCTGCGATCAGTCCGATCACCGCCGCGGCGACGCCGAGCAGGAATGGGTGCAGCCGCTCGTTCTCCGAGACCGCGACGAGCTGGCGGTGGAGGAAGATCGGGAAGACGAAGGCGGGGATGAAGATGCCGAGCGTCATCACGAGGGCGCCACCCAGCCCCCCGGCGATGTAGCCGACGAAGGTGGAAAAGATGATCAGCGGCGCCGGCAGGACACCGCCCATTGCCAGGCCGTCGTTGAACTGGCTCGCGGTCATCCAGTGATGGTTTTCGACAGCGGCCTCGCGCAGGAAGGGAATCACCGTGAAGGCGCCGCCGAAGGTGAGCAGGCCCGCCTTCAAGCCCTCGAAGAAGGTCGCCGCCGTCAGCGAGACCGTGATCGCTCCAGCGGCCACCGCGACGAGGGTCAGCGGAGCGAGCGCGAAGCTGCTCGCGCGATCGGTCCAGCGCCGCCCGTTCGTCCACAGCTCGTAGGCGATGCCGCCGCCGAGCAGGATCAGGACGAAAGTGACCCCGGCCCAGAGGGTCAGGGCGAAGCCGGCAAGCGCGACGATCGCCAGCGGCAGGTCCGAGATGAACGATTTGCTGAGCCGGACCAGGGCGCGGGCGACCAGCGCCCCAACCGCCGCCGTCAGCCCGTAGAAAAGGTCGCCGAGATGGCCCGCCAGGCTGGCCTCTACGTAGAGAACCGAGAGGCCGAGCATGAGGATGAAGCCCGGCAGCATGAAGCCGAGACCGGCGAGGAAGCCACCCGCCTTGCCGCCGCGCAACCGGCCGAGGTAGACGCAGAGCTCGTGCGCCTCCGGGCCGGGAAGGATTTGGTAGACGGCGAGGAGTTTCTTGAAGCTCCCCTCGGACACCCACGCCTCCTCGTCGACGCACTCGCGCTTGATCATCGCGATCTGCGCTGCCGGCCCGCCCCAGGCGAGGCAGCCGAACTTGAGGAAGCGGAGGAAGATCGAGCCGAGGGGTTCGCGGGTGTCGCACTGGGCGGTGGAGGCAGGCAAGGTG
Organism: uncultured Solirubrobacterales bacterium; assembly: GCA_963735255.1. GTDB lineage: Bacteria > Actinomycetota > Thermoleophilia > Solirubrobacterales > 70-9 > VAYN01. Next base: position 3,003 of record CAVTKC010000008.1, on the reverse strand, counting down.
ACGGCGCATTGTGACCGGAACGTCCCGGCAGATCGGGCGTGCGGTGGTCGGACGCGCGCTTTAGAGTTGGGTCGATCCACGTCTCCAGCACCCCAAGCTGAATATGCGCACCGGAGCAAAGTTCGCGCTGGGGGCCGTAGTGGGCCTCGTCCTCGTGGTGACCGTCTGGGCGCCGACGGGCAGCGCCGACGGCGCGCCAACTTGCTCGGACGTCAGCAGTCAGGGCGATGCCCAGGCCCTGTTCGCCGAACTCCACGGCAGCCCCGGTCACCCGGTCGGTGACCTCGACAGCGACCGCGACGGGATCGTCTGCGAGGGCCTGCCCGCGCCTTACGAGGGCTACGCGACGCTCGGCTACAACCGCAAAGGCGGCTTCTTCTACGGGGTCGCGTCGATGCCGGTAGCTCCTAAGGGCGACGAAAGGTTCCCCTGTCTTCGGGGCAACCATCGTGGCCCGAAAGGGCCCCGGCGCTTCAGCGTCTTCCGCGTGCGGCGCGGCGACGATCGCCCGGTCCTGGTCGGCGTCCCCGCCGAAGCCAAACGCGACAGGGGTCAGCTGGTCTGGAAGGCCCCGCGCGCCACGATCGCCCCCGGCCGCTACTACGTCGCCTTCGCCGAATCGCTCCCGTCGACTCCCTACGGACGCAGCGAATGCCCGAGCTTCCGCTCGCGCGACGTGACCCTGCCGGCGCCGCTGCTCAGGCGCTGACTTCGTAGCGGACGACGCTGCCGTCGTCGGCTTCCCGCACCCGGCCCTCGTTGACCAGGAGGTCGGTGTGGCCGATCACCTCGGAGAGGGTGAGGAAGGCCTGGGTGACGGCGACGTTGCCCCAGATCGCCTGCGCCAGCTCGTAGCCGCTGCGCGGCTGCTCGGCGATCAGCTTGAAGATCTTCTCCTTGCGGCGGTCGTGCTTGGCGAGGCGTTCGTCGATCAGGGCGACGTGGTCGACGACCGGGTCGCCGTGGCCGGGGAGGACGATTTCGGCCGGCATCTCCCGCGTCGCCCGCATCGACTCGATGTAGGTGACAAGTGCCTGCGGGCGCCCCGGGGAACCGTCCAGGGGCCGCGAGATCAGCGGGTTGGAGGAGATGTGGGGGAGGAGGTGGTCGGCGGCGATCAGGATCCGCCGTTCGGCATCCCAGAAGACCGTGTCGGAGGGGCTGTGGCCGGGGCGGTGGAGGACCTCCAGGGTGCGCTCGCCGAACTCCATCTGTTCGCCGTCGGCCAGCGGCCGCGTCACCGCCACGTGCGAGCCCCAGCCGCGGAAGCTGCGGGAGACGCTGCGCAGCGCCGCCGTCACTTCCTCGGGGATGCCGTTGCGCAGCATCAGCTCGACCGCGAAGCGGTCCTCCTCCTCGGCGTCCGCGTCGAAGTTGGCCAGCCGCTGGGCGGCGATCCCGAGCGCCGCGACCTCGGCCCCGGAGTGCTGGGCGACGATCTCGACCAGGCCGAGGTGGTCGATGTGCTGGTGGGTGACGATGATCAGCTCGAGGTCGTCGATCGAGTGGCCGCGGGCGCCGAGCTGGGTCGTCAGCTCGTCCAGCGCCTTGCCCGAGTTGGGCCCGGTGTCGACCAGGGTCAGCGGCCCGTCCTCGATCAGGTAGCAGTTGACCCGTCCGACCGCGAACGGGGTTGGGATCTGCAGCCGGTGGATGCCGGCGAGGGCCGCCTGCTCCAGCGCCGCCTCTGGGGTCAGGTCCACGTCAGCCCCGGATCAGCCCGAGGACCTCGTCGCGGCGCCGTTCCATGTCCTCGCGCGAGGTCAGCGACTCGAGGTTGAGCCGCAGCAATGGCTCCGTGTTCGAGGCGCGCACGTTGAAGTGCCACTCGTCGTAGTCGACCGAGATCCCGTCGAGGCGGGTGATCGTGCCGTCCCCGTAGCGCTCGCCGATCTCGGCGATCTTCGCCGCCGGGTCGGCGACCTCGGAGTTGATCTCGCCGGAGATGAAGTACTTGGAGCGGAACTCGTCGATCAGCTCGCCCAGCCCGCGGCCGTCGAGCGAGAGCAGCTCCAGCATCAGCAGCGCCGGGATCGTGCCCGAGTCGGCGTTCCAGAAATCGCGGAAGTAGTAGTGGCCGGAGACCTCGCCGCCGAAGGCCGCCTGCTCCTCGCGCATCCGTGCCTTGAAGAAGGCGTGGCCGACCCGCGAGAGGTCCGAGCGCCCGCCCTCGGCCGCGACCAGGTCCGGCACGGCGCGGCTGGAGCGGGGGTCGTAGAGGATCGTCGCACCCGGGTTCTTGCCCAGGACCGAGCGCGCCAGCAATGCGCAGATGAAGTCGCCGTCGCAGAACTCGCCGCTGGCGTCGATGAAGAAGCAGCGGTCGGCGTCGCCGTCCCAGGCGATCCCGAGGTCGGCGCCGGTCGCTCGAACCCGCGCCATGATCATCGCCCGGTTCTCCTCCAGCAGCGGGTTCGGCTCGTGGTCGGGGAACTCGCCGTTCGGGGTGAAGTACATCTCCTCCAGCTCCAGCGGCAGCTGCTCCAGGATCGGCCCGACCATCGGCCCGCCCATGCCGTTGCCGCCGTCGACCACGACCTTCATCGGCTTCACGTTGGCGGGGTCGATGAAGGAGAGGGCGTGGGTGCGGAACTCGTCCCAGATGTCGACCTCCTCGAAGGAGCCGCCCCCGGGCGCGTGCCCGAGCCCGGCTTCGATCTCGGCCTTGACGTCGCCGATGCCGGCGTCGCCGGAGAGCGGCAGCGCCCCCTCGCGCACGAGCTTCACCCCGGTGTAGGCCTTGGGGTTGTGCGAGGCGGTGACCATGGCGCCGCCGTCGAGCTGGCGCGAGCCGACCAGGTGGTAGAGCATCTCGGTCGCGACCATGCCGGCATCGAGCACGGTGGCGCCCTCGAAGATCAGCCCGTCGCGCAGCTCCGCCGCCATCGCCGGCGCGGTCAGCCGCATGTCGCGGCCGAGCCCGACCCGCAGTTCGCTCGGCTGTTTGCCGCGCAACCGCCCGAGGACGCGGGCGAAGGCGCGCCCGATCGCGTGCGCCGTGGT
>CAVTKC010000007.1:0-56191 GCA_963735255.1 uncultured Solirubrobacterales bacterium | reverse complement strand
AGTGGGCGATCCTGGATTCGAACCAGGGACCTCGTCCTTATCAGAGACGCGCTCTAACCAACTGAGCTAATCGCCCGCGGCCGGCGATGATAGCGGCGTCTGACTCGCCGGTCCGGCGGTGGCTCAGCGACCGCGCTTGCGCAGCGTCTGGGCCAGGCTCCGGGCCTGCTCGAGGTCGTCGAACCGCAGCTCGACGCTGACCCCGTCGCCCTTGCGCCGGACCGAGACCTCGTGTCCCAGCGCCGCCTCCAGCGCGTCGCCGGTCTCCTCCAGCGCCGCCGCCTCCTCGGGGTCGATCGCCGCTCGCTTCGACTTACCCTTTGGCTGGCTAGCCAGCCGAACCCTGTTCTCGGTCTCGCGCACCGACCAGCCGCCGCGCACGGCGTCGCGGCCGAGGCGGCGGCGGACGTCGTTGCCATCGGCAGCGAGCAGGGCCTTGCCGTGCCCCTCGCTGAGCTCGCCGCCCTCCAGCAGCTCCAGGGTCTCGTCGGGCAGCTCCAGCAGGCGGATCAGGTTGGAGACCGCGGGGCGGCTGCGGCCGACGCGGCGGGCGAGGTCTTCTTTGGTCAGGCCAAGGTCGTCGATCAGCGCCGCGCAGGCGCGCGCCTCCTCGATCGGGTTGAGGTCCTCACGGACCATGTTCTCGATCAGCGCCGCCTGCAGCCGCTCCGCCTCGGCCTGGTCCCGGACAACCGCCGGCACCCGCTCGAGCCCGGCCTGCTGCGCCGCTCGCCAGCGCCGCTCGCCCGCGACCAGCTCGTAGCTGCCGTCGTGGAGAGGGCGGACCAGGAGCGGTTGGACGACGCCGCTGCTTTCGATCGAGGCGGCGAGCGCCTTCAGCGCGTCGGGATCGAACTTGGTCCGCGGCTGGCCGGGGTTGGGTTTGATCAGGTTGACCGGGAGCTCGCGCAGCTCACCCGCTTCCTCCACAGCCGCTTCGGGCAGGATCGCCGAGAGGCCGCGGCCGATCCCGCGCTTGGTGCCGCTAGCCACGACCGGCGACCTCCTTTGCCAAGGCGCGGTAGGCGACGGCGCCGCGGGAGCTCGGGGCATGCTCGGTCACGGGCAGACCATAGCTCGGCGACTCGGCGACTCGGACGCTGCGCGGGATCACCGTCTCGAAGACCATGCCGGCGAAATGCTCGCGCAGCTCCGCCTCGACGTCCTGGGCCAGCCGCGTGCGCTCGTCGTGCATCGTCACCAGCAGCCCCGCCACCTCCAACCCCGGATTCAGCTCGCGCCTGATCAGGCCCAGCGTCTCGAGGAACTGGACCAGACCCTCGAGCGCCAGGTACTCGGCCTGAACCGGCACGATCACCCGGTCCGCCGCGGTCAGCGCATTGACGCTGACCGGCCCCAGCGCCGGGGGGCAGTCGAGCAGGGTCACCGCGAAACGCTCCCGCACCGGGCCGAGCCGCTCACGCAACCGGGTCTCGGAGCCGTCGATCCGCGGCAGCTCGACCGCGGCGCCGGCGAGGTCGCGGCTCGCCGGCACCAGCCAGAGGTTGTCGGGGCCCGCGGGGCGCGCCGCCTCGGCGACCGAGACGTCGCCGGTCAGGCAGTCATAGGAGGAGGGATGCATCTCGCGGCCACCGCCGAGCGCCACGGTCGCATTGCACTGCGGGTCGAGGTCGACGAGCAGCGTCTGGCGGCCCTCGGTGGCCTCGCAGGAGGCGAGGTTGACGGCGGTGGTCGTCTTGCCGACCCCACCCTTCTGATTCGCCACCGCGTAGACCTTGCCCATGTCGCAGCTACCCTAATTACCCCGGCGCGGCGGCGGGAGGTCGGATAGCCTGCGCTGCGTGAGCGAGACCGCAGACTGGCCCCAGGAGCCCGCCGAGCGCGTGCGCGAGTTGATCGAGGGCGTCCTCGACGAGCTCGATCTCGACGGTGAGGTGGAGATCGAGGAGGACGACGACCGCATCGCCGCCACGATCGAGGGCGAGGACGACTACGGGCTGCTGATCGGCAAACGCGGGCAGACGATCGACGCCCTGCAATTGCTCTGCTACCAGGCCGCCTACCGCGGCCTGCGTGAGCGCAAGCGGGTCGTCGTCGACGCCGCCGGCTACCGCGAGCGCCGCCGCGAAACGCTCGAGGGGCGTGCCGACCGCGCCGCCGAGCAGGCGTTGAGCGGTAGCCACGTCGTCGAGATGGACCCGATGAGCGCCCAGGAGCGCCGGGTCGTGCACGAGCGTCTCAAGGAGCGCGCCGGCATCGAGACCTACAGCGAGGGCGACGAGCCCCGCCGCTGCGTGATCGTCGCTCCGCTCGTCGCGGAGTGAGCCCCGACCCCACCGCGTCGCTCGACCCGGGCGGCAAGGCGGCATTGGAGGAGGTTCTCGAGCTGCTGGCGCGGGAGCGCGCCTCGGTCAGCTCCGTCGTCGACGAGCGCGCCTGGCGCGTCCACGTCGTCGACAGCCTCACCGGTCTCGAGGTCGCCGAGCTGGCGAGCGCCCGCCGCATCGCCGACGTCGGCGCCGGCGCCGGCTTCCCCGGCCTCGCCCTCGCCGTCGCCCTCCCCGACTCCCAGGTCGACCTGGTCGAGTCCATCACCCGCAAGTGCGCCTTCATGACCGCGGCGATCGCAGCCGCTGGAATCCCCAATGCCAGCGTCCTCGACACCCGCTCCGAGGATCTCGCCAAAACCGGCGGCCGCGAGTCCTACGACGCCGTCACCGCCCGCGCCGTCGGCCGCCTCTCGACCCTGGCCGAGCTCGCATCCCCACTCCTGAAGCCAAACGGCATCCTCATAGCCTGGAAGGGCAAACGCGACCCCGACGAGGAGTCCCAGCTCACCCGAGCCGCGGAGTCCCTGGCAATGCGCCCCGAACAAATCCTCGACGTAGGCAACCGCGCCGGCAGCCAACACCGCCACCTCCACGTCATCAGGAAGGTAGGCGCAACGCCCCCCTCCCTCCCCAGGAAGCCGGGCCTGGCCAAGAAGCGTCCCAAGGGCTGACCCTCCCAGCATCGTCCCCAGGGCGGCAATTCGGCCCACGCAGTCCCTCAGGCGAACCGCTAGCGGGTTCCGTAGAGCGGGAGTCGGTACCCCTCGGAACGTCTTGCACTTCTCGGTCACAGACGACCTCGGACGGCCGCCAGCGATCCACCCGAGCAAGTTAAGTGGAGAGGGGTACCGACTCCCGCTCTCGCAAGCCCTGAGCTACCGCCGCCGCTTCTTTTTCTTTTTAGGCGGAGGCGGCGGCGCCTTCGCCTCGACCGCAGCAGCAGCCCCCGCGGGCGTGGCCGCGACCGGCACCGGGATGATTTTCTGGATCGTGTACTGCTGCCCGATCGTCCAGATGTTGGTCGTGATCCAGTAGAGGATCAGGCCGGCGGGGAAGCTGATGACGAAGGGGACGAAGATCAGCGGCAGCGCGAACATCATCACCCGCTGGCTTTTGTCGGCGGTGACAGACATGACCAGGCCGGAGATCAACTGGGTGCCGACGTAGAGCACCAGCAGCGCGATCAGGACGCCGCCCTCGGCCTTCGCGGTCAGATCCGGGATGAAGAGGAAGCTTTCGCCGAAGAAGCCGGCGGAATGGCCCTGGGCGGTCGCGAATTCGCTGCAGGTCTTCGCGGTCTGCCCGCAGATGTCGGAACGAAGATCGTGCTGGAGGACGTAGAAGAGGGTGATGAAGACCGGCAGCTGGGCGACAAGGGGGATGCAGGAGGCAAAGGGGTTGACTTTGTTCTCCTGGTAGAAGCGCATCATTTCCTGCTGCATGCGCTGTTTGTCGTTTTTGTACTTCGCCTGGATCTCTTTGATCTGCGGCTGCAGCGCCTGCAGCGCCCGCATCCCTTTCAGCTGTTTGTAGGTAAGCGGGATCAGCAGAGCGCGGACGGTGATCGTCAGGGCCATGATCGCCCCGCCCCAGGAGAGGCCGGCGGAATCGTGGAAGAAGACGAGGACCTTGTCGGCGATGTCGACCAGGAACTGAGGGGCGAGCTGGAAGGCGAAGGGCAGCATCAGACCTTCGCCTCACCGTGGTACTCGGCCGGATCGACCGGGCCGACCCGCAGCGTGAACCGGTCCGGGACCGGGTCGAAACCGCCGTGGCTGAAGGGATTGCAGCGAAGGAGGCGCCAGGCACCGAGCAAGAGGCCACGGGCGACCCCGAAGCGCTCGACCGACTCGACCGTGTAGGCCGAGCAGGTCGGCTCGTAGCGGCAGCGACGCGGGCGCGAGGGGGAGATCCAGCGCTGGTAGGCGTGGATCGGGGACAAGAAGATCCGTTTCACGTGGAACGCCCCCCGGCCAATGCCTCTTCGAGGCTCTTGCCGACACCGGCGGTGCCCTCGCGCTCGATCAGGTCGCCGATCTCCGAACGGGCGACGATGACGAAGTCGTGCCGCTCCGGCAGCCGCTCCGAAAGGCCCCAGAAGGCCTCGCGCAGCGCGCGCTTGACGCGGTTGCGCTCCACCGACCCTCCGACCTTGCGACTCACCGACACGCCGAGCCTCACGTCCTCACGCTCCTCGTCACGGCGGGGGAAGGTGTAGAGGACGAGGTAGCGGGTGGCATGGGAAGAACCGTCGCGATAGACGCGGTCGAACTCGCCGCTGCGCGAGAGGCGCCGTCGCTTCGACGCCATCTAAGGAGTGAGGCGCTTCCGGCCTTTGCGGCGGCGCCGCGAGAGGATCGCGCGACCGCCACGGGTGCTCATCCGCGCCCGGAAGCCATGCGTTTTCGCGCGCTTCCGCTTCTTGGGCTGATAGGTGCGCTTCATAGGTGGCGGGAGTATACGGACGCGGCCCGGAAATCTTTTCTGCGGGATTTGCGGGGCGGGGCGGATAGCCGCTCAGGCACGCCGCTATGGTCGCCGACCAGGTGCCAGATGACCCCTCACGACAAGAACTCGACGCCCTTTGGCGGGCGACCCAGGAACAACTTCGAGCATCCGTGCCGGAGTCGACGTTCCGACTCTGGTTGGAGCCGTTGCACCCTGTCGGCAGCGATGCCGAGACCCTTTATCTAAGCGGACCCGAGGGGGTCCGCACCTGGGCCGAGCGGCGTTACTCCTCCCTGATCGCCCAGGCCTTGACCGCGGGCGATTCATCCCTCAAGGGCGTCGTCTTCACCGCCGATCAGGCGACGCCGGGGCAGGGGTCAGACGCGCCCGGCGGGGTCGAGCTGAACCCGCACTACACCTTCGATCGCTTCGTCATCGGCAGTGGCAACCGGCTTGCCCACGGTGCCGCCCTCGCGGTCGCCGAGGCCCCTTCGGAGGCCTACAACCCGCTCTTCCTTCACGGCCCCCCGGGGCTCGGCAAGACGCACCTGTTGGCGGCGATCGCCAACTACCTGCGCACCAACGCCCCCGGGCTAAGTGTCCGCTACACCACCGCCGAGTCGTTCACCAACGAGTTCGTCGGCGCCCTCAAGTCGGCCGGCGCCGAGGGCTTCAAGGCGCGCTACCGCGACCTCGACGTGCTGCTGATCGACGACGTCCAGTTCCTCGAGGGCAAGCCCGCCACCGAGGAGGAGTTCTTCCACACCTTCAACGCGCTCTACGAGTCCGGCAGCCAGCTAATCCTCTCTGCCGACCGCATCCCCAGCGAGCTCTCGACCCTTGCTTCGCGCCTGCGCGACCGCTTCGAGTGGGGCCTGACCGTTGCCGTCGAGCCCCCCAACCTCGCCACCCGCCTGACCGTGCTCCGCCGCCTCGTCCAGGAGGCCGGGGTCGAGATCGCCGACAGCGAGGCGCTGGTCGAGCTGGCCAACCGGATCGACGCCAACGTGCGGCAACTGCACGGCGCCCTGACCCGGGTCATCGCCCACGCATCGCTGATGGCCAGGCCGCTCAGCAGCGAGTTGATCGCCGAGGTGATCCCGCGTGGCCGCTCCGCCCAGGCGACCTCGGTCGAGGAGATCCAGCAGCGGGTGGCCGAGGGCTACGGCATCTCACGGGCCGAGCTAGTTGGCTCCAGCCGTGCCGCGACCCCCCTGCGCGCGCGCCAGGTCGCGATCTTCCTCACCCGCGAGCTAACCGAGCTTTCGCTGCCCCAGATCGGGCGCCTCTACGGCGGGCGCGATCACACCACCGTGCTCAACTCCCTGCGCCGCATCGAAGCCGGCCTCGCCGAGGACTCAGAGCTGAGCGAGCGCGTCCACAGCCTTCGCGGCGCAATCCACAATCCCGCCCAGGATCGGCGCTGACGGCCGATGGCACTGCAAGACTGCGGCCTTTCCCCAGCTGCTTCCACAGGGTCGAAACCGCCCTACGATGCGGTTTCCTCCGTGACCCCATTAGTTTCCACAAGTCCTAACCCAACTTAAGAAGGCATTCACCACTTGAAGCTGACGACCAAACGCGAAGACCTCGTCTCCAAGCTCTCGATCGTTTCCAGGGCTGTATCGACCCGCGCCGCGACCCAGGCCCTGTCCGGGATCCTTCTCACCGCTGCCGCCGGCCGCGTCACGCTCTCGGCCACCGACCTCGACCTCGGACTCGAGACGGCGCTTGACGCCGACGTCGCCGCCGAGGGCTCGGTCCTGCTCCCGGGTCGCCTCCTGGCCGAGGTCGCGCGTTCGCTGGCCGACCCGGTGGTGGAGATCGAGTCGCGCGAGTCCGAGCACGACGTCGAGATCCGCAGCGGCAGCTCCAGCTTCCACCTCCGCGTCCTCCCCGCCGAGGACTTCCCGAAGCTGCCGGCGCCGGGCGAGGAGCCGGGCCTGAAGATTCCCGCCAAGGAGCTCGGGGCCAGCATCGACCTGGTCGCCAGGGCGGCATCGCGCGACGACATGCGGCCGGTCCTGACCGGCGTCTTCGTTGCCGGCAGCGGCTCGGAGATGACGATGGTCGCCACCGACTCCTACCGGCTGGCGGTCAAGCGGACCGAGCTCGAGGCCGAGCTGGGCGGTGAGATCGAGGCCAATATCCCGGCGCGGGCGCTGCGGGAGCTCGGCCGCATCCTCGGGTCAGAGGGGGTCGAGGAGGCAACGGTCTCGCTGCTCACCAACCAGGCCGTTTTCCAGGCAGGGGCGATCCTCCTCACGACGAGGTTGATCGAGGGCCAGTTCCCCAACTTTCGACAACTCCTGCCGGAGTCCTACGAGCACGACGTGCGGCTGCCGCGGACCGACTTCCTCGAAGTCACGCGCCGGGTCAGCCAGCTGGCCCAGCGCAACGCGCCGCTGCGGCTTTCGTTCGCGCCGGGCGAGCTGACCGTCGCCGCCGAAACCCCCGACGTCGGCGACGCGCGGGAGACGATGCCGGCGGCGTTCGAGGGCGAGCCCCTGGAGATTGGTTTCAACCCCGAGTTCCTCAAGGAGGGCATCGAGAGCGTCGAGGGGGACGAGGTGCTGTTGCGACTGATCTCGCCGCTGCGTCCCGGCTTGCTGCAGCCGGTCGACGGCGACGACTTCCGCTACCTGGTGATGCCCATCCGCCTCAACGTCTGAGGGTGGGGGCCGGTGCTGGTCACCGCGATCGAAGCGAATCCGGTGCGGAGCCTGGAGCGGGTCCGGGTTGAGCTCGGCCCCGGAATCGTCAGCGTCGTCGGTCCCAACGGCGCCGGCAAGACCAACCTGGTCGAGGCGCTCTACTTCGCCCTCACCGGTCGTTCCTTTCGCACCTCCGACCGCCGCGACCTGATCCCTTTCGGTGGCTCGCTGGCGCGGGCTGAGGCGACGGTCCGCGACGACGACGGACTCGAGCGCCGGCTGCTGGCCTCGGTCAGCCGCACCGAGGGACGGCGGCACCTGCTCGACGGCGGTCCGGCGGACCCGGCGACGCTGGCGCGCAACCGGCCCCCGGTCGCGGTCTTTGCCCCGGACCGGCTGACCTTGATCAAGGGCCCCCCGGGAGAACGGCGCGCCCATCTCGACGGCTTCGCGGCGGCCCGCTGGCCGGCGCGGGCGGAATTGCGCAAGCGCTTCGGGCAGGCGCTGGCGCAGCGCAACGCGTTGCTCTCCCGCCTCGCCGCAGGGGTCGGCGATCGCGGTGACCTCGACGTTTGGGACGCGAGCCTGGCCGAGGCGGCGGCGCCCTTGGTGGAGATGCGGGAGGAGGCGATCGCCGAGCTCGCCGAGCCCTTCGCCGAGGCCGGCGCCGAGCTGGGCCTGGAGGGTGGCGCGACCCTCACCTATGCCCCCCGGGCCGCGGGCGATGCCGAGGCGATCCGAGTTGGGCTGGGGGAGAGGCGCGACCAGGACCTGCGCCTCGGCCGCAGCTCTTGGGGCCCGCACCACGACGAGTTCAAGCTCGAGACCGCCGGCCGCTCGCTCCGTCGCTACGGGTCGCAGGGTCAGCAACGCGCCGGCCTGCTCTCGCTTCTCTTCGCCGAGCGCGAGGTGCTGCTGTCGGCCCGCCGGGTGACGCCGCTGTTGCTCCTCGACGACGTCATGAGCGAGCTCGACCCGGGCCGGCGGGAGCGCTTGGTGCACCGGCTCGAGAGCGGCGGCCAGGCGCTGATCACCGCCGCCGACGAAGAGTCGCTGCCGGCCCCGGCGCTGAACGCGGTGGTGCGGATGCCGCCACCCTCCGAGCGCGCCGAGGTGGAGGCCGCGTGAGACGCCGACGAGCCCCTCGCGATGCCGCCGCCGCGATCCGGGCCGCCCGCGACCTGGCGGCGCCACGAACCGGGTTGGCGGCGGTCCAGGCGGCCTGGGCGACGGCGGTCGGCGAGCGGGTGGCGGCCGCGGCCGCCCCGGTTTCCGAGCGCGCCGGAACGGTGACGATCGAGTGCGAGGAGTCGGTCTGGGTGCAGGAGCTGGACCTGATGCAGGAGCAGTTGCTGGAGCGGCTGCGCAGCGAGTTGGGAGAGCTGACGCCCGCGGCTCTCCGATTCCGCCTCAAAGAGGACCGCTCTTAGGCCCAGTTTATGCACGATTTGCAGGGAATTTATCCCAACGGCACCGGCGTTCCGCAGCCCTCAACTGGTATTCTTATGGCAACTCGCGTTATGCCCCGATCCGCGTGGAGTGAGCTTCCAGGCGTCGGGGTTTTGTATGTCAATCGGAAGGGACTCATTGCCTGAGAACAAAGCCAGCGGCGCCACGTCCGCCTCCTATGGGGCCGAGGACATCACCGTCCTCGAGGGACTGGAAGCGGTGCGCAAACGGCCCGGGATGTACATCGGCTCGACCGGCCCGCGCGGTCTTCACCACCTCGTCTACGAGGTCGTCGACAACTCCGTCGATGAGGCGCTCGCCGGCCACTGCGACAGCGTCCGCGTTGTTCTCCACCCGGACAACAGCTGCACGGTCTCCGACAACGGGCGCGGCATCCCGGTCGGGATGATGGAGAAAGAGGGTCGTCCCGCGGCCGAGGTCGTGCTGACCGTCCTCCACGCCGGCGGCAAGTTCGGCGACGGCGGCGGCTACAAGGTCTCCGGCGGATTGCACGGCGTCGGCGTCTCCGTGGTGAACGCCTTGTCTGAGCGCCTGCATCTGCAGATCAAGACCGACGGCAACGTCTGGGACCAGGACTACGAGCGCGGCAAGCCGATGACGGAGCTGGCGAAGGGCGCCGCCACCTCCGAGCACGGGACCTCGATCACCTTCCTGCCAGACCTCGAGATCTTCGAAGAGATCGAGTTTGACTTCGAGGTGCTGCTCGAGCGTCTGCGCGAGACCGCCTTCCTCACCCGCGGCCTCAAGATCGAGCTGGTCGACGAGCGCGGTGAGACCAACAGCGTCACCTTCCAGTACGAGGGCGGGATCGAGGACTTCGTCCGCCACCTCAACGGCAACAAGGACCCGGTCCACAAGAAGGTCATCTTCTTCGAGGGCGGCAAAGAGGAGGGCCAGGTCGAGATCGCGATGCAGTGGAACAGCTCCTACCAGGAGTCGATCTTCAGCTTCGCCAACAACATCAATACCCACGAGGGTGGGTCGCACCTCTCCGGTTTCCGCTCGGCCCTGACCAGGACGCTCAACTCGTACGCGCGCAACAAAGGCCTGCTGAAAGAGAAAAAAGACGACAACCTCGCCGGCGAGGATGTGCGCGAGGGGCTGACCGCGGTGATCTCGGTCAAGCTGCACGACCCCCAATTCGAGGGCCAGACCAAGACCAAACTCGGCAACCCGCCGATCCGCGGCCTGGTCGAGGAGATCGTCAACCGCAAGCTGGGCGAGTACTTGGAGGAGAACCCGACCGACGCTCGGCGGGTGATCATGAAGGCGATCGACGCCGCCCGCGCCCGTTCGGCCGCCCGTAAAGCACGCGACCTGACCCGCAAGTCGGCGCTGGAGAACTCGACTCTGCCCGGCAAGCTCGCCGACTGCTCGGTCAAAGACCCGGCCCTGGCCGAGATCTTCGTGGTCGAGGGCGACTCCGCCGGCGGCTCCGCCAAGCAGGCACGCGACCGCAACACGCAGGCGGTGCTGCCGCTGCGCGGCAAGATCATCAACGTCGAGAAGAGCCGGATCGACAAGGTCCTCGCCAACAACGAGATCCAAGCGCTGATCACGGCGATCGGCACCGGCGTCCACGACGAGTTCGATATCGAGGGCGCGAGGTACCACAAGATCGTGATGGCGACTGACGCCGACGTCGACGGCGCCCACATCCGCACCTTGGTCCTCACCTTCCTCTACCGGCAGATGCCGGAGCTGATCAGCCACGGCTACGTCTACATCGCCAAGCCGCCGCTGTATCGCGTGAAACAGGGCAACCAGGAGACCTACCTGGAGCGCGAGTCCGAACTCGAAGAGCTGCTGCTGCGCGACAAGCTCGAGGAGTTCAAGCTCCTCGACGCGACCGGGGAGGAGCGCAAGCTGACCTCGAGCCGGTGGCAGGCCTACATCCGGCGCTCGAAAGAGTACGAGGGCTGGGGCTCGTCCCTGCAGGCGGACTTCGGGCACGAGGTCGTGCGCTTCCTCGAGGAGTCGAGCCTGCTCGACGAACAGGCAATGACGCTTGCCGTCGCGGCGGAGGTTCTGAAGCGCGACAACGGCGAGGCGGAGCCCTTCGACACCGAGGTGCTGGAGAGCAGCGAGGATCTGATCGTGGTCAAGGCGATCGAGCGCAAGAGCGGCCTCGCCCGCACCCATCGCCTGCCGGCGGCGCTGTTCGACCACCACGACTACCGCAAGTTCGCCGAGGTCCACGCGGCCCTGATCAAACAGGTCGGTCGGCCGCCGTTCCAGATCAGCCGCGGCGAGCGCCGCAACGTCGCGCTCTCCTTCGAGGCGTTGCGGGGAGCGGTGCTGGAGCTTGCCCGCCAGGGCGTTCAGCTGACCCGGTTCAAGGGACTGGGCGAGATGAACGCGAAACAGCTGCGCGAGACGACGATGGATCCGGCCTCGCGGACGCTGGCGCAGGTGACGCTGGAAGACGCGACCGCCGCCGACACGATCTTCTCGATGCTCATGGGCGACCAGGTCGCGCCGCGTCGCGAGTTCATCGAGGCCCATGCCAAAGAGGTGAAGTTCCTAGATGTCTAGAGGCTTCGCGGTGAGTCAGGTTTTGAAAGGAGCTGTGCGCTGATGGCGCTCGACGCCCTTACGGGAAATATCGAGGAGCGCGGTCTCGAGCAGGAGATGCGCTCGTCCTACCTCGATTACGCGATGAGCGTGATCGTCGGCCGGGCACTGCCGGACGTCCGCGACGGGCTGAAGCCGGTCCACCGCCGCGTCCTCTACGCGATGCACGACATCGGCCTGCAGCCGACCCGGCCCTACCGCAAGTGCGCCTTCATCGTCGGCGAGGTGATGGGCAAGTACCACCCCCACGGCGACTCGGCGATCTACGACACGCTGGTGCGGATGGCGCAGGACTTCTCCCTGCGCTATCTGCTGGTCGATGGCCAGGGCAACTTCGGCTCGATCGACGACGACCCCGCGGCGGCGATGAGGTACACCGAGGCCCGCCTCGGCCGCCTCGCGACCGAGCTGCTGCGCGACATCGACGCGGACACGGTCGACTTCGGCCCCAACTACGACGAATCGACCCAGGAACCGCAGGTCCTGCCGGCGCGCTTCCCGAACCTGCTGGTCAACGGCACCTCGGGGATCGCGGTCGGGATGGCGACCAACATCCCGCCCCACAATCTGCGCGAGGTCGCGGGCGCCGTCGCCGCCTATATCGACGATCCGCAGATCGACATGGCGGGGCTGATGGAGCACATCAAGGGCCCCGACTTCCCCGGCGGCGGCCTGATGAGCCGCGAGGGGATCCGCGACGCCTACGCCTCCGGCCGCGGCAGCATCAAGGTCCGCGCCCGCGCCCACGTCGAGCCATTGAAGGGAGGCAAGGAGGCGATCATCGTCACCGAGCTCCCCTTCATGGTCAAGAAGGGCGGCGAAGGGGGCCTGATCACCAAGATCGCCGACCTCGCCCGCGACAAAAAACTCGAGGGCATCTCCGACCTCCGCGACGAGAGCGACGAACGCTCCGGGATGCGGCTCGTGATCGAGCTCAAACGGGGCGGGCCGCCGGCCAAGGTCGTCCTCAACAACCTCTACAAAAAAACCGCGATGCAGTCGACCTTCGGCGCCAACATGGTGGCCCTGGTCGACGGCGTGCCGCGGACGCTGAGCCTGCGCGAGCTGATCGAGCACTACGTCGACCATCAGCGCGAGGTCGTCACCCGCCGCACCCAGTACGAACTGCGCCGCGCCGAGGCCCGCGCCCACATCCTCGAGGGGCTGTTGGTCGCGCTCGACAACCTCGATGCGGTGATCAAACTGATCCGCGCCTCGAGCGATCCCGACGCCGCCCGCGACGGCCTGATCTCGCAGTTCGACCTCTCCCGTGAGCAGGCCCAGGCGATTCTCGACATGCGGTTGCAGCGCCTGACCGCGCTCGAGGCCGACAAAGTCCGGGCCGAGCATGCCGACCTGATGGAGCGGATCGGCGAGCTGCGCGCGATCCTCGGCGACGAGGCGAGGGTGATGGCGCTGGTGAAGGACGAGCTGGCCGAAATCGTCGAGGCCTACGGCGACGAACGCCGCACCGAGCTGGCCCACTTCGAGGGCGACGTCGGCATCGAGGACATGATCGCCGACCAGCAGATGGTGATCTCGCTGACCGCCTCCGGCTACGTCAAGCGGCTGCCGCTGGCCACCTACCGCCAGCAGCATCGCGGTGGGGTGGGGGTGATGGGGATGAACCTCAAAGACGACGACTACATCGCCCACCTCCACATCTCCTCGACCCACGACTACCTGCTCTTCTTCACCAACCGCGGCAAGGTCTACCGGCTCAAGGTCTACGAGCTGCCGGAGGGCTCGCGCAACGCCAAAGGCAGCTCGCTCAACAACCTGCTGCCGCTGCGCGAAGGCGAGAAGGTGATGGCGGTGATCCCGACCCGGGACTTCAAGGAGAACAGGTACCTCGCCTTCGCCACCGCCAAAGGGCTGATCAAGAAGACGGAGTTCCTCGCCTACAACACGCCGATCCGCGCTGACGGCATCATCGCGATCAAGGTCCGCGACGGCGACGAGCTGGTCCAGGTGCGGCTCACCTCGGGCGAAGACGACATCCTCATGGTCTCCCACTCGGGGCACGCTTCGCGCTTCTCGGAGGAGCTGGTGCGTTCGATGGGCCGCGACACCAGCGGCATCAAAGGCATGAACGTGTCCGGCAAGGACAACCGGGTGCTGGCGATGGACATCGCCCGCAACGACACCGAACTCTTCGTCGTCACCGAGAACGGCTACGGCAAGCGCACCCCGGTCTCCGAATATCCGGTCAAGGGCCGCGGGACCAAAGGCGTGCTGACCGCGAAGCTGACCGAGAAGAAGGGCGGCCTCGCCGGCGCCCTGATCGTCAGCGAACACCAGGAGCTGCTGTTCATCTCCCAGAACGGCATGGTCCAGCGCACCTCGGTCAGCGGCATCTCGCAGATGGGCCGCTCGACCCAGGGCGTCAAGGTGATGAACATCAAGGACGACGACGTGGTCAGCGCGGTGGCGCTGGTGGTCGAATCCGATGGCGAGTCGGACGCGCCCGAGGGCCTGCCGGAGGAGCTCCCCGGCGTCGAGGCCGCCGCCGACGAAGGCGCTGCGCCGGAGGACGGCGCCTCGGCCGACGGCGACGGCAGCTAGGCGCGGTAAGCGGGGAAGAAGCCGCCGGCGTCACGAGCGCCGGCGAGCCGGCGGTAGGCGGCGGGGTCGCAGACGAGCTCGGAGGTGTGCCAGGTCTCCTGGCGGTTTGCGAAGCCGCGCTTGAACTCCTCGAGCGCGTCGCCGGCGACGATGCCGCCGCCGAGGTTGAGCGGCAGGCCGAGCTCGGTCGATTGCTCGATGAGGCGGGCGACGACGTTCTTCATCGGCGAGTCGCCCAGATGGGAATCGGCGCTGCCGCTGAGGTAGTAGTGGAGGTAGCCGTCGCTGACGACGGCCAGGGAGGCCGCGGCGAGGTCACCGGTGGGAGCGGTTGCGAGGACGAGCCAGGTGTCACCGGCTTCGAGCACGCGGTTGAAGTAGGCGGCGCCGAAGAAGTAGTGCGCCGCGGCGCCGGTGCGGCGCATCGTCTGCTCGTAGAGGTCGAGGAAGCCGGCGCGCTGGACCGGGCTGGTCTCGGGCCCGGGGATCAGCTCCAGCTCGTATCCGGCCTCGAGGTTGCGCCGCACCTGTCGCCGGTCGCTCGGCCGGCTCTTCGGCGCCAGCGCCGGGTCGGCGATCTGGACCACGTTGCGCTCGGTCGTCCCGGACAGCGGCAGCGGTCCGAGGCGGTGGCGGATGAAGATGCTGACCAGACCCGTCGCGGAGAAGTCGATGTCGCCGTGGTCGCGTGAGTGTTCATTTGATCCCGCATAGCGGGAAGAAGTGCCCTCTGACCCCAGGAGCTCGAGGCCGGGGTAGCCGTAGGGAGAGGTCGCGTCGCGCTCGGGACCGTCGCCGATCGTGCGCACGATCAAGGGCGCCAGGAGCCCCACGCCGCCAGGTTCCACAATCCGCAGCGTGTGGGTCACCCCCTCGGCATCGAGGAAGGGAGGGGAGCGAAAGAACTGGCCGGAGGCCACGGCCTCGCCGCGGTCCTCCAGGAGCTCGGCCCTGGCCACGGGACCGCTCACTCGAGGAGGTCGGCCGCCGCGGCGCGGAACTCGTCGGGTAGCACGCCCCAGACCTCGCAGTCGTCGGGTGCCGCGCCCTCGCGGGCGAGGTGGGCGCGCATCGTTCCCTCGTGCCGCCAGCCAAGGCTGGTCACCGTCTTCTTGGCGATCTCGTTGCGGGCGGGGATGCGGCCGTAGACGCGGTGGGCGCCGTACTCGTCGAAGGCCTTGGCGATCGTCAGCGCCTCGGCCCGGCGCCCGACCCCCTTGCCGCGCACGTCGTCGCCGATCAGCGCGCCCAGCTCCGGCGCGGTCTGGCGGAAGAGGCCGTAGAGGGCGGTGAAGCCGACCGGCTCCTCGTAGTTCGCGACGACGATCGCGAACTTGCGGTCCTCGCCGCTGTCGTCCGTCGCCCGCAGCGCCCAGGCCTCGGCCTGCTCGAGCGAGAAGCTGTCGCGCTGCTCCATCAGCGAGGCGGTCGCCGCCGGGTTGTTGAACCAGCGGTGGACGGCCGCGGCGTCGCCGGGCTGGAAGTGGCGCAGGCTGACCTCGGGTCGCTCGCTCACGGCGCAAACCCTACGTCCTGCGCCGCCGAGCGAGGGGATTCAGTCCGGCGCCAGGCCCTGGCCGCTGACGACCAGCCAGGCGGTCCGGGCGAGGATGCGAAGGTCGAGGGCGGCGCTGCGGTTGTCGACGTACCAGACGTCGAGCTCGATCCGCTCCTCCCAGGGGATGCCGGCGCGGCCCTGGACCTGGGCCCAGCCGGTGATCCCCGGCAGCACCTCGTGGCGCCGGCGCTGACGGGGCGTGTAGTCGTCGACCTGGGCCGGGATCGTCGGCCGTGGGCCGACGATCGCCATCTCGCCGCGGAGCACGTTGACCAGGTTCGGGACCTCGTCCAGCGAGGTGCGGCGGAGGGTGCGACCGGCGCCGGTGACGCGTGGGTCGCCGCGGCTGACGACGGTGCCGACCCCGACCGGATCGGAGCCCTGGACCATCGTCCGCAGCTTCCACATCTCGAACTCGCGGTCGCCGCGTCCGACCCGGCGCTGGCGGTAGATCACCGGCCCGCGGCTGCCGAGCTTGATCGCGATCGCGGCGGCGAGCAGGAAGGGGGAGAGGACGATCAGCGCGATCGCGGCGATCAGGAGGTCGAGGGCGCGCGGCATCAGCGGGTCCCCTCCGCCTTCTCCCAGCGCCCGCCGGCTCCGCCGCGGGCCCGGTCCCAGAGCCCGGCGGCGATCGAGGCGGTGGTCAGCACGTAGTAGCGGGCGATGCGCAGCGGCGCCAGCGGCAACGCCCGGCCGAGCAACGCGGCAGCCAGCAGCCCCAGCTGCAAGATCAAGGTCGCGGTGTAGACCCAGCCGCGCCCGAGCAGCGCGAGGTTGGCGGCGAGCACGATCAGGTGCAGCAACGGGCTCAGGTAGCGCAGCAGGCGGTGTGAGAAGAGCTCGAAGGCGTAGAGCGGCGAGTAGCCGCGCGGCGAGACCATCCCTTCGCCGACGACGATGTCCCAGAGCCCGACCATCATCCGCCGTTTGCGCGCGAACTCACCCTCCATCGTCGGCACCATCTTCTCCGCCGCCCGCGCCGCGGGCGCGTAGAGCGAGCGCAGCCCGCGCTTCGCCAGCAAAAAGGGGAAGGAGAGATCGTGGCTGCCGGAGGCGGCGAGCGGCAGGTAGGCGTCGCGGCGGACCGCGTAGATCGCCCCGTTGCCGGCGGTGACTCCGGCCAAACCCGACTCCATCCCCCTCACCGCCATCTCGTAGTGCCAGTAGGCGCCCTCGAGGTTGCCGCCGCCCGCATCGACGAAGCGGACCTGGCCGCAGACGTAGCCGACCCCCTGGTCGGCGAAGGGCTCGACCAAGCGCCGCAGTGCATCTGGCGCCCACTCGCTGTTGGCGTCGGAGAAGGCGAGGAGCTCACCACTCGCCCGCACGGCGCCGGCGTTGAGTGCGGCGACCTTGCCGCCGGGAGGCAGCTCGAGGACGAGGTCGGCGCCGGCGCCGCGAGCGCGTTCGGCGGTCGCGTCGGCGGAGCCGTCGGAGGCGACGATGATCTGCAGGCGCTCGCGCGGGTAGTCGAGCGCGAGCGCGTTGGCGACCTTGGCGGCGATCACCTCCTCCTCGTCGTAGGCGGGGACGATCAGCGAGACGGTGGGCGGTACTGGGCTCGAACCAGTGACCTCCACCTTGTCGAAGCGGCGCTCTCCCAAATGAGCTGACCGGGACAGCACCGCGAGCGCCAGCGGGTAGCCCGCGTGCGTGTAGACGATCAGTCCGGCGCAGAGCCAGAAGAGGACTTCGACGGCGATCACGCCCGCGCCTCGATCAACTCGCGGTAGAGGTCGAGGGTGAGGCGGGCGGCTTCGTCCCAGGAGAAGGGGCCCGCCGCGGCGCGGGCGGCAGCCGCGGCAAGCTCGGCCCGTGCGGCAGTGTCGGCGACCAGCTCGGTGAGACTCGCGGCGAGGGCCCCGTCGTCCCCCGGCGCCACCAGCCGCGCCGCCCCCGTCGCGGCCACCTCGGGGAAGCCGCCGACGGCGCTGAGCACGAGCGGCTTGCCGAAGGCGAGGCCGGTGTAGAGGACGCCGGAATGCTCGGCATCGAGGTAGGGGAGGGCGACGAGGTCGGCGCGGCGGAAGATCGCCGGGATCTCCTCCTCGGCGACGAAGCGGGTGACGAAGCGGACCCGGCCGGGCGCCTCGGCGGCAAGCGCGCGCAGCGGCGCCACGTCCATGCGCGGGTTGCCGACGATCCAGAGCTCGGCGCCCTCGACCTGGCGGAAGGCGCGCAGCAGGTTCTCGATCCCCTTGTAGGGGCGCAGGAGGCCGAAGCAGAGGATCACCGGCCCCTCGGCGCCCTCCAGCTCGGGTGGCAGCGGTTGCTCCCGCGGCAGCTTGGTCAGGTAGTCGAAGGCGCCGTGGGGGATGACGTGGACGCGGGCGGGGTCGAGCCCGACCTCCTCGCGCAACCGGGCGGCGCTGTGCTCGGAGTGGGCGACGACCGCGTCCATCGCGCCGAAGACGCTGCGCGCGCTCGCCACCTGGCGGCGGCTCGGTTGCGGCGGCAGGATGTAGTGGGCGGTCATCGCCCGTGGCCGCTTCGGCGGCAGCAGGTGGACGTCGAGCCGGGGGATCGTCAGCCACTGGTGGTGGACGACGTCGGGCGCCGCGCCGGCGTCCGCACGCCGGCGGGAGTCGCGCCGGAAACGCGCCATGTCGGCGAGATGCTCGGCGGTCTTGAAGGGGAGGCGGCCCCTCGCGGCGAGACCGCGGGCGGCGCTGCGGCGGTAGAAGCGTTCGTCGACCCGGTAGCCCTCGGCTGCCGGCACCGGCCCGTGCAGGAAGCGGCTGGTGACCAGCTCGACCTCGGCCCCGGCGCGCGCCAGCGCCGCCGCCAGGGCGCGGTCGTAGGGCGGCGTAAAGGCCGAGGGGTCTACCAGCTGGACTTTCAGGGGGCCGATTATCGTGCCCTGCTTGGCGCCCACGCTCTCCTACTGCGTCGTGAACACCAACGGCCGTGAGTACCTGCTCGCCTGCCTGGCGGCGATCGAGCGCACCCACCCGGCCGGGGTCGAGTGCGAGGTGCTCGTCCTCGACAACGCCTCCGACGATGGCTCGGCCGCGGCGGTGCGGGCGCTCGGGGGCGAGATCCGTCTGCTGGCGCTGGAGCGCCGGAACGGCAAGGCGGAGAACGACTCGACCCTGATGCGGGAGGCGAGCGGCCGCTACTGCCTGCTGTTGAACGAGGACTCCGAGCTGCGCCCGGGGGCCGCCGCGGCGCTGATCGCGGCGCTCGAGCACGACCCGCAAGCGGCCTGCGCCGGGCCGCGGCTGCTCGCCTCGGCCGGCAAGCCGGTGCCCTGCGCTTGGCGCTTCCCGGGCGTCGGCACCGCGCTCGCGAGTGCCCTCTTCCTGCACCGCTGGCTGACGGTTCAGAGCAAGGGCTCCGCGACTCGTCGCGTCGACTGGGCCCAGTCGAGCGCCCTGCTGGTCCGCCGCGCGGCCGCCGCCGCGGTCGGCTACATGGACCCGGACTTCTTCGTCTACTACGACGAGTGCGACTTCGCCCGCCGACTCGCGGACGCCGGCTGGCACTCGCTATTCGTTCCGGGGGCCGAGGCCGTCCACCACGACCAGCTCTCCACCGACCTCGCCGCCGGCCTGCCCCGCATCGTCGAATTCCACCGCAACCGCGATCGGTACATGCGGCTGCACCATGGCCGAGCCGCCGCCCTCGCGGTCCGGGTCCTTACGGCCTGGTCTTACGGCCTGCGCGCGCTTGCCGCCGCCGTGCTCCCGGGGCAGCCGGCGGACATCTACCGTGCCCACGCCCGCCAGGCGTTGTTCCCCGCCCGGGGCGAGGGCCTGCGCGACAGAGTGCGGTAGTCCTTTGGTCCGCATGGAGGACGAAAGGACTGCCGCAGTTCAGAAGCGGGAATCCTCGTCCATGCGCTCCACCTCGTAGGTCTCGGGGATGCGGCCGTCCACCGCGCTCGGTTCGGACCGCAGGCGTTTGAGCGACGCAGCGAGCTCGCCGGGATGGCGCAGGCGCGCGAGCCAGACGCGCTCGCCGGCGGTGAAGAAGCCGCTGGCGAACAGCGCCAGAGGGTAGGCGGCGAACAGCGCCGCCCGCCCGAGCAGGCCGAGTGCGCCCGCGGTCGGCATCAGCAGTTCGCCAAGCCCGACCAGGGCCGCGGCGGCGAGGGCGACCTTGGCCAGGCGCGCCCACTGGTAGGGGACGGGGAAGAGGCGCTGGGTGAAGAAGTACATCAGCGCCAGCACGACCACATAGGAGGCGACCAATGCGAGGCCGGCGCCGACGATGCCCAGCGGCGGCACCAGGATCAGGTTGAGGACGACGTTGGCGACCAACGCCGCGATCGCCGCCGGGAAGTTGAACTCGGTCCGGCCGGTGCGGCCGAGGATCACGACCAGGACCATGTACAGCGCGTAGAGGGTGACCGCGGTGGAGATCAGGCCGATCGCTTCGTAGGAGTCGAAGAACTCCGGCGCCGCCAAGGCGCGGACGAACCAGCGCGAGAACAGCCACATGCCGGTGACGACGAAGGCGCAGCCGGCGACGAAGAGGGTGACGACGGTGGCGTAAGCGCGGCGAGCCTCGTCGTCATCGCGGATCGAGTACGCCAGCGGTGGCCAGGCGAGCTGGAAGCCGCGGACGAGGACGTTGACGCCCTGGGCGAACTTGACGGCCAACGAGTAGAGGCCGGCCTCGGCGAGGCCGACGCTGCGGACGATGATGATCCGGTCGACGAAGTTGAGCAGGTAGAGCGAGACCTCGGCCGGCATCGTCGGCAACCCGAAGCGCAGCAGTCGCCGCAGCAGCGCGCGGTCGAAGAGGAGGGAGAGGTGGCGGCGCTGGAGGAAGATCAGGCCCAGCACGAACGCCGCGCCGCTGGCGTAGCTGCCGATCAGCAGCCCCCGCGCACCCTCGCCGGCGCCAACCACGAGGACGACGGTGAGGGCGATCGTGACCAAGACGTTGAGGATCGTCGTCAGGAAGAAGGCCCGCGCCCGCTCCTCGAGCCGGAACAACGTCAGCAGGAACTCGAACATCGTCAGCACCCAGAGACCGCCGATCGAGATCCGCGCCAGGTCGGCGGCGGGACGGTCGAGCAGCGCTTCGGAGATCGGCTGCGCGAACGGCAGCGCCACCAGGGCGCCGATCGTCGCGAACCAGAAGAGGCCGGCGAAGCTGCTGGCGACGACTCGCTCGGGATCCTCGTCGTCCTTGTAGTAGAAGCGCAGGACCGCCTCGATCAGGCCGAAGCGGACGACGATGCTGGCGGAGACGATCGCCGCGAACATCACCTCGGCGGCGCCGTAGTCGGCCGGGGTCAGGTAGCGCGTGTAGAGCGGCAGCAGCGCCACCGCGATCACCTTCGAGAGGATGCTCGCCGCCGTGTAGGCGGCGCCGGTGGTTGCCAGGCGGCGTAGGTATCCCGACACGCGGCGAGCCTACGCCGGGTCGCGGACCGTGGCGGCGCCCGCGAGCGAGGCCCCGATCGCCAGCAGGACCCAGGTGATCGGGTCCTCGAAGAAACCGGCGTAGGCCATCGTGTGCACGAGCAAGGCGACGAAGGCGGCCAGTACCCCGGCCCGCCCGGGGCTCGCCAACCCCGGCCCGCTGAGCATCGTCCAGAACGCGACCCCGATCAGGCCGAGGTAGACCGCCAGCCCCAGCAGCCCCTGCTCGGCCGCGATCGTCACCGGCTCGGTGTGGGAGACCGAGACCGGCACGTCCTTGTTCTCGCGGTGCTCGCGGTAGGCGTCCTGGAAGGAGCCCGAGCCGTAGCCCTGCAGCGGCCGTTCGCCGAAGAGGTCGAGGCCGCCGGAGACGAGGTTGGCGCGACCGCTGGTGTCGACGTTGAGACGATCGAAGAGGTTCGAGGCGTTGACGCTCTTGCCCCCGACCAGGGTGACGACGAGGACCGCCCCGACCAAGCCGACCGCGACCGCGCCCAGGGTCCAGCGCCAGCTCCAGCGGATCGCCGCCAGCACCGCGAGCCCGGCCAGCAACGCGATCAGGCTCGACTGCGAGAAGGTCTCGGCCAACCCCAGCCAGAGAAAGGCGACCAGCACCGTCAGCAGCGCGAACGCCCGCCGCTCGCGCACCCACAGCAGCGCCGCCATCGCGACCACGATCACCAGCGCCAGGTAGCGCCCGTAGACGTTGGGGTCCCAGAAGACCGAGTTGACCCGGAAGTAGGTGTGGAACTCGTTGGAGCGGATCACCTGGTCGTTCCAGAACAGGCTCCGCGTCGCGAACTCGACGCTGCCGATCACCACGAACGCCGACGCCTCGACCGCGACCACGCAGAGGACCAGGGTCAGTAGCCGCCGGTCCCACTCGACCTCGCGCAGCAGCCGGTAGGCGACCGTGAACGGGACCAGGAAGAAGCAGACGTTCTGCAGCCCCTTCGAGAAGTCGCCCGAGTAGAGCGTCTGGATCGCGTAGAGGAGGACGAAGGCGGCCAGCAACCAGGCCAGCGGCCGCGGCTTCCAGGTGCTGGGGGGCAGGGTCCAGTCGCGCGGCAGGGTGGCGACCACGGCGGCGGCGATCACCAGGTAGAGCGGGACGAGCAGGTTGGCGGTGTCGCCGCCGGCGTTGAGCGGGACCCGGAAGGGCAGCGCCGCGACGATCGCCAGCGGCAGCAGCACCGGCCAGCGACGGAAGGCGAAGGCGAGCAGCCCGACCGCGACCGTGCCGCCGGCGAGCAGGGCGGCGATGCGGGCGTCGTCGTGGCGCAGGTCGACGATCTGGTGGGTGTGCCACTGGTCGCCGAGGATGAGGATCGGGAAGAGGCCGATCGCCAGCAGCATCGCCAGCGAGCGCAGCCGCCCGGCGGGCAGCAGGATCGCCGCGGCGCAGGCGCCGGCCGCGATCAGGACGCCGGCGGCCGCGAGAAAGTCGCTCAAGGCGTCGCCCCCGTGTCGCCGCCTCCGCGCGGCTCCGGCTTGCAAGGACCATTTCCTCGCGGCGGAACCCGGTGCAGGCGGATCGTGCCGGGGGGGACGAGGGTGCGGTCCTGGCCGAGCAGCTTGACCCGCAGCTTGTAGCGGCCGGGCGCGGCGATGCCACCGCCGCGCTGCCTGCCGTCCCAGTAGAAGCTGAAGTAGTGGTAGCGCTTGAGGAAGCGGTCGCGGGCGAGGGTGACGACGACGCTGCCGCCCGGCTTCACCACCTGGACCGTGGCGGCGCCGGACTGGGTGACGCGGAAGCGGATCCGCACCCGGTCGTTGAGGCAGTCGCCGTTCGGGCTGAAGCTGTGGACCCGCGGCGCATCTGGATCGCGAGGCACCGGCGCGCCGACGATGGTGACGCGGTCGAGCACCAGCGGGTCCCGCTTCAGCCGTTGAGCCCAGGCGAAGGCGGCGACGGTGGCGACGACGAGAAGCGCGAAGACGAGGGCGGCGGCGCTAACCCGCCGCTTCGGCATTGTCCTCGCCGACCACGACCGCGACTTTGGCCCCTTCCGAGGCCGTTTCGACTTCGCTGCTCATCAGCTGCATCTTCGTGATCTGCAGCTGTTTGCCGACCTTGGTCGCTTCCGGCTTGTGGCCGCGTTCGAACATCACCACGCTGGTGTCGTACGGCTGCTCGGTGTTGGAGACGGCGCCGAGTTCGAACCCCTTGTTCTCGACTTTGTCGCCGAAGGTCGCGGCCAACCCCGCGGTCGAGGTGCCGTTGAGCACGGCGACTTCGATTTCGCCCGGCTTGATCTGCGCCGCGGCCTGCTTGCTGCCCTTCTTGCCGCCGCCATCGTCGGAGCCCTTGAGCAGGGTGTAGCCGACGCCCGCCGCGACGAGGACGAGGACGACGAAGATCGCGGCCAGCCAGCGCGGTTCCGCCAGCCTTTCGCCGAAGCCGGCAAAGCCTTCGCGCAGTCGCTCGCGGCGGGAGACTTCCGGCAGCCCCGCCTCGCGCCGCTGCCGGCGTTCCTCGCGCTTGCTGACCGCTTCGTGTTCGGCGGTCCGAGCCTGCTCCAGCTGCCGCAGCTCCTCCGCCCGCTGGGCGGCGATCGTCGAGGTCGTCTCCTTGCGCTCGGCGTCGCGCTCGGGCGCCGAGCCGGCCCACTCGCGCAGGCGACGGATGTCGCGGCCCTGCGTGAAGGAGAGCAGCGCGAGGATGCCGAGCCCGAGGAACGAGGCCAGGCCGGCGAAAGCGCCGATCTGTTCAATCACCTTTAGCAAGCGGCGGAGAGGCTACTCGGCGGAGCCGACCCTCGCCGCGTCGCCACCCGGCGCGGTGATCAGGTCGACCACGCGCTCGGCCAGGTTCGCCTCGTCGCCGGCCATCACCAGGTGTTCGAGCGAGTTCAGGGTCGACTCGACCCACTCGGCGTCCAGCGGCACTCCGCGGACCGCGCGGTTGATCCGCCGCGCCGCCGTCGGCTGCACTGTCTCGGCCGGCCCGAACAGCTCCTCGTGCAGCTTCTCCCCGGGCCGCGGCTGCGTGAACTCGACCGCGATGTCCCGCTCCGGCTCGTAGCCGGCCAGCCGGATCATGTTGTGCGCGAGGTCGACGATCTTCACCGGCTCGCCCATGTCGAGGACGAAGACCTCGCCTTTGCCGGCGCCGATGTCGCCGGTGCGGATGACCAGCTGCACCGCCTCCGGGATCGTCATGAAGTAGCGGGTCATCTCCGGGTGGGTGACGGTGACCGGGCCGCCGCGCTCGATCTGGTTGCGGAAGATCGGCACGACGCTGCCGGAGGAGGCGAGGACGTTGCCGAAGCGGACCGAGGCGAAGCGGGTGCCCGGGTGGCTGTGGCCGGCCCGCTCGACGATCCACTCCGCCATCGCCTTCGAGGCGCCCATCACCGTCTGCGGGTTGACCGCCTTGTCGGTGGAGATGAGGACGAAGCGCTCGACCTTGGAGGCGGCGGCGGTCTCGGCCGTGATCCGGGTCGCGATCGCGTTGTTGCGCACGGCCTCCAGCGGGTTGGCCTCCATCAGCGGCACGTGCTTGTAGGCGGCGGCGTGGAAGACGACGTCGGGTTTGAAGCGCTGCATCACCTCCAGCATCCGGTGCGGCTCCTTGCAGTCCGCCAGCACCGACTCGACGTTGTGGAAGTGCCGCAGCTCGACCATCTCGCGGTCGATCTCGAAGAGGTTGTCCTCGGCGTGGTCGAGCATCACCAGCAGCCGCGGTTTGACCTGGGCGATCTGGCGGCAGAGCTCGGAGCCGATCGAGCCGCCGGCGCCGGTGACGAGGACGATGCGGTCGCGCAGGTAGGCGCCGACCCGGTCGAGCTCGCGGACGATCGGCTCGCGCCCGAGCACGTCCTCGACCCGCACCTCGCGCAGCTGCCGGTTGAGCTGGACGCCGCCGCGCAGGAGCTCGAACACGGTCGGCAGGGTGCGGACGCGGATCTCGCGCTCGCGGCAGGCGGCGACGACCTGGCCGCGCAGCTGCCCCGGCGCCGAGGGGATCGCGATCACGACCTCGTCGGGGTCGGTCTCGTCGAGGATCGTCGCGATCTCGCGGGTCGAGCCGAGCACCTTCAGCCCCAGCATCCGCATCCCCCGCTTGCGCGGGTCGTCGTCGACGAAGCCGATCGCGGTGGCGCCGAGGTTGGGGTTGAGCTGCAGCTCGCGGACCACCATCTGGCCGCCGGAGCCGGCGCCGATCACCAGCACCTCGTGCTTGGGTACGCGGGCGCCGCGCGAGGGGCGCTCGACGATCAGCCGCACCGCCAGGCGGGCGCCGGCGATCAGCAGCATCGTCAGCACGAAGTCGGTCACCTCGACCGCCCGCGGCAGCGTGTGCGCGAAGGGCTTCGCGACCGCGAAGAGCACGACCAGGATCGCGCTGGCGATGGCGACGGCGCGGAAGATCAGGAGGAAGTCGCGGCCGGTCACGTAGCGCCACCACTTCTGGTAGAGCCCGCAGGCGTAGAAGACGATCAGCTTGCCGACGACGACGAACCCGACCGACTGCAGGAACAGCGTCTGGTAGCGCTCGGGCCAGCCGTGCGGTTCGTCGAGGAAGCGCAGCTGGAAGGCGAGGAAGTAGGCCAGCGCGACGAGCACCGCGTCGGCCGCCATCTGCAGCATCCGGTTGCGGTAGACGGGGTGATTCAGACGACTCATCAGAGGCAGCAAGTTTAGGGCCAGATCCGGTGAATCGAGGGTCCTTCCCTACGATGTGCCGCTCCATGCACCTGCTCTACCTCGCCAGCATCACCGACAAGGTGGTCGAACCGATCGTCGACGTCGCCACCGAATTCATCGGCTCGGCCGGAGTCGTCGCCGTCTTCTTGCTGATGACCTTGGAGTCGGCCTGCATCCCGATCCCGAGCGAGGCGATCATGCTCTTCGCCGGCTTCGCCGTCTCCAAAGGCGAACTGACCCTGTTCGGGGTCGTCGCCGCGGGCGTGCTCGGCAACCTCGTCGGCTCCTGGATCGCCTACGCGGTCGGCTACTACGGTCGCCTCGACCTGCTCGAGAAGAACAAGCTGATCCACATCAGTCCCAAGCACCTGAAATGGGCCGACGACTGGTTCGCGCGCTACGGCGCCTGGACGGTCTTCTTCTCGCGGATGCTGCCGATCGTCCGCACCTTCATCTCGCTTCCGGCCGGGGTGGCGAAGATGCCGTTCTGGCGCTTCAGCGCCTACACCCTGCTCGGCTGCGTCCCCTGGGTGCTGGCACTGGCGATCGTCGGCGAAAAGGTCGGCGACAACTGGGAGGAGTGGCGCCACAAACTCGGCTACCTCGACTACGTGGTCGCGGCGGCGATCGTCTTCGGCATCGTCTACTGGGTCGTGAAGCGTAGGCGCGGTGGCTCCGACCCCGACGAGGGCGGCGACGAGCCGGCGGCCGCTCCCGCGACGGCCGGCACGAGCGGCGCTTGAGCGACGCCGGCAAGGCGCGGCTGCCGGCCCGGCGCGCTATCGCGCTCGGCATCGTCCAGGGTCCGACGGAGCTGCTGCCGGTCTCCAGCTCCGCCCACATCGTCCTCGTCCCCTGGCTCGCCGGCTGGGACTGGGAGGCGATCGACCCCGAGCTGCGCAAGAGCTTCGAGGTGGCGCTGCACACCGGCGCCGCGGCGGCGCTGCTGATCGGCCAGCGCCGGGTGATCGCCGAGGAGCTGCGGGAGCTCGACCTCGCCCGCGTCCTCTTCCTCGCCCTCTCCTTCGTCCCGGCGGCGCTGGTCGGCTACACGCTGGAGCGCCCGATCGAGCGCCGCCTCGGCGGCCCGCGGGCGACCGCCTACGGACTTCTCGCCGGTGCCGCGGCGATGCTGGCGGCGGATACGCGGCCGCAGCAGCGCGGCCGCGGCGACGCCACCCCGGCCGACGGCCTCGCCCTCGGGGTCGCCCAGGCGGCGGCGCTGGCGCCCGGCGTCTCCCGCAACGGCATCACCCTCGCCGCGGCCCGCCACCGTCGCTTCTCCCGCGACCAGGCCAACCTGCTCTCGCGCACGATCGCGCTGCCGATCATCGTCGGTGCCACCGCGTTGAAGGGCACCCGGCTGGCCCGCCGCGGCACCACGCCGGAGCTGCGCCGCACCCTGGCCCTCGGCCTCGGCGCCTCCTTCGCCTCGACCCTCGCCTCGCAACGGCTGATCGACCTGGTCGAGCGCGATCGTGCCCTCTGGCCCTATGCGGCCTATAGAGCGGGACTGGCGGCGGCCGTGTTGGCTAAGTTGCAGCGTTTGTAATCCAAATCCAAATCTAATTTGTATTTGGTATTCGGTTGCTATGCTCTCCAAATCTTGGAGATATTTGGAAAAGGTTTGGAACTCTGATGCACCTCGCCGAGGCGCCCACGGTCGGCGACCTGCTCGGAAGGCTGGACGGCGACAGCGTGCGTGACGCGGTTGCGGCGGACCCCGATCCTCGCTCGCAGGCCACCTACCTGCATTGGGACAAACTGCACAGGCTGAAGCCGCCACCCGGCCTCAGCAGCGAGCAGTGGTGGCTGAGGATCAAGCTTGGACGCCGGGATGGCCGCCTCCCGCTACCGCTGGAGGACCGCCACGGAGAATCCCTTGGCTACACGGTCCCCAACGCGATGCGGAAATCGCTCCATTGGATCGATCGGCGCAGCGACGCCGCCGGGACGAGAACGGTCCTTCCATCCCGGCGCGAGGCGCGCGAGCGTCTCTTCGTGAACTCGCTGATGGAGGAGGCGATCCGCTCCAGCCAGCTCGAGGGGGCAACGACCTCGCAGGGCGACGCGAAGGATCTGCTGCTCAGCGGGCGGCCGCCGCAGGATCGCGGCGAGCGGATGATCGCGAACAACTATCGGGCCCTGCGATTCATGAGCGACCAACCGCCCGCGGCCCCCCTGACGACACGAACGATCCTCGATTTGCACCGGATTGTCACCGACGGGACCCTTGCCGACCCGGCCGCGGCCGGCCGCATGCAGCAACCGGGCGAAGAGCGCGTGCAGGTGTACGA
This sequence comes from uncultured Solirubrobacterales bacterium, assembly GCA_963735255.1. Classification (GTDB taxonomy): domain Bacteria; phylum Actinomycetota; class Thermoleophilia; order Solirubrobacterales; family 70-9; genus VAYN01. Next base: position 28,306 of record CAVTKC010000007.1, on the reverse strand, counting down.
CCGCGATGGCGGCAGGGCCGTCTTCCAGCCGCCGCCCGCGGAGCAGTTGCCGGAGCGCATGGAGCGTCTCTGCGACTTCGCCAACGCCGGCGACGATGACGGGCCCTTCATCCACCCGGTACTGCGGGCCATCCTGCTGCACTTCTGGCTGGCCTACGACCACCCGTTTCTCGACGGCAATGGAAGGACCGCGCGCATCCTCTTCTTCTGGGCGATGCGGACGCGTGGTTACCGCCTGGCGGAGTACCTGCCGATCTCCAGGCTGATCCGCGAAGCCCCCGCCCAGTACGGAGAAGCGTTCCTGAAGACCGAGACCGACGACGGCGACGTCACCTACTTCCTGCTGCAGCAGCTGGAGGTGATCGAGCGCGCGATCGAGGGGTTCGGCGAATACATCGAGCGCAAGGCGGACGAGCAGCGCGACGTGAAGCAGCTCCTCAGCCGGGTCGATGGGATCAACGGGCGCCAGTTGGTCCTTCTTACCCACGCCGTCAAGCACCCCGATCACACCTACACCTTCAGTGGCCACGCACGCAGCAACCTGGTCACCCACGAGACCGCCCGCGCCGATCTCGGCGGCCTCGCCAAACGGGGGCTGCTGTTGCGGCAGCGCCGCGGGCGGACCTACGTATTCGAGCCGGCGCCCGACCTGCCGAAGCGACTGAAAGAATCGGCCGCGTGAGCGACGCCTACGCCAAAGCCGGGGTCGACCAGGGCGCCGCCGATGCCGCCGTGGCCGGGCTGGTGCGGGCCCTGTCCGGGATCAAGCTCGACCGGCCCTCGCTGCAGGTGCCGCTGCCCGGCCACTACGCGAGCGTGATCAAGCTCGACGAGCGGACCGGGATCGCGCTCTCGACCGACGGCGTCGGGACCAAGCTGCTGATCGCCGAGGAACTTGGCCGCTTCGACACGGTCGGGATCGACTGCGTGGCGATGAACGTCAACGACGTCATCTGCGTCGGCGCCGAGCCGCTGGCGATGCTCGACTACATCGCCGTGCCGACCGCCGACCCCGAGCTCTGCGAGCAGATCGGCGTCGGGCTCGCGCGCGGGGCGGAGCTGGCCGGGATCGAGATCCCCGGCGGCGAGCTCGCCCAGCTCGGCAAGCTCGTTTCCAGCGCCGACGTCTCCGGCGCCTGCTTCGGCACCGTCGCCCTCGACGCGATCGTCGACGGCTCGGCGGTGGCGCCGGGCGACGCCGTCATCGGCCTGCCTTCTTCGGGCATTCACTCCAACGGCTACACGCTCGCCCGCGCCGCCCTGGAGGGGATCGGCTACGACGACGAGCGCCTCGGCCGCCCGCTTGGCGACGTGTTGCTCGAGCCGACCGAGATCTACGTCAAGCCGATCGTCGAGCTGCTGCGCTCGCCCGTCGACGTCCGCGGCCTCGCCCACATCACCTCCGGCGGCCTCGGCAACCTGCTGCGGCTGGCGGCCGAGGTCGGCTACGAGATCGACGCACCGCTGCCCGTACCGCCGATCTTCGAGCTGATCCAGGAGCGCGGCGACGTCGCCGCGGAGGAGATGTACGACGTCTTCAACATGGGTTGCGGCTTCTGCGTAGTCGTTCCGGCCGCGGACGAGGCGGTGGCGCTGAACCTCCTGCGCGCCCACTATCCGGGCGCGCAGCGCATCGGCACCGCCACCGCGGGCTCGAAGCGGATCCGCCGCTCCTGAGCGAACGCAACCAGGGGCAGGCGGGGTCGCGGCGGCAGCGAATCTGCACGGAGATCGTCATTCCGCCCGCCCTGTTTGAGACGCCCCGCCCCGGCGCATAACGTTCGCCCCCGCGATGAACTCCCGCCCCACCAGCTCACAGATGATCGGCACGGTTCTCTCCGGCCGCTACAAGCTGGAGGCGAAGCTCGGCAGCGGCGGCATGTCGACCGTCTATCTGGCCAAGGACGGCACGCTCGACCGCGACGTCGCGGTCAAGGTGATGCACCGGGAGATGTCCGAGCAGCCCGACCAGCTGGAGCGCTTCCGCCAGGAGGCGCGCGCGGTCGCCAAGCTCTCTCACCCCAACGTGGTCGCGGTGATCGATGCCGGCGAGGACGGCGGCCACCCCTACATCGTCTTCGAGTACGTCGAAGGGGAGACGCTGAAGCAGCGGATCGCCCGCGTCGGCGCGCTCGACGCCCAGGAGGCATTGGCTTACGCGATCGAGATTGCCCGCGGGCTCACCGTCGCCCACGCCCGCAACATGGTCCACCGCGACATCAAGCCGCAGAACGTCCTCATCGACGCCGAGGGGCGGGCGAAGCTGACCGACTTCGGAATCTCGCGCCAGCTCGAGCAGGACGGGATGACCGCGACCGGCCGCGTTCTCGGCACCACCGACTACGTCGCCCCGGAGCAGGCGATGGGCCACCCGGTCGACCCCCGCTCCGATATCTACTCGCTCGGCGTCGTCCTCTACGAGATGCTGGTCGGGCAGGTCCCGTTCCACGCCGACAGCCAGGTCGGGGTGGCGATGAAACACGTCAACGAGGACCTGCCGGACGTGCAGCAGCGGCGGCCGGAGATCTCCGCCGCCGCGGCGCTGGTGGTCGAGCGCGCGACCGCCAAGGACCCGGACGAGCGCTACCAGAAGGTCGGCGAGATGATCGACGACCTCTCGACCGCGCTCGAGGTCGAGGCGGCGCGGGCCGGCTCGACCACCGGCGAGGCGACCAGCGTGCTCGACGCGGTGCCGCCGCCCCAACGCAAGCTCTCCGGCCCCGGCCGCCGCTCCTGGGCGGCGATCCTGCTGCTGGTCCTGGTCGCCGGCGGCGCCCTGCTGGCGGTGCAGCTGATCAGCAGCGGCGGCGGTGGGGGAGGGGCGCTGAAGGACAAAGGCGCGACCGTCGCGATCTCCTCCGCCACCGACTACGACCCCCAGGGCGACGAAGAAGAGGATCCGGAAACGATCAGCCTCACCGTCGACGGCAACCCCACCGGCACCGCCTGGAGCAGCGAGCACTACGACTCCGACACCTTCGCCGGGACCAAGACCGGCCCCAACCCGGGCGTCGGCCTCTACCTGACGACGAAGTCGCCGGCGACGCCCTCGAAGCTGGTCGTGCGCACGCCGACCCCCGGCTGGGACGCGGAGATCTACGCGGTCACCACCGGCCCCCCGGACGAGCTCTCCGAATGGGGCGAACCGGTCGGCGACGTCGCCAACGCCGGCAGCACCACCGAGATCGACCTCAACGTCACCTCCCCCGCCAAGTACTTCCTGATCTGGTTCAACAAGGCGGCGCCCGCGCGGGACCAAGCCGGCCGCTACCAGGTGGAGATCAGCGACGTGAAGCTGTTGAACTAGCGCCTCAGGCCGCGGGTCCTGCCGCGCGGGCCACCCCCACGGTGCTCGCGCGGCTTCGCCGCACTCCGCGCCGCGGGGGTCCCCCGCCCACGCGTCACCCCCGGCAGAAACGCTCCCGTCAAACGAGTCCGTGGCTCAGACCCATCCGGTGGGTGGCGTGGGGATTGGGTCCTCGCCCGCAGCTTGCGAGGACGAGGGCCCTGTCCCCACGACAGGACCCGCCGGCCGAGGCGCCCGTCTAGAACTCGTACGACCGCGCGCGCTTGTGGCGCTCGATGGCGAGGTCGACGAGGCGAGCGCAGAGGGACGGGTAGGTGGTTCCGCTGGCCTCGAGCAGCTTGGCGTAGACGCTGGTCTCGGTGAAGCCGGGCATGGTGTTGATCTCGTTGACCAGGACCTCGCCGTCGGGCTCGACGAAGAAGTCGCAGCGGGCGAGGCCGGAGCAGCCGGCGAGGGCGAAGACCTCGACCGCGAGCTCGCGCACCCGCGCCGTCGCCGCCTCGTCGAGCGGGGCCGGGACCCGCAGCTCCATCCCGCCCTCGGTGTACTTGGCCTCGAAGTCGTACCAGTCGGCGTGGGCGACGATCTCGCCCGGGAGTGAGGCCTCCGGTTGCTCGTTGCCGAGCACCGAGCACTCGACCTCGCGCCCGGATGCGGAGGCCTCGACGATCACCCGCGGGTCGTGGCGCAGCGCCAGCTCGACCGCCTCGTCGAGCTGGGCGAGGTCGTCGACGCGGGTGATGCCGACGCTCGAGCCCATCCGCGACGGCTTCACCCAGAGCGGCAGCCCCAGCGCCTCGCAGCGGCCCCACCAGGCGGGCCCTTCGACCGCGGTGAAATCGACCTGCGGCACCCCGTGGGCGGCGAACAGGCGCTTCAGCGTCAGCTTGTCCATGCAGACCGCCGAGGCGAGCACGTCGGAGCCGACGTAGGGAACGTCCAGCCACTCCAGCAGCCCCTGGACGCTGCCGTCCTCGCCGAAGGCGCCGTGCAGGGCCGGGAAGGCCGCGTCGGCGCCGAGCAGACCGCCGGCCGGGGTCAGCTCGACCGTGGCGCCGTTGCAGCTCCAATCGCCGCCGCGGGAGATCGTCACCTCGACCGGCTCGTGCCCGGCCGCCCGCAGCCCCTGCGCGACCGCGGCCCCGGAGCGCAATGAGACGTCGTGCTCGGAGGAGCGGCCGCCGCTGAGGACCGCCACCCTCACGGTTCTTCTTCCGGCAGCGCCGCGGCCTGCTTGCCGACCACGATCGTCACCGTTTCGCCCGGCGTCAGTTCCGAGCCCGGCGGTGGGAACTGGTCGAGCGCCCGGCCGACTTTGCCGGCGACTTCGGTTTCTTCTTCTTCGATCGTCGGTTCGAGTCCGGCCGCGCGCACCGCCTGGACGGCTTCTTCGCGCAGGCGGCCGATCACGTTCGGCATCTTCGCCTGCTGTTTGCCGGAGGAGACGACGATCGACACGGAGGAGCCCGGCTCGACCTCGCTGCCGGCGCTGGGGGCCTGGCTGATCACCTCGCCGGCGGGGGTGTCGCTTTCTTCTTCGGAGACACTGGGGACGAGCCCGCGGCCGCGGATCTGTTGCACCGCCAAGCGCCGCTGGCTGCCGACCAGAACCGGCACCTTGGCCAGCTTCGGGCCGCTGGAGACGTTGAGGGTGACGGTGGAGCCGTTGGTCGCCGTTTCCCCGGCGGACGGTTCCGAGTTCACGACCAGCCCGCTTTCGACCCCGCTCGAGTTGACGTTCTTCACCTTCGCCTTGAAGCCGGCGGCTTCGACCTTTTCGATCGCTTCTTCGGCGTCGGCCCCGGCGGTCCCCGGCACCTTGCTGGTGCCGGGGCCGTTGCTGACCGTCAGGTTCACGGCCGGCTTCGAGCAGAAGAAGGTGAGGAAGGAGCAGTCGAGTTCGGCCTGGTCGCCGGGAGGCGAGGCGGCGGGGTCCTGCTCCAGCACCGTGTTCGGCGGCGCTTCGCGCTCGACCCGCTTTACCTCGCCGACCGAGAACCCGTCCTGCTGCAGCAAAGCGACGGCGACGTTGAGGTCGTTGCCGGTCACGCCCGGCACTTCCGTGGTCGTGTCGCGAGTCAGCGCCAGCCCGATCAGCAGCCCGATCAGCACCGCCGCGACGGCCGCGGCGATCCAGCGCCGCCGCCGCTTGCGTCGCTCCTCCTCGGGGTCGACCTCCTCCTCGCCCTCGACCGGGACCGCGATCACCGGCGGCAGCGCCGCGAAGTCGGCGGTCCCGTCGCCGGACCCCGGGTTCTTCATCGCCGCGTCGAGGGCGGCGATGAAGGCGTCGGCGTTCTGGAAACGCTGGCCCGGCTCCTTCTCGAGCGCGCGCATGACGACGGCGTCGAGGGCGGGGGAGACGCGGGGGTTGATCGAGCTCGGGCGCTGCGGCGTTTGCGAGACCTGTTTCATCGCCACCGCCACGGCCGAGTCGGCCTCGAAGGGGACCCGGCCGGTCAGCGCCTCGTAGAGGATCACCCCGATCGAGTAGAGGTCGGAGACGGCAGTGACGTCGAAGCCCTGCGCCTGCTCCGGCGAGAGGTAGTGCGGGGTCCCCATCACCGAGCCGGTCTGGGTGATCTCGGAGACGCCGGCGCGGGCGATCCCGAAGTCCGTCACCACCGCCTTGCCCTCGCCGTCGACGATCACGTTCTGCGGCTTCAGGTCACGGTGGACGATGCCGCCCCGATGGGCGAAGCGGGCCGCCTCCAGGACCTGGCGGATCAGCGCCACCGCCTGCTCCGGCGTGAGGCCGCTGTCGATCATCTGCTTCAGCGTCGGCCCCTCCACGTACTGCATGGCGATGTAATAGGTGCCCTCGAAGGAGCCGCGGTCGAAGACGGAGACGATGTTCGGGTGCTGCAGCCCGGCGGCCGCCTCGGCCTCGCGGCGGAAGCGCTCGACGAACTCGCGGTCCTGGGCAAAGCGCTTGTGCAGGACCTTGAGCGCGACCTGGCGCTGCAGGTGCGTGTCTTCGGCCAGCCAGACGTCGGCCATGCCGCCGGCGCCGAGCCGGCGCAGGACGCGGTAACGGCCGTCGACCGTGCTTCCCTCGTTCACTTCAGGCACCGATGTCTCCTCTTCTCGCGCTTCACGTCATTCGCCGTTCAGGATCGATTCCGCCACGTCGCGGAAGATCGGTGCCGCGATGTCGCCGCCGAATTCGGTCGTGCACTCGACCGTGGCGGCGATCGCGATCTGCGGGTCCTCGGCCGGCGCGAAGCCGATGAACCAGGCCTGGTTCTCGTCGGTGCCGCCGCCGCAGGAGTCGTTGTAGGGCGTTTCCGCGGTGCCGGTCTTGCCGGCGACCTGGACGCCGGAGATCGCCGCGTTGGTGCCGGTGCCTTCGCTCACCACCCCTTCCATCGCCGTGGTCAGCTGTTCCGCCGTCTCGGAGCTGATCGGCTGCGAGTACTCGGAGGGGTCGAGCTTCTTGGTCACGCGCCCGTCCGGATCGACCACCCGGCTCCAGATCTGCGGCTTCATCAGCTTGCCGCCGTTGCCGACCGCCGCCGCGACCTCAGCCATCTGCAGCGGCGTCACCAGCAGCCGCTCCTGGCCGATCGCGACCCGGGCCAGGTCTACGGGGTCGTCGGGGCTCGCGGGCGCCCCTTCGACGTAGACACCGCTCTCGTTGACCTCGTCTTCGGGCAGGTCGATGGCCGGGGTCGAGTAGAAGCCGAAGCGGTCCATGTATTCGCGCAGGGTCTCTTCCCCGACCTGCTGCCCGAGTTGGGCGAACCAGGTGTTGACCGAGTTGGTCAGCGCCATGTCGAGCGAGATCGCCCCGAAGTCTTCGGTGAAGTCGTTGTTCAACGGTTGCCCTTCGACTTCGAGCGTCCCCGGCGCGTCGATCGTCGACTCCGGCGTGATCGCGCCGGAGTCGAGCCCGGCCGCCGCGGTTACGACCTTGAAGGTCGAGCCCGGCGGGTAGAGGCCCTGGGTGGCGCGGTTGAGCAGCGGCGTTTCGATTTCGTTGCGGTTCAGCTTCGAGAGTTCGTAGGGGACGCGGTTGGGGTCGTAGGGCGGGTTCGAGGCCATCACCTTGACCCGGCCGCTCTGCGGCTCGATCGCGACGACCGCGCCGAAGCCCGCTTCCTGGAGGTCGGCCAGCGCCGTCTGCTGGGCCGCCGGGTCGATGTTGGTGACGATGTCGTTGCCTTCCTGGGCGTGGCCCAGCAGCTCGTCGAGGATCGAGCTGAATTCCGATTCTTCCCCAACCAGTTCTTCGTTGTGGAACTGCTCGAACTCGCTGTCGCCCTGGCGCACGAAGCTGTAGCCGATCGGGTGCCCGTAGAGCGAGCCTTCCGGGTAGCGGCGGACGAAGCGCAGCGAGTCGCCCTTGCCCTTGGCGACCGACTTGGCGATCACGGTGCCGTCGGCGGCGAGGATGCGCCCGCGGCGGATCTGCTGCTGCTCCAGCAGCGGCCGTTTGTTCGCTTCCTTCTCCTTCAGCGCCTTCGCGTCGAAGACCGACCAGTAGGACGTGAAGCCGACCAGAACCGCGAAGAGGACGACGATGAAGCCGAACAATTTGACGATCTGCCGGTTCACGTCGCCCCCAACCGTGCCCGCCCGCCGGGCTCCATCGCTTCACGCCGCGCCCGGTCGGAAATCAACAGCAGCAATGCCAGCAGCACGAAGTTGGCGACGATCGAGCTGCCGCCGTAGCTGATGAAGGGCAGGGTGACGCCGGTCAGCGGGATCACCCGGGTGACGCCGCCGATGATCACGAAGGCCTGGATCGAGAAGACCGCGGTCAGCCCGGTCGCCAGCAGCTTCGAGAAGCCGTCGTTGGCGAGCAATGCGATCTTGAAGCCGCGGGCGGCGACCAGGAGGTAGATGAGGATGACTCCGCAGGCGCCGAAGAGGCCGACCTCGTTGACGATCAGCGAGTAGATCGTGTCCGTCTGCGCCGCCGGCAGCAGCGCCGCGTCGGTGCCGGGGATCGTGATCAGCGATTGCCCAAACCCTTTGCCGAAGAGCCCGCCGTCGGCCTGGGCGAAGATCGACTGCAGGATCTGGTACCCGGTTTCGGTCGGGTCCTGGTAGGGGTTGAGCCAGATCTCGACCCGGTCGTGGACGTGGGGCACGGTCGAGGCGAAGAACCAAGCGCCGACGACGAACATCGCCATCCCGATGACGACGAAGGAGAAGCGCCCGGTCGCCACGTAGAGCAATGCGAGGAAGGCGGCGAAGAACATCAGCGAGCTGCCGAGGTCGCGGATGAAGACGAGCATGAACATCGACGCCCCCCAGACCACCAGCATCGGGCCGAAGTGCTTCAGCGGCGGCAGGGTGACCCCGAGCACCCGCCGCGCCCCGACGATCAGCACCTCGCGGTGCTCGCGCAGATAGCTGGCGAGGAAGACGACGATCGCGATCTTCGAGAACTCGGCCGGCTGGAAGGCGAGCGGCCCGATCTTGATCCCGAGGTAGGCGCCGTTGACCTGCTGGCCGATCCCGGGCAGCCGCGGTGCCAGCAGCAGCAGCAGGCCGGCCCCGGCGATCGTGTAGCGGTAGCGCTCGAGCACCTCGTAATCGCGCAGGAAGTGGATCGTCAGCGCGAAGAGGACGATCCCGAGCACGAACCAGTTGGCCTGGTCGCGGGCGAGGCCGTCGTCGATCCGGTAGATCATCACCAGCCCGAACGCGGTCAGCAGCGCCACCAGCGGGAACAGGTACGGGTCGGCGTTGGGCAGCCGGATCCGCAGGTAGATGTGGGTGGCGACGCAGACGGCGAGGAAGTAGGCGCCGTAGATGAGGCTGAGGTTGTCGAGCCGGGGGCCCTCCTGGGCGAAGACGGCGGTGAAGCCGGCGGTCAGCAGCAGGGCGACCGGAACCAGGGCGGTCAGCTCCCGGTTCCTGGCGGAGCTCAAGGAAGCCCCTGGCTGCGTTCGATGTCTTCGACCAGGTCGACCGCGTCATCGCGGGAGCGCAGGTCGTGGCCGCTGACCGCGTCGCGTCGCTTCGGCGGCAGCGACTCGGTCTGGATCGGGCTCGCGTAGCGCTCGTCGTAGAGCTTGATCCCGAAGGGCAGTTCGTAGGGCACGCCGCGGTAGAGGGCGACCCGGCCGGCGTCGTCGGTGCCGAGGAACCAGACCTGGTGGTTGGCGTACCAGGCGCCGAAGGCGATCGCGCCGAGCACGGCCAGCAGCGCCACCACCTTCGCCGCCCGCTTGAGGCCGCGCCGACCCGGCTTCGTCGCCTGCTCCTCGCGCCGCTTGCGCGCGGCCTCGCCGGCGGCGCGGCGGCGCACCTCGGTCGCGGTCAGCCCGGCCTCCGCGGCCGAGTCGCCGATCAGGGTCGCGCCCTCGGGCGCTCCCGCCGAACCGCCACCCTCGCCGCCGCCGGCCGGGGCCGCCGCGTCCTCGAGCCGGAAGGCGACGACGGTGATGTTGTCGCGGCCGCCGGCCCGGTTCGCTTCGTCGACCAGGGCCCGCACCGCCGACTGCATCGAGGTCGCGCGCCCGAGCAGGCGGGCGATCTGCTCGTCCCCGAGCATCGTCGTCAGCCCGTCGGAGCAGAGCAGGAAGACGTCGCCGGCCTGGGAGGGGACGGTCTGCACGTCGACCTCCACCTCCGGTTCGGGCCCGAGCGCGCGGGTGATGATCGAGCGCTGCGGGTGGTCCTCGGCCTGGGCCTCGGTCAGCTGACCTTTGCGCCGCATCTCCTCGACCAGCGAGTGGTCGCGGGTCAGCCGCTCGAATTTGTTGCCCCGCAGCCGGTAGGCGCGGCTGTCGCCGACGTGGCCGATCGCCACCTCCTCCGCCTCCGGGTTGAGGATCGCGGCGGTGATCGTCGTCCCCATCCCGGCCAGGTCGGGGTCCTCGTGGGCGCGCCCGTGGATCGCCGCGTTGGCGGTCTCGATCGTCTCCCGCAGGACCCGCTCCGGCGGCGCCTGCGGCAGCTCGCGGTCGAACGACTCCGCCGCCGCCTTCGAGGCGACCTCGCCCGCCTGGGCGCCACCCATCCCGTCGGCGACGACGAAGACCGGGTCACGGGTGAAGACCGAGTCCTCGTTGGCGCTGCGCTGGCGGCCGGTGTCGCTGCGGAACGCCTGGTCGTCGACCCGCAGCGTCATTGGACCTCGAACCTGAAGACGGTGTCGCCGATCTGCACGGTGTCGCCGTCGAGCAGCTCCGCCTCCCCCTTCAGCGTGGCGCCGTTGAGGAGCGTTCCGTTGGTCGAGCTCATGTCCTCGACCACGTAGCGGTCGCCGCGCGAGAAGACGCGCGCGTGCAGGCCCGACGCGTAGCGGTCCTCGATCTGCACGTCGGAGTCCTTCGAGCGCCCGATCGAGAGGCCGCCGATCAGGTCGAAGCGCTCGTCGGTCGCGAGTCCGCCACCGCGCTCGGCGACGAGCCAGGCATCCGCCGAGCGGCCGCCCTCGGCGAAGGCCGGAGCGGGGTGGAAGCCGGTCGCGTCGGGAGCCGGGGAGACGGTCCCTCGCAGATCCTTCAGGGCGCTCCGCGCGATCACGAGCAAGAACAAATAGAGGACCGCGAGGAAGCCGAACTTGAGGGCTACCGATATGGGGTCGTAATCCACCCCCAGCACCCTAATGACGGGTTCAGATCATCGCCCGCCCTGGGCCGGGCCGGGGACCGCTATTGCTCGATGTCGAAACGAAAAGACGTCGTGCCGACGGTGACCTCGTCGCCGGGCGAGAGCCGGGTCGAGGCGACCCGGCGCCCGTTGACCTTGATCCCGTTGGTCGAGCCGAGGTCGACGATCTGCCAGTCGCCGGTCTCGGCCCGCCGCAGCTCGGCGTGGCGTCGCGAGACGTTGGGGTCCGACAGCACGCACTCGACCGACTTCGAGCGCCCGATCGTCGCCCGCGGCCCGTCGAGCACGTAGCGGCGGTCGTCGAGCGAGACCACGGCGCGGGTCGAGACCAGCGCCCCGACCGCCTGCTCGGGCCGTTTCGGGCGGCTGCGATCGCGCTCGCGCACGGCCGAGTAGACCATCGTGTGGCCCTCTTCGCCCTGCTTCGGGCTCTCGCCCTCGTGCGCTGGCGGCTTCACCAGGCGGGCCTGGATCCCGAACTCGCCCAGCCGCAACCGCTCGTCGGTGTCGAACTCGACCGCGGGCCGGGTCAGCAGGTCGTAGCCGCGGCGGCGGGCGTGCTCGAGCAGGTAGCCGGACAGCTCCTGCTCGAGCGAGCGCTCGTAGCCCTCGAGCTTGGTCCGGTCCTGCTTGGAGAGGTAGACGGTGTACTCGTTGGGGACGTAGACGCGCTGGACCGAGGCGGTCTTGTGCGCGTCCATTTCCTTCGCCAGTTTGCGGGCGAGTTCGACCGGTTGCACCTCGGAGCTGAAGGCGCGGCTGAAGACCCCCTCGACGAGGCCTTCGATCCGGGACTCGAGGTTGCGCAGGACGCCGATCGGAAAATCCTAGAGGTGCGCGCTCATCAGGGCAGGAGCACGCCGTGGCCGACGGCGAGCCAGGTGCCGAGCGCGGCGGCGGCGGCGAGCGCACCGAGGCGCAGGCCGAGGTGGCCGCGGGACGGTGCGGTCTCCTCCGCCAGCAGCTCCAGCGAGTCCTCGATCGTCGTCCCCAGCTGCTCCAGCGAGGGCCGGTGGTTGGGGCGGGCGGCGAGGCAGGCGTCGATCTCGGCGCTGAGCTCGCGCGGCAGGTCCGGGCGCAACCGCCGCAGCGGCCGGTGACGGGCGCCGATCGCCCGTGCGGTCGCGGCCGGGCTGGCGCGCCGGTGCGGGTTCTCGCCGCTCCAGCACTCGTAGAGGACCAGGGCCAACGAGTAGACGTCGGCCTCGGGGCCGGCGGGCCGACCCTCGGCCTGCTCGGGAGACATATAGGCGAGGGTGCCGACGATGTCGCCGGGGGCGGTCAGCGCCGCCTCGCCGGCGAGGCGGGCGATCCCGAAGTCCATCAGCTTGGCGCGGCGCTGCTCGCCTTCCCCGTCGCCCTCGGTGATCTGCACGTTCTGCGGCTTGATGTCGCGATGGACGACGCCGCGCGAGTGGGCGTGGTCGAGCGCCTCGCAGAGGTCGGCGCCGACCTCGCCGATCTCGCGGTCGCTGAGCTCGCCGGCGTGGGCGAGGCGGGCCAGGGTCGCGCCCTCGACCAGCTCGGAGACGAGCAATGCGTTGCCGTCCTCCTCGCCCATCTCATAGAGGGTGACGATGCCCGGGTGGTTGAGCCGCGCCGCCGCCTGCGCCTCGCGCAGGACCCGCCGACCGGCCTCGCCGCGCTGCTCGATCGCCTTCACCGCGACCGGTCGCTCGAGGCGCCCGTCCCAGGCCTCGTAGACCACGCCGAAGCCGCCGCTGCCGATGCGGCGCTCGATCAGGAAGCGGTTGAGCACGAGGGAACCGACCAAAGCTCCTTCAACTTCGCCGGCCCGAGCCTCTCTCCTGCGGCCCCCGCGGCTGGGAAAAACCCACCGTTTGCGGCTGGTCTCGCGGCGCCGACCTCGCCAGGCTTCATACTCTTCGCCCAGCCAACCAGCCTGGAGAGCCGCTTCTTGGAGGATTCAGCAGCACGCGCACCGCGGCGGCGGCAGCGCCCCCCGCGCCGACCCGAACGCCAGCAGATCATGCTGCGGCGCGGACTCGCGCTCGGCGGCGGCCTGATCGTCCTGATCCTGATCGTGCTCGGGGTCAAGGGCTGCCTCGACGCCCGCGCCAACCGCGAGCTCAGCGACTACGCCCGCAACGTCACCCAGATCGTCGAAGAGACTGAACAGACCAGCAAGGGCTTCTTCGGCAAGCTCGGGGACCCGGGCAGTCTCTCCGTGACCGAGTTCGTCGCCGAGGTCAACGCCGACCGCAGCGCGATGGACAACTACGCCGCCCGCGTCGACGGCCTCAGCGCCCCCGGCGACATGGGCCGGGCCCAGGACGCGCTGGAGCTGACCTATGAGCTGCGCAGCAGCGCGATGACCGAAATCGCCGAACAGATGAGCACCGCCCTCGGGGACGAGGGCTCGGCCAAGGCGACGGCGGCGATCGCCAACCAGATGAAGAAGCTGCTCGCCGCCGACGCCCTCTACGCGGCGATCGTCCGCCCCGAAATCAACGCTGTCCTCGCCGACAACGGGATCGAAGGCAGCGACGTGCCGAAGAGCGAATTCCTCCCCGACGGCACCAAATGGCTGGAGGAAAGCTCGGTCAGCTCCGCCCTCGGCAGCGTCAGCGGCTCGACCAGCGGCGAACCGACCTCGGGTCTGCACGGGCTCGGGCTCAGCGGCGCCTCCATCAGCGGCACCGAACTGGGCGAAGAAACGGTGACGATCTCCGGCGAAGAAACTCCCGAACTCGAAGTCTCGGTCGAAAACCAGGGCGAATCGACCGAGAACGGCATCGACGTCACGGTCGACTTCGGCGGCACCGAACTGACCGGCACGATCGAAAGCATCGGCGCCGCCGAAACCGGCTCGGTCTCGATCCCGTTGACGCCCGCCCCGAGCGGCGAAACGGCGCTCGAAATCAAGGTCGACACGGTGCCCGGCGAGGAAATCGCCACCAACAACGAAGAAACCTTCACCGTCAACTTCGAATAGGCAGGACGCAATGCGGATCGCCTACCTCGGCCCGGCCGGCACCTTCACCGAGGACGCCCTTGGCGAGGTCACCGCGGCGGTCGAGTTCGAGCCGTTGCGAACGGCGACGATCCACGACGCGATCCTCGCCGTCGAAAACGGCGAGGCCGAGCGCGCCCTGGTCCCCTTCGAGAACTCGATCGAGGGCTCGGTCCGCGGCACCCTCGACACCCTCGCCTTCGACGCCGGCGCGGTGACGATCGTCGGCGAGCACGACTACCGCGTGCGCGTCCACCTGGTCGCCCGCGAGGGGGTCGAGCTGGAGCGGGTCGAGGCGGTCCTCTCCCACCAGCAGCCGCTCGCCCAGTGCGCCCGCTTCCTGCGCGAGACCCTGCCCGGGATCGAACTGCGCAGCGTCAGCAGCACCGCCGCCGCGGTGCGGATGGTCGCCGAGTCCGAGCGTCCCTGGGCCGCCCTCGGCTCCCGCGCCGCCGCCGAGCTCTACGGCTGCTCGATCCTGCGCGAGGGGGTCGAGGACGAGGCCGGCAACGTCACCCGCTTCGTCTGGATCGCCCCCGCGGGCACCGTCCCCACCGGCGACGGCCCCCGCAAGACCTCCCTGGTCTTCTCCGAGCTCGGCGCCGACCATCCGGGCGCCCTGGTGGACGCCCTCAGCGAGTTCTCGTCCCGCTCGATCAACCTGACCAGGATCGAGTCCCGCCCGATGCGCCAGGGCCTCGGCCGCTACATGTTCTTCTGCGACCTCGAGGGCGCCGAGACCGACGAGATCGTCGCCGAGGCCCTCACCCAACTCCGCGCCAAAGCCGGCTCGGTCCGCATCTTGGGTTCGTACCCGGTCGGCTGAGCAGGGGCCCGCCGGGCGCTCCGTTCGGCGCCGCACCGCCTGCCCCCTACAATCTGCGGGCATATGGCGCGGGTTTTGGTGCTTAATGCGACGTACGAGCCCATCAACGTCTGCACGTTGAGACGAGCCGCTGTGCTCTTGCTGAAGGAAAAGGCAGAGCTTCTGGAGCAAAGGGGCGGCGCCCTCCACTCCGAGCACATGACGATGGAGCGCCCCGACGTGATCCGCCTCACCAACTACGTGCGGATCCCCCGCGAGGCGCACCGGCGCAAGATCACCCGCCGGGCGGTTCTGGCGCGGGACTCCTGGACCTGCCAGTACTGCGGCTCGACCAAGTCCGGGCTCACTGTCGACCATGTGATTCCCCGCAGCCGCGGCGGCAAATCGGTCTGGGAGAACATCGTCGCCGCCTGTGCCAGCTGCAACCGCCGCAAGGGCAACCGGCTGCCGCGGGAGATCCACATGCACCCGAAGAACTCGCCGAAGGCACCGCCGGCGACGGTCTTCATCCAGGTGGCGAGCCCGAAGATCCCCAGCGCCTGGGAGCAGTACTTACCGCAGGCCGCCTAGCGGCGAGCCGTTGGCGCCGGCCTAGCTAGTTGTAGCTCCTAACAACGTTGTTCATCCGGGCCTCCTTGAAGGCTGGGGGTGTCGAGCCACCCACCCAACAAGGAGACACCGGATGAGGATCCACGCTAACGCCCGCACCTGCCCGAACAGCCGCAAGCTCTTGGTCAAGCGGGTGGAAGAGGAGAACTGGTCGCTGGTGGCGGCGGCCGAGGCCGCCGGCATCAGCGAGCGATCGGCCCGTAAGTGGCTCGGTCGCTGGCGAGCCGAGGGAGATGCCGGGCTGCTCGATCGTTCCTCGGCGCCGAAGCGGATTCCCCACCGCACGCCGGAGCCAGTGGTCGAGGCGATCACCGCCCTGCGCCGGCTGCGGATGACGGCGGCGGAGATCGCCGAGGTCCTCGGCCTGGCGCTCTCGACGGTCTCGCTGTGGTGCAAGCGGGTGGGCCTGGGCAAGCGCAGCCGACTCGAGCCTCCCGAGCCGCCCAACCGCTATGAACGCTCGCGCCCCGGCGAGCTGATCCACGTCGACGTCAAGAAGCTGGGCCGCTTCGGGGTCGCCGGCAAACGAGCGATCGGCCAGCGCCAATCCAGCCGCGGCTACGGCTGGGAGTGTTGCCACGTCTGCGTCGATGACGCCACCCGCCTCGCCTACGTCGAGGTGTTGCCAAACGAGCGCGGCACCACCTCCTCGGCCTTCCTGCGGCGGGCGGTGGCCTGGTTTGCCGAGCGTGGAGTCAAGGTCGAGCGGGTGATGACCGACAACGGCTCCCCCTACGTCTCCACGATCCACGCCGCCACCTGTCGTGAGCTCGGGATCAGGCACCTGCGGACCCGGCCCTACCGGCCTCGCACCAACGGCAAGGCCGAGCGCTTCATCCAGACGATGCTGCGCGAGTGGGCCTACGGGCGCCTTTACGGCAGTTCAGCCGATCGAGCCAGCCAGCTCGCCGGCTGGCTCGATCGCTACAACTACCATCGCAAGCACGGCTCCCTCGGTCATCGTCCGCCGGTGGCTCGACTCAATGAGCTACTGGGGAACAACCTGCTTGGGAACTACAGCTAGGCGGCCGGTTCGGCGGGCGTCGGCCCGGTGAACGGGAAGTATTCGGCCGGCTCGCCGCCGTAGCGGCCCCAGGTCGCCTTGCCGAAGGCGCGGATCGCGTCGAGCGTGATCGCTCCCTTGTAGGTGGGGCAGCCGAGCAGGTTGGTCCAGGTGGTCGCCGCGACCGCGAAGGGCATTTCGTCGTTCGGGAACAGCAGCGTCGCCCCGTACATCGTGTCGTAGAGGCCCTTCAGCGCCAACTGGTCCTTTTCCGCCAGGTCGGGCGCGTACTGGATCTCCAGCCGCCCGTGCTCGAGCGAGTGGACGAAGTCGATCGGCGCCGGCATTTCGGTGTAGGCGCCGTCGGCCTGCTGGTAGGGCGGTTCGACGTGGTTGCCCGAGGTCGGCGGGTTGGTCTTGTAGTCGGGCGCGGGGGAGCCGGCCGGGATGTGGTTGTGGCCCTCGTCCTTCAGTTTCAGCCGCAGCACGCAGCCGGCCTGTTTGGCGGCGGCGGCGAGGTTGGCGACCGCGACCGGCGGCGGCGCCGTCCCTGCCCGGTCGTCGGGCTGGAGTCCGTTGGTCGAGCCGATCGAGGCGTTGAGGTTGATGTGGGCGCTGCCCTGCTTGGCGCCCCCGCCACCTCCGTCGTCGTCGCCACCGCTGGCGAGGACGAGGACGATCCCGGCGATCGCCAGGACCACGGTCGAGGCGATCGCGTAGGCGACGATCAGGCGGTTGCGTTTGCCGCTCGCCTCGCTGCCTTCGGCCTCGATCCGCGCCTGCTTCCGCTGCTCCCTGTCGTCCTGCTCTGACATCGGTCGCCGCAGCCTAGTCGGCGCTACCGGTCAGGGTCGCGGCGTCGCCGCGCACGCGCTCCCACGGCCGCGACGCCCGCAGCGCGCCCAGCACCGCCCGCGTCGCCGGCGCTTTGTTGAGGGCAAAGAATTGGATGCCGGGTGCCCCGGCGATCAGCAGCTCGGCGCATTGCTGCGCGGCAAAGGCGACGCCCAGCTCGAACTCGCGCTCGGGGTCCCCGCCCGCCGCCTCGAAGGCGGCTTCCAGCGGCGCCGGGATCGAGGCGTCGCAGAGGTCGCAGATCCGCTTCGTCTGGGCGAAGCTGGCGACCGGGATCACCCCGGCCAGGATTGGCACCTCGATGCCCCGCGCCCGCGCCGCCCGCACGAAGTCGAAGTAGACCTGGTTGTCGAAGAACAGCTGCGTGATCAGGAAGCCGGCGCCCGAGTCGACCTTCGTCTTCAGGTAGGCAAGGTCGGTATCCAGGTCCGGCGCCTCCGGGTGGACCTCGGGGAAGCAGGCGCCCCCGACCGAGAAGCTCCAGCCGGCGTTGATGAAGGCGGCCAGCTCGGCGGCGCTGCCGAGGCCCCCGTCGGGCTGCTCGAAGTCCTCTTCACCCCGCGGCGGGTCGCCGCGCAATGCGAACACGTTCTCGATCCCGGCCGCCTCGATCCGGTCCAGCGTCTCCGCCAGGCCCTCCGTGGTCTCGCCGACGCAGCTGAGGTGGGCCATCGTCTCCAGCCCCAGCTCGTCCTTCAGCGCCCGCGTTATCTCGACCGTGCCGTCGCGGGTCGAGCCGCCGGCGCCGTAGGTGACGGAGACGAAGTCCGGCTCCAGCTTGGCGAGCTCGCGCGCGGTCTCGTACAGCTGCGCTGTCGACTCCGCCGTCTTGGGCGGGAAGAACTCGACCGAGAAGGTCGGCCGCCTGGCGGCGATGATCTCGTCGATCCGCATCCGCTGAGGGTACTCAGCCGCCGCTCAGGCGTGCGAATCGACCCGGGCCTGGAACTCGGCCTGGATGTCCTCGAGGTGCTTGCCCTTGGTCTCCGGCACCAGCTTCCAGCAGAAGACGAGGGTGACGATCCCGATCGCGCCGTAGAACCAGAAGGCGCCCGAACGCCCCAGCGCTTCGATCAGCAGCAGGAAGGTGAGCGAGACGATGAAGTTGAAGGTCCAGTTCGCCATCGTGCCGATTCCGGCCGCCTTGCTGCGCACGCTGAGCGGGTAGATCTCGGCATTGAGCAGCCAGAAGATCGGCCCGAGGCTGATCGCGAAGGAGGCGACGTAGGTCATCAGGCTGATGATCGCGATCACCGAGGCGAGGGTGCTGCCGCCGGCGTCGATCTTGAAGGCGCCGCCGAGCGCGAAGAGCGAGATCGTCATCCCGGTCACCCCGATGAAGAGCAGCGTCCGCCGACCCGTTTGGTCGAGCAGGCGCAGCGCCAGCACGGTGAAGGCGACGTTGATGACCCCGACCCCGACCGCGGCCAGGATCGAGCCGGCGGAGGAGTTGACGCCGGTGAATTCGATGATCGTCGGCGCGTAGTAGATGACCGTGTTGATGCCGGTCACCTGCTGCAGGATCGCCAGCCCGACGCCGACCACCAGCGCCGCTTTGACCACCGGCTGCAGCAGCTCGCTCCAGGCCCCCGGCTTCTCGTCCAGGCTCTCCTTGATCTCCTCCAGCTCGCGGTCGATCGTGTCCGGGTCGTCGACGCGGATCTTCGCCAGCGTCGCCCGCGCCGCGAAGTCGTCGCCGCTCATCACCAGCCAGCGCGGGCTCTGCGGCATCCGCACCATCCCGAAGGCGAGGCCCAGCGCCGGCACGCAGCCCAGCCCGAGCATCCAGCGCCAGCCTTCGCTGGCGTCGAAGGCGAGGCCGACCAGGTAGGCGACGAGGATCCCGATCGTCACCGCCAGCTGGAAGAAGGTGACGAGGCGGCCGCGGCTCTCCGGCGGAGCCACCTCGGAGATGTAGACGGGGGCCGCGGCGGAGGCGAGCCCGATCGCGACTCCGATCACGATCCGCGCCGCCACCAGTACCTCGACCCCGGGCGCGGCGGCGCTCCCCAGCGCTCCGACGATGAAGACCCCGGCGGCGAGCAGGATCATCAGTCGGCGCCCGTAGGTGTCCGCCGCCGGCCCGGCGATTGCGGCACCGCCGACGGCGCCGATCGGCACCGCGGCGACCACCAGGCCCTGGGCGAAGCTTCCGAGCGCGAAGTCCACCTTGATGAACAGCAATGCGCCGGCGATTACACCGGTGTCGTAGCCGAACAGCAGCCCGCCGAGGCCCGCGATCGCGGCGGTGAGCACGACGTTGCGCCGCGCTCGTCGCGCCGACGCCTCCAGTCCCGTTTCCATACCCGCCGGGACCGTATATCGCCACGCGGACAAGCACCACGTTTCTTGACCGGCGCCGCGCGGCTCCCTTTAGTGCGGACTTTGCGAGATCGTCGCCGCTACCCCTCTGGCGCAACGCCGCGAGGGGGCGTAAGTTGAATCTGCGACCGGGAGAGACCGGTCCCCGCGGAAGCCGAGCGGGGGGCGATCTCGAAGGTGGCGCAACGAGCTTCTGAGCGCGAAGGCTACGCGCACGGCAGGCAACCGAGCGTCATCGCCGGTCGTTTTTTTCGTTCCTCTTTCAACGCCGTCCCGTGAGCCGACCGGCGGTCCTCGCGAGCGCCTTGCGCACGTAGCCCGGTTCGTCGCGGACCTGCCCATGGCTGAACCGGAGGCTGGTGCGTCCGGCGCCGGCATGGGCGTTGTCCCGTCGCTTGTCGCTCGCCTGCTTGAAGGCGGTCCGGTGGTAGCGCAGGCTGTCGGTCTCGACCACCAACTCCAGCTGGGGCCAGTAGAAGTCGACCCGGTGCCCGTCGAGCCAGACCTGGGTCCGCGGCACCGGCAGCCCGGCTTCGAGCGCCAGGGGCAGGAACAGCCGCTCCAGCTCGGTCGAGGTCAGCGCCGTCGTCGGCGCGGTGAGCAGCGCCCGCAGGCGCCCGATCCCCGCCCAGCGCGGCAGCGAGTCGAGCCCTTCGAGCAGCCGCTCGGGATCGACCAGGTCGAGATGATCCGCCTCGTTGATCGCCGCTTCGAGTTGCCCGGTCGGCAGGCAGGTGGCGAGGTCGACCAGAGTGGCGACGGGGTGGGTCACGGGGATTCCGTCGACTACGCGCCTGCCCGGAGCTTCATGGTCACGCCGCCGGTGCGCGCGGATGCCGGGGCGCTCCTTCGAGAGGCCCGCCGGAACGACGACGTCGACCACGTGGCCGTACGCCCAACCGCTGGGCGACCCGGGTGATGCGGCTCGCGATCCGTTGCGCGGACCGCGGCAGATGCCCCACAGCTCCGCCGCGCTGCGGTGGCTGAGCAACGCCCGCGGCCCACGCGCCAGCGTCGCCGCCATCCACCATCCGCGTTGCTCGAGGTCGGGTCGTCCCACGGCATAGACCCCGCGCAGCAGCCGATGCAGTCGACCGTCGGCAAGTCGCCACCGGATCGCCTCCGACCCCATTCCCAACCCCGTCAATTGCGCCCGCGTCACCACACCGTGCTGACGCCGCTCCAGTTCCCATGCGCCCCTCGCCCAAGGCTGAGGACTTACTGTTGCCATAACCCCACCAAGTCCTCAGGCGGGCTGACTCGCCCCCGCGGCGACGTCCGCTTTGGCGCCTAACTTGCGGTCTGCCGGAGAGCCTGCCCTGCCGGCCGCGACCGGGGCGCATTTCCGGGAGTTGGGCGTCGTCGCGAACCCCGTGAGTGCCGTTCGCCGCGACTAGCCCGCCCGCTCCCACCTCCCTCTCTTCGGGCCCGACGGCCTGTGGGAGGATGGCGGCGATGAGCGAAGAGGTTCGCTACGAACGGGTCGGCGCGGCGGCGGTGCTGACGATCGACCGTCCCGAGCGGCGCAACGCCGTCGACGGCGCCACCGCGAAGCTGCTGCGCCAGGGCTTCGACGAGTTCGAGGCCGACGGCGACGCCCGGGTGCTCGTCCTCACCGGCGCCGGTGGCGAGGCCTTCTGCGCCGGTGCCGACCTCAAGGCGCTCGACCTCGACGTCACCGACCCCGCCGGCCCCGAGGGCTTCACCCGGCTGACCCCGTCGAAGCCGGCGATCGCCGCGGTCGACGGCTGGTGCCTCGCCGGCGGCTTCGAGCTCGCCCTCTGGTGCGACCTGCGCCTCGCCACCCCCAGCTCGACCTTCGGCTTCTTCGAGCGCCGCTGGGGCGTGCCGCTGATCGACGGCGGCACCCAGCGGTTGCCCCGCGTGATCGGCATGGGCCGGGCATTGGAGCTGATCCTCACCGGCCGCCCCGTCGACGCCGAGGAGGCGTTGCGGATCGGCCTCGTCAACGAGGTCGTGCCCGCCGGGACCCACCTCGACCGCGCCCTCGAGCTGGCCGAGAAGCTCGCCGCCTTCCCGCAGGAGACGATGCTCGCCGACCGCCGCGCCGCGATCGAGGGCGCCGGCCTGCCGCTGGCCGAGGGCCTCGCGCTCGAGCAGCGGCTCGGCAACGAGACGCTCGAGGTCGCGGTCCGCGGCGCCGCCCGCTTCGCCGCCGGCGAGGGCCGCCACGGCGAGGGCGTCTGACCGCGCCGAGGAGTTCGGCCGCTCAGCCCTGGCGGCCGACCCGGCGCATTTCGTCCTCGGCCGCCTCGGGACCGAGGTAGGGCATCAGCACCGCGAAGACCAGGTCGGGCAGGATCCGCCGCAGTTCCGGCCCGCGTCCGGCCCGCACCTCGTCGAAGATCATCGAGGTGGCGCCGCCGATCGCGAAGCGCGCCGTGTCCGCCGGCAGCTCGTCGCCCTGGGCGGAGGCGGAGCGGCCTTCCTCGAGGAAGTAGGTGAAGCGCCCGAGCGCCCCCCGGTAGCGGATCCGCGCGTCCTCGCCGACCGCGGTCACCTCGACCATCGCCATCCGGGCGATGTCCGCCTCGCTCGCCAGCAGGTCGGTGAGCGCCCGCAGCGCGGCGACGATCCGGTCCGGCCAGGGCTGCCCGACGGTGCTCTCGAAGGCGGTCGAGACGTGGGCGACGAGGACGTCGATGACCGCGTCGTAGGCCTCGAGGAAGCAGCCCGCCTTGCCGACGAAGGTCGCTTCGAAGGTCTCGCTGCTGACCCCGGCGGCCTCGGTCACGTCGGCGACGGTCGTCGCCTCATAGCCTTTCGCCGCGGCGACACGGACCATCGCCTCCAGCATCCGCTCGCGCTCGGAGCGAACCGCGTAGGCCCTCGGGAGCGCCTGACTCGCGCTCAACCCAGGGCGTGGATTCGATGCTGATGAATCCATCCCAACCAGCGTAGGGAAGTCGCGGCGGCCTGTCCAACGCGCCTATGCTGCCGCGATGAAGATCGGAATAGTCGGGCTCGGCTACGTCGGCCTCCCGCTCGCAGTCGCATTCGCCGAGGCCGGTAACGAGGTCGTCGGCCTCGACCTCGACCCCACCAAGGTCGAGTCCCTGAACGCCGGGCGCAGCTACATCGAGGACGTGCCCGACAGCACCCTGGCGCCGCTCGGCGAGCTGTTGCGGGCGACCGCCGACTACGCCGATCTGGGCCCCTGCGACGCGCTTATCGTCTGCGTGCCGACGCCGCTGACCAACTCGCGCGAACCGGACCTCACCTACCTGCTCGGCGCCTCCGAGTCGCTGGCCGGGATCCTCCGCGCCGGCCAGCTCGTCGTGCTCGAGTCGACCACCTACCCGGGCACCACCCGCGAGCGCCTGACGCCGATCCTCGAAGGGTCCGGCCTGACGCTCGGCGAGGATTTCCACGTCGCCTTCTCGCCCGAGCGGATCGACCCCGGCCGCACCGACTACACGGTCAAGACCACGCCGAAGCTGGTCGGCGGCATGACCCCGGCCTGCACCGAGCGCGCCCGCGCCCTCTACGCGCTGGTCTGCGACCAGGTCGTGGTCGTCTCCAGCCCCGAGGCGGCCGAGCTATCGAAGCTCCTGGAGAACGTCTTCCGCTCCGTCAACATCGCCTTCGTCAACGAGTTGGCCCAGCTCTGCGACCGCCTCGGCATCGATGTCTGGGAGGTGATCGACGCCGCCTCGACCAAGCCCTTCGGCTTCATGCGCTTCGAGCCGGGCCCGGGGATGGGCGGCCACTGCCTCCCGGTCGACCCCTTCTACCTCGCCTTCAGCGCCCGCGAGCAGGGTTTCTACCCGGAGTTCATCGAGCTCGCCGGCAAGGTAAACCAGGCCCAGCCCGCCTTCTGCGTCGAGCGCATAGAGCGCGCTCTCAACCGGGCCTCGAAGCCGGTCAAGGGCTCGAAGATCGTCGTCCTCGGCGCCAGCTACAAGGCCGGCAGCGGCGACACCCGCGAGTCTCCCTCGCTGACGATCCTGCGCCTGCTCGCCGCCCTCGAAGCCGATTCCTCCTACCACGACGCCTTCGTCCCGGAGCTGCCACAGCTCGGCCTCGCCTCGGTCGAGCTCGGCCCCGCCCTGGAGAGCGCCGACCTGGTCGCGATCGTCACCGCCCACCCCGGCATCGACTACGCCGAGGTGGTCGCGAAGGCGCCGCGGGTGCTCGATTTCCGCGGCGTCACCCGCGGCATCGAGGCCGACAACCTGGAGCGGCTCTAGACGCTTGCGGCCTGCATCTCGGCGCCCGCCAGCTCGGCCCCGAAGTACGGCAGTACCGCGAAGTACATGAACTCCGGGAGCAGCTGGCGGAAGCCGCCGCTCTCACCCGTTGCCAGCCGCGAGTGGATCACCGCGTGGATTCCGGCGGCGATCCCCTCGCCGGCTATTGGCGGCGGCGACTCGGCACCCCCGGCCTCCTCGCGCGCACGATCGAGGAAGCCCGTCAGCCGTTTCATCACCGCCGCCCGTTTCGCCAGCGCCTCCGGTCCGGCAGCGTGCACCTCCACCACCAGGGCACGCCCGGTGTCCGGCTCGGCGTCGAGAAAGTCGAGGAGGGCGGCGAGCCCGGCGCGCAGCTGTCCTGTCCAGGACCCCTGCTCGCCCGCGGCGGCGAGCAGAAGCGCTTCAACCCGCTCTACACCGGCATCGTAGGCCTGCAGGTAGCAGTCATCCTTGTCGGCGAAGTTGTCGTAGAAGGCCTGCCGGTAGACCCCCGTGCGGTCGAGCACGGTGCGGACCGACGCGTGCTCATAGCCCTCCGCCCCGACCGCCTCGAGCATCCCGTCGAGAATCGCCTGTCGCTTCGGTGAGGTCACGAGTGCGAGTTCGGGAGCGTCCGGAATCCGCGAGTTCCGTCGCTGCGAATCGCCGACCCCCTCAGCCCCTGCCAGGGCCCTGTTGTCGGCGCGCTTTCCCATCTGCCTTCCTTTTAAGTCGATCAAGGGAACCGCTTGTCTGGATTCCGGTACTGTAGCGGTATATAGCCCAGTACGCAAGGTTGTAAGCCACTCCCACTCAAGGTACTCTGGCGTTCGTGGCCGAAAACGCATCGACGATGCGACCCCCGCCAGGTCGGCATCCCCTCCCCAAAGAGTTCATCGCCCAGCATCAGCGGGCCCGCATCATCTCGGCGCTGGCGGAGGAGACGGTGGAGAAGGGCTACCGCGCCGTCACCGTCGCCGACATCGTCCGCCGCGCCGGCATCGCCCGCAACACCTTCTACGAGAACTTCTCCTCCAAGGAGGACTGTTTCCTCGCCGCCTCGGAGTTCGCGGTCAAGGAGGCACTGCGCCGGGTCGTCGACGCGGCGACCAAGGTCGACAGCTGGCCCGCCCGGGTCAACTCCGGCCTCTCCGCCTTCCTCCACTACGTCGCCAGCGAGCCCGCCCTGGCCCGGACCTGCATCGTCGAGGCGCTTTCCGCCGGCCCCGCCGCGGTCGAGCGCTACGAGCGCTCGATCCAGGCTTTCGTGCCGCTCTTCCGCATGGGCCGCAAGGTCTCCCACCACGGCGAGGAACTGCCGGCGACGCTCGAGGAAACGATCATCGGCGGCATCTTCTGGATCATCTACCAGCGCATCATCATGGGACAGACGGAGCAGATCGAGGAGCTGCTCCCGGAGCTGGCCGAGTTCTCCCTCACCCCTTACCTCGGCGCCGAGGCAGCGAAGCGGGCGGCGTCCGAGCAACCACAAGCCGCAAGCGGCTGAGTCCGGCAAGGCAGGGATTGGGGGTCCCATGACCTAGTGCTCGAGACCGAAGCTCGCACCGCCGCCTCGTCCGAGCGCGCGCGCTTGATCGAGGCATTGATCGAGGTCGCCGCCGAGCGCGGTTACATGGACACCTCGATCGAGATGATCGTCGACCGCGCCGGGCTCGACCGCCCCGCCTTCGACCGCCATTTCCGCGGCAAGTACGACGGCTTCCTCACCGCCTGGCAGGAGATGAACGAGGAATGCATGGCCTCGCTGATGCACGCCTATGACAGCGAGGACGACTGGCCCGACCGCTTGCGCGCGGTCGCCCACGAGGTCGTCGGCTCCCTCTGCAACGAGCCCAGCCGCGCCTCCTTCGCGGTCGAGGTGCTGGCCGCCGGCGACGCCGCCCGCGCCCGCCGCGACATGACGATGCGGGTGATCGCCTCGCTGATCGACGCCGGGCGCAAGGAGATGGAGGACCCCGAATCGGTCCCCCACACGACCGCCGAGGCCCTCGCCGGCTCCGCCTACGGGCAGGTCTACGCGAAGGTCGTGCGCGGCGACACCGACGAGCTGCCGAAGCTGATCCCGCAGCTGATGTCGGCCGCGGTGATGCCCTATCTGGGGGTCGAGGCGGCCCTCGAGGAGCTGGAGAAAAGCTCGAATTCCCTGGACCGGTATCGTCGCCCTGTGGCCGCTGAACCCGCCGATTCGGTCGACCAAGCCGACGAGTATCCGCCCGAGCTCGCCCGACTCCCGCCGGGGCGCCACGGGCTGCCGCGCGAGTTCGTCGCCCTTGTTCTCCTCGCCGACCAGATTTTCGACGGGCACCCGACATCGTCGAAGAACACTTCGTTGACCTCGTGGCCGCCGTCGATGGTCTGGATCGGTCGCACCGTCACGCCTGGCGTCTTCATGTCGATCAGGATGAAGGAAATGCCCTCCTGCTTCTTCGCCGTTGGGATCGGTGCGCACGAGGACGAAAATCCAGTCGGCGTGCTGGGCGAGCGTCGTCCAGGTCTTCTGGCCGTTGACGATGTATTGGTCGCCCTCGCGCTTGGCCGTGGTTTTCAAGCGAGGCGAGATCGACCCGGCCCCCGGTTCGGAAAAGCCCTGGCACCACCAATCGTCGAGATTGGCGATGCGCGGCAGAAACTTCTGCTTCTGCGCCTCCGAGCCGAAAGTGGCGATCACCGGCCCGACCATGTTGGGTTGAACGCCAGGGCGCCGGCGCGCCGTTGCAGCTGCAATCTCCTCGCCGAAGATCTAGCAGCTGCACGGCGTCCACCCGGTGCCGCCCCATTCGTCCGGCCAGTGCGGAACCGCCCATCCCTTTTTGTTGAGGATGCGCGTTCTCAGGCGATGATGTCCTCCTTCGCTCAGATGATGGCCGCTCGACGCATCTTGTGCCGGATCGTCCGGCAGGATCTTGGTCTTGAAGAAAGTCGCGCACCTCTTCGCGAAACGCCAGTTCTCTTCGGCGGTGAAACGTAGGTCCATGGTCAACCCTTCCTCGGTCGGTTGCTCCTCAGCGGCTCTGAGGGAAATGCGACTCAGCCGGCCCGGTTCGCGGCGGCCAGCGCCTTTCGGGCTCTCGTCGGCGCACTTCGATTTTCGACAGTTTGCCGACCGGCGTTCTTCGGCAATGCGTCGCGGATCTCCAGCGCGCCGGCAGCTCGTGCGGCCGAGCTTGCCCGCAGGAATTCGCGCAAGGTCGTCGAGGCTGAAGGGCGCGGCGCCCGCCTTCAGCGAGACGAACGCCTTCGCGCTTTCGCCGCGATAGGCGTCGGCAACGCCGATGACGATCACTTCATTCGACGGCAGGATGTTCGTAGATCGCCTTCTCGATCATCGCGCGGATAGACGTTGAAGCCGCCGGAGATGATCATGTCCTTCTTGCGGTCGACGATGAAGAAATAGCCGTCTTCGTCCATGTCGCCGATGTCGCCGGTCAGCAGATAGCCGTCGGCGAAGGCGTCCGCGGTCTCCTCCGGCTGGTTCCAGTAGCCCTGCGTGACGTTCGGGCCCTTGATGCGGATCTCGCCGGTCTCGCCGGGCGCAGCAGCCGCTGAGGATCGTCGAGCGCAACGACGTCCGATTCGATGCCGGGCAGGGGCATGCCGATGCTGCCGGGCCGGTCCGGCCGCGTTCGCGGGAAGCGCGTTCCGGCCGGCGACGTCTCGGTCATGCCCCAGCCGCCGCGTCAGGTTCAGCCGGTGATCTGCGTGAAGATCCTGGCCGATCTCGACCGGCAGCGGCGCGCCGCCCGACCCGCAGTTGCGCAGCGAGGAAAATCGCGTTTTTCGACGCCGGGAAATTGGCGATCGCGATCCACATCGTCGGCACGCCGGGAAGACGGTCGCGCGCTTCCTTCGATGTCCTTCAGCGCGCCTTCGACGTCGAAGCGTAAGCGCAGCAGTATTTCCGTTGCCGGTCGAGATGCGCGCAGCAGCACCGACGGAGCGCGTAGATATGGAACAGCGGAAGCACGCAGATGACGCGGCCTTCGCCCTCGGTGAAAGCGCGGATCGTTTCCAGGCGTGGTAGATGGCGACAGCGGCGGTGAGATTGGCGTGGCTCAAAATCGCGCCCTTGGGAACGCCCGTCGTGCCGCCGGTATATTGCAACAACGCGACATCTTCCGGCGCTATTTCGGGCCAGCGCGCGGGCTTCGCCGCGCCTTCGACGAATTGCCTGAAGGTGATGATCGCCGGGATGATCCGGCAGCGGCCGTCTGCGGCGTGTCCGGACCTTGCCCCAGTGATCGTCCTCGCAGACGATCAGGCGATCGAGCAGACCCTTGCCCAGGAATTTCAGCGCGGTCGGCAACAGCGCCGACAGGTTGACTGGTGACGAGCACGCGCGCGCCGGAATCCGAGAGCTTGTGCGACAGCGCGATCTCGCCGTCGAGCGGGCTGACAGATGCACGACGCGGGCGCCGGCCTTCAGCGCGCCGAAGAAATTGACGGGATGGTCCGGCGAATTGCCGAGGAACAGCGCGACCGAACTGTCCTTGCCGTAGCCGGCGCGGAGGAAGGCCGACTGGCCGCCGGATCTCCACCAGCGCTTCGAGCCCGGCTAAAGCTGATCGGCCGGTCCCGGAATTCGATCGCCGGGCGCGCCCCGAACTCGCCGGCCGCCGCCGACAAC
>CAVTKC010000006.1:0-229120 GCA_963735255.1 uncultured Solirubrobacterales bacterium | reverse complement strand
GCAGCAGGCTGCGGGAGACGATTGCCTTGCCAGGGGCTCAGATCCCCGGGGGCTCGGTGTTGATCGGTGCTATCGCCGGTCTCCGTGGCTGACTGAGAGGGCTTGGCGAGGGAGGGGTGGTGACACTCCCCCGCTGGAATTGAGTCGCGCACCCTTCGGGTGCTGCTCCGGGGGATGCTGCCCGCCTATGGCGGGCAGGAATCGGATTGCATTTCCGCCGCTTCGCGACATTCCTGCGGGGGAGCGCCATCACCCTCCCAACGGAACGCCGCTCAGATTTTGAAGCTGCTCGAGCGCGACCGGGGGCTCGGGAGTCGCTCGAACCCAGCGGCGTCCTCGAGCGAATCAGCTCCCCGCGCGTCGCTTGCTGGGAGCTCCCGAAGCTTCAATGGCGACCGACCCGTGAAGTCCCGGTGTCGAGTGTTGGTGGAGGGACCCGGATGTCCCCCGTGAGAATGTCGCGCAGCGGCGAAATGCAATCTGTCTTCTGCGCGCCATAGGCGCGCACCATCTCCCGGAGCAGCACCCGTGAGGGTGCGCGACTCAATTCACACGGGGGACATCCGGGTCCCTCCTCAAACAATTGGCACTGTGCGCGCCACGCATGCGCCCGGCCCACAGAGGATCGGCGGATGCAGGTTTTGCAGGCAATCGCCGCCGTCGTCGCCCCGCCCCTGTGCGCCGCCTGCGGGCGCGCCTGCCGGGCCGAGGCGGTTGTCTGCACCCGCTGTGGGCGGCGGCTGGCGGCGGCGGAGCCGTTGCTGGGGAAGGGGCCGCCGGGGCTCGATCGGGCTTGGTCCTCGGCCTCGCACGAGGGGGTGGCGCGGGATCTGGTCGCGGCGCTGAAGTTCCGGCGGCTGCTGCCGGTCGCCGAGCTGATGGCGGACCGGATTCAGTGGCTGGCGCCGGCGCAGATGCTGAGTGGGGTGGTGGTGCCGGTGCCGCCGGCGCGCTCGCGTTTGCGGCGCCGGGGGTTCGACCCGGCGGGGGAGCTGGCCGGGGCGCTGGCTGAGCGCCTCGATGCCTGTCTCGAGCCCTGCCTGGTGCGGCGCGGGTCGCGGCGGCAGGTCGGGCGCAGGCGAGCGGAGCGCCTTGGGCAGCCGCCGCGCATCGAGGCGACGGGAGTGGCTCCCCGCAGCGTCCTCTTGATCGACGACGTGCTCACCACCGGGGCGACGCTGAGTGCCTGTGCGCAGGCTCTGCGGGCGGCCGGGGCCGCCCGCGTGGTCGCCGTGACTTTCGCCCGGCGCCTTTGAGCCTAGCTCGCTAAGGGTGGCTCCGCCGGTCGACCCCGCATCTGGTCGACCAGGCGGCGGGTCTGACTGCGCTTGCGCCGCAGCTCCCGGTGCTTCTTGACCTGGCGCCGCAGGTCCTCGGCCAGCTCGCGCACGGTGTGCGTCATCTCCGGCGAGGCCTCGTGCGCGTGCAGGGTCACACCCTTGAGGTAGAAGGTCGCCTCGGCGACCTGCTTGTCGGCGATCGAAGGATTGCGCTCCTCCGACAGCACCACCTCGAGGGTCGCCAGCGCCGAGACTTGCCGGCCCAGGCGCTGGAATCGCTTCCGCACCATCTCACGCAGGTCGTCCGTCATCTCGACGTTCCGTCCCCGAATCTCTATCCGCATGAGCGCCTCCTTGTGGGTTCGCTTCCATGCTACGCCTGCTACCCGCCCGGGGCAAGGTCCTATCGCTACTCTTGACCGATGCCCGCAATGGACTTGGTCAACAAGGCCTTGCGCGCGGGGGAGGGTCGGAAGTTCAAGGCCTACCAGAAGCGCGCGGAGGCGATAAATCGATACGAGCCGGAGATGGAAGCCCTCTCCGATGCGGAGCTGCGGGAGGAGGCCGACTCCCTGCGCGAGCGGGCGCGCAACGGCGAGTCCCTCGACGATCTACTGCCGGAGGCCTTCGCGCTGACCCGCGAGGCCTCGCGGCGGACGACCGGTCAGCGC
The DNA here is from genome assembly GCA_963735255.1 of uncultured Solirubrobacterales bacterium. Classification (GTDB taxonomy): domain Bacteria; phylum Actinomycetota; class Thermoleophilia; order Solirubrobacterales; family 70-9; genus VAYN01. Next base: position 227,169 of record CAVTKC010000006.1, on the reverse strand, counting down.
CACTACGACGTGCAGCTGATCGGCGGCATGGTTCTCCACGACGGCGCGATCGCGGAGATGCGGACCGGCGAGGGCAAGACCCTGACCGCGACCCTGCCGGTGTTCCTCAACACGCTGGCCGGCAACAGCGTTCACGTCGTCACCGTCAACGACTACCTGGCCCGGCGCGACTCGGAATGGATGACGCCGATCTACGAGGCGCTCGGGGTCAGCGTCGCCGCCCTCCAGGACTTCGACGACCACGACGCGCGGCAGGTCAAATACGCCTGCGACGTCACCTACGGGACCAACTCCGAGTTCGGCTTCGACTACCTGCGCGACAACATGTCCGACTCGCTCGAGCACTGCGTCCAGCGCGGCCACGATTTCGCGATCGTGGACGAGGTCGACAACATCCTCATCGACGAGGCGCGGACGCCGCTGATCATCTCCGGTCGGCCGGAAGAGGCGGCCCAGATCTATTACACCTTCGCCCGCCTGGCCAAACAGCTGACCGGGGTGCCGGCGAAACAGAAACTGAAATCCCTGGGTGAGTCGAAAGACACCTCCGAAGTCGACTACGACTACGAGTACGACGAGAAACACAAGACGGTCGCCCCGACCGAGCGGGGGGTGAAGAACACCGAGCAGTTCGTCGGTGTCGACAACCTCTACCTCGGCGAGCACGGCAGCCTCGTCAACCATCTCTCGCAGGCGCTCAAGGCCGAGTCGCTCTACAAAAGGGACAAGGACTACGCGGTGATCGACGGCGAGGTGATGATCATCGACGAGTTCACCGGCCGCATCCTCGAGGGTCGGCGCTGGTCGGAGGGGCTGCACCAGGCGGTCGAGGCGAAGGAGGGGGTGGCGATCCGCGAGGAGAACCAGACCCTGGCGACGATCACCCTGCAGAACTACTTCCGCCTCTACGACAAGCTCTCCGGCATGACCGGCACCGCCCTGACCGAGGCGACCGAGTTCATGAAGATCTACAAAATCCCGGTGGTCGAGGTGCCGACCAACCAGCCGATGGTGCGGATGGACAAGAACGACCAGATCTTCAAAACCAAAGACGGCAAGTGGAAAGCGGTCCTCGACGAAATCGTCAGCCGCCACGAAAAGGGACAGCCGATCCTTGTCGGTACGGTTTCGGTCGAGGTCTCGGAGATGATTTCCGAGGCGCTGAAGCGCGACGGGATCGAGCACTCGGTCCTCAACGCCAAGCCCGAGCACGCCGAACGAGAGGGCGAGCTGATCGCCCAGGCCGGCCGCAAGGGCAAAGTCATGATCGCCACCAACATGGCCGGCCGCGGCGTCGACATCAAGCTCGGCGGCGACCCCGAGCACCTGGCGATCCACGAGCTGAAAAAGCGGGGCATCACCCCCGAGAGCGAGGGGTACGAGGAGGCTCTGGCCGCGCGGACGGCCGAGCTGGAACCGCAGTGCAAGGCCGAGGCCGAGGAAGTAATCGAGCTCGGCGGGCTCTTCATCTGCGGCACCGAGCGCCACGAGTCGCGGCGGATCGACAATCAGCTGCGCGGGCGCTCCGGGCGCCAGGGCGACCCCGGCGAGTCGCGCTTCTTCCTCTCCGCCGAAGACGACGTGATCCGGCTCTTCGCCGGCGATCGCATCTACAAAATCCTCGACCGCCTCGGCCCCGTCGAGGAGGACGGGACCGAAGTGCCGCTCGAGGCGAAGATGCTGACGAAAACCGTCGAGAACGCCCAGAAGAAGGTCGAGGAGCAGAACTTCCTGATCCGCAAACGCGTGCTCGAGTACGACGACGTGATGAACGAGCAGCGGCGCGTGGTCTACAAATACCGGCGCGAGATCCTCGAGGGGCGCGACATCTCCGAGACCGCGCGCGACGAGCTCGAGGGCGTGATCGAGCGCCTGGTCGACGAGTACACCTCCGCCGAGCTGCTCGAGGAATGGGACCTCGGCGAGCTGGAGACGCAGCTGCGTCAGATCTGGCCGGTCGGCATCGACGTCGCCACCCTGGCGCCGGAGCGGGTCGACCGCGAGCAGCTCAAAGAAGACCTCGACGACGACGCGATGAGCGCCTACGACGAGCGCGAGCAGGCGCTCGGCGAGGAGCTGATGCGCCACCTCGAGCGCTCGATCCTGCTGCAGGTGATCGACAACCGCTGGCGCGAACATCTCTTCGACATGGACTACCTGCGCGAAGGCATCCACCTTCGCGGCTTCGCCCAGATCGACCCGCTCGTGGCCTACAAAAACGAGGGCTACTCCATGTTCTCGGAGCTCATGCACTCGATCTGGGACGAGTTCAGCAAACTCGTCTTTCGGGCCGAAATCGAAGTCGAACCCGGTAACGGCAACGGCGCCAGCGCCTACGAGCCGACCGCGCTCGACTACTCCGGCGGCAGCGCCGAGGCCCAGCCCTCGGCGCTGGAACAGGTCGCGGTCGCCGGCGGTGGCGCCGCCGCTGTGGACACGGCCGCTTCCCAGGCCGTCGGCGGCGACGTGGTCGAGACGGTGGTCAAAGACGAGCACGACAAAATCGGCCGCAACGACCCCTGCTGGTGCGGCTCGGGCAAGAAGTACAAGAAGTGCCACGGCGCCTAGCGCCCCGTCCTCCCAATTCCTTGAGCCACGATCCCGTCCGCGAGTTCATCCGGGCGTTCAACGAGCGTGACCTGGATGGGTTAGTCGCGGTGCTCGACCCGGAGGTGGAGCTTCATGCCTCGCGTGGGCTGCGCAAGGGGACCGAGGCGGCGCGGGTTTGGGCGACGCGGGAGCCGGGCGGGGTGCAGCAGACGATCCTGCTCGAGGAGCTCTACGAGGAAGGGCTCGAGGGTGGTGGCGGCAGCGCCGTGGCGCTGATCCGGCGGGTCTGGCACTGGGCCGAGGACGGGTCCGCCGCCGGCGAGGATGAGATGGCCTGGGCCTTCGAGCTGCGCGCCCGCAAGGTGCGGGTTTGGCGGCCGTACGAGGACCGGGCCGAAGGACTGCGGGCGATGGGCTTCGAGAACGAGGCGGGCGCGGACGGATAACCTGGGGGCATGGCCGACGCCGCCCCCACCGAAGCGATCGCCCCGCGCCTGGCCGCCGTCCGCGAGCAGCTGTCCCTGCTCTCGGACTACCTTTGACCCGGCTGGGCTAGAGGCGGAGGTAGGGCGCCTGGAGGCGGAGATGGGGAAGCCCGGCTTCTGGGATGAGCAGGAGACGGCGGCGCGCACCTCGGCCGCTCACGCCCGCGCCCAGAAGCGGCTGCGGCTCTTCCGCGGGCTCGAGTCCGACGTCGCCGACCTTGCCGACCTGGCGGAGATGGCGGCCGAGGACGAGGAGATGGCGGCTGAGCTGGGCACGCAGATGACCGCCGCCGAGCAGCGCCTGGCCGAGCTCGAGGAGGCGCGGCTGTTCAGCGGCGAGTACGACGCCGGCGACGCCGTCGTCACTGTCCACGCCGGCGCCGGCGGCACCGACTCCCAGGACTGGGCCGAGATCCTCTTGCGGATGTACCTGCGCTGGGCCGAGCGACGCGGCTTCGAGGTCGAGATGAAGGAGGCCTCGGCGGGGGAGGAGGCCGGGCTCAAGTCGGCCACCTTCATCGCCCGCGGCGAGAACGCCTACGGCCTCTTCGCCGCCGAGCGCGGCGTCCACCGCCTGGTCCGGATCTCTCCCTTCGATTCATCGGCGCGCCGCCACACCAGCTTCGCCCAGGTCGACGTCGGCCCGCTGGTCGACGCCGGGCCCGCGGTTGAGATCGACGAGACCGACCTCCGCATCGACACCTACCGCGCCTCCGGCGCCGGCGGCCAGCACGTCAACAAGACCGACTCGGCGGTGCGGATCACCCACCTCCCGACCGGGACCGTCGTCCAGTGCCAGAACGAGCGCTCGCAGACCCAGAACAAGGCGGTGGCGATGCAGTTACTGCGCTCGAAGCTGATCGAGTTGGAGGAGCGCAAACGGGCCGAGGAGATGGCGCGGGCGCGCGGCGAGGTCAAAGACGTCGCCTGGGGATCGCAGATCCGCAGCTACGTGCTGCACCCCTACACGATGGTCAAGGACCACCGCACCGAGCACGAGGTCGGCGACGTCCAGCGGGTGCTCGACGGCGACCTCGACGAGTTCGTGCGCGACTACTTGAACAAGACCGCGGCCGCCTCGGCTTCCTAATGGCGCCGCTCGCTTTCATCGAGCGGCCAGCGGCGGCGAAGCCGGATGGTCTGCTGGTCCTGCATCACGGTCGCGGCACCGATGCCCCCGACCTGCTCGGGCTCGCCGACCTGCTCGATCCGGAGCAGCGGCTGCGGGTGGTGGCGCCGCGGGCGCCGCTGAGCCTGCCGGGCTCGCCCGGATACCACTGGTACCTGGTGCCGCGGGTCGGCTATCCCGATCCCGAGACCTTCTTCGCGGCGCGGGCGGCACTGGCCGAGCTGCACGACCGACTCTGGGAGGAGACCGCGGTGGGGCCGGAGGCGACCGTGCTCGGCGGCTTCTCGATGGGCTCGGTGATGAGTTACGCGATGGGGCTCGGCGCCGATCGCCCGGCGCCGGCCGGGATCCTCGCCTTCAGCGGCTTCGTGCCCACTGTCGAGGGCTGGGAGCCGGAGCTGGCCGACCGGCAAGAGACCAGGGCCTTCATCGCCCACGGCCGCCGCGACCCGATCATGGACGTCGAGTTCGCGCGCCAGGCCCGGGTCCTGCTCGAGGGTGGCGGGCTCGAGGTCACCTACCGCGAGTCCGACATCGGCCACCAGATCGATCCCTCGCACCTGGCGGACGCGACCGCCTGGCTCGGCGAGACGCTGCCGGCCTGAGCTATTCGGACTGCTGCCAGGCCAGCCCGCTGGGGGTCGCCTGGCGGATGTCCAGATGGCGGTCGAAGAAGGGGGCGCAGTAACCGGGCGCGTTGGCGACCCGCATCCGCACGGTGAAGTCCTTTGCCGCCATCACCTTCGCCATCTGCGCCTCGGTCAGGTCCTTTGAGAGGCGCAGGACCCCGTGCTTGCCGAAGCGCTTCTTCTCGTCGCCCAGGTACAGGGACCCCTTGCTGCCGTGCAGCCCGTAAGCGACGGTGACGGTCGTCGGCGCGGCGGTCGTGTAGCGGAGCGCCAGTCGCACCAGATCCTGGTTGCCGGCGGCGACGACGGTCGCGTCAGCTTTCAGCAGCAGGCACTCGCTGGGGGCCATGGCGCCGTCGCCGTCACCGTCTTCGCAGGGTTCCTCTTCGCCGCATTCGTCCCATTCGAAGTCTTCGTCTTCACTGGCTTCGGCTTCGCTTTCGTCGTCTTCGTCGAAGGCGGGTGCGCTGGAGACGGCAAGGGCCTGGGCGGGGACGGTCGCGGCCTGCGCGGAGCGGGCGATACCGAGGATGGCGATCAGGGCCAGGGTGGCGAGGAAGGCGGCCCACCAGGCGACGCGGGCGACATGGGCGTCGTGGTCGAGCAGCGTGCCAGGCTTGCGTCGCATGCTCCTAGATCGGAGCGCGGAGGCGAACCCTTTAGTCAAGGTTCGGTCAAGCCAGGCTCAGTTGTCGAGGATGCCCTCCAGCCGCAGCAGGCCCTCCTTCATCGGCAGGCCGCCGCCGTAGCCGCCGAGGGCGCCGCCGCTGCGCAGGACGCGGTGGCAGGGCACCACGAGGGGCAGCGGGTTGGAGCCGCAGGCGGTGCCGGCGGCGCGCACCGCCCGTTCGTTGCCGGCGCTCCGAGCCATCTCCGTGTAGCTGCGGGTCTCCCCGTAGGGGATGCGGGCGATCGACCTCAGCACCCGGCGCCGGAAGTCCTTGCTGAGCCGCCAGTCGAGCGGCAGGTCGAACTCGGTCAGCCGGCCCTCGAAGTAGAGGTCGAGCTCGCGCCGGGCCTCGTCGAGCGCGGCCGGGGCCTCGAGTACGCGCGGGGAGACCCTCGCGGCGAGGTCGTCGAGCAGGTCGTCGCTGTCCTGGTTCGGCAACCCGACGCGGACCAGGCCACGCGCCGTGGTCGCCAGCAGCAGCGGCCCGAACGGCGAGTCGGCGGTGGTGTAGGCGACGTCGAGCAGGCCTTCCTTGGCCGCCCGCTCGGTGAGCCGGTCCAGCGATGCCTTCATGCCAGCTCCTTTCTCAGTCTCTTCAGTCCCTCGTGCAGGCTGCGCCGAGCCGCCTCCGGCGAGCAGCCGAGCGCGGCGGCGATCTCGGCGTGGGGGAGGTCGCTGGCGTAGCGCAGGGTGACGGCGGCGCGCTGCTTCGGCGGCAGCGCCCCGACCAGCTCCCAGACGCCGTCGCCCGGCTCCGGATCGCTGACGGCGACCTCCGCGACCTCGGCGACCGGGACCGCTCGGCGGCCCCGGGCGCGGTGGTGGTCGATCGCCTTGCGGTGCGCGATCGTGATTAACCAGCCGCGCAGATTGCCGCCGTCGCGCAGCTTCGGGTAGGCGCGCAGAGCGGAGATGAAGGTCTCCTGAAAGCAGTCCTCGGCGTCGCCGCGCCCGACCGTCCCGCGACATACGGCCATTACCGTGTCCGCGTGCTCGTCGATCAGCTGTTGGAACGGGGGCAGCTCAGTCACCTCGTGGATTAAACGCTGCGGCTGCCCCGGGCGTGAGATCGCGCTTGATCTAGGCTGGCGCGATGGTTGATCCCGTCGAGGCGATCAAGGAACTCGTGGCCCGGGCGCTGGCCGAGGACGTCGGGGCGGGGGACGTGACGACGGAGGCGACGGTGCCGGTCGAGGCCCGCGCCCGCGCCCGCATCGTCCAGAAACAGTCCGGCGTCGCTTTCGGTCTCGACCTGGTCGAGGAGGCGATGCGCCAGTGCGGGGTCGAGCACGTCGACAAGCTCGTGGTCGAGGGGCAGTGGCGCGACGCGGTCCCGGCCGAGATCGCGCTGGCCAGCGGATCGGCACGGTCGCTCCTGGTCGCCGAGCGGACCGCACTCAACTTCCTCGGCCACCTCTCCGGGATCGCGACGCTGACCGCGACCTTCGTCGAGGCGGTGGCCGGCACCGGCGCCCGCATCCTCGACACCCGCAAGACGACGCCGGGTCTACGCGCCCTGGAGAAGGCGGCGGTGGCCGCCGGCGGCGGGGTCAACCACCGCCTCGGCCTCTACGACGCGATCCTGATCAAGGAGAACCACATCGCCCTCGCCGGCGGCGTCGCCAAGGCGGTCTACGCGGCGCGCCGCGCCCAGCCCGAGCTGCCGATCGAGATCGAGTGCCGCGACCTCGAAGAGGTCGCCTACGCCCTCGGCGTCGGCGCCGACCGCCTGCTGCTCGACAACATGGACCTGGAGACCCTGCGCGGCGCGGTCAAGCTTCGTAACGAGAATCCCGGCGCCGGCGGCGCTCCCACCCTCGAGGCCTCCGGCGGCGTCGACCTACAAACCGTCCGCCCGATCGCCGAAACCAACGTCGACTTCATCTCCATCGGAGCCCTCACCCACTCAGCCCCGTCGCTCGACTTCAGCATGCTGCTCGAACCCGCCTAGCGGCGCGCCTTCCCTGGTGGGCGGCGGACGATCCCCCTCACCAGGCGCTTCGCATCGAGCGAATTCGCGACCGCGCTTGAAGGCCGCCACGGGGAGGACCCGCCGGAGCCTCCCCGCTGTTGCTCCGCCGGGTCCTCCCCGTGGCGGCCATCTGCGGCGGTCCCTACTTGAGCAATTTCGACAGCCGCCGGTCCTTGAGCACCCGCCCCCCCGTCTGCTCCTTCGGGCAGTAGTTCGTCTGATGCTCGGAAAAGAAGACCGCCTCGATCGTCGTCCCGCAGCGCGGACACGGCTCGCCCTCGCGCCTGTGGACCCGCAGCGGCATCGGCACCTTGTCGGGGACCTCGGGCCCGCTCGTCTCCTCGTAGTGCTCGATAGCGTCGCCGAGCACGTGCAGCGCCGCGTGCAGCCGCTCGACCTCCTCCGCGTCCAGCTCCGACCCTTTCTTGAAGGGGGAGAGGCGGGCCTCCCAGAGGATCTCGTCGACCCAGGAGCGGCCGATCCCGGCGATGTCTTTCTGGTGGCGCAGCAGCGGGTGCAGGTGGCGCGGCTGCGCGATCGCCTCCGCGAGATCCTCGAGCGGGGGAGGGGGCCACGCTTCCGGCCCCAGCGTCGCCACCATCTCGTCGTCGGCCACGGCCGCCGCCGGCAGCAGCTTCGCCCAGGCCCGCTGCTTGGTCCCGAACTCCCGCAGCCGCAGCTCCCGGCCGTCCTCCAGCCGCACCAGCACCCGCGACGCCCGGTCTTTCATCGACGCCCGTTTGTCGAAGACCCGCAGTCGCCCCGCCGACATCAGGTGGATCAGCAGCGCCAGCTCCCCGAACTCCACCACCGGCATCTTCCCGACCCGGCGCACCCCGGTCAGCTCGCTCCCGACCAGGGAGTCGAGCGGGGGATCGAAGGTCTTCATCACGTTCATCCCCGGCGCCAGCACCGATTCGACCGTGGCGCCGGCGAGCGCCGCGTCGAGGCGCCGGGCGACGATCTCCACCTCGGGCAGCTCGGGCATGCATCGAAGTCTGCCGAACCCCTGCAACGGGTAGACTTCGGACAAGTCATTCGACTGGATTCAGGCACCCGGCCTACCCAGCGAACATCAGGAAAGGAAGGGCTCATGCAGGAGCTCCCGACGATCCAACCAACTTTCGGAACGGAACTCGAGCCGGACCGAGTCGCCGAACTCAGCGACGAGATTCGCGCGCTCGCGGCCGAGCGCGACGCGGTCATCCTCGCCCACAACTACCAGCTGCCCGAGGTCCAGGACGTCGCCAACTACCTCGGCGACTCGCTTGGGCTCTCGCGCCAGGCGGCGGCCACCGACGCCGAGGCGATCGCCTTCTGCGGCGTCCATTTCATGGCCGAGACGGCGGCGATCCTCTCGCCGCAGAAGAAGGTGCTGATCCCCGACCTCGATGCCGGCTGCTCGCTGGCCGATTCGATCACGGCCGACCAGCTGCGCGCCTGGAAGGCCGAGCATCCGGGCGCCCTGGTGGTGATGTACGTCAACACCTCGGCCGAGGTCAAGGCCGAGACCGACTACTGCTGCACCTCGTCAAACGCGGTCAAGGTCGTCGAGCACATCTGGGCCGAGCACGGGCCCGAGACCGAGATCCTCTTCGGTCCCGACATGTGGCTGGGCGCCTTCGTCGAGCGCGAGACCGGGCTCCCCGACGATCCCGAGCGCCGCGCCCGCTTCCACATCTGGGACGGCGAGTGCCACGTTCACGCCGGGATCCGGCCCGACGACATCGCCCGCACCCGGGCCGAACACCCCGAGGCCGAGTTCCTGATCCACCCCGAGTGCGGCTGCTCGACCCAGGCGATGGAGTACGTCGCCGCCGGTGACATCGACCCCGAGGGCGTGCACATGCTCTCGACCTCGGGCATGCAGCAGCACGTCGAAGCGCACCCCGAGGGCAGCTTCATCGTCGCCACCGAGAACGGGATGCTCTACCCGCTGCAGCAGGCCGCCCCGCGGGCGAACCTGATCGAGGCCAACCGGATGGCCTTCTGCAAATACATGAAGATGATCACCCTGCCGAAGCTGCGCGACTCGCTGCGGGAGATGAAGTTCGAGGTCAGCGTCCCGGCCGAGGTCGCCGAGCGGGCGCGGATCCCGATCGAGCGCATGGTCGCGATCGGCTAGCGCCCGTTTGGGCGAAGCCGTGCGTGGGCGCGGTCTTGCGTGGTCGAAGGGGCGAAGGAGTCACCCTGTCCTCGCAGAACCCACCGCTGACATGGCTAGATCGAAGAAGAGACAACCCCGCGACGAGGAGCCGCGGCGGCCCCGCGGCCGTCGCGCCCCGATCATCGAGCTCAGCGACGTGACCAAGGTGTACTCGGGCGGCCACATGGCCCTCGACCGGGTCAACCTGGCGATCGGCCGCGGCGAGTTCGTCTTCCTCGTCGGCCCCACCGGCTGCGGCAAGTCGACGCTGATCAAAATGCTGATCCGCGAGCTCGCCGCCACCGAGGGCGCCGTGAAGATCGCCGGCCGTGACATCGGCCAGCTGCCGGAGAAGAAAATCCCGCAGCTGCGGCGCAACATCGGCACCGTCTTCCAGGACTTCAAGCTGCTGCCCAACCGCACCGTCTACGACAACGTCGCCTACGCGCTGCAGGTGATCGGCGCCAGCCGCCACGAAATTCGCGAGCAGGTGCCGGCGACGCTGCGGCTGGTCGGCCTTTCGACCAAGCTCAACAGCTATCCCGACCAGCTCTCCGGCGGCGAGCAGCAGCGCGTCTCCGTCGCCCGCGCCTTCGTCAACCACCCGCCGCTGCTGCTCGCCGACGAGCCCAGCGGCAACCTCGACCCGGTCACCTCGATCGGGATCATGCAGCTGCTCTACCGGATCAACAAGACCGGGACCACGGTCGTCGTCGTCACCCACGACCGCGAGATGGTCGACAACATGCGCCGCCGCGTGGTCGAGCTCTACGAGGGCCGCGTCGTCCGCGACGAGGTCAGCGGCGGCTACACCGAGGAGTCGACGACCGAGTTCGGGTTGCGGATGAAGGCCGAGATGGGCGTCGGCCCCGACGGCGGCACCCAGACCAACGGCCACGGCGACCACGAGACCCTGCTCTGATGTCGCGCCTGATCTTCTTCCTGCAGGAGGCGCTGCGCGCATTGCGCCGCAACGGCGCCCCGACCCTGGCGGCGATCGTGACCACGGTCGTGACCGTGATCCTGCTCGGCGTCCTGATCCCGATCTTCCAGACGACCCAGGCCAAGAGCGACCAGGTCCGCAGCCAGCTCAACATCCAGGTCGGCCTCTTCGATGACGCCACTCAGGCCGAAGTCAAAGCGCTGGAAACGGACGTCGCGGCGATCCCGCACGTCGCCGAAGTCACCTACATCAGCAAGGCAGCGGCGCTGGCGACGCTGCGCAGCGAACTGAAGGACAAATCGATCGTCGAGCAGCTGCACACCAATCCGCTCCCGGCCAGCCTCGAGATCAAGGCCGACGACGCCGGCAACCTGCCCGGGATCCGCGAGGCGATCAAGCCGGTCGGCGCCAACGGCAAGCCGCAGCCGATCTCGCCGATCGTCAACAACATCTTCGACCGTCAGCAGGCCTCACAGCAGATCGAGGAGGTGACCAGTGCCCTGAAGATCGTCCTCACCGTGATCACGGCGCTGCTGATCGCCGCCTCGCTGATGCTGGTCGGCAACACGATCCGGCTCTCGATCTACACCCGCCGCCGCGAGGTCGAGGTGATGCGCCTGGTCGGCGCCACCCGCTGGTTCATCCGCTGGCCGTTCATGATCGAGGGCGTGGTCGTCGGCTTCGCGGGCGGCCTGGTGGCCATACTGATCCTGTGGCTCGGCAAGATCACGGTCGTCGACCCCCTCAGCGACTCCTTCTCCTTCCTCGCGGCGCAGAACAACAGCACGCTGTCGTTCCCCGCCCTGGTCGCGGTCCTGTTCGCCGCCGCCGTCCTGGTCTCGACGATCGGTTCCGGCATCACCCTGCGCCGCTTCCTCAAGGTCTGAGGCCGCCGCTTTGAAAGCGCGGGGGGCGATCGCCTACGGGGTGTCCCTGCTTGTCGTCCTCGCTGCCGGGCTCTGGCTCGGCGGTCACCCGGCGCAGCTGCCGCAGTTCCTGCGCGACCGGTTCGTGGGTGAGCCGGCGAGCCTGACCGCCGAAGCCGCTGAACTGATCGAAGACAACTACTACCGCCCGGTCGGCGCCACCGAGCTCGGCAACGCCTCGCTGCAGGGGATGGCGAGGGAGCTGCGCAAGCGCCACGACGACCGCTTCACCGAATACTTCTCGCTGGAAAGCCTCGCAAGCTTCAACCAGGCGATCGAAGGCCGCTTCTCGGGGGTCGGGCTCTCGGTCGTGCCGGTCAAGCGCGGGCTGCGCGCGGTCCAGGTCTTCCACGGCTCGCCGGCGGCGCGGGCCGGGGTCGCGGTCGGCGACACGATCGTCTCCGTCGACGGCGAATCGATCGCCGGCCAGAGCAGCACCGAGGCGACCAACAAGATCAAGGGCCCGGAAGGGACCGAGGTCGCGCTCGGCGTCCTCGACGCGAAGACGGGCAAGGTGAAGCAGCTGCGGTTGACCCGGGCCGAGGTGGCGCTGCCCAACGTCAGCAGCAGGGTCGAGGAGGTCGACGGCCGCAAGCTCGGCTATGTCCGCATGCTCAGCTTCAGCGAAGGCGTGCACGAGCTGCTCGCCAACGCCGTGCGCAAGGTCGAGCGCGAAGGGGCGGAGGGGGTAGTGCTGGACCTGCGCGGCAACCCCGGCGGGCTGCTCGACGAGGCGGTGTCGAGCGCCGGCGTCTTCCTGCCCGAGGGCGAGGTCGTCGTCTCGACCGAGTCCCGCACCCAGGGCAGCAGCGTCCACAAGACCAGCGGCGGCAACCTGCCGCGGCGCCCGCTCGTCGTCCTCATCGACCGCAATACCGCCAGCGCGGCGGAGATCCTCGCCGCGGCGCTCGCCGACGACGCCGGCGCCCCTGTCGTCGGCACCCGCTCGTACGGCAAGGGCGTCTTCCAGCAGGAGGAGAGCCTCGCCAACGGCGGCGCCCTGAAGCTGACCGTGGGCGAGTACTTCACCCCGGACGGATCCAACTTGGCCGAGACCAACGGGATCCACCCGGACGTCAAGGCATCCGACGACCCGCGGACGCAGGCGGACGAGGGGAAACAGCGGGCGCTCGGCGTGCTGGCCGGTCGGGTCGAAGGATGAGCCGGCGCCGGGGCGCGCGCCCGCGGAAACCGCGCGGCGATGCTCCGCGAGCCCGCGACGCGGTCCTGGCGATGCTGCGCGAGCGGCTCGGGTTCAGGGGCTTCTCTGCCGGTCTCGAGCGCGAGGCGGAGCGGGCGGCCGCCGCCGCCGAGCGGGTGACGCCGGCCCGCCGCGACCTCACCGCGCTCTCGACCTTTACCGTCGACCCGGCGACCGCCCGCGACTTCGACGACGCGGTCTCGGCCCAGCGCGAGGGCAGCGGCGCCCGCGTCTGGATCCACATCGCCGACGTCGCCGCCCACGTGCGCCCGGGCTCGCCGCTGGACCAGGAGGCCCGCCGCCGTGCCAACAGCACCTACGTACCCGGCACGGTCGAGCCGATGCTCCCGCACGCGCTCAGCAGCGAGGCCTGCAGCCTCGCTCCCGGGGTCGAGCGCCTGGCGGTCACGGCGGAGATCGAGCTGGGGCCGGGGGCGGAGCCGCGCTCGACCCGCTTCTACCGCAGCCGCATCCGCTCCGACGCGCGGCTCGACTACGACCAGCTCGACGCGATCTTCGCCGGGCAGGCGCAGCCGCCGGCGGCTGCCGCGGAACCGCTGGCGGCGGCGCGGGACGTCGCCCGCGAGCTCGGCGAGCACCGTGGGGCCACCAGCCTCGACGTCGAATCGAGCGAGCCGGAGTTCGACTTCGACGCCGCCGGCAACATGGTTGCGGCCCGCCGCGTCCCCCAGACCGAGGCGCACCGGTTGATCGAGCGGCTGATGATCCTCACCAACGAGCAGGTCGCCCAACGGCTGCAGCGCGAGCGTGTGCCGGCGATCTACCGCGTCCACGCCCAACCCGACCCGGCCCGGGTCGAGCACCTGGTTGAGCAGCTGGCGGCGCTGGGGGTGCCGACGCCGCCGCTGGGCCAGGGGCTCTCGGCCCAGCAGGCCGGGACGATCGTCGCCGAGGCCAGCCGGCTCGCCCGCCGCGAGGGAGCGCGGCGCGGGCACGGGATGGCGGCCTACACATCGCTCGTGCTCCGCTCCTTGAAGCAGGCCCAGTACAGCGAGCGCAACAGCGGTCACGCCGGGCTCGGCAGCGCCGCCTACACCCACTTCACCTCGCCGATCCGGCGCTACGCGGACCTCCTCGTCCACCGGGCGCTGCTGGCCGCGCTGGGGGAGGGGGAGGAGGCACCGCGCCTGGCCGAGGCGCGCACGGTCGCCGCCGACTGCTCGGCGCGGGAGCGCGAGTCGGCGAAGATCGAGCGCGATGCCGATGACGTCTGCGCCGCCTTCCTGCTCGAGCGCGAGCTGGGGCAGCGCGGGCTCGACGCCGAGTTCGCGGGCGAGGTCTCGGGCGTGATCCGCGCCGGCGCCTTCGCCTCCTTCGGCGGCGAGCTCGGCGACGCCTACGAGGGGATGCTGCCGGCGCGGCGGCTCCCCGGCCGCTACGAGCTGGACAAAGCGGAGGTGGCGCTGGTCGATCGCGGCTCGAAGGCGCGGTTGCGTCTGGGCGACCCGCTGAAGGTCCGGGTCAGCGGCGTCGACGCGCCGCGTGGCAGAGTGGACCTGGTGCTGATCGATGGCTAAGAAGTCCAAGAAACCACGCCTTCCGGCCTCGGGTGACGTCGTCACCAACCGCCGCGCCCGCCACAAATTCGAGTGGGTGGAGACGATGGAGGTCGGGATCGTCCTGACCGGCTCCGAGGTGAAGTCGCTGCGCGGTGGCAAAGCGCAGATGACCGACTCCTACGCGGTCGTCGAAGACGGCGAGGTCTGGCTGCGCAAGCTGCATGTGCCGCCGTACGAGCACGCCAACGTCGACGCCCACGACCCCGAGCGCCCGCGCAAACTGCTGCTGCACCGGGCCGAGATCGAGCGCCTGATCGGCAAAACCGCCCAGAAAGGGCTGACGCTGGTGCCGACCCGGATCTACTTCAAAGGGCCCCGGGCGAAGGTCGAGCTGGCCCTGGCGAGGGGCAAGGAAGGGCGCGACCGGCGCCGGGAGATCGCCGACCGCGACGTTCGCCGCGAGGTCGAAAGGGACTTCAAGGGCCGGATGCGCTGAGGGCGGCGACGGCTCGAACGTCGGTCCGCCGCGGAGCGCGGCGGCGGCTTGCATCGGCCGCCGCACATGTAAGGATGCACGGGCATGCGGAACCGTTCGCTCCTATCGCTGTGCTGGGCGGGAGTCGTCTCCCTGCTGCTGGTCGCGCCCGCGACCGCCGGGGCCGAGTCCTTCCCGGACAAGGCGAGCGATTACGTCAGCGATAACACCGGCTACTTCGTCGTGGCACTGCTGCTGGCGATCCTGCTGCTTTTGCTTGCCGTCAACATCAGTCAGCGCCGTAGCAAGAAGGCCAAGGCGGCACCCGCGGCACCCCCCGCAGCCGGGCCGCCGCTGCCGGCTACCGGTATCCCGCAGGCGCCGCCTGTCGCCCCCGGGCTTCAGGCTCCGCCCGCCGTGCTCCCGCCGGCGGCAGCGCCGACCGCCGAGATGGCAGCTGTGCCACCCCCTCCGGTTCCGGGCGTCCCACCGGCCCCGGCTCCAGGGCAGGCCGAGAGCCCCAAGGACCGCCGTCGCCGCGTGCGCGAGGAACAGCGCGTGAAACGCAACGAAGTCCGTCAGAAACGTCGCGAGGAGATCCAGCGGCGCAAGCAAGCGCGTTCCGCCCAGCGCCGCGGTGGCGCCGCTCCGCCGCCCCAGGTCACCGCCGCCACGCCCCAGGATCCGGCGGTCCCGGGGGCGCCCGCCTCCGTGCCCGCTGCCGAGCCGGAGCCGAAGCAGAAGAGCTTTTTCGGGATCAAGTACGGCGCCGGCAAGCAGAAGCGCGAAGCGGCGTTGGCCGAGCAGCGCCTGGCCGCGGCGCGGGCCGCGCGCGAACGGGAGCTTGCCCAAAGCGGAGCCCCGAGTGCGGCCGAGCAGCCGCCGACGATGCCGACCCTGCCTCCGCCCGTGGGGGCCGCGGTGGCGCCGGCGCCGAGCGAGTACGACCCGGTGGTCGCCGAACAGCGCGTCCGCGACAAGGTCGAGGAAGTGCGGCAGGAGGAGCAGCGGATCCGTGCTGCCGCGGACCGCCGCATCGAGGAGTCGCAGGCGCCGCAGGTCGAGGTGACCACGCAGCAGTTCGCGGCGGTACCCCCGGCGGGGATCGAGCCGCAACTCACGCCCCCGCCGATCCCCGACCTGCAGACCGCTGAGCAGCGCCTGCACGAGGAGCGCCAGGCGCAGGAACGCTCGCTGGCCGAGGCGGAGGAGCGGTTGCGCCAGATCGAGGAGCGGACCAAGGCCGCCGAACAGCGCGCCGCCGAAGCAAAGCGGCTGGAGGGGCTGAGGTCGGAGGAGGAGGGACGCCAGCAGCGTCTGCGCGACATGCAGCAGAGCGTCGCCGAGGCCGAACAGCGGGCGCTCGAGGCCGAGCGCCGCGCCGCCGAGGCCGAGCAGGCCGTCGTCCGTTCCGTCCAAGGGCCGACCGAGCCCCAGTTCCAATCTCCGCCGCCGGCGCCCGCCTCCCAGTTCACGGCACCCGCGCCGACCCCGCCGGCTCCGTCGTACTCGGACCCGGCTTTCGCGCCGCCGGAGCCAAACCGACCGACGCCGGCGCCATACCCCGCGCCCCCGGAGCCCGCTCCGACGCCGCAGCCGCCAGCGCCCGGTCCGCCGGTACCGCCGGACCCACCGGAGCCAACCCCTTCACCGCAGCCGGATCCGCCGCCGCCGTCGTATCCGCCGGCGCCGCAGCCTGTGCCGCCGCTGCCAGGGCCCCCATCGCCGTTCCCGCCCGAGCCTCCCGCGCCCGCCGCCGCCGACGCTCTCAACGCCGGGGACGGCACCGCGATCGACCTCAACGTCGTCACCTTCGAGCAGTTGCGCGCGCAGAACCTCTCGGTTACCCAGGCGACCCGGCTACTGGCCCATCGCGAGCGCCTCGGTGGGTTTCAATCGGTCGAAGACCTCGATCAGGTGCCGGGCTTCCCGCAGGACATCCTCGAGGACCTGAAGCGCCGCTCCTCGGTCTGAGCGGCGTCGACCGGCCCTCAGTCTCCTTCTTCGTACTTCTCCAGCAGCTTCAGCCATATCTCGCTGCGGCTGGGGTACGGCGCGACCGCGTGGCGCAGGCGCTCCAGCGGCACCTCGCCGACGATCGCCACGGTTGCCGCCTGCAGGAAGTCGGCGGTCTCGAAGCCGGTGAAGGTGGCGCCGACGATCGTCCCGCGCGCCTGGTCGACGACGATCCGCGAGGTGCCGCCGGTGTCCTTGCCCTGGAAGCTGGCCCCGGCCGAGCCGTCGGTGGGGACGTCGATCGCGCGCGCGTCGATGCCGGCTTCGCGCGCCTGCTCGAGGGTCTTGCCCGCCGCCGCCACCTGCGGGTCGGTGAAGGTGACGCGGGGCGAGCCGATGCCCTCGGCGATCGCCGCGACCTCGCGCCCGAGCAGGTTCTCCGCCGCGACCCAGGCCTGGTACTTGCCCATATGGGTGAATAGGGCGCGGCCGTTGACGTCGCCGATCGCGTAGAGCCAGTCGCGGCCACCCACCCGCAGCTTGTCGTCGGTTCCGAGGAAGCCGTGCTCGCCGGGTTCGACCCCGGCCGAGTCGAGGGCAAGCTCGGCGGTGTGCGGGACCCGGCCGACGGCGATCAGGATCTCGGCGGCCTCGATCTTGCTGCCGCCGCCGAGCTCGACGATCACCCCGGGTCCGCCGGCCTCGATCTTCTCGGCCTGGACGCCGGTGCGGACGTCGACGCCGAAGTTCTCGCGCAGCGACCCGGCCACTTCCTCGCCCGCGAATGGTTCCTCGCGGGCGAGCAGATGGTCGTTGCCCTCGACCAGCGTCACCTTGGTGCCCAGCGAGGCCCAAGCCTGGGAGAAGCTCGCTGCCGACCGGGCCGCCGCCGAGCACGATCATGCTCTCGGGGACCTGCTTGGCGGTGGTGGCCTGGCGGTTGTTCCAGGCCTCCACCGTGTCGAGTCCGGGAATCGGCGGCATCGCGGCGCCGCTGCCGGTGGCGACGATCACTGCATTGCGTGCGGTCAACACGGCGTCGTCGACGACAATCCGGCGCTCGCCGTCGAAGCGGCCGCTGCCGCGGAAGAGGTCGATCCCGCGTTCTTCCAGCCACGGCAGCTGGACCGAGTCGTCGAGGTCGTGGATGACCTCGTCACGGCGGTCGAGGATCGCCTGCGGGTCGAGCGCGTCGGCGGCGCCGACCGGGACGCCGGGAACCCGCCGCGCCTCGCCGAGGACGTCAGCGGGGCGCAGCAGGGCCTTCGAGGGCATGCAGGCGTAGTAGGAGCATTCGCCGCCGATCAGGTGCTGCTCGACGATCGCGACCTCGAGCCCGCCGTCGGCCAGGCGCCCGGCGCAGACCTCGCCCGCGGGCCCCGCGCCGAGGACGATTGCGTCGTATGCACGCTCGCTCACAGGCTCACCATCCCCGACACCGTACCCCGAGTCCGTACAATTCAAAGCGCAGCACGCACGGGGGCGACAGGCTTCGACGTGGTCGATTCGTGCGAAAGGTTGCAGGTCGAGGTTGCCGGAGGCCTCGTTAAACCCCGGCACAAACCAATACGTGCGGACCATGAGTTCGCCCTCGCCGCTTAGCTAGAAACTAAGCGCTGTGAGAGTCGGTCCTCCCTCGCCCGCAGGGAGGGCAGCCGGCTTCAGAATGCGGGCTCACCCGGGTGGATCGCCCCGCTCGCCCAGGGAAATTCAAGGGGCTTTGTCTCCTGTAGTGCCCGCCGGCGCGGACCCCGGGAGACGAGAATCAAGCGCCGGCTATACCTGTAGACACCTTCGCGCCGCGTCCGCGGATCCGAGTTCGAATCTCGGCGCCTCCATCAAAGCCCACCGGCCCCTAGCGGGGCGGGTGGGCCGCGAGCCAGGCCAGCACCTCGCCGGCGTCGCGGTCGGGCGGGAAGACGGGGTAGAAGGCCTTGACGATCGTGCCGGCATCGGCGACCAGGGTCAGGCGCCGGTAGAGCCTCATTGCGCCGGCCTCGAAGGTGGGCAGGCGCAGGCGCTCTGCCAGCAGAAGGCCGGGGTCGCTGAGGAGTGGGAAGGGGATGTGCTCGCGAGCGGCGAAATCGCGCTGTTCTTCGGCGCTCTGGGCGCTGATCCCGACGACGGTCGCGCCGAGCCGCTCGAACTCGGCGAGGCTGTCGCGGTAGGAGCAGCTCTGCGGCGTGCAGCCGCGCGCTCCCGGGATGTCGTCCCAGCCGTCCGGCAGCGGCTCACCGGGGGTGCCGGTGCGGGGGTAGACGTAGGCGACCAATCGCCCTCGTGCCAGCTCGCTCAGGTCGGCGACCCCGCCGGCCGTCGAAGGCAGCTCCAGCTCTGGCAGCGCGGTCCCCGGCAGATGGTTGGCGGCGCCGTCGTCGTGCGGGACGGGCAGATCTGGCGGCAGCGAGGCGAAGTCGGCGCTCACGGCCGGATCGTCGCACGCGTGTCCAACCCTGTGCGTACGCTCCCGGGATGGAGCCCTACGTGGCCTTCCTGCGGGGGATGAACCTCGGCGGGCGGCGGATCAAGAACGACGAGCTGCGGGCCGAGTTCGAGGCGCTCGGGTTCGACGACGTCGCCACCTTCCGCGCCAGTGGCAACGTCATCTTCGGTGCGAAGAAGCAGTCCGAGGGGAAGCTGACGAAGACGATTGAAAAAGGGCTCGGCGAGGCGCTCGGCTACGAGGTTCCGGTCTTCCTGCGGACCGTCGAGGAGGTGGCGGCGATCGCGGCCCGGCAGCCCTTCGCCCCGAAGCTGGTCGCGGCTTCGAAAGGCAAGCTCCAGGTCACGATGCTGTCGAAGAAGCCCACCGCGGCGGCCCGCAAGAAGGTGCTGGCCCTCTCCACCGACGAGGACCACCTGGCGATCGAGAGCCGCGAGCTGTTCTGGCTGCCCAGCGGCGGCACGATCGAGTCCGAGCTCGACCACAAGGCGATCGTGAAGGCGCTCGGCAAGGGCACGCAGCGGACGATGGGCACGATCGAGCAGATCGCCTCCAAGGTTGAGCGGTTGTAGTCGTCAGGTCAGCAACAACCGCTCAAGTTCCAGCGGGGACCGACGAATCCGCGCGCGGCAGGGCGGCGATGGCGATGTCGCGGCTGATGGCGCCGATCTCGTCGGGGAGCTCGGCGAGCTGGACGTTGGCGACGAACTCCAGGTCCTGACCGAGCGGGCGGAAGAAGTTGTCGTAGTGGGTGGGGACCACCGCCTTCGGTTCGAGCCGGGGCAGGATCCGCTTCCAGTAGTCGTCGGTGAAGCTGCGGCCGGCGACGCCGGCGAGGAAGACGTCGACGCCGCGCTCGCGCACTGCGTCGTCGATGAGGTTGGCGCTGCCCTGGTGGTAGAAGCGCAGTCCGGCGACGGCGATCGTGATGCCCCAGACCTGGCCGCAGCGGTAGGCGCCGGGGGAGAGGGCGTCGAGGTGCTCGCAGCTGAGTTCGCCGTCGTAGGGGACGGCGAGGCCGAGCAGCAGCTTCGAGTGGACGCTGGGGGTGAAGCTGACCTCGAACGGCCCCAGCTCGTAGGTGCGGTAGGGCTCGACCTCGACCGCCCGCTCGGCGAGGCCGTGCAACGCCATCAGGTTGACCAGCGAGCCTGAGCCGTACGCCTTGCAGCCGGTCCGGCGGGCGATCGCCGGGGCGTCGACCGCGTGATCGAAGTGGGTGTGGCCGACGAGGACGCCGACGGTCTCGCCGGGCGCCGCGACGAAGCGGTCGAGCGCGGCAGGGTCCGGCAGTGCTTGCCGTCGCAGGACGAGATCGCGGAACGGTACCCGGGAGAGATAGGGGTCGACGAACAGCGTCTTGCCCTCGTAGCTGAAGCGGTAGCCGGAGACGCCCAGCCATTCGACCTCCAGGCCCGCCGGCAGCGCCAGCGGTCGCGCCTCCAGCTCGCTCAGGGCCTGGCCGTCGGCGCGCTCGGAGGAGCGCCGCGTCGCCCGCGCCTTCGCCAGCTCGCCGAGGTGTCGCAGCGGGCCTCCCATGGTGTGAGGTTACGCGGGATCGGAGGTCATCTAAGTTGGTCGGTTCCGATGGCGATCGCTACCGCAACCTCCCTGGACGTCCACGTCGGCGGCAAGCTGCTGTTCGAGGACGTCTCCTTCAAGCTTGAGCCGCGCGAACGGATGACCCTGTCCGGCCGCAACGGCGCCGGCAAGTCGACGCTGCTGCGGGTCCTCTCCGGCGAGCTCCGCCCGACTCCGGCTCGCTGACGATCCACCGCGGCGCCCGGGTCGCCCTCCACGACCAGCGCCCGCCGCGGGACTCCAGCGACACGCTGGGCGACTACGTCTTCTCCGGCCGCGCCGACATGATCGCCACCGAGGCCGAGCTGGAGCGCCTCGAGGGGGAGATGTCCAAGGGCGTCGACGACGAGACGATGGCCGCCTACTCGGCTGCCCAGCACAAGCTCGAAGCGGGCGGCGGCTACCGCTGGCGCGACCAGGTGCTGGAAGTGCTGCGCGGGCTCGGCTTCGGCCCCGAGCAGCGCGAGCGCCGGCTCTCGACCTTCTCCGGCGGCGAGCTGACCCGCGCCTCGCTGGCCCGGGCGCTGGCGACCAAGCCGGACCTGCTGCTGCTCGACGAGCCCACCAACCATCTCGACATTCCCTCGCTGGAGTGGCTGGAGTCCTACCTCGTCGACCTCGACGCGGCCGTGGTCCTGGTCGCCCACGACCGCTGGTTCCTGGAGGCGGTCGGCACTTCGGTGCTGGAGATCGAGGCCCAGCGGGCCCGCTTCTTCGCTGGCCCCTGGCACGCCTGGCGCCAGGAGCAGGCGGCGCGCCAGATCGCCCTCGGCAAGGCGATCGACCGCCAGCAGGCGGAGATCGAGCGGATGGAGAAATTCGTCGAGCGCTTCCGCTACAAGGCGACCAAGGCCAAACAGGCGCAGTCGCGGATCAAACAGATCGACAGGAAAAAGAAGACCGGGCCGCAGGCCGAACGCCGCGACACCCGCAAACTGCGCTTCTCCTTCAAACCGCCGGAGCGGCCCGGGCGGGTGGTGCTGAAACTCGTCAACGGCAGGATCGAGGTTCCGGGGCGGACGCTGCTCGCCGACGCTCAGCTGGAAGTCGAGCGGGGCGAGCACGTCGTCCTGGTCGGGGCCAACGGCAGCGGCAAGACGACCCTGATCGAGACCCTCGCCGGTCGCCGCGAGCCGGCCTCCGGCAGCGTCCGTGAAGGCCACAACGTCCGGCTCGGCTACCTCTCCCAGCACGCCGACACGGCAGCGGGGGAGGGCAGCGTGCTCGACGCCGCCCAGCGCGAGACCGGCCTCGCCGGGCCGAAGGCGCGGGCGCTGCTCGGCGGCTTCCTCTTCTCCGGCAAAGACGCCGAGAAGCAGCTCGGCGACATCTCCGGCGGCGAGCAGCGGCGACTCTCGCTGGCGATCCTGGTCGCCTCCGGGGCCAATGTCCTGATCCTCGACGAGCCCACCAACCACCTCGACATCGAGAGCCGCGAGGCGCTCGAGGACGCGCTGATGGAGTACGAGGGCGCCGTCGTCCTGATCTCCCACGATCGCGCCTTGCTGGAGGCGGTCGGCAGCCGCACGATCGTCTGCGAGGACGGGAAGTTGACCAGCCACGACAGCGGCTGGGCGGAGTACCAGCGGCGCCGCGACGAGCGCGACTCGGCGACGAGCGCCGCCACGAAGTCGTCGGCGCCGTCGAAGGGCGGCAAGTACAGCGCCACCAAGCCGGCCGAGAGGGCGGCGAAGAAGGCGGCGAAGCTGGAACAGCAGATCGAGCGGGCCGAAGCGAAGCTGCGCGGGGTCGAGGAGGAGCTGGCCGACCCCGCCGCCTGGGCCAACCCCGACCGTGCGGCGCAGGCTGAAGAGCGCCACAAGGAGGCCAAGCGCAAGGTCGAGGAGCTGCTCGCGAAATGGGAGCAAGCCCAGGCGACGGCCGAGGCGGAGGCTGCCGTCTAGCTACTAGGAGAGCGGGCGCTGCATGCTCACCCGGGTCCCGCGCGCCGGGACCAGGGTGATGTTGCGGATCTTTACCTTTTCCGGCTTCGAGCCGGCGGCGCGGAGGTCGGCCCGCTCGACGAACTCGCGCAGGATCGTCCGCATCTCGTATTCGGCGAAGGCGGCGCCGATGCAGCGGCGGACGCCGCCGCCGAAGGGGATCCAGGCGTAATTGTCGACCTTGGTGTCGAGGAAGCGCTCGGGCCGGAAGGCCTCCGGTTCCGGGAAGGACTCCTCGCGGAAGTGCAGGGCGGCGATCGCGGCGAGCACGAAGGACCCGGTCTCCATCTCATAGCCGCCGATCGAGGCGGGCGCGGTCAGCTTGCGGCCAACGTCGACCAGGACCGGGCGGATCCGCAGCACCTCTTTGACGGTGGCGGCGAGGTAGTCCTCCTCGCCGGCCGCCAGCGACTCGCGCAGCTTCGCCAGCACCGCGGGGTTGCGGGTCAGCAGCTCGACCGCCCAGGCGAGGCCGGTGGCGGTCGTCTCGTGGCCGGCGCCGAGCACCGTGACCATCTCGTCGCGCAGTTCGCGGTCGTCCATGCCGTTGCCGTCCTCGTCGCTGGCGGAGAGCAGCAGCGAGAGGACGTCGTCGCGCTCCTCGTGCCCGGCCTCGGCCCGGCGCAACGCGATCTCCTCGTAGATGAAGGCGTCGAGCGCCTGGCGCGAGCGCAGGAACCGGCCCCAGGGGCTGAGCCCGCCGAGGTTGCGGCGCAGCGGCGGCACCGAGGCGACCAGGCCGACGCGGCGGGCGAACTCGTCGATCAGCCCTTCGAAGCGGGCGAGACGGTCCTCGTCGTGGACCCCGAAGACGGCGCGCATGATCACCGCCAGGGTGATCCGCTGGGTATGGGGGCGCATCGCGAACGGCTCGCCGACCGGCCAGCTCTCCATCTCGCGCCGGGTGACGTCGAGGATCAGCTCGCCGTAGCGCTCCACCCGCTGGCCGTGGAAGGGGGGCAGCAGCAGCTTGCGCTGGCGCATGTGCGGGGCGTCGTCGAGGGTCAGCACCGAGTTCGGGCCGAGCGCGGGCTCGAGCACGCTGGCGTTTGCCTCGCCGGCATGGAAGACGGCCGGGTCGCCGGTGAAGACGGCTTTGACCAGCTCCGGCGCGGCGACATAGGTGATGCGGCCGAAGTAGGGGAAGCGGACGACGAAGATGTCGCCGTAGCGGCGCTGGTGCTCGGCGAGGAAGCCGAGCGGGTCGCTGGCGTAGCGCAGCAGCTGAACCATCCCGGGCGCGCGCGGTCCCGGCGGCAGGCCTTCGGCGCCGAGCGGCGGGTGGGGGAGGGTCGCCTGCTCCATTGGTCCGGGCACCTTAGGGCATAACTGGCCAGGCAGCCAGTTTCCCCGGTTCGGCACCCGGGTTAGAAGACGATCGTGCGCTCGCCGTCGAGCAGCACGCGGTCGCCGAGGTGGGCCATCACCGCCCGCGCCAGGACCAGCCGCTCGATGTCGCGGCCGATCCGGACCAGGTCCTCGACCTCGTCGCTGTGGCTGACCCGGGTCACGTCCTGGTCGATGATCGGGCCGGCGTCGAGGTCGGCGGTGACGTAGTGGGCGGTGGCGCCGATCAGCTTGACGCCGCGCTCGTGGGCGCGGCGGTAGGGGTCGGCGCCGACGAAGGCGGGGAGGAAGCTGTGGTGAATGTTGATCGCCGGCGCCCGCAGCCGGGTCAGGAAGTCGGCGGAGAGGATCTGCATGTAGCGGGCGAGGACGAGCAGGTCGACGCCGTCGAGCAGCTCCAGCGCCGCCTGCTCGGCCTGCTCGCGGGAGCCCGCCTCGACCGGGACGTGGTGGAAGGGGAGGCCGACCGATTCGACCTGGGCGGCGTGGTCGGGGTGGTTGGAGAGAACCGTGACCAGCTCGCCGCCGAGCTCGCCGCTGCGCCAGCGCCAGAGCAGGTCGGAGAGGCAGTGGTCTTCGCGCGAGACCATGATCGCCACCCGCTTGCGCTGGCTCGACTCGGCAAAGCGGTGCTCCATCTCGAACGGCCCCGCGACCTCGTCCTCGAAGCGCTGCTGCAGCCCCTCGCGCTCGTCCTCCGGGACCGGGTCGAAGACCATCCGCATGAAGAAGCGCCCCTCCGCCGTCGAGTGCTGGTCGGCGTCGACGATGTTGAGCCCGGCGTCGGCGAGGAAGCCGCTGACCCGGGCGATCAGGCCGGGCCGGTCGGGACAGGCAAGCAGCAGCCGCGTTGTCTCGTGCTCGGCGATCGGCGGATCATCCCGCACCAGCGCTGGGCCGGTTCGCCTCGCAAGATTGGCTGCATCGGCCGTTGCGAGCAAGGTGGATCCGTGCCTGAGCAAGTGCGGTCTGCCTCTTTCTCGTCCCTTTGTGTGATCGCGATCACCCATCGAGGCCGGAAATACCGCCACGGTCCCGCGCTTGCTCATAAAACGCACACATATTGCCCCTGCCCTCCTCCTTGCTCTCGCCGTCCCGGCGACGGCCCTCGCGGCCGGCAGCGGCGAGCCCGACCCGAAGGTCGCCGTCGACGACGCTCAGGTCGCCGAGATCGCGCCGCTCCAGCGCCCGATCGACCGCTTCCACCGCGTGATCCACACGGTGACGCACCAGATCCGCGCCGAACGCCGCGCCGAGCTCCGCCGCCAACGCAAGGAACTGTTCGCCAGCCTTCCCGGCGGCGTCACCTTGTCCACCCTCGAATCGATCGCCTCCTGCGAGTCTGGCGGCGACCCCACCGCCGTCTCCTCCGACGGCTCCTACCGCGGTAAATACCAGTTCGACTTCGGCACCTGGGAATCGATGGGCGGCTCCGGCGATCCAGCGGCGGCCCCCGAGAAGGAGCAGGACTACCGAGCCGCACTGCTCTACACCCAGTCCGGCTCCAGCCCCTGGCCGATTTGTGGCTGAGCAGTCCGCTCACAGTTCCTGCACCGGGGTCTCGTCCCAAGGCCGTAGCCCCCGCGGCGCTCCGTGAGGGAGGGACCGGGTGCCCCTCCCGTAAGCGGCGTCCCTGTTTTTCGCACTTCGAGCTTGGCGAGAGATGCCCGGTTAACGGCGAAAAACCCAGCGCCACGGGAGGGGCACCCGGTCCCTCCCCTACGATCCGCCCCGTGAGCGAGGCCGTCCCTACTCCAGACCCCGCCGGCCCCACCCGCAAGCCCCCCAAAGAGGCGATCGCCGAGGCGAAAGTCAGGGCCCCGACCCGCGGCAACCGCAAGCTCGAGAGCTTCCTCGAGCAAGTCAACGGCGATGACCAGGTGCGCGCCTGGTGGTACATGACCCAGGTCCAGTCCGAGCGCCTGGGGATGTCGGACCACTCCTGGGTCCACATGCAGATCGTCCTCAACATCGCCTTGCGGCTGCTGCGCCTGCTGGTCAAGGCGGGGGTCGAGCCGGCGATGGTCAGCGACCACGGGATGCGCGACCGCGACGCCGAGGTGGTGGTCGCCGGCGGCGCCCTCCTGCACGACGTCGGCATGTCGATCCACCGCGCCGACCACGAGGCCTACTCGCTGTTCCTCGCCAGCGGCGCCCTCGAGCGGCTGCTCGCCGACTCCTACAAGGAGCCCGAGCGCACGGTCGTCGCGGCGGAGATCCTGCACGCGATCATCGGCCACCGCCGCCGCGGCGAGCCCTACACGCTGGAGGCCGGGGTGGTCCGCGTCGCCGACGCGCTCGACATGGCCCAGGGCCGGACCCGGATCCCGATCGAGGCCGGGCACGAGGGGATCCACTCGATCTCCGCCGCGGCGATCGACGAGGTCGGGATCGGGGCGGGGGAGGAGCGACCGGTGCGGATCGAGATCGAGCTCAACAATTCGGCCGGCATCTTCCAGGTCGACGACCTGCTGGCGACGAAGATCCGCGACACGCCGCTGGAGGGCCGGGTCGAAGTCGTCGCCAAGATCGAGGGCGAGACCGAGAAACGCCTCCTCAGCGGCTTCCGCCTGTCCTGAGTCGGACTAAGAGAGGCGCTCTAGGTCGGAGCGGCGACGCTCCTTGCGCCTCTCCAGTTTGCCCTGGATCAGCGACATCACGATCGGCAGGAGCGCGAAGAAGGCGATCACGCCGAAGCAGAAGAAGGTCACCGTCTTGTCGTCGGTCGGGCCGGCCAGGCCGACGCCGTTCTCGGCCATCGCCGCGGGGGCGAGGACCAGCATCGTGGCCAGGAGCGAGGCGAAAAGTGCGGTGGCGCGCTTCACGGGCGGAAATCTAGCGCACGGCGGCGGCGTCGAGATTTCGCCCTGGGTAGCTTCGTGCTCGCCTCCCGGCTCTCATCTCCGCTTTAACCACCGCCGTAGGATGCGCCGCTGATGAGCACCCTCGAAGCGATCGTGCTGGGGCTCGTGCAGGGGCTGACCGAGTTCCTGCCGATCTCCTCCAGTGGCCACCTGCGGATCGTCCCCGCCCTGCTCGGCTGGGAAGACCCGGGCGCCGGTTTCACGGCGGTGATCCAGCTGGGGACGATGACGGCGGTGCTGATTTACTTCCGCGCCGACCTCTGGCGCATCGCCGCCGCCTGGCTGCGCGAGCTGCGGGTGCCGATCCGCCGCGCCAGCCAGGAGGCCAGGCTCGGCTGGTTCATCGTCCTCGGCACGATCCCGATCGCGATCTTCGGCTTCATCTTCAAGGACCAGATCGAGTCCGGCGCCCGCAGCCTCTACCTGATCGGCTCGGCCCTGATCCTCTTCTCCTTCGTGATGGTCGCCGCCGAGCGGGTCGGCAGCCGGCAGCGGCAGCTGACCGAGATGAACGGCCGCGACGGGCTCTTCGTCGGCGTCGCCCAGGCGCTGGCCCTGGTCCCCGGCGTCTCGCGCTCGGGGGCAACGATCTCCGCCGGCCTCTTCCGCAACTTCGACCGCGTCGCCGCCGCCCGCTACTCCTTCCTGCTCTCGGTCCCGGCGGTGGTCCTCAGCGGGCTCTTCGAGCTGCGCAAGGTCGGCGAAGCGGGCGGGCCGTCAGTCGCGGCGACGGCGATAGCGACCCTGGTCGCATTCGTCAGCGGCTACGCGGCGATCGCCTGGCTGATCCGCTACCTCGGCTCGCACACGCTCGAGGTCTTCGTCATCTACAGGATCGCCCTCGGCGCCCTGGTCCTGATCCTGGCGGCAACCGGCACGATCAGTTGAGCCCCGGTCGGACTGCCGAAAGGCCGGTTTTCGGGCAAATCGCCGCAATTTGCCGGTGATCAGGCTGTGAAAATCCTGTAAACGCAGGCAGTTCCGGCATCTGGGGGGCATACAATCGTCCCGTGTTGCCGGCGCCAGTGCCACCGACCGAGCCGGCGACAACCCCTCTTGAACCCACAGCAGACCATCCGCCTCGCGGTTATCGATAACGACAGCGGTTTCGTCACCGTGCTCGCCAAGCGCGCCGAGGCGGCGGGCTGGCACCTGCGGCAGAGCAGCGGTGGGGTGCCCCCCCGGGACCTCGTGGCGATGAAGCTGAACGCGCTCCTGATCAACCCCGTGCTGCTCGGCGAGGAAGCATGGGAATACCTGGACCGGACCGCCTCGCTGCTGCCCGACCTCGGCCTCGTCGTCTGCACCGAGCGCTCGACGGTGGCGCAGCGGGTGCGCGGCCTCCGTCTCGGCGTCGACGACTGGATCACCAAGCCCTGCCATCCCGAGGAGGCGATCGCGCGGATCGAAGCGGTCACCCGCCGGCGCCGTCAGGGCCGGCGCGAGTTCGAGGCTGCCCCGGTCGCGGCGGGCGAACTGGAAATCCGCCCCGACCGTTTCCAGGCCTTCGTCGGCGACGAAGCACTCGACCTCACCCGCCGCGAGTTCGAGCTGCTGCACCTGCTGGCCGAGGAGCGCGGCCAGGTGCTGGAGCGGGAGACGATCTACCAGCGGGTCTGGGGCTACGCGATGGCCCACGGCGACCGCTCCGTCGATGTCTTCATCCGCAAGCTGCGCCAGAAGCTCGAGAAGCGCTCGCCCAGTTGGTCCTACATCCACACCCACTTCGGCATCGGCTACCGCTTCGACCCGGAACCGGCCGGCATCGTCAAGGAGGAGCTGCGCCCCGCGGCGCCGGACGCCGTCACGCCGGAGACCGGCGCGGAGCCCTCTTCACAGGTCGTTCACAAGACCTTCACGGCGGGGTAACCGCCGTGGGCGCCGTTCCCGCCAGGCTCGGCGGGCATGGCGATGGGAACGGAGAACAGCACGCAGTTCGCCGCCGGGCGCTTGCAGATTCGCCCTGAGCAGCACGCCGCGCTCGTCGACGGCCGGCCGCTCAGCCTGACCATGCGGGAGCTGCAGCTGCTCGTCACCCTCGCCTCGCACCCGCAGCGGATCATGACCCGCGAGGAGCTGTTCACAGAGGTCTGGGGCAGCCCGCCCCGCCGCGACGACCGCTCGGTCGACGTCTACGTCAGCCGGCTCCGCGCCAAGCTCGGCGAAGCGTTGCCGGAGACGCGCCTGATCCACACCCACAACGGCATCGGCTACCGCTTCTCGCCCGATGGCTGAGGCGATTTCGGCCTTCCGGGTTCCTTTTACATCTTTTTTACAACCTCGATACACCGAGGTAACAAGCTGCCTTAGGCCCACTGCGAGTCTGGCGCGGCTTCGACACAGATCGTGGCTGAAGCGTTCGACCAACAACCAAAGGGAGTCTGATGTCTAGGTCTAGATGGCTTGCGGTCTTTGCCTCCGCCTCGATCCTGGCGCTCGGCGTCGCCGCCTGCGGAAGCAGCGACGACGAGAGCACCGGTTCAGCGTCCGGTGGCGATATCTCAGGGGAAATCGCCGGCGCCGGCGCAACCTCGCAGGAGGCCGCGCAGGAAGCTTGGATCGCCAACTTCGAGAGCGCGAACTCCGGGGCGACGATCTCCTACGACCCGGTCGGCTCCGGTGGCGGGCGCGAGCAGTTCAGCGCCGGCGGCGTTGCCTACGCGGGTAGCGACGCGGCGATCTCCGAAGAAGAAGGCGAGCTGAAGGCGGCTCAGAAGCGCTGCGCCCCGGGCGAACTTATCGAGGTCCCGGCCTACGTCTCGCCGATCGCGATCATTTACAACCTGCCTGAAGTCGAAGGGCTGCAGCTCTCGCCGGAAACGCTGGCGAAGATCTTCAACCAGGAAATCAGCAGCTGGAACGACAAGGCGATCGCCGCCGACAACCCCGGCGTCGACCTGCCCGACACCCGCATCGTGCCGGTGAACCGCTCGGACGAGTCCGGGACCACGGAGAACTTCACCGAATACATGTCGGAGGTCGTTCCCAGCGTCTGGACCCATGAAGTCAGTGGCGACTGGCCGGTCAAGGGCGGCGAGGCTGCCTCGGGCACCTCGGGCGTCGTCGAGGCGGTCGGTGCCGGCGAAGGCGCGATCGGATACGCCGACGCCAGCCAGGCCGGCGAACTCGGCATCGCCAAGATCGAGGTCGGCAAGGAATTCGCCGAACCGACCCCGGAGGCGGCAGCGGCAATCCTCGAGGAGTCGCCGGAAGACAAGGAACTGGCGGCGGACAAGTACATGTTCCCGTTCGACCTCGACCGCAAGACCGAAGCCGAGGGGACCTACCCGATCGTCCTCGTCTCCTACCTGCTCGCCTGCACCGAGTACAAGTCGGCCGACGAAGCGGCGGTCGCGAAGGGGTTCCTCGAGTACGCGATCAGCGAAGAAGGACAGCAGGCGGCGGCTGAAAACGCCGGCTCGGCTCCGCTCTCGGCGGCGCTGACGAAGAAGATCACCCCGGCCGTGGAAGCGATCAAGGCCGGCTAGGACCGCGTGGCCACGGTCGACACCACGACCAATGCCGGTCAGCTGCTCGCGGCGGCGTCAGGAGGACGCCGCCGCGCCGGCGACCGGATCTTCAGCAACACCGCGACCGCGGCCGCGATAACGATCCTGGCGCTGCTCGCCGGGGTGGCGATCTTCCTCCTCGTCGAGGGCACCCCGGCGCTCACCGCCTCTGCCTCCGAACTGCCTGAAGGCAAAAGCCTGATCGACTACGTCGCGCCACTTGCCTTCGGCACGGTGCTGGCGGCCGCCTTCGCCGCCGTGCTGGCGGTGCCGCTGGCGGTCGCGGTGGCGCTCTTCATCACCCACATCGCGCCGCCACGGATCGCGCTCACGCTCGGCTACCTGGTCGACCTGCTGGCGGCGATTCCCAGCATCGTCTACGGCCTCTGGGGGATCTTCGTGCTGGGGCCGGCGGCGGTGCCGGTGATGCAGTGGCTGGAAGAAAAGCTCGGCTTCATCCCCTTCTTCGAGGGGCCCGCCTCGACCACCGGGCGGACGATGTTCGTCGCCGGCCTGGTCCTGGCGGTGATGATCCTGCCGATCGTCTCCGCGGTTGCCCGCGAGGTCTTCTCGCAGACTCCCCGCAAGCTCCAGGAAGGCGCCCAGGCGCTGGGCGCGACGCGCTGGGAGATGATCCGGATGACGGTCCTGCCGTTCGGCAAATCGTCGATCATCAGCGGTGCCATGCTCGGCCTCGGCCGGGCGCTGGGGGAGACGATGGCGGTGACGATCATCCTCTCGGTCTCCGGCATCGTCACCTTCAACCTGATCAGCCAGGCGAACCCCTCGACGATCGCCGCCAACATCGCCCTCGACTTCCCCGAGTCCTCCGGGCTGGCGATCAACGCGCTGATCGCCACCGGCCTCGTCCTCTTCGCGATCACCCTCGTCACCAACATGGCGGCGCGCGCCGTGATCGCCAAACAGAACCGGGAATAGATGGCGCCCCCGGATAACCCACAGGCGGTTGCGAGCCCGGGCGGGGGCTCGCTGCTGAGCGCGCCGGGGATCGCCGGCGGCGTGCTGCCGGGCTGGGCGACCTACGCGGTCGTCGGCGCCACGGCCATGGTCGCGGCCGCGGCTCTGCTGGCGACCGGCGCCTTCACGGTTGCGTTGATGCTGCTGTTCGCGGTGCCGATCGCCAGCGTCGGCCTCTACGGCTGGTCGCGGGCGGTCGAGGGACCGCGGCGGGCCAAAGACCGCGTCGTCACCCTCTTGATCGCCTCCGCCTTCGTGCTGGCGATGCTGCCGCTGATCTCGCTCCTCTACGAGGTCGCGAAGCGCGGCATTCCGGGGCTCAGCCTCGAATTCTTCACCGATGACGCCCGCGGCGTGATCAACGGCGGGGGCGCCGCCCACGCGATCGTCGGCACCCTGGTGATCACCGGTGTCGCAGCCCTGATCTCAGTCCCGATCGGGATCATGGCGGCGATCTACCTGACCGAGTACGGCACCGGCAAGCTGCGCCGGGCGCTGACCTTCTTCGTCGACGTGATGACCGGCATCCCCTCGATCGTCGCCGGGCTCTTCGCCTACGCGCTTTTCGAGATCTTCTTCGGGCCCGGCATCCGCCTCGGCGTAATGGGCTCGGCGGCGCTCGCGGTGCTGATGATCCCGATCGTGATCCGCTCCGCCGAGGAGGTGCTGAAGATCGTCCCCAACCACCTGCGCGAAGCCGCCTATGCGCTGGGGACGCCGAAGTGGAAGACGATCGCCAAAGTCGTCTTGCCGACCGCGTTCGCCGGCCTCGTCACCGGGGTGATGCTGGCGACGGCGCGGATCATCGGCGAGACCGCGCCGCTGCTGGTCACGACCGGGGTGATCGACTCGCTCAACTCCGACCCCTTCAACGGGCGGATGCAGAACCTCGCCGTCTACGCCTACAACGAGTACCGCTCGCCGGGCGTGATGAAACAGGCCTCCTACGATCGTGCCTGGGCCGCCGCGCTGACTTTGATCGCGATCGTGATGATCCTCAACGTCGCCGCCCGCTTCATCTACCGGCGCTACAAAACCGAGATCCGCTGAGTGTGGAAGAGAGGAAGCGCAAAGCCATGCTGGGAGCCGCAAGAACCAAGCGCAGCGCACCTGCGGGGGAGCAGGCGCAGATGTCGAGTGCCGGCCCCGTGACCGAGACCTCGACCGAGCCGGTGATCGGGGGTGGCGGGCGCCTTGCGAAGACGATCGAGGCCCGCGGCGTCGATCTCTTCTATGGCGACTTCCAGGCGGTCGAGGGGGTGACGATGACGATCGCCCCGAACAAGGTGACGGCGCTGATCGGGTCCTCCGGCTGCGGCAAGACGACCTTCTTGCGCTCGCTCAACCGCATGCACGAGCTGACCGTGGGCGCCAGCGTCAAGGGCGAGATCACGCTCGACGGTGAGGACATCTACGGCGCCGGCGTCGACCCGGTCCAGGTCCGCCGCCTGGTCGGGATGGTCTTCCAGGCGCCGAACCCGTTCCCGACGATGTCGATCTACGACAACGTCGCCGCCGGCCTCAACCTCAACTCCGGCCGCATGAGCAAGTCGCAGAAGGACGGCGTGGTCGAGCGTTCGCTGCGGGGCGCCCATCTTTGGGAGGAGGTCAAGGACCGGCTCGACAAGCCCGGGACGGGGCTCTCCGGCGGTCAGCAGCAGCGGCTCTGCATCGCCCGTGCGATCGCGGTCGAGCCCGAGGTGCTGCTGATGGACGAGCCCTGCTCGGCCCTCGACCCGGTGGCGACGCTGGCGATCGAGGACCTGATCGGCGAGCTGAAGAGCAAATACACGATCGCGATCGTCACCCACAACATGCAGCAGGCGGCACGGGCCAGCGACCTGACCGCGTTCTTCAACCTCGAGGAGACCGGCAAGCCGGGACGCCTGGTCGAGCTGGGGCCGACCGAGAAGATCTTCACCTCGCCGTCGCAGCAGGCGACCGAGGACTACGTCAGCGGCCGTTTCGGCTAGCGGGAGATACTGACCATGCCCGAAATGCCGGTACGTGCCGAATACCAGGAGGAACTGAACAACCTCGAGGCCAGCGGCCTCGGCGGGCTCGACCTCGTCGCCACCGCGCTGGGGCGGACGTTGGAAGCGGTCGAGCACCAGGACGTCGAGCTGGCGCAGATCGTCGTCGCCGACGACGACCGCATCGACGGCCGCTACCTGGAGGTGCATCAGAGCCTGATCACCCTGCTGGCGACGCAGTCGCCGGTGGCGACCGACCTGCGCCTGATCTCGGCCCTGCTGCACGTGCTGAAGAACATCGAGCGGATGGGCGATCAGTGCGTGAACATCTGCAAGATGATTCCGCTCTCCGGCAACGAGCCGCCGGCGGACCAGGAGATGGTGGGGCTGATCCTCGCCATGGGCAAGCAGTCGCGGCTGCTGATCGGCCAGGCCAAGCGCGCCTTCGGCGACCGCGACGTCGAGATGGCCCGCGACCTGGTCCGCCAGGACGACCTCGTCGACGACCTCAACCGCCAGTGTTTCCGGCTGGCCCTGGAGATCGGCGACGACGCCGACAAGCGGGAGTGGGCGATGACCATGCTGCTGGCGGCGCGGGCGATCGAGCGGATCGCGGACAACGCGGTGGATATCGGCGAGCAGGTGGCTTTTGTCGTCACGGGGCTTTTTCGGGAGTTCGAGGACGCCTCGCACCCGAACGGTTAGCGGCGCCGGGCGGGCAGGTACCGCTCGGCGGACACACGGCCTGCGGCCGTGTTGAGTGTCCGGCGAGCGGTACCTGCCCGCCCGGCGTGTCTATCCGATGCGGTTGAGATCCGGAGTGTCTGGGAACATCCAGGGGAAGGCCTCATGCTCTGCGCTGCCATAGATATCGGTTCCAACACGACCCGCGTGCTCGTTGCCGAGCCGGTGGACGGGCAGTTGAAGAAGGTGATGGAGCAGCGGGCCTATACGCGGATCAATAAGGCGCTGGGTAAGGACGGGGAGATCCTGGACGGCAAGGTCCAAGAGGTCTGCGAGGTCGTGGCGACGCAGGTGCGGCTGGCCGAGGAGCTGGGGGCCAAGGAGATCCGCGCGGTCGCGACCGCGGCGGTTCGTGAGGCGTCGAACGGCGAGCGGGTTGCGGCCGAAATCTCCGATGCCTCCGGGGTGCGGGTCGACGTTCTCAGCGACGAGGAGGAGGGCAGGCTCTCCTTCATCGGCGCGACCAAGACCCTCGGGCATCCGGTCGCCGGCAGGATCGGCGTCGTCGACGTCGGCGGCGGCTCGACCGAGGTGATCCTCGGGACCGCGCCGGGTGGGGCTGAGAAGGTGCGTTCCTGGCCGGTCGGCTCCGGTGTCCTCGCCAACGAGCTGATCGCCTCCGACCCGCCCTCGGCAGCCGAGATCCGCAAGGTCCGCGACCGCATCGACGACATCTTCGCGGGAGTCGAGATCGAGCACCCGGCGCAGGCCGTTGCCGTCGGCGGCAGCGCCACCTCGCTGCGGCGGCTGGTCGGTGCCGTGCTCGAGTACGAGACGCTCGAGCGGGGGATCCGGGTCCTCTGCGGCGACCCCGCGGCCGAGGTCGCGCGGCGTTTCGAGCTCGACCCGCAGCGGGTCCGCATCCTCACCACCGGCGTGCTGCTCCTGGAGAAGGTCTCCGAGCTGCTCGGCCAGCCCCTGCAGATCGGCAAGGGCGGGCTGCGCGAGGGGGTCATTCTGGACCTCCTCAACGGCAACGCCAACGGCTCCTCGCCGGCCCGCCTCGCGGCTTAGTTAGCCTGGGCGCGTGGCTCGCGCGCGCGAGGTGCCGGGGTTCGACTGCGACGAGGAATTCGCCGCCGCTGCGGCACGGGTGGTGCGGGTGCGGGCGGGGGAGGTCTTCGAGCACGCCGAGGGGGTTCTCGACGTCGGGGAGATCGACCGCCTGCACGACATGCGGGTGGCGACGCGGCGGCTGCGGGCGGCGCTGGAGGTGTTCGAGGCAGCCTTCCCCCGCAAGCGCTTCCGCAAGGCGCTGAAGCGGGTGAAGAAGCTGGCCGATGCGCTCGGGGAGCGACGCGACCGCGACGTCGAGCTCGCCTTCCTCGGGGAGTTCGCCGGCGAAGCTCCGGAGGCCGACAGGGCGGCGCTGGCGGCGCGGATCGACGTCCTGCGCGGGGAGCAGCGCCAGGCGAACGAGGATCTCGCGCCCTTCCTCGAGGACGAGCGCCTGGAGCGGCTGCGCCGCCGGCTCGAGAAGCTGGCGCGGAAGGCGGGTTCATGAAGGCGCGCCGGGTCGAAGGGCTGGAGCCCGGGGCGCCGCTCCGCACCAATGCGGCCCGCATCGTCGAGACGCGGCTGGCCGAGCTGCTGGTGCTCGCCGGTCCGGCCCAGGATCCCGCCGCATCGCGGGCCCAGCACGACCTCCGCATCGCCGCCAAGCGATTGCGCTACGTGCTCGAGATCACTGGGCCCTGCATCGGCCCCGAGGCCGAGGCCGCGCGCAAGGCGGCAAAGGAGCTGCAGAGCCTGCTCGGCGCGATTCACGACTGCGACGTGATGCTGCCGAGCGCCGAGGGGATCGAGTCGCTGCAGGCCCTGCTGCGAACCAGGCGGGAGCTGTTGCTGCGGCGCTTCCGGGAGTTCTGGGCGGCGGAGTCCGAGCGCGGCATCTGGCGCGATCTCGAGTTGGCTCTGTAACGAAGCCGGTACCGAGAGGCGCGGCAGTCCTTTGGGTCGCATAGAGGACTAAAGGACTGCCGCACCTCGCGACGATTACCCGGAGTCAGGCGGTTCTCTGTCTTTTCACAACTTCTTCCTGCTCGTGGCGAATTCTGTGAGCGACAGAATGAATGCCTAAGAGGGAGACACCGATGACTTCCCGTGTTGATCTGCATTGCCACTCCACTGCCTCTCAGCTCTCGCGGCTTGGGGTTCAGCGCTCGCTCGGCCTGCCCGAGTGCGCGACCCCGCCGCAGGAGGTCTACGAGCTGGCCAAGCGCCGCGGGATGGATTTCGTGACGATCACCGACCACGACACGATCGCGGGCTGCCTCGAGTTCGACGGCCGCCCCGACACCTTCGTCTCCGAGGAGCTGACCGCCCGCTTTGCCGGCGAGCCCCAGGCGGTTCACGTCCTCTGTTACGGGATCACCCCCGGAGACCACGAGTGGCTGCAGGCGCATTCCGGCGACCTCGAGGCCTGCGCCGCATACCTGCACGAAAACGGGATCGCCTGCGCGCTCGCGCATCCCTTCTTCAACGTCGCGGCTCCGCTGACGCGGCGGCACCGTCGCCGCCTCGCCGAGCTGTTCCCGATCTGGGAGGTCCGCAACGGCTCCCGGGCGGCGGAGCTGAACATGCCGGCCGCCGTCTACGTGGACACCCAGGGCGGCACCGGCATCGGTGGTTCCGACGACCACGCCGGCGTCGACATCGGCCGCACCTTCACCGAGGTGCCGGCCGCCGCGACGCCGGAAGAGTTTCTCCACCACCTGCTCCGCGGCGACGCCGAACCCGGCGGCGAGCAGGGCAGCGCAGCCAAGTGGACTCACGCGGCGATGGCCCTGGCGACGCGGGCGCTGGTACTGGGAACGGAGGCCGAGCGAGTCGACGGGGAGGATGAGGGTGCAATTGCTCCCGTTATGCGGGAAGAAGTGCCGTCTCGCGCGGTCGATCCGGCGGCGGTGCTGAAGATGGCCGAACGGGTAATCCGCGAGGGCGCCGCCCGCGAGGGCAAGATCGCCGCCGACATCGGTCCCGAGGACGCCCGCTGCCTGCTCGACGCCTGGCTGGCCGGGATGAGCCTCGACCTGCGCGGGCGTGAGCTGATCGCCTACCTGCAGTCCGACGGCTTCTCGCACGGCGACCTCTACCGCCGCGCCCGCCGCATCCACGACCGCCGCCTGCGGGCCGCGGTCGCGAGCGGGGCGGAGGCCGTCGCCGGGGGCGACCTCGGCGCCGCCGTCAAGCCCCTCTTCGAGGCGATGGTGCCGGCGGTGCCCTACGCGCCCTCGACCGTCTTCCTCGGCGCCGAGAAGGCCAAGCTCTCCAGTCGCGAGGGTTCGCGCCGGCGGGTCGCCGTGATCGCCGACGGAATCGGCTCGATGCACGGGGTCACCCACACGATCGAGCAGATCCGCGAGCGTGGCGCTCCCGGTTTCGACGTCGACGTGATCGGCACCGACGCCGGCGTCGACCGCCGCCTCCCGGCCGCGACCGAGCTGGAGCTGCCGTTCTACCCCGGGATGACGCTCGGGGTGCCGGGGCTTCCGGACCTGGTCGAGGCCCTCGCCGACGGTGGCTACGACCTCGTCCACGTGACCGCGCCGGGTCCGGCCGGGATCGCCGCGACCCTGCTCGGCCGCATCACCGGCGTGCCGCTGCTGGCCAGCTACCACACCGAGCTGGCCGCCTACGCGGGGATGCGCAGCGGCGACGGCGGCATCGAGGCGATCGCCCGCGCCGGCCTCGGCGCCTTCTACGGCAGCGCCGGCGCCGTCCTCTCGCCGAGCCCGGCGGCTGACGGCTCGCTGGTGGCGCTCGGGGTCGAGCCGGGGCGGATCGGGCGCTGGGAGCGCGGCGTCGACATCGCCCGCTTCGATCCCGCCAAGGCCGACCGCGACGCCTACCCGGGTGAGATCAAGGTTCTCTACAGCGGTCGCATGACTCGGGAGAAGGGGGTCGACCTGCTGGCCGAGAGCTTCCTGCGCGCACACCGGGCCGACCCACGTCTGCACCTGCTGCTGGCCGGCGGCGGCCCCGAGGAGGGGGAGCTGCGCGAGCGCCTCGGCGAGCGCGCGACCTTCCTCGGCTGGCTCGGTGGCGAGGAGCTGGCCTGCGCCTATGCCAGCGCCGACGTCTTCCTCTTCGCCAGCAGCACCGACACCTACGGGCAGGTGATCCTCGAGGCCGGGGCCAGCGGCCTGCCGGTGGTCGCGGTCGCCGAGGGCGGCCCGGCGGCGCTGGTCGAGAACCGCCACACCGGTCTGCTCTGCCGGCCCGACCCCGACCACCTGGCGGGCTCGCTTCTCCAGCTCGCCTCCTCGCCGCAGCTGCGCGAGCGCCTTGGCACCGCCGCTGCCGGCGCCGCGCGCACGCGCTCCTGGGAGCGGGCGATGGCCCAGCTCGCCGCCGGTTACCGGCGGGCGCTCGAGCCTGCCGCCGCGCCCGTCCGGCGCCCGGTAGCCGCGGCTGCCTGAGCGCCTTCGTCTTTTGTCACCCAGAGGGTTACAAACGACGGGCGGTGTTTAGGTGCCTCAGTACGATGGATCGATCGACGATCCCGCCCTTTATTTCAACCGCGAGCTCTCCTGGCTCGACTTCAACCAGCGGGTTCTCGAACTGGCGGAGGATCCGGAGGTTCCCCTGCTCGAGCGGCTGCGCTTCTGCGCGATCTACGCCTCCAACCTCGACGAGTTCTTCATGGTCCGGGTCGCCGGCCTGTTCGACCAGCTCGACGCCGGGATCGACGCCCGCGGCCCCGACGGTCTCGCTCCGAGCGAGCAGATCGACACGATCCAGGCCCGGGTCCTGGAATTCGACCGCCGCCTTCACTCCTGCTTCGGCGGTGTCCTGCGGCCGGCGCTGGAGGAGGAGGGGGTCCGCGTCGTCACCCTCGAGACCGCCAGCGAGGCCGAGCGGCGCGAGATCGACGTCCGCTTCCACGAGCAGGTCTTCCCGGCGCTGACGCCGCTGGTGATCGGACTCGGCCGGCCCTTCCCCTACATCTCCAACCTCTCGCTCAGCCTCGGCGTGCTGCTGCGCGACCCCGAGAGCGGGACCGAGATCATTGCCCGGGTCAAGGTGCCGAAGGAGCTGCTCGGCCGCTTTCTGCCGCTGGGCGACGACGGCAAGTCGTTCGTGCCGCTGGAGGAGGCGATCGCCGCCAACCTCGACCTCCTCTTTCCCGGCACCGAGGTGATCGACCATGGCTACTTCCGGGTCACCCGCGACGCCGACTTCACGATCAGCGACGAGGCCGACGACCTCCTGCAGGCGGTCCAGGACGAGATCCGCCGGCGCCGCTTCGGCGAGGTCGTGCGGCTGGAGATCGCCGCCGGGATGAACCCGAAGCTGCGCGAGCAGCTGGTCGGCGCGCTGCGGCTCGAAGACCGCGAGGTCTACGACATCGACGGGCTGATCGACCTCGGCGACCTCGACGACATCGCCAACGTCCCCGGCCACGCGGAGCTGCGCTACTCGCCCTGGTCCCCGGTAACGCAGCCGCGCCTGCTCGGGGAGGACGAGGAGCCGGTCGACATCTTCGCGGCGATCCGCCGGCGCGACGTGCTGGTCCACCATCCCTACGACTCCTTCGCGACCTCGGTCGAGCGCTTCGTCGAGCAGGCGGTCGCCGACCCCGACGTGCTGGCGATAAAGCACACCGTCTACCGCACCAGCGACGACTCGCCGCTGGTGCCGTCGCTGATCCGCGCCTCCGAACGTGGCAAGCAGGCGGTCTGCATGGTCGAGCTGAAAGCGCGCTTCGACGAGGAGGCCAACATCCACTGGGCGAAGTCGCTGGAGGAGGCCGGCGTCCACGTCGTCTACGGCATCCCCGGCCTGAAGACCCACGTCAAGGCGATCCTCGTCGCCCGCCGCGAGGGCGACCGCGTGCGCGAGTACGTCCACCTCGGCACCGGCAACTACCACCCGAAGACCGCCCGCCTCTACACCGATTTCGGCCTCTTCACCGCCGACCCCGACATCGGCGCCGACGTCGCCGAGATGTTCAACTTCCTCACCGGCTACGGGCGTCCCGCCGCGTACCGCAAGGTGCTGGTCTCGCCGACGACGATGCGCGGCCGGATCGTCGAGGAGATCGAGCGCACGGTCGCTGCCCACGAAGCCGGCGAAGAGGCGCGGATCGCGCTGAAGATGAACTCGCTGGTCGACGCCGGCTGTATCCAGGCGCTTTACAAGGCCTCGCAGGCGGGGGTGCGGGTCGACCTCAACGTGCGTGGCATCTGCTGCCTGCGCCCCGGGGTCGAGGGGGTCTCGGAGAACATCCGCGTCGTCTCGATCGTCGGCCGCTTCCTCGAGCACTCACGCGTCTATGCCTTCCAGCGCGGCGAGGAGACCCGGGTGCTGATGGGCTCCGCCGACCTGATGCCGCGCAACCTCGACAGCCGGGTCGAGCTGGTGGTGCCGGTCGAAGACGCCGAGACGCGGGCGGAGATGCTCGACGTGCTCGAGCGCTGCTTCGCCGACAACGCCAACGCCTGGGAGCTGGACGCCGATGGCCGCTGGACGCGTGCGGTGGTCCCGCCGGGAGAGCGGCGCAGCGTCCAGGAGGAGCTGCGCGCGCGCCACGCCGCCCGTGCCGCGGAGCAGCTCGCAACGGCGTCCAGCTAGCACTCCCGCGCACCCGCCCGCGCCACTAGGATGCGCTCCTTGGCGCGCTTCTCGCTCCTCCCTCGTGACCGGACCTTCTTCGACCTCTTCATCGAGGCCGGCAAGAACACCGTGAACGCCGCCCGGCTGCTCGATCGGATGATGGATCAGTGGCCCGACGACGGTGGCCTCACCCGCCAGGTCGTCGAGGCCGAGCAGGAGGGAGACCGGATCACCCACGAGATCATCAAACGGCTCAACTCGACCTTCGTGACGCCGATCGACCGCGAGGACATCTACGGCCTGGCGACGCAGATGGACGACATCGTCGACTTCACCGAGGAGGCCGCCGACTACCTCGGCCTCTACAAGATCGAGGCGCCGATGGAGCAGGCCGGGGCGCTGACCAAGGTCCTGGTCGCCGCCTGCGAGCAGCTGGCGATGGGCCTCGAGCACCTGCCCGAGTTCAAGGATCTCGACAAATACTGGATCGAGATCCACCGGCTCGAGAACGACGGCGACCGGATCTCCCGCGACGCCGTCGCCTCGCTCTTCTCCAACGGGATCGATCCGATGGTCGTGATCCGCTGGAAGGACATGTTCGCGGTGCTCGAGAACGCGATCGACGCCACCGAGACGGCGGCGCAGATACTCGAGGGCATCGTCATCAAGAACTCATGACGGACCCTGGCGTCGCCATACGACGTCCTCGGTCGCTCGCGTGCGGAGCACGCCACGCTCCCTGCGTCCTTGTCTGGCAACGCCAGGGTCTCGTCATCGATGTCCTCTGACGTAATCCTCTTCATCGTCGTCGGCACGGCACTGGCCTTCGACTTCACCAACGGCTTCCACGACACCGCCAACGTCGTCGCCACTTCGATCTCGACCGGGGCGGCGCGGCCGCAGGTGGCGATCGGGATCGCCTCGCTGCTCAACTTCGCCGGTGCCTTCATTTCGATCTCGGTGGCGGCAACGGTCGCCAACGACGTCGTCAACGCCGACGTGATCACGCCGACGATCGTCTTCGCCGGGCTGATCGGGGCGATCGCCTGGAATCTCATCACCTGGTCCTTCGGCCTGCCCTCGAGCTCCTCGCACGCGTTGATCGGCGGTGTCGTCGGCTCGGCCGTCGCCGCGGTCGGTTTCGACGCCGTGATCGCCGAAGGACTGGTCGGCAAGGTCCTGTTGCCGGCGCTGATCGCGCCGGTGCTCGCCTTCGGCGTCGCCGGGCTTTCGATCGCGCTGGTCTACCGCGTCGTCGGCAAACAGCGCCCGGGCATCGTCAGCCGCGGCTTCAAGTACGGGCAGATCGTCTCCGGCGGCCTGCTCGCCCTCGCCCACGGCACCAACGATGCCCAGAAGACGATGGGCATCATCACCCTGGCGCTGATCGCCAACGGCAGCCTCGCCGCCGGCGCCGACCCGCCGCTCTGGGTGATCGCTTCGGCGGCGGCGGCGATCGCGCTCGGCACCTACAGCGGCGGCTGGCGGATCATCAAGACCACCGGCACCCGGATCATCAAGATGGACCCCGCGCAGGGCTTCGCCTCGCAGGGGGCGGGCTCGGCGGTGATCCTCGCCTCGACCCACTTCGGCTTCCCGCTCTCGACCACGCACGTGATCAACGGCGGCATCATGGGAGCCGGCGCCGCCAAGCGGATCTCGGCGGTGCGCTGGGGTGTGGCCGGCAACATCGTCTTTGCCTGGGTGCTGACGCTGCCGGCGGCGGCGGCGATCGGGGCGCTCACCTACGGGGTGACGAGGATTTTCGGCACCGGTGCCCTGGGGCCCGTCGTCGTCACCCTTGCCTCGCTCTCGCTGATCGTCGCCCTCTTTGCCCGCCGCGCCGAGCGCGGAGCGCCGGTTACGGCGACCGGCGGATAACGGCCATGGTCACGGCGACGCTGGTCGAAGGGAAGGAGCTGCTGGAGACGGTGGTTGCCTCGGTGATCGCTGGGGTCGGCGTCACCGTGATCTTCTCGGTCGCGATCTGGGGGGTGGCCCGGTTCGTCGAGCACGGCCGCGCCGAACGACCGGTCGCGGCAGGTGGATCGGCCGCGGTGGCGGCTCTGGCGCTGGCCTGCACGGCGGCGGCGGTCGTGGTCGGGATCATCGCTATGACTAGTAAGTAGCGCGGCGTACACTGGAACCGTGCGCACCGCTCGCAACGTTGCCATCGTCATGGTCCTGGCGCTCGGCGTCGCATTCGTCCCCGGCGGCGGCAACGCCGTCGACACGATCTTCACGGCGATGACGATGTGCTTCCTGGCCGCGATCGCCTGGATGCTCTACACGCTCAGCCGCCAAAACCAGTTGACCTTGGCGACGCTCAGCGATCGCCGGCGGGCGATCTTCTACGGCGCCTTCGGGATGATCGCGCTGCTGATCGCCGGCACCGACAAGCTCTTCGCCAGCGGCGGCGGCACCCTGCTCTGGATCCTCTTGCTGGCTGCCTCGGTGGCGGCGATCTGGCGGATCTGGGTCGAGGCGAATACCTACTGACGTAGGGGAGACCTGACCGAATTGTGAGCTTTCGCGCGC
This sequence comes from uncultured Solirubrobacterales bacterium, assembly GCA_963735255.1. Classification (GTDB taxonomy): domain Bacteria; phylum Actinomycetota; class Thermoleophilia; order Solirubrobacterales; family 70-9; genus VAYN01. The sequence goes on along the minus strand of CAVTKC010000006.1, from coordinate 184,089 downwards.
CACGCGCGCGCGTTTGCCTGGGACCGTGCGCCGGTGCCACCAGGGACCGCCAGCAGCGCAGGCCACAGGGAGCGGGGAACCGCGTCGGTCGAGGCGATCGCCGTGATCCCCTTCCTACTGCTGGCGGTCCTGGCGGCTGTCCAGATCGCTCTCGCCGGCCAAGCGCTCTGGTCGGCGGGGGTTGCCGCCCGGGCGGGGGCGCGGGCGGCGCTGGTCGGCGCCGACGCGACGGCGGCGGCGCGACGGGCGCTGCCGCTGTCGCTGCGCGAGGGGGCCCGGGTCGAGACCGCCGATGGGGTTTCGGTGCGGGTGGAGCTGCCCCGCCTCGTCTCCTCGCTGCCGCGGGTCATGCTCGGCGCCAGCGCGAGCCTGGAGCCCGGCGATGGCTGAGGCCCGCGGTCAGGCGACGGTGGAGCTGGTCGCGGCGCTGCCGGCCCTCTTGCTGGCGGCGCTGGTTGCCCTGCAGCTGCTCGTCGCCGGCTACGCGATGACGCTGGCCGACGGTGCGGCCGAGGCGGGCGCGCTGGCGCTTGCTGCCGGGGGCCCCGCGGCCGACGCTGCCCGGGCGGCAGTGCCGGGCTGGGCCGAGGACGACGTCTCGGTCGCGGTCGAAGGCGGTCGGGTCACGGTGCGGCTGCGGACGCCGTCGCTGCTGCCGGCGCTTGGCGAGGCCCTCGCGGTCAGCAGTACGGCGAACGCGAGGCCGGCGCGGTGAGCGCCGCCTCGCTCGACGACGCCGCGACCGTTGCGGTCACCGCCGTGGGGGAGGCCGAGGGCTCTCGCGGTGCGGCCGCGGCCCTCGCCTGCGCGGGCGCGGATCTCGACCGGGCGACCCTGCTCGTCGATGTCGGCGGCAGGGCGCCAAGGCCGACCCTGCTCACGGCGGCCGCGGCGCAGGCGCTGGAGGCTCGCCTGGTAGCTCACCTCCCAGGGGCCCCTGTCGCCGCCCGCGGCCAGGTTTGCCACCTCGCCGTGCCGCCGGACCCGGCTGGGTTGGAGGCAGCGGCCGCGGCGGTCACCGTGGCCCGCGGAGCGCTCGCGGTGCTGCACCTGGCACCCGCTGGCCTCCAGAGTCTGCTCGAGCACGGGATCGGGACGCAGCTCACCGGCGTCCTCCTGCGCGCCGACCTCGCCTCCGATCGCTCGCTGGCCGCCCTGGCGATCGCCGGCCTCCTCGATCGCGGCCTCGACGTCAAAGTCCTCAAGCGCCGCCTGAGCTGGGTCGCCGAGCGCCGGGCGTTTTTCGGCGCCCTGGCGCCGGGTGCCGGAGGTGGGATTCCCCAGCCGATACTCACGAGCCTTTTGTCGCACGGGTGCTACGCTGGCTCCGATGCCTCGAGAATTGACCCAACGCGAGTTACGCAACCAGAGTGGAGAGATCATGAGGGCACTCGATCGCGGTGAGAGCTTCGTCGTCACCCGGAACGGCAAGCCGGTTGGGGAGCTGCGCCCGATCCGCCCCCGTCAGTTCGTCCCCACTGCCCACCTTCAGGCCGCCCTGCGGGGAGTCGGTCCGATCGATCCCGATGAGTTCCGTGCCGACGTCGATGCCGTCCTCGATCAGGATCCGACGCCTCGTGTCTGGCAAGAAGACTGAGCGCGGGCTGCTCGATACCTCGGTGGCGGTCGTGCTCGAGGACCTCGATCTCTCTTGCCTGCCCGACGAGGTCGCGATTTCCACGCTGACCCTGGCGGAGCTGAGCGCCGGTCCGTTCGCGGCCGGCTCCGAGGCTAAGCGGGCTCGCCGCCAGGATCTTCTTCAGCGGGTCGAGGCCACGGTCGAATCCCTCGACTTCGATTCCCTGTGCGCGCGTGCTTTCGGGCCGATCTACTCGGCGACGCGAGGGATCGGCAGGAAGCCTCGAGGGTCGCGCGCCGTCGACCTGATGATCGCGGCGACGGCACGGGCCCACCGCATACCCCTCTACACGCTGAACGCGGATGACTTCAGGGGACTCGACGGCCTGGTCGAGGTCGTCGACCTAGGTCAGTAGGGGTAGGTCGGCTGGGGTTGTGGTTCCGGTGCGGGCTGCGGCGGGAGCTTGCCGGTAGAGGCGGCGTGCCAGGTGCCGACGTCCTTGATCCCCTCGCCGTTGGCCTGGCCCGGTTTGGTGTCGCCGCTGAACGTGTAGAGGGGCTTGCCCTTGAAGGTGACCTGGGTCTGCCCCTCTGGGCGCTCGATCGTCCCCAGCTTGACCGGGCCGAGCGGCGTGACGGCGGCGGTGACGGTGAGCGGGCGCCATACGGTCAGGCAGGTGGCGGTGCAGATGAATTTGCCGTTGGTCTCGGCGCTGAGGCTGTAGAGGGTGCGTCCGCCGGTGGTGACGAGGACGGTCTTGCCCAGCGTCGGGTTCGGCGCCGCTTTGGCGACCCGCTTGTTGGCCGCCTGACCGGCGTCGGCGAAGGTGAGGAAGACGGCGCAGGCCAGGGCCAGGGTCAGCAGGGCCAGTCCGGTGGGACGGAGATTGGACTTCGACGGTACGGGCTGCGGCATCTCTTCGCTCCTCGGTTGCTTGCTCGCCCGTCCTACGGCGCGGGCTTCGAAAAGGTTCGTTGATGCCGATCTTTACTGTTTGATCACGCTGGCGCGCGGCAATCGTTTGCCTTGGCGTGCCACGCGTGCGCCAGGCGGCGGCAGGGTCGTCGCATGCGGATGCGAAGCGAGTCCGGGCAGGCGTTGCTGCTGGCAATGGGAGGGGCATTCGTGCTCATCGCCGGGGCGCTGGCACTGGTCGCGATCGCCGGAGCGGTGACCGGCAAGGGTCGGGCGCAGCGGGCGGCCGACCTGGCGGCGATCTCGGCCGCGCGCTCGATGCGCGATGACCTGCCGCGCCTGCTCGCACCCGCGGGGTTGCCAAGCGGGAAGCCGAATCCAAATCACCTCCGGAAGGCCGAATACCTCGCGCGCGCCCGCAGTGCCGCCACCGCGGTCAGCCGCGCCAACGGCGTCGACCCCGGCCGCGTCCGCATCGCCTTCCCGGACGCCGGTTCGTTTGCGCCGGTGCGGGCCGAAGCGACGGTGCTGGCGACGCTCGTAGTCGGTGCGGAGGGGCAGCGGGTCGAGGCTTCGGCGGTCGCCGAAGCAGCCGCCGCGACCGCGTCCGGCACCGCCGGCGGCATCGCTGAGGGCGGTGGCTACGGCGGCCCGCTGGTCTACCGCGACGGAGAGGGCGCCCGACCCGATGTCGCCGCCGCCTTCGATCGCATGGACGCCGCGGCCCGAGCGGACGGGATCGACCTCCTCGTCGTCTCCGGCTTCCGCTCCGACGCCGAGCAGGCTGCGCTGTTCGCGGCTCACCCGGACCCGCAGTGGGTGGCGCCCCCGGGCCAGTCGCTGCACCGCTGCGCGACCGAGCTCGACCTCGGGCCGAGTGCCGCCTACGGCTGGCTCGCGGACAACGCCGACCGCTTCGGCTTCGCGCAGCGGTACCAGTGGGAGGCATGGCACTACGGCTTCGCGGCCGGCCCGGCCCCCTGCTCACCCGCCGGCGAATCGCTCGGCGCGAGCGGGGGAGGGGTGGCCCCGCTCGGCACGCTTCCAGCTTTCGTTCCCGACCGCTTCCGGGCGTCGATCGCTCGCTCCGCGTCCCGTTGGAGCGTGCCCGCGGCCCTGCTCGCCGGGCAGTTGATGGCCGAGTCCGGATTCGATCCGAATGCCGGGTCGCCGGCGGGTGCGCAGGGCATCGCCCAGTTCATGCCTGGCACCGCCGCCGCCTACGGCCTCGCCGACCCGTTCGAACCGGTCGCCGCGATCGATGCCGAGGCACACCTGATGTCGGACCTGCTGCGGCAGTTCGGCTCGCCCGAGCTCGCTCTCGCCGCTTACAACGCCGGACCGGCCCCGGTCGAAGCCTGCGACTGCGTCCCCGCCTATCCGGAGACCCAGGCATACGTGACCCGCATCCTGGCGCTGCTCGGTGGGGCGGGTGGCCTGCTCGCGCCGAGCTTCGAGGTGCGGCTGGTGGCCTAGGGAAGGTCGCGTGAACTCCGGCCGCTCCGGGTACGTACGCCCCGTCACCGCAAACCAAGACAGGGGAGATGAGCTTGTGAAGACCGGAACGCGGAAACACACCTTTTTGGCCAGCGTGATCGCCGCAGGCGCTCTCGCGGCCGCGCTGCTCGCGCCCAGCGCCCAGGCGGCGATTCGCCACATCGACGGCACCGTAGTCTCGAAGGACAGCTCCACCCGTACCTTTCGGATCGCGACGCAGAGGGGCACCCTGCAGATCAAGGTCAACGGCAGCACCGACTTCGAGCGCATCGCCGGCTTCGGCGGTCTTCAGAAAGGCCTGGCGATCGAGGTCGACGCGGTGAAGACCGACAGCGGACTGGTTGCCAAGCAGGTCGAGACCCAGGGTGGCAGCGGCGGGGGCGGCGACGACGCCGGCGGCGACGATCACTCCGGCGGAGGCGGTCACGGCGGCAGCGACGACGGGCCGAACCACACCTGAGGAGGCAGGTCGGGGACGAATAGGCGGTATTCGTCCCCCAGCGGCTCCAGCAGGTCGCGCCAGGAGTAGCTCGAGGTCATCGGGCCGTGGATCAGCAACAGCGGCGGCGCCGTCGCGGGGCTGTGGGTGACGACCCCCCGAAGGCGCCGCGGCGAAACGGGGTCGGGGCATCCGATCGGGTCATAGTGGGTAGGCGGTTGGCGCAGACAACAGCCCGGAGGAGGATCGCATGCCCACGCCGTTCACCCACAAGAAGCTGTCCGAGGTCAAGGACTCCGCTCCCGAGTTCGGGATGGAAGATCAGCAGGAAGCGCGCTTTGCCAAGAAAGATCTCGACGCCGAGAAGACCGGAGTCAGTCATCTCCGGGTGAAGCCCGGCCAGCGCAACCCGTTCGGCCATAAGCACGAGGAGGCCGAGGAGGTCTACGTCGTCATCGCCGGCTCCGGCCGGATGAAGCTCGACGACGAGATCATCGAGGTCGAGCGGCTCGACGCGATCCGCGTCTCGCCGGAGGTGGTGCGCGCCTTCGAGGCCGGCTCCGACGGGCTCGAGGTGCTGGCGATGGGCGCCCGCCACGACGGCGACGGCGAGGTTCTCCCGGGTTGGTGGAGCGACTGAGCGCGCCCGGTTAGACTGCCGCGCCATGGGAACGGTCGAGGTTCAGGGCGTCGAGGGCATGCAGTCGCTGGTCGGTCGCGAGATCGGCCCGAGCGAGTGGCGCAGGGTCACGCAGGAGGACATCGACGGCTTTGCCGAGATCTCCGGCGACCACCAGTGGATCCACGTCGACGTCGAGCGGGCCAAGAAGGAGAGCCCGTTCGGCACGACGATCGCCCACGGCAACCTCACCCTCTCCCTGGTCGACGGCTTCCGCGGTGAATTGATCGCCGCCACCGGCTTCGCGCTGGGCGTCAACTACGGCTGGAACAAGATCCGCTTCCCCGCCCCGGTGCCCGTCGACTCCAAGGTCCGCGGCCGCGCCGAGGTCGTCTCCGTCGAGGAGATCGGCGGCGGCTGGTGGCAGGTCGTCACCCGCTTCACCCTCGAGGTCGAGGGCAGCGAGAAGCCGTGCTTCGTGGGTGACAGCGTGACCCGCGTGATGGCGCCCGCCGACTGACGGGCCATTTCCGAAGTCTCGCTGCTGTACCTCCTCGACCTTCACCCGAGTACGGCGTGATTCTGGATACTTGGGGAAATTCGAATAAAAGGGGGCATCTCGATGTGGGTGAGAGCTATCTCCACCGCAATCCTCAGCGCTGCCGTTATCGCCATCGTCGCCACGCCGGCGGTGGCTTCCCCGCGATCCTGTGGGTATGTGAATCCGGTCGAATACCACGTCAAGATCGAACGTGGTCAGGTCTCCTGCGAGGAAGCGCGCAAGGCCATCGCGACGGTCATCCGGGGTGGCGGCCATAGGCACGGCAATCCTCAAAATGGGCTCGTGTCCCTCTACTGGACGCTTCCAGGAGGGTGGCGCTGCTTCACGGGCGCCGGCGCTGCTTGGAGCTGCGTGCGCGGCGGCACGCGCGCCGACCCTCGCGACGTGATTTCCGCCGAACAGCGAGTCGAGGAGGAAATCAGGCGGCCGCTGCTCGTCTCGTTGGACGGCGCCGGTTAACCGGCCGGGCATCGAGCGGACGCGGCTTTCGCCGCTCGGGCGCGAGCCTAGTCAGCTTCCGCGTTCAGCTCGCCCAGCAGCGCCTCGACCCTGGCGGCGATCTTGTCGCGGGTCGCTCGCACGACCGCCAGCGGCTGGCCCTTCGGGTCGGGCAGGTCCCAGTCGAGGTAGCGCTTGCCGGGGATAAAGGGACACTCGTCGCCGCAGCCCATCGTCACCACGACGTCGGCCCACTCGGCGTCCTCGCGGCTCAGGCGATGGGGCTGGCGGGCGCTGAGGTCGATTCCCAGCTCGGCCATCGCCTCGATCACCTCGGGGTGGACGCGGTCGGCCGGAGTCGTCCCGGCCGAGCGGGCCTCGTGGCGTCCGGCGGCGGCGCGCTCGAAGAGCGCCGCGCTGATCTGCGAGCGGCCGGCGTTGTGGAGGCAGACGAAAAGGGCCCGGGCCATCAGCCGCGCTCCCTGAGCGCCTCGGCCGGGTGCTCGCCCCGGACCAGCTGGTAGGCGAAGGCGCCGGCGGCCGCGCCGATGACCGGACCGGCGAAGTAGATCCAGAGGTCAGCCAACTCGCCCGAAAGCAGCGCCGGCCCGAGCGAGCGGGCCGGGTTCATCGAGGCACCCGTGATCGGCCCCCCGAAGAGGGCGTCGAGGCCGACGGTGCCGCCGATTGCGATCGCGGCGGCCGCGCCGACCGCCCGCGTGTCGGTTGCCACGGCCATGATCACGAACATCAGGAAGGCGGTCAGGACCGCCTCGTAGACGAGGGCGCTGCCGATGCCGACGCTCGGCCGGGTGGTCCCGAGCGCGGCCGGGTCGCCCGGCCAGATCGCCGCCAGCAGGGCCGCCGCGAGGAGGGCGCCGGCGAACTGGGCGATGAGGTAGGAAAGCGCCTCTTTGCGGGGGAAATGGCGGGTCAGGGCAAACGCGAGGGTGACCGCGGGGTTGAGGTGGGCGCCGGAGAGGTGGCCGGTGGCGTAGACCATCGCCATCACGATCAGCCCGAAGACGAGGGCGATGCCGACCGTGCCGAGGCTGCCGGGATGCTGGGCCTCGGCGACGATCGCGCCGCAGCCGGCGAAGACCAAGGCGAAGACGCCGATCGCCTCCGCGCCGGCGCGCCGTGCGAGGTCTGGCCGCGCGCTCATCGCTCAGCAGCAGGCGATGTCCGGGGCGGCGAAGACATCCCGCACGGAGTCGAGCGCTCCGGGGACGAGGCTGAAGTAGCTGTACGTACCGCGGCGCTCGCGCTCGATCAGGCCGGCCTCGACCAGCAGCTTGAGGTGGTGACTGACGGTGCCCTGGGAGAGGCCGAGGAGGGGCTGAATCTCGCAGACGCAGACCGCCTCGCCGCCGGCGCGCAGGAGCAGGTTGACGATCCGCAGCCGGTGGCGATCGGCGAGCGCCTTCAGCACCGACTCCAGCTCCGTGGCCCCGTCCTCGTCCAGGCTCGAGCCGGCGAGGGGAGTGCAGCACTCGATAACGGGCAGGGTCGTCACGCGCCGCCGAAGCTACCAACTTCATCGACGTACTTCAATGAATCGTCTGCCGCAACTTCGCCTGGGTTCGGCGTTTAGCGGAAACAAAGATGCGGTAAGCAGACACTCACAATCGCTACCAAAGGGGAGTTGGACGATGAGCAGGAGACAGGGGATAGGAAAGAACGGCCGCGGGGTGAAGAGCAGGCTCGGCCTCGCCGCGCTCGTCGCCGCGATGGCAATGGCGCTGCTCGCCAACGGCGCGCAGGCATCGACGGTGACCGTCGGCAGCGTGTTGCCGATCGAATACGCCTCGAGCCCGTTCGGTCAGGTGAAGACGATGTTCAACACGGCGCTGCCGGAGCGGGGGGCGAACCTGACCTCGCCGGTCAGCGGCGCGATCGTGCGCTGGCGGATCCAGGGCGCCAAAGGCGGACCGTTCTACCTGCGGGTCCTGCACCCGAACGGTGGCGGCGGCTACTCATCGGCCGGGACCAGCGGCGGCGCGACGCCGTCCGGCACCGGGCTGCAGGTGTTCACCGCGAACCTGCCGATCAAAGCCGGCGACCAGATCGGCATCGACCCGACCAACCCCAGCGACGAAATCGGCATCGCGCCGGTGCCGAACTCGAGCTTCGGGTTCATCTTCCCGCCGCCGCCCGATGGCGCCACCGTGGCTCCGAACGGGACCGGCACGGGGGAGATCGAGCTCAGCGCCGAAGTGCAGCCGACCCCGACCGTTACCGGCATCGCGCCGAACTTCGGCTCGATCGCCGGCGGCACCGAGGTGACGATCACCGGCACCGACCTCAACGGGGCCAGCGCGGTCAAGTTCGGCACCGCGCCGGCGGCCAGCTACCGGGTCGATTCCGACACCCAGATCACCGCGGTCGCTCCGGCCAACCCGGAACCGAACGCGGTCGACATCACCGTCACCACGGTCGCCGGCACCAGCGCCACCGGGCTCAGTCGCGACGGATTCGGCTACCGCGCCTGCGTGGTGCCGAAGCTGAAGGGGCGGACCCTGCGGGCGGCCAAGAACACCTTGCGGGGGGCTGGTTGCAAGCCGGGCACCGCGAAATTGCTCGGCAAAGCCACCGCCAAGACCGGCAAGGTGACCACCCAGAACCCGAAGGCGGGGAAGATCCTGCTGCCGGACTCGAAGGTGAGCTTCAAGCTGGCGGTCCCGGAGAAGAAGAAGCCGAAGGGCAAGCCGCAGAAGTAACCGCGACGCAGAAGTAACCGCGAGAACGACACGGGCGCCCGCCGTAGGGCGGGCGCCCGTTCGCGTTACTTGACGGTGAGGGTGCCTTCCATACCGGCTTCGCGATGGCCGGGCACCGTGCAGTAGAAGGTGTAGGTACCGGGCTTCAGGTCCACGGTCGCCGAGTCCGATCCTTCGGCGATCAGTTCCGTCTTGCCGACCGTCTTGCCGCTGGAGTCTTCGATCGCGACGTCGTGGGTCAGCGGCTGCGGGTTGGTGAAGTCGACGGTCACCTTGCCCGCTTCGGCGGTGGCGGTGTCGCTGGTGTAGGCGAGGCCGCCGCTGGGGTCGGCTTCGAAGGCCACGGAGGCGCCGCTGCCGGCGGACTTGCCTGCGGCGGCCGGGTTGCCGGAACCGGTTTCGGTACCGCTCTGCGACTGCGTTTCCGTCGTCGCCGGCGTGCTGGAGCTGTCGTCGGAGCTGCTGCCGCAGGCGACGAGCGCGAACGAGGCGATGAGCAGGGCAAATGCGAATGCGACCTTCTTCATGACGGTCCTTTCCCGCGAAAGACTGGTTGACGAGAGTCTGACTCTACCCCGGATACGCGGCGCCGCAGGCCCGGGTTCAGCGGCCGTGGAACTCAGGCGTGCCGCCGCCGAAGAAGGCGGTAACGCCGTTGCGCAGGTCCTCGGTCGCCATGCTGTCGGCGATCCCGTGGCGCTCCAGCTGCAGGTGCTCGGTGAGGCCGTTCTCGATGCTGACGCCGGTCAGCGCTTTCGCCATCCGCACGTAGTACGGGGCCTTGGCGGCGAGCTCGGTCGCCTTCGCCCGCGCCGCCTCCATCAGCTCCGCGGCCGGCACCACCTGGCGCACCAAGCCCTCCTCCAGCGCCTCGGGGGCGGTCATGTTCGGGTCCTCGAGCAACAGTTCCAGCGCCCGGCTGGGGCCGACGATCCGCGGCAGGAAGTAGGTCATGCCGCCGTCCGGGGAAGCGCCGATGCGGCCGTAGGCGCAGGCCAGGAAGGCGTACTCGGAGGCGATCCGGAAGTCGCAGGCGAGCGCCAGCGAGAAGCCGGCGCCGGCCGCGGCACCGTTGACGGCGGCGATCACCGGGTAGGGGATCCGCCGCAGGTCGACGATCGCGGTATGCAGGGCCTCGGCCCCGCGCCGCACTTCGGCGGGCAGGTCGACCTCCTCCGCCTCGACCCCGTCGCGGAAGGTGTTGATGTCGCCGCCGGAGCAGAAGGCCTTGCCGGCGCCGGTCACGATCAGCGCCCGCAGCGGCGCCCGGTCGGCGAGCCAGCCGAAGGCGACGATCATCTCGCCGATCATCTCCGGGCTCATCGCGTTGAAGGCGTCGGGGCGGTTGAGGGTGAGGATGCCGATCTCGCCGTCGATCTCGATCTTCAGCGTGTTCAGCTCGGGTGGGCTCGGGGTCTGGCTGCTCATCTCACTCTCCGTTTTGGGCGCGAATTTGGCCGGGTGGCCAGCAGCCTACCCTTAGGGGCAGTGTCGGAAGGCAGCGGAAACGGCAACCTCTCGCGGGCCGAGCGGATCGCGCAGCAGCGTCGCTCGCTGCCCGATTCGCCGGGCGTCTACCTCTTTTACGGCAACGACGGCGAGCTGCTCTACGTCGGCAAGGCGCGCTCGATCCGCAAACGGGTCGCCTCCCACTTCTCCGCCGGCAACCGGCGCCTGACCTCGCGGGTCGACCGCATCGACACCCTCGTCACTGCCAACGAGGCGGAGGCGCTGCTGGCCGAGCAGAGCTTCATCAAGCGCCACCGGCCGCACTTCAACATCCGCCTGCGCGACGACAAGTCCTATCCCTACGTCTGCGTCAGCCTCGACGAGGAGTACCCGCGGGTCTACTTCACGCGCGAGAAGCACCGCACGCACCGCGCCTACTTCGGTCCCTTCTCCAGCGCCAAGCGGGTGCGGGAGACGCTCGACCTGCTCGGCAAGCTGTTCCAGTTCCGCACCTGCGAGGGGGCCGAGCCGGGCCGCCGCTCCGGCAGCCCCTGCCTCGATTACTACATAAAGCGCTGCGGAGCCCCCTGCGTCGGCCACATCAGCCAGGAGGAGTACCGCCACAACATCGACGCGATCGTCGACTTCCTCTCCGGCCGCTACCGCCAGGTCGAGGCCGAGGAGGTGGCGAAGATGGGAGCCGCCGCCGAGGGCGAGGAATTCGAGCGCGCCGCTCTCCACCGCGACCGCCTCAAGGCGATCCGCTCGCTGTTCGAGCGCCAGCGCGTCGCCGGCGGCTCGGTCGGGACCGCCGACCTGATCGGGGTCGCGGTCGAGGGCGTCGACGCCAACGCCCAGGTCTTCCAGGTCCGCGACGGCATCCTCGCCGAGCGCCAGAGCTTCTACCTCGAAAACCAGGCCGAACGCGAGCCGGCCGAGGTCGCCGAGGAGTTCATCGGCCAGTACTACTCGGCCTCGCCGGCGATGCCGAAGACGATCGTCGTCGGCCCCTACCTGCGTGAGCGGGTCGACGTCATCGCGGAAGCGCTGAGCGAGCGCCGCGGCTCCCCGGTCGAGGTGCGGGCGGCCGAGCGCGGCGACAAACGCCGGTTGCGCGAGTTGGCCGAGCGCAACGCCCGCCTCGCCCTCGACCAGGACCGGCTGCGGCGCGAGCACCGGCGGGCGCGCCGGGTCGAGTCGCTGGCCGCGCTCAGCGAGGCATTGGGGATGGAGGAGCTGCCGGTGCGGATCGAGGGCTTCGACATCTCCAACATCGGCGGCGAGCACACGGTCGCCTCGATGGTCGTCTTCGAGGGCGGCGCCGGCAAGAAGGCCGACTACCGGCGCTTCAAAGTCCGCGGCGACAAGCGCGACCCGGGCGGAAACGGCGGCCCCGACGACTTCGCCTCGATGGAGGAGGTGCTGGAGCGGCGAGTCGCCCGCTACCTCGAGCAGGTCGACCTCTCGCCCCACGACGGCAAGCGCGACGCCAGCTTCTCCTCGCTGCCCTCGCTGGTGATGATCGACGGCGGCAAGGGGCAGCTGGCGGCGGGGATGAAGGCGCTGCGGCCGTTCGTCGAGCGCGGCGTCACCGTGATCAGCCTCGCCAAGAAGCTGGAGGAGGTATACGTCCCCGGCCGCTCGACCCCGCTCGACCTCGCCGCCAACTCGGAGGCCTCGCAGCTGCTGCAGCGGGTCCGCGACGAGGCCCATCGCTTCGCGATCGAACACCACCGCGGCCGCCGCGACCGGGCGATGACCAGCTCCGTACTGGACGAGCTGAAGGGGATCGGGCCGGCACGCAAGCGGGCGCTGTTGCGGCATTTCGGCTCTCCGGAGCGGTTCCTGGCGGCGACTCGGGAGGAACTCGAGGCGGTGCCCGGTCTGCCTGGCAAAGTGGGGCGCGAGATCCACGAGCAGCTGAACAGGACGAACTGAGATGGCGGACGGGAAGGTCACGCTGGTGGTGATCACCGGCCACTCCGGCGCCGGCAAGTCGGAAGCGATCGCCGCTTTCGAGGACGGCGGCTACTTCTGCGTCGACAACCTGCCGCCGCGGATGATCGACAGCCTTGGCGAGCTCTTCCGCCACGAGGGCAGCGGGGTGGAGCGCGCCGCGGTTGTCTCCGACGTGCGCGGCGGCGAGTACTTCGAGGATCTGGTCCAGGTGCTCGACGACCTCGAGCGCGGCGGGCTGAAGCCGCAGGTCCTCTTCCTCGAGGCCGACGAGGAGACCCTGCTCGACCGCTACAAGGAGACCCGCCGCCGCCACCCGCTGGCGCCGGAAGGTCGGATCGTCGAGGGGATCCGGGCCGAGCGCGAGCGCCTGGCGCCGCTGCGCGAGCGGGCCGACATGGTGATGGACACCAGCGACCTGACCGGGGCCGAACTGCGCCGGCGGATCGCCGAGGAGATGCTCGGCGGCGAGGATGGGGGGGAGCTGGCACTGACCCTGCTCACCTTCGGCTTCAAGAACGGCCCGCCGCGCGACGCCGACCTCACCCTCGACGTCCGCTTCCTGCCGAACCCGCACTACGTCGACGAGCTGCGGCCGATGACCGGGATGGACGAGCAGGTCCGCGCCTACGTCGAGTCCGGCACCCAGGCGGGCGAGTTCTACGGCCGCCTGCTGCCGCTGCTCGAGTTCCTCGTCCCGGCCTACGTGGCCGAGGGCAAGAGCCACCTGACGATCGCGGTCGGGTGCACCGGGGGGCGCCACCGCTCGGTGACGGTCGCGGACCGGATCCGGCGGGATCTGGCGCAGCGCGAGGACGTGATCGTGCGGGTTAAGCACAGGGACGTCGAGTTGGACTGAGGTGGGGTGGGGGCCGGGGGGTCGGGGCCCCTGCGCTGGAATTCAGTCGCGCGCCCTAGCGGGCGCGGCTCCGGATGTTGGTGCGCGCCTATGGCGCGCAGATACCGGATTGCATTTCCGCCGCTTCGCGATATTCCCGCGCAGGGGCCCCGACCCCCCGGCCTCGACCAGCTCACTCTCGACGAAAGGAGCGAGGGCGCGGGGACCTTGGTTGAGCTGCCGAGGGCTCAGAGCCCTCGGTTCAGCTGAAGGGGAGGCATCCCGAGCGATCGGACCCGTAGGAACTGGACCTCGGCTGCGTGTGAAGGGAGGGGTCCGGTTGTGCTCTGGGCGAATGTCGCGAAGCGGCGGAAATGCAATCCGGTATCTGCGCGGGCTTTAGCCCGCGCTCCAACACCCCGAGCCCCGCGCCCATAGGGCGCGGGCGAGCTAATTCGCCCAGGGCACAACCGGACCCCTCCCCCCGCAAGCAAACCGAACCCCGCCCCTCCATAGAATCGACCCCGCTTTGCCCGAACCCGCCATCTCCATCCGTGGCCTGCGCAAGAGCTACGGAGATAACGAAGCTGTCCGCGGCATCGACCTCGAGGTCGAGGTCGGGGAGGTCTTCGCGTTCCTCGGGCCGAACGGGGCGGGGAAGACCACGACGGTGGAGATCCTCGAGGGCTACCGCAAGCGCAGCGGCGGCGAGATCGAGGTGCTGGGCGAGGATCCGCAGCGGGCCGGGGGGGAGTGGCGCGAGCGGATCGGGATCGTGCTGCAGAGCGGGCGGCTCGACCCCTACCTGACCGTGCGCGAGTCGCTGGCCCTCTACGCCGGCTACTACCGGGCGCCGCGCCCGGTCGACGAGGTGATCGCGCTGGTCGGGCTCGAGGACAAGGCAGACGCCCGCGCCCGCAAGCTCTCCGGCGGCCAGCAGCGGCGGCTCGACGTCGGCCTGGCCCTGGTCGGCGACCCCGAGCTGCTCTTCCTCGACGAGCCGACGACCGGCTTCGACCCCTCGGCCCGGCGCCAGGCCTGGGACGCGATCGCCGGTTTGCGCGAGCTCGGCAAGACCGTCTTCCTCACCACCCACTACATGGACGAGGCGCAGCGCCTGGCCGACCGGGTGACGATCATCTCCGGCGGCGAGATCGTCGCCCGCGGCACCCCCGAGGACCTCGGCGACCGCGGCAGCCAGCCGGCGACGATCCGCTACCGCGAGGGCGAGCGCGAGGTCGTGGTCGAGACCACGACCCTGGCCCGGACCCTGCACGAGCTGACCGGCGCCGCCCTGGAGCGGGGCGAGGAGCTCGAGGGGCTGGAAGTGACCCGGCCCTCGCTCGAGGACGTCTACCTGGAGCTGACCGAGTCGCCCGGGGAGGCGCCGGCTCCCGAGCCGGTCCCCCAGCCCGAGGAGGCGCCGCGATGAGCGCCCTCGCCCTCGTCGCCCACCAGTTCCGTTACGACCAGAAGGCGTTCTGGCGCAACCCGGCCGCCGTCTTCTTCACGGTGATGTTCCCGGTCGTCGTCTTCCTCATCCTCGCCGTCGTCTTCGACGGCTCGACTGTGACCGTCGACGGCGTCGGGATCGAGGCGACGACCTACTACGTGCCGGCGATCATGGCGCTCTCCGTGATCTCCGCGACGATGCAAACGCTGGCGATGACCCTGGTGATCGCCCGCGAAGATGGCCGCCTCAAGCGCGGGCGGGGGACGCCGATGCCGGCCTGGGTCTTCATCGCCGGCCGGATCGGCAACTCGATCGTCGTCGCGGTGCTGATGCTGGCGTTGCTGGCAGCGATCGGCGGCGCCCTCTACTCGGTGCCGTTCCCGTGGGAGCGGCTGCCGGAGCTGCTGTTAGTGCTGGTGATCGGCACCGCCTCCTTCTGCTGCCTCGGCATCGCCCTGACCGCCGCGATCCCCTCCCAGGACGCGGCGGCGGCGATCGTCAACGCGCTGCTGCTGCCGCTCTACTTCCTCTCCGGGATCTTCATCCCCGAAGACGAGCTGCCGGGCAGCGTCATCGACTTCGCCAACCACTTCCCGGTCCGACCGTTCTTCGAGGCCTTCTTCAGCGCCTACGTCCCCAGGGCCGGTGAGGCGATCGCCTGGAACGAGCTGATCGTGGTCGGGATCTGGGGCATCGCCGGCCTGCTGCTGGCGATCCGCTTCTTCCGCTGGACCCCGCGCGGCGGCTGAGGAGCGGGTCAGACGACTTTCCGGGAGGCCCGTCTATAGCCTCTCCGGCCTCATGCTGCACCACGTCCTCCTGGAGGTTTCCGACCTCGAGCGCGCTGCCGCGTTCTATGACTCGATGCTGGCCCCACTCGGGTGGCGCCGCCATTTCGAGGAGGACTTGACGATCGGCTGGGGCATCGCCAAGCCGGTCTTCTTCATCGCCTCCCATCACGACCCCCAGCCCGGTTTCGGGCTGCTCAGCTTCTCGGGCCTCGGCATCGTCGCCGTCAAGGCGGCCTGGGAAGGCGGGATGCGGGCCGGCGGCGTCAATGTCAGCGACCCCGGCGAGCGCCGCTCGCACGGGTCGGGCTCCTACTCGGCGTTCCTCAAGGACCCGGACGGGTACGAGATCGAGATCACCATCGGGTCCGACTAGGCCGACTCCCTAGGATCGGCTCCCCCAAACGAATTCAGGAGGCACCACCCAATGGCTGTGAAGGTCGGCATCAACGGTTTCGGACGCATCGGGCGCAACGTCTTTCGCGCCGCTCACGCGGCCGGCGCGGACATCGAGTTCGTCGCCGTCAACGACCTCACCGACCCGGGCACGCTCGCCAACCTGCTCAAGTACGACTCGATCCTCGGCCGCTTCCCGGCTGAGGTGACCCTCGACGGCGAGACGATCTCGGTCGGCGGCACGCCGCTGAAGGTGCTCTCCGAGCGCGACCCGGCGGCACTGCCCTGGGGCGACCTCGGCGTCGACGTGGTGATCGAGTCGACCGGCTTCTTCACCGCTCGCGACGACGCTGCCAAGCACCTCGCCGCCGGCGCCAAGAAGGTCATCATCTCCGCTCCGGCCAAGGAGCCGGACGTGACCGTCGCCCTCGGCGTCAACTTCGACGAGGCCTACGACCCGGCCAGCCACGACATCATCTCCAACGCCTCCTGCACGACGAACTGCCTGGCGCCGCTGGCCAAGGTGCTGCACGAGGCCTTTGGCATCGAGCAGGGGTTGATGACGACGATCCACGCCTATACGGCCGACCAGCGCCTGCAGGACATGCCGCACTCCGATCCGCGCCGGTCGCGGGCGGCGGCTCTCAACCTGATCCCAACCACGACCGGCGCCGCCAAGGCGGTCGGCCTGGTCCTGCCGGAGCTGAACGGGAAGCTGAACGGCTTCTCGATGCGGGCCCCGGTGCCGACCGGCTCCGCCGTCGACCTCGTCTTCACGACCCCGAACCCGCTCGACGTCGACCAGATCAACGCCGCGCTGAAGGCGGCCGCCGAGGGCCCGATGAAGGGCATCCTCGACTACACCGAGGACCCGATCGTCTCCACCGACATCGTCGGCGACCCGCACTCCTCGATCGTCGACGCCGGCGGCACGATGGTGATCGGCGACGGCCGCATGGCCAAGACGATCGCCTGGTACGACAACGAGTGGGGCTACTCGAACCGCTGCGTCGAGCTGGCGGGCAAGGTCCTGGCGGGCTCCTAGCCCGCCCGGTCTGCCGCCGTGAGCTTCGCCAAGGCAAGCGTCCGCGACGCCGACCTCTCGGGCCGGCGGGTGCTGGCCCGGGTCGACTTCAACGTCCCGCTCGAAGACGGGCCCGACGGGTCCGGGCGGGTGGTCGCCGACGACATGCGGATCCGGGCGGCGCTGCCGACGATCGAACTGCTGCGCGAGCGCGGCGCCGCGCTGGTCCTGATGTCTCACCTGGGGCGGCCCGAAGGCAAGCCGGACCCGGCGCTCTCGCTGGCGCCGGTGGCCAAGCGCCTCGGTGAGCTGCTGGGGACGGAGGTGCGGCTGGCCCCGGGCGTGATCGAGGGCGAGGTCGACCTCGAATGCGGCGCTCTCGGGCCCGGCGACGTGCTGCTGCTGGAGAACGTGCGCTTCGAGCCGGGCGAGACGGAGAACAACCCGAAATTGGCCGAAGCACTGGCCCAGCTGGGCGACCTCTACGTCAACGACGCCTTCGGCGCCGCCCACCGCGCCCACGCCAGCACCGAGGGGGTCGCCCACCACCTGCCGGGCTACGCCGGCCTGCTCCTGGAGCAGGAGGTAACCGAGCTCAGCGCCGTTGCCGACTCGCCCGAGCGGCCGCTCG
This sequence comes from uncultured Solirubrobacterales bacterium, assembly GCA_963735255.1. GTDB lineage: Bacteria > Actinomycetota > Thermoleophilia > Solirubrobacterales > 70-9 > VAYN01. Next base: position 166,785 of record CAVTKC010000006.1, on the reverse strand, counting down.
TCGTCGTCCTCGGCGGCGCCAAGGTCTCCGACAAGGTCGGGGTGATCGATCGCTTCCTCGAACTCGCCGACCAGATTCTGATCGGCGGCGCGATGTGCTTCAGCTTCTTCCGCGCCCAGGGCGTCGCGACCGGCGACTCGCTGGTCGAGGAGAAGGGCGTAGCGCTGGCGGCGGAAGCGCTGGAGCGCGCCAAGGACTCCGATTGCGAGCTGCTGCTGCCGGTCGACCTCGTCCTCGGCCAGGAGTTCGATGCCGGGACCGAGCGCCGCGAGAGCGACTGCGTCGAGGTCCCGGACGGCTGGATGGGGCTCGACGTCGGCCCGCGCACGGCCCGCCGCTACGCCGAGGCGATCGCCGCCGCCGGCACCGTGCTCTGGAACGGGCCGATGGGCGCCTTCGAGATGGAGCCCTTCGCCGCCGGCACCCGCACCGTCGCCGAGGCGGTGGCGGCGGCAGCGGGCACAACCGTGATCGGCGGCGGCGACTCGGTCGCGGCGCTGCGCAAGTTCGACCTCGACGACCGGGTCGACTGGCTTTCGACCGGGGGCGGGGCGTCGCTGGAGCTGTTGGAGGGTAAGAAGTTGCCAGGGGTCGAGGCCCTGCTCGACAAGACCGCCGTCAAGGAGCACAGCGAGGAGAGCACCGATGCCTGATCGCACCCCTTACATCGCCGCCAATTGGAAGATGCACAAGACCGTCGCCGAGGCGGCCGAGTTCATCGACGCGCTGCTGCCGCGGATCGCCGCGACCCAGAGCGACGTCGTCATCTGCGCGCCGTTCACGGCGCTGAGCGAGGTGGTCCAGCGCCGCTACGGCACCGCCGTCAAGGTCGCCGCCCAGAACATGCACGAGGAGGACTCAGGCCCCTTCACCGGCGAGGTCTCGGCGCCGATGCTGGTCGAGCTCGACGTCGAGGCGGTCGTGCTCGGCCACTCCGAGCGGCGCCAGTTCTTCGGCGAGACCGACGAGGCATTGGCGCGCAAGGTGCCGGCGGCGCTGGCGGCCGGCCTGGAGCCGATCCTCTGCGTCGGCGAGAGCGAGGCGGCCCGCGACGCCGGCGAGACCGAGGAAGTGCTGGAGCGCCAGCTGCAGGCGGACCTGGCCGGGGTCGAGTCCCTCGACTTGGCCCGGGTCGTGATCGCGTACGAGCCGATCTGGGCGATCGGCACCGGGCGCACCGCGACCCCCGAGCAGGCCCAGGAGGCCTGTGCCTACATCCGCGACGTGGTGCGGATGCGTGGGGGCGTGGCCGACGAGCTGCGGGTCCTCTACGGCGGCTCGATGAAGCCCGCCAACGCGGCCGAGCTGCTGGCTCTGCCCGACGTTGACGGCGGCCTGATCGGCGGCGCCAGCCTCGACCCCGAGGACTTCGCCGCGATCGTGGAGGCGGCCGGGTGACCCTGGTCCCCTCGCTGGCGCTGGTCATCCTCGACGGCTGGGGACTGGCCGAGCCCGGGCCCGGCAACGCAATCTCGCTGGCCAAGACGCCGGTCTTCGACGCGCTCTGGAAGCGCTACCCGCATACCCAGCTCTCCGCCCAAGGCCGCGACGTCGGCCTCCCCGACGGGCAGATGGGCAACTCCGAGGTCGGCCACCTCAATCTCGGCGCCGGCGCGATCGTCAAGCAGGACCTGGCCCGGATCGACGACGCCGTCGCCGACGGCAGCTTCTTCGAGAACGCGGCGCTGTTGGAGGCCTGCGAGCGCGCCCGCAGCAGCCCCCGCGGGCGACTGCACCTGCTCGGGCTGGTCTCCGACGGCGGCGTCCACTCCGGCTGGGAGCACATCGAGGCCGCGATCGAGCTGGCCTCGCAGGAGGGCGTGCCCGACGTCGTCTTCCATGCCTTCACCGACGGCCGCGACACGCTGCCGCACGGCGGCCGCACCTACCTGGCCGAGCTGGAGCGCTGGCTGCGGCAGGCCGGGCGCGTCGCCACCGTCAGCGGTCGCTACTACGCGATGGACCGCGACACCCGCTGGGAGCGGACCAAGCTCGCCTACGACGCGATCGTCCACGCCCGCGGTTTGCGAGCCGCCGGCTCCGCGGAGGCGATCGAGTCCGCCTACGAGCGCGACGAGACCGACGAGTTCGTGAAGCCGACGGTGATCGGCGAGTACGACGGGGTCGCCGCCGGCGACGTCGGGATCTTCCTCAACTTCCGCCCCGACCGGGCGCGGCAGATGACCCGCGCGTTGGCGGAGCCCGGCTTCGACGAGTTCTCGCGGGCTGGGGCGCCGACGCTCGACCTGACGACGATGACCTCCTACCGCAAAGGCTGGCCCTACCCCGTCGCCTTTCCCGAGGAGCGGCCGCGGACGACGCTGGCGCAGACGATCTCCGAGGCCGGCGGCCGTCAGCTGCACGTCGCCGAGACCGAGAAGTACGCGCACGTCACCTACTTCTTCAACGGCGGCCGCGAGCAGGAGCTGGAGGGGGAGGAGCACTGCCTGGTCGAATCCCCGCGCGACGTCCCCACCTACGACCACAAGCCGGAGATGAGCGCCCGTGCCGCCGCCGACGCCTTCTCCGAGCGCTGGGGAGTGGGGGAGTACCGCTTCGGGATCATCAACTTCGCCAACCCCGACATGGTCGGCCACACCGGCGTCATCCCCGCCGCGGTCGCCGCGGTCGAAACCGTCGATGCCTGCCTAGGCGAGATCGTCCTCGCGGTCGAGGCGCGCGGCGGCGCCTGCATCGTCACCGCCGACCACGGCAACTGCGACCACATGCTCGAGCCCGACGGCTCGCCCAACACCGCCCACTCGCTGAACCCGGTGCCGCTGATCGTCACCCAGGAGGGCCTGGACCTACGCGACGGCGGCATCCTCGCCGACGTCGCCCCAACCGCCCTCGAGCTCCTCGGGATCCCCCAGCCGGGGGCGATGACGGGGCGCAGTCTGATCGCCGCTTGATGAGTTCGTCGCGCTATAGGCCGCCTAACTCATCAAGCGTCTGAGATGCGGGTCGACGGAGAGCGGCTGCGGTTCGAGATCGGGGCGCGGGACGGCACCGCGCGTGCCGGGGTCATCCACACTGCCCACGGGCCGATCGAGACGCCGGCCTTCATCCCGCTGGCGACCAAGGGGTCGGTGCGGGGGCTGGAAGCGGCGGAGGTGGCGGACCTCGGCTACCAGCTGATCCTCGGCAACACCTACCACCTGTTCGTCTCGCCGGGGCCGGAGCGGATCGCCGCCGCCGGCGGCCTGCACGGGTTCATGGGCTGGGAGCGGGCGCTGATCACCGACTCCGGCGGCTTCCAGGTCTTCTCGCTCGCCCACGGCGGCGTCGCCAGCGAGGTCAAGGGCAGCGGCCGCTCGGGCGGTCACGGTTCGAAGGTCGAGATCAGCGAGGCGGGCGCCCGCTTCCGCTCGCCGCGCGACGGCGCCGAGCTGTTCATCTCGCCCGAGGTCTCGATGCAGGTGCAGGCGGCGCTGGGCTCCGACATCGCCCTCGTCTTCGACGAGTGCACGCCCTTCCACGCCGACCGCGACTACACCGCCCGCTCGACCGAGCGCACCCACCGCTGGCTCGACCGCTGCCTCGCCTGGCATGCCGAGCACGGGCCGGCGCGCCAGGCGGTCTTCGGAATCGTCCAGGGCGGCGTCCACGAGGACCTGCGGCGCGAATCGGCCGAGGCCGTCTCGGCCGCCGGCGTCGACGGCCTCGCGATCGGCGGCACCCTCGGTCGCGACAAGGACGAGATGCACGAGGTCCTGGCGATGACGGCGCCGCTGCTGCCCGAGGAAGCACCCAAGCACCTGCTCGGGATCGGCGAGGTCGACGACCTGCTCGGCGGCATCGCCCTCGGGCTCGACGTCTTCGACTGCGCCGTCCCCACCCGCCTTGCCCGCCACGGCGTCGCCCTCGCGCCCGACCCCGAGACCCGCTTCCGCCTCGACCTGCGCAAAGCGCGCTGGGTCGGCGACCGCAACCCCCTGGTCGAGGGCTGCCCCTGCCGCGCCTGCCGGCACCACGACCGCGACTACATCAGCTACCTCTCCCGCGCCGAAGACCTAACCGCCGTCCGCCTCATCGTCATCCACAACCTCACCTACATGCACGAGCTGACGACGCGTGCCAGGCGGGCGATCGAGGCCGGAAGCTTCGACGCGTACCGCGCCGCTGTGCTCGCTGGGGCCACTCCCTGGGAGGCGAGCTCCGGATAGCTGGAAGCGCCGGGTTGGGCGGGGACGGACACTCCTCGTTCACCCACTCGGAGTGTCCGTCCCCGCCCCCACGGAACCCGCCTCTATTCAGTGTTCTTCTTGACCAGGTCCTTGACTTCTTCGACTACCTTGTCGACGCTGTCGCCGGCGACCTGCTTGACCTTGACGCCGGCCGCTTGGTCGGTCGTGTAGATGACCGCAGCCGCGACCGCGGCCGCAATTAGGACCAAGGCAACCAGGGCGAGGACAAACCTGACGAAGCGGGAGAAGCTGGAGCGCTTGCGGGGGCCGGAGGTCGCTGCACGAGGCGGCGCTGCCGCAGCCGGCGGGGGAGGGGCGTGGCGCGGTTCGGGGCGCCTGGTCTGGGACTGAGCGGGGCGGTACTCGGTCTGGGCGGTGGTGCGGTCGAGGTGGCGGGTGGCGGCGGTGTCGCTGCCGAGGAGGTGGGTCGGGGTCTCGCCCTCGGGGGCGGGCAGGGTCACGTCCTCGCCTTCCATCCCCAGGTGCAGGCCACCGGCAAGCTCGTCGGCGCTGGCGTAGCGCCGCCGCGGGTCGCCCTCGAGCGCCCGTAGGACGGCAGCGCCGAGCGTCTCCGGCACCTCGTCGTTGTAGGTCGAGGGCGGCAGCGGCTTCTCGTTCTGCTGGCGCACCGCCAGCTCGGCCAGCGAGGAGCCCTCGTAGGGCAGGCGCCCGGTGAGGAACTGGTAGAGGACGACGCCGAGCGCGTAGACGTCGGTCGCCGGCGTCGCCTCCTCGCCCCGCACCTGCTCGGGGGCGAGGTAGGCGGCGGTGCCGACCACCGAGCCGACCTGGGTGATCCGGGTCTGCTCGATCGCCCGGGCGATCCCGAAGTCGGTCAGCTTCACCGTCATCTCGCCGCCGCCGACTGGGCCGCCGACGACCATCAGGTTGCCGGGCTTGACGTCGCGGTGGATGATCCCGCGCCGGTGCGCGTAGTCGAGCCCGGAGCAGGCCTGGACCCCGATCTCGGCCGCGATCTCCGGCCCGACCGGCCCCTGGCGCTGGAGGATCTGCGCGCCCGAGCGCCCGTCGACGTACTCCATGACGATGTAGTGGCGGCCCTCATCGATGCCGGTGTCGTAGACCTGGACGATGTTGGGGTGGATCAGGCGCGCCACCGCCAATGCCTCACGGCGGAAGCGGGCGACGAAGCGCTCGTCGTCGGAGAGGTGCTCGGCCAGGACCTTGACCGCGACCGTGCGCTCGAGGATCAGGTCGGTCGCCTTGTAGACATTCGACATCCCTCCCGAGCCGAGGCGCTCGGCCGTCTGGTAGCGCCCGGAGAGGGTTCCGGCCTCCATCATTCGCCTTCCACCGGCGTGCTGGGCTCGACACCGCCGGCCGGCGTGCCGCCGCCGGTTTCGACCGGGGCCGGCGTTTCTTCCTGCTTTTCGTGCCCTTTGGCTTTGCCTTCGGCCTGCGGCGGCAAGGTCTTTTCTTCGGGCGTTTCCTCGGTCGTTTCTTCCGCTTCCGGCTTTTCGGGCTTCTCCGGCTTCGCGGGCTTTTCCGGCTTTACCTTCGCTTCCTCTTCTTCCGGTTCTTCGGCCGGGGAGATCGAAGGCTCTTCTTCTTCGACTTCCGCTTCTTCGCAGGTGGCGACGACTTCGTTCAGGCGCGTCGCCCCTTCGCGCAGCGCTTCCTTCAGCTTCGCGTCGACCCCGCCGAGTTCGTCGATCTGGACGCTGACCGCCTCGGCTGCGTCGCTGGCGCCGACGCAGTCGCCGGCGGTCGCCAGTTCCTTCACCTGATCGAGGTTGGCGGTGATCTCGCCGGCCGTGCTGCCGGGCAGCAGGTCGGCGTCGCCGCCGCTGCCGCAGGCGGCCAGGCCCAGCGCCGCGGCGGCAAGGGCAAGGGCAAGCAGGGGTGCGCTCAAACGACCCATGGGGCGAGTCTAGACAACGGCCAGAGGGCCGTATTTTCCCTGCAATTGGGCATCAGCGTCCGACCTGCAGCCGTTCCGCCAGCTGGCTCGGGAGGCCGGCCGCGAGGATCGCGTCGGCGGCTGCGGAGACGTCGTAGGGCGTGCGGTGGAAGCGGGCGGTCCAGGCCTCGGTGTCGAGCTTCCAGCCAGGCGGCGCGGGGGTCGCCGTCGCGGGGCTGGCCGACGCTGCCGGGGTTGAGCAGCCAGGTTCCGCTCTCCAGCGCCAGCAGCGCCTGGTCGCCGGCCTGGGCGCCCTGGGCCTCGCCGTGCCGTGCCTCGTCGGGGCGGGTGAAGAAGAGCGAGACGTGGGAGTGGCCGATCAGCCCCACCCTCTCGACCTGCGCGTCCATCCCGGCTTCCGCCTGGTCGGTCGAGAGCACGTACTCCCAGATCGGGTCGCGCGGCGAGGCGTGGAAGAGCCCGACCCCCGCCCGCGAGCCGGCTGGGTCGAGCGTGCGTAGGAAGTCCAGCGTCGCCGCGCTCGCGTTCGCCCGCGTCCACTCGACCGCCGCCTTCGCCGTATCCGAGAAGGAGGAGATGTCGAGCCCGCCAATCGCCGCCAGGTCGTGATTGCCGACCAGGCAGATCGCGCAGCGCTCGCGGATCAGCTCGGCGCAGGGGTCGGGCTGGGCGCCGTAGCCGACGACGTCGCCGAGGCACCAGTGCTCCTCGACCCCGGCCTCCGCTGCCGCCGCGAGGACCGCTTCCAGGGCAGGCAGATTGGAATGGACATCGCTGAGGACGGCTACGCGCAAGCGGGCAGCCTACCCGCCGCCAGTCCCGGTCCATACGATTGATCGGTGACCGCCACCGATTCGATCGTCGAGCTGCGCGCCGCCGTCGAGGCCGCCGCCCGGGCCTTGCGCGACGGCGAGCGGACGGAGCCGGCCCCCTCGCTCGACCGCCCGCCCAAGCCCGAGCTCGGCGACTACAGCTCCAACGCGGCGATGCTGCTCGCCGCGCCCCTGGGCGACAACCCGCGCGCCGTCGCCGCCCGCCTGCAGGCCGAGCTCGAGCGCGAGCTGGGCGGCTCCGGCAGTCTCGACCGGATCGAGGTCGCCGGCCCCGGCTTCGTCAACCTCTTCCTCGCCGACGCCTGGTACCGGCGCGCCCTCGCCGCCCTGGTCGCGGCGGGAGATGGGCTGGGCCCGGCACCGACGCCGAACCCGCGGCGCGTCCTGGTCGAGTTCGTCTCCGCCAACCCGACCGGCCCGCTGCACGTCGGCGGCGGCCGTCACGCCGCTTACGGAGATGCCCTGGTGCGGCTGCTGCAGGCGGTCGGCCACGAGGTCCAGCGCGAGTACTACGTCAACGACGCCGGCGGCCAGATCGACCGCTTCGCCGAGTCGATCGCCGCCCGCATGAGCGGCGCCGAGCCGCCCGAGGATGGCTACGCCGGCGGGTACGTCGCCGAGCTGGCGACCCGGATCGCCGCCGAGGGAGTCGCGCCCGACGACCTCGAGGCGCTGGGGCGCCGCGGGGTGGAGCTGATGCTGGAGGAGGTACGGGGGACGCTCGAGCGCTTCGGCGTCAGCTACGACACCTGGTTCTCCGAGCGCGACCTCTACCGGCGCGGCGAGGTCGAGTCGGCCCTGGCCGACCTCGACGAGGGCGGGCACACCTACCGCCACGAGGGCGCGCTCTGGCTGCGCACCACCGCCTTCGGCGACGACAAGGACCGGGTCCTGATCCGCGCCAACGACGAGCCGACCTACCTCGCCGCCGACGTCGCCTACCACTGGGACAAGCTGCAGCGCGGGTTCGAGCTGCTGATCAACGTGCTCGGCGCCGACCACCACGGCTACGTGGCCCGGGTCCGGGCGGCGATCGAGGCGCTCGGCGCCGACCCGGCGAGCTTCGAGGCGCTGATCATGAACCTCGTCCACATCGTCGAAGGCGGCGAGCGGGCGCAGATGTCGAAGCGCAGCGGCGACTTCGTCTCGCTCGACGAGCTGCTCGACGACATCGGCGTCGACGCGGCCCGCTGGTTCATGCTCTGGCGCAGCCACGAGACGACCGTCGACCTCGACCTCGAGCTGGCCCGCAGCCAGTCGAGCGAGAACCCGGTCTACTACGTCCAGTACGCGCACGCCCGCATCGCCAGCATCCTGCGCAAAGCCGGCGCCGCGGCCGAGCAGGCCGCCGGCGGCATCGACCCCGAGGTGGCCGGCGCGGCGATGGAGCCGAGCGAGCGGGTGCTGATCAAGCGCCTGCTGGAGTTCCCCGAGGAGGTGCGCGAAGCGGCGGCGCGGCGGGCGCCGCACCGGATCTGCGCCTACTCGACCGCGGTCGCCGCCGACTTCCACGCCTTCTACCGCGACTGCCAGGTGCTCGGTGCCGAGGGCGAGGGCGTCGAGCGCTCGCGGCTGGCGCTCTGCCTCGCGACCAAGCGGACGATCGCGGCGGCGCTGGCCCTGCTCGGGATCTCCGCGCCCGAGCGGATGTGATGCTGGACGGGCGCCGCAAGCTGCCCGTCCTGGCCGAGATCGCCGGCCCGGCGCCCGGCGCGGCCCGGACCTGGTCGCTGCGCCGCGCCGATCTCGACGCGCTCGCCAAGCCGCTGGCCGCGCTGGAGGAGCGGCGCCTGGTCCTCGTCGCCGGCCTCGCGGCGCCGGTGGCAGCGCTGGCGCTGGCGAGCGCCGGCGCCGCCTCGGGGCGGCGGACGGCGCTGGTCGAGTGCGATCTGGCGCACCCCCGCCTGGCCGCCGACCTCGGACTGGCGCCGGTGCCGGGCCTGCACGAGTACCTGCGCTGGGAGGCGACGGCGCCGCAGATCCTGCAGCCGCTGGTCCTCGCCGGGCCGGCCTCGGCGGCGGCGACGGGGCCGCTGGTCTGCGTCGTCGCCGGCCGCCCCAGCGCCGACCCCGGCACCCTGGTCGGGCTCGAGAGCTTCCGCCATGCGACCGCCAAGCTGCGCGGCGCCTACGAGCTCACCGTCGTCGTCGCACCGCCGCCGGAGACCGCGGACGGGGCGCTCGAGACGGTCGCGAGCGGGGTCGACGCGGTCGTCGCCGCGACCTCGTCGCAGGGGCTCTCCGGCTCGGCGGGACGGCGGTTGCGGGCGGCGCTGCGCAGGCTGCGGACGCCCACCCTGGGCGCGATCGCGGTCGCCGAGACGCCCGCCACCTAGATCCCCGCCCTAGAGGTCGTAGCGGGCGAGGTCGGCGTCGAGCCGAGCCTCGTCCTCGGGCGCCGGACCTCGCACCGAGGGCCCGTCGCCGTCGCCGTCGCCATCCCGACCGGCGCGGCGCCAACGCGCGACCCCGAAGGCGAGGGCGATGACGGCGATGACGAAGGCGACGATCGGGACCACGTAGGCGGAGAGGTCGAAGCCGGATCCCTGCGGCAGCGCCAGCACCTCGGTGCCGTACTCGGCCACCAGCGCGTCCTTGATCTCCTGCTTGCTCCGACCTTCCGCGACCAGGCGCGAGATGAAGGCTTTCTCGCGCTGGGCCTGCGGCGATTCCGCCAGCTCCAGCAGGGTGCCGCAGACGGGGCACATGACTTCGGAGGAGATCTCGCTGAGCGAGGTCTGCGGGGTCGCTGCCGCGGCCTGGCCGGCGCCGATCGCGAACAGCGCGAACACCACCGCCAGCCACACCGACGGTGCTCCGCGAGCGCTCACGAGGAGCCGCCCGCGCCGATGCGCGGCGCCACTTCGCGGTCGAGGTATTCCTCGTCGACCGGCCCCCGCAGCAGCAGCTGCACCCGGCCCCGCGGGTCGATCAGGAAGTTCTCCGGGACGCCGGTCGTCCCGAAGTCGTGGGCGACCTCGCCGTTGCCGTCGCGCAGCTGCGGGTAGGTGAGGTCGAAGCGGCGCACGAAGGCGCGGCCGTCGCCGCTGAGGTCGCGGCTGTCGATCCCCAGCACCGTGAAGTCGGCATCGGCGTGGCGGCGCTGGAAGCTCTCCAGCTCCGGTGCCTCCTCGCGACAGGGGACGCACCATGAAGCCCAGAAATTGACCAGGACCCAGCGCCCGCGGTAGTCGGACAGGGAGCCGGTGTCGCCGCCTTCGAGGCGGGGCAGGGGCGAGCTGGGCGCCGCCTCGCCGAGCGCGACCCCGGAGGAGCCCTTGCTGAGCAGGCCGAAGGCGAGCAGGCCGAGTACGGCCAGGACGGCGAGGACGGCGATGGCGGCGCGGGCGCTCAAGGGCGCCAAGGTTAGAACCCGGCCGCTCCCGGCGGCGCTCCCGGCCTAGAATCTGCGCCTGCGCGGACGTAGCTCAGTTGGTAGAGCGCAAGCTTCCCAAGCTTGAGGTCGCGAGTTCGAACCTCGTCGTCCGCTTGACCGGCTCCCGGTATTACCTGAGTACCTCTCGATCCTCTGAGTTATAGGGTCTCGTCCCGATGACGGCTCCGTGGAACTCGACCTCGCGCCGAGTCGCTCTCGCGCTGACGGTCCTGGGGCTGGGAATCGCCCTCTTCTCGGGGTGCGGCGGCGACTCCGGGGGCGACGGCGCCGCGCGGCTGGCGAAGCAGGAAGAACTGCGAGCCGCGCGCGAAGAGGCGGCGCGCGATGCCAGGCAGGGAGTGAAGATCGCCGAACTCGAACGCAGGCTCAATCGGCGGAATGCCGCCTCGGCCGCCTCCACTGTCCCCGCCCGTTCCAGCGTTCCGGCGGACGAGGAGGAGCCGCTTGCGGGGCTCTGGAAGGGCGAAGCGACGATCAGGTACGAGAGTGGGGAATCCGCTCCGTTCAACCAGACGATCGAGATCGATTCGCTCATCCCCGGCTCTGTCTCCGGATATTCGGAAGCCCGCCAGGGGAGCACCACCTGTCACGGCCCGCTTACCTATGAAGGGGTGGCGGATGGCTGGTACCGCTTCCGTGCCGACGAGCGTAACGTGGCCGAATGCATCGACCAAAGCGTGGTCGAGCTGATGCCCGCCGCCGGTGGCGACCTGGTCTACCGGGAGACGACCGACGTCTCGGTCAGCTCGGGAACTCTCGGGCGGGACGGGTGAGCGGCATGGGCGGACGACGAGCCCGGAGATCGCTGTTGACGGCTCTCGCCCTGATCGCCATTGCCGCTTCGTTCGCCACGGTGGCCGTCGCCGGAGGCGGCTCCGATCGGTCGAGCTGGCGCCTCGGGCCGAGCGGGATCGGTCCGCTGCGGCTGGGCATGAGCGCCGCCAAGGCCCGCGCCCTCGTCCCCGACCTCCGCGTCGCGCATTCCCGGTTCTGCGACACCTGGACCGTGCCGGGGCTGGATGGCATCTCGATGTTCAGCACCCATTCACGCGGCGGGCTCAGCTCCGTTTCGATCGGCTCCTACTCCGACGAACTCGAATCCGGACATGGCGCCGGCGGCGTGGAAATCGGCGCGAGCGTCCACACGCTGAAGCAGATGTTCGGCGGGCGGTTGCGGTTCGTGGACAACATCCACTCGCCGGGCAGGGCTTTCTATCGGCTCTACTCGAGCGGTGGGCGACGCACGGCGATCGAGTTCATCGTCGCCACCCGCAGCGGCAGGATCGAATCCGAGCAGGCCGGATTCCTCGGCGAGTTCTATTTCACCGACGGCGTCGAGCTGTGCGCCTGACGGCCACCGGGCCGAGCGTGCGATTGCCCGCTCTGGTCCTGGCCTTCCTGCTGCTCGCGCTTATCGCGGTGGGCTCCGCCCCCGCCGCCACGCAGCCGCTGGTGCTGAACCGCTCGATGGCCGGGGTCGAGCTGGGGTCCAGTTTGACCCGGCTTCACGAGGTTCTCGGGCCTCCCAGGGCCGTCAGGTACGTGTCCAACGAGATCACCGGCTCGCTGCGGATCGACGTCTACGGCAAGCTCTCCTTCTCCTCCTACGACGGCCCGATCCTCGGCATGCAGACGACCCGCCGCTCGCTTCGCACCACGTCCGGAATCGGCGTCGGGACGACCAAGCGCAGGCTGGAGCGAGAGTTCCCGAGCCTTTCCTGTTACGGCCGCACCTGCGCGATCGTCGCCGGCGGCGGCGTGGCCACGATCGGCAAGAGGGTCACCACGTTCCGGGTCCGGGACGGCGTTGTCCGCTCCGTTTCGATCGGCCGGGTGCTGGACTGATTCGCTGAGGAGGCGGACGCCGCGGTCGAAGACCTGGGTGCAGGTCGCTTCCGCGGCGCCGCCGTGCTCAGCGTGGGGTGGCTTGGGAGGTGAGCCGGGCGCTCAGGCCGCGGCCGCCAGTTGCGGTTTGTCCGGCTCCGCCTGGGCCTGGGGCGGGATTCGGTAGAAGTGCTCGGTCGCACCACGCACCTGACGCTGGCCGGTGAGCTTGATCAGCCCGGCTTTGGCCAGCTCGGTGACGTGATAGTTGGTGTTGCTGAGGGGTATCTGCAGCTCTTGACTGAGATCGCTTGGAGAGAGGGTGCGCCCTCCGTCCATTCCGAGGATTTCCAGGATCGAGATCCGCAGCGGATGGGCGGTTGCGCGCGCCAAATGCTCCCAATCGAGGGGGAGGGAGGTGGCCTTCCCATTCCCGTTCGCGTGGTTCCCGTCGTGGCCGTTGACTGAGTGAATGCTACGGCTTTTCATGCAGCGACGATACCAAAAAATATTGATTCATGTCATCAAAATCGGGTATCGTCTCTGCGGGATGGATAAATCGATCAAATCGATCACCCAAGGACGCGGTGGGTGTCGGGAGGCGGGAATGAGACTTCTAGCGACTGTAGGCACCACTCTGGGCTTGGCGCTCATCTGCGCGTCAGGAGCGAGCGCCGCCACCGGCGACATCATCGCCCCCCAGCACCCGCCCCTATATACGGCCGACGACGGCTGGCAGGCCGGTACCTGCACGGCCGACCTGCCGACCTGCAGCGTCGCCACCCCGGGCCAGTTCTTCGAAGCCGCCGCCGCCCACCCGCCGGTCGGCTTCACCCAGTTCATCGTCAAACACACGACCGAAGAAGTCGTGTTGGTGAAACGCGAAAAGCCCGTCGGCGAACTCGCCGACGTCCGCGTCGATCTGCCGGTCGGCCTCAGCGTCAACCCGGGCGCGACGCCGCGCTGCGACCTCTCGCAGTTCGAAGCCTCGGCTGCCTCCTGCAACCCGCTCGCCAAAGTCGGCACCGCCTTCGTCACCGCCTCCGACCCGGTGCTCGGCATCGTCGCGCCGCCGCTGACGGCTGACGTCTACAACCTCAAACCCCCCACCGGCGAACCGGCTCGGTTCGGGCTCGAACTCCTCGGCAACGAAGTCTTCCTCAAAGCCGATGTCGAATCGGGTGGCGACTTCCACGAGGGATTCACGATCGCGGTTCCGAAAGTGCTCGAATTGCCGGGGCTCGAAGGCTTCGTCCTCAAAAACCGCTTGGTCTTCGACGGTACCTCCGGCGACGGCACCTTCATCACCACCCCCAGCACCTGCCTCGGCCCGGCGGGGACCGGCCCCGGACAGTCCGGGAGCGTCTACTCGACCTGGCTCTTGGCCGGCTCCTACGCCGAAGAGGCCGCCTCCGGGTACCAGTTCCCGGGCAGCGCGGCGCCGCCCTTCGAGTCGCCGATACCGCCCGGCACCTCACCGAAAAACTGCGCCACGATTCCCTACGCGCCGGGCCTCGGCGTCGACCCCGGTACCGCCCAGGCCGACTCGCCCTCCGGGGCCACGGTCACGGCCACGGTCCCCCATATAACGGGGGGCGGCAACCAGGACAGCTCGGTTACCCGCAGCGCCGCCGTCGCGCTCCCGGTCGGGATGGGCCTCAACCCCTCCGCCGCCAACGGCCTCCAGACCTGTACCGACGGGCAGTTCCCGCTCAAGGGCAAAGCCCCGACCTCCTGCCCGCCGCAGTCGAAGGTCGGCACGGTCGAAATCCAGTCGCCGCCGCTGCCCGAAGGCAACCTCAGCGGCGACGTCTTCGTCGGCCAGCAGCTCAGCCGCGATCCCGAATCCGGCGACGAGTACCGGATCTTCATCGACGCCAAGTCCGCCCGCTACGGGGTCGAGGTGCGCCTGCTCGGCAAGGTGAGGGCGAACGCGACCACCGGCCAGCTGACGACCACGATCGCGGAAACGCCGCAGGTCCCATTCACCTCCTTCAAGTTGGCCTTCAATGGTGGCCCGCGGGCCGTCCTCAGCAGTCCACCGATCTGCGCCAGCAGCGCCGCGGCGACGATGACGCCCTGGTCCGGCAACCCGCCGGCGACCCCGAAAGCACCGATTACGCTCACCGCTGCTCCGGGCGGCGGCTCCTGCGCGAAAACGCTCGGGGAGCGCCCGTTCGCCCCCGCGTTCTCGGCCAAGCCGAAGGGGACCAAGGCCGGTGCCTACAGCCCCCTCTCCCTGCAGATCGCCCGCAATGACGGCCAGCAGGAGCTGAAGGGCGTCGACATCACGTTTGCGCCCGGCATGACCGGCAAGCTCGCCGGCATTCCGTACTGCCCGGCCTCAGCGCTGGCCGCCGCGGCCGCCAATGGCGGGGCCGCCGAGCAGGCCAAATCCAGCTGCCCGCCGAACAGCCTCGTCGGCAGCGCCACGGTCGCCGCCGGCACCGGCTCCGCGCCGCTGCGGATCGCCGGCAAGGTCTTCCTCTCAGGCCCCTACCGCGGGGCTCCTCTCTCCCTGGCAGTCGTCACCCCCGCCACGGCCGGGCCCTTCGACCTGGGCACGGTCGTGGTGCGGGTGGCGCTGTTCGTGGATCCGGAGACGGCGCAGATCCGCGCCGCCTCCGACCCGATTCCCAGCGTCTTCGGCGGCACCCAGCTCAGCGTCCGCAGCGTCGACGTCGACGTCGATCGCAAGAACTTCACCCTCAACCCGACCAGCTGCGGCCCCCTAGCTCGGCCGGCGTCCTCAACGGCGGCGGCTCCGACCCGGCCAATCCGGCGGCCTTCAGCGCCTTCCCGGTCAGCACCCCGTTCCAGACCAGCGACTGCGCCGCGCTCCCCTTCAGGCCGAAGCTGTTCACGCGGCTCTACGGGGGCAAGAAAGCGACCAAGCGCAACCAGCACCCGAAATTCCGCGCCGTCCTCGTCGCCCGCGAGGGCGACGCCAACATCAGCCGCGCGGCGGTCACCCTGCCGCACTCACAGTTCCTCGACCAGAGCCACATCCGCACTATCTGCACCCGTGTGCAGCTGGCCGCGAACGACTGCCCGAAGGCGGCGATCTACGGCTACGCCCGGGCGAAGACGCCGCTGCTGGACGACGAACTGGCGGGCCCGGTCTACCTCACCTCCTCCAACCACGAACTGCCGGACCTGCTGGCCGATCTCCACGGGCAGGTGGACATCCGCCTGCGGGGCGTGATCAGTGCCGCCAAGGCACGGATCAAGAACGTCTTCTACCCGGTCCCCGACGTGCCGGTGAGCAAGTTCGTGCTGACGATGAAAGGCGGCAAGCGCGGGCTCCTGGTCAACTCGCGCGACCTCTGCGCCAAGCCCTCGTTCTCGTTCATGAACTTCAAAGCCCAGAACGGCAAGCCGCTGAAGAAGAAGAAGCTGCCGCTGCGGGTCCCCGGCTGCCGCAAGGCCGGCGGCAAGGGCCAGGAGCGCTGATTGAACTCGGGCCCAGCGGGTATCGCCGTCGGCAGGGGCCACTCCGGTGACGGCGTCGCCGTGCAAGGGGAAACGAGAAGGAGAATCGATGAGGAACCGCGTGGGAATCTTGGTCGCGATCGCCGCCGTGGCGTCTGTCTTCGCCGTGCCCGCCGCGCCCGTCGCCCAGGCCGACTTCGGGGTTGCCAGCTGGGAAGCGGGGACCTGCAAGACGGACGTGCCGGAATGCACCTATGCCAGCCCGAAATCGCAGTTCTTCACGCAGGCGGCTGGGCATCCGCCCGTCGGCCTGACCGACTTCGCCTTCAACACCGGCGGCCTGCTCGGCAGTCCCGAAGGCAACGTCAAGGACGTGCGCGTCGACCTGCCCGAGGGCCTCAATGTCGACCCCCAGGCAGTCCCGCAGTGCCCGAAAGCGGACTTCGAAGCGAACCCCGCCTCCTGCGCGGCCAGTGAGGTCGGCTCCAGCATCGTCACTTCGATCTCGAGCGTGCTGCCGCTGCCGCTCAGCTTTCCGGTCTACAACCTCGTCCCCGACAACGGCAGCCCGGCTTTGTTCGGCTTCAACGCGAACGTGCCGCTGCTGCTCGATGCCGACGTCTACCTGGTCGCCGACGTCGCCTGGGATAGCGACTACCACGAGGGCTTCACGATCACCGAAGTGCCCAAAGAACCGGTGCCGCTGGTCGAGAACAAGCTCGTCTTCGATGGCACCAAAGGCGGCACCTTCCTCACCATGGGCAGCCAGTGCAACGGTCCGTCGGCGACCGGGCTGAAGGTCAACTCCTACCAGAACCCCGGCCAGTTCCTCACCTACTCGACGACCCCGCCGGCGAACATCGACGGCTGCGACGCGGTCCCGTTCACGCCCGGGGTCGCGACCGCGACGGAGTCCAACGCGACCGACTCGCCGACCGCAGTCGCCGCCGAGGTAACGGTGCCGCAGGGCGGTCAGCCGCTCAACGACTCGACCCTGCGCACGGCGACGGTCTCGCTACCGCGCGGCCTCGGCCTCAACCCCTCGGCTGCCTCCGGCCTGCAGTTCTGCAGCAACGCCCAGCTCGGCAAGGGGACGCGAAATGCGGTCGCCTGTCCGGCGGCCTCGCAGATCGGCACGGTCGCGATCCAGACCCCGGTGCTGCCGGCAAACTCGCTGCCCGGCAAGGTCTTCCTCGGCCAGCAGCTCAGCCGCGACCCCGCCTCCGGCCAGGAGTACCGCGTCTTCGTCGACGCCGAGTCACCGCGGTACGGGCTCTCGATCCGGCTCGTCGGCAACGTTGCCGCCGACCCCCGGACCGGACAGCTGACCGCGACCTTCCCGAACAACCCCCAGGTTTCGTTCAGCTCCTTCCGCCTCCAGTTCAACGGCGGCGACAAAGCGCCGCTGACCAGCCCGCCGACCTGCGGACCGAACCAGACCATGGGGTCGATCTCGGGTTGGTCGGGCAAGGTCGCCACGCCCACCCCGACCGGCTTCACCCTGGCCAAAGCACCCGGTGGGGGGGACTGCGCGAAATCGATGGAGTCGCGGCCCTTCTCGCCCGCCTTCGCCGCCGCGCCGAAAAGCGCCGCCGCCGCTGCCTTCACCCCCTTCTCGGCCCGGATCGCCCGCAGCGACGGCCAGCAGGAGCTGAAGGGCGTGGACATCGTCCTACCGCCGGGGGCGACGGCGAAGCTCGCCGGCGTGGCCTACTGCCCCGGACCGTCGATCGCCGCCGCGGCGGCACGGGCGGGGGCGGCGGAGAAAGCCAAATCGAGCTGCCCGGACAAGAGCCAGATCGGGGTCGCCACGATCGCCGCCGGCAGCGGTCCCTCGCCGTTGCAGATCACCGGCAAGGCCTTCCTCGCCGGTCCTTATAAGGGGGCGCCGCTGTCGCTGGTCGTGATCACCCCCGGTGTCGCCGGGCCCTTCGACCTCGGCACCGTGGTCGTCCGTGCGGCCCTCTTCGTCGACCCCGAAACGGCGCAGATCCACGTCGTCTCCGACACGATCCCGGACGTCTTCGGCGGGGCCAAGCTCGACATCCGCTCGATTGACGTCAGCGTCGACAAGGACGGGTTCACGCTGAACGGGACCAACTGCTCCAAACAGGCCACCGCCGGCTCGCTCAAGGGGGGTGGGGCGGACCCGACCAACCCGGCCGCCTTCTCCTCCTTCGGGGTCTCCTCCCCGGTGCAGCTCAACAACTGCGACGCGCTCGCCTTCAAGCCGCAGCTGAACCTGCGTCTGTTCGGGGCGCACAAGCGGGCCAAGCACCCGAAGCTGCGGGCCGTGCTCAAGGCCCGGCCCGGCGACGCCAACATCGCTCGCGCCTCGGTCGGGTTGCCGCATGCGCTCTTCCTCGACCAGGCGAGCCTCTCGCAGATCTGCACCAGGGTTCAGTTCGCCGCCTCCGCATGCCCGAAGAAATCCATCTACGGCTTCGCCCGGGCCTTCTCGCCGCTGGTCGACAAACCGCTCGAAGGCCCGGTCTACCTGCGCTCCTCGAACAACCCGCTGCCGGACATGGTCGCCCACCTCGAGGGCCAAGTCACGATCGACCTCGTCGGCCGCATCGACAGCTTCAAAGGCGGAATCCGCACCACCTTCGACCGCGTCCCCGACGTGCCGGTCTCGAAGTTCGTGGTGACCCTGCCCGGTGGCAAGCACGGGCTCCTCGTCGCCTCCCAGGACCTCTGCAAGAAACCGCGGGTCCGGGCTGTGATCCAACTCAAGGGCCAGAACGCAAAGAAGGCCAACAAGCGGACCAAGCTCCGCGTCCCATGCGGCAAGAAGAAGCACAAGGGTGGGACGAAGAGGCACAAGGCAAGCGCTCGCGGAGGACGTAATTGAATGGCGTCTTTGTCCAATTCGTCGCATTTAGCACTTGATTCGCCCGTAGCGCTGTGTAAGGTCATCAGTGGGAGAGGTCAAGGGCGCTACGCAGGGGAAGCGTTTCGCTCAACGGGTTACAGAGGAGGGATTTAATGGCTAGGCGCTTTTTAATCGCAGCAGCGGTTATGGCCTTAGGTGCAGTCTTCGCCGCTCCGTCGGCGCAGGGGGCGTTTGGAATCGCCAACTGGGAAGCACTCACGTGTAAAGAAAACGTCGACACGCCGGCACCCGGCGGAACCATCGCCGGCGTATTCCCGCTGGCCAAACCGGCCGGGCAATGTACGAAAGACACGCCGGAAAAATGGTTCACGCAGGCTGCCGGTCATCCGCCGTTCGGGATCACCGACTTCACGCTGAACAACAAACCGGTGGGAACTGGCGGCGGCTTTCCCGAAGGCTTCGTCAAAGAGATCATCGTCGATACCCCGGAAGGCCTCAGCGTCAACCCGGAGGCCACGCCGGTGAAGTGCACGGTGGAACAGCTCAAACAGAATCCACCGGCTTGCCCACCGACGTCTCTGGTCGGCATCAACTACTTCACCGTCTCCGCCAGCCCGACCGGTCCGGCGTGCGTACCTCCCGCCGGCTGCCTCCAGGCCCGAGCCGCGGTGCCGGTCTACAACCTCGAACCG
Organism: uncultured Solirubrobacterales bacterium; assembly: GCA_963735255.1. Taxonomy (GTDB): domain Bacteria; phylum Actinomycetota; class Thermoleophilia; order Solirubrobacterales; family 70-9; genus VAYN01. Next base: position 147,702 of record CAVTKC010000006.1, on the reverse strand, counting down.
TTTCAGGGCGTCCCGTCGATGGTCGGATTCCCGACCAGCGCGCCAGGGGAACCGACCCTGATCGTCGGGTCGCTCAACCCGGTGGACCAACACGTTCGGTTCACGATCAGTGACATCCACTTCCCCGAAGGCGCGACCCACCCGCCGATCGTCGGCTCGCGGCTCGTGTTCTTCGGCGGTAAAGAAGGCAACCTCAACCCTGCCGCGAACGGCACCTACCTGACCATGCCCAGCAATTGCGGGCCCGGGCAGACGTCGCTGCTTCATGTCGAATCGCAGGGCCCTCCGGTCGAACCGGCGGTCAGCAGCGCCGAAGCGTCGTTCACCACCGCGGTCGGAGCCAGCGGCTGCAATCTGGTTCCGTTCAAACCGACGATCGGCGTCGCCACCCAGGGCGGCAACGTCGACTCGCCGGAAGCGACCACGGTCGAAGTCGGGATTCCGTTCGACGCGAAAGAACCGATCGCCAACTCGTATCTGAAGACGGCGAAGGTGACGCTGCCGGAAGGAATGGGCATCAACCCGTCGTCCGCCAACGGTCTCGAGACCTGCTCGGAAGCGCAGTTCGCCAAGGGCACCAATGACCCGATCACCTGTCCGAAAGGCTCGGAAATCGGCACGGTCGAGGTACAGACGCCGTCGCTGCCGCCGAACTCTCTCGGTGGCACCGTCTACGTCGCCGAACCGAAGCAGAACGGCCCGAACGCCGCGGGTTCCGGAGAACAGTTCCGGATCTTCATCCACGCGACCTCGGTCCGCTACGGCGTCAACGTGCGCCTGGTCGGCAAGCTGTTCCCGAACCCCGAGACCGGTCAGCTGACGGCGGTCGTGGAAGAAAACCCGCAGGCCACGTTCAGCAACTTCCGCCTCAACATCAAAGGCGGACCGAAGGGCACGCTGACCAGCCCGCCGACCTGTGGCCCGAACAAAACCACGACGGAAATGATCCCGTGGTCGGAAAACCCGGACCAGAACAAGCCGACCAGCGAGTTCAGCCTCACCAGCTTGCCGGGCGGCGGCAGCTGTCCGACCTCGCTGGGAGCACGGCCGTTCGCGCCGAGCTACACGGCGAAGACCGACAGCACCGTGGCCGGCGCCAGTAGCCCGTTCCGGGTGCACATCGGGCGTCCCGACGGCCAGCAGGAGCTGAAGGTCGTCAACGTGACGCTGCCGAAGGGTCTGACCGGCAAGCTCGCCGGCATCCCCTACTGCTCCGAGGCGGATCTCGCCGCGGCGGCAGCCAGCAGCGGCAAGGCGCAGCAGGCCAGCTCCAGCTGTCCGGGCGCGAGCCAGATCGGGGTCACCTCGACCCAGGCCGGCTCCGGTTCGGAGCCGCTGAAGATCGCCGGCAAGGCGTTCCTCGCCGGCCCGTACAAGGGGGCGCCGCTCTCGATGGCGGTCATCACCCCCGGCGTCGCCGGTCCTTACGACATCGGCACCGTGGTCGTCCGGGTGGCGCTCAACGTCAACCCGCTCACCGCTCAGGTCAATGCCGTCTCCGACCCGATCCCGAACGTCTTCGGGGGGGTCAAGCTCGACCTGCGTTCGATCGACGTCGATCTCGATCGCGGCCAGTTCATGCGCAACCCGACGAATTGCGAAGTCGGGGCGACGGCGGGCACGATCAACGGCGGTGGCAGCAACCCGGCCAACGCGGCGGCGTTCAGCTCCTACGGGGTGAGCGCGCCGTTCCAGGCCACCGAATGCAACAAGCTCGCATTCAAGCCGAAGCTGTTCACCAGGCTGTTCGGACCGACCCAGCGGGCGAAGAACCCGCGGATCCGGGCGATCCTGGAAGCACGCGAAGGCGACGCCAACCTGGCCCGCACGGCCCTGACGCTGCCGCACTCGTTGTTCCTCGATCAGAGCCACATCAAGACGGTCTGCACCCGGCCCCAGCTGGCCTCGCGGACCTGCCCGAAGGCATCGGTCTACGGCAACGCGGAAGCGAAGTCGCCGCTGCTCGACGGCAAGTTGAAGGGCCCGGTCTACCTGGTCTCCTCCAACGACAAGTTGCCGAACCTGGTTGCCGACCTCCGTGGGCAGGTGAACATCCAGCTCCGCGGCGTCATCAGCTCCAAGCGAGGCGGTCTCAAGACCGTCTTCCCGGAAGTGCCTGACGTCGCGGTGAAGAAGTTCATCCTCAACATGCAGGGCGGCAAGAAGAGCCTGCTCGTCAACTCGACCAGCCTCTGCGCGAAGAAGCAGACGGCCGTGTTGAACATGAAGGCTCAGAACGGCAAGAAGGTCAAGAACAACAAGTACGGGCTGCGCGTCAGCAGCTGCGGCAAGAAGAAGAAGTAGCTCCGCAGTAACCCGTTGCTCGCACCGGCGCGGATGGCCGAATAGCCTCCGCGTCGGTGCGTCCGACGCTCTCCGTCCTCATCGTTGCCTGGAACAGCCGCGACGAGCTGGCCAGGACCCTGCCGGCGCTACTGCCGGAGCTGGGGGAGGGCGACGAGCTGATCGTCGTCGACAACGACTCCGCCGACGGCACGGCGGCGGCGGTGCTCGAGCTGGCGCCCGCGGCGCGGGTCGTCAGCACCGGCGCCAACCTCGGCTTCGCCGGCGGCTGCAACGCGGGGGCGGCCGCGGCGAGCGGCGACCTGCTGGTCGTCCTCAATCCCGACGCGGCGCCACTGCCGGGCTGGGGCGAGGCGATCCGCCGGCCGTGGCGTGAGGGTCGCGGCTGGGCGGCCTGGCAGGCGCTGGTCGCCGACGCGGGGGGGACCGAGATCAACTCAGCCGGCAACCCGATGCACTTCACCGGCATCGTCTGGGCCGGCGGCCACGGCCTCCCGATCGCCGAGGCGCCGGCCGCCGGCGAGGTCCCGGTTCTCTCCGGTGCCTGCTTGGCGATCCCGCTGCGGACCTGGCGCGAGGTCGGCGGCCTCCCCGAGCGCTTCTTCCTCTACCACGAGGACGTCGACCTCTCGCTGCGGCTGCGGCTGCGCGGCGGCACCCTGGGGATCGAACCCGCCGCCGTGGTCGACCACGACTACGAGTTCGGCGCCCGCGAGCACAAGTGGCGCTGGCTCGAGCGCAACCGCCTCGCCTTTCTCGTCCGCGCCTACCCGGCCCCGCTCCTGCTCCTGTTGGCGCCGGTCCTGCTGGCAACCGAGCTGGCCCTCCTCGCCGTCTCCGGTGCCGCCGGCTGGGGCCCACAGAAGCTCGCCGCCAACCGCGAATTCCTCCGCTGGCTCCCCCGTCTCCTCCGCGAGCGCCGCCAGATCCAGTCCACCCGCACCGTCACCACCGCCGAGTTCGCCTCCTGGCTGACCCCCGACCTCGACTCCCCCTTCATCGCGGGAGCCGCCCGATCGCTGCCAGCTCGCCTGGCGCTACGCGGCTATTGGCGAGCGGTCCGCCTGGTCCTGGGTCGCCCGTCCCGGTAAGGCTTGGGCGTCCTGCCCCGGTAGGGGACGCCCTACGTCGGCTGACCGGTCGGCCGGATCAGGATCTCGTTGACGTCCACGTTCGGCCCCTGTTCGAGCGCGTACATGACCGCCTTGGCGATGTCGTCGTCCTGCAAGGCCCACTTGCCGGGGCGGTTGTCGAAGAAGTCGGTGTCGGTCATCCCCGGCTCGATCAGCGTCACCTTGATCTTGGTGTTTTCGTGCATTTCGCGGAGCTCTCCCCGCAGCGACTCGCCGATCGCCGTCGCCGCCCACTTCGTCGCCGAGTAGAGCGAGCCCGGCAATGCGCGGCGGCCGGCGACCGAGCTGGTGACGAGGAAGTGGCCGTCGCCGCGCTCGAGCAGGTGGGGGAGGGTGGCGCGGATCGTCAGCGCCGCCCCGTAGACGTTGGTCAGGACCATCGAGCGCCAGTGCTCGGGCGACTCCTCGAGGAAGCCGCGGCTGGCGCCGAAGCCGGCGTTGGCGAAGACCGCGTCGATGCGTCCGAAGTGGTCCAAGGCCGCGGCCGCCATCGCCTCGACCTGATCCCACTCGGTGACGTCGCAGCGCACCGGCAACGCCCGCTCGGTCCCCCCGAGCTCGCCGGCCAGCACCTCCAGCTCCTCCAACCGCCGCGCCGCCAGCACCAGCCGGTACCCGCCCGCCGCCGCGCGCGCGGTCGCAGCACCGATGCCACTGCTGGCGCCCGTGATCAGCAGCACGGGGTCATTTGCTCCGTTCTCGCTCATGTCCCCGATTGTCCCACGTGAGAGGTCAGTTGTTCCCGCATACCGGGATCAATCGCCCTCTCACGGGAGGCGCGTCGTGTAGCACCAGCTCACGGGAGCGCGACGTGCGGCGCGGCGGGTGGGCCGGGGTCGCCGGACACTCAGCGCGAAGCGCGTCCGCCGACCCCGGCCCACCCGCCGCGCCCCCCACCTTGCGATAATCCCCGTGCCCGTGGACCCCCAGCGCAAGCGCAAGATCCGCCTCGTGGTCGCGCTCAGCGTCGCCGTGCTGCTCTCGGTGGCGTTGATCTACACCTCGTTCTCCGCCTCGACCCAGGCGAAGGAGCCCTCGCAGCTGCTCAGCGCCGCTCCCGGGACCAGCTACGAGATGACCGGCAAGGTCGTCAAAGGCTCGATCCAGCAGCAGGGCAACGGCATCGCCTTCGACGTCGTCGACCGCGACGGCGGCGGCCAATCGCTGCCGGTGACCTACACCGGCACCGTTCCCGACCCCTTCCGCGGTGGGCGCGAGATCGTCCTCACCGGCAGCCTTCAGAGCGGCACCTTCGTCGGCGAGCCGGAAACCCTGATCACGAAGTGCCCCTCGAAGTTCACGACCAAAAGCGATGGCTAGCCTCGGCAGCGCGCTGCTGGCGCTTGCCTTTCTGACCGCCGTCCTCGCCGCTGCCCTCGCCCTCGCCGGTCGCAACGGCGAGCGCCGCCGGGTCAAGCTCTCGCGCCGCGCCGTCTACGCCTTCTGCGCGCTGATCACCGCCTGCGTCGCGATCGTCGAGCTCGCCTTCGCCGGCGACGACTTCTCCTTCAACATCGTCGCCCAGCACTCCTCGATCGAGACGCCGGAGTTCTACAAGCTGGCGGCGATGTGGTCGAGCCAGGAGGGCTCGCTGCTGCTCTGGGCCTGGGTGCTCTCGATCGTCTCCAGTGCCGCCCTCTACGCGACCCGGGCGAGGCTGAAGGAGATCGTCCCCTGGGCGACCGCGGTGATGATGGGCGTCGCCGCCTTCTTCGTCGGGCTGATGCTGTTCGCCCCGGACGTCGACCCGTTCGCGACCCTGAGCCCGGTGCCGACCGACGGCATCGGCCTCAACCCGCTGCTGCAGCACCCGAGCATGATGATCCACCCGCCGATGCTGTATTCGGGCTACGTCTCGCTGACCGTGCCCTTCGCCTTCGCGATCGGTGCCCTGGCAACGCGCCGCCTCGACGCCGAGTGGATCCGCTCGACCCGCCGCTTCGCCCTGATCGCCTGGGCATTGCTCGGCTTCGGGCTCCTGCTCGGCGCCCGCTGGTCCTACACCGAGCTCGGCTGGGGCGGTTACTGGGCCTGGGACCCGGTCGAGAACGCGGCGCTGATGCCGTGGCTGGTGATCACCGCCTTCCTGCACTCGATCATGGTCCAGGAGAAGCGCGGGATGCTGAAGGTCTGGAACGCCTGCCTGGTCGTTGCCGCCTTCTCGCTGGCGCTGCTGGGCACCTTCCTCGTCCGCTCCGGGGTGCTGCAGTCGATCCACGCCTTCGGCGACAACACCGTCGGTCCCTACATCCTCGGCCTGATCGGGGTGGTCCTGATCGGCTCGACGGCGCTGATCGTCTCCCGCCTCGACGACCTGCGCTCGCCAACGCGGATCGACTCGCTGGTCTCCCGCGAGTCGGTCTTCCTCGTCAACAACCTGCTGCTGGTGGCGCTGACCGCGGTGATCTTCTGGGGCACCTTCTTCCCGCTGATCTCGGAACTGTTCACCGGCACCAAGGCCTCGCTGGCGGCACCCTGGTTCGACCGCTACACGACGCCGCTGGCGATCCTGCTCGTCCTCTTCACCGGGATTGGGCCGCTGCTGGCCTGGCGCCGGGTCAGCTGGGCCTCTGCCCGGCGCGTATTCCGGATGCCGCTTGCCGTGGCCGCGCTTGCCGCGGTCGGCCTGATCCTGTTCACCGACACGCCCCAGGAGCCCTGGGCCTTCGCCCTCTTCGTCTTCGCCGCCTTCGCCATCTCCGGCCTGGCGCAGGAGTTCTGGAACGGCGCCACGGCGCGGCGGCAGGTCGCCGGCGGCTCGCTGCCGGGGGCGCTGGTCGCGGTCGTCTCCCGCAACCGCCGCCGCTACGGCGGCTACATCGTCCACGTCGGCATCGCCGTGCTGCTGATCGGCATCGCCGCCTCCTCCAGCTTTCAGACCAATCGCGACGTCACCCTGAAGCCGGGGGAGAGCACCGTCGTCGACGGGCGCACGATCACCTACGTGCGGCCGACCGTCGCCGTCAACTCCGAGTACCTGCAGTTCGGCGGCGACATCCGGGTCGAGCAGGACGGCAAGCGGGTCGCCGGCCTGCACCCGAGCCGGCGCTACTTTCGCCCGACCGGGCAGGAGGGAGGCAGCCTCGGCAACTACTTCGATGGCGAGTCGACCAGCGAGGTGGGGCTGAAGGCTGGCTTCGGCAGCGACCTCTGGATCGCGCCGGCGCCGGACATCTCCGGCATCCAGAAGCGGGTGCGGGCGGCGGACAAGGGCTTCCGCGCCTGCGTCTCCGGCGGCCCCGGCACGCCGCCCGAGTGCGATGCGGTGGCGGCGATGATGCGCGCCGCCGCCGCCAACCCGGCATTACAGGCGAGTGCCCTGGCCCAGATCGACAAGCTGCAATCGCTGGCGATCAACCGGATCGCCAAGAGCTATGTCGACGAAGCGGCGCCGGTGATCTTCAAGGTGATCGTCAACCCGCTCGTCACCTGGATGTGGATCGGCGGCCTGATCGCATTGCTGGGGGCGCTGCTGGCGATCTGGCCCAGCCGTGGACGCCGCCGCGGCGCCCTCGTCCGCACCGAGGCGGATGCGTTGAAGGAAGCGAAATACCGCGAGATCCGCGACGCCGAGCTCGACCACGCCGCCGGCAAGCTCTCCGACGAGGATTTCGCCGTGCTCGACGCCGAACTGCGCCGCGAGGCGGTCGAGATCCTCGACCGGGTCGAGAACGGCAAGGCTGCCGCGAAACCCGCGGCCGGCGGCAACGGGGTGGGGAAGAAGCCGGAAAAGGTCTCGCAGAGCTAGACTGGTCGGACGATGTACACGTTCTTCAGCGTCATTCAGGTCTTCATCTCCGTCGTCTTGATCTTCCTGATCCTGCTGCACTCGGGCAAAGACGCGGGCCTCTCCGGTGCCTTCGGCATCGGCGGTGGCGGCAGCTCGATCGGCGGCGGTTCGATGGTCGAGCGCAACCTGGACCGGGCCACGGTCTTCTTCGCGGTCCTCTTCGTGCTGAACACCTTCCTGCTGCTGAAGATCTAGGCAGCTTCACTCGAGGTTCCTGCGCCGGCTCGGGCGTCGAATGCCGCTGCGCGGTCAAATCCGCGTGCACAATGCGTACGTCTGTTTGCATGGTTGACAAATGGTGCCGATTTGTCTACGATGCGGACGTTCTTTGAAACTCTGACAAGGAGGAGGCCGCATGGAGGCCACCACCGCAGACTCGCATCACCATCACCACCATCACGACGACGTCGAGGTCAACCCCGCGACCTGGACGGACCCCAAGCGCTATGCATGGCTGCTGGGGATCATCGTGCCGCTGGCGCCGTTCATGGCCTGGGGCGCGGTCGCGCTGACCGGCTTCGCCGGCTTCTGGCTGCTCGGCCCGCTGCTCGTCTTCGTCGCCTTCCCGATCCTCGACATCGCCGTCGGCATGGACGCGACCAACCCGCCCGACAGCGTCCTCAAGTGGCTCGAGCAGGATCGCTACTACCGCTGGTGCACCTACGTCTTCATCCCGGTCCAGTACGGCGGCCTGATCCTCGCCTGCTACCTCTGGTCCAGTGGCGAGCTTTCGGTGCTGAGCAGCCTCGGGCTCGCTTTCACCGTCGGCGTCGTCGGCGGGATCGCGATCAACACCGCCCACGAGCTCGGGCACAAGCGCGAGAGCTCGGAGAAGTGGCTTAGCCGCGTCGCCCTCGCGCAGACCGGCTACGGGCACTTCTTCATCGAGCACAATCGCGGTCACCACGTCCGCGTCGCCACCCCCGAGGACCCGGCCAGCTCGCGGCTGGGGGAGAGCTTCTGGGCCTTCCTCCCGCGTACCGTCTCCGGCAGCCTGCGCTCCGCCTGGGAGATCGAGGGCGCCCGGCTCGACCGCCTCGGCAAGTCCCACTGGAGCCTGCACAACGACCTGCTCAGCGCCTGGGCGATGACGATCGTCCTCTTCGGCGCGCTCGCCGTCGCCTTCGGCCCGGTCGTGCTTCCCTACCTGCTGCTCCAGGCGGTGCTCGGCTTCTCGCTGCTGGAGGTCGTCAACTACCTCGAGCACTACGGGTTGCGCCGCAACAAGCGCGAGGACGGCCGCTACGAGCGCTGCCTGCCCGAGCACAGCTGGAACAGCAACAACGTCGCCTCCAACGTGCTGCTCTACCACCTGCAGCGCCACAGCGATCACCACGCCAACCCGACCCGCCGCTACCAGGCGTTGCGCCACGTCGACGAGGCGCCGCAGCTGCCCACCGGCTACGCCGGGATGATCGTGCTCGCCTGGTTCCCGCCGCTGTGGCGGCGGGTGATGGACCCGCGCCTGCTCGAGCACTTCGAGGGCGACGTCAGCCGCGCCAACATCCAGCCGAGCAAGCGCGAGCGCATCCTTGCCCGCCACGGGGGTGGGGCGGGGGCGGTCGCATGAGCCGCTGGCGCTGCCCGTCCTGCGGCTACGTCTACGACGAGGAGGCCGGCCACCCGCGCGAGGGCTTCCCGGTGGGGACGCCCTGGAGCGAGGTCCCGGACGACTGGGCCTGCCCCGATTGCGGCGTCCGCGACAAGGTCGACTTCGAGCCCGACGGGGACGCCGCGTGACCGTCCCCGCTGCGACGATGGGGGCGAAGATGGCGACCAGCCCCCGCACCCCGTACCCCGAGGCGGCCCGCGAGCTGCTGCGGCAGACCCTGTTCGGCGCCGCCCGCGACCAGCTCGAGCAGCGGACCTGGTCGGAGATAACGATGTCCGACATCGCCGCCACCGCTGGCGTCAGTCGCCAGACCCTCTACAAGGAGTTCGGCAACCGCAACGAGTTCGGGCTGGCCTTCGTGATCCACGAGGGCGAGCGCTTCCTCGACGCGGTCGAGGCGGCGGTCCTCGAGCATCGCGACGATCCCCGGGCCGCGATCGGCGCCGCGTTGGAGCTGTTCCTGCGCACCGCCGGCGAGGACCCGCTGATCCGCATCCTGCTCAGCGACGACGGCACGGGGGGCATGCTGCCCTTTGTCACCACCCAGGGCCTGCCGGTCGTCCAGTGGGCGACCGCGCGCCTGGCGGCGACGATCGAGCAGGGCTGGCCGCAGGCGCCGAAAGCCGATGTCGACCTGCTCTCGGAATCGCTGGTGCGGCTGGCGATCAGCTACATCACCGGGCCCAGCGAGACCCCGGAGACCACCGCCGCCTCGGTCGCCGACCTGCTCGGCCCGTTCATCGATCGCGCCCTCGGCGCGGCCGCCTAGTCGGCTAAGCGCCGACCTCCTCGGCCCGCAGCGGCGCCTCGCCCTTGATCAGGTCGGCGGCGCGCTCGGCGATCGCGATCGTCGGTGCGTTGGTGTTGCCGCGCGGGACCACCGGCATCACCGAGGCGTCGACGACGCGGATCCCATCCAGGCCCTGCACGCGCAGCTCGGTGTCGACGACGGAGCCGATCGCGCAGGTGCCGACCGGGTGGTAGATCGGGTACGTGGTGGCGGCGACGTGGGCGCGCAGGTCCTCCTCGGAGTCGCTCGCCGGAACCGTGAACGGCTCGGCGCAGTAACGGCGCATTGCCGGCTGGGCGCAGATCTCCTGGGCCAGCCGCACGGCCGCGGTCGCCCGCGCCATGTCCTCCTCCGCGGCGTAAAAGCCGTTGCGGACGATCGGCTTCGCGGTCGGATCTTTGGAGGCGAGCCGGACCGAGCCGCGGGCGAGTGGCGTCAAGAGGCAGGGGGAGACCCAGACGCCGTGCGCCTGCGGGTCGCCCATGCCCTCTTCGACGATGTGGATCGGAGCGACGTGGAACTGGGTGTCCGGCGCCTCGGCGCCGGGCTCCACCCTGGCGAAGGCCCCGGCCTCGGCCAGGTTGGAGGCGAAGGGGCCGGTTTGGGATGCGGCGTACTCCTCCAGCGCCGCCGGCTCCAGCGCGGCCAGCAGGCTCTCCGGCTCCGGCGTCGTCCAGACTTCGTAGTGGGCGGCGTGGTCGCTGAGGTTCTCGCCCACCGCCGGCTGGTCGAGCAGCAGCTCGACCTCGCGCATCGCCAGGTGTTCGGCCGGGCCGACGCCGGAGAGCATCAGCAGCTGCGGGGAGTTGTAGGCGCCGCCGCAGAGGACCACCTCGCGCTCGACCCGCAGCTCCTGGGCCTGGCCCAGCTGGCTGGCCTCGACCCCGACCGCCCGGCTGCCCTCGAAGAGGATGCGCTCGACGAGCATGTAGGGCATCACGGTCAGGTTCGGCCGCTCCATCGCCGGGTGCAGGTAGGCGACGGCGGCGCTGGCCCGCATCCCGCCGCGCTGGGTCAGCTGGTACAGCCCGACCCCGTCCTGCTCGGCGCCGTTGAAGTCCTCGTTGCGCGCGAGCCCGGCTTCGACCCCGGCCTCGACGAAGGTGGGGGTGATCTTGTTGCCGGAGCGCTGGTCGGAGACCGGAAGCGGCCCCCCGGACCCATGCCACTCGGAGGCGCCGCGCTCATTGTCCTCGGCCTTGAGGAAGTACGGGAAGAGGTCGTCCCAGGCCCATCCCGGCTGGTCCCAGCTGTCGTAATCGGCCTGGTTGCCGCGGATGTAGACCATCGCGTTGGTGGAGGAAGAGCCACCGAGGACTTTGCCGCGGGGGAGCGGCAGGCGGCGGCCGCCGCAGCCGGGTTCCGGGGCGCTGGTGTAGTCCCAGTCGACGTCGGTCCGCGCCAGCTGCAGGTAGCCCAGCGGCACGTGGATGTTCTCCTTCACGTCCGGCGGGCCGGCCTCCAGCAGCAGCACGCTTACATCCGGGTCCTCCGAAAGGCGCGCGGCCAGCACGCACCCGGCGGAACCGGCGCCGACGATCACGTAGTCGTACATCGGACCTCCTCCTCGGGTTGGGCCGATCCCACTCGGCTCGCTCCCGAAGGAGCCTACTCCGCGCCCGCCGGATGGCCGAACTATTCTCGACCGGATGGCGGAGGCAAACCCCCTGCGTGAACTCGAGCGCTGGATCGGCGAGGCGCGCGAGCGCGAGTTGCCGCAACCCGCCTCGGTCGCCTTCGTCACGGTGGGGGAGGGCGGGCGCCCCTCGGCCCGCACGGTGACGCTGAAGCGGATCGAGGACGAGTCGCTGCTCTTCACCTCGGCGCTGTGGACGCGCAAGGCCCAGGAGATCGAGGCCAACCCCGCCGTTGCCCTGCTCTGGCACTGGCCCGAGCTGGGGCGCCAGGTTCATGTCACCGGCGAGGCCGCGCAGACCGACCGCGCCCTGGCCGCGGAACTGTTCGCCGAGCGCGACCTCTTCCACCAGCTGCAGACCGTCGTCTCCCGCCAAGGCGAGGAGATCGAGGACCTGGCGCCACTCCGTGACCGCCTCCACCATCTGGCGCAGGTTCAGGAGACGGCGCCGGCCTGTCCCGAGGACTGGGGCGCCCTACGCGTGCGCCCGAGCGCGATCGAGTTCTGGGAGGAAGCCGACGACCGCGTCCACGAGCGGCGGTTGTTCACCCGCGGCGATGGCTGGGACTTGACGCTGCTGGCTCCCTGAGCTTCCCACTGTCAGGTAGGTCAGCCTCTATTCAGGAACTTCTCGTAGAGCAACTGGTACAGCGTCACGGCCGCGAAGGCGCCGATCAGGACCTGGCCGAGGCGGACGGCGCCGGCGAGGATGAGGGCAATCCCGACCGTAACGACAACCAGCACGGTCCCCCAGGACGGGAGCTCGTAGTTGCCACGGATGAAGAACATGAATCCATCTTCTCGGAACGGCGTCTAGATCGGCAACCTCTAACCAGATACGAGATAGTGCCTGACCCTCAGACTGGCGCACGACGGATCAAGGTTTCTGCGCGAGGGACCTGCAAGACAGAAAAACCCCCGACTAGCGGGGGCTTTCCGATGCGGCTGAATGGAGTCGAACCATCACGGGTGTTTCCACCCACAAGGCCCTCAACCTTGCGCGTCTACCAGTTCCGCCACAGCCGCTCGAGGGCGGCGGATTCTAGATGCTTGGCGGGGCGGGGGAGTCGGCGGGTTGCACGCGTCCGCGGGGGCAGGTAGCCTGGCGAACAGGTGTTCGAACGTGTTCGTGCCGGGCAAAATGGGAGAAATGAGAGCTAGCGATGGTTGACCTCGATCTGACCAAAAGGCAGAAGGAGATCTTCGACTACATCCGCAAGTACGCGGCGAAGACCGGCTACCCACCGACGGTGCGGGAGATCGGCAAAGCCGTGGGCCTGCATTCCTCCTCGACCGTGCACGCGCACTTGGCCAATCTGGAGAAGCTGGGGCTGCTGAAACGGGATCCGTCGAAGCCGCGCGCGATCGAGCTTCTGTTCGAGAAGGCGAAGCGGACGATCCGGCCCGAAAGCGGCCTGCCGCTGGTCGGTCAGGTCGCGGCCGGCGAGCCGATCCTGGCCGAGGAGAACATCGAGGAGTACATCGAGATCCCCGACGTGATCGGCGGCGAGGACGGCGACTACATCCTCCAGGTCCGCGGGGAAAGCATGAAGAACGCCGGCATCCTCGAGGGCGACTACGTCATCGTCCGGCCCAGCGAGGACGCCACCAACGGCGAAATCGTCGTTGCCCTGATCGGCGAGGAGGCGACGGTGAAGCGGTACTTCCGCGAGAAGGACCACATCCGGCTGCAGCCGGAGAACGACGAAATGGAGCCGATCCTCTCCGCCGAGGCGAGCGTCATCGGTCGCGTCATCGGCGTCTTCCGCAGCGTCTGAGCCCGCTCCAACGTGCCTGGTTCCGCGGTTCGCGTCAGTGCGGCCAGCGGCCGGACTCGATCAGCTTCTTGTAGCGGCGCTGGCGGCGGCGGGCGTCCCACATCACCGCGGGCAGCAGTCGCAGCGCGAGGCTGGGGAAGAGGTCGAACAGCCGCAGCAGCGGGCCGCGCCAGCGCGGCAGGATGAGGACGGGGCGCGGACGCTCGGTCAGCTTGCCGATCGCGGTCGCCACCTGCTCGGGCGTCAACAGCTGGCCGGAGAAAGAGCCGGCAGCGTCGGGGTCGTCGAGCCTGCCTTCGATCATCGGCGTCCAGATCCCGTCCGGGCAGACGGCAGAGACGTCGATCCCGCGGTGTCCGGCGCGGCGCAGGTCGAAGAGGGTGCCGAGCGTGAAGGCCATCGCCGCATGCTTGCTGGCCGCGTAGGCGACCTCGCCGGGGGCGGCGACGATGCCGGCAAGCGAGATCACGTTGACGACGTGGCCGCGCCCGCTGGGCAGCATCCGCTCCAGCGCCGCGACGGTCCCGTTCATCGTCCCGGCGGCGTTGATCGTCAGCATCGCCGCCCGGGTCGGCTCGTCCTGCTCCCAGCTGAGCCCGGTCGCGAGGATGCCGGCGTTGTTGACCCAGAGGTCGAGCGAGCCCGCCTCGGCGGCCACCGTCGCGGCCAGCGCTCGGCACGCCCCCTCGTCGCGCACGTCGAGGGTCGCCCCCGTGGCTCCGTCGCCGACTTCGGCCGCGGTCCGCGCGGCGGCCGCGGCGTCGACATCGGTCGCCCAGACCGCGTAGCCGCGCGCCCCGAGCTCGACCGCGATCGCGCGGCCGAGCCCTCCGCCCGCTCCGGTGACGACCGCGGTTCGCATCCTCGCCACCATATCCCGCGCCCACCGGGGTACACCGGACTTCGAGAGCTACCATCGAGGGGCGGGCCGAGCGGACCGCGGGGGGAGAGAAAACCCCTCGAGGAAAGTCCGGACACCACAGGGCAGGGCGGTGGGTAACGCCCACCCGGGGAAACCCGCGGGAAAGTGCCACAGAAATACACAGCCGATGGCGCGGCCACACGTGAGTCGCGTACAGGCAACGGTGAAATGGTGCGGTAAGAGCGCACCGGCGTCGCGGTGACGCGGCGGCCAGGCAAACCCCGCCCGGTGCAAGGCCAAGCAGGACCGTCGACCCGGCTCGGCGAGGTCCAGGTAGGCCGCATAGATAGATGGCCGCTCAAGACAGGATCCGGCTTACAGGCCCGCTAAAGGAAAGGCCCCCGAGAGGGGGCTTTTCCCATTCTGGAGGGCTTTAACGATCTATGCACAATTTTCTGTCTTAGCCTTTGCTAATCTGCCGCGAACTTCCGCTGAATCTCCGCCTACATATCGCGGGGAGCGGGGGACCCAATTAGTTGGGGCGAATCGCCGGCATCAGCCGCGTAGCGCAGCTCTTTCAGCGCGAGCCCGACAGCTAACCCCGTAAGCGCCCGAGAGAGCCCATGCAGACGTGTAGAAACCGCCGTGCGCGGAATACCGATTCGCTGAGCGCGCCCCGAACCGGGCAGCGTGGCCCGCGCCGCCTGCGCCGTGCCGCGGCCCTTGCCTCGCTGGCGCTGCTCATGCTCGGTGCCGGCTCGGCCCAGGCGGCCACCGGCGGCGCCTCGACCGCCTACGGCGGCGCCTCGCCGGCGGGCCAGGACCTCGTCTTCAGCCCCTTCCGCAGCGCCGGCGCCAGCTGGTACGGGCCCGGCTTCTACGGCAACGGCACCGCCTGCGGGCAGACGCTGCGGGCGACCACGGTCGGCGTTGCCCATCGCAGCCTGCCCTGCGGCACGATGGTCAAGTTCGTCTACGAAGGGAACGCCGTGATCGCGCCTGTGATCGACCGCGGTCCGTTCGTCAAAGGCCGTGCCTGGGACCTCACCGCCGCCGCCAGCGAAGCACTCGGGTTCGATGGTGCGGGCATGGTCCGCTACGCGATCGCGGTCAGTTACGCCCGCGCCGGCACCGCCGGCTAGCCCGACGAGACCCCGATTCCTCCGCTCTGGCGGCTAATCTGCCCTGCTCAGAGGCGTTTTTCAACGAGAGGAGCATTGGATGTCGAGGTCTTCGCACGGAGCAAATACCGCAGGCGCGCCGCGGAAGGGTCGCCGGTTGGCGCTGGCGCTGCTGGTCGGCTCCCTCGCGACCTTGGCGGCCGTTCTCGCCGGCCCCAGCGCCGCCAAGGTGCCCAGCACCCAGGTAGTGCTCGGCCAGACCTCGACCGTGCCCGACCCGTCCTGCCCGGGCCTGCCCTGCCAGGCGATCGGCAGCGTCACCGGCTTCCAGGTCAGCAACGGCCAGACCCGCTCCCCCTTCATCGTCCCCCACAGCGGCACGATCAGGGCCTGGACCCTCACCCTGGCCCAGCCGACCAACAAGCAGCGCTCCTTCTTCAACGGCTTCTTCGGCACGCCGCCGGAGGCCCGGCTCTCGATCCTGCGCCGGATCCCCGGCACCAACCCGCCCCGCTACAACCTCCGCAGCCAGGGCTCGGTCAAGGTGCTGACGCCCTACCTCGGCCAGACGGTCAAGTTCGGCGCCTCGCTGGAAGTCGAAAAGGGCGACATCGTCGCGGTCACGGTGCCGACCTGGGCCCCGGCCTTCGCCCAGGAACTGCCCTCGAACGAGGTCTGGCGCGCCAGCCGCGCCCCGGGCACCTGCACCAACTCCACGGATATCCGCCAGGGCGAGCCACTCGAGAAGGTTGGCACCCGGGCCACGTTCGGCTGCAAGTACTCGACGGCGCGGTTGCTGTACACGGCGACGCTGGTCGAGGGGTAGCGCTGGCCTGAGGCCGGGAGCGGGAGGGGCGCTTGGCCCCTCCCGCTACGCCACGTTGGGAAGTACTCGGGGCGTTGCCTGGTCTTTCGGCAGCGCGGCGGCGCTGGCGATCAGGCTCTGGAACTCGTTCAGGGCTAGGTGCCCGACCGCCTCGAGGATCTCCTCGTCGGTCCAGCCGATCTCCCGTGCCTCCTCGTGCAGGTGGAGCGGGGGAGGGCCGTCGGCATCGAGGGCCTCCTTGAGGAAGAGCAGCAGGGCTGCCTCCTTCTCGTCGGCGGAGGTAAAGCTGCGGGCGCGGGAGACCTCGTCGAGGCCGAGTCCCGCCCGCCGCGCCGACTTCGCGTGCTGGGCGATGCTGTAGTTGTCTTCGCGGTGCTCGGCGACCGCCAACGCGATCCGCTCGCGGGTCGCCTGCGGCAGAACGCCGCCGCGCAGCTCGGAACGCATGCGCGTGTAGGCCCGGAGGACGGCGGGGGAGCCGGCGAGCACGCCGACGAACTTGGTGACCGCACCGCCGGCCGCCTGGATGGTCTTGATCAGCGGAGCGCTCTCGTCGGGAGCGGTCAGCTCATCGTGGATCTGGAATCTGCTCACTGCCGTTTTTACCGTCACGTTGCGTCTCGTCTCTGGCTCTGACTGGGGCGTTTTCCGCTTTACAGAGCCTTTACGTGGCCTTTACTTTACTTTCAGCCATTTACTTACGAGGAGTAAGTTATACCGGCTTTCGGACGTCTTCGCAAGCTCCTTCATCCCGGTCGAGAATTCCGATTCTCTACCCGTTCTACGTCGATCTGCACCTCTTCGGTTCATTCGCCTATCGTTGCCCCCTTCTCGCGGACAAGCCAAGGAGACCGGAATGGCAGAGCAACCCCGAAGTGCCGCTGACGTCATCGCCATCGTCAAGGGAAACGACGTGCGCTTCGTCCGCCTCTGGTTCACCGACGTGCTCGGGCAGCTGAAGAGCTTCTCGATCAACGCCGCCGAGCTCGAGGACGCCTTCGACGGCGGCATGGGGTTCGACGGTTCCTCGATAACCGGCTTCAACCCGATCGAGGAGTCGGACATGATCGCGATGCCCGACCCCACGACCTTCGCTCTGATCCCCTGGCGCCCCGAGGACGAGAACGCGGTCGCCCGCATGTTCTGCGACATCCGTGTGCCCGGCGGCGGCCCCTACGAGGGCGACCCGCGCTGGATCCTGCAGCGAGCGATGAAGCGGGCCGAGGAGATGGGCTTCGAAGCCTTCAACATCGGCCCCGAGCTCGAGTTCTATTACTTCCGCTCCGCCAAGCCGGAGGGCGGCGTGCCCGAGGTGCTCGACGAGGGCGGTTACTTCGACCTGACCACGCTCGACGCCGGCTCCGACGTCCGCCGCGACACCGTGCTGGCGCTGGAGAAGATGGGCATTCACGTCGAGTACACCCACCACGAGGTCGGCCCCTCCCAGCACGAGGTCGACATGCGTTACAAGAACGTCCTCGAGATGGCCGACGACTGCATGACCTACCGGATCGTCGTCAAGGAGTACGCGATGAAATACGGCTGGCACGCGAGCTTCATGCCGAAGCCCCTGTTCGGCGAGAACGGTTCCGGGATGCACGTCCACCAGTCGCTGGCCAAAGACGGCAAGAACGCCTTCTACGACGAGGACGATCCCTACTACCTCTCGGCGACCGCGAAGTCGTTCATCGCCGGCCAGCTCAAGCACGCGCGTGAGATCTCGCCGCTCTTCGCCCAGTACGTCAACTCCTACAAGCGCCTCGTCCCCGGCTACGAGGCCCCGGTCTACCTGGCCTGGTCGCGCCGCAACCGCTCGGCGCTGATCCGGGTGCCGCTCTATCACCCGGGCAAGGAGGGCGCGACCCGGGCCGAGCTGCGCTGCCCCGACCCCGCCGCCAATCCCTACCTCTGCTTCGCCGGCATGCTGCAGGCTGGCCTGGAAGGGGTCGAGAAGGGCTACGAGCTGCCGGAGCCGATGGAGCAGAACCTCTACCACCTCTCCCAGGAGGAGTTGGCGCACCAGGGGATCGAGCAATTGCCGGCGACGCTGGGCGAGGCGATCGAGGTCGCCGCCGACTCGGAGCTGGTGCTGCGGACCCTGGGTGAGCACACCTTCCGCCGCTTCGTCGAGATCAAGCGGCAGGAATGGGACGACTACCGCGTCCAGGTCACCCCGTTCGAGATCGAAAACTTCCTGCCGATCCTCTAGCTGCGGGGCGGCCGATGGCGACGCTCCACGTCCTCCGGGTCTTCTGCGGCGAGGACGGCAGTCACGGCAACCCACTGGGGGTGTTCCTCGAGGGGTCCGGGGTGCCGGCGGAGCGGCGCCAAGCCGTCGCCCACCAGCTCGGTTTCTCGGAGACGGTCTTCGTCGACGAGCTGGAAACGGCGGCCTGCCGGATCTTCACGCCCGGGCTGGAGCTGCCCTTCGCCGGTCACCCGACCGTGGGGACGGCGTGGTTGCTGGCGCGGGAAGGGCGTACCGCGGATGTGCTGCGCCCGCCGGCGGGCGAGGTCGCGGTGCGGCGCGAGGGCGAGCTGACCTGGATCACCGCCCGCGCCGAGTGGTCGCCGCCCTGGGAGCTGATCGAGCTGGGCTCCGCGGCGGAGGTGGAGGCGCTCGACGGGCCGCCGCACGGCCGCGAGGACGAAATCTACCTCTGGGCCTGGGCCGACAGGGACGCCGGCCTGGTGCGCTCGCGCTGCTTCTCGCTCGCCGACGGGGTCGGCGAGGACGAGGCAACCGGCTCGGCCGCGATCATGCTGGCCGCCGAGCTCGATCGGCCGCTGACGATCCACCAGGGCGAGGGTTCGCTACTCCACGCCCGCCCGCTCGGCGAGGGCCGTGCCGAGGTCGGCGGCCGCGTCGTCCTCGACGGGGTGCGCGATTTCGCCGTTGTCTGAGTTGTGGCCCCTATAGGGGCCACAAGGCTGTTATCGCGTTCGGTGCGTCAGGCGGTTGGGGGCTGGCCGGAGCGCTCGGCCGTCGGGCGCGAGAGGGCCGATGGCCACCAGAAGCGGTCGCCGAGCTGGAGCGCGATCGCCGGCACCAGCACGCTGCGGACGAGGAAGGTGTCGAGGAGGACACCGAAGGCGACGACGAAGCCGAGCTCGGTGAGGAAGGTGAGGGGGAGGACGGCGAGGACCGAGAAGGTGCCGGCGAGGACGATGCCGGCGCTAGTGATGACGCCGCCGGTGACCGCCAGGGCCCGCAGGACCCCCTGTTCTGAGCCGTGCTTCTCGGTCTCCTCGCGGGCGCGGGCGATCAGGAAGATGTTGTAGTCGACCCCGAGGGCGACCAGGAAGACGAAGGCGAACAGGGGCAGCGAGGGGTCGGAGCCGGGGAAGCCGAAGATCACGTCGAAGGCGAAGTAGCCGACCCCGAGCGCGGCCAGGTAGCTGAGGATCACGGTGCCGATCAGGACCAGCGGCGCGGTGACGGCGCGCAGCAGGCCGATCAGGATCAGGAAGACGACGACGAGGATCAGCGGCGGGATCACGGTCGAGTCCCAGCCGGCGGCGTCGCGGACGTCGAATTCGACCGCGGTCGGGCCGCCGACCAGGGCGCCCGGGTCGGCGCCGTGGGCGGCGTCGCGGATCGGTTCGATCAGGTCGAAGGCCTCGGTTGAGTAGGGGTTGGGCTCGAGCGTGGCCTGGACCAGGGTCCCCGGCGAGCCCGAGGCGACCGGGGGCGAGACCGCCTCGACGCCGTCCACGCCTTCCACCGCCTGTTTCACCGCGTTCACGGCGGTTTCTTCGGGCACGATGACGTCGGTCAGCGCGGTCGCCCCCGAGGGGAAGCTTTCGTCGAGCAGGTGCTGGCCTTCGACCGATTCGACTTCGGTCCGGTAGCTGTCTTCGCTGGTCAGGTCGGTCGAGAAGAAGGCGAAGCCGGCGCAGAAGATCAGCAGCAGCCCGATCGACCCGAGCATCACCCGCCGCGGGTTGATCGCGACCCGGTTGCCGACCCGCGCCCAGAAGCCATGGGTGACGTCGGCGGCGTGCTCGAGGCGGTGGCGGCGCATCTCGTAAGGCGTGAACACCGCCCGGTCGAGCGGTCCGACGATCACCGACGGGATGCGGCGGCCGGTGAGGACTCGCAGCAGCCAGTTGAGCAGGACGAGGGGCAGCAGGATCAGGACCAGCAGGCTGGCGAGGATGACCCGGACGAGGGCTCCGGCGCCGGAGCCCTCGACGATCTTCTGGCGGGCGCGGTCGGAGATCGCGGCCTGCGGCGCCGTCTCCGGCGTGTGCGGGACGAAGGGCCAGAAGGCGCGGCGGCCGAAGATCGTCAGCAGCGCCGGCAGCAGGGTCAGCATCGAGAGGGCCGCGCTGGCGACGCCGATCGCGGCGATCGGCCCGAGGCCGGAGGTGCCGTTGACCTTGGCGATCATCAGGCAGAGCAGGGCCGCGATCACGGTCAGCGCCGAGGCGAAGATCGCCGGGCCGGCCGAGGCCAGTGCCGCTCGCATCGCCTCGTGCTTGTCGGCGGTGTGGTGCAGCTCCTCGCGGTAGCGAGCCACGAGCAGCAACGCGTAGTCGGTGCCGGCGCCGAGGACGAGGATCGACATGATCGAGCTCGATTGGCCGTTGATCGTCACCCCCAGCTCGGAGACGCCGTAGCCGACCGAGCGCGAAAGGACCTCCGCGAACATCACCGCGATCAGCGGGATGAGGAAGAACATCGGCGAGCGGTAGATGACGATGAGCAGGAAGATCACGAGGCTGACCGCGGCCAGCAGCAGGGTGCCGTTGATGCCTTCGAAGACTTCGATCGCGTCGGCGGAGAAGCCGGCGCCGCCGGTGATCTTCACCTCGAGGCCGCCGCCGGGGTCGGAGATCTGGTCGCGCCAGTACTTGACCGGGTCGACGATCCGTTCGCCCTCGCCTTCGGCCTCGATGTAGGCATTGAGGATCGCCGCCTTGCCGTCCTCGGAGCAGATCGGGCCGACGAACGGCGCGTAGGTGGCGGGTTGGCCGGGGATGATCGTGGTCGGGGTACCGCAGCCCGGCGGCAGGTTCGTGGCGCCTTCGGAGGTCTCCTGGGTGTCCTGGCGCTTGCCGCCGGAGGCCGCGGTGGCGCCGTCGGGGATGACCCCGGGGAAGCGCTTCGCCGTCATCTCGCCGACGTCGGCTTGAATCTGGCGGAAGTCTGCGGAAGTGAGCCCGGAGTCGCGCCGGTAGACGATCACGGCGGGGGCAATTTCACCGTTCTGCAGCGACTCCGTCGCCTTCAGCGCGCTCGTCGATTCGGCGTCGCCGGGCAGGTAGGAGGTCGCCTCGTTGCTTTCGGCGTCCGCGAACTTCTCGGGCAGCTTGGCCACGTTCGCGGCGATGAAGATCGCGACGAACCAGAGGGCGAAGACGACCCACTTGGAGCGGCGGCCGGCGGGGAACGTGAAGAAGGAGCCAGACACTGGGGGGCATCCTTGCAGAGGCGTCGGCGCGCTGGGTTCGGGGGCCTCGGCGCGCGGGGCCTGTCACCGGGGGAGACGCCTGCGGGCGAAGCGCACGGGTCCTGTCACGGGTGGAGGGGCCTGCGGGCGGGGGCGGGGCCTCCGTCCTCGACCCCTCCACCCGCGCCACCCGCGCGAGCTGTGTTTACAGCAGGTCCGCCAGGTCTTTGGAGCTGGTGACGGGGCGTTGGCAGGTGAAGTTTTCGCAGACGTAGGCGGTGGCCTGGGCGTCGAGGGTGGGGCGGTCGCGGAGGAGGGGGGGCTCGGTGGCTTCCTCCGGGCCGCCGGCCAGTACGAGGTGCGGGCGCAGGGTGGAGCGGACGGTTTGGGACAGGTCGGCGAGGTCGTCGCCGACCAGGGCCACCTCTTTGGTCGGGGCGAGGTGGAAGTCGAGGGCGCGGAGGAGGTGGGCGAAGGATTGGGGGTGTTCGAGGGCCGGTTTGGCGAAGAGGGCGAATACGGCTTCGGCTTGGCGCTCGTAGTTGCGGTCGCCGGTGAGGGCGGCGAGGCGGAGCAGGCCGAGGGCGGCGGAGCTGTTGCCGGAGGGGATCGGGTGGTCGCCGATCTCCTTGCGGCGGGCGATCAGCTGCTCGTGGTCGCCCGAGGTCGAGAAGAAGCCGCCGCGCTCGGGGTCGCCGAAGCGGGCGATCGTCTCGTCGGCCAGCGCCTGGGCGCGCTCGAACCAGCGTGGCTCGAAGGTCGCTTCGTAGAGCGTGAGCAGTGCCTCGAGCAGGAACGCGTGGTCCTCGAGGTAAGCGTTGAGATGGGCGCGGCCGTCCTTGTAGGTGCGCAGGAGGCGCCCGTCGCCGTCGCTGAGCGAGCCGAGGACGAACTCGGCGCAGGCGCGGGCGGCATCGAGGTAGTCCTCGCGTCCGAGCACGGCCCCCGCCTCGGCCAGGGCGGAGATCGCCAGCGCGTTCCACGCGGTCAGGCGCTTGTCGTCGAGTCCCGGCCAGACCCGCTTGGCGCGGGCCTCGTAGAGGGCGCGGCGCGCCTCCGCCAGCCCCGCGGGCGCGTCCGCCTCGACCCCGCCGGCGAGGTGGAGGATGTTCGCGCCCTCGAAGTTGCCGCGCTCGCTGACGCCGTAGAACTCGAGGATCGCCTCGGTCCGCTCGCCCGCGCCCAGCACCTCGCGGACCTGCGCCGGCGTCCAGACGTAGAAGCGGCCCTCCTCGCCCTCGGAGTCGGCGTCGAGGGCGGAGTAGAAGCCGCCCTCGGGCCCGCGCATCTCCGCCAGCATCCAGTCCAGGGTCTGCTTCGCAGACGCGGCGATAGCGCTCGTGCCCGAACACCTGCCAGCCGTGTAAGTAGGCGGGGGCCAGCAGCGCGTTGTCGTAGAGCATCTTCTCGAAGTGGGGGACGAGCCAGACGGCGTCGACGCTGTAGCGGGCGAAGCCGCCGCCGATCTGGTCGTAGATGCCGCCGGCCAGCATCGCGTCGAGGGTGCGCTCGGCGATCGCGCGCTCGTCCTCGCCGCCGCGGGCCAGGAGCAGCTCCAGGGCCGAGGCCGGCGGGAACTTGGGAGCGCTGCCGAAGCCGCCGCGGGCGCGATCGGCGCCGGCGAGCAGGCGCGCCGTCGCCTCCTCCAGCTGCGCCGTCTCGGGCCGCTCGGCGCTCGGCTCGACCAGGCCGATCGCGCCGAGGCGAGCCCGGGTCTCGCCGGCGCGCTCGCGGATCTCCTCGCGTTTGCGCTCGAAGGCGTCGACCACGGCTTCCATCACCATGCGAAAGCTCGGCATCCCGCGACCCTCGTCCGGGGGGAAATAGGTGCCGCCGTAGAACGGCACCCCCTCGGGGTCGAGGAAGACGGTCATCGGCCAGCCGCCCTGGCCGCTGATCGACTGCACCGCCTCCATGTAGATCGCGTCGACGTCGGGCCGCTCCTCGCGGTCGACCTTGATGCAGACGAAGTGCTCGTTCATGTAGGCGGCGGTCTCGGCGTCCTCGAAGGACTCGCGCTCCATCACGTGGCACCAGTGGCAGGCCGAGTAGCCGACCGAGAGCAGGATCGGCCGGTCCTCCTCGCGGGCGCGGGCGAGTGCCTCGGCACCCCACGGGTACCAGTCGACCGGGTTCTCGCGGTGCTGGAGGAGGTAGGGGCTGGTCTCCTGGGCGAGCCGGTTGGTCATCCTTTTTTCACCCTACCCGGGCACGCCTGGGCGCCAACTATTCGCCCGGCCGAGTCGCCGATTTTCGAGTCCCGGGGCGAAAACGCAGCCGGTTTGCCATGTCGACGTCGCGGCGAGGCAATACCTTCCGTGGGTGGAGAACGGCGACACCCGGCACAAGCGCGATCCGACGTGGACGCGGTGCTGGCGAAGCTCGCCGCGGCGGATCGCGAGGTCCTCGAGGGCGCCCTCGCCAAGGCCGAGAAGACCGAGGCCGAGCTGCGCTATCTGGCCGATCACGACTCGCTAACCGGGTTGCTCAACCGCCGCAGCTTCCGGCTCAAACTCGACCGCTACGTCTCCTTTTCCGCCCGCTACGGCGGCCAGGGCGCGGTGATGATCATCGACATCGACGGCCTCAAGGAGGTCAACGACCGGCTCGGGCATCAGCCCGGCGACAACCTGATCCGCCGCGTCGCCGAGATCCTGCGCGAGCGGGTGCGGACGACCGACATCGTCGCCCGCCTCTCCGGCGACGAGTTCGCGGTGCTGATGCCGCAGACCGAAACCGGCGGCGCACTGCAGCTGGGGGAGGACCTGCGGGCGCAGGTGGCGGAGGGCTTCCCGGCCGGCTCCGAGCTGGGCGAGGCGACGATCAGCGTCGGCATCACGATGTTCGGCGGCAAACGCGACGGCAGCTCCGAGGCCGTGCTCGTCGCCGCCGACCAGGCGATGTACCGGGCGAAGGAAGAGGGTCGCAACCGGATCGCGCTGTTCCACGGGCCGGAGGAACCGGGTCGGGTTGCGCAGCGCAGCCAGACGACCAGCGCCAGGATCCGCGACGCGCTGACCCAGGACCGGCTCAGCCTCGCCGGTCAGCCGATCCACGGCCTCGCCTCGGGCGGAGTCGAGCGCTACGAGCTGCTGCTGCGGATGACCGGCGAGAGCGGCGAGCTGCTGCCGGCGGCCTCCTTCATCGAGGTGGCGGAGCGCTCGGGGATGGTGCAGGAGCTCGACCGCTGGGTGGTCGCGCGGGCATTGGAGCTGATGGCCGAGCGCGAGCGCGCCGGCGATCCGGTCTCCCTCCACATCAACCTCTCCGGAGCATCGCTGACCGACATCTCCGTGCTCGAGTTCATCGAGCGCCGGCTTGACGAAGGCGACGCCGACCCCAGCCGCTGCACCTTCGAGATCACCAAGACGGCGCAGGTCGAGGACTACGAGACCGCCGCGGGTTTCGCCGACCGCCTCAGCGAGTTCGGCTGCGAAATCGCGATCGACGACTACGGCGCCGGCTTCAGCCCCTTCCATCACCTCAGGGAGATCCCCTTCGACGTGATCAAGATCGATGGCGCCTTCATTCGCGATCTGCCGCGCAACGACGCCGACCAGCTGACCGTGAAGGCGATCGTCGAGATCGCCCGCGGCCTCGGCAAGCGCACGATCGCCGGCTTCGTCCAGGACGACGAGACGATCCGGATGCTGCGCGCCTACGGCGTCGACATGGCCCAGGGCTTCCACCTCGGCCGCCCGGTCGACACCGCCGAGGGCCTGGCGTCTTAGGTCTGGCGGACGGGGGCTAGCCGCGGCGCTTGCGGAGCGCGGCGAGCAGGCGCGTTTTCGCGTTCAGCGCTGCCAGCATCGCCCGTTCGGGTGCTGAGCCCTGGGGCGGCAGGGCCCCCAGCTGCCGCATCATTTCGGCGCCGTTCATGTAGGCGTCGTTGTGCTGGATCAGCCCCTCGCGGACGGTGAGGACGTCGCAGCCCTGGACGGCGACGCGGGCGCCGTTGGGGTCCATGCCTTCGAACTTGGCGTCGCCGTCGAAGCTGCCGTTGGCGCGCCAACGCACCGCCGCCTTCTCGCCCGCGGCGACGATCTCGACGATCTCGAACTCGAAGTCGGGAAAGGCGCGGAAGAGGTCGCCGAACCAGGCGCGGTAGCTGTCCGGCACGCGCAGCCGTACGAGGCCATAGATCTCGCCTTCGCCGCCCGGCGCGTAGTGCTCGGTCATCGCGTCGAGGTCGCGGCGGCCGACCGCCTCGAAGTAACTGCGGGCGACGGTCGCGGCGTCGGTCTGCTCGCTGGTGGCCACGGAGTCCAGATTACTCCTGGCGCAGCTGCGCCCGCTTGATCTTGCCGCTCGAGGTCTTCGGCAGCTCGGCGACGAACTCGACGATGCGGGGGAACTTGTAGGGCGCGGTCTCGCGCTTGCAGTGCTCCTGCAGCTCGCGGGCCAGCTCCTCGCTCGGCTCGCGCTCGCGGGGGACGACGATCGCGCGGACGACGGCGCCGCGCTCGGGGTCGGGGGCGGCGACCGCGGCGGCCTCGGCGACGGCGGGGTGGGACTGGAGGGCGGACTCGACCTCGAAGGGGCCGATCCGGTAGCCGGCGGAAAGGATGATGTCGTCGTCGCGGCCCTCGAAGAAGAGGTAGCCGTCGGCGTCGGCGCGGACCAGGTCGCCGGTCGGCCACCACTCGCCCTCGAAGCGCTCGCCGTCGAGGTAGCGCGAGAAGAAGGTGGGGGAGGAGGCGGCGCGCAGCTGCAGTTCGCCGGCGCCGCCGTCGCTCGCCGCCGACGACGCGGGTCTCCATTCCCGGCAGCGGCTTGCCCATCGACCCCTGGCGCACCGGCTCGCCGGCGAGATTGGCGGTGACCTGTCCGGTCTCGGTCTGGCCGTAGCCGTCGGCGGGCTCGAGGCCGGTGGCGGCCTTGAAGGCAGCGATCGTCTCCGGGTCCAGCGGCTCGCCGGCGGAGACCATCCGCCGCAGCGCCGGCAGCGGTCGCAGCCGCGTGCGCTTGGCCAGCATCCGGTACTCGGTCGGCGCCTGGCAGAGGACGTTGACGCCGAGCGCGGCGGCGAACTCGAGCCGCTCCTCGGGGTCGAAGCGGCCGTCATGGATGACCGCGGCGGCGCCGGTCAGCCAGGGGGCGAGGAAGACGTTGCGCGCCGACTTCGACCAGCCGGTCGCGGTCGTGCACCAGGCCAGCTCGCCCTTGCGCGAGCCGAACCAATGTTCCGCCTGAACCCGCTGCCCGAACAGGTAGCGGTAGGCGTGCACGACCCCCCGCGGCTCACCGGTGGTCCCCGAGGTGAAGACGATCAGCGCCGGATCCTCGGGATCCATCGCGGCAACCGCCGCCGGCGTCTCCTGCGGCCGGTCCTCGTCGAGCACCGCGGCGACATCGGCCATCGTCATCGCCGGAACCCCATTGGGAAGCTCCCCGAGCAACCCCTCCTCGCCGACGCACAGCTTCGGGTTCGCCGCCGCCACCCGATGCTCCAAATCCGCCCGCCGCAGCATCGTGTTGCAAGGCAGCGCCACCGCTCCCATCCGCCAGCAGGCCAACAGCGTCAGCACCCACTCAACCCGGTTCCCGCACAAAGTCATCACGACGTCCCCACGCTCCACACCCCGCGCAGCGAACGCCCCCGAAAGTCCCGCCGAACAGGCAACCAGTTCCCCGAAATACCAATCCCGCCGATTCGCCCCCGAATCGACGGCCACTATCCCCAAGCGGGAAGCGGGCGACCGCTCCATCAGTTCCTCGATCAAGTTCACGAGCGAGGAGTCTGCCGCAACCACGGGCCCAGGGGCCTGGGACCTACAGCCGGGGGCGGGGAGCCCCTCGGCAGACACTCAACATCGAGCCATTGGCGAGATGTGTCTGCAGAGGGGCTCCCCGCCCCCGGCGCTACCGCTTCCCTGGCTACCTGAGTTCGCTAGAGCTCTTCTTCAGCAACTGCCGAGCCACGATCAGCAACTGAATCTGCTGCGTCCCCTCGAACAGATCGAGAATCTTCGCGTCCCGAGCCCACTTCTCGAGCAAATCGTTCTCGCCGTAGCCGACGGCACCGCAGAGCTCGACGCAGCCGAGCGTGATGTCGACGCCGGCGCGCCCCGCCTTCGCCTTGGCCATTGAGGCCTGTAGCGAGTTGGGCTTGCTGTTGTCCGCCATCCAGGCGGCCTGCAGGGTCAGCAGCCAGGCGGCCTCGTAGTCGGCCTCCATTTCCAGGAAGCGCGCCGCGGCGGCGTGCTGGGAGAGGGCGGGGACCGAGTAGTCGACCTCGACCCCGGCCTGCTTGAGGCGCTTGCGCGTCTCCTCCAATGCCGCCCGGGCGACGCCGACCGCCATGCCCGCGACCAGCGGCCGCGTGTTGTCGAACGTTTCCATCACCCCGGCGAAGCCCTTTTCCTTGACCTCCGGGTCGCCCAGCAGCGCCTCTTTCGGCACCCGGCAGTCCTGCAGGGTGAAGTTGGCGGTGTCGGAGGCGCGGATCCCGAGCTTGTGCTCGAGCCGGTCCAGCTTCAACCCGGGGTTGTCGCGCTCGACGATGAACGACTTGATCGCCGCCCGCCCTTTCGAGCGGTCGAGCGAGGCCCAGACCACGATCAGGTCGGCGCGGTCGCCCGAGGTGACGAAGATCTTCTCGCCATTGAGGACGTACTCGTCGCCGTCGACCTCTGCCGTGGTGCGGATCGCGGCCGAGTCCGAGCCGGCTTCCGGCTCGGTGATCGCCATCGCCGCCCACTTGCCGCCGTACTGCTTCAGCTGCTCCTCGGTCGCGACCGAGGCGATCGCCGAGTTGCCGAGGCCCTGGCGCGGCATCGAGAGCAGCAGGCCGACGTCGCCCCAGCAGAGCTCGATGATGCCGAGCACGGTGGAGAGGTTGGAGCCGTTGCGGTTCTCGCCGTCGTCGCTTTTCTCGCGGCGCACTCCGGCGGCACCGGCGCCGCCGATGTCGGAGCCCTCGTTCATGCCGTCGATCAGCGACGCCAGCATGTCGAGCTCTTTCGGGTAGGAGTGCTCGGCCTCGTCGTACTTGCGCGAGATCGGCCGGAACACCTCCGTCGCCACTTGGTTGGCCTGGGTGGCCAGGGGCTTGAACTTCTTGGGTATCTCGAGGTTGATCATCGTTGCCTTTCGCTTCGAAAATTGGCGGCGGTCGCCTAGACGAGCAGGGCGCCCTCCATCACGCCCGCTGCTCGCAGGTCTCGGTACCAGCGCTCGACCGGGTGCTCCTTGACGAAGCCGTGGCCACCGAGCAACTGCACGCCCTGGGAGCCGATCTCCATGCCCTTGACGGCGCAGAGCCGGCGCGCGATCGCCGCCTCGCGGGCGAACTTCTCACCGCGGTCGGCGCGGCTGGCCGCCCGGTAGGTGGCGAGCCGCATCCCTTCGCCCTCGATGCCGATGTCGGAGACCAGGAAGGCGACGCCCTGGCGGTTGGAGATCGGTTCGCCGAAGGCCTGGCGGTCGTTGACGTAGGGGATCACGTAGTCGAGGACGGCCTGGGAGGCGCCGACGACGAGGCCGCACCAGGCGATGCGGGCGCGGTTGATGCAGTCGACGTAGTCCTTGGCCTTGAACTCATCCTCGCCGAGCAATGCGCTCGCCGGGACTTTGACGTTCTCGATCAGCAGGCGGCCGGTGGCGGCGGGCCGCAGGCCCATCGCCGGCTCGGCTTCGACCGAGAGGCCTTTGGCGCCGGACTCGACCACGAACAGGGCCGGGCCGATGCCCTCGGCCTCGGCCGCGATCACGAACAGCTCGCACTCCTTGGCCCGGGCCAGCAGCGACTTGGTCCCCTTCAGGACCCACTCGTCGCCTTTCTTCTTGGCCGTGGTCTTCAGCTGCAGCGGGTCGAACAGCGGCTGCGGCTCGAGGATCGCCAGCGCCGCCGCGGGGACGTCCTCGCCGGTGAAGGCCGGCAGGTAGGTCGCCTCCTGCTCGGCGCTGCCCCAGAGGCCGATCGCGGTGGCGACGGCGCCGGGGGCGAGGGCGGCGTAGGCGATGCCCATGTCGCCGTGGGCGAGGGCCTCGCCGATCAGCACGCTGGTGACGGCGGACTGCTCGTGCATGACGCCGCCGAGCTCCTCCGGGACGCCGAGCATGTTGACGCCGAGCTCGGTGGCTTCGGCCAGCAGCTCCTTCGGCGTCTCACAGGCGGCGTCGGCGTCGTGGGCGGCGGGGCGGACCTTCGCCTCGGCGAAGGCGCGGCCGCCCTCCTGGAACATCTGCTGCTCGTCGTCGGGACCGAGGTCGAAGAGGCCCTTTGACTTGCTCTTCTTCTGGCGCGCCGGTTTGCCCAGCTGCTGGGCCGACTTGAAGGTGCGGCCGGCGGCGGTTGCCGTCTGGAAGCCGCTCTTGGTGCCCTGGAAGAGGGCGCGCTCGACCTGCTTGCGGATGCGGATCCGGTCCAGCAGGTCGGAGCCGGCGAGGCGGTTGAGCTGCCGCAGGCCGAAGCCCATGCCGCGCTCGGCGACGCTGGCGCTCTTCTCGCTGTCGATCGTGGTGGTCACTTGGACTTCCTCCCGGTTTTGGCTTTGGAGTTGGGCTCGAGCGGCGTCACGCGGCCGTCGAGATGAGGGGTCTGCTTGCGCGCGTCGCGCACGGCGAAGGCGATCTCATCGCCCTCCGCCGCGCTTGCGAACTCGACGCGGGCGGGCAGAAGAATCGGCTTGCGGAAGCGGACGTCGACGGCGAAGGCGTCGGGCAGGCGACTGTCCAGGGCCCCCAGGCAGCGGGCCTTGCTCCACATCCCGTGCGCGATCGCCGCCGGGAAGCCAAGCGGCTTCGCGGTCAGCGAGTGCATGTGGATCGGGTTGCGGTCGCCGGAGACGCCGGCGTAGCGGCGGCCGAGGCCACTGTCGAGCTTCCACTCGGCACTCGCCGGGGTCTCGGCGGGCAGAGGCTCGAAGCCGCCACCGTCAGAGGGCAGTTTGTCCCGCATAGCGGGAGCAACTGCACTCTCACCGTCGCCCTTGCCGCGGCGCAGCATCGTGCTGACGCTCTCCCAGGCGAGCTCGCCGCCCGCCGTGACCTCGGTCACGAGCGAGAAGGTGCGGCCCTTGGAGTGCGGCTGCAGCGGGGTCGGGCGGACGCGGATCGTCAGCTCCTCGCCGATCGCGATCGGGCGGTGCTGCTCGATCCGGTTCTCGACGTGGACGAGGCCGACCGCGCCGAACGGGAAGCCACCATCGGCCATCACCGCCATGTGCAGCGGGAAGGCGAGCACGTGGGGATAGGTGCCCGGCAGCGAGTCGCGCAGACCGAAGCCGCAGACCTTGGCGTAGGCGGCGACCTCGGCCGGGTCGGCGACGACGCCCTCCAACCTCAGGTCGAGCTCGGGGATCTCGCCGCCGCCACCGGGGATGAACGGCAGCAGCGAGGCGCCGGGGATCATCGGCGCCGCGGCGCGGGCGTAGAGCGGCAGGATGCTGGGAGAGTTGTCCAGCGTGCGGGTCGCCACCGTTATGCCCCCAGCAGGCTCTGGCCGCAGACGCGGACGGTGTTGCCGTTGACCCCGGTCGAGGCGGGGGAGGCGAACCAGGCGATCGTCTCGGCGACGTCGACGGGCAACCCACCCTGGCTGAGGCTGCTGAGCCGGCGGCCGGCTTCGCGCGGGCCGATCGGCATCGCCGCCGTCATCTTCGTCTCGATGAAGCCGGGGGCGACGGCGTTGATCGTCGCCTTGCGCTTGGCCAGCTCGGGGGCCATCGATTCGACCATCCCGACCACGCCGGCCTTCGAGGCGGCGTAGTTGGTCTGACCGTTGTTGCCGGCGATTCCCGCCATCGAGGAGACGCCGACGATGCGGCCGTTGGGGTTCAGCAGTTTGCCGTCGAGCAATGCGTCGTTGATCCGCTCCTCGCTGGAGAGGTTGATCTCCAGCAGCTGCACCCAGCGCTCCTCCGGCATCTTCGCCAGCGTCCGGTCTTTGGTCACGCCGGCGTTGTGGACGACGACGTCGACGCCGTCGGCGAAGTGCTCGGCAATCCGCTCCGGTGCGTCGTCGGCGGTGATGTCGAGGCCGAGGGCCTCGCCACCGATGGCGCCGGTGACGGTGCGCAGGTCGTCGACGGCCGGCGGGATGTCGAGGCCGACGACCTTGGCGCCGTCGCGGGCGAGGGTGTTGGCGATCGCGGCGCCGATCCCGCGCGAGGCGCCGGTGACGAGCGCGGTCTTGCCCTCCAACGGCCGCTCCCAGTCGATCTCCGGGGTCGGCGCTACGCCTTTGGCGATGCGGACGACCTGCCCGGAGACGTAGGCCGAGCGCGGCGAGAGCAGGAAGCGCAGGGTCGAGTCGAGCTGGTCCTCGGCGCCCTTGGCGACGTAGACGAGCTGCACGGTCGCGCCCTTGCCGCCGACCTCCTTGGCGAGCGAGCGGGTGAAGCCCTCCAATGCCCGCTGGGCGGTGTGGGCGCGGGGCGAGCCGGCCGCGGCCGGCGGCGTCCCGATCACGACCACGCGGCCGCTGCGCTGCAACCGGCCGAGGGCCGGGTAGAAGAAGCGCTGCAGCTCGACCAGCTCGGTCGAGTCGGCGATCCCGGTGGCGTCGAAGACGAGCGCCTTCGCCTTGCCCTCGGCGCCGGCCCGTTCGGCCTTGATCGAGTCGAGGAAGCCGGGCAGATACTTGTCGAGGCGCCCGCCGGGGGCGGCGCCGCTGAGGACGGGCCCGGCGATGACCGGGGCGCCCTCCTTGTAGCGGTCGAGGCTGACCGGCTGCGGCAGCCCGAACTGCTTGGCGATCGTGGAAACGACGGGTGCGTTGACTACCTGTGAGTAACGGTCGCTCATTTGCTGCCTCCAGCGCTCTCGAGGATTGCGACGACGCCCTGGCCGCCGGCGGCGCAGATGCTGATCACGCCGCGGCCCTTGCCGTCTTCGTGCAGTTGCTTGGCGAGGCCGGCGACGATGCGGCCGCCGGTCGCCGCGAACGGGTGGGCGGCGGCCAGCGAGCCGCCGTTGACGTTGAGCTTCTTGCGGTCGATCTTGCCCAGCGGTTTGTCCCGCCCGAGCTTCTCCTTGCAGAAGTCCGCGTCCTCCCAGGCCTTCAGCGTGCACAGCACCTGCGCCGCGAAGGCCTCGTGGATCTCGTAGTAGTCGAAGTCCTGCAGTTTCAGACCGGCGCGGTCGAGCATCGTCGGCATCGCGTAGGCGGGCGCCATCAGCAGCCCTTCGCGCTTGTGGACGTGGTCGACGGCGGCGGTCTGGCCCTCGCTGATGTAGGCGAGGATCGGCAGGTCGCGCTCCTTGGCCCACTCCTCGGAGGCGAGCAGCACCGCCGAGGCGCCGTCGCTGAGCGGGGTCGAGTTGGCCGCCGTCATCGTCCCCTCGGGGCCGCCGAAGACCGGTTTCAGCTTCGCCAGCTTCTCCAGGCTCGAGCCCGGCCGCAGGTTCTGGTCGCGGTCGAGGCCGAGGTAGGGGGTCAGCAGGTCATCGAGGAAGCCGCGCTCGTAGGCGGCGGCGAGGTTCTCGTGGCTGGCCAGGGTCAGCTCGTCCTGCTCGGTCCGGCCGATCTCCCATTCGGTGGCCATGATCGCGCAGTGCTCGCCCATCGACATGCCGGTGCGCGGCTCCTCGTTGCGGGGGATCGAGGGCACGATGTGGCCGGGGCGGACGCCCGCCAGGGCGCGCACTTTGCCGAGCGTCGAGCGCTGGCGGTTGGCGTCGAGCAGGGTCTCGCGCAGCTGCTCGTTGAGGGCGATCGGGGCGTCGGAGGTGGTGTCGGCGCCGCAGGCGATGCCGGAGTCGATCTGCCCGAGGGCGATCTTGTTGGCGACCAGGATCGTCGTCTCGAGACCGGTGCCGCAGGCCTGCTGGACATCGTATGCGGGGGTCTCCGGGGCGAGGCGGGTGCTGAGCACGCTCTCGCGGGCCAGGTCGCGGTCGCGCGAGTGCTTGAGGACGGCGCCGCCGGCGACCTCGCCGAGGGTCTCGCCCTCGAGGTTGAAGCGGTCGATCAGCCCGTCGAGGGCGGCGGTGAGCATGTCCTGGTTGGACGCGTGCGAGTAGACGCTGTTGGAGCGCGCGAACGGGATCCGGTTGCCGCCGATGACGGCAACCCGGCGGGTTTTGCTGTTCATGAGTGGTTGTTTCCTTGTTCGGGGGTGTTGGAAGTGGGGGTGGCCGAGCGGGCGCGGAGGCCGGGCTCGATCGTCGAGATCAACAGCTCGGCTGCCTCGGCGGCGCTGATCTCCTCGGTCCGCAGCCACCAGCGCGCCAGCGCCTCGGCGGCGCCGAGCAGGGCGGTGGAGAGGGCCTCGAATTCGACCCGGACCGCATCGCGGCGGGCCTGCGGCAACTGCGAGAGCAGCGAGCCGGAGACCAGCTCGATGATGTCGCCGCGGTACTGGGCGACCCGGTCGGCGACCTCGCCGCCGCGGGGGAGGGTCTCGTCGAAGAGCACCGCCCAGGCGGCACGGTCGCTGTCGAGGAAGGCGAAGAAGGCGCGGACGCCGGCGCCGAGCGCCTCGCCGGGATTGGCGGAGGCGGCGACCGACTCAGCCACCGTCGCCGTCAGCGAGTCGCCCGCCCGCTCCATGCAGCTGATGTAGAGCTGCTCCTTGTTGCCGAAGTAGTTGTAGAGAAGCGGCTTGGTGACCCCGACCGCCGCCGCGATCTCGTCCATCTTCACCGCCGCGTAGCCCCGCTGGGCGAACAGCTCATGGGCAGCCACGAGCGTCTGCTCCATGCGGTCCTCCCGGGCAAGCCTGGTGCGGGGCTCAGCAGCCATGAGCCCAAGTTACCCGGATATAAATTTATATGCCAGTAACGTGATCGACCTCACAGAGGAGGGTGGCGGGACGAGTGCGGCAGTCCTTTGGTCCGCTATGCGACCGAAAGGACTGCCGCACGGGCCGAGGGACGCGCCTTGCGGCGCGCTCGACCCGTAGGCGCTGCCTTGGGAGAGGTCAGGCCTCGGAGAAACCGAAGCGGAGCTGGAGGCGGCGGAGGGGAGCGGGTGCCCACCAGTTCCACTCGCCGAGCAGGCGCATCAGGGCGGGGACGAGGAGGGCGCGGACGATGGTGGCGTCGAGCAGGACGCCGACCGCCATGCCGACCGCGATCTGCTTCATGAAGAAGACCGAGCTGACCCCGAAGGCGAGGAAAACGACGGCGATCATCAGCGCCGCCGCGGTGATTACGCGGCCGGTGCGGGCGATGCCGATCGCCACTGCCTCCTCGTTGCTCTTACCGAGGTCGTGCTGCTCTTTGATTCGGGCCATGACCAGCACCGCGTAGTCGGTGGCGAGGCCGAAGATGACGGCGAAGAGGAAGACGAGGCTGGTCACCTCGATCGCCGACGGGCCGCTGTAGGCGAAGAGGCCGTCGAGCCAGCCGTCCTGGAATGCGAGGACGAGGATGCCGAGCGTCGCTCCCAGCGTCATCGCGTTCATCAGCAGCGTCTTTAGCGGCAGGATCACCGAGCCGGTGAGGAGGAAGAGCAGGATCAGAGTGGTCGCGCAGATGATCGCGACCAGCAGTGGCAGGTGTTCGGTGAGGCTCTGCTTCTGGTCGATGAAGCCGGCGGTGTTGCCGGAGACGAGGGCGGCAGTCGCCGCCGGCGGCGTCAGCGCCCGGATCGCCTTGACGCTGTCCTGCGCGCCTTCGGCCAGGGCTTTTTCGTCGAGGGCGAAGTTGGCGTAGGCGACCCGGTCGCCGGCGCGGGCGAAGGGGGTGCCGCGGACGACGCCGTCGATCCCCATGATCCGCTGCTGGAACTCCGCCAGCTGAGCCGGCGCGGCGGCACCGTCGACGGTGACCGTGACCGCCTCGGTGAGGTCACGCGGGTAGTGGGCTTCGGCGTAGCTGTTGGCTTCATAGGAGGGCTTGCCGGGCGGCACAGCCTGGGCGCTGGGGCCGGTAAGCGTGGTCCACAGCAGCGGTGAGGCGGCGGCCAGCAGCAGCGCCGAGCTGCCCAATGCCACCGCAACCGGCCGCCGCATGACCCCGCGGGCGAGCCGGTACCAGCCGCCGGACTCGTCGGAGACGGCGGGGCCGCGGCGGATCGAGAGGGCGTCGATCCGGGTTCCCAGCAGCGCCAGCATTGCGGGCACCACGAGCATCGCGATCACCGCAGAGAGGATCCCGACCGAGGCTCCGGCGACGGCGATCGAGTAGAGGAAGCGCTGCGGCAGGATCACCAGTGCCGCCATCGCCGCGGCAACGGTGAGGCCGGAGAAGAGGGCGGTGCGGCCGGCGGTGGCGACGGTGCGGCGGTGCGCCTCGCGGGTGGCGCCGCCGTCGGCGATCTCCTCCCGGTACCTCGAGACCATCAGCAGCGCGTAGTCGACCGCGAGTCCGAGGCTGAGTCCGGTAGCGATGTTGAGAGCGAAGACCGACGTGTCGACGAACTCCGACATCACCCGCAGCACCAGCAGGGTGCCGACGATCGATATCCCGCCGATGACGAGGGGAATCGCGGCGGCCACGACGCCGCGGAAGACGACCAGCAGCAGCAAGGCCAACAGTGGGAAGGCGATCAGCTCGGCCTTGGTCAGGTCGGTTTTGGTCTGGTCGTTGACTTCGTTGAAGCTGGGGGCGTAGCCGCCCATCTTCACGTCGAGCTTGCTGCGTTCGACCGCCGGCTGCACCTCTTCGGCGGCGATGCCGCCGGCGTCCTCGCGATCGGCGGTGGAGAGGTAGCCGAGGACGACCAGCGAGTGGCCGTCGGCGGCGATAAGTTCGGCGCCGGCGCGGCGGTTGCGCAGAGGGTCGATGACGCGGCCGACGTATTGCGCCCTCGCCACGTCATCGCTGAGTTGCCCGACCTCGTGCCGCACCAGCGGGCTGGTCGTGTCGAGCTTGCCGCCGCCGGGGTTGCGGACGACGAGGACGATGCCGGGGTTGGCGTCATACCCGAGGGCCGCGGTCAGCTGGTTGGTCGCGCGCTCGCTCTCGGAGGAGGGGTCGGTGAAGCCGGCTGCCTTCAGGTGCTGCTCGACGTCGCGCCCGAGAGCGACGGCGAAGAGGGCGAAGATGCCGACGGCGGCGAGGACAAGCTTCGGATGCTTCCAGGTGAGGTCGGCGATCCGGTTCACGCTGAGCGGACCGTACCAGATTTCAAAGCGAGTGCTTTGAAAGACCAAGCGGTTGTTACGATGGGGCTATGCCACGCCGGGAATACGGGCAGGAGTGCAGCCTTGCCGCTGCCCTCGACCACGTCGGGGAGCGCTGGTCGCTGCTGATCGTGCGCGAGCTCTCGCTCGGCCCGCTGCGCTTCTCCGAGCTGGCCCGTTCCGTCGGCGGCGCCCCCACCGACGTCCTGACCAAACGCTTGCGCGAGTTCGAAGACGGCGGGATCGTCGCCCGCCGCGAGCTGGCGGCGCCGGTCAGCGCCACCGTCTACGAACTGACCGGGCTCGGCCGCGGACTGGAGCGGCCGATGCTGGAGCTGGCGCGCTGGGGGATGGAGGTGCAGAAGGCCGAGGACGTCGTCGGCCTGGCCTCCTCCTCACTGCCCAACGCCCTGCGGACCGTCCTGCGACCGCCGGCCGAGGCGCGCTTCGACCTTGGCCTCCGCAGTCTCGGCCAGAGCTTCGCCCTGCGTGCCCGCGACGGTTGGATCGAGGGCACCCGCGGCACCGTCGGCGAGCCGGACCTGACGCTCTCGGGGTCGCCGATCGAGGTGCTGGCGGCGGTCGTGATCGGTCCCGCCGGCGTCCCCGGGTTCGAGCTCGAGGGAGACGCCACGCTGCTGGACGAGCTGCAGGAGATGGTCGTCGTCCCCGAGCGCTTGCGCGGCGAAGCGCAGATGCTGGTCGAGAGTGGGGCGCTGCTGATCGCCTCGGCCGAGGCGGCCGCCGCGGGCTAGCTCAGCTCGGTGCCGTCGTAGAGCTTCTTGACGTGCACCGTGCCGGCGGGTGCGGCTTCGATGCAGAGCTTGCAGAGAACGCACTCGTCGAGGTTCTCTTCGACGATCTGGACGCCGGAGTCGGTGCCCTTGAAGATGTCGACGGGGCAGACTTCCTCGAGCTTGGCGGCGAGGGCGGCGTCGTCGGCGACGGCGGCGTCGACCTCGACGTCGATGAAGACCTTGTTCAGCTTCTCGGCCATCAGGCAGCCGCTCCCAGCTTCTGCTTGACCGCGTCGGGGATCTCGTCGATCCGCTCGACGACGCGAATCCCGGCGGCTTCGAGGCGGGCGATCTTCTCGGTCGCCGTGTCCTCTACCCCCTCGACGATGGTTCCTGCGTGCCCGAAGCTCATCCCCTTCATCTCCTCGTCATCCATGAACTTGCCGGCCATGAAGGCGACGATCGGCAGGCGGCTGTCGTTGTCCTTGACCCATTCGGAGAGCTGCGCCTCCATGCGGCCGCCGGGCTCGGTGTAGATGACGATCGCCTGGGTCTCCTCGTCGGCCTCGAAGTAGGGCATCAGCTCGGCGTAGGCGGAGCCGATGATCGCGTCGCCGCCGATCGAGACGGCGGTGGAGACGCCGAGGCCGGCCTGGGTCAGGGAAGAGGAGATCTCGGTGGTCATGCCGCCAGAGCGGCTCATCACGCCGACCGGGCCGGGGGCGTACGCCTTGGCGGCGTCTTTCGCAGGGCCGCCAATGCCGCCCATCTTGCAGACGTCCGGAACGATCAGGCCGAGGCAGTTGGGGCCGATGATGCGGGCGTCGTTCATGTTCGCCAGCTCGACCATCTGGGCGACGTCACCGCGCGGGATGCGCTCGGTGACGATCACGATCAGCTTGATCCCGTTGAGGATCGCCTCGAAGACGGCGTCCTTGGTGAAGGCGGGGGGGACGGTGACGACGGAGCCGTCGATCCGGCCGCCGTGGTGCTCGACCGCCTGGGCGACGGTGTCGAAGACCGGGACGCCGTGGACCTCGCGGCCCTTGCGGCCGGGGGTGACGCCGCCGACGACCTTGGAGCCGTAGTCGAGGCACTCGCGGGTGAGGTTGACCGCCTCGCGGCCGGTGATCCCCTGGACGATGAAGGTGGTGTCCTTGTTCAGGAGGATGCTCACGCGGGGGTCGCCTCTCCCTGGATCTTGGCGACGGCGCGGCCGGCGGCTTCCCAAAGGGAGACGGAGCGGTCGCAGGTCTCGACCCCGTAGCGCTCGAGGATCTTGAAGCCCTCGTCCTCCCAGGCGCCGGGGATGCGGAAGATCGCGATCGTCTCACCCGGGTCCTTGCCGAGCTCGAGGCAGGCCTTGATGACGCCGCGGGCGACGATGTCGACGCGGGTATTGGACACGATCGACATCATCACCGCGATCTTCTCGACGCCGTCCTTTTCCAGCACCTCCTTGGCCAGGCCGCAGGCCTTGGCGACCGACGGGTTGCCGCCGATCTCGGAGTAGTTGGCGGGCTTGCCGCCCTGGCTGCGGACGGCGTCGGTGAGGGTCAGCGAGCCGCCGCCGGCGCCGATCACGAGGCCGAGGTTGCCCTCGAAGCCGTGGTCCTTGCCCTGGATCACGCCGCGGTGGTCGGCGGCGTCGATCGCGGCGACGTTGCGCTCGAAGTCGGAGGGCTCGTAGGTCTCGCGGGTGTCGTCCTCGGCGATCTCCAGCTGCTTGCGCAGGAGCACCTTCTGGCGGCCGACCGCCTCGGCCTCCATCTCCATGTGGGCGTCGAGGGCGACGAAGCTGCCGTCGGTGAGCTCGGCCAGCGGGTTGATCTCGGCCAGCGTCATGTCGTACTCGCGGAAGAGGCGGGCGAGGCGGGCCAGCACCGGCGTGGCGCGGTTCAGCTGCGAGCCGGTGACGCCGGTCGCGGCGACGACCTGCTTGGCCTCGAAGTCGGGGATCGGGAAGAGGTTGGAGACGTGCCCTTTGCCGACGTGATCAGGGTGGGTCTCGGCGACCTCCTCGATGTCGATCCCGCCCATGTCGCTGAACAGCATCAGCGGTTTCTTCGCGGTGCCGTCCCAGACGACGCTGGCGTAGTACTCCTGCTTGACCTCGGCTTTGGGGTCGACGAGAACGCCGCGCGGCATGTGGCCGTTGATTTCCAGCTCGAGGATGTCGGCGGCGTGAGCGGCCGCCTCGTCGGGCGTGTCGGCGAACTTGACGCCGCCGGCCTTCATCCGGCCGCCGGAGAGGACCTGCGACTTGATCACGACCGGACCGCCGATTTCCTCGGCGGCCACGCGGGCCTCATCGGCGGTTTTGCAGAAGCCGTACTTGGTGACGGGAATTCCCGCCAGCTCGACGATCTTGCGTGCCTCGAACTCGTAGAAGCGCATCAGCGGCGCGGGAATCTATCGACTGACGCGGATTAGGGAGCCCTAACGCCCGGCTCAGCCGAACGGCGAGTGGTGGAAGTCCCGCACCGGCTTCATCGAGAAGGCGGGGGAGACCCGCTTGCCGGAGCGGGCGCGGACGGCGCCCTTCTGGTCGCGGCCGTAGCTGGTCCCGAACTTGCCCTTGAAGACCCCGTACTTGTCGGCGCGAGCGCTTGCCGCCCGCTTCCACTTGCCGTGGCTGAGGATTTCGATCTTGACCTTGCCGCGGTGGCCGCTCGCGGTCCGTCCCCAGTAGCTGAGCTTGTCGCCCGGGTAGGCGACGAAGGGGAAGCGGAAGGCGGCCAGGAACGGCTTCGCCTTGTCCTGCTCGAGGCTGGGGCCGCGGAAGTAGAGACCGGACTCGAGGGTTTCGCTGTACGGCTTGCCGGCCGGGTGGGCGTCGTCGCGCAGGCTGTACCAGAAGAAGTTCTCGACGCCGGCGCTCCAGGCGGTGTGCAGCGCCTCGGCGACCCAACGGGTCTCGATCGCCATCGGCAGGCCGCCCGGGTCGGGCGGCTTCGAGTCCCAGGAGAACTCGGTCACCCAGAGCGGCGTCTTCTTGGTCGCGCCGACGATGTGGCCGGCGCGGTCGGCGGCGGCGATCAGCCGCTGCAGCTTCGGCAGGTCGCCGATCTCGACGTCGTTGCGGTGACCGCTGTGGGTCGGCCCGCCGGTCGTGTAGGGCTGGACCGCGAAGATGTCGAAGTGGACCCCGTCGCCGCAGTCGGCCTTGGTCGGCTTCGGGTTCTTGCCGCCGCTCATGCACAGCATCAGCTGCGCGAACTTCATCGGCCCGATCGTCAATTGCGGGACTTCGATCGGTCCGAGGCCGGCGAGGACGACGCGGGCCGACGGTTCGGCCGCCTTCACCCCGGCGTAGAAGGCGTTGATCAGGTCCCGGTACATGAACGGCGACAGCGACTTGCCGCCGACTTCGTACTGGGGAAAGAAGAAGAGGCTGAGGTTGGGCTCGTTCAGCGCCTGGAAATACCGGACCGCGGGCACGCCCGGCGTGCGGCCGCTGTAGCGCTCGGCGGCGGCGGTCGCGAAGGCGCGCAGGTCGCCGGGGTTGGGATCGCAGGTTGCCGCCGGGAAGATCTTCGGCGGCTTGCAGCGCTGGGCCCACTGGGGGGCCCCGTCAACCTGGAGAAGGGGGGTCAAACCGGCGGCGATCGCGTTGCGCACGGCCTCGTCGCTGGCGACCCAGTTGTAGGCGGGGTCCTGCGGGTCGGTCGGGTCCCATTCCGCCGGCTGCAGATTCGGCGCCGTGCCACCCCAGAAGAGCTGGATGCGGACGAAGCGGGCGCCGGCGTCGCGGGTCCGCTGGAAGGCGAGCTGGGCATTGGTGCCGAGGTTGGTGACGCCGGTGGTGAAGGGCTGCGCCGCGGCCGGGGCGGGAGCGGCGGCGCTCAGCGCCAGCAGCAAGGCGGCGGCCGGCGCCGCGAGCAGGAGGCCGCGGAGCCGGGAGACCCGGCCTGGGCTCGGCGGTGAGCTGGTCATGGCTTCGCGGTTGCCGCGGGGTCGTCCCGCTTGCGCTGGCGGAAGAAGAAGGCGATGCCCCAGGCGATCGCCGCCAGGATCACCAGCGGCAGCAGCAATCCGAGGCTGCCGGACGAGGACCCGGTCGCCGCCCCGAGGACCTCGCCGAGGCCGGAGGAGCCGCTGGGGCCGTCGCCGCCCTGGCTCGGCGGCAGGGCGGAGCCGCCTTCGTCCTGCTTGGAGTCGTTCGGGACCGGCTTGTCCTTGTTCGCCGGCTTGCCCTGCTTGCCGTTCTTGTCGCCCTCGGCGGACTGTCCCGAGCCTGCCGGAGTCTCGGCTTCTAGTTCCGGCGCCGTTTCGGCCGCGACTTCGGCGACTTCGGTCCCTTCCTGGCCGTGCGTCTCCAGCTTCTTGGTGTTCGCGGCGCCGATCGTCTTCGCCGGCGTCGCCGCCTTCTTGTTGGTGCCTTCGGCTTTCTTTTCGCCACCGCCGGTTGGGAAGCCTTCGGTGTACTGGGTCACCGCCGAGTTGCCTTCGGGGACCAGATATTCGGCCAGCGCCGAGGCCGGCAGCACAAGCAGGGCCAGGGTGGCGGCGATGGCGATCGGGATGGTTCGCAAGCGCATGGTCATCTTTGCTCGAAGCGGGGGCTGGGGAGAGCCGTCGACGCGTTGGTCGTCCGACTCGCGCTCCTAGCATAGAACCGGATGGAGGCGACTTCGATGCGGGCGGACCCGCGAAACGCTGATTTCTTCAGCCGCATCGAGTGGGACGCGGTTGTCACCTGGGTCCTCTGCTTCGGCCTCGTCGCCTACCTCGGGATCGAAGGGGGCGGCTATGACCCGCTGGTCCACGACCAGGTCGGGATCGGGGTCTGGTGGGTGCTGCTGGTCGGCGTCCTCGTCGGCGCCCTGCCGCGGGTCGGCCCGAGCCGGCTGGCGATGGTCGCGTTGGGGATGCTCGCCGCCTTCGTCGCCTGGAACGCGCTGAGCCTGATCTGGACCGAGAGCACCGAGCGGACCGCGGCCGAACTCGCCCGCGCCCTCACCTACCTCGGGGTCTTCGCGCTGGTCCTCTGCGTGCGGGCGCCGCGGGAACCGCGGCGGCTGGTCGCGGCGGCGGCGGCGGCGATCGTCCTGGTCGCGGTCCTGGCGCTGCTCTCGCGCCTGCACCCGGCCTGGTTCCCCTCTGCCGACCAGACCGCGGACTTCCTCGCCGACAGCCGCGAACGCCTCTCCTTCCCGCTCAACTACTGGAACGCGCTGGGGGCGATGATCGCGATCGGGTTGCCGCTGGTCCTCTATCTAGCCACCGGGGCGAAGACAGTCGTCGTGCGCGCCCTCTCGGCGGCGGCGTTGCCGGCGATGGCCCTGGCGATCTTCTTCACCCTCTCGCGGGCGAGCATCGCCGCCGCCGCCCTCGCGGTCGCGGTCTACATCGCGGTCAGCGACGACCGCGTGCCGAAGCTGGCGACCCTGATCGTCGCCGGTGGCGGTGGCGGGATCCTGATTGCGATCGCCGCCGGGCACGAGGAGCTGCGACACGGGCTGACCAACTCGACCGCGCACAGCCAGGGCGACGAACTGCTGCTGATCGGGCTGCTCGTCTGCGCCCTGGTCGCCGCGCTGCAGGTGGCGATCTCGAAGCTGCTGCTCGAGGCCCGGCGGCCCGCCTGGACCGTGCCCAGCCGCGGCCAGTCGCTGGCCGCTGTCGGGGCGCTGGCGGTGGTGCTGGTCATCGGCGCCGTGGCCGTCGACGCCCCCGGCCGCGCCTCCAATGCCGTCGATGAATTCAAGGGCGGCGGCAACGCCGGCACCGGCACCTCGCGCCTCAACAGCTTCGCCGGCGAGAGCCGCTACGCGCTCTGGAAGTCGGCGATCGACGAGAGCAAGACGGCGCCGCTGATCGGCACCGGCGCCGGCACCTTCGAGTACTGGTGGGTCCGCGACGCGGCCGGGACCGAGGCCGTCCACGACGCCCACTCGCTCTATCTCCAGACCCTGGGGGAGCTGGGGATCGTCGGCTTCCTCCTGCTCCTGGGCTTCGTCGGCGTCGTTCTCGGCGGCGGCACCCTCGTCGCCCTCCGCGCCGGGCCCGAGCGCTCGCTGCTGGCCGCCGCCGTGGCCGGCTGCGTCGCCTTCTTCCTCGCCGCCGCGGTCGACTGGAACTGGCAGATGCCGGCGCTACCCGTGGCGGCGCTGATGCTGGCCGCGGCGCTGGTCATGGCGACGCCGTCGGCTTCCACGGCGCTGGCGGCATTGCGCCGCCTGCCGCTGCGGATCGCGCTCGCGGTCGCCGGTCTGGTCGTCATCGTCGCGATCGCGATCCCGCTGGCCTCGACCAGCCTCGTCGCCAGCAGCGAGTCCGCGGTCCGCTCCGGCGACCTCGAAACGGCGCTTGCCGACGCCCGCAGCGCCGAGAACGTCGAGCCGGGGGCGGCGACGCCGCGGTTGCAGCAGGCACTGGTGCTGGAGCTCCAGGGCAACCTCCCGGCCGCCGCGGTGGCGGCGCAGGGGGCGACCGAACGCGAGTCGACCAACTGGCGCACCTGGCTGGTGCTGTCGCGAATCGAAGCCGAGCGTGGCCGCGTCGCCGCCGCTCTCGCCGCCTACCGCGAGGCCAGGTCGCTGAATCCGCTCTCGCCGCTATTCGATCGCGAAACCACGGAGTAACCGGGCTCCCACGCCGGTGTGGCTGTGATACTCCCCCGCCTCAACCCCCCGAAAGGAACCCGATGAACTCATGGCGCCGCGCTGGCGCGCTGGCCCTTTCGATCGTTGTCGTCCTCGCCGCCGTCGGCTGCGGGGAAACCGTGATCGACGATGTCAAGGCCGAGGGAGCGATCAAGAGCAACCTCGAAAAATCGCTTCATGAGAAGATCAAAGGCGTCGATTGCCCCTCCGATGAAAAGGTGGAGGCGGGCAAGACGTTCACTTGCACGGTGAGTTTTTCAGATGGCAAGCAGGCGACTGCGACTCTGAAAATCGAGAACAAGGACGCCGACGTGAGCCTCGTCGGCCTCAAACCGAAAAATTAGAGAGAGGCGAATGAGCGACTCGACCACGGCCCCCGCGCTGACCACCCACGCCAAACTTCAGCAGTGGGTAGGTGAGATCGCGGCGCTGACCCAGCCCGACTCCATCCACTGGTGCGACGGCTCCGCCGAGGAGTACGACGCTCTGGCCCAGGCCCTGATCGACGCCGGCACCTTCGAGCGTCTTTCTGACGCCAAGCGCCCCAACTCCTATCTGGCGCTCTCCGACCCCGCCGACGTCGCCCGCGTCGAAGACCGCACCTTTATCTGCTCCGAGCAGGAGGAGGACGCCGGCCCGACCAACAACTGGCGCGACCCGGCGGAGATGCGCGCGGAGCTGAACGGCTTCTTCAAGGGCTCGATGGTCGGCCGCACGATGTACGTCGTTCCCTTCTCGATGGGCCCGCTCGGCTCCGACATCTCCGAAATCGGCGTGCAGCTGACTGACTCGGCCTACGTCGCGACCAACATGCGGATCATGACCCGGATGGGCAAGCCGGCGCTCGACGTGCTCGG
Source organism: uncultured Solirubrobacterales bacterium (assembly GCA_963735255.1). GTDB lineage: Bacteria > Actinomycetota > Thermoleophilia > Solirubrobacterales > 70-9 > VAYN01. The sequence continues at coordinate 103,238 of CAVTKC010000006.1, read as the reverse complement.
CGACGATGGCGAGTTCGTGCCCTGCGTGCACTCGGTCGGGATGCCCCTGACCGACGGGGTCGAAGACGTCTCCTGGCCCTGCAACGGCGATAACAAGTACATCGTTCACTACCCGGAGACGCGGGAGATCTGGTCCTTCGGCTCGGGCTACGGCGGCAACGCCCTGCTCGGCAAGAAGTGCTTCGCGCTGCGGATCGCCTCGGCGATGGCCCGCGACGAGGGCTGGCTGGCCGAGCACATGCTGATCCTCAAACTGACCTCGCCCGAGGGAGAGGTCAAGTACATCACCGGCGCCTTCCCGTCGGCCTGCGGCAAGACCAACCTGGCGATGCTGGTCCCGACCCTGCCCGACTGGAAGGTCGAGACGGTCGGCGACGACATCGCCTGGATGAAGTTCGGCGAGGACGGCCGCCTCTACGCGGTCAACCCCGAGGCCGGCTTCTTCGGCGTCGCCCCGAACACGTCGCACAAGACGAACCCGAACGCGATGGACACGATCGAGCGCAACTCGATCTTCACCAACTGCGCCAAGACCGACGACGGCGACATCTGGTGGGAGGGGATGACCGGCGAGCCGCCCGCGCACGCGATCGACTGGCACGGCAACGAGTGGACGCCGGACTCCGAGACCCCGGCCGCGCACCCCAACGCGCGCTTCACGACGCCGGCCTCGCAGTGTCCCTCGATCGCGCCCGAGTGGGAGGACCCCGCCGGCGTGCCGATCGACGCCTTCCTCTTCGGCGGCCGCCGCGCCACCGTGGTGCCGCTGGTCCAGGAAGCGTTCGACTGGGAGCACGCCGTTTTCATGGGGGCGACGATGTCCTCGGAGACGACCGCTGCCGCCGCCGGCGCCGTCGGCCAGCTGCGCTTCGACCCGATGGCGATGCTGCCCTTCTGCGGCTACAACATGGCGGACTACTTCGCCCATTGGCTCAAGGTCGCCGAGCGCGAGGGCGCCCAGCTGCCGCGGGTCTTCTACGTCAACTGGTTCCGCAAAGACGCCGACGGCAAGTTCCTCTGGCCCGGCTTCGGCGAGAACAGCCGCGTGCTCGAGTGGGTCTTCCGCCGCTGCGAGGGTACGGCCGACGCGGTCGAGACTCCGATCGGCCTGCTGCCGACCGAGGGCGCGATCAACACCGAGGGGCTCAACGTCTCCGCCGAGGCGATGCAGGAGCTGCTCAGCGTCGACACCGAGCTGGTCAAGGCCCAGCTGCCCCAGGTCCAAGAGCACCTGGCCAAGTTCGGCGACAAGCTGCCGGCGCAGCTGACCGCGCAGCTCGAGGCGCTGGAACAGCGCCTCTCCGCCTAGACCTCCGAAGTACTGGGCGACTCATTCCCTCGCGGTGAGGGGGGATGAGTCGCCCCGCTCAGCCGTCTGAGGGCGCCGAGACCGCGGTCCTGGCGGCGACCGCGACCGCTGGGGCGGGGCTGCCGCCGTTGCGGGCGAGGATGCGGACCTTGACCTGGTTGGAGGGCTTCGTCTGCTGGGCGACGACGCGGATTCGTGAGGTGCCCGCCTGGGGCCGCACCATGCGGATCAGCTTCTGGAAGCGGCCGCTGCCGTCGGCCTGGCCCTTGGCGACGGTGTGCCAGCCGCCGTTCCAACGCTGGATCTTAACCGCGGTCGCCTGCCCGGAGGTGGGGCCGGTGAGCTTGCCCTTGACGGCGACCTTGCCGCCGGACTCGACCGCGCGCTTGGAGACCCAGACCTTGATCGCGCCGACCGCGGGGGCGCCGGTGGAGGCGACGCGGACGATCGTCACCTGCGGGCCGACCTTGAGCGAGACCGGGGCGGCCGGGTCAAGCGCCCGCAGCGGCTGGCTGGAGCTGTTCGGCTGGAATTCCTCGGCCCCGGCAAGCGCTTCGCCGAAGCTCAGCTGGACGTTGGCGGAGGCGGCGTCTTCGGGGGTGCGGCCCTGGTTGTCCCAGACGCTCTCCTCGCGCCACAGCGCCAGGTAGTAGCTGCCGTCGCTCTTCTGCAGCAGCACCTGCTGCAGGCCGCGGGTGTCGCCGGAGACCGTGTAGTCGAGGCTGCCGGGGGTGGCGGGGGCGCCGGAGTCGGCGAGGATCGCGGTCAGGTTGCGCAGCGCCGTGAAGGCCGGCTTCGGGGAGAGGTCGTTGCGCAGCAGGCCGAAGTTCGACTCCGGTTCGTCGCGGGCGCCGTCGGGGAACTCGTCGACCAGCTCGTAGGAGAAGGTGCGGGCGACGCCGCGGTTGAAGTAGTCGAGGAAGAGGCGCGGCATGTACGTGGCCTCGGCGGCTTCGGAGACGGGCTTGTGGTCGCCGCTCCAGTTGACCGCGGTGTGGTAGCCGGTCTCGGTCGCCATCACCGGCTTGGAGCCGGACATGTCGCTCGCCATCGAGAGCATCCGCGAGACGTTGAGCTCGGGCGCTTCGCCGTTGGGGTAGGAGTGGATGTTGCCGTAGTCGAGCGAGCCGGAGACGTCGCTGCCGTCGCTGTTGGTGTTGCCGAGCGAAGGGCCGACGACCGGCAGCGAGGAGAGGGCGGGGTTGGACTTGATCGCCGTGTAGAGCTGCGACTGGTAGGGGGCCAGCTTCGACATCCAGTCGGAGCCGCCGTGGAGGTCGTACTCGTTCGGCCCCTCGACCGCGTCGACCGAGCCGCGCAGGTTGCTGGCGAGGACGGTGGTCAGCTTGTTGAGGCCGGCGCTGCCGTCCTCGGGGGCGCCGAGGATCAGGGTCGACTTGATGCCGGCGGCGGCGAGGTCGTTGAGGGCCTCGTACTGATCGGGCCGGTTCGGGACGAGGTTCTCGCGGATGTGGTGGATGCCGAGTTCGCGCAGTCGCTGCTCGACCGTCCCAAACTCGCTCGCGTAGACGGTGTCGCTGTAGTACGTGTGGGTGTTGACCCCGATCGAGTCGATGAAGGAGGCGGCCGGCTTGGCCGCGACCGGGGCTGCCTTGGCGACGGTTGGAAGCAGGGTCAGCAAGGCGAGCAGGCCGAAGGCGACGGCGAGCAGAGGGCCGGTGAGGTGGCTGGGGCGGGTCGAGGCATCCACGGGGGATGTCTCGACCCGCGCCCGCCGCGCCGGTAGTTAAGTCAAGCCTCTCTGGACGTTTGTACTAGATGCGCAAACGCACTTTCAAAGACGGTTTTTGGCTCTGCAGGCGCTAGAGACCGTAGGACTCGGCCAGCTCAGGGTCCTTGGCGGCCAGCATTTCGGCCAGCTCGACCATCACCTTGCACTGCTTCCAGGTGGCGTCGTCCTGCATCTTGCCGTCGATCATGTGGACGCCGCGGCCGTCGGGGATCGCCTCGAGGACTTTCTTCGCGAACCGGACCTCCTCCGGCGGTGGGCTGAAGACCTTCTTCGCGATGTCGATCTGGACCGGGTGCAGCGACCAGGCGCCGACGCAGCCCATCAGGAAGGCGGCGCGGAACTGGGTCTCGCACCCGGCCGTGTCCTTGATGTCGCCGAAGGGCCCGTAGAAGGGCAGGATCCCGGTCGCGGCGCAGGCGTCGACCATGCGGGCGATCGAGTAGTGCCAGAGGTCCTGCTGGGCGCTGACGCGGTCGGCCTCGGGGTTCTCCGGGTCGGCCGGGTCCTCCATCACCCGGTAGCCGGGGTGGCCGCCGCCGACGCGGGTGGTCTTCATCCGCCGCGAGGCGGCGAGGTCGGCCGGGCCGAAGCTCATGCCCTGCATGCGCGGGCTGGCGGCGGCGATCTCCTCGAGGTTGACCACGCCCTGCGCGGTCTCGAGGATCGCATGGATCAGGATCGGCTTGTCGAGCTTGGCCTTCGCCTCCAGCTGGGCCAGCAGGCGGTCGACGTAATGGATGTCCCAGGCGCCCTCGACCTTCGGCACCATCACGACCTCGAGCTTGGCGCCGATCTCGGTGACCAGGGTGGTGAGGTCGTCGAGCACCCAGGGGCTCTCCAGCGAGTTGATCCGGGTCCACAGCGCGGTGTTGCCGAAGTCGGACTCGTTGGCGGCTTTGATCAGGCCCTGGCGCGCGGCCTCCTTGCGGTCGACCGGGATCGCGTCCTCGAGGTTGCCGAGCAGGATGTCGGTCTTCTCGGCGATGGCGCCGGCCTTGGCGACCATCTTCTCGTTCGAGAAGTCGAGGAAGTGGATCATCCGCGACGGGGTGACCGGGATCTCGCGCAGCGGCTCGGGGGCTCCGATCGCCTGCGGCTGGAAGAAGTCTCTGGGGTTTCTCAAGGCGCTCCTCGCGTCGTTCTCTATCTAGGGGAGGCGGAATCTATCGGCCCGCGCCTCTTGCCGGCTGGCGCGTTTGCCGCCTCCAGCGTCCGTAAATTGCGGGGTAATGGAGGGTGCCGAGCGCGACGACACGCAGGACTGGCTGCTGCCCGAGGCGGCGGCACCGCCGCTGCTGAGCGAGCTCGAACGGCGGATCGACGAGGCGCTGATCGTCGCCAAGGCCTCCGAAAAGGCGGTGATGGCGGTCGGCGACGCCGCTCTCGACGCGGCCGCGCAAGCCCGGCGTGCCGCCGACCTGGCGGAGCGGGCGACGGCAGCGGTGCTGAACGGGGTCGCGAATGCACCTGCCGGTAACGGGCAGGAGGGTGGTGGCGAGGCCGTGGAGTCGCGCTTCGCGCCTGAGGACGCCGCCCTGCGCAGCTTCAGCGAGCGGGCCGACCGTGTGGTGGCGCGGCTGGCGGCGCTGGAACGGCTCTCCGTGCCCGCTCAGGGCTAGGGCGACGCCGCGCCAGTAGGCAGTTCGTCCCGCATACCGGGAACAAATGCCGTCTCGTCAGCAGCGGCTGCCGAAGTGCTGCGCCCAGACGCGGGTGCCGGCGGTGCCATCGAGGGTGCCGCCGCGGAGGTCGATGCCAGTCTGGCTGTAGTCGCCGAGGATGTTGGCGCGGTGCTCCGGCGAGCGCATCCAGGCGCGGAAGATCGCGCGCACGCTGCCGTATTCGCCGGCGCCCCAGGCGAGGTTCTCGCCGACCCGCCAGCAGGCGGCGGACGTGTAGCCGGTCTCGCGCATCCAGTAGCTGAATTCGCGGCCGCAGGCGGTGTGGCTGAAGCTGTCGCAGTCGAGGATGTCGCGGGCCTTGTCGCGGGCCGATTCGATCAGCGGTTCGGCTTCTTCCAGCGACGCCTCGCCGGAGGCGGTGCGGGCGTAGTTGGCCATGCAGAGCATCGCCTGCTCCTGCACGGCGGCGGGGGCGTCGAGCGTTTCCTGGTTGGGGCAGGCGGTGGTCGGGGCGATCAGCCCGGCGGCGCCCGCCGGGGCGGCGCAGACGGCCGCGACCAGGGTCAGCAGCAGGGCGGGAAGGAGGGCGTGCGCGCGTCGCATGGCCCCTGTATCGCCTGGGTCGTCGCATTCGCCCACGCCTGAGGGGTCGGTTTGGACGAACGTCTGAGTCAAGGGCCAAACGAAGGGTCGATGCCACTTCGGACAGATCCACGGAAACCCAACTGCAGAGCCATTTGTGCGGGGTACCTAGAGCCCATTTCGGGACTCCGGAACTTTAGCCCGAGTACCAGATATGGCCAGATGTCCTATCGCCGACTTAGTCCGAATGTCCTACCTTCGCCGCCAAGTCGGGGGCTCGCTTTCGGAGGCGCCTCCTCACTTTCAAATTGCCCAGATCCAGTTAGGAGACCCTCTGATGAATGTCCCGTCCCGAGCACAGTCCGGCTTTCGTGGCCCGATGTCCGCGCTCATGGCGATCGTGGCGCTGGCGCTGATGGCCTTTGCGGCCCCCGCGCAGGCGGCACCGAAAACCACCATCAACCTTTGCGTCGTCAAGGCCGGCCCCGAAAAGGGCGTCGTCCACTTCTCGGCGACGACCAAGTGCAAGAAGGGCGAAGAAGGCATTCAGGTGATGACCAGCGCCGCCCAGCAGGGCGTCCTCGGCGCCAGCGAAAGCAGCGGCGCCAAGGGCGACACGGGAGTGCAGGGCGCGACCGGCGAGAAGGGTGTTGCCGGAGCGCAGGGCGAGCGAGGCCCGCAGGGTCTTCAGGGCCCGCAGGGCGAGCGTGGCGCCAAGGGTGACACCGGCGCGCAGGGTGCGGCCGGCGAGAAGGGTGACACCGGCGCGCAGGGCCCCAAGGGCGATACCGGCTTGAAGGGGGATAAGGGCGATACCGGCGAGAAGGGCCTCAAGGGCGACACCGGTGAGAACGGTGCCCCCGGCGAGAAGGGTGAGCCCGGCGACAAAGGCGACACCGGCGAGCAGGGTCTCAAGGGCGACCAGGGTGAGCGAGGTCTCCAAGGCGAGCCCGGCGAGAAGGGCGATCCTGGTGAGAACGGTGCCCCCGGCGAGAAGGGCGAGCCCGGCGAGCAAGGTCCGGCTGGCGTCGACGGTAAAGACGGCGCCGACGGCAAGAACGGCCTCAGCGTCCTCAGCGGCGAGGGTGCCCCGAGCGCCGAGACCGGTGCCGAGGGCGACTTCTACATCGACACCGCCACGCACGACATCTTCGGCCCGAAGCTGGCCGACGATTGGAGCGACGGCATTTCCCTGATCGGCCCCAAGGGCGAGCAGGGCGAGACCGGCGCGGTCGGCCCGCAGGGCGAGACCGGCCCCCAGGGCCCGCAGGGCGAGAAGGGCGACACCGGCGAGCAGGGCCCGGCCGGCGAGCAGGGTCCCCAGGGTGAGAAGGGCGAGCCCGGCGACGTTGGTGCGCAGGGCCCGCAGGGCGAGAAAGGTGACGTCGGTCCGGCTGGCCCCCAGGGCGAGAAAGGCGCCACCGGCGCCCAGGGTCCCCAGGGCGAGCAGGGTCCGAAAGGCGACACCGGTACCCAGGGCCCCGCAGGTAAAGACGGTGCTACCGGTACCCAGGGCCCCGCAGGTAAAGACGGGAAAGACGGTGCTACCGGCGCCCAAGGCCCCGCCGGTAAAGACGGCAAAGACGGAGCGACCGGTGCTCAGGGTCCGAAAGGCGACCCTGGTCTCGGTACGCCGGTGCTCGCGTCCACCAGCACCGCCGCGACCACGAAATCGACCAGTTACGCGCTCCCGACCGGGGGCGGCACCAACCCGGCGGTCACGCTGACGACCGGCACCAAGGCGATGGTGATCGTCACCGGTTTCATCGACCCGGGCGCCACCGGCTACCTGAGCTACGCCGTGTCGGGTGCCACCACGCAGGCGGCCACCGATGAACGCGCGGTGATTCGCGAACACGGCACCAGCACGGACACCGGTGCGGTCCAGGCGAGCACCACCTCGGTGATCACCAACCTCAGCGCCGGTTCGAACACGTTCACGCTCCAGTACAAGAGTTCGTCGAGCACCACCAGCTCGTCGTTCTCGAACCGGACGATCACGGTCATCCCACTTGGTTAGGGAGGGTTAGGGCGCCTACCGGCGCGCAGCCGACGCAGTTACGAACGGGTCGCCGAGAGGCGGCCCGTTCGCCATCTGCGGCGAAGCTCGGCGGCGATGCGGCCGGCCAGGGCGGCGCCCGACGGCAGCTCGCCGCCGTCGAGCGAGCGAGCCGGCTCGATGCCGCGAACGGAGCCGGTCAGGAACACCTCGTCGGCCTCGAACAGCTCGTCGCGGAACAAGCGCCGTTCGCGCACCTCGATGCTCGCTGAGTTAGCGATCTCGATCGCCGCGGCGCGAGCGGTCCCGGGGAGGATCCGCCCGTCCGCCTCGGGTGTGACCAGAACCTGGCCGAAGGCGGCGAAGAGGTTGGCCCGCCCAGCCTCGAGAACCTCGCCGTCGCGATCGAAGAGCAGGGGGACCGGCGCGCCCGTCATTTCGCCGAGCGGCCGGCGGTCGGCCCACTTGTGGCGTCCGAGCCCGCCCGCGACGAGCAGGGAGCGCAGCTCCGCGCCGCGCTCTGCGGGCGGGAAGAAGTCATCTGGGTCAACCGCTTTCACGCGCAAGGTGGCCCCGGTCCCGTCGACGTCGATCCGCATCCGGCCAAGCTCGAGGCCGCGTGCGGCCGCCGTGACTTCCTCGCCGAGGCCCGGCGGTGGCTCCGCCTCGAACAGCTCGCGCAGGCTGGCGGCAAGGCGATCGAGGTGAGCGTCGAGCGCTATCGGCTCGCCCCTGAGGATCAGCAGGGTCTCGAACAGGCCCTGCGTCCGGTCGGGCGCTGGGGGCGCTGGCGCCGCGGGGGTATTTTGCGTGGCCGGTGCTTGAGACATGCGAACGCTGCTGATCGACAACTACGACTCCTTTACATACAACCTCTTCCAGCTACTGGGCGAGGTCAATGGGGTCGAGCCGATCGTCGTTCGCAACGACGAGACGGACTGGGAGGGGCTCTCCCGCCTGGAGTTCGACAACGTCGTGCTCTCGCCCGGACCGGGGGGTCCCGAGCGCGCCCGCGACTTCGGCGTCTGCGCCGAGGCGATTCGCCATTGCGAGACGCCGCTGCTCGGCGTCTGCCTCGGCCACCAGGGCCTCGGCTGGGTCTATGGCGGCCGGGTGGTGCGGGCGCCCGAGCCGCTGCACGGCCGCGTACGCACGGTCGAGCACGCCGGCGCCCCACTGTTCGCCGGCATCCCCGAGCGGTTCGAGGCGACCAGGTACCACTCGCTCCAGCTCGATTCGCCGCTGCCCAGCGAGCTGGAGCCGATCGCCTGGGCCGAAGACGGCACGGCGATGGCGATCGCCCACCGCACCCGCCCCCAATGGGGCGTCCAGTTCCACCCCGAGTCGATCGCAACCGAGCACGGCAAGCGCCTGCTGGCGAACTTCCGCGACCTCACAACGGAGGCCCCCCAAGGGACCAATCCCGGCGGGCGGGTCGAGTTCCTCTCGGATAGCGAGAGTAAGTCGACCCAACAGGCACTGAAAGTGAGGGAGTTGGAGGGAGGGGCGGACCCGGCGCGGGCTTTCGCCGCCCTCTATGGGGAGAGCGCGAGCGCGTTCTGGCTCGACAGCAGCCGCCCCGGGCCCGGGGCGCGGTTCTCGTTCATGGGCGACGCCGCGGGGCCGCTAGGGGCGACGATCGCCTACGACGTCGAGGCAGGGGAGGTGACGGTCAATCGCGGGGTTATCGAACGCGGGAGGGCGGACCCACCCCGGGCTCCGGCGGAAGTGCGCCAGGAAACGATCCTCGAATACCTCGATCGCGAGCTGACCCGCCTGCGCCCCCTCGCCCCCGACCTCCCCTTCGAGTTCGACTGCGGCTTCGCCGGCTACCTCGGCTACGAGCTCAAAGCCGACTGCGGCTCCCCGAACACCCACAGCTCCCCCCATCCCGACGCCGCCCTCATCTTCGCCGACCGCCTCCTCGCCTTCGACCACGATCGGAACCGCACCTACCTCCTCTGCCTCCACGAGGAGAGGGGAGGACATGAAGCCGAGCAGTGGCTCGACGCCACCGCCGCGCGCCTGGCGCGCCTCGCCGCGGACGCTCCGAACGACCCAACCGGGGAAGACCCGCCGGAGCCTCCCCGCTTTTGCTCCGCCGGGTCTTCCCCGGTTGGGTCGCCGACCGACCTTCGTCTAGCCCGCTCCCACGCCCAGTACCTGGCCGACATCGACACCTGCCACGAGCACCTGCTCGACGGCGAGAGCTACGAGATCTGTCTGACCAACTCGATCGCCGCCGAGGTCGAGCCCGACCCGCTCGCTCTCTATATGGAGCTGCGCCGGGTCAACCCGGCCCCGTTCGCTGCCTACCTGCGCTTCGGTGACCTCGCCCTGCTCAGCTCCTCGCCCGAGCGCTTTCTCAGCGTCGATCGCGACGGCGGCGCCGAGGCGAAGCCGATCAAGGGCACCGCGGCCCGGTCCGACGACCCGGCCGAGGACGCGCGCCTCGCCGCCCAGCTCCGCGCCGACGAGAAGAGCCGGGCCGAGAACCTGATGATCGTCGACCTCCTGCGCAACGACCTCGGCTCCGTCTGCGCCGTCGGCAGTGTCGAGGTGCCGAGCCTGATGGAGGTCGAGAGCTACGAGACCGTGCACCAGCTGGTCTCGACCGTGCGCGGCCGTCTCCGCGCCGGCGCCTCCGCCCTCGACGCCGTCCGCGCCTGCTTCCCGCCCGGCTCGATGACCGGTGCCCCGAAGCGCCGCACACTGGAGATCCTCGACCGGCTCGAGGGGCGTGCCCGCGGGCCCTACTCGGGCGCGATCGGCTGGTTCGGCCTCGGCGGCGGCTGCGACCTCAGCGTCACCATCCGCACCATCGTCCTCGACCGCGGCGGTGGCGACCCCGGCACCCCCGGCGGCGCCGCGGCGGCCACGATCGGCGCCGGTGGCGCGATCGTGCTCGGCTCCGATCCCGAGCGCGAGTGGGAGGAGATGCTGCTGAAGGCGGCGGCGCCGCTGCGGGCGATCGACCCCGGGGCCGACCCCGCGTCTATATCCTTGGATGACCCGCGCCGCGCGGCCGCAACGCCGCTGCCGGCATCAGCCCCCGACTTGACGAGCTAGGAGCCATGGCCGTAGATACCGCCGCCTACAGCGAGAAGACCGACCTTCAGCGCGACATCACCGAGATGGTCCGTCAGTTCGCCGACGAGAAGATCATCCCCAACGCCGAGCACTTCGACCACGAGGACTCCTTCCCGGAGCAGATCGTCGAGGAAATGAAAGAGCTGGGCCTGTTTGGGGTGACGATCCCCGAGGAGTACGGCGGCATGGGGCTCGACCTGACCACCTACGCGATGATCGTCGAAGAGCTCTCGCGCGGCTGGATCTCGATCTCCGGCGTCGTCAACACCCACTTCATCGGCTCCTACCTGCTGATGAAGTTCGGCACCGACGAGCAGAAGGAGTACTTCCTGCCGAAGATGGCAACCGGCGAGATCCGCGCCGCCTTCTCGCTCTCCGAGCCCGAGGTCGGCTCCGACGTCCAGGGCATCAAGTCCACCGCCAAGAAGGGCGAGGACGGCAACTGGGAGCTGAACGGGCAGAAGATGTGGGTCACCAATGGGCTCGGCTCCAGCGTCGTCTTCGTGCTGATGAAGACCGACCCCAAGGCGGAACCGGCCTACAAGGGGATGACCTGCTTCATCACCGAGAAGAAGCCGTGGGAGGAAACCCAGAGCGGCGATTTCGAGGGCGTGATTGTGCCGCCGAAGATCAAGAAGATGGGCTACAAGGGCGTCGAGTCGACCGAGCTCGTCTACGACGGCTACAGGTGCCCGCCCGAGCGCGTGCTCGGCGGCGAGGAGGCCGGTGTCGGCCAGGGCTTCGTGCAGATGATGGACGCGCTCGAGGTCGGTCGCGTCAACGTCGCCGCCCGCGGCGTCGGCATCGCCCAGCGCGCGCTCGAGCTTGCCCTCCGCTACAGCCAGGAGCGCAAGACCTTCGGCAAGCCGATCGCCGCCCACCAGGCGATCCAGTTCAAGCTCGCCGACATGGCGACCAAGATCGAGGCCGCCCGCCTCGTCACCCGCAAAGCGGCGCAGATGAAGGACGCCGGCATCCGCTCCGACCTCGAGGCCGGCATGGCCAAGCTCCTGGCCTCGGAGACGGGCAAGGAGTGCGTCGAGGAGTGCTTCCGCATCCACGGCGGCTACGGCTACTCGAAGGAGTACGAGATCGAGCGCCTCTACCGCGACGCGCCGCTGCTGCTGATCGGCGAGGGGACCTCGGAGATCCAGCGCATGGTGATCGGCAAGAAGCTGCTGCAGAGGCACAAGATCTAGATGGGACGCTCCTAGCCAGATGGCCTCCACCGCCGACTTGATCCGCACCGCTGTCGAGCGGTTCCAGGCCGAAGTCCCGGCGCTGGAGAAACTGAAACTGGTCTTCGGCCTGCAGCTCAAAGCCCACCACGACATCCAGCTCTACCGGGTCGAGCTGCCCGGGCCGAAGATCAAGAAGGACCTCGCTCAGGACGAGCGGGTGCTGGTCGAAATCGACCGGCCCCAGTTCAACGAGCTGGCTGAGAAGGGCACGATCAAGAGCTACCGCAAGGCGGTCGAGACCGGCCACATCAAGGCCAGCGGCGACTCCAACGTGCTGAAGCTGGTCGCCCAGGTGGTCGAACGGCAAGAGGAACGGGCGAAGCTCAAAAAAGTTCACTAGCGCGCGGACGCTGATCCGACCGCGCCGGGGGATACGAATACAAACTGTGATCGCGGCACCGAAGCCCCCCGACGAGGAGCGGCGGCTGGCGGCGCTGCACGCCCTCAACATCCTCGATAGCGAACCCGAGGAGCGCTTCGACCGCATCACCCGGCTCGCCCAGCGCCTGTTCGGGACCGCGATGGTGACGGTGACGCTGATCGACTCCGATCGCGTCTGGTTCAAGTCCGCGCAGGGAGTGGAGGGCGACGAAGACGAGCGCGAGGTCTCCTTCTGCCAGCACGCGATCCTCGACCCGGAGACGACGCTGGTGGTCGAGGACGCGCGGCTGGACGCGCGTTTCGCCGACAACCCACGCGTGACCGGCGACCCCAACGTCCGCTTCTACGCCGGCCACCCGGTCGCCGCGCCCGGCGGCGAGCCGCTCGGCACGCTCTGCGTGATCGACGACAAGCCGCGGACACGGGAGGGGTTCGACGCCGAGGCGTTGCGGGAACTGGCGGCGATGGTCGAAGCCGAGGTCGCGGCGCTCTCGCTGGCGATCGGCGACGAGCTGACCGGGCTCTCGAACCGCCGTGGCTTCGAGATGCTGGGGGAGCGGCTGACGAGGGCGGCTCGCATGCTGGAGCTGCCGTTCACGATCCTCTACGCCGACCTCGACAACATGAAGCCGATCAACGATCTGCATGGCCATGACCTCGGCGACCGCGCGCTCGCCGAGGTCGCCGCGTTGCTCGAGCAGAGCCTGCGCGGCTCCGACCTGATCGCCCGGCTCGGCGGCGACGAGTACTGCGCGATGCTGGTCGGGGCCGAGGCCGAAGACGCCGACGCGGCATTGCGGCGGATCGAAGCGGCGCTGACGCGGCGCAACGAGGCAACGGCGGAGCCGTTCGAGCTCTCGCTCAGCCTCGGCCTGGCGGAGTCGATGCCGGGGGACGGGACACCGCTGTGGGACGTGGTCGCCGCCGCCGACGCGGAGATGCTGGCGGCGAAGCGGGCGAAGAAGGGCGGCCGCGGCTAGGTCTAGGCGCCGGGGGGACGCCGGGGCGCCAGCGGCAGCAGGTCGCGGGCGAGGACCGTGAGCAGACGCGGATCGCCCTGCAGGTCATCGCGGGTGTAGGGGAGGCGGCTGTTGCCGTAGGGGACGTAGACGCGGACCGGGACGCCGAGCTGGTGGGCGACCGCGACCGCGGCGCGGCTGCGCATCCCGTGCAGCACCTGCAGCTCGCGCGAGCTGCCGGCGCCGAGCAGTCGCTCCAGTGCCGTGCGGGCGACGGCGGCGTCCTGGGTCGCGACCTCGACGTGGCAGGAGCCGCCGGCGAGGGCCGCGGCGACGGCGAGGAAGCCGGCGCCGAGGTCCGCCTCCGTGGTCGACGTGTCCTCGACCTCCCCCTTGACGATCCGCACTCGCAGACCGCTGTCCTGCAGGGCCGTCGCGTCCTCGACGCTGCGCGGCCAGCGGCCGGGCAGGGTGCAGCCGACCGCGCCGGGGGAGATCGCGTGCAGCCGCCGCGCCGTTTCCTGGGCGAGGGCGGCGGAGTCGGGGCCGAGGGCATCGAGGTGGAGGGTGAGCTCGCGGCGGACGCAGGTCGCGAGCAGATCGTCGAGGTGCTCGCCGTCGCCGCCGATGCCGACGATCTTGATCGAGACCTCGCTGCCCACGGGCAGCGATTCGGCCGCGGCCAGCGCCTCCTCCCGCACCTTGGCGGGGGTGTCGACGGCGCCGTTCCAGAAGCCGACGGTGGTGGCGTAGCCGGCGCCGGCGTAGATCGTCTCCTCGCGCAATGCGTCGCCGAGCTCGGGCCCGGCGACGTAGCGGGCGGTCGCGGTCTGACGGGCGACGCGCTTGCCGCGCTTGACCAGGCCGCGGGCGCGCTCCTCGGCGCCGCGCCGGTGCACGGTCGCCATCCCCAGCGCCCCGCGCAGCGAGCGCGGCAGCGCCAGCACCCCGACGCAGGCGTTGACGTCCTTGGTCCAGACGTCGGTCCAGGCGTCGCGCGAACCCAGCAGCTCGTAGCTGGCGAGCCCGTCGCGGGCGGCGGCGGCGACGCTCTCGGAGAGCAGGATCTGCCCGGGGGAGCCGGCCTTGAAGGCTTCGTCGAAGCCGATCTTGAAGAGCCAGTGGCGGTTGTTCCAGCGCATTCCGTACTGCATCGCCACCGCCCGCCCGTCGACCCGCAGCAGGTCGAGGCGGAGGCTGCCGCGCTGGGCGAGCTCGGTCGCGTAGCGGCGGAAGAAGTCGTTCTGCGCGGGGACGAAGGCGACCGCGGTCCCGGCCTCGCCCTTCCACGAGCGCGACTCGACCGCGAAGGCCTCGTCGAGCAGGGTCCCGACCTCGTCGGGAGCTGGGGTCAGCAGCTCGACCTCGATCTCACCCAGGCTCTCGGCCTTGCGCCGCGCCCGCCGCAGCGAGGAGCGGCGGCTGGAGCTGAGGCCGCCGCCGGGCTCGGCCCAGCGTTCCTCCAGCGCGATCGCCGGGTGGCCGGCCGCCTCGGTCAGGCGCACGCTGCCGCGCGAGCCGAGCGCCTCGCGCAATGCCGGGATCGTCGGCGAATCGGCCGGGATCCGCTCCAGCGTCAGCGGTCGGCCGCCGGCGAGGATGCGCTCGACCAGCGCCGCCAGGGCGTCGGGAGAGCGGTAGAGGAGGTCGGCGGGCTCGCCGAGGTCGCGGCCACCGGCGAGCTCGAGCATCGCCCCGCGGCGGACCAGCGGCGCCACCGCCTCGGGCGCCATCGGATCGCCCGCCGCGAGCGGTTCGGAACGACCGCCGAAGCAGGCGAGGGCGGCGACGGTCCAGGGCGCGTCCTGGGTCGGCAGCGTGCCCGCGGCGGCCGCGAGCTTTTCCCAGGCGGAGAGGGAATCGCCGGTGAGCAGAGGATCCATGACCCCGTTCTATCGGCAACCGCGGCGGTCGTCTGGACCCGGGGGCGTCACCGCCCGTGGTGCGGCGCCCCAGATAGCATCCCGCGCCGCCAAACCGACTGGAGATAGATCAAAAGATATGAGTGACGAGACCAACCAGCTGACCACCGATCAAGCCGAGCGCGAGGCCTCCGGCGCCCATGCCTACGGCCGCTACCTGGAGGAGTTCGAGGTCGGCGCCACCTACAAGCACTGGCCGGCGAAGACCGTGACCGAGGCCGACGACCACCTCTTCTGCCTGATCACGATGAACCACCACCCGCTGCACATCAACGACATCTACGCGCGTGGGTCGCAGCAGGGCCGCAACGTCGTCGTCGGGCCGCTGGTCTACTCGCTGGCGCTCGGGATGTCGGTCTCCGACGTCTCCGGCAAGGCGATCGCCAACCTGGCGACCGAAGAACTCAGCCACCCGAACCCCGTCTTCCACGGCGACACCCTGTTCTGCGAGACCGAGGTGCTGGACGTGAAGCCCTCGAAGTCGAAGCCCGACCGCGGCATCGTCAAGGTCCACACCCGCGTGCTCAACCAGGACGGCGTCCTCGTCGCCGAGTTCAAGCGCCTGGTCCTGGTCCCGCGCAAAACGCCGGGCGAAGCCGCCTAGCTCAGGACTCGCGTCGCTGCCGCACCCGCGCGGTCAGCGACTGCTGGGTCAGCACCGCCTTCAGCGCCACCCGCCCGCGCAGCGTGCGGGTGGCGGCGAAGGTCTCGACCACCGGCTCGCGGTTGGAGAAGCGCTTCTTGTACTCCTCGGCGCCGAGCAGCAGTTTGTATGTGCCCATGCCGGCTTCGACGGCGTCCTGCAGCGTGTGCGCCATCAGCACGAAGCCGACCGACTGGCGGTCGTAGCCGGGGTCGCGACCGCTCTGGTAGAACCAGTCCGCCGCGCCCAGCCGGAAGCCGTACCAGGCCGCCGCCGGCTCGCCGTCGAGGTAGGCGATCCAGAGCCGCAGCCAGCCGTTCTCGAGCGCCAGGCGGGCGAAGTCGCGGTGGAAGCGGGCCAGCTCCTCGGAGAAGGCGCCGAGCCCTTTCTCGGCGGCGCCGTAGCGGAGCTCGTGCAGCTTGAACAGCGCGTCCATGTCCGCTTCCAGGCCGCCGGTGTCCTCGGCGAGGTGGAAGCGCAGCTCGTGGTCGCGCTCGAGCCGGCGCCGGCGGTTGCGGATCTGACCGCGGAAGTTGGAGCTCTTCGAGGCCAGGAACTCGTCCCAGTCGGCCGTCTCCAGCTCCAGCTCCGGGGTCGCCTCGACGCGGATCGGCTCGACCCTGAGCCGGCCACCGAGCTCGGCGCCCCCCGGCATCCGCTCGGTCAGCAGCAGGTCCCAGCAGCGCTCCCCGTCGAGGTGCCGGCGGACGGCGGCGACGGTCGCGTCCAGGTGCTCCGGGGCGCAGAGCGGTTCCAGCTGGTCGGCGGGGAAGTGGCCGATGAAGCGCAGGACCCGCAGCGGTCGCTTGGCGTCGAAGTAGAGCGGCACGATCGCGACCAGCTCGCCGGCCGCGTCGTGGCAGCCGAGGATCTTCTGCTCGCGGTCGCGGCCGAAGTGCTGCCACCAGGTCGAGGACCACTCCCAGCTGAGGAAGGGGTTGCAGTTGCGCCGGCTCAGCTGCAGCCAGGGCTCGCGCAGGTCCTCGATCCCGGGCAATGCCGAGACGGTCAGCTCGCTTGTGGTCGGCATCGCGCTCATGCGGGCGGGAGTCGGAAGAAGTGGATCCAGCCGATGCCGACGGCGCGGCGGTAGAGCTCCGCCATCACCGTGAACTCGACCAGGTAGACGACGCTGGTGACGATCGCCGCGGCGACGATGCCGCCGACCGGGAGGAAGACGATCAGGCCGCCGATGCTGAGCGCGGCGGCGAGGCCGGAGGCGACGCTGACCGTAAGTGGCCGGTTGGCGGCGAGCAGGCCGGCGGCGAGGACGTTGACGCCGGCGCCGAGCACGGCCCCCGGCAGCAGCAGGCGCAGCGCCTTGGCGGCGCTCTCGAACTCGCTCCCGTAGACGACGCCGAGCAGGACCGGGGCCAGGATCGCGAGCGGAATCGCCAGCACCAGCGAGATTCCCAGCGCCGTCTGCAGGGTGACCAGGATCGGCCGCGGCGCCCCCCGCTCGCGGGCGGCGATCGGCAGCGCCATCAGCGCCACGGTGCCGGTCAGGGTGGTGATGATCGAGGTGACGTTGGTGGCGATCGAGTAGAGCCCGACGCTGGCGGCGGAGAGGAAGGCGGGGAGCACGATCAGGTCGAGGCGGGCGTTGACCAGCCCCGCCGTGGAGCCGGCGTGGGCCTTGACCCCGTACTTGAAGGTGTGGCGCAGGAGGGCGGGGTCGGGCCGGGTGAGGCCGTGGCGGCGGAGGCTGCGGTAGACGCTGATCGCCAATGCCACCGTCATCGCCGCGCCGTTGGCGATCAGCGCCGTCTCGACGCTGAAGGCGTCGAAGATCAGGCAGGCGGCGTAGACGGCGGCGGCCAATGCCGGGTAGAGGAAGCGGGTGACGTTGTAGAAGAAGAAGTCGTGGTCGCCGAGCAGCATGCCGCTGAAGATCTGCTGGTAGGCGATCACCGGGATCACGATCAGGTAGATGCGGGCGAGGTCGATCGCGGCGTCGGTCTGGGCGGCGAAGATCACCGGCAGCATCAGCTCGGTGACGACGATCCCGAGCAGCGAGAGCGGCAAGGTCAGCAGCAGCCAGCTGGAGAGCAGGCGCGGGCCGTCCTCGGGTTTGCGCGCCTGGAAGTAGGAGATCGCCTCGGAGCTGCCCATCGAGAAGATCCAGGCGGCGATCTGGGTAACCAGCAGGGTCGCCGCCAGCTCGCCGCGGCCGGAGGGGCCGAGGGCGCGGGCGACGATGATCCCGGTCGCCAGGTTGGTGATCAGGATCGCCGCGTCGAAGCTCATCGGCGCCAGCACTCGCTGGCGCACGTTCGGGCTGCGGAAGACGCCGACCAGGCGTTCGACCACCCGCCCTTCGCCGAGACTTTCGGCGTCGGACTCGAATTGCGGGGTGGGGCTCGCGTCCGGCTCGGGCGGCGGCTCGGACCCGCTCGGCGGCGGCTCGGTGCTCATCGGTTCGCCCCGGCGGCGGTCCCGGCCCGCCGCTCGCTCGCTTCCTCGTAGGCGGCGGCGGTGTCGGCGGCGATCCGCTTCCAGGAGTAGCGCTCGCCGACCGCGCGCGCGGCCTCGCGCAGTCGTTCCAGCAGCTCCCGGTCGCCGCGCAGGCGCTCGATCGCGGCGGCGGCGGCAGCGGCGTCGCCGGGTGGGATCAGCACCCCGTTCTCGCCGTCGTGGACCGTCTCGCGGTTGCCGGGGATGTCGGAGGCGATCGGGGCGAGGCCGCAGGCCATCACCTCGACCAGGGCCAGCGAGAAGCCCTCCGAGAGCGAGGGGACGAAGGCGATCGAGTGCCCGCACAGCAGCTTCGGCAGCTCCTCGCGGTGGTAGCTCTCGATCACCGCGACGCGATCGTGGAGCGCGGGGGGAAGGGGGCGCGGACGGTGCTCGCCGGGACGCCGGGGCCGAAGAAGGAGACCCGCAGGTCCGGGTCGGCTTCCATCGCCATGACCAATGCTGCCGAGCCGTGCTCGACACCCTTCGACTGGCGGTAGGCGCCGACCCAGGCGATTGCCGGGCCGCCGGCGTCGCCGTTCTGCGCCTCGGCACTCGCGAGGAAGGAGTCGGGGACGCCGTTGGCGGTCAGCCGCACGCGCTCGGGGTCGACCCCGAGCCGCTCGACGACGTAGTCGCGCTCGGCCTCGCTGAGGACGAAGACGAGGTCGGAGGCACGCAGCGAGAGCGCCACCTCGCGCAGCCGCCAGCCGCCCCAGTAGAGGGGGTAGCGCCAGCTCAGCTTGCGGCCTTCGCGCTCGGCCCGTTCGACCTCGCGCTCCTGGAAGAGGTGCTCGAGCCCGTGCGAGCGGGTGATCAGCAGCGGCCGCCGGGCGCGGCGGTCGAGCCGGGCCCAGGCCCAGGCGTCGCCGGTCGAGGCGTCGACGACGTCGAACTCACGGGCCACCTTTGCCAGCCGCGCCGCGGTGAAGTAGGGGTAGGTGATTGCCGCCGCCATGAACGGCAGCTTCACAGGCATGTCGTCGAAGGAGAGGTAGTCCACCTGGTTGCCGAGCTCGGCCAGGTGCTCGCCGAGGGCGATCGTCGCCCCCGGGGCGCCGGTGTCGGGGTCGAGCTCGTGGTGGATCGAGAAGAGGACGCGCATCGGCTCCGCTATCCGAGGTCGCGGTAGGAGCCGCGCGGCAGCGCGGCGATCGTCTCGGCCCAGGCCGGCGCCCGCAGCGCCTCCAGCTCGTGGTCGAAGCCGGGGTGGCACATCACCTCGACCGAGCTCTTCCGGGCCAGTCCCAGGCGCGCGGCCGCCCGTTCGGCTGAGAGGCGGTGCAGCTCGGCGATGTCGAGGAAGTAGCGCGGGCTGAGGTAGCGGCGGGCGGTGAGGGCGCGACGGGCGGCGCGGGCGTAGGCCATCGCGCCGCGGTCGCTGGGCCAGGCCCAGAGGGCGTTGCGCAGCTTGAAGCCGGCGAGCGCCTTGGCGCGCACCACGTTGGGGCAGACCTGTACATGGTTGTGTCCATCGACATGGGTGGGCTCGCGCCCGAACAATGCACGGAAGCGCTCCAGCTGGTCGCTGATGGCGTCCTCGACCAGGCCCGAGATCCGCGGGTCGTAGGTCCAGGAGCGGACCTTGAGGCCGCCGTCGCCGAAGATCCGGCAGGCGGCCGCCTGGCGCTCGCGCTCGGCGGCGGGGACGTTGCCACCGGCGTAGGGGTCGGTCAGGTTCAGGTGCAGGCCGATCGGGAAATCGCCCTCGCGCCCCAGCTCGGCGGCCCGCTCGGAGTCCTCCATGTGGACGAGGGCGGTGGTGCTGGTGATCTGGCCCGCGGCGAAGCAACCGAGGGTGAGGTCGGTGGCGGCACGGTTCCAGCCGAAGTCGTCGGCGTTGACGATCAGCAGCGGCGTATCCGAAAGGGCCATTCGGGAGGGATCGGCCAACGGGCCGCGTAGGTTAAATGTCGTGTCCGACAGCCGGCCCAGGGTGATCATCACCCACGACTTCATGGAGACCTACGGCGGCGCCGAGCGGGTCACCGCCGAGATGGCGATCGCCTTCCCCGAGGCGCCGGTGGTGGCGATCCTCGGCCGCCGCGACGTCGCCGAGCGGATGGGGGTCGCGGACCGCTTCCGCAGCCTGCTGCCGGCCCGTGACGCGCTGCTGGCCCACTACCGCTACCTGACCCCGGTTCTGGGCGCCTACAGCGACCGCGTGCGGCTCGAGGAGGCCGACGTCGTGCTCAGCTCCAGCTACGCCTTCGCCCACCGCCTGCGCTCGCGCAACGACGCGCCCAGGGTCTGTTACTGCCACAGCGCGTTGCGCTTCGCCTGGTCGATGACCGAGAGCTACAAAGAGGAACAGGCGGGGGGCAACCCGGTCGCCGGGCGCGCCTTCGAGGCATTGGCGGCGATGATGCGGCGCTCGGACCGGCGCAGCGCCCAGCCGATCCGCGAGTACATGACCCAGTCGCCGTTCACGGCCGAGCAGATCGAGCGCTTCTACGACAAGGAGGCGGCGGTGATCGGGGCCCCGATCGACTGCGACCTCTTCCACCCGAGCGAGCGGGGGCCGGACGACTACTACCTCTTCTGCGGCCGGTTGATCGAGCCCTACAAGCGGGTCGGGATCGCGATCGAGGCCTTCCGCCGCACCGGCCAGCGCCTCGTCGTCGCCGGCGGCGGCCCCGACTTCGAGCGCCTGGCCGCAAATGCGCCGGCCAATGTCGAGTTTCTCGGCCACGTTGCCGATGACCAGCTGGTGCCCCTGATGCAACGCTGCCAGGCGCTGGTCTTCCCCAGCCGCGACGACTTCGGCCTGATCCCGGTCGAGGTGATGGCCTGCGGCCGGCCGGTGCTCGCCTACGCCGACGGCGGCTCGCTCTACACCTCGCTGCCGGGCATCACCGGCGAGCTCTTCCAGGAGCAGACGACGGACTCGATCGAGACGGCGCTGCGCTCCTTCGACCCCGGTGCCTACGAGCCGGCGAAGATCCGCGAGCACGCGATGCAGTGGGACAGCCGCCGCTTCCGCGAGCGCCTCACCGAGCACGTCCTCGCCGCCGCCGGAGCCGCCTGATGTGCGGCATCTGCGGCCACACCAGCGACCCCGAGGGGGCCGCGGCGCGGGCGATGAACGGGGCCATGGTCCACCGCGGCCCCGACGACGAAGGCGTCCACAGCGACGCCGCGTCCGGGGTCAGCCTCGGCGCCCGCCGGCTCAGCGTGATCGACGTTGAGCACGGGCACCAGCCGCTGGCGAACGAGGACGGGACGATCTGGGCCGCCCTCAACGGCGAGATCTACAACCACCCGCGCCTGCAGCAGCTGCTGCGCGAGCGCGGCCACACGCTGGCGACCGGCACCGACACCGAGGTCCTGGTCCACCTCTACGAGGAGTACGGGCGCCGACCTCGTACACGCGCTGGAGGGGATGTTCGCCTTCGCGATCTGGGACACCGGCACCCAGACGCTGACGGTCGCCCGCGACCGCTTCGGCGAGAAGCCGCTCTTCTACGCCCCGAGCGGCGACGGGCTCGCCTTCGCCTCGGAGCTGACCGCGCTGGCCGCCGGGGCCGAGGTCGGGGGCGAGCTGGACCCGGTCGCGGTCCACGAATACTTCGTCTTCGGCTACGTCCCCGGCGAGCGCTCGATCCTCGCCGGCGCCCGCCAGCTGCCGCCCGGCCACCTGCTGACCTGGCAGCCGGGGGGGACGCTGGAGGAGCGCCGCTACTGGAGCCCGCCCGCCGCCGCGGTCAGCGAGGCGGGGGAGTCGACCGCCGACCTGGTCGGCGAGCTCGGGCGCCTGCTCTCGAACTCGGTCCGCTCGCGGCTGATCGCCGACGTCCCGCTTGGCGTCTTCCTCAGCGGCGGCGTCGACTCGACCCTGATCGCCGCCCTCGCCGCCCGCGAGTCCAGCCACCCGGTCAAGACCTTCACCGTCGGTTACGACGTCGGCGACGTCAGCGAGACCGAGGCGGCGCGCGAGACGGCGCGCGAGATCGGCTCCGAGCACCACGAGCTGGTGCTGGCGGTCGACGAGATCGCCGCCCGCGTGCCCGCCGTCCTGCGCGCGCTCGACCAGCCCCAGGCCGACCAGTCGCTGCCCGCCTTCCAGGCGATCGCCGGCTTCGCCCGCGAGTCGGTCACGGTCGCGGTCGGCGGCGAGGGTGCCGACGAGCTCTTCGGCGGCTACCCGCGCTACCGCTGGCTGGCCCGGGCGGAGGCGCTGGGGAGCACGCTGCCGGCGCCGCTGGCGAAGCCCGCCGCGCGGTTGCTCGCCGCCGGGCTGCCGGCCGGACGCGCCGGCCGGGTCGCCGACGTGGTCGCGCCGCGGCCGACCACCGAGCGCCACATCGACTGGATCGCCGGCGAGCGGCTGGCGATGCGCGACTCCCTCTATGGGCCGAGCCTGCGCGGCGCCGGTTCGCTGAGCGACCTCGCGGCCGGGCTCGACGGCCTGGTCGACGCCGACGGAATTTCGGTCGCCGGTCGCTTCATGCTGCTCGACCAGCTCCACTGGCTGCCCGGCGACGTCCTCGCCAAGGCGGACCGGGCCAGCATGCAGGTCTCGCTCGAGGTCCGCACGCCGTACCTGAACCACGAATTGGCCGAGTTCGCGGCGACGGTGCCGCCGCAGCTGCAAACCGCCAGCCGCGGCAAGGTGCTGCTGCGGATGCTGCTGGCGGAGCTGCTGCCGAAGACCTCGATGAAGCGGCCGAAGACCGCCTTCCGCGTCCCCGCCGCCGACTGGCTGCGGGGGCCGCTCTCGCCCGTCCTGCTCGACCAGATCAACAGCGGCCACGTCTGCGAGGAGGGCTGGATCGACCGCGCCGCCGCCGCCAGGCTGCTCGACCGCCACATCGCCGGCGAGGCCGACGCCAGCGCCGCGCTCTGGCCGATCATGGCCTTCGGCCTCTGGCTCGACCGCCTGCGGGGGCGCGATGCCGGGCTTTAAGAGCCGGTCTCATGACCACCGCGCACGCCTGGCGGCGGCGGACACACTTCGCGGGGCGTCGTCCTCGGTCGTCCGAATGGCGCTGCCATTCGGCCTCCCTGCGTCCTACCCCCGCTCGGTCCGGCGCTCGCCAGTCGCACACGGTGGTCATGAGACCGGCTCTAAACCGCGCGTCCTCCTGCTGACTCCGGACTTCCCGCCCTCGGAGGGCGGGATCCAGCTGCTGCTGAGCCGGATCGTCGAGCACACCCCCGAGCTCGAGTACCGGGTGCTGACCCTGGGCCAGGAGGGGGCCGAGGACTACGACCGCGAATTTGCCGCCGAGGTGCGGCGGGTCGGCAGCGCCGGCGCCGACCGCCGTCGGGCGGCATTGACCCTGAACGCGCGCTCGCTCGGCGAGGCGCGCTCGTTCCGCCCCGATGTCATCCTCAGCGGCCACGTCGTCGCCAGCCTCGGCGCGATCGCCTTGCGGCGGCTGCTGCGGGTGCCGCTGGTCCAGTACGTCCACGCCGACGAGTTCCGGGTCCGCAACCGCCTCACCGCGACCGCGGTCAAGCAGGCCGACGCGACGATCGCGGTCAGCCGCTACACGCGCGAAATGTGCGAAGACGCCGGCGCCGACCCAGCCCGCATCCACGTGATCCCGCCCGGCATCGACCTGCCGCCGGCGCCGACCGTCGAGCGCGACGCGCGCCCGACCTTGCTCACCGTCGCCACCTTGCTCTTCCGTTACAAGGGCCACGACACGATGGTGCGGGCGCTGCCGCTGGTCCGCGCCAAGGTGCCGGACATGCGCTGGGTCGTGGTCGGCGACGGGCCCTTCCGGCCGGCGCTGGAAAACGCGATCCGCGCCTACGGGGTCGAGGAGGCGGTGGAGCTGCGCGGCCGCGTCAGCGACGAGGAGCGCGACGGCTGGCTCGACCGCGCCAGCGTCTTCTGCATGCCCAGCCGCGTGCCCGCCGCCGGGCTCGGCGGCGAGGGCTTCGGGATCGTCTACATGGAGGCCGCCGCGCACGGGATCCCGACGATCGGCGGCAACGTCGCCGGCGCCCGCGACGCCGTCGCCGACGGCGAGACCGGGCTGCTCGTCGACCCCGCCGACCACCTCGCGTTGGCCGGCGCCGCGACCGAGCTGCTGGCCGACCCCGAGCGCGCTCGGGCGATGGGCGCCGCCGGTCGCGAGCACGCCGAACGCCACGCCTGGCCGCTGATCGCGGCCCGGGTGGAAGCGTTGCTGCGCGAGGTCGCGGCCTCCCGCTAGGTGCGCCGATGCGCGTCCTCTACGTCAACCAGACCGGCGACGTCAGCGGTGCCGAGCGCTCGCTGCTGAGTCTGCTCGACGGGCTCCAGGGCACGGTCGAACCGCTGCTCGCCTGCCCCGACGGCACCCTCGCCGAGCTCGCCCGCGAGGCCGGCATCGCCCGCGAACCGATCCTCGGCACCCAGGCCAGCTTCCGCCTGCACCCCGTCCACACCAGCCGCGGCCTGGCGGAGATCGGCCGCTCCTCCCTGCAGGTGCGCAAGCTGGCGCGCCGCGCCGCTCCCGACCTGATTCACGCCAACACGACCCGTGCCTCGCTGCTGGCGCTGCTGGCGCGGCGGTCACGGCCGCCGGTGCTGGCCCACATCCGCGACTGGGCGCCGGAGGGCCGCTTCTCGCGCCTCGTGCTCGGCGTCGTTGCCCGCCGCGCCGACCTCGTCGTCGCCAACTCCGCCTACATCGCCCGCCAGTTCGACGGCCTGACGTTGAAACAGCCGGTCGAGGTGATCCACAATCCGGTCGACCTCGGCAAATTCGACCCGGGGACGACCGACCGCGCCGCCGCCCGCCGCGAGTTCGGGCTGGAGGACGGCACCGTCGCCCTCGCCGTCGTCGCCCAGCTGACCCCGTGGAAGGGGCAGGACGACGCTGTCCGCACCCTCGCCGGCCTGCGCGAGGCGGGCCGCGACGTCACCTTGCTGCTCGCCGGCTCGGCCAAGTTCTCGGGGCCGGGAACCCAGTTCGACAACGCCGCCTACGAGCGCGAGTTGCACGCGCTGGCCACCGAGCTCGGGGTCGCCGACCGCGTCCGCTTCCTCGGCGAGCGGGCCGACGTGCCGCACGTGCTGGCCGCGACCGACGTGCTGCTGCTGCCCTCCTGGCAGGAGGCCTTCGGGCGGATCGCGATCGAGGCGATGGCGATGGGAGTACCGGTCGCCGCGACCGAGACCGGCGGCCCGGCGGAGATCGTCAGGCCCGGGGTCGACGGCCTGTTGCTGCCCGCTCGCAAGCCGGCGGCCTGGGTCGACGGGCTCGCGCCACTTGTCGAGAGCGCCGGGGCGCGGGCGCGGATGGGCGAAGCGGGGCGCGAGCGCGCCCGCGACTTCAGCCTTGCTGTGCACGCCGAGCGGATGCTCGACGTCTATCGACGCTTGACTTAGCCCAGCCGCCGCGACCTGCCTGGCGCACTCCGTGGCGAGTGGGACGGCGGTGGCCGCGGGTGCTGCCGGTGCTGGGAGTCGTGGTCGTGGCCGGGGCGGCGGCGGTCGGGACCGGATGGCCCACCGTCCTGACCGGCTCAGCGGTTTCTTCTTCGGCGGCAGGCGTTTCGGGAGCCGGGGCCGGGGCGGGGCCCGGGGCCGGCGCGGGGCCCGGGGCCGGGGCGGGAGCGGGAGCGGGGCTGGTCACCGGGGTGGTTTCCGGCTGCGGAGCCGGGGTCGGGGCGGGCGCCGGTTCGGCTTCCGGGGCGGGCGCCGGCGCGGGACCGCTGCCGGGGACCAGTTTGATCACCTGCACGCGCTCGGAGAGGTTGAGCTTGAGGCTGGTCGGGTTGGCGGCGCTGGCGACCGCGGTGGCGGCGATGTTCGGTTCGAAGACTTCGGCGCTGGAGATCGACTGGCCGAGCTTCAGGGACACCGTCGCGTCGGCGGGGTCGACGTCGGTGCGGTTGCTCTGGTTCCAGACGCTGACCTTGTTCCAGAGCACCAGGTAGAAGCTGCCGTCGCGCTTCTGCAGCAGCAGCTGCTGGGCGGTCGCGGGGGCGCCTTCGAGGCTGTAGGAGAGGCTGCCTGGGGTGAAGCCGGTGCCCCGGTCGCCGAGCAGTCCGGTCAGCCGTTCGATCGCGACCGCGGCCGGCTTCTTCGAGAAGTCGTTGCGCAGCAATCCGAAGGCGGCCTCGATGTCGGTCTTGGAGGCGTCGTTGCGCTGGTCGAGCAGCTCGTAGGAGAAGCTGCGGGCGGTGGTGCCGCGGTTGAAGTTTTCGAGGAAGAGGCGCGGCATGTAGATGCCGGTGGCCTTTTCGGAGCAGGGCTGGTGGCCGACGTTGCCGTTGACGCCATTGTGGTAGCCGGTCTCGGTTACCTGCACCGGCTTGGAGCCGGAGTTGTTGGCGGCGGCGCCGAGTTCGGCGCTCCAGATCGAGGTCTTCTCCGGCATCGCCCCGCTGAGGTAGGTGTGGGTGTTGCCGTAGTCGCACCAGGAGGAGAGGTCACCGGCGGCGGTCATGTCCTCCTGGGTGACGATCGAGGGGCAGAGGACCGGCAGCCCGGCCAGCTTCGGACGGGCCTTGACCCCTTCCCAGAGCTGGCGGGTGTAGGTGCGCAGGGTGGAGGCCCAGTTGCGGTCGCCCTGCAGGTCGTACTCGTTCGGCCCCTCGATCGAGATCACCGAGCTGCCCAGTTCCTTCTGGATCAGGTCGAGCTGCTGGTCGATCGTGCCGATGTTCCAGCGCCGCAATGGGTCGCCGGCGATGACGTCGAGCTTGATGCCGTCGCCGGCCAGCGTGCGCAGCCGCGAGTAGACGTCGGGGCGGCCCTGGGAGACGCCGTCGCGGATGTAGCGGATGCCGAGTTCCTGCAAGCGCTGGCGCACCGTCGCGAAGTCGTTGTAGGGCGTGTCGGTGTAGCCGAGGTGGGTGTTGACGCCGATCGACTCGACGACGCCGTCCGCCTCGCGGGCCTGGACCGCGGCCTGGGCGCTGGGGGCGATCATCAGCAGCGAGAGGATCGCAGCCAGCGCCGGCAGCAGGAGGCGGGAGCGGGAGTCGCGGGCCATATGGCCCTTTCGGCAGCCCGGCGGGGCGGCAGGACGGCTCTGGACGCATGGCCCAGGCTGGGCCTAGACGAAATCAGCGAGAGCCGCGGTGCCGGCGGTGGCGATGCTTTTGGGGCTTTTTGCCCTTCTTCTTCTGCACCTTGCGCTGCGGCGGGTGCCAAACCTGAGATTCGGGCGGGCCGGCGGCGACCGGAGCGGGCGCGCTCGTGGCGCTCGACGAGCTCGGCGCCGAGCCCTGGACGACCGCGGACGGCGCCGGCGCGGTGACGCTCTGGGCGACCGGTCTCGGCGTCGGCGCGGGCGTGGCCGGGGTCACCGGGCGCGGGCCCGGAGCCGGTGGGACCGGCGTCGGCGGAACCGGGGTCGGTTCGCTCGGCGCGGCGGGCCGCGGGTCCAGTTCGACCACGGTCACCTGGGCCGAGAGGTCCAGGGCGAGTTTCGAGGGATTGGCGGCGGTGGCGAGCGGCGTTGCGGCGACGTTCGGCCCGAACACCCTGGCGCTCGTCACGGGCTGTTCGAGGTCGACCGTGATCGGCACCGCGGCGGGGTCGAGGTCGCTGCGCGTCGCCGTGTCCCAGACGCTGACCTTGTTCCAGAGCACCAGGTAGAAGCTGCCGTCGCGCTTTTGCAGCAGTAGCTGCTCGGTGCTCGGCGGCGCGCCCTCGAGGCTGTAGGCGAGTTCGCCGGGGACGAAGCTCGGGCCCCGGTCGCCGAGTAGGCCGGTCAGCCGTTCGATCGCGACCGCGGCGGGCTTCTTCGAGAAGTCGTTGCGCAGCAATCCGAAGGCCGCCTCGATGTCGGTCTTCGAGGGGTCGTCGCGCTGGTCGAGCAGCTCGTAGGAGAAGCTGCGGGCGATGCCGCGGCGGAAGTCGTCGAGGAAGAGGCGCGGCATGTAGATCCCCGCCGCCCGTTCGGAGGCCGGCTGGTGGCCGACGGTTCCGTTGACGCCGTTGTGGTAGCCGGTCTCGGTCACCTGGACCGGTTGGCTGCCGGAGTTGTGGGCGGCCGCCGTCAGTTCGCCGTCCCAGATCGAGGGGGTCTCGGGCATCGCCCCGCTGAGGTAGGTATGGGTGTTGCCGAAGTCGGTCCAGGGGGAGAGGTCCCCGACCAGGGCCATCCCCTCGCGGCCGACGATCGACGGCCCCAGCACCGGCAGGTTCGCCAACGCCGGTCGCGCCTTGACGCCTTCCCAAAGTTGCTGGGTGTAGCCGCGCAGAACGCCGACCCAGTCGGGGTCGCCCTGCAGGTCGTACTCGTTCGGCCCCTCGATCGAGACCACCGAGCTGCCCAGTTCCTTTTCGATCAGGTCGAGCTGTTGGGCAATCGTGCCGATGTCCCAGCGCCGCAATGGGTCGCCGGCGATCACGTCGAGCTTGATCCCGTCGGCGGCCAGGTCGCGCATCCGCGCGTAGACGTCGGGGCGGCCCTGGGAGACGCCGTCGCGGATGTAGCGGATGCCGAGTTCGTCGAGCCGCTGGCGCACCGTCGCGAAGTCGTTGTACGGGGTGTCGGTGTAGCCGAGGTGGGTGTTGACGCCGATCGACTCGACGACGGCGTCGGCCTGCTGCGCCTGAACCGCGGCCTCAGCGCCGGAAGCGAGGGTCAGCGCCGCGACGATCGCGGCAATTGCAAGCAGAAGGTGAGTTTTGTGTCCCCGTTTGCCCATCTGTCCCTGTCGTTACCCGTCCGACCCCGAATGGACACATGTTCTAGCAGTCGTTTGGGCAAGCCGGCCCGCACCCTCTTGGGCCGTCTCTATAGTCGCCCGCGCATGGCGCGAACGCTCTCCCGCTCGAATCTCGCGAGCGCCCCGCTGATCGCGTTCGCGGCGTTGATCGCGGGAGCGATGGCGGTGCGCTCGACCCAGCTGGCGATCGCCGGCACCCTGCTGCTGCTGCTTTTCGCGGTCCGCTCCGAGTCGCGCAGCGCCGGTCTCGCC
This sequence comes from uncultured Solirubrobacterales bacterium, assembly GCA_963735255.1. Classification (GTDB taxonomy): domain Bacteria; phylum Actinomycetota; class Thermoleophilia; order Solirubrobacterales; family 70-9; genus VAYN01. Next base: position 74,405 of record CAVTKC010000006.1, on the reverse strand, counting down.
ACGCTCTGGGTCTACTGGCTCTTCGTGCCGATGATCCGCCGCATCGTCGACCTGCTCTCCGAAGCGCCGGCGGCGGACCCGCTCTCGGTGCTGCCGTTCGTCGCCACCGCATTGCTGGCGCTGATGGAGCTGCGCGAAAACCGGCTCAGCCGCCGCGCCCGCACGGTCCTCATCGTCGCCGCCGCCGGCTTCCTGCTCGGCGTCCCGGTCGGCCTCACCGTCGACCCGGCGGCGATGTCGTTCGCCGCCATCGCTTACATCTCCGGCCTCTCGGCCTTCGTGCTGGGCTGGGGCGACGAGGTCCGCCCGACCTTCGGCTCGACCCTGGAGCAGGTGCTGAAGGTGGCACTGGTCCCGATGGCCCTTTACGGAATCGCCCAGTACTTCTTCCCGCTCTCCTCCTGGGACAGCAACTGGGTCAGCTCGACCGAGCTCGGCAGCATCGAAGCGCCGCAGGAGGGCCACATCCGCGTCTTCTCAACGCTCAACTCGCCCTTCACCTTCGCGATCGTGCTCGCGGTTGGAATCATGTTCGCGGTGGCGATGCGGCGGCGCCTCGGCGCCAAGTCGCTCTACATGCTGCCGCTGATCGTCGCCCTCGCGCTCACCTTCGTCCGCAGCGCCTGGCTCTCGCTGGTCTTCGGGCTGATCGCCTACGCCGCCGCCTCGAAAGGCCGCGCGGCGGGCAAAACCGTCGCGGTCATGCTGGTCTGCCTGTTCGCCGTGGTCGTTGTCGGCAGCAGCAATCCGACGACCAAAGCCTTCACCGACCGGCTCACCTCGCTCGGCGACTCCAAGGACGTCTCCGCCAACGAGCGCCTGGAAACGACGCAACGGCTGCTGCCGCAGTCGATCGGCCAGCCGCTCGGCGCCGGCCTCGGCCAGGCGGGCCTCGCCGCCAACCTCAGCGAATCGAGCGAATCGGGGGTCGTCGACGTCGACGACGGCTACCTGGCGCTGCTCTACCAGTCCGGCCTGATCGCCTTCCTGATGGTGATGTGGGCGGTCTTCGTCAGCCTCGGCGCCGCGATCCGCTCGGTCGGCCGCGCGCCGCCGAGCCAGCGGACCTACCGGGCGGTGGTGCTCGGAATCCTGGTCATGCTGCTGGTCGCCGAGGCATCGGCCGACGTGCTCTTCGGGATTCCCGGCGTCATCTTCTGGTACCTGGCCGGGCTCTCGGTCGCCTCCGTCTCCGGCCGCAAGGTCGAGGAAGAGGAGGAGGACGAGGAGGAGCCGGCGATCAACCGGCTCAGCCCGAGCGCCGCCACTCCCTGAGGGCGGCGAGGCGGGCGCGGGTGGCGGTGCGCAGCCGCGTCGCCACCTCGCCCCGGGGCTCGCCGCCGCGCAGCAACAGCTCCAGGGCCAGGACCGGGCCGGGGTCGGCCCGCGTCCCGACCGCGAAGCCGTAGGCCGTGGCCACCAGGCGGCGGCGCCCGCTGAGGTTCTTCAGCAATGCCAGGGTCTGGTTGTGGACCGCGTTGAAGCGCTCCTCCTCGCTCATCCGCTCCTCGCGCTGGCCGCCGAAGCGCTCGGCCTCGTGGTGCAGCACCTCGACCGCGGGGTCGTAGAGCAGGGTCCAGCCCTTGGCCTCGATCGCGAGGCTGAGGTCGATCTCCCAGTGGTGCTCGGCACCGGTCCCGCGCAATGCCGTGTCGAGGCGCTTCTCGCCCAGCGCCGCGGCGCGCACGGCCATGTTCGCGCCCTTGACGATGTCGACCCGCCGCGGCGGGCCCGCCGCCAGGTGGTGGTTGCCGGTGACCCGGCCGAACCACCGCACCTGGCCCACGACCAGCCCCGGGTCGCCGGGGCCGGCGTCGTCGGAGCCGACGATCAGGTCGCGGCCGCCGAGCGCGCCGAGGCCGGGGTCGGCATCGAAGTGGGCCTCGATCCGCGCCAGCCAGTCCGGCAGCGGCTCGGTGTCGTCGTCGGTGATCGCGATCAGCTCGCCGCGGGCGCGGTCGAAACCGGTGTTGAGGGCGGCGACGACGCCGCTGTCGGCCGGGGGGACGACCTCGAGCGGGAAGGGGAGGTCGAGGCCGGATAACAACCCCTGCGTCGCGGCGTCGTCCTCGCGCACGACCAGGACCAGCTCGTCGGGCAGGCGCTCCTGCCTAGCCAGTGCCGCCAGCCCGCGGGCCAGCGAGTCGGGCCGGCGCCAGGTCGGAATCAGAACCGAGAGCTTCGAAGAGGGCTTATCCATCATCCGTCGAACTGGATTACCTGACGGGGCCCCTTGCTAAGGTCGGCGCCGCTAAACCGCAGTAAACCCCGGTCCAAAGCGCCCAACTTGCCCCCAGAACGCCATAGCGAGGAGTCCGAGCTCTCCCTGATCGCGCAGACGATCCGGCGGCGCATATGGGTGGTCGCGGTCTGTTTCGGGGTTGCCATCGTCGGGTCGATCATCTTCACGCTGCAGGCGGAAAAGCAGTATTCCGCGACCTCGGCCCTGCTCCTGCGCCCCTCGGCCGCGGTCGAACCGCAGCGCACGGTCGAAACCAACCTGCAGCTGATCTCGCTGCCGGAGATCGCCTCCAACACCGCCGACCAGGTCGGCGGCCTCAGCGGCGAAGAAGTGACGGCCGCGGTCGTGGCGACCCAGCGCGGCGAATCGGACATCATCGAGGTCAAGGCGACCACCGACGATCCCGACAAGGCGGCGGCGATCGCCAACGCCTTCACCGAACAGTTCATCGCCTTCCGCGAGGACGCCAGCCGCGGCAAACTGCAGACCAGCAAGGTCGAGATCGTCGAGCGAGCCAAAGCGGAAGACACGCCGGTCTCGCCCAATCCGGTTCGCAACGTCATCTTCGGGGCCCTGATCGGGCTTGTATTGGGGATTGGCCTGGCCCTGCTCCTGGAGCAGCTCGATCGCCGCGTCAAGCGCCAGGACGACCTGCCCGAAGTGACCGGCCTGCCGTTGATCACGACCGTGCCGAAGCGCAAGGCCTTCGACGGCGAGCACCTCGGCGACGGCTCGGTCTCGCCGGCCGAGGCGGAGATCTTCCTGATGCTGCGGGCCAACCTGCGCTATTTCAACGTCCGCAAAGACATCCGCTCGGTCCTCGTCACCTCGGCCCAGCCGGGGGAGGGGAAGAGCCTGATCTCGCTTGGCCTGGCTCTGGGAGCGGCGATGAGCGGCGAGAAGGTGCTGCTGATCGAGGCCGACATGCGCGACCCCTCGCTCGGCTCCAAGCTCAGGGTCGGTGCCGGCCACGGCCTCAGCTGGGCGCTCTCGGACCCCAACGCCAAGCTCGCCGACGCCGTCGTCACGATCCCGGCCAAGAGCATCGCCGAGACCGCCGGCGAGGCGAATCTGGACTTCCTCCCGGCCGGTGGCATCCCGCCGAACCCGACTGAGCTGGTCGACTCGCAGCGCATGCGCGACCTCCTCGCCGAGGCCGAAAGCACCTACGACTTCGTCGTCGTCGACACGCCGCCGATCCTCGTCGTCGCCGACGCGATCCCGCTCGTCTCCGCCGTCAGCGGCGTCCTCGCCGTCAGCGGCCTCGGCGTCAGCACCCGCACCTCGGCCACCGACCTGGCCGAGCAGCTGGAGCGGATGGAAGCGGCAACGCTCGGCCTCGTCGCCAACTTCGCCACCAACACCGGCCGCTCCTACGAGGGCTACGGCTACGGCCGCCCCCCCGAGGCGTCCCTGATGAAAGTGCCGGCGAAACCGCCGGCCCCAGCCCCCAAGGCTGACCCGGCGTCCGCGCCCAAGGCCGAAGTCTTGGAGCCGAAAGCCGAGCCGGCTGACGACGATGCCGCGGCGGAGCCGGCGCCGGACCCTGAAGGCTCTTAGGGACGACGCGGGCTGCCGGAGTGGGAGTGCTCAGCGCGGAGCGTGGGTCGGCTGGTCCGCGGTACTCGTGATCGGCTGCCCCTCGAGGTGAAGGGCCTGTAGACGCCGGAAAGTGTAGGAGTGGTCTCTGCGGTGCGACCAGCTGCCCGGCTTCGGTCTCAGCCCGGATTGCGCCAAGCGCACGAAGGTCTCTTGGGCCTCGAGCCGGGCGAGTCCGGCACCCACGCAGAAGTGAGGGCCGATTCCAAACGCGAGGTGGGACGCTCCACTGCGTGCGAGGTCGAGTCGATCTGGATCGGGATAATGCGCCGGGTCGCGATTCGCCGCGCCGAGCACGACGATTGCCCGCTGCCCCTTATGGATCTCGACGCCACCCAAATCGAGATCGTTTCGAGCAACGCGTGAGGCGACCTGAACTGGGCTGTCGTAGCGCAGAAGCTCGTCGACCGCCTGTAGCGAATGCTCGGGATTCCGGGAAAGCCAGTCGAGCTGGTCAGGACGTTCGAACAGCGCCAGAGCGCCGTTGCCGATCAGGTTAGCCGTCGTCTCATGGCCCGCGGCGAGCAGCAGCAGGCACATCGTGATGATCTCGTCGGTCTCCAGCGCGGTGCCGCCGTCGGGAGGATGGATCATCGCGCTCAGCAGGTCCTCGCCGGGGTCTAGCTTTCGCTGCGCCACGATCGGAACCAGGAACAGCATTATCGTCATCGCCGCCGCGGCGATCGCCTCGCGTTCCGCCGGCGTGGGTTCAAGCTCGAGGCCACGAGCGAGCATCGGCGTCTCGGCGCTGAGAAGTTCCGCGCCCTCAAGGCCAACGTCGAACAGCTCCGCGATCACCGCCAGCGGTATCGGGTAAGCGAGCTCGGTCATCAGCTCGATCGGTGCCCCCTCGAGGAGCGGAGCGAGCGCGCTGTCCACGATCGCGGCGACGCGGCCTTGGATGCCGCGAACAGCGCGGGGGGTGAAGAAACGGTTCACCGCGCTCCTCAGCCGCGTGTGGTCCGGTGGATCGCTCGTCAGCATCGACTTTCCGAACACCTCCGAGACCGGCCCTGACTCTTCCAGGAAGGCGAGGAACTCAGGGTTGTTGCTCGGGTCAGAGCTCCAGTCCCGACCACGCAAAGCGGCGGCGGCGTGCGCCTGCGAGAGGATCAAAAAAGCGCCAAGCCGCTCGTTCCACTGCACCGATGCCCTCTCTCGTTCGGCACGGTAGTCGGGATAGGGGTCCTCGACCGCAAACGGCCAGAGCGGAGCGTCAGACATGATTGATCGCCTCCCCGCGCGCTTCGCGGTGCGCCTTTGCCGCCTTGCCCATGGGCGTGACTGGGTCAGCGCCCTCGAAGTACTCGCCGCCCATCGCCGCCCAGGGGATCGTCGCCCGTAACTCGGAGATCAGCGACATCACGCCGATATCGATTCGAATCATGATCGCGTAGGTGGGTGGAACCACCATGTGGCTGAACGCGTTCGCCGATGGACCCGTCGGCGAGTAGCGGGACTCGATCAGGTTGGCGACGTACTCGGGGGTGATCGTGAACGGCTGCTCACCCCAATACATCTCGAACGGTTCACGCCAGTACGTGAAGACTTCCTGGGGGGTGAGGGAACCCGACGGCTGGAAGAATCCGCCTTCGACACTCCGTCGCCACGTCTCATCCACGTCGCCCCGCAGGCATTCGCGCATGACGAGGTCCAATGCTTTGATCTCGTCCTGGTCGAACCTTTTGACGCAACCGAAATCGAGGAAGGTCACGCTCCCGTCATCGTGGAACAGGAGGTTGCCGGGGTGCGGATCGGCATTGATGACATTGGAGTAGAGATAGGAGCCATAGAGGAAGCGATGGATCGCCTCCGCCCAGCTATTGCGCAGGTCCTGGTCGGCCGTGAGTGCTTCGCTCCAGGACCTGCCGCGCACGAAGTCCTGGGTCAGCACCCGAGCGGTGGAGAACTCGCCGATCACCTCTGGGACGTGGATGAATGGGTGGCCGGAATACATCTCAGCGAACTCCGTCTGGTTGGCGGCCTCCGTCCGGTAGTCGAGCTCCTCTTTGATGCGGTCGCCGATCTCCTCTGCCGCGCCTTGGAGGTCGAAGCCGAGCTTCCTCGGGGATAGACCGCTGATCAGACCCAGGAACGTCGCCAGCAACTCCGTGTTCTTCAGATCGGCCCGAATCGCGGCGCCGACTCCCGGATACTGGATCTTTACGGCGACGTTGCGGCCGTCGTGCAGCCGGGCCGCGTGCACCTGGCCGATCGAAGCGGCGGCGAGCGGCTCCCAGTCGAACTCGGCGAACGCGCTCTCGGCTGGCTGTTCGAGCTCGTGCTCAAGCACCTCACGGGCCAGCTCCGGCGCCATCGGCGGCGCGTCGTTGCGGAGCCTGGTCAGCGCCGTCTGGTAGGTCGCCTGGAAGTCACCGCCCACCGCGGGCCCGAGCGACATGAACGAGAGCATCTGCCCGGCCTTCATCAGGGCGCCTTTGGAGGAGCCGAGCAGCTCGGCGTAGCGCTCCGCGGTGCGGACGTGGAACTCGGTGCTGTCCGCCCCCGTCAGCTTCTTTCGCAACCCCACCACGACCGCCTCGCCCGCGGTGCGGGCGCTCAGGGCAGCCAAGGGGACGGTGCGCCTCAAACGCCCTCGGCCGATGCCGTCGCCCTTTGGTGCTTTGCCTGGGTCTGGGGGAAGGCCGGTACCGGACATATGCTCTCCTTCTAGTTCTACTGGCTCAATTTCACTAGTCACTGATTCCAGCTAAGTGTATACTGAGGACGATGCAAACGTCAAAAACGCCCCCCACCCGCGAGCGCATCGTCGACGAGGGGATGCGCCTATTCAGCCAGCACGGCTATAGCGCCACCAGCATCGCCAAGATCGAGGCAGCGGCAGGGCTCACCCCAGGGGCGGGCGGCCTCTATCACCACTTCAAGAGCAAGGAAGAGGTGCTCGCCGCCGGCATCGAGCGCCAGCTGGAGCGGCTCGGCGCACTCCGCGAGATCCGCAACGTGCTCGGGTCGCTGGGGGACCTGCGTTCCGAACTCACGGTGACCGCTCGCTATGTCCTTGCCGAGCTCGACAACGAGTCCGAGTTACTGCGCATCCTCGCCTCCGACGTCCGCAACCGACCGCAGGTTTTGACTGCTGCCGCCGACGAGCTTGTCAGCTCCACGTTTACGGGTTTCGCGATTTGGATCGAAGAGCACGCCGAGCGCGCCGTGCCCGCCGAGGAGGCCAGGGCGATGGCCGTCTTCGGCCTCGGGTCGCTCCTCTCTTCTCGCCTGCTGCGCGACGTCCTCGATATCCCAGCTCTGGTCGATGACAAGGCGCTGGTCGATACCTGGGTGCAGATGATGGTCGCGGCTATGACCGAACCTGCGACCTCCGGGTTATGAGCTGAGAAGCGCCTCAGGTTGGGCTCCGGAAGCGCGTGCCGCCTCGCCCTCCCATCGCCTCCGCGGCAACCGTCGCGAAGTTAGTAAGCCCCGCGGCCCGACATAACTGCGGGCAGCGTCGCAAGCAAAATCTCGATGTCCCGCGCCAACGACCACCCCGCTACGTATTGGTAGTCGAAGCGCACCATCTCCTGGAAGGGGCTCTGGGAGCGGCCGTAGACCTGCCAGGGGCCGGTGATCCCGGGGCGCAGCTCGAGCCGGCGCAGGTGCCAGTGCTCTTCCAGCGCGGCGGTCTCGGGGAAGATCAGCGGTCGCGGCCCGACCAGGCTCATCTCGCCGCGGAAGACGTTGAACAGCTGCGGCAGCTCGTCGATCGAGAAGCGGCGGATGACGCGGCCGACCCGGGTCACCCGCGGGTCCTCCTTGATCTTGAACATGACCCCGTCGCCGGCCTCGTTCATCTCGTCGAGCTCGCGCTTGCGCTCCTCGGCGTCGGTGTACATCGAGCGGAACTTGATCAGCTTGAAGCTCTTGTTGCGACGGCCGGCGCGCAGCTGGCGGAAGAAGACGGGGCCGCGCGACTCGAGCTTGATCGCGATCGCGGCACCGATCATCACCGGCGAGAAGATCGCGATCAGCGCCGCCGAGCCGACGATGTCGAGCACCCGCTTCGCCGCCATCGAGGTCGAGGCCAGCACCGGCACGCCGATCGAGAGCAGCGGCAGGCCACCGATTTGGTCGAGGGCGCGGACACCGTCGAGGAACTCGAAGAGGCGCGGGACCACGTCGACGGCGACGCTGGCGTCGCGGCAGGCGCGAATCGCCTCCAGCAGCTCCTCGTGGCTGGCGCGGGTGAAGGTGATGATGACGCGGTCGATGCCCTGCGCCTTGATGATCTTGTCGAGGTCGGAGATGCGCCCCAGCCAGGGCAGGTCCGGGGTGCCGATGTCGTGGACCTCGTCGTCGACGATCCCGACCGGGATCAGCCCGAACTGGTCGTTGTTCTGAAGCTTTTTCACGACCTGCCCGGCGACCACGCCGGAGCCGACGATCAGCGTCCGCTGGCGCAGGTCGGGGGCGCGGTGCAGGCTGGCGCGGACAAGGGCGCGGGCGGTGGCGGCGAAGGTCGCGGTGGCGGCGACGGTGAAGAAGGTGAGGGTGATCGTCTGATCGAGCCCCAGCACCGAGGCGATGCCGAACAGGGGCCAGGTGATCAGCAGCATGGCGACGAAGCCGCGCGGCACGTCGGAGACGGCCGAGGCCCAGGTCGAGAGCTGGTCACTGCGGTACATGCCGATGCTGAAGGCGGCGAAGGGCCAGAGCAGGCCGGCGCAGAGGATGAAGGCGAGCCCCTCGCGGGAGAACTCGCCGAGGATCGCGACCGCCACCGCGGCGGCGAAGAAGGCGGCGAGTGCGTCGCCCGAGTAGAGCATCCGGGTCAGCACGGCGCCGCGGCGGCGGGCGCGGCTGACGGGCTCGCCCCGGCCCTCGGAACGATCTTGCTCCAGCGGCAGGGCGGGGTTCTGCTGGGATTCGGTTGCGGTCGGGTTATCCACTTAAGTTCTCGTTTTTAATCAGGGTTGCTCGGCTAGCTGGGCTCTGGCGTTCGCCATGGGCTCAAAATCTGGGCGCATCTTGCACTCGCGCATTCCGGGCTATGTCCCTTATCGTGCCGTTGGCACGAACCTTTAGCTCTTCGCGCACACGGGTGATCGCTGTGTGCGCTCCTCAGAAAATAGTCCGGTTGTCCCCAAATCTCCATAGGCAATCCGGATATCGACGGAAAAGATTTTCCGACGAGTCCGGCAATGGACCTTGCGGGCGCGCGGTGTGCGTGGCGCAGGCTATCGCACGTACGTTCGCCCCCAGTTAAGCCTGGGGGGAGGCTCAGTGAGCCTCGTCGGAGGCGTGCGCGGGGGGCCGCGACTCCTCCGCCAGCGAGGTGATCTCGAGCTGGCCGTGGGCGGCCTCCTCGAGCACCTCCGTCGCCTCCTGGGCCGAGCGCGCGTAGAGCTCGACCAGCAGGTGGACGACGATCTGTTCGTCGTCGTGCTTGTGGAAGCGGACGTGGGTGAAGAACTCGCGCACCCCGGCGTCGCCGAAGGCGCCGTAGGTGAGGAACTCGATTGCCTCCGGGCCGGAGCAGGTCTCGACCCGGTCCTGGTCGACCGTGACCGTGCAGGAGGCGACCCAGGGCGTGCCGGCGACCATCCGCTCCCAGCGGTCCTCGATCGGCACCACGCGGTCGTCCTGGAAGGTCAGGTGCGGCTGGTCGTGCATGCAGTCGAGGCACTGCACGACCGATTCCTGCACCTCGTCGACCCCTTCGGCGAGGGCACCGCTCTCGGGGTCGACGCGGCGGATCGCGTCGTAGTGGATCTGGATCTCGAGGCTCTCCGACCAGCAGCGGTAGCAGCGCAGCCAGGCCGGCCGATCCCCGTTCAGCTCGCTCATGCCCTCATTGTGGCGGTCTCGCTCCGCGGACGCTCTCGCCGTCGCGCGACCGGCAAAGTTGAGCGCTTACTGTTGCTATGGGACCAGTAAGTGCTCAGAGAATCAGGCCGCGGTGGCGGCGCTGCTGCGCTGGGCGACCAGTTCGACGATCTCGCCCATGATCTTGTTGATGTCGAAGTCCTTGGGGGTGTAGACGCCGTCGACTCCGGCCGCGCGCAGGCGCTCGGCGTCGGCCACGGGGATGATGCCGCCGACCACGACCGGGACCTCGACGTCCTCGTCCCGCAGCAGCCGCACGACCTCGGGGATCAGCTCCAGGTGGGAGCCGGAGAGGATCGAGAGGCCGACCACGTCGACGTCCTCCTGCAAAGCGGACTCGGCGATCTCGGCCGGGGTCAGGCGGATGCCCTGGTAGATCACCTCCATGCCGGCGTCGCGGGCGCGCAACGCGATCTGCTCGGAGCCGTTGGAGTGACCGTCGAGGCCGGGCTTGCCGACCAGGATCTTGATCCGGTGGCCGATCCGCTCGGAGACCTCGTCGACCTTGGCGCGGATCGCCTCCAGCTGCTCGCGATCGGTGGCCGGCGCGGCGCCGCTGACGCCGGTCGGGCCCCGGTAGGCGCCGAAGACCTCGCGCATCGTCGCCGACCACTCGCCGGTGGTCGCGCCCGCCTTGGCGGCGGCGATCGTCGCCGGCATGATGTTCTGGCCGTCGTCGCCGGCGACCCTCGCCAGCTCCTCGAGCGCGGCGCTGACGGCGCTCTCGTCGCGCTCGGCCTTCCATTGCTCCAGCGCCTCGACCCGTTCGCGCTCGACCTCCGGATCGGGGGTGAGGATGCCGCCGTCGGCGCCTTCGGTGAGCGGGGAGTGCTCGGTCTCGGTGAAGCTGTTCTGGCCGATCACCTTCTGCTCGCCGCTCTCGATCCGGGCGACGCGCTCGCGGTGGGACTCGACCAGGCGCGCCTTCATATAGGGGACGGCGTTGACGGCGCCGCCGTGCTCCTCGACCACCGCCATCTCGGCCCGGGCGCCCTCGGTCAGCTCCGCGACCAGGCCGTCCATCACAACCGAGCCCTCGAAGATGTCGGGGTACTCGAGCAGGTCGGTCTCGTTCGCCAGCACCTGCTGGATCCGCAGGCTCCACTGCTGGTCCCAGGGGCGGGGCAGGCCCATCGCCTCGTTCCAGGCGGGCAGCTGCAGGGCGCGGGCGCGGGCGTCGCGGCTGAGGGTCACGGCCAGCGCCTCCAGCACGATCCGCTGGATGTTGTTCTCCGGCTGCGCCTCGGTCAGCCCGAGGCTGTTGACCTGGACGCCGTAGCGGAAGCGCAGCATCTTCTCGTCGCTGACGCCGTAGCGCTCACGCCCGATCTCGTTCCAGAGCGCGCCCATCGTCCGCAGCTTCGCGATCTCCTCGACCAGGCGGATGCCGGCGTTGACGAAGAAGGAGATGCGGCCGAAGACCTTGGGGAAGTCCGCCTCGGCGACCTGGCCGCGGGCTTTGACCTCGTCCAGCACGGCGATCCCGGTCGAGAGCGCGTAGGCGATCTCCTGCACCGGCGTCGCCCCGGCCTCCTGCAGGTGGTAGCTGCAGATGTTGGTCGGGTTCCACTTCGGCACCTCGTTGACGCTGAAGGCGACCATGTCGGCGATCAGCCGCATCGAGGGCTCCGGCGGGAAGGCGTAGGTGCCGCGCGAGAGGTACTCCTTGATGATGTCGTTCTGGGTCGTGCCCTGGAGCTGGGAGCGGTCGACCCCGTTCTCCTCGGCGACGGTGACGTAGAGGCCGAGCAGCCAGGCGGCGGTGGCGTTGATCGTCATCGACGTGTTCATGTTGTCGAGGGGGATCTGGTCGAGCAGCTGGTGCATGTCGCCCTTATTGGCAATCGAGACGCCCACCTTGCCGACCTCGCCGCGGGCGAGGACGTGGTCGGGGTCGTAACCGGTCTGGGTCGGCAGGTCGAAGGCGATCGAGAGGCCGGTCTGGCCCTTGGCCAGGTTGCCTCGATACAGCTCGTTCGACCTTTTCGCGTCGGAGTGGCCTGCGTAGGTGCGCATCACCCAGGGGCGGTCGCGCTCGGGGAGTCTGTGATTGGTCATGTCGCACATGGTATTTGACCGTTGAACACGAGCGCGGGGGAGGGATGGGGTGCCCCTCGCGCTTGCTGGGTTTTTCGCCGCCAGCCTCCGGCAGCTGACGCCCGGAGCACCGAGGGGCGAAAAACAGGACGCCGCGCGCGCGAGGGACACCCCATCCCTCCTTCGAGATTCGAGGTCCCTGCAAGCCCAGCCCCAGGACGGAGCGCCAGCGAGAGCGCGACGGCCCTGGACTTCGAAAGCTGCCGAGGTTCGGGGTCCTTCCCAAGCGCCCCGAAATCCGCCGCCCAGCCCCAAGCCCCCCGCATCTTTCTCCCCGACCTGTGTTTAGGTTGCGACCGATGCGAATTCGATTTGCAGCGACTTTTGTTGCCCTTATCGCCGTTTCTGCCGTGGCCGCCGCCTCGGTCGGAGCGGCGATGATTGGGATCTATCGGAATGGGATGGAAACGACGGCGCAGCGCTCGCAGCTGATCAAGCTGGCGGGGGCGAGCTGCACCCGGGGGGGTTCCGACGGGGCGCTGCGGGTGGCGCTCGGCGAGAAGACGGACGCCTGCTCGTTCCGCACTCCCGTGCTGGGGCGGGATCTCGAGATCTCGGCCACCGAGCGCTTGCTCAGCGGCACGCCGAAGGCGGCGCTGCAGAAGGCCTACCTAGCGCTGGAGCTGCGGGCCGGCGCCGGCGCCAAGTACCAGCTGCTGGTCTTCCCGCTGCAGCGCAAGGCGCAGCTGGTCAAGGTGACCGAAGCCGGCAGCGAATACCTGGCGATCGAGAAGGACCTGAAAAACGTGATGGATGTGAACAAAGCCAACGCTCTGCGCCTGCGGGCGATCAACGCCCGCAGCGGCCCCGAACGCGGTCAGGCGAAACTCTTCGCCTACCTCGGCGGCGAACTGATCGCGGAAGCGACCGACGCGGCGGCCGGCGAACTCACCGGCGGCGCCTCCGCGGTGGCGATCGGCGCGACCAAGAACGCCAACGGCGTGATCGGCAGCGTCGACGACGTCGTCATTCGCGTCCCCAGCCCGTTCTAAGCGGCGCTCGCGACGATCCGCGTCGGGAGTTTCCCGACCCTGACCGCGTTGCTTCCTTGAGCATCTAAGTCCGCTCTCTTTGGAACGGTCTGCATAATCCGCGGCGATGTCGACCAGCACGATCGAGCGACCGCGCAGCGCCGGCCCCGGCTCCGATTTCGGGGGCGAGTGGAGAGTGATCGTCTGCAACGACAGCCACAACACCTTCGAGCACGTCGCCGCGACGCTGGCGCGGGTGCTGCCCGGCGTCAGCCTCGACCAGGGGCACCGCATCGCCGACCAGATCCACAACAGCGGCCAGGCGATCGTCTGGAGCGGGCACCGCGAGCCGGCCGAGCACTACTGGGCGGAGCTCGACGGCGCCGGCCTGACCATGGCCCCGCTCGAGCGCGCCTGAGGGTGCCGCGCGCGGCCGTCCTGCTCGCTTCCCTGGCGGCCGCCCTGTCGCTGTCCGCGCTGAGCGCGGACAGCGCCGGCGCCGCGACCCTGCCGAGCGGCTTCCGCGACACGATCGCGCTCGAAGGCCTGAGCCAGCCGACCGCCTTCCGGCTCGCCGCCGACGGCCGCGTCTTCGTCGCCGAGAAGAGCGGCGAGATCCTCGTCTTCGACGGTTTCGGGGACGCCACGCCAACGGTTTTCGCCGACCTGCGCGAGCAGGTTTACGACAACGGCGACCGCGGGCTGCTGGGCCTGGCGCTCGACCCCTCCTTTCCCACCAGCCCCTACGTCTACGCGCTCTACACCTTCGACCACGTGCTCGGCGAAGACTCGCCCGGCGACTTCCCCCATTGGGGCCAGGGACCCGATTTCGAGGGCGACCCCTGCCCGAAACCGCCCGAGGCCGAAGTCGACGCCTGCCCGGTCAGCGGTCGCCTGGTGCGGCTCACCGCCGCCGGCGACGTCGCGGTCGCCGAAAAACCGCTGATCGAAGACTGGTGCCAGCAGTTCTCCTCGCACTCGGTCGGGGACCTCGAGTTCGGTCCCGGGGGAGCGTTGTATGCCAGCGGCGGCGAGGGCGCCAGCTTCACGGTCTCCGACTACGGCCAGTTCGGCTGGCCGCACGAGAACCAATGCGGGGACCCGCCCGGAGGCGCGGGCCTGGAGCCGCCCGACGCCGAAGGCGGCTCGCTGCGCGCGCTCGACGTGTTGACCCCGGCGGACCCGACCGGCCTCAGCGGCAGCGTCATCCGCATCGATCCCGACAGCGGCGCCGGCCTGCCCGGCAACCCGTTCTCCTCCAGCCTCGACGCCAACGCCCGCCGCATCGTCGCCTTCGGCTTCCGCAACCCGTTCCGCTTCACGATCGACCCGGGCAGCGGCGAGGTTTACGTCAACAACGTGGGCAACAGCAGCTTCGACGAGATCGATCGTTTCCCGGCCGTCCCGACCGAGGCCTACGACTCCGGCTGGCCCTGCTTCGAAGGCCCGCTCCGCAACCCCAACTTCCAGGGCCTCGGGCTGAAACTCTGCGACGGCCTGTATGAGACCGAACCCGGCTCGACGGAGCAGCCGTTCTTCTATTACGCGCACGCCGCCGGGGTGACCCCGGACGATCCCTGCAGCAGCGAAAACGGCTCCGCCATAACCGGTTCGGCCGTCTACGACGGCGACTCCTTCCCGGACGAGTACGACGGCGCCCTCTTCTTCGCCGACTCGGTCCGCGGCTGCATCTACGCGATGCTCGCCGACGGCGACGACGGCCCCGACCCCTCGGCGATCCGCCCCTTCCTCGGCGAAGGCGGCCCCTACACCGGCGCCGACCTGCAGGTCGGCGCCGAGGGCGATCTCTACTACCTCAGCCTCTACGGCGATGAAGCGCTGCACCGGATCTCCTACGACCCCGGGGCGCCGATCGCCGACCTCGTCGCCGACAGGGAATGGGGCCCGCTGAACCTCACCGTCAACTTCGACGCCAGTGGCTCGCACGATCCCGAGGGCGAAGATCTCGACTTCGCCTGGGACCTCGACGGCGACGGCGTCTTCGAGAAAGCCGGGGGCGAAACCCGCTCGGCGACCTACAACACCCCCGTCAACCGCACGGTCGCGGTCCGGGTTGAAGACGAGAGCGGGAAGACGAGCACGGCCCAGGTGCGGATCTACCCCGGCGACACGCCACCGCTGCCGGTGATCGACGAGCCCGCCGAGACCCTCACCTGGGCGGTCGGGGACCCGATCGAGTTCTCCGGCTCGGCCCGGGCGAAACAGGGAACCGGCGCCCAGTTGCCGGCGACGAGCCTCTACTGGCGCTCGAGCATCTTCCATTGCCGCAACGGCGCCGAAGCCTGCCACGCCCACCCGCTCTCGGTATTCCCGGGCATCGACTCGGGCAAGTTCAGCGCTCCCGACCACGACTACCCGTCGCGGATCCGGCTCTCGTTGACGGCCACCGATTCGCGCGGGCTCTCGGCGACGCGGACGGTGGAGGTCTTCCCCCGCACGGTCGTCCTCGCGATCGCCTCCGACCCGCCGGGGATCCCCCTCACCGCCGGCACCCTCAGCGGCCCGGCGCCCTTCTCGCTGACCGCGATCGAGGGCTCGGCGCTGACCCTGGTGGCCCCGCAGCAGGCGCAGCTCGGCGGCGAGACCTACGACTTCCGGGAATGGTCGG
The DNA here is from genome assembly GCA_963735255.1 of uncultured Solirubrobacterales bacterium. Taxonomy (GTDB): domain Bacteria; phylum Actinomycetota; class Thermoleophilia; order Solirubrobacterales; family 70-9; genus VAYN01. Next base: position 59,026 of record CAVTKC010000006.1, on the reverse strand, counting down.
ACGGCGGCGCCCGCGTGCACTCCCTCGCCGCCGACGTCTCGGGCAGCTTCGAGGCCGTCTATGCCAGGGTGCCGGTCTTGCCCGGCGCGCCGGGCGGGTCTCCCCCCGCCGGGGATCCGCCCGCGGGGGGCACCGGCAACCGGCCGCCCGATCTCAAGGAGCGCCCGACCCTTGCTGTGGTCCCGCCGAAGCGCACCGCGCGCACCGCCGCCCGCTTCGCCTTTGGCGGTCCGGAGCCCGGTCTTCGCTACCGCTGCAAGCTCGACGGCAAGCCCTACGCGACCTGTTCCTCGCCGCGCGTCTACCGGCGCCTGCGCCCGGGGCGGCACATCTTCCGCGTCGCCGTCGAAGCCGCCGGCGGCAGCATCGCCTCGCCGCCGGCGACCTTCCGCTGGCGCGTCCTCGGCGGCCGCTGAATCCTCCGGACCCGCGGAAGGTCCAAATACGGACGAACGTTGTACCTGTGGATGGGGGTCTTGGCCAGAGTCGGCAGTACGGCGCGCGCGGCGGCCCTCGCGGCGCTTGCCGTGGGCGCGGTTCTCGCCTGCCCGCTCGCGAGCGCGGAAGCGGGCACCCTGCCCGCCGGCTTCCAGGAGAAGGTCGCCTTCTCCGACCTGACCCAGCCGACCGCGGTCGCCTTCGCTCCCGACGGTCGCGTCTTCGTGGCGGAAAAGAGCGGCGTGATCAAGATCTTCGACGACCTCGAAGATCCACTGCCGAGCGTATTTGCCGATCTCTCGACCGAGGTCTACAACTTCTGGGATCGCGGCCTGCTCGGCCTGACCCTGGATCCGCAGTTCCCCACCCGCCCCTATGTCTACGTCGCCTACACGCTCGACGAGTTGCCGGGGGGCTCGGTCCCCGCCTGGGGCGGCACCACGCTCAGCGACCCCTGCCCGACGCCGCCCGGCCCGACCACCAACGGTTGCGTGGTCACCGGCCGGGTCTCGAGGCTGACCGTCAGCGGCAACTCGATGACCGCCGAGACCCCGCTTGTCACCGACTGGTGCCAGCAGTTTCCGAGCCACTCGCTCGACGACGTCGCCTTCGGCTCCGACGGGGCCCTCTACGCGTCCGCGGGCGAGGGCGCCAACTTCAACACCGCCGACTGGGGCCAGAGCGGCAACCCGCTCAATCCCTGTGGGGACCCGCCTGGCGGAGTTGGGGCGGCGCTTTCGCCTCCAACTGCCGAAGGCGGTGCCCTGCGCGCCCAGGACGTCCGCACCGAAGCGGATCCGACCGGGCTCGGCGGCGCGGTCGTGCGGATCGATCCGGATACCGGCCAGGGCCTTCCCGACAACCCGCTGGCCGCCAGCGCCGACGCCAACGCCCGCCGCATCGTCGGCTTCGGGCTGCGCAATCCCTTCCGACTCGCGGTGCGGCCGGGGACCGACCAGGTCTGGGTCGGCGAGGTCGGTTGGGGAAGCTGGGAGGAGATCGACCGCATCCTCGACCCCGGTGACGCCGTCGCCGACAACTTCGGCTGGCCCTGTTACGAGGGCGGCGAAAGCGGTATCAACGCCCGGGCCGGCGCCTACGACGGAGCCGGACTCGACCTCTGCAAATCGCTTTACGCCCAAGGCCCCGGCGCGGTGGTCGCGCCTTACTTCTCCTACAGCCACGCGGCGCCGATCCTGGCGGGGGAGAGCTGCGGGACGGGCAGCTCCTCCATCTCCGGCCTCGCTTTCTATGCGGGCAGCGGCTACCCGGCGAAGTACCACGGCGCCCTCTTCTTCGCCGACTACTCGCGCGATTGCATCTGGGCGATGCTGCCGGGGCCAAACGGGACGCCGAGCCCGGCCAAGGTCGAGGCCTTCGACGAAGGGGCGGCGGCGCCGGTCAACCTGACCGAAGGGCCTGACGGAGCCCTTTATTACCCCGACTTCAGCGGCGGCCGGGTCTGGCGGATCGGCTACTCCGCCGGCAACGTGCCACCGCTCGCGGTCGCGACGGCGACGCCGCGCTACGGCCTGACGCCGCTTCAGGTGCAGTTCAGCGGCGCCGAATCGAGCGATCCGGACGCCGGCGGCATCCTCGCCTATGCCTGGGATCTCGACGGGGACGGCCAGTTCGACGACTCGACGGCGGTGGCGCCGAAATTCACCTACGCGGATCCGGGCGTGCGGGTGGTGCGGTTGCGGGTCACCGATCCGCAGGGCGCCAGCGATATCGCCTCGGTTTCGATCCAGCCGGGCAACACGCCGCCCGTGGTGACGATCGCCAAGCCGGATCCCGGCCTCAGCTGGGCGGTCGGCGACCAGATCCTCTTCGCCGGCAGCGCCGTCGACGCCCAGGACGGCCCCCCGCCGGCCGGCGCGTACAGCTGGAACGTGATCGTCCACCACTGCCCCAGCAACTGCCACGAGCACACGATCGAGACGCTGGAAGGGCAGAGGGAAGGGGCGATGGCCGCCCCCGACCACGAGTACCCGTCGTGGCTGGAGTTCGAGCTGACCGTTACCGACTCCGGCGGGCTCAGCGACACCGAGTCGGTCGAGGTCCATCCGCGGACGGTGGCGCTGGGGTTGGAATCGTCCCCGGCCGGCCTGGCGCTGCAGGCAAACGGCAGCGCGCTGGGGGCGGGCAACGAGAGGCTGACCGTGATCGCCGGTTCCACCAACACCGTGATCGCTCCCGCCACGCAGGCGATGAATGGAATTCAATACTCGTTCCGGTCCTGGTCGGACGGCGGTGCCGCCGCACATGACGTCAAGGCGGATGCGAGCGAGACGCTGGTGGCGACCTACGGCAGGGAGCCGGCCGCGCCGGCGATAGCGGCCACCCGTCCCGCCTCACCGGGCAACGTGGACGACCCCAGGGTTAAAGGGACCCTCGGCAGGGGAGACCCGACGAAGGTGGAGATCTTCACCAACCCCAGCTGCGCGGGGGCGCCGGCGGCGATCGGCTCGAGCGAGGAGTTTGTCGCGGGGGGGATTGCGGTCGCGGTCGCGAACAACGCCACCACTACCTTCAGCGCCAGGGCGACCAATGCGGTCGGTGGGTCTCCCTGCTCCAACTCGCGGGCCTACGCCGAGGATTCGACCGCTCCCGAGACGACGTTGACACCCCTTGCGCGGAGAAAGCAGGTGGGAGCGGCGAAGAAGCGCCGAACGAGTAGGGCGCGTCGATCGCAGGTGGGTTTCGCGATCTCGGCGAGCGAGGCGACGCTGAGGTTCGAATGCAGCCTCGACGGGGGACAGTTCGCCCGCTGCGCGAGCCCGGTCGTCTACCGCAAGCTCAGGCCAGGACGTCACCGGGTCCTCGCTCGCGCGGTCGACCTCGCCGGCAACCCCGACCCCACCCCGGCGTTGCGCCGCTTCAGGGTTGCCAAGCCCGCGAGCACGAGCAGGCCTCGCGGCTCCGGCCGGCCCCTGTCGCTACTGCTGCGTGCGCTCTTCGACCGCGCCGGCGCGTAGCGTGACCTCGGCGCGATCGAGACGCGCCAGGGCTTCGATCCCGAAGCGCTCGAGGGCGAAGGAAGCCATCGCGGCCCCGTGGCAGAGGGCGTTGCGGAGAACCTCGGCCTCGCGGCCGCGAGCGCCGGCGAGTGTGCCCATGAACCCTCCGGCAAACGCGTCTCCGGCACCGGTCGGATCGACGACCGCGGTCTCGTAGGCGGGCACCGACAGGGTCAGGTCCTCGGCGAAGAGGGATGCGCCGTCCGCGCCCCGCTTGACGATCACCCCGTCCGCGCCCGCCGCGAGGAGCGTCGCCGCGCCGTCCTCGATCGAGTGTCTCCCGGTCAGCGCGGCGAGCTCGAAGACGTTGAGGAAGACGAAGTCGACGCGGTCGCAGAGGGCGAGCAGCTCGGCCCCGGACTGCTCGATCCACGCCTCGCGCGAGTCGAGGGCGGAGAGCGCGGCTCGGCCCGATGCGTCGAGGGCCTGGCGCTGGATCGCCGGATCCGTCGCCCCGAGAAAGAGCCCGGCTCCGCCGACCCCGAGGTCCGCGGGCGGCGCGTAGTCATCGATGACGCCGACCTGCCGTGCGACCGTGGTCGCGTCGGCGAAGTCGGCCCCATAGCGTCCATGCCAGGCGTAGGTCTTGCCGGGCAGCCGCTCGAGTCAGGAGAGGTCGATGCCGAGGTCGGCGAGCGCGGCTTCGTCGCGGGGCCGAAAGTCCTCTCCGACCACGCTGACGATCTTCACCGAGCTGAAGAGGCGGGCGGCGGCGGCAAAGTAAGTCGCGGACCCGCCCAAAAGACGGTCTCGCCGGTCCCAGGGCGTCTCGATGGTGTCGAAGGCGACTGAGCCCAGGACCGAGATGGCGGTCGGATCGACGGCGTCGCGACTGATCTCAGGACCGTAGCCGAGATCGACGCTGCTCCGGGTCCCCGCGCACCTCTTCGGAGAAGACCTGCCAGGCCGGCTTGGCCTCGCCGTCGGCGCGAACCAGCCCGAGGTACCCGTCGAGCTCGGAGGGGTCGGATTCAGGTCCCTGGTACTCGTACCAGACCAGGCCCGAGACCAGGCCCTGGTACCTCGTCCTCAGAAGTTCGAATGCCTGTCGCACGTATTTGGCCTGGGCCGCTTCGGAGACCGCCGCTGCGGCCGCGGGCGCCGTCGACCAGCCGATCTCCGTGATCCATATCTTCAGATCGCCGGCACCGTGGGCGGCGAGGATCTGATGGATGTCGGCGATGCGGCAGAACTGCAGGGCCGTCGCCTGCCAGCGGCTCGGGCTTCCGGGCGAGCGGGCCTCGGGGGTGCAGGAGCGCGGCGAGCCCCCGTCGCCCTGATAGGGGTGCACGCTGACCCCGTACGCGTACTTGCCGAGGTCCGGCACCGCGTCGAACATCGCCGCGAGGAAGGGCTTCCAAGGCCAACCGTCGGAGACGATCCGGGTATCCGCCTCGAGCATGAACCTCGCCGCCGGGTCGGCGCGCCGAGCCGCTTCCACGGCCGCCTTGAACATCTCCGCATAGGCGGCCGGGTCGGGCGACTCGTCGCCCCAGAATCGCGCGGCGTAGGGCTCGTTCCAGATGTCCCAGTACTGGATCGGAATGGCTTGCAGCCCGGGATGGCTCTGCCAGAAGGCTCCGTCGGAGCCGTACCGTGCGACAACCGCGCGCACGAATGCGGAGAAGGCCGCGAGCGGTTCGCCCCCGGTCGGCGCCACGTTCCATCTGGGCGTCGCCCAGGTTGGCGGCGAATCCAGGATCGCCATCACTTCGAGCCCTTGCGCCGCCGCGGCCGCCACCCAGCGGTCCATGCCGTCCCAGTAGTAGGTGCCGGGCCGTGGCTCGATCGTCGACCAGGCGACGTCTTCCCTGACGATCGAGATGCCGGTCGCCCGCAGTTTCGCCGTCACCTGGGCGAGTTCGCCGTCGTCGCGCGCGCTCAGCCGGGCCTTGATCCCGATCGGCACCGCGGGACCGGGCCGGCGATCGCCATGGGCCTTGCGGGGAACCTCGTGCCCCGAGGTCATCGAGACGGCGGCGGCCAGGCTCGCGAACAGGATCGCGAGCAGGAGAAGGGCGATGCGGAGGGCGTTTTTCGGGTGTCGTGCGGCCATGGCGTCGCCGCGCTGAGGCGGGGCACGACTGCATCGGCCCGGGACGGGCCCCGCTTGAGCTTTGAGACGCCCCTGGTTCAGCCCCTTCGCGCCGCGAGGATGCCGCGCAGATAGCCGCCGCCGACAAGCGCCGAGACCGGCGAGGATCGCCAGCGCTCGCTTCAGGCCCGCCGGGTCGCGATCGCGGATCGCGCTCCAGGCTCCCCGCAGGACCCCGGCGGGCAGGACCCGGAACGCGTAGTCGCGCTCGGAGGAGAGGCCGTCCTCGGTGCCGACCAGGCCGGTCATCAGCGCCTTGCCGCCGCCCTCGGCGACGCAGCGCCGGCGGAAGTAGGCGAAGCGCGCCCGCTCGTCGCCGACCCAGTGGTGGACCCGAGCCGACGGCTCGTATCTGATCGCTCCCTCCGGCATCGCCTGCCGAGCGCGAATGCAGAGCTCGGTCTCCTCGCAGCCGAATGGCACCGCGCCCTTGTGGCCGAGCTCGTGCGCGAAGCCGCCGACCCGCTCGAAGACCGAGCGGCGCAGCGACATGTTGGCGCCGATCATGTTCCGAATGGGACCGGCCGCCTCCGGCATGCCGAGGTAGGTGCAGCCCACCACCCAGTCGAACTCGGCCGGGAACCAGTCTGGGCGCCGGGACTCCCAGCGGGGGTGAATCGAGCCGCCGACGCCGAGCACGCCCTCCCCGTAGGCCGAGACGAGCGTCTGCAGCCAGCTCGGCTCCGGCAGCGCGTCGTCGTCGAGGAAGGCGACGATCTCCTCCTCCGCGGCGGCGACCCCGGTGTTGCGGGCGCCGGAGAGGCCCTGGCGCTCGGCGTTGGGCAGCACCGTGGCCCGGTCCCCGAATTGCCGCCGCGCGCGCGCCAGGAGGTCCTCGTTATGGTCGATCACGACCAGCAGCCGCTCGGGCGGGAGGGTCTGATCCAGCACCGCTTCGATCCCGGCGACCAGGAGGTCCCAGCGCCGATCCGAGTAGGCGCAGATGACCACGGCGGCCGACGGCACGGGTTCCGACTCCTTACTGGGCGGCCGCGAAGGCGCGATCGGGCGTGTAGCGGTAGACGGAGATGTTGCCGCTGTCGTAGACGCGGCTGAAGTAGGGGCTGTTCGCGAACTTGGCCAGCGACGCGGCCGGAAGCGGTATGGATCGCGATCTGGCGCCCGGCTCGTTGGGGCTGTAGTACCAGCCGACCCGGGGCGTGAATTCGGCGATTCGGCGGTCGACGACGAGGAAGCGGACCCGATTGCGATCGAGCTCGTCCAGGACCGGGGGGGTGATCGAGCGTGGGAAGAAGATCCGCCACGGCTGCGCGCCGTTGCCCTGGCCGGAGATCACGTCCTGGTCCCCGTAGGAGCCGAAGGTCTCGAAGCCGCCGCGGTCGCCCGTGACCACGTTGCCGCCGCCGTAGCGCTGCCGCAGCCAATCCGACGCGGCAAACACTTCGGCGGTCATCGAGCGGGGGTCCGCGGTCGGTTCGTACTCGCCCGGCAGGCCCTGGTGGAGGCTGGTGCGACTGACGACGCCGCCGAGGAAGATGACGAAGACCAGGGCCCCGCCCATCGCCACCTTGAGGAATTCGCGCTTGGCGAATAGCGGGGCGATGGCGAGAGCCACGAGCGGGGCCACGCCGAGGAAGGCGTAGTCCCAGACCCGGTTGACGGCGCTGTTGGAGATCAGCAGGGAGACCGGCAGGGAAAGGAAGTAGGTGGCGCCGATGACCGCCATCGCGGCGGTGAGATACGGCGCCACCATTCGCCCCATACGGTGATCCGCCAGATCGCGAGGCCGAAGGCGGCGGCGAGGACGACCACCGCGAGGTAGGTGCCGTATTTCTCGTAGAACGGCGCGGTGGAGCGGTAGAAGAGCTGCCGGCGCTCGGAGCTGCCGCCGAGCAGGCGCGAGATCGCATCGGCGCTTTCGGTGAAGACGGGGGAGACGTAGTCCACGGTGTAGGGCGCTACGAAGACCAGCCAGAGGCCCACGGCGATCGCGGTCGCCGCGCCCGCGACGATCAGCCTCCTCGAGATCGACGCCGCCCAGCCCTGGGCCCAGATCGCGGCCAGGCCGAAGACGAAGAAGCACCCCGCCAGGACCCAGGAAGTGATGTGGTGGGTGACGACGACCGTCAGGGCGAGGGCGAGGGCGACGCCGAGCAGGCCGCGAGCGGTGCGCCGGGAGGTCCCGTCGGAGAGCAGGACGGCGGTCAGGGCCGACGCCGCCAGGGGCAGCGCGAACGACTCGTAGGCGAAGTAGGAGTCGAAGAAGATGAACGCCGGGCTGGCGGCGAAGATGGCGACCGAGAGCAGCCCGACCCGAGACGAGTCCGAGATGCGCTCGTAGAGCAGGAAGAGGGCACCGAGGATGAGCGCGTGGACAGCGGCGATGAGAACATTGCCGGCGACGAAGGTCGAGAGGCCGGTGACCGAGGTCAGCGCGCCCGTCGCCGCGCCGAGGCCGGGGAAGAACTCGACCGCTTTGTTGATCGGGTTGGCTCGAGGAACAGGCCATCGCCGGCATTCAGGTGTTCCACCGCCCGCAGGTGGGAGAGCTCGTCGAAGTAGTTGAAGAAGGCCGGGCTGTGGAAGAGCTTCGGGAGATAGAGCAGACCCCCGAGGGCGAGCGAGGCGAGGAAGCCCGCGGCCCGGCGTCGGCCCCGCCGCGATCAGGCCCGAAAGTGGCGATGACCATCGTCGCGATCGCCGCCCAGAACATCAGGTGGACGCCGCCGGTCTCACCCGACCACGCCCGCAGGTAGGTGAGGCCGAAGATGATCCCGGCGAGGAGGAACCCCGCCGGCCACCATTGGCTCCAGCTCGAGGGGCCTACCTCGTGCAGTTCCTCCGTCGGCGCCGAGTCCCGCTGGGATGCCGCCACCGCCAGTTTCGCCTCGTTCATTCACTCTCTCCCATCGCTTGGTCCCGGTCGAGTCGCCGTCGAGCGAACACGTAAAGCAGGCTGTTGGAGACGACGATCGTCGCCGCGGTCACGCAGGCGGCACCATCGGTCCCGAACCGGGGGACGACGACCAGCAGCAGCAGGATCTGAACCGCGGCCGCGGCGCCGTAGACCCTGGCGACCGTGCGCTGGGCTCCCGTCAGCAGCAGCAGGTACCCGGCGGGGCCGGTGAGGGCGTTGACGAGCTGCCCGACCGCCAGGATGCGCACGATCGTGGCCGCTCCCTCGAACCCCGATCCAAAGGCCGCCAGGACCAGGTCCGGCCAGGCGAAGAGGATGCCGGCGAGGACGAGGGAGGGCCAGAAGATCAGACGGGTGCCGAACCGCATGGTGGCCCGCAGCGCGATCATGTCCCCGGCCGTGTGGTGACGGACGAAGACCGGGGCCAGCACGGCGCTGACGGCGGTGAGGACGAAGGAGACGAGCCAGGCGGTTTTGCTGCCGGCGGCGTAGACGCCGACTTCGTCGGCCGACTTGACGACACCGAGGACGAGGAGGTCGGCCTGGTTGATCAGCAGGGTGAAGAGGGAGACCAGCCAGAGCGGCGCCGAGAGCACCAGCCAGGTCCGCATCTCGAAGGCCGGCCTGACCGAGGGCGCGAAGGCCTGCGGGGCCGCCCGGCGCAGCACGACCCACTGCACGCCGAGCGCCAGCGCGAAGCCGACGCCGGTGACGATCAGCATCCCTTCGGCGGTGATATGCCCCGCCGCCAGGGGCAGGGCGATTGCTGCCGCCAGGATCAGGCCCATCGGCAGCAGTTCGCCGACGCCGTAGGCGAGGACAACGCGGTGGGTCCCACGGGTCGTCTCGCGCAGGACCGTGACCAGCGCGATCACCGCGATCAGCGCCATCCCAAGGAGCAGCGGGCCCTGCGAGGGGCCGTTCGCGACGAGCAGGACGATCGCGGCCCCGGCGGCGGAGAAGAGGATTCCGCTGAGCACGGTGACCTGGCTGCCGCGGCGGATCAAGCCGCGCAGGAGCCCCCATCGCTCTTCCTCCATGTATTGGGGGACGAAGCGCAGGACGCTGAGCGTGAGGCCGAGGGTGGCGGGGATGACCAGGACCTGGGTCCAGCCGAAGGCGAACGAGTAGTGGCCGAACTCGACCGGTCCGCCCTGGCGGGCGAAGAGGACCTGGATCAGGTAGCGGACCACCGCGGTGGCGATGCCGACGGCGAGCACGAGCGTCGCCTTCTTCGCGATCGCGTCCGGCAGCTCGGCCCCCTCCGGGACGAGGCGGTCGCGCAGTTTCCCGCGCATGGCTCCGAGCCGGCTCATCTCCGCTTCGGTGTAGACGCTCATCGGGCCGTCGCGACTCCCGGGAACGGGGCCGGGCCGAGCTCGTAGCCGTAGCGCAGCAGCAGCGGCAGGGTCAGGGCCGTGACGGTGGCCCGGTCCCGGCCCTCCATCGCGGTCATCCACTCGACGTCCGGAGTGACCTCGAGCGGCGCCTTGCGCAGACGCAGGGGATTGCCCGAGACGGTGTGGTACGAAGCCGGCGCCGATCGGGCCTCGAGGGCGGCGTCCCCCGGCTTCCGCGTCCACTCGAGCAGGCGCGCGAGCTCGGCTTGCGGATCGGCGGCGAGATCCTCGTAGCGGAGCCTCACGTACCGCTCTGAGACCCAGCGCAGCGCCTCGGCCGAGCCGTTGCGCTGGCTCCAGCCCAGCGCCGTGCCGCTGGGGCGGACGAGCGGCATGAACTCGTCCCGCTCGATGACCTCGGGCCGGCGCCGTCGCCGTTGCCAGGAGTAGGCGACCGCGCGGCTGTCCCGCACCAGATGGATGATCTCCACCTCGATCCCCGCCACTCGCGAGAGCAGCAGCGCATAGGTCGAGTCCTTCGAGGAATCCACCAGCGCGGGCGCTCCGGAGACGGCGACGATCGCCCGGTAGAGCGCCAGCAGGACTCGGTCCAGGGACCTCGTCGCGGTCCCCGTCGAGGGCAGCAGGCGCCGTGCGATCTGGGGCCAGCGCACGCGGCGATCGCCGAGCGCGGCGATGCTCCCGGCAAGGGCCTCGGCATCGACCTGCGCTAGGCCGCCAAAGGCCTCCTCGACGACTTCGGTCCAGAAGGGGCAGGACCGGAACGGCACCCCGCAGCTGCAGAGCTCGTTGGCGAGGAATCCGCGCTCCCAGATGCGGCGCAGCTCGCCGGCGGAGAAGGTGCCCGCCTGGCTGCCGAGGAGCCGCTCCAGCAGGGTGCTGCCGCTGCGGGGGAACCCGACGATGTACAGGACCTTGACTCCCTGTCCGTTGGCTGCCGGCCGCATCGGGGTCACGGTGCGGGGGGTCGGGAGGCGTCGAGCCGAAGGCTTACCGAGCGGTAGGGGCGGCGGCCGTCCAGGTAGAGAAAGCCTTCCAGGCGGTGGCGGCCGCGGGAGATCGGAACGAGCAGCACCCGCGCCTCACCGTCCTCGATGCGAACCTGCCCTGCGCGCAGCAGGCGGCCGTCGGCGCGGACCGCGTAGCGGTAGGTCTCGGCCTGCCCCTGGCGGTTGGTCGCCGTCAGTCGGGCCCGGTCGCCGTCACGCGTCAGCGAGAGCGCCGTGTAGTCACCCGGCAGCGCGTCGACCTCGAGAGTGGCGATGGCGACGACGACGCAGGCGACGGCCAGTACCGCGGTCACCAGCCAGACAGCCGGCGAGACCGAGGGGAGCCTCGGCAGGTCGATCGCGTCCTCGTCATGCCCCCTCACGGTCGCAATCAGCGCCGCCACGGTGGCGATTGCGGCGAGTCCGAGGGCTCCCGCCGCCCGGGAGATCTCGTCGAAGGCCAGCGCCAGGACGAGGCCGAGGAGGACGGCGGCGACGGCTGAGAGGGAGACCGCGAGGATCCCCCGCAGGCGCCAGTCGACCCCGGAGTCGGCCGGCACCGCGGCGTAGGAGACCAATGCCCCCGGGAGCACGAGCACCAGCAACAGGCCGGCGGCCACCTGTAGCGGCGCCCAGACTCCGAGGGCGCAGATCAGCGCGGCGACCCAGCTGGCCGCGAGCAGACTCGTACAGAGGCGGCGGTGGGTCATGGCGCGGCCGGCCGTCCCTGCGTCCGTGTGGCCGTTCCCTCCGCTGTTCGGTCGAGGATCGCCACGACCGCGTCGAAAATGCTGGTCACCGGGAAGGGCGTCGGCGGGTCGGCGTCCCAGCGCTCGCCGCGGTAGAAGAAGACGCCGTCGGTCGACGGCAGGCCGGGCAGGTACCCGTGCATCGCCTTGTCCGGATAGCCCTGCTGCCCCAGGAGGTTCGGGGCGAAATAGCTGGGATGGAAGATCATCCCCTCGTCGGCGACCAGGACCTCCTCGCCGTAGACGCGGGGGTCCTCGAAGTCGACGCCGTAGCGGACCCGGTCGGCGTCGGTGAGGAAGTGGCCGGGGGCGTTCGCGAGCGCGGACAGCACCGCGGCGCGGCAGTCCTCGCGGGGGAACCAGAAGCGGGCGAAGGTGCTGTCGACGAAGGCGACGTAGTCGCGGCCGAGCTCGAACTCGGCCAGCTCGGCGAAGAGGTCGAAGGTCCCCGCCACGTCGGTCATCCCGTGGTCGGAGAAAAGCATCATCTCCGGTTCCTCGCCGCGCTCGGAGATCAGCGCATGGGCGTCGCGGAGGAAGCCGTCGATCGCGGCGATCGGCGCGCCGAGGGCCTCGACCGAGGCGCCGGCCTTGTGACCGCCGCCGTCGAGCGTCGGGTCGTAGTAGAAGAGCACGTCGACCTCGTCGAGGCGCTCGCGCAGCCGCTCCAGCTCGGCGCCGCTGTCGAGGCCGTCCCCCATGTAGCGGAACTCGTAGCGCAGGCCGCGCTCGCGGAAGACGTCGGCGAGGGTCGGTACCGGCAGTTCGGTCGGGGGGAACTCGTCGTAGCGAATCGGGTGCCGGGAGAAGAGGTGGCTGACGTTGAGCGGGAGCCGCAGCCGGTGCTCGGCGGAGTAGCCGTAGAGGCGGGTGAAGCGGAAGAGGATCAAGCGCGCGATTTCGACCAACGGCCGCAGCGGCGCCAAGCGCGGCCGCGAGAACAGGCGCTGAGTCGGCGAGGGATCCTGGGGCTCGAAGAAGTACTCGGTCCAGATCCCGGTCTCGCGCGGGGTGCGACCGCTGACGATCGCCGGCATGATCGTCGAGCTGTAGCCGAGCAGGGTTTCCAGGGGCCGCCGCTCGCCCCAGAAGTCCTCCATGAAGGGCCGGTCCTCCACGTACTGCCAGGCGAAACCGTCGGCGAAGTAGAGGATCAGCTTGATGGTCGGACTCCCTTCCTGAGTATCTGTGGACACTGCTGCCAGAGCTCGACCAGCGTGCGGGAGTCGTCAGCCGACTGCTGCCGCGACAGAGCGGCTACCGCCGCCCGCCACAGTTGCAGGATCGGATCGACGGTCGGTCGGTGCCTGCCGTCCCGCCGGCCGACACCCCTCGTAGTCCAGTAAACGCGCTGTTTGAGGTGAAACTCGCGACGGGAGAGGAGCTGCGAGCTGCTCGTTCACGGTCCCAGCCTCGAGGCCAAGCTGAATCAGCGCATGGCCCAGTTGGCGGCTGAGGTCTGCGAGGGCCTGCTCCGGCGTCGCGTCGACCGGCGTGGGCAATCCCTGACGCTGCTCCACCGCGGCGATATAGAGCTCCTGTGCCCGGGGTACCGGGCAGGCGAGCGGCTGCCGCCGCATCTCCCCGACCCGCTCCAGGAAGCTCGGCCGGTACCGGCGCTCGAGCACGAGCTGGGACTCGCCGATCGCCTCGTAGCTCTTCACCGTGGCGCTGTGGCCGCTGGCGATCCCCCCGCGGTGCTTGAGGTGCTCGAAGAGGCGGTTGGCGAGCAGCCGCACCGCCTCCCAGGCGGGAATGTCAGCGGGCTCCGCGAGGCGGATCCGGTCCAGCAGCGCCGCGTCGCCGTCGACGACGACGCCACGCCGGCGCGCCTCGAAATTGGCCAGGGTGGCGTAATCGAGGGTGGCCGCGGGGACGCGCCCGCCCTCGACGTTGGCGTCCGCGTGCGCCGCGAAGACCTTCTGTACGGCGGCGGCGCGATCGAGGCGCAGCGGCGAGGAGCGTGAGACGACCATCACGTCGATGTCGGACTCGAGCCGACCGTCGACCCAGCGCTCCTCCTCGCGCGCGGCCGAGCCGGAGACGACGACGCCGAGGACGTCGCCGCCGGCAGGGCTGCCGCGAAGGTCCTCGACGAAAGCATCGACCCGGTAGGCGACCTCGGGGTGCATCAGCGACCGGCCTCCTCGGCGTAGATCGCTTCCAGTCTCGGCAGCACCGTCTCGGTTGAGAACCGGGTCACCCGCTCGTGGCCGCGGGCGCCCATCTCCTCGCGCCGGGCGGGTTCGTCGAGCAGGCGGACGATGGCGGTGCGCAGGGCGACCGGGTCCCCGGGCGGCACCAGCAGGCCGGTGACGCCGTCCTCGACGATTTCCGGCAGGCCGCCGCCGGCGCTGGCGACCACCGGCCGGCCATTGGCCATCGCCTCCAGGGCCACGGTCGGGCAGGGGTCGGCCCAGATTGATGGAACGACGACCAGGAGAGCTTGCCGGTAGAGCCGGGCCAGCTCGGTCCCGGACTTGTAGCCGACATCCTCGATCCCTGGCTCCGAAGCGGTGCCGTCACCCCCGACGAGGCGCAGGAGGACGTCGCGCTCGAGTCCGCGGAAGGCTTCGATCAGGACCTGGCGGCCCTTGTGCGGCGCCGCCGGGCCGGCGTACATCACGTACGGAGGCGGGGTCGCGCCGTCGCCGCGCCCGCGGTCGGCGTCGGCGGGTAGGTCGACGAAGTTCGGCACGACCTCGATCAGCCCGGGGCGGATGCCGGCCGCCTCGGCGCGGCGCGCGACGTGGCCGCTGACCGCGAGCAGACGTCGGATCCGCCGCTTCAGCACCGGCGTCGTCGCCGCCAGCGCCGCCGCCAACCCAACCCGCTTTGGCAGCGTCTGGTCGTCGCAGCGCAGGCAGGCCGGGCCGCGCCCCGTCTCGCACTCGCGGTCGAAGCGCAGCAGGGATTTCTTCGGGCAGGACAGGTTGTAGTCGTGGAGGGTTGCCACCACCCGCCGCGTCCACTCAGGCCCGCGGCCGAGGGTCGAGTGCACGCACCAGCCATGGGCATGGACGACATCCGGCCGAAAGGCCGCCGCCGCATCGTGCAGGCCGCGGCGGAAGGCGGGGTCCGGCCAGGGGGGATGGAAGGGGGGAGAGGTCGGCTCGTAGGCGCCCGGTATCCGCGCCAGGGAGACGCCGAGGCGGTGGACGGGGAAGTCCCCGTCCGGCTCGCCCTCGGCGGGAGTCGCCGTCACCACCATTACCTCGTGCCCGCGGGCATCGAGTTGGCGGGCGACGCGTTCGACATGGGCGCCGAGGCCGCCGCCCTCGGGCGGATAGGTGTCGCATACCTGGAGCACTCGCACGGGCTCAGACCAGGGCTTCCTCGTAGAGGGCCTCGGTCCGGGCGACGACCTCGTCCCAGCTTGGGACGGCCCCGGCGAGCGGCTTTTCCGTATCCGTGGCGGCCGCCTCGATCGCCGCTGCCAGCTCAGTCGGCGGCGCGTCCCGGGCAACGAGGGCAAAGCGCTCGCCACCGAGCTCGGCGGTCTCCCGGTGGGCGGGGATGTCGCTGGCGACCACTCGCGCCCCCGCTTGGAGGGCCTCCGCGGAGGCGATCCCCATCGCCTCGATCGTCGACATCGAGACGAACACGTCGGCGCTGCGGAACCAGCGGTCGAGCTCGCCGCGCTCAACCCTGCCGAGGAAGCGGACACGGTCCCCGCTCCCCAGCGTCCCGACGAGTGCTTCCAGCTCCCTTCGTGCCGATCCCTCGCCCGCGATCGTCAGGGCGAAGGAGTCGTCGAGCTGCTGGAGTGCGCGGATGACGAGGTCGACCCGCTTGTAGCCCTCCAGCCGCCCGGCGCTGAGCACGACCTTGCCGCCGTCGCGGGGGAACGGAGCGGCGGCGTCGAGCGCCCTGGCGTCAACCCCGTTGGGGACCACGGCGATCTTCGCCGCCGCCCGCGGGAAGCTGTCTGAGACGAGGCCGGCTTCGGCCCGGGAGACCGAGATCACCCGCGTCGCGCGGTCCATCATGTACCGCCCGGCGAGCCGGTACGGGCGATGGAGGAGGTTGCGGAAGGCCGACTCGCTGACCCCGTGGAAGTGTGGGGTCAGGACCAGCGGCGGCCGTGCTGCCCGCGCTGCCATCAGTGCCGGTAGGGCGTGGTAGTTATGGGCGTGCACGATGTCGTAGCTGCGCGAGGACGCGCGTAGGAAGGCGGCCAGGCGAGGTGCGACCGCGAAGTTCCTGCCACTGCCGGGCAGAGTCGGGAAGCGGCGTACGAGGATGGCGTCCTGGGCCTCCGCCGCGGCGAGACCGACCCCCCGTGGCGCCTGCGTCAGGACCTCGACCTCGTGCCCGGCTCGCGCCAGCCCGGTCGCGAGCCGCTCGACGTGTATCTCGACGCCGCCGATCGACGGCCGGTAGCGAGGGGTGACGAAGGCGATGCGCACGGTAGGGAGCTAACGGTCCAATCTGACGTGTTGTTACGGCAGGACGATTTCCGCTCGGCCCGCCTCGCGCCGCTTGGGCTGGGCCCAGTGGCGGGAGATCGAACGGCGGCGGCGGGTCTCGCTGACGATCGTGCGCAGAACCCGGAACCCATCGCGGAAGGTATTGAGGTTGCTCTGGCCGTAGACCCGGTCCGACTCGTGGCTGGGAACCTCGGCGATCTTCATGCCCGCCGCCGCGATCCGCAGGTTGATCAGCGTCTCCACCTCGAAGCCCGGTACGTCGAGCGAGATGTAGGGCAGGCAGCGGGTCCAGAAGGCGTTGTACCCGTAGCAGAGGTCGGTGAAGGCGGTGCGGTGAAGCACGTTCACCGTCAGGCTCAGGAACGAGTTGCCGATCCGGCGCAGGGCGGTGATGTCGGTGCTGCCACCGCCCTCGATGAAGCGGGAGCCCTTGGCGAAGTCGGCGCCCTCCTCGAGCGCCCGCACGAAACTCGGAATCTCGCCGGGGTCGGCGGAGCCGTCGGCGTCGAGCATGACGATCAGGTTGCCGGTCACGGCGGCAAAGCCGGCACGCAGCGCGTCGCCCTTGCCGCGTCCGCTCTGGGTCACGACTCGGATCCCCGGATAGGCGCGGCGCGCGGCGGCGATCGTTTCGTCCTCCGAGTTGCCGTCGACAAGGATTACCTCGTGCAGGTCGTCGGGAAGCCGACGGAGGACGGGCCCGATGTTCCTCTCCTCATTCATCGCCGGCACGACCACGCTCACCTGGGGCCCGCGGTCGTCCCGGCGCCGATTCGGGCCGGAGTAGGGCACAGTCGTGTGGGCCGCTAGGGCGTCAACATCGATCAGCGAGACGCCGCCGACCCGGCTGGGCGTGGCCGCCGGGGTCTCGACCAGGTCGAGCGGTCGGGGGAGCAGACTGACGGCGACCCCGATTGCCTTGAAGGCACGCATCAGGGCAAGCAGGTCCTCATCGGTTTCGCTGCGACTCGCGATCACGACGCGGTCGGCCTTGTAGCGGTCGACCACGGCCAATGCTCCGTTCCTGTATTTGGCCCCGCTCATCTCGCAGTCGTCGGGGGGAGCGACGGCACAGACGATCGTCGCGTGGTCGCGGAGCGGTCGATAGTCCCGCAGGCGCTGCGCGACCGACTCGTCTCCCACCAGGATCCAGCGCTCGGGAGTAGACCCCCTCGTCAGGTTCGCGCTCAGGGCTCGACCAGCGCTGTCCAGGAGTAGGAAGGCACCGCAGAGGGCGACCTGCGTGCCCGCGCCCACCGGGGCCAGGAGGGACACGAACCAGGCGAAGGCGGTGGCGACGAGCAGGCGAACCGCGAGCTCGCCGGCCCTGCTCTCAGCGATCCGCGAGGCACCCCGCGGTGGCTTGGCGCCGTAGACGCCGAGCACGGCGTTGATGACCGGCAGCAGGAGGGGGGCCAGGAGAAGATCGGGACCGAGATCTGAGGTGGTCGGAACCAGCACCAGGGCCAGGGCCGCGGAGGCGGCGATCAGATCGATCGCCGGCGCCAGCCAGCCGCTGAGCTTTGCCACCGGCAGCGCGTCGCAACCGGTGCCGCTCTCGGCGCGAACTGAGTCGCGACCGGGAAGCCCCGTGTGGAAGGGTCGCTCGAGGGGAAGTTCGACCGGGGTCGTCATCGTGCGCCCACTCGCTGGATCGAGAGAGCTTGCGCCCCAAGCGTGAAATGGCGGATGCGTGAACTGCCGACACACTGGTGTCGCATTTGCCGAACCCCTCCCGTCGATTACCCCGGCCCGCGAGCCTTTGCGAACCGTTACATCAATATACGTAACGAGGTGTCAATTTCTAGAGGCTTTCAGTCTTTTTCTGGCCTTTCGCCGGCCCGGAAAATGGCTTCCAGGCAGGGAAAAGCCATAGGTACGTTGACCACTCGGCGCGGTTCTGGGATGCCAGGAGGGCTTAGCGACCCGGGCCCTTGCGGGCAATGACCAGGGTCGAAACGCCGAAACGGCGCAGCGGGGAACGATCGAGACGCTCGAGATTCTCCTGGTAGGAGTCGACCAGGCGAGATGGCAGCCACGGATAGGTATTGAGCGTCGGCAGGGCGAAATCCATCTCGACCGGGGTCAACCCCGCGTCCTCCGCGAGGCCGCGCAGCTCGCGTGGCCAGTAGTTGCGGGCCTTGACGACGCTTTGGGTCAGGCTTTTCGGCAGCCAGGGGATCAATGGGGCCGGCGCGCGCAGACGCCGACCGCGCACGTCGAGCCCATGGCCCTCGAAGGGGAACCAGCGGTTCGGGCTGTAGAGCGCGAGAACGCCGCCGGGTTTGAGCACACGCTGTACCTCGCCGAGGGACTCGCGCTCGTCGAGGACGTGCTCGAGCACCTCGTTGAGCAGGACGCCGTCGAAGGTCTCGCTCGCGAACGGCATCCGCTCGGCCGGGCAGGCGGCGAACGCGAAGCGCGGATCGTCGGACCAGAGTCCCTCCGCCTCCCGCACGCGGTCAGGGTCGACGTCGCTGATCGTGACCCGGTCGGCGCCTCGATCGAGAAGGCCGTTCGCGTAGTGGCCGTCGAACCCTCCGCAGTCGAGCCAATGGCCGGCAATCGCCGCGTGGCGAGCGACCTTGTCGAGGCGGTAGGCGACATTCTGGGGGTGACCGGTCGACAGACCGGGGCCGATCGAGGTCTCTGTCACGGCGTGCGACGGTACACCAAGCAGCCGGCCCTCCGGCGCTCCGGAGGGGGACGCCTCTTACCCCGCCCGGCCTACTCGGCCAGGACCAGCGTGTGCCAGGTCGGCAGCAGCGGGATGTCGTAGAGGTCGATGACGCTGGCGCGGACGGTCTCGATCTCCTCCGAGAACCAGTAGCGCTCGAAGTCCGAGCGGTTCTCCCAGACCGAGGTCTGCTGAAAGGCGAGCGGATCGTCCTTGGAGCGGGTCAGCGACCAGCTCTTGGCCCCGTAGGCCGGCATCTTCGCCGCCGCCGGTTCCCAGAAGTCGAGCCAGCGATCGGCGCGGAACGGTGCGATGTGCCAGTCGAGCCTGCAGACCTCTACCTCTGCCATCAGCTTCCCCTCTCCGCTCGCGCTTGCCGCCGGATCATGCTCCGACCTCGGCCCGGATCGCGCCGGGCCCGTCCTCGACCTTGCCGTCGTCCTCGGACTCGGCCCCGACCAGGATCGAGATCTTGCCGAGGTGCTTGTTTTCGTGCAGCAGCTGGTGGGCGCCGGGGACGCCGTCGAAGTCCATCGTCTGCCAGAGCACGGGGCGGACCTTGCCCTCCGCCATCAGCTGGTTCGCCCGCATGCACTCGTAGGCGTTGGCGAAGTGAGAGCCGATGATCTGCTTCTGGCGCATCCACAGATAGCGCACGTCGAAATCTAGCTGGAAGCCCGAGGTGGCGCCGCAGATGACGACTTTGCCGAACGGCTTGACGGTGTAGACCGAGGTCGGGAAGGTCGCCTGCCCGACGTGCTCGAAGACGATGTCGGGAGCGTCGCCGAGGATCTCTTTGACCCTCTTGGCGAAGCCGCGCGAGGCCTTGAAGCGCTCCTTGTCGAGAGCCTTGTCGACGAGGTTCTCCGGGGTTCGCATCATCTCCCCGAACTCGGAGCGGTTGATGTAGTCGACGGCGCCGAGCTGCTTGACCAGCTCGCCCTTCTCGTCGGAGGAGACGACGCCGACGGCATTGGCTCCGGCCGCCTTGCAGAGCTGCACCGCGAAGACGCCGAGACCGCCGGCGGCGCCCCAGATGAGCACGTTGTGGCCGGGCTGCAGCTTGCACTGGTCGATCAGCATCCGGTAGGCGGTGAAGTAGGTGAGGCCGTAGGAGGAGGCCTCGGCCCAGCTCATGTTCTGGGGGCGCGGGAGGAGCTGCTGCGCTTGCACCTTGGTGAACTGGGCGAACGAGCCCCAGGTCGTCTCGTAGCCCCAGATCCTCTGGCTCGGAGCAGCCAACGGGTCGAGCCCGTGGACCTCGACGTCCTCGTACGAAGCCTGGTTGCAGTGGACGACGACCTCGTCGCCCGGCTTCCAGCGGGTCACGCCCTCGCCGACCTTCCAGACGATTCCGGAGGCGTCGGAGCCGCCGATGTGGTGGCCGTACTCGGGGTGGTCGCCGTAGGGGAAGACCGAGACCGGCTCGCCCAATGCCGCCCAGACGTTGTTGAAGTTGACCCCGGCCGCCATCACCCGGACGATCACCTCGAAGGCGCCCGGCTCGGGGACCTCGATCTGCTCCAGCTGGAAGGCGTCCTTGGGCTCGCCCTGGCGCTCCTCGCGGATCACCCAGGCTGCCATCGTCTCCGGCAGGGTGCCGGGCTCTACGTCGAGCTTCGAGAGTGCGCTGGTGTCAACGGCCAAAGGGTCCTCCGCAAGTCGTTGGGACGGGAGGCGAATCCTAGTCAAGGACGATGGGATCGGCTGCCGCGCCGTCCCTGTCCCGGCCCTCGTCCTCGGACTCGGCCCCGACCAGGACCGAGATCTTGCCGAGGTGCTTGTTTTCGTACATCAGCTGGTGCGCCGCGGGCACGTCCTCGAAAGGCATCGTCTTCCACAGCACCGGCCGGATCTTGCCCTCGGCCATCAGCTGGTTGGCGCGCATGCACTCATAGGCGTTGGCGAAGTGGCAGCCGATGATCTGCTTCTGGCGCATCCATAGGTAGCGCGCGTCGAAATCGAGCTGGAAGCCCGAGGTGGCGCCGCAGATGACGACTTTGCCGAACGGCTTGACGGTGTAGACCGAGGTCGGGAAGGTCGCCCGGCCGACGTGCTCGAAGACGATGTCGGGGGCGTCGCCGAGGATCTCCTTGACCCGCTTCGCGAACGCGCGCGTGGCCTTGAAGCGCGCCTTCTCGGCAGCGGGGTCGGCAAGGTTTCCGTCGGTTCGCATCATCTCGTCGAACTCGCCCCGGTTGATGTAGTCGACGGCGCCGAGCTGCTTGACCAGCTCGCCCTTCTCAGCGGAGGAGACGACGCCGACCGCATTCGCTCCCGCCGCCTTGCAGAGCTGCACCGCGAAGACGCCGAGGCCACCGGCGGCACCCCAGATGAGCACGTTGTGCCCGGGCTGCAGCTTGCATTTGTCGATCAGCATCCGGTAGGCGGCGAAGTAACCGACCCCGTAGGAGGCCGTCTCGGCCCAGGAGAGGTTGCGGGGGCGGGGCAGCAGCTGCTGCGCCTGCACCTTGCAGAACTGGGCGAGGCCGCCCCATGTCGTCTCGTAGCCCCAGGCGAGCTGGCTCGGCGCCGCCATCGGGTCGAGGCCGTGGACCTCGACGTCCTCGTAGGAGGCGTGGTTGCCGTGGATCACGACCTCGTCGCCCGGCTTCCAGCGGGTCACGCCCTCGCCGACCTTCCAGACGACACCGGAGGCGTCGGAGCCGCCGATGTGGTGTCCGTATTGGGGGTGGTCGCCGTAGCCGAACACGGAGACGGGTTTGCCCAATGCCGCCCAGACGTTGTTGAAGTTGACCCCGGCCGCCATCACCCGGACGATCACCTCGAAGGCGCCGGGCTCGGGGACCTCGATCTGCTCCAGCTGGAAGGCGTCCTTGGGCTCGCCCTGGCGCTCCTCGCGGATCACCCAGGCCGCCATCGTCGCCGGCAGCACGCCGGGTTCCAGGTCGAAATCCGAGACCCGTCTCGTACTCACCGCCATCATTCCCCCTCCCTGGAGACCGCTCCCCCAGACGGCTGCTGACAGGCGGGTACTTTAAGCGGAGCGAGGCGGCCCCGATGCGTTTTCTCTAAATCTGAGACTAAGCCGCTTCGGAGCGCTCGCGCAGCTCCGGCGCGGTGATCTCGCGCACCGTGATCTCGACCGGTTCCGGCGGCTCGATCGCCTTGCCGGGGGCGACGCCGAGGTCCTCGACCTTGCGCAGCTGGGGTAGCAGGCGGCCCTCCATCGAGCCGACGGCGGAGTTGTAGGACTTGGTCGCCGAGTCGAGCCGCTTGCCGACCGTGTCGAAGTCGGTGAGGAACTTCGAGAAGCGCGAGTGCAGGGTGCCGGCAGCGTCAGCGATCTCGGCCGCCTCGGCGACCATCCGCTCCTGCCGCCAGCCAAGCTCCATCGTCCGCAGTAACCCGATCAGCGAGGTCGGGCTGACCAGCAGCACCTTGTGCTCGAGGGCGTATTCGAACAGCCCGGGGTCGGCCGCGAGGGCGGCGTGCAGGGCGGGCTCGTTGGGGATGAAGCAGATCACCAGGTCCGGCATCTCGCCGGGCTTGAACTGGCCCTGGTAGTCCTTCGAGCTGAGCGCCCGCACGTGCTCGCGCGCCTGGCGGGAATGGCGCTGGAGGTGGACCAGGCGCTCGCCTTCGACCTCGGCCTCCTGGGCGTCGAGGAAGGCGTCGAGCGGCACCTTCGAGTCGGCGACGAAGCTGCGCCCTTCCGGCAGCAGGAAGAGCGCATCGGGGCGCAGGCGGCCGTCTTCGGTCCGCAGGGTCTCCTGCAGCTCGAAGTCGACGTGCTCGGTCATGCCGGCGATCTCGACGCAGCGGCGCAGCTGCAGCTCGCCCCACTGGCCGCGGGTCTGCGGCTGGCGCAACGCCTTCTTCAGGCCGGCGGTCTCGGAGTTGAGGTTGCCGACGGTCTGGCCCATCTGCTCGAGCAGGGTGCGGGTCTGCAGGTCGGTCTCGCCGCGCCGACGCACCTCCGCCTCGATTTTCTCCTGGCCCTTGGCGATCCGCTCGGCTAGGGCCTTGATCTCCGCCTGGCGCTTGTCGAGCGCCGCTTCAGCCGTCTTGGCGTCGAGCTTGCGCGACTCGTCGTTGACCCGCAGAAGGTCGGCGACGACCTGCGAGGCGACCTGCGAGGTCGCCTCCTGGATCGCCGGCGCCAGGTCCTGCTGCTCCACCGGCTCCTCGCGGCGGGAGAGGAGCAGGTAGACGAGCCCCGCGGCGAGCAGGACGACGGCGATGGAAAGCACGATGGTCACGGCAACGACAGTGACAGGCCACCCAGACGCAATCGCCGGTCTGAAATCCCGCTTGCAGCGGACGTTCGAGCAACTGTCACCGGGCACGTTCTGGCGCGCGCTGGAAGTCGGCGCACGCGGTTTGCGGGGCAAAGCACGAGGCAATAGGCCAATGCTTTGCTTCCTTTGACCAACGGATCGGCGGGCGTTAGGGATGGACGGTCCCGGATGGGATCCGAAACCAAGCGAAAGGAAGTTCGATGACCCGCAATCTCAAGGCCCTCGGTCTCGCCGTGGGCGCGATGCTCGTGATGAGCGCCGCGCTCGCCTCGGCGGCCCAAGCCGAAACAGGTGTGCTGACAGCGCAGAAATATCCGGCGATCGTCACAGGGCAGAAGACCAACGCCGTCCCCGTGTTCGACATCGGCGCGGGGCCGATCCGCACCGTCGTCTGCCCCACAGCCGACCTCGACGGAACACTCCTCGGCCCGACCGACCCGGTCACATTCACGCCGACATACACCGGCTGCGTCTCCGAACCGGGGGGCCTGCCGATGACAATCACAATGAACGGCTGCGACTACACAGTCGGTTTCACCCGCCCCGGCTCGACAGGCGACCCGCCCGAAACAGGGAAATTGACGGCCTCGATCGACTGTCCGGAAGGGCAGAAAATCGAAATTCACATCTACGAAAACGCGGCCGCCCACGCGGCGAACGTCTCGCTCTGCACATATGACATCGGTCCGCAGGCGGCGGTTCCGGCCGGCGTCTACCACAACCGGCAGGGCAACCCGGGCGACGTCGAAGCGACAGTCGAAGCGAAGTTCACATCGCTCCGCACAGTCGGCCCGCAGATGCTCTGCGGCGGCCCCCCGCCCAACCAACATCTGCCGATCACCCTCACAGGCAACTACACACTGAGGGCGTTCGACGACTTCGGAGGCATCGAGGGCGCGCAGATCCCGCTCGACGTGGGCTGAATTCAGCGCAGCGATCCAGCGATGGAGGGAGAGGGTGCGGGCTCACGCTCGCACCCTTCTTTACGGCGTCAGGACGTCGTTCTCGGAGGAGGCCCGGTAGGGGCCGACGACGAGTTTGCCCGGCCGGGCGCCGGGGACGCCGGACGCGGCGACGACATAGGTGCCGGTGGGGAGATCGCTTTGGGTCGTGCCCGGGCTGTTGGCCGGGATCGTCTCCGAGCTGTCGTCTCGCGGCCCCCGCAGCTCGAGCTTGACGTCGCTCGTGGTCTGGTTGGCGGCGACCATCACCACCGTCAGCGGCCCGGTGTCGCTCGGGATCCGTGGCTGCGGGTGGTTCTGGTTCTGCGGGATCTGCTGGGTGCGTTCGGGGCCGAAGGCGATCCGCGCCGGCTGCACCGTGATTGCCCGCGGCGTGATCGTGACGCTGACCCGGGAGGGTCCCTTCGGCCGCGGCTCATTGGGGTGGCTCTGGGCACCGCAGCCGACGGCGCCAAGCGCCACCACCGCGAGCACGCCACCGAACGCCGCTTTCGCTCTCCCACGACCCATCGCGGCGGAATCTAACCGAAGGGCAAGTCGATGACGCGCGCCGTAACGCCATCTTCACCTACGGCGAGCTCGCTGCCCGGCTCGGCCTCGCGCCGCAGGATCGCCAGGCCGATCGGCCCGAGGGTGGGGGAGACGGCGCTGCCGCCCAGCTTCCCGACCTCCTTCTCGCCGAGCCGCAGCGCGGCTCCGGGCGCGGCCGCGGCGCTCAGCCGCAGCCCGCGCAGGTGGCGGTTGGGGCGGCCCTTGTAGTGGAGGCGGGCGACCGTCTCCTGGCCGATGTAGCAGCCCTTGGTGAAGCTGACCGCGCGCTCGACGATCCCCGCCTCGGCCGGCATCGTCTCGATTCCCATCTCGGCCCCGAAGCGGGGGACGCCGGACTCGATCCGGATGATTTCCACGGCCTCGGGCGAGACCTCGATCGCCCCGCCTTCGAGCAACGCCCCGCGCAGGCGCTCCACGTCCGCGACGGCGACGATCAGGTCGACCCCGTCCCGCGTCCCCGCCGCCAGGCACTCGACGCCGGCGACCGCGGTCGCTTCGCAGGCGTTCTCCGGCAATGGCGCGGTGCCGGCGATCTCGACGCTGCGCGGGCCGATCAAGGAGAGGATCGTCCGCTCCTCGCTGCGGTCGCCGACCTCGACGTCGCGGCCGATCGAGTACATGGTCAGGTGCCGCAGGACAGCCGGCAGCGCGACCGCCTCGGTGTCCACCCAGATCTCCTCGGCGCCGGGGCGCAGCACCCGCATGTCCGCCTGCATGTGCCCCTTGCGATCGAGCAGCGCCGCGTACTGCCCATCGCCCGCTTCAAGCGCCTCGACGTCGCTCGTCAGCTGTCCTTGCAGGTATTCCGCCGCATCCGGCCCACTGACCAGCAAGACCCCCCGATCCGAACGATCGAGGAGACCACATTCCTCGCGCAGCTGCCGGTACTGGGCATCCAGCTCGATCAGAGCGTTCTCGGTCATGAGCCGATTCTAGGAAGCTCTCGGCGTCGCAGTTTTTAGATGAATCGAAATCAGGGTTTAGATGTGCCAAAATCTCCGGCCGTGATGCGCATGAACAGCAACGGGATCGGCCGCCGTCGTCTGCTCGCCGTCGGCGCGACCGCGCTGGTCTCCGTCTGATGGCCGCGGGGGATTCGGCCCGTGGCAAACGGCCGCCGAGCACGGAAGCGATCGAGGACTACGCCAAGGCGATTTACGCGATCTCGCGCGAGCGCGATGGCCTCGTCCTCAACGGCGAGGTCGCGCAGCGGCTGGAGGTGACGCCGGCGACGGCGACCTCGATGCTGAAACGCCTGGCAAGTCTGGGCCTCGTCGACTACATGCCCTACAAGGGGGTCAGCCTGACCCCGGCGGGGGAGAAGGTGGCGCTGGAGGTGATCCGCCACCACCGCTTGATCGAGGCCTACCTCTCCGAGGCGTTGGGGATGCCCGCCGACCGCGTCCACGAGGAGGCCGAGGTGCTCGAGCACTACATCTCCGAGGACCTCGAGCAGCTGATCGCCGCCAAGCTCGGCGAACCGAGCCATGACCCGCACGGGACCCCGATCCCGGGGCCCGACCTGCGGCCGCCGGCCGGCGAGGGCAGGCCCGGATGAAGCTGGCCCGGCGCAGCGAAGCGACGGTCGAGGACGTCCTCCCCGGCGAGGCGCGGGTCGCCGAGGCGGCGCGGCGCTCGCTCGACGGCCACACCACCGGCATCGGCCGGATCTGGCCCTTCCTCGGACCCGCCTTCATCGCCGCCGTCGCCTACATCGACCCCGGCAACTTCGCCACCAACATCGCCGGCGGCGCCAAGTTCGGCTACCTGCTGCTCTGGGTCGTGCTCTCAGCCAATTTGATCGCGATGCTGGTGCAGACGCAGTCGGCCAAGCTCGGCATCGCCACCGGTAAGAACCTGGCCGAGCTCTGCCGCGAGCGCTTCTCGCGCCGCACCTCCGTCGGCCTCTGGCTGCAGGCCGAGGTGGTGGCGATGGCGACCGACATCGCCGAGGTCGTCGGCGCCGCGCTCGGGCTCAACCTGCTCTTCGGCATCCCGCTGTTTCCGGCCGGGATCATCGCCGGCGCCGGCGCCTTCGCGATCCTCGGGTTGCAGCAGATGGGCTACCGCCGGCTCGAGGCGGGGATCACGGTCCTGGTCGGCGTCGTCGTCGCCTCCTTCGTCTTCGAGCTCTTCGACGCCAAGCCGCAGGCGAGCGAGATCGCCGGCCACCTCTTCGTCCCCGGTTTCGCCGGCACCGAGAGCCTGCTGCTGGCGACCGGGATCATCGGCGCGACGGTGATGCCGCACGTCGTCTACCTGCACTCGGCATTGACCCAGCGGCGGATCGTCGGCCGCGACGACGCCGAGAAGAAGAAGATCCTCGGCTTCGAGAAAGTCGACGTGGTGATCGCCCTCTCGCTGGCGGGCCTGGTCAACCTCTCGATGATGATCGTCGCCGCCGCTCTCTTCCATACCAGCGGCCTGACCGGCGTCGACTCGATCGACGGCGCCTACGAAGGGCTGCAGCAGCTGGTCTCCGACCGCGCCGCGACCGTCTTCGGGATCGCGCTGCTGGCCTCCGGCTTCGCCTCCTCCTCGGTCGGGACGATGGCCGGGCAGGTGGTGATGCAGGGCTTCATCCGCCGCCGCATCCCGATCTTCGTCCGCCGCGCCGTCACCCTCGCCCCGGCATTGCTGGTGCTGGCGATCGGCGTCGACCCGACCGATGCCTTGGTCGGCAGCCAGGTCGTCCTCTCCTTCGGCATCCCCTTCGCCCTGGTGCCGCTGCTGATCATCGCCGCCAAGCGCGAGGTGATGGGCGACCTCGTCAACCCGGGCTGGCTCAGCGCCCTCGCCGGGGTGCTGGCGAGCATGATCATCGCCCTCAACGTCTTCCTGCTCTACGACGTGTTCTTCGGCTGATCGAGCGACGGGGGGAGTTCAGCATCGCCTCGACCCTGGCGGCGACGCCGGCGGCGGTCTGGGAGCGGGCGATGAGCGCCGAGGGGATCAACGCCGAGCTGGGGCCATTGCTGCGGATGACGGTCCCGCGTGGGGTCGACAGCCTCGACCTGCACGGGCTCGAGCCGGGACCGCTGGGGCGCAGCTGGATCCTCCTCTTCGGGCTGATCCCGTTCGACTACGACGACATCGGCCTGGCCCGGATCGAGCCGGGGCGGGGCTTCCTCGAGCGCTCGACGATGCTCTCGCAGCGGTTGTGGGAGCACGAAAGGACGATCGAGCCGGCGGGGGAGGGGGCGCGGATCGTCGACCGGCTCGCCTGGGAGCCGCGGCTGCCGCTGCCGGGGCGGCTGCTGCGGCCGCTGATCGCCATGACCTTTCGCCACCGCCACCGGCAGCTGCGCCGCCACTTCGGCGCCTCGGCGCCGCGCTAGGCTTGCGCCGTGCCCCTGGCCGACGACTTCCAGCGCGTCATCGACGCATTGCCGCCCGACTGGACCGACCTCGAGCTCGACCTGCGGATCGACGACGAGAGCCAGTACATCGACTCCGCGGTGGCGCTGAGCCAGGTCAACGCCCAGCCCTACAACCACCCCGGGGCCCAGCACTGGCGCCTCCTGGTCGCCCACAGCTTCGGCCACGCCGCCGCGGCGGAGACCGTCAAGGGGGTGCTGGCGAAGCTCGACGGCGAAGGCGTCAACGGCGAGTTGCAGGTCGCCGAGGTGCGCGAGGGCCGGTCCGAGGTCGTGCAGATGTGGGGCCGGCCGGAGAGCGTGCGCGAGGAGTTCCGCCAGCGCCGCTCGATCTAGTGCGTCGCCGCTGATGGCACGCGTCGTCGCGGTTGCCACCGACCTGATGCTGGGCAGCAAAGTTCAGGAGACGCTGCGGGCCGCGGGGCACGACGTGACTTTGGCGCCATCGCTGCAGGAGGCGCCGCTTGACGAGGCTGAGTTGATCGTCGCCGATCTCGAGGTCGAGAACCCGGAGGCGCTGGTCGCGGTCGGGGTGCCGGTGCTCGGGTACTACTCGCACGTCGACGTCGAGACGCGGAAGGTCGCGGAGGCGGCCGGGGTCGACTTGGTCGTGCCGCGGTCGCGGATGGCGCGGGAATTGCCGCAACTGGTTCAGGCTTTGCTTCAGGGCTGAGTCGGGCACGCCTCGGCGGACGCCCTTCGGGCTGAGTGTCCGGCGAGTCGTGCCCGACTCAGCCCAGGTCGAAGGCCTGGGTTACGTCTAGCTGGTGTTCGAGGAGCCCGTGGTGGAGATCCCACGTTGCCCATGCGCGGAGGACCCGTTGGTCGAAGGGCTTGGGGTGGAGGTCCGGGAGCAGGGCGTCGAGCTGGGTGGTCTGTTCGGTGCGGTCCAAAGCCGGGTTGGCGGTGAGGAGGTCGTCCAGGGACGCGGCCGGCTTCTGCTCGGTGAAGGCGTAGCCGCGACGGGTGGCTTCGACTACCGAGTGGACGAGGTCGGGGTCGTTGTCGAGCGTCTGGCGGGAGGTGGTGAGGATCAGCTCGGGGTAGGGCGGGGCGCCGTATTCGTTGACTTTGAAGACGCGGATCGGGACGTTCTGTTCGCGCAAGGCGAGGGCCTCGGCGTTCCAGAAGCCGGTGGCGGCGTCGACCTTGGCGGCGGCGAGGGCGGAGACGGCGTTGAAGCCGATCGTCACCTCGTCGACCTGGGCCGGATCGCCGCCGTCGGCGCTGACCTCGGAGTCGACGACGGCTTCGTCGGAGGGCAGGCCGGTGACGCCGACGGTGTGGCCGGCGAGGTCGCGGGGGCGGCGCACCGGGCCGTCGGCGCGGGCGATCACGGCGGCCAGCGGGCGTTGGACGATCGGCATCACGCCGACCAGGTCTAGGCCACGCTCGCGGGCAATCCCGAGGTCGTGGATGTCGAGGATCGCGAAGTCGGCGCGGCCGGCCGAGAGCAGCTTCGGCGCGTCGGTCGATTCGCCCGGCTGCTGGATCTGGAGGTCGACCCCGGCGTCCTCATAGAAGCCCGCGGCCCGGGCCGCGTAGATGCCGGAATGGACCGCGTTAGGGGTGAAATCGAGCACGAGGACCGCGCCTTTCGGCACGCCCGGTTCCGCGCCGTCTCCGCCACAGCCGGCGGCGCCGGCCAGAAGCAGAACGGCCGCCAGCAGCGCGACAGCCCCTCTCATCAGGCGTCGGAACCTATTTCATTGAGCATTGCGGGTAGACTGCCGCCGCTTACCGGTCCAAGGGAAATCGAGGAGGAGAGAGTGCAGGAGAGAGGTCTAGCCGCATATCTTGCTGAGTTGATCGGCACGCTTTTGCTGGTCTTTTTCATCACCAGCGTCGTCGTGCTGTTCGTTTCGACTGGAAGTCAGGCCCAGTTCGGTTCCGACTTCGCGGTCATCGGGCTCGTCCACGCCTTCCTGCTGTTCGGATTAATCGTCATGTTCGGCGTCGTCAGCGGTGGTCATTTCAACCCCGCCGTGACCCTGGCCGCGTTGGCGATCCGCCGGATCCGTCCCCTGGACGGCGTCATCTACATGTTGGCTCAGTTCTCCGGCGCGGTCCTGGGCGCGTTGCTGACCAAGGGCCTGCTGCTCGACGAGGGTCGGGCCACCCATTACGGCGCCGCCGAAGTGAGCGGGCTGCTGGCCGGGGCGTTCCCCGGCTCGATCGTCGAGGCGATCGGCACCTTCTGCCTCGTCCTCGTCATCCTCACCGCCGTCTACTCCGAGAAGAGCGTCAAGGAGTGGGCGCCGCTGGCGATCGGTACCACGCTCGGCTTCATCGTCATGGTCGGCGGTCCGCTGACCGGCGGTGCCTTCAACCCCGCGCGCTGGTTCGGTCCGGCTTTGGTCGGCAACAGCTTCGGCGACGTTTGGCCGTACCTGGTCGGCCCGATCGTCGGCGCGCTGCTGGCCGCGGCCGTCTACCGCTTCGTGCTCGAGCCCGGCGGCCTGCCGCCGACCGAAGCGCCGGAGAAGATCCGCCCGCCGATCAAGAAACGCGCTGAGCCGGACAACCCGACCAAGCCGGCTCCCTGAACTGACCGCTCAACCGCCGGGCCTGGCCGGCCCGGCGGTTGCAGTAGCTTGAGCGCGTGCGCCGGGTCACCTTCTCCCGCAACTACACGCTCTCCCTCTCTCGCACCTGCCAGTGCTATTGCAAGTACTGCGCCTTTGCCACCCATCAGGCGCATATCCACGCGCCTGAGAAGGTCGAGCATCTCCTCGACGAGGCGCTGAAACGCAACGCCAAGGAGCTCCTCGTCCTGACCGGCGAGCGGCCCGAGGTGCACCCGCTGGTCGCCGAGCAGCTGTCCGCCTGGGGCCATGCCGACTTCACGTCCTACGTCGTCTGGGCCTGCGAACGGGCGCTGGAGCGGGGGATGCTGCCGCACACCAACATCGGCGTGTTGGAGCGGGACGATCTGGCGCGACTGCGGGAGGTGACCGCTTCGCAGGGACTGATGCTCGAGTCCACCGCGGAGCGGCTGCTGGAGACCGTCCACGCCGGTTCGCCTACCAAGCACCCCGCGGCGCGCCTGGCGACTATCGAGGTGGCGGGCGAATTGAAGATCCCGTTTACCAGCGGCATCCTGGTTGGCATCGGCGAGACCGAGGACGAGCGCGTCGAGGCGCTCGAAGCCCTCGCTGCGGTGCACGAGCGCCACGGCCACTTGCAGGAGGTGATCCTCCAGAACTTCGTTCCGCACCCGAAGTACTACGGGGCTGAGGTCGCTGAGATCGCCAGCGAGGCGTCACGCCGGCGGTGGGCGGGGGACGGGGATGCCCCCGCGGCAGCCTCCCCATCTGTTGCTGCAGCGGGGGCATCCCCGTCCCCCGGCAACGGCAGCGGCGATTCTTCCGCCGGGGTCGAGTGGCCGGAGTGGGCCAGCCCGGTGAGCATCGACGAGATCAAGCGCTTGATCGGGGAGTGTCAGAGGCTGATGCCGGACGTCGGGGTGCAGATTCCGCCGAACCTGTCGGATTGGTGGCCGGAGTTGGTCGAGGCGGGGGCGACTGACCTGGGGGGTTTGTCGGCTAATGGGGACCACATCTCTCCTGAGGAGCCTTTTCCCAGCCCGCACCAGGTGCGCAAGGAGCTGGCGCCGCGGGGGTATGCGCTGACCGAGCGGCTTTGCGTTTACCCGCAGTACATGGATCCCGAGTGGATGGAGCAGGGGGTCCTCGACGTGATCAAGTTGAAGTACTGGAGCTTCATCCCGCGGCGCGGGTCCGGGAGGCGGAGCGAGGAGTCGCTGGACCCGGCGCTGGCCGAGAGCGGAATCGCGAAGGGTCGCGAGGGAACGGAGCTGTCCGAGGACGAGCTCACCGCGCTCTTCTCGGAGACCAGGCCAGAGGTGATCGAGGAGATGCGCGTGGCGGCGGATGAGCTCAGGGCGGAGCTGCACGGGGACCGGGCGACGTTCGTGGTCAACCGCAACATCAACTTCACGAACATCTGCATCGTCGGCTGTGCCTTCTGCGGGTTCGGGCAGGGGAAGCGCTCGCCCGACGCCTACGAGGTCTCCGAGGAGGACTTCGCGGCGCGGATCGGGGAGGCGGTGGAGTTCGGGGCGACGGAGCTCTGCATGCAGGGGGGGATCCACCCCGACCTGACCCTGGAGGAGTACGGCAAGTGGCTGCGGCTGGCCAAGGACGTGGCGCCGCAGCTGCACCTGCACGCCTATTCGCCGATGGAGGTCCATTACATGTGCGAGCGCTCCGGCAAGGCTCCCGCGGACGTCTTCGAGTACCTGATGGAGTGCGGTCTGGGCTCGACGCCGGGGACCGCGGCCGAGGTGCTCGACGACGGCGTGCGGCAGCGGATCTCGCCGAACAAGCTGCCGGCGGAGCGCTGGGTGGAGATCATCGAAGCCTCGCACCGGGCGGGTTTGCGCTCGACCTCGACGGTGATGTTCGGCCACATCGAGGAGCCGCGCGAGTTGGCCCGCCACATGCGGGTCGTGCGCGGCCTGCAGGAGCGCACCGGTGGCATCACCGAGTTCGTCCCGCTCAGCTTCATCCCCTTCAACACGCTGCTCGGGCGCACCCACGGGATCGAGGAGATCTCGATGGCCGACAACCTCAAGCACACCGCCGCCTTCCGCCTGGCGCTGGGGCGGACCGTGCCCAACCTGCAGGCGAGCTGGGTGAAGATGGGCCTGGAGGGGGCGACGGAGTCGCTGCGGTGGGGCGTCAACGACCTCGGCGGCACCCTGATGGAGGAGAACATCTCCCGCATGGCCGGCTCCCAGCACGGGGTGCGGCTGGAGCCCGAGCAACTGGTCGCCGCCGCCCGCGCCGCCGGCCGCGAACCGGCCCAGCGGACGACGCTCTACGAGGTCGTCGAGACCTACTGAAGCCGGTTTATCCGCCCCGTTCCGGGTAGCTGAGTCCCGACAGAGACGAAAGCCACTGGAAGGAACTAGATGAGCGACGACGTTCGCAACAAGGACGACGCCAAGGGCCGGGTCAAGGAGGCCGCCGGGGATCTGACCGGCAACGACGACTTGAAGCGCGAGGGCAAGGTCGACCAGGCCGGCGGCAAGGCCAAGGAGGGCGTTGAGAAGCTGACCGACAAGGTCAAGGACGTGCTCCGGAAAGACTGAGTTCCGGAGCTTCCCAGTCGATGGGCCGACCGCGGGAGGCATGGGCCCGCGTCGGCCCGTCGGCGTCTCACCAACTCGCGGGCAAAGCGGCTAGCGGGCCGTGACTAGCGGAAGAGGTCCTCGTCCCGCGGCCGCCGCATTGCCGCCGCACCAGGCCCGTCCTCCCGGCCCACATGGCGCCCGAGCCCGCTGATGACCGCGACGGGCACCCCGCTCGTCTTGTCCCGAACCAAGTCAGCCGCCGCAGCCGCCTCATCCGCGATCGCGATCAGCGTCGCCTCCAGCTCTCGGCCCGAGGAGTCCCGCCGCCCGCGCCAATCATCGAGCGGCGCCAGTCCCGCACACCCGATCGCCACCTCAGCCTGCCCGACCCGCCACGCGCGCCCAAAGCTGTCGCTGATCACTACGGCGACCGTGGGGGGAACTCGGGGGTGGGGCTCGCCGGACACTCCCCGCTGTTGTCCGCCGAGCCCCACCCCCGAGTTCCCCGCTATGGCAGCCGTGATTTCGGTCCTGATGGTTCGGGCGGAGGCATCGGGATCCTCCGGCAGTAGACAGACGGTGTCGGGCTCGGTGAGGTTGGAGCTGTCGATGCCGGCGTTGGCGCAGACGAAGCCGTGCCGGGTCTCGACGATGAGGACGCCGCGCTCTGCCCTGAGCACCTCGCTGCTCTCATCGAGGATCAGCTGCACCAGCGCCGGCTCTTTGCCGAGCACCGCGGCGAGCTTGCGCGCCTCGGCCCCCGGGATCACGCTCGAGAGCCTGCGGATGCGTCCCTCTGCCTTGGAGACGATCTTCTGCGAGATCGCGATGACGTCGCCGTCGGCGAGCTCGGCCCGGGCGGCTATCTCCTCACCGAGTCGCATTCCCTCCGTGAACTCGGGAAGCCCGAGGACCGGGACGACGGAGATGCCGCCGGGCCCCGCGTCCATCCCGCTCAGATCCCCAGGGCCTTCGCGGTGCGGCGGGCGCGGCCGGGGTTCGCGTCGAGCTCGCGGGTGAGGGCGATCACGTCGGCGGGGGTGTCGAGGTCGAGCCCCAGCGATGCCAGCTCCTCGACGCCGAAGGGAATGCCGGCCTCGCGCGCGGCGGCGACATGGCGGGCGCGGCTGCCCTCGCCGAAGGCGGGGACGATCGCGCCGGGGGGGCGCAGCGCCAGGGCGTTGGTCCCGGTGCCGTGACGGTCGGGGACGATCGCGACGTAGCGCTCCGGCAGGCCGGTCAGCAGCCGGTCCAGCTCGCGCGGATCGAGCAGCGGGCAGTCGCCGGGGAGGAGGACGACGCACTCCGCTCCCTCCACTTCGGCCCGGGCGATCCCCGCCAGCGCCGCCTCGACGTGGCCGGCGTCCTCGGGGTCGGGGACGACCTCGGCGCCGGCCGCCGCCGCCAGCTCCTGCACGGCGGGGTCGCCGCTGACGACGATCATGCGCTCGATCGCCCGCGCCGCGCCGATCGCCTCGAGCACGTCGGCGACCATCGCCTCCGCCAGCGTCCGCCGCTGCTCGCCGCCGAGCCCGGACGAGAGCCGCTGCTTGGCCGAGTGCAGGCGCTTGACGGGGAGGACGGCGGCGGTCTTCAACTCGGGCCGAGGGTAGCGCCGCGGCGGCTCAGGTCGCCAGGTCGGCGGCGTAGTCGAGGACGATGCGGGCGAGCCGGGCGCGGCCGCTGGCGCCCTCCATCAGGGTCGCCGTGGAGAGCGTCGCGACCTCGACCGGCGGTGGGTCGGGGTCGCCCTCGTCGACGACCATCCCGTCGATCAGACCGGCGTAGAGGGAGGCGACGCCGGCGGCCGTGGTCGGCCGCCCCAACGCTTCCATGAAGCGGTCGGTCGGGCCCTTGACGACCTCGCCGGCGACATAGGGACTGACCGCGACGACCGGCGCCGGCGAGGCGGCGATCGCGTCGCGGATACCGGGCACGGCGAGGATCGGGCCGATGCTGATGACCGGGTTCGAGGGGCCGACGACGATCGCCTCGGCGGCGCGCAATGCGTCGAGGACCTCGCGGCTGGGCTCGGCGTGCTCGATTCCCTCCAGCTCGACCCCGGCCACCTCGGGCTTGCCGCCGTCGACGATCAGGTACTCCTGCAGGTCGCGGCGGCCGGCGGCGGTGAGGACCTTGGTCCGGACCGGCGAGTCCGACATCGGCAGCACTCTCGCCTCGACCCCGAGCCCGCGCGCGATCTGCGCTTGGGCGTCGGTCGGGCGGCCGCCCTCCTCGACGAACTGGCGCCGGTAGAGGCAGGCGGCGAGGTCGCGGTCGGAGAGCCCGAACCAGCTCGGCGCGCCCAGCTGCTGCAAGCGCTCGAAGACGGTGAAGCTGTCGTCGCGGATGCCCCAGCCGCGCTCCTCGTCGATCTCGCCGCTGAGCCAGTAGGTGATCAGGTCGGGGTCAGGGGAGACGTGGACGCCGAGCACCTCGATGTCGTCACCGGTGTTGGCGATGACGCTCAGTTCCGGCCCGACCTCCTCCTGCAGCCCGGCGGCCAGTTTGGCGCCGCCGGTGCCGCCGGCGAGGAGGGCTACGCGCATCCCCCGCCTATTCCCAGTGGTCGCTGTCGGGCAAACCGGTGAGGCGGATGCCGGCGTGGGCCTTGTAGCGGGTGTTGACGGAGATCAGCATCGGCGTCAGCTGCTCGACGATGCGGGCCATCTCGAGGGCACCGGCGTTGACCGCGCGCAGGCCGGGGATCAGCTCGATCAGCCGTGCGACCCGCGCCTTGTCGGCCTTCTTGTCGCCGCAGACCAGCACGTCCTCGCCCAGCTCGGCCTCGGTGTCGGCGAGGGTCGGGGCGCCGACCGTGTGCAGCGCGGCGACCACGGCGACCCCCTCCGGCACCATCTCCTGCGCCTGCTGGGCGGCCGAGCCCTGCCAGACGCCGAGCGAGCGGGTCGCTTTGCCGCTGACCGCGGCGGCCAGCGGCACCGTGCAGTCGCAGAGGATCTGGCCCGGGCGCAATGCCTCGCGCAGGTTGTTCAGGTTCTCCGACTGGGCGCGGAAGGGGACGGTGAGGAAGACGACCTCGCCCTTTTGCGCCGCCTCGCCGTTCTCGAACCCGGTTACGTCGGCGCCCGGGACTGCGGCGCGGACCTTGGCGGCCGCCTCCTCGGCCCGCTCGGCCGAGCGCGAGCCGAGCACGACCGGCACGCCGGCCTGGGCCCAGCGCGTCGCCAGCCCGGCGCCGAGGGCGCCGGTGCCGCCGATGATCGGGATCGGTTCGGTGGCCACGGGGGCGCCAGTCTATGCTGCTGCGGGCATGAGGCTGGAGGGACGCAAAGCGCTGGTCACCGGTGGCGCCAGCGGCATCGGCGCCGCGATCGCCGCCCGGCTCGCCGCCGAGGGCGCCGAGGTCTGGGTCGGCGACATCGACACCGCCGGGGCCGCGAAGGTCGCGGCCGAGGTCAACGGGCACGCGCTGGAGCTCGACGTGACCGAGATCGAGTCCGCCCGCGCCGCCCTTGCCGCCACCGGCACCCTCGACATCCTCGTCAACAACGCCGGCACCGACGAGTTCGGCTTCTTCACCTACACGACGCCGGAGCAGTGGCAGAAGGTCCTGGCGATCAACCTGGTCGGGGTCATGAACTGCACCCACGCGGCGCTGGAAGGGATGCAGGGGGCGAAGTACGGCCGCATCGTCAGCATCTCCTCCGAGGCCGGCCGGGTCGGCTCCAAGGGCTCGGCCGCCTACTCGGCCGCCAAGGCCGGGATCATCGGCTTCACCAAGGCGATCGCCCGCGAGAACGCGCGCTACGGCATCAACGCCAACGCGATCGCCCCCGGCCCGATCGAGACCCCCCTGCTGATGGGCGCCAAGGAGTTCGGCGAGATCGGCGAGAAGGTGATCGAGACGATGAAGGCCTCGACCCAGCTCGGCCGCCTCGGCCAGCCCGACGAGGTCGCCGCCGCCGTCGCCTTCCTCGCCTCCGCCGACGCCTCCTACGTCACCGGCGAGACCCTGGGCGTCTCCGGCGGCCTCGGCATGGTCTAAACCCGGGGAGAGTTCCCGCCGCTTGATGTCTTAGGCGGCCTATAGCGCGACTAACTCATCAAGCGGCTGAGAGGCGCGGTCGGGATGCATGGGCGCTTGCGCGCCGGCAGCACGGTGTGATCACGCGCGCGCAACTGATTGCCCTGGGCTTCAGTCGAAACGCGATCCACCACCGCATCGGGAGCGGTCGTCTGCACCCGGTGGCGAAAGGCGTCTATGCCGTCGGCCGAGCGGAGATCGACGCGCGAGGTCGCTGGATGGCCGCTGTGTTGGCCTGTGGAGACGGCGCTGTTCTCAGTCACGGCAGCGCTGCGGCGCTCATGGGCTTCGGGACGGAGACCCAGACCTGCGTGGAGGTGTCGGTGCGTTCGGCGACGGCCCGGCGCCATCCGGGGCTCTGCGTACACCGTCGCCCGAGCTTGCGCGACCGCGATGTGGGGTTCTATGAGCGGGTCCCGGTCACAAGTCCCGCCCGAACCTTGATCGATCTTGCCGACCGCCATGACCGTCTGACCGTGGAGCGTTTGGTCGACGAGGCGGACCGGCTCGATTTCCTCACGCCACCGCTGCTTCGGGCTGCACTTGAGGACCACCGGGGCGTGCCCGGCGTCGCCCGTCTGCGCACCTGGCTCGACCGGCGCACGTTCCGCCTTACGCGTTCCCATCTGGAGCGTCTCTTCCTGCCCCTGGCGAAAGACGTCGGCCTGCCGGTGCCCGAGACGAAAGTCTGGGTCAACGGCTTCGAGGTCGACTTCTTCTGGCCGGATCTGCGGCTGGTCGTCGAGACCGACAGCCTTCGCCATCACCGTACGCCGGCTCAACAGGCTCGAGACCACGTCCGCGACCAGGCTCATGCCACCGCCGGCTACATGTCCCTTCGCTTCACCCACGAGCAGGTTCGCTACGAGCCCGAACACGTGCGCGCCGTGCTTGCCGAGGTCACGCGGCGGCTCGTCATCGCCGCATAAGCTCTGATCATGGCCGAGCTGCCGAAAGCCGTCCGCCTCCGCGAGGTGGGGCCGCGCGATGGGTTCCAGAACGAGCCGGAGACGATCGACACGGCTGAGAAGGTGCGGCTGATCGACCTGCTCTCGAGCACTGGAGTGGGGCGGCTCGAGATCACCTCGTTCGTCCGGCCCGACGTGATCCCGCAGCTGGCCGACGCGGCCGAGGTGCTGCTGGCGATCCAGCGGCGCCCGGGCGTCTCCTTCTCGGTCCTGATCCCGAATCGGCGCGGGCTCGAGCGCGCGCTGGGGATGCGCGACCGCTTCGACGAGGTGAGCGTCTTCCTCTCCGCCTCGGAGACCCACAACCGCCACAACGTCAACCGCTCGGTCGAGGAGTCGCTGATCGGCTTGGAGGAGACGCTGGCCGCCGCCGGCGCGGCCGGGCTGCGGCGCGAGGGAGTGATCGCGACCTCCTTCGGCTGTCCCTACGAGGGCCACGTCGCGCCCGCCCGGGTCTTCGAGATCGCCGAGCGCCTGGCCGCTGCCGGCTGCGAAGAGGTCGGCTTCGGCGACACGACCGGTATGGCCAACCCGCGCCAGGTCCACGAGTTCTTCGCCACGGCCCGCAAGCGTCTGACCGGGGTTGAGCTGACCGCCCACTTCCACAACACCCGCGGCCAGGGCCTCGCCAACCTGCTGGCGGCGCTGGAGGAGGGCGTCGAGTCCTTCGAGTCGAGCTTCGGCGAGCTCGGCGGCTGCCCGGTCCCACCCGGCTCCACCGGCAACGTCGGCAGCGAGGACGTGGTCTCGATGCTGCACGAGATGGGGGTGGAAACCGGGATCGACCTACCCCGGCTGATCGCTGCCTCGCGCGCCGCCCAGGAAGTGCTCGGCCGCCCGCTCGGCGCGCACGTCCTGCGCGCCGGCCCCGTCGATTGGGAGCCCGAGACCCCCGCCGGGTAGATCGGCGCGGCGGAGGCCGCGCTCGCCCTTCGGCTGGCACGCCAGCCAGTCCCAATAGGCTGCCGCCGTGACCGATTTCGCCAAAGCGCTGGAGGCGGCGCTCTCCGGCGGGCCGCAGCGCCACCACGAGAAGACCGCCGAGCAGGGCAAGCTGCCGGTCCGCGAGCGGGTCGAGCGCCTGGTCGACGCCGGCTCCTTCGCCGAGGAGGGCCTGCTTGCCAACTGGGAGCAGGACGGTCTGGGCGCCGACGGCGTCGTCACCGGCCTCGCCACGATCGCCGGCCGCCGCGTCGCCCTGATGGCCAACGACCCCACGGTCAAGGCCGGCTCTTGGGGGCCGAAGACGGTGGAGAAGATCCTCCGCGTCCAGGAGCGAGCCCTGAGCCTCTCGGTGCCGCTGGTCTACCTGGTCGACTCGGCCGGGGCGCGGATCACCGACCAGGTGCAGATGTTCCCCGGCCGCCGCGGCG
This sequence comes from uncultured Solirubrobacterales bacterium, assembly GCA_963735255.1. Classification (GTDB taxonomy): domain Bacteria; phylum Actinomycetota; class Thermoleophilia; order Solirubrobacterales; family 70-9; genus VAYN01. Next base: position 19,749 of record CAVTKC010000006.1, on the reverse strand, counting down.
CCGGGCGCATCTTCCACAACGAGGTGCGGCTCTCGGGCCGGGTGCCGCAGATCTGCCTGCTGTTCGGGCCCAGCGCCGCCGGCGGCGCCTACATCCCCGCCTTCTGCGACGTCGTGATCATGCGCGAGGGCAACGCCTCGATGTACCTGGGGTCGCCGCGGATGGCGGAGATGGTGATCGGCGAGAAGGTGACGCTGGAGGAGATGGGCGGGGCGAAGATGCACACCGGCGTCTCCGGCTGCGGCCACTTCCTGGTCAAGAGCGACGAGGAGGCGATCGACCTCGCCAAGCGCTACCTCTCCTACATGCCGGAGAGCTGGCGCGCCGAGCCGCCCGCCGCCGAGCCGGCCGCACCGGCCTCCGACGTGGCGATCGCCGAGATCGTCCCCGCCGACGAGAACCAGCCCTTCGACATGCGCGAGGTGCTCGACGCCCTGCTCGACGCCGACAGCTTCCTCGAGGTCCACAAGCGCTGGGCAAAAGAGCTGCTCGTGGGGTACGGGCGGCTCGACGGGCGCGTCGTCGGCATCGTCGCCAACCAGCCAAAGCAGAAAGGTGGGGTGCTCTTCGTCGACTCCGCCGACAAGGCGGCCCGCTTCATCCAGACCTGCAACGCCTTCAACGTGCCGCTGCTGTTCCTCGCCGACGTGCCCGGGTTCATGATTGGGACCGCGGTCGAGCGCCACGGGATCATCCGCCACGGGGCGAAGATGATCAGCGCCGTCTCCGAAGCGACCGTGCCCAAGCTCAGCGTCATAGTCCGCAAGGCCTACGGCGCTGGCCTCTACGCGATGGCGGGCCCCGCCTTCGAGCCCGACTGCTGCATCGCCCTGCCCAACGCCTCGATCGCGGTGATGGGGCCGCAGGCCGCCGTCAACGCCGTCTTCCTCAACCAGATCCAGGCGATCGACGACGAGGCCGAGCGCGAGCGCTTCGTCGCCGAGAAGCGGGCCGAGTACGCCGAGGACATCGACCTCCTGCACCTCGCCTCCGAGCTCGTCGTCGACGCCGTCGTCGACCCCGCCGAGCTGCGCGCGGAGCTGATCCGCCGCTTCGCACTGGCGGCGAGCAAGGACCGCGCCTTCTCCGAGCGGCGCAACCCGGTCACCCCCGCCTGACTCCCTCGCGCGGCCGCTTGAGGTTCCGCTAACCCTGGCTCGCTACCGTTTGACGGTGCCCAAGAGGGTCCAAGCCCCGATATTCGCCTGCCTGCTGTGCGCCGTCGCGCTGGTCGGGCTCGTGCTCGCCGCCTACGCGGTCGGGCCGTTCGAGTCGCTGGACGCGCGCACGCTGGTCCACCTGGCGGCGCCGCTCGAATCGCGTTCCTTCCGCGCCGCCGAAGACCTCGCCTATCTCGGCGACCCGCTGCCGCTGCTGGCGATGCTGGCCGGCGTCTGCGCTTTCGCCCTCGCCTTCGGGCGCCGCCGCGAGGCGATCGCCGCGGTCGTCGTCGTGGCCGGCGCGAACGTCACCACGCAGGTGCTGAAAATGCTGCTCGCGCACCCGCGCTACCAGCCCTACGCCGGCTACCACCAGCCCTGGCCGAATGCCTTCCCCAGCGGCCACGCGACCGCCGCCGCCTCGGTCGCGGTGGCGCTGATCATCGCCGCGCCGCCGCGGCTGCGGCCGATGGCGACAGCGATAGCGGTCTCCTTCGCCGGGGCCGTCGCCCTCGCCGTGGTCGTGGTCCAGTGGCACTTCCCCAGCGACGCACTCGGCGGCATCCTCGTCGCCTCGGGCTGGGGTTTCGCCGCCGTTGCCGCGCTGCGCCTGGCCGAGCCGAGCGCGCCGCCGCCACGGCCGGCTCAGGCGTCGAGCCGCTTCGCCATCTCGACGAAGTAGTCGAGCGCCGCCGGGTTGGCGAGGGAGTCGCGGCTGGCGGCCACCTCGACCGGGGTGCCCATGAGGATTCGCTTCACCGGCACCTCCAGCACCTTGCCGCTGAGGGTGCGCGGCACCGCGTCGATCTGGAAGACCTCGTCGGGGACGTGGCGCGGCGAGCATTGGCCCCGCACCCGCCGGGCGATCTCCTTCGGCAGCTCCCCGTCGAGCTCGACCCCGTCGCGGAGGACGACGAACAGCGGCATCCAGCCGTCGGTACCGGGCCTGGGCAGGTCGACGACGAGGGCGTCGACGATGTCGTCGACGCCGAGCACGGCGCGGTAGATCTCACTAGTCCCCATGCGGATGCCGCCGCGGTTGATCGTCGAGTCGGAGCGGCCGTAGATGATCGCGGTGCCGCGCGAGGTGATCTCGATCCAGTCGCCGTGGCGCCAGATGCCGGGGAACATCTCGAAGTAGGCCTCGCGGTAGCGGCTGCCGTCCTCGTCGCCCCAGAAGCCGACCGGCATCGAGGGCATCGGCGCGGTCACGACCAGCTCGCCGACCTCGTCGACGACCGCGTTGCCGTCCTCGTCCCAGGCCTCGACCGCGGCGCCCAGCGCCCGGGCCTGCAGCTCGCCGCGGTAGACCGGCAGCAGCGCGACGCCGCCGACGAAGGCGGTGCAGAGGTCGGTGCCGCCGCTGGTCGAGAACAGCCAGGTGTCGCGGCCGACGTGCTCGTAGATCCAGTCGAAGCCCTCGGGCGAGAGCGGCGAGCCGGTCGAGCCGACGGCGCCGAGGCGGCTGAGGTCGCGCCCCGCGCCCGGCTCGACTCCGGCCTTTATGCAGGCGGCGATGTAGGCGGCGCTGGTGCCGAACATCGTCACCCCGGCCCGCTCCGCCAGATCCCACAGCACGCCCATGTCGGGGTGGCCGGGGTTGCCGTCGTAGAGCACGATCGCCGCCCGGGTCAGCAGCCCGGAGACGAGGAAGTTCCACATCATCCAGCCGGTCGTCGTGAACCAGAAGAGGCGGTCGCCGGGATGGGCGTCGACGTGGAGGTTGAGCTTCTTCAGGTGCTCGAGCAGGATCCCGCCCTGCCCCTGGACGATCGCCTTGGGCAGCCCGGTGGTGCCGGAGGAGTAGAGGACCCAGAGCGGGTGGTCGAAGGGGACGCGCTCGAAGCTCAGGTCGGCCCCCTCGCCGGCGGCCAGCAGCTCGCCCCAGGCGATCGCGCCGCGCAGGGGGGAGAGGTCGGGATCCGGGTCGAGGTAGGGGAGGACGACCGTGCGCTCCAGGCTCGGCATCTCCGCCTGCAGGTGGGCGACGGTCTCGCGGCGGTCGAAGTCCTTGCCGCCGTAGCGGTAGCCGTCGACGGCGAAGAGGACCTTGGGCTGGATCTGGGCGAAGCGGTCGACGACGCTGGCGGGGCCGAAGTCCGGCGAGCAGCTGGACCAGACGGCGCCGATCGAGGCCGTGGCGAGGAAGGCGACGATCGCCTCGGGGATGTTCGGCAGGTAGGCGACGACGCGGTCGCCCCGCTCGACCCCGAGCCCGCGCAGCCCGGCCGCCACCGCCGCCACCTGGCTGCGCAGCTCACCCCAGCTGATCTCGTCCAGCTCGCGCAGCTCGGAGGCGTGGAGGATCGCGGTCTCGCCATCGTCCTTAGCCGCGAAGACATGCTCGGCGTAGTTGAGGCTGGTGTCTGGGAACCAGCGCGCCCCGGGCATCTCGCGCGAGGCGAGGACGGTCGCGCGGTCGCCATCGGCGGCGACGCCGAAGAAGTCCCAGATCGCCCCCCAGAAGGCGTCGAGATCGTCGACCGACCAGCGCCAGAGCGCCTCGTAGTCGCCGAACCGGAGCCCGCGCTCCGCCTCGAGCCAGGCCATGAACTCGGTCAGCCGGGCGTTCTCGACCAGCGCGGCCGAGGGCTCCCAGAGCGGCTCCGGCGCCGCGGCGCTCACGCCGCCGGGGCGCCGGCGGCGGCCTGTTCGCGCTCCAGCTCGTGCGGGTCGTGGGCGCAGAAGAGGCTGACCTCGTCGCCGTGGGCATTGGCGAGCTCGTTCAGCCGCTCGCCGTTGGCGACGCGCGCCCCGTTGTCGGCCGCGAGAACTTTCTGGAAGACCTTCAGCAGCGGCGGGCAGCTGGGTGGGGAGGAGACCTGACCGCGGTTGAAGTAGGCGTCGCCGCAATGGAGGAGCCAGCGCTCGCCGGCGTTGACGGCGACGCCGGTGTGGCCGCGCGAGTGGCCGACGAGCGGGATCAGCGCCACCTCGACGTCGAGGCCGGGCAGGATCCGCACGCTCTCGAAGCCGAACCAGCGGTCCCCGCCCGCTTCGGGGCGGTGTTCGGCCCAGCGCGGGCCGTGCTTGAGGTGGGCGCGGCGGTAGCGGGCGCGCTCGTCCAGCCGCGGGTGCAGCGCCGCGGCCAGCTCCGGCGCGAAGACGTGGACCTCGGCGTCGGGGAAGTCCGGCAGGCCGCCGGCATGGTCGGGGTCGAGGTGGGTGGCGACGATGTGGCGCACGTCGCCCGGGGCGAAGCCGAGCTTCTCGACCTGGGCGAAGGCCGTCTCCTCGACCCGCGGCCGCGGGCTGAGCAGGGCGCGGAAGGGCTGCCCGAGCTGGGCGGGATTGCGCGCGTCGCCGGTCCCGAAGCCGGTGTCGACGAGGACCAGCCCATCGGAGCTCTCGATCAGCAAGCAGTGGCAGATCACCTTCGTTCGCGACCGCGGGTGGCCCTCGCCCCCGATCAGGCGCCCCCCGTGTGGGCACAGCGACCCGCAGCTGAGGTGGTGAATCCTCATCCCCGCCGGCAGTCTATTCGCGACAACGCCCGCGCTCGCGCCGCGGCTTCGCTCTATCGTTCCCCCGGCGCCGGAGTGGCGGAATTGGCATACGCGATCGACTCAAAATCGATTGCCCTTGCGGGCTTGAGGGTTCGAGTCCCTCCTCCGGCATCGAAGCTAGGTCAGGCGGGCTGCGGCGTGGCGCCGGCGCCGTAGTCCTCGCCGGACCCGATCGGGCGCTCCTCCTCGACCTGCCACTCCTGGTTGAAGCCGTACATCGCGAAGGCGATGAGGACGAGCTGCAGCAGGCCGAGGATCACGACCAGGGTTCCGAGTAGCGCCGATGGCAGCACCGCCTCGTCGAAGCCGGCCTTGTCGCGGGCGAACCAGCTGTCGGCCCCGACCGCGCAGAAGATCGCCAGGATCATCGAGAGCGCCGCGACGACGGGGAGGATGCCGCGGTTCCAGCGGGCGACGAGGAAGGCGAAGAAGGCGTAGAGGATGGCGTAGATCGCGCAGATCAGACCCATGCCGCCGCCACCCTTGAGCAGGGACCAGCCACCGATCGTGATCACGGCCGCGATTACCGCCGTCGCCAGCAGCAAAAGGGCGGTCGCGAACTTGGTCGTGACCGACCCGGCCTTCTCCCGATTCGGCCGCCACAATTCATAGCCCGGCCTCACCTCTCCTACAGCCATGCGCCGGATCATAGAATCTGTCAGCGACGATGCGGCATTGGTCGCGCGTTAAGGCTCCGAGCGGAGCGCCACGCGGGCGTGGCGGAATTTGGCAGACGCGCCAGGTTTAGGTCCTGGTGGGCTTCGGCCCGTGGGGGTTCAAATCCCTCCGCCCGCATCGACCCACGGGCGCGTCGCGCGCTCGTTACGATCCCCGTCCCTCTGGGGCAGTGGCCCAACTGGCTAAGGCACCGGTCTCCAAAACCGGCGATTCCAGGTTCGAGTCCTGGCTGCCCCGTCTGATCTCTCTGCCGCTCGGGTTGGGCGTCGCACCAACGTGCGGCACCGCGGTGGTCGATGTCGATTTCGCTGTTGCTCGCTCGTCGAGTGGGTAGAGGCGCGGCAAATCGAGCCCCGCCGAACGAGCCAAGGAGGCCGAATGTCGACCACGACCGCCCCTTCGAAACTGATCCTCTGCATGTCCTCTTCGCTGGACGGGTTCCTCGCTCGTGAGGTGGGAGTGATCGACTGGCTGGCCGACGATGGCGAGGTGGCAGGTGCCGCCGGCGCCGCTCGGCACCTCGCCAACCTGGAGCTGCTCGGCGGGGTCCGGGAGATCGTGCTCGGCCGCGGTGCCTACGACGAGATGGCCGAGGTCTGGAGCCGCACCGACAGCCCGATGGCGCGGGTGATGAACTCGCTACCGAAGCTGGTCTTCTCGCAGACCGCACCGGAGTTCGAGTGGGCGAACGCGCGTCGCTCGGCACGGCCGGTGGGGGAGGAGATCGCGGAGCTGAAGCAGGCCGGGGAAGGCGACGTCGTCTGTATCGGCGGCGCCCGCATCGCCCACTCTCTGGCCCGCGGCCGTCTGATCGACGAGTACCGCCTGACGGTCCACCCGGTCGCCCTCGGCGCCGGCCTGCCTCTCTGGCACGGCCTGCCCGAGCCCCAGCGTTTCACCCCGGTTTCCACCGTTGCCTATCCCGACGGCGCCGTCACCCACGTCCTCGCCGCAAAGAACCAAGGAGAGAACTGATGTCCTCGACCGTGCTCTACATGTCGATGTCCCTCGATGGATTCGTCGCCGGCCCCAACGAGCGCCCGGACAACGGGCTCGGCGACGGCGGCGGCCGCCTGCACGAGTGGTTCTCGGAGGGCGCACCCACCGAGCACTCGGGCGTGCCCGGCCGGCCGCCGGGCGTCAACGGCGAGATCATGGACGAGGCGATGGCTACCGGAGCGGTGGTGGCCGGACGCGGGACCGCCGAGCCGGCGGACTACTGGGGCGGCGACCACCACGACGGCGTGCCGATCTTCATCCTCAGCCGCCACGAGGCCGGCACCGATTCGCGCTGGCCGCTGGTGACCTACGTCGCCGACGTCGAGACCGCGATGGCTAGCGCGAAGCGGGCGGCCGGCGAGAGGGACGTCCTGGTCCACGGCGTCGGCACCGCCCAGCTGGCCCTCGCCGCCGGCGTTCTCGACGAGATCCAGATCCACCTGATCCCGGTCCTGCTCGGCGAGGGCCGCCGCCTCTTCGAGCACCTCGGCACCGACCACATCGAGCTCGACGAGATCCGGGTCGTCGACGGCCCCGGCGTCACTCACCTGCGCTACCGCGTCCGTCGTTGAGCCCAGGCGTGCGTTTTGTCGCACCCATCCAGCGGGATAGGCTCGGAGCATGAGCAACGACGCGGCCCAGGCCTACGAAGCATTCGCGGAGATCTACGACGACTTCAACCATCTCAACGACTATGAGATGTGGCTGGGAGCCTTGCTGCCGGAGCTGGAGAAGCGCGGATTGCGCAAGGGGCGGGCGCTTGACGTCGGCTGCGGGACCGGCAGGGCCTTCGAGCCGCTGCTGCGGCGGGGCTGGGAGGTTCGCGGCTGCGATGTCTCGGCCGCGATGCTCGCCCAGGCGCGGGCCAAATTCGGCGACGCCGTGCCGCTCGACCTGGCCGATGCGCGCGAGCTGCCCCGGTTCGGCGAGTTCGAGTTGGTGCTGGCGCTCAACGACGTCGCCAACTACCTGACCGAGGACGGCGATCTCGAGCGGGGGCTGGCCGGGATGGGCGCGAACCTGGCGCCCGGCGGGCTGCTCCTCTTCGACGCCAACACCCTGGGTGTGTTCGAAACCAGTTTCTCCGGCGGCGATTGCGGCGTGATGAGCGTGGGGGCGTGGCGCTGGCACGGCCTCGCCGAGAAGGTCGAGCCCGGCGGCACTTACGAGGCGCGTATCTCGGGCGGTGGCCTGGAGCCCCATGTGCATCGCCAGCGCCATCACCCCGTGGAGCACGTGGAAGAGGCGATGACGGCAGCCGGTCTGGAATGCCTCGCCGCATTGGGCCAGCAGGAAGTGGATGGCGACGTCGTGCTCACCGATCCCGCCGACGAAGCGCGCGACTACAAGGTGATCTACATCGGAACCTCGACTTAGGTCGGAGCTGCTAAGAAAACCGCTCACCGGTCGGTTTGACAGACACCGATCACTCAGGAAGACTCGCCGCGTCGCTGGTCCACCCGAATGGTCGAGCGCACCTCCTTCGCTTCAACTGGAGGTGCGAAGGAAGGGAGTGAATGACGTGAGCGCGGAGCCCTCTTTTCCGCTCAATTCCAAGGTCGCGTTGGCGCTCAACCACCCCCTGCGCCTCGAGCTCCTCGGCAAGTTGCAGGGTCGGACGGCGAGCGCGAGGGAACTCGCGAGCGAGGTCTCCGTGCCGCTCGCCAGGGTCGACTACCACCTGGGCCGCCTGCGGGAAGTGGAGTGCGTGGTCCTCGCCGACGACCGCCCTGACGGCGGCGGTCTCGAGCACTTCTACACAGCCAAGCCCGGCGTCCTGATCGACAGTCCGGAGTGGGCCGACGCTCCCCCCGGCGCCCGCGACCGGGTCACCAGCGCCGCTCTCAGCGTCTTCCTCGATCGTCTCACGGGCGCGTCGAGCGCCGGCACGGTCGAGCGCAACGGCACCTCCTGTACGACGGCGACATTCCTCCTCGACCAGATGGGCTGGGAGATGGCGAACCGGGTCATCCGCGGCACCCTGATCCAGCTGCGCCAGCTCCACGAGCAGTCCGAGGCGCGCGCATACGTGAGCGAAAGCGACCTGATCCCGACAGTGATCGGGCTGGCGATGTTCGAGGCCGCCCGTCCCGCCGCCGAGGACACGGGCGACGCCGAGGCCCAGTAGCGCCGCTCAGGGCCGGACCGGTTCCAGTCCCACCAGCACGTAGTAGCCGATCAGGTAGAGCCGTCTGCCGTCGGAGACGATGGGGGTGTAGCCGGCCTGCTTCAGCCCAAAGGTCTTCTTGTGGCTGGCGGTGTCGATGCCGATCGTGCTGCCGGTCTTGAAGCTCGAGGTGTAGACGGTGTGGCCGACCACGGTGGCGGTGCCGGGGATCGCGCCGCCGACGTCGTAATGCCAGAGCTCCTTGCCGTGGTCCGTGTCGAGTGCGTAGAGGCGTCCGTTTTCGGCGCCGATGTAGACGGTTGGCGCGGTGCCGGGGACCTGGGCGACGGCGGGGGAGCCGTAGAGAGAGGCACCGGTCTGGAAGGACCAGGTGACCGTGCCGGTCTTTTCGTCGAAGCCGTAGACGGTGCCGTCGTCGCGCCCGGCGAAGACCTGGCCGAAGCCGACCGCCGGGGAGGAGAAGAAGCCGCCCTTCCCAAACGGGGCGACCCGGGTGGTGTTGGTGCGCCAGATCAACTTGCCGCTGGTGGCGTCGAGGCCGTAGACGCCGCCTTCGTAGTCGGCGACGAAGAGGCGGCCGTCGTGGTAGCTGGGGCTGGCTTTGATCGCCCCCGGCGAGGCGAAGCGCCAGACCTGCTTGCCGCTGGAGGCGCTGAGGGCGAGGACCTCGTGCTCGTCGTCGCCGAGGTAGAGCGTGGCGCCGACCGCCATCGGCGAGGATTCGAGGTGGGCGTGGAGGTCGCGTTTCCAGACCGGCTTGCCGTCGTCGGCGTCGAGCGCGATGAGGTCGCCGTCGAGGTCGGCGAGGAAGACCTTGCCCTGGTGGTAGACGGGCGCGGTGACGTCGGTCTGCTTGCCGCGGTTGCGGGGGTCGGGAGTCCGCCGCCAGAGGATCTCGCGGTCGCTGAGCCGGACCGCGGTCGTATTGCCGAACTTGTTGGTGACGTAGGCGACCCCGTTGGCGACCGCCGGCGGGAACTCGATCAACCCGTGCGTGTTGACCTGCCAGGCCTGGCGCAGCGGCGGGTCGAGCAACCGCTTTTCGGTCGGCAGGTAGTGCGTCCGCTCCGGTACCCGCCCGAAGAGCGGCCAGTCGACGAAGCCGGCGTTGCTGCTGGTCGCGACCACGCCTTCGCCTTCTTCGGCCGTCTCGCCGGAGCCGCCACAGCCGGCCAGCGCCAGCGCGGTCGCGGCCAGGGCGGCGCAAACGAGGATCCGGTGTCGGCGGAGGAGAGAAAGCATCGACGGCCAATATCGGCAGCCGCGCCGCCAACCTGAGGGCCCCACGGACCCATCTTCGACCGCCGGTGAGAAGCGGCGGACGAGAATCGAACTCGCGTCATCAGCTTGGAAGGCTGAGGCTCTACCGTTGAGCTACCGCCGCGCAGGGAGGAAGCCTAGCCGGAGCCCCGCCGATTCGTAGAATGCAAGACCCACGGGGAGTGGCGCAGTCTGGTAGCGCACTCGGCTGGGGGCCGAGCGGTCGCAGGTTCAAATCCTGTCTCCCCGATACAGAGCTTCACCCCGCAGTGCTTCGCATAGCCGCGCTTCGGGATCGATCGAGCAAGCTAAGCGGGACTTTGCGGAGGTATGCGGGGTCACCCGTGATACGACGTTCAGGGGCGAGAGTGATACAGGCCCAGCAGAAGTCGTGCCGCGTGTCCGTCATCTGAGCTACGGTCGCGAAATGGCCGATCCGGTTCCGCCAGACGTCACTGAGGATCAACTCAAGCTGTTGCTTGACCAGCAGAGCGAGACCGAGATCCTCGACTACAAGTCTGAGCTCGACCTTGTTGACAAGACGAAGAAGTCCCGAGTACAAGTCGAGTTGGCCAAGGACATCGCGGCCCTGCTTTCTGGGCGTGGTGGTCACCTCGTGATCGGCGCCAATGAGAGCGGCACGCCGACTGGCCTGCTTAGCGCAGAGCAGGTCGCGCAGCTTGATGAGTCGCGGCTGCGCAAGCGGGTGGAAAAGTTCATTCCCGAGGGTTTTGAGATCCGCGTCGCTAGTCACAAGATCGACGGCGCGCTGGTCGCCTTGATTCACGTTTCGCCTCACCCTGACGGCTTGGTCGTGATGAGAGCTGACGGCACCTACCTCGACGGCGAAAAGGAACGGGTCGTCTTTCGGGAGGGAGACATCTTCATCCGACGCGGCACCGAGAGCCGTCGGCTTGGCCAGGCGGAGCTGCGTCGCTACCTCGCTGACGTGCGCCGCCGCGTCGAAGAAGATGCGCGGGCGGAGGCGCTGCGCTCGGTAGCTCCGTTGATTGAACAGAGCCAGCGGGCTGAAGCGGTTTCTGCTGGTGCTGCTGATCGGCTCACCTGGGACCTTGATCGCCAAACCTTGGTTTCGGCTGTTACCGAGCAGTTGCGCCGCGCTGACGAGGTGCCGCTGCGCCTTTTGATCGAAAGCGCCCCGGCTCAGGCCAGCCGCATCCTCACCCCTAACCCCGACGAAGAGCCTGGAGATCTCGACTCCAACAAGGACGCAGCACGGGCCGAGCTTGGTGCTCTGCTCGACAAGATTGCGGCGCTGGCCGCGCGCGGCCTAGTGCTTCGAAACGACACGCTGCTCGAGATGGCGATTGAAGCGCTGAGGTCGATTTACGACGGGGTTGCCGACCAGTACGGCCGCGACCGAAGCGATCTGATGCTCGCACCGGCGGAGGTCTGGCTGGCGCTGATCGAGCGGGTTTACGCGCTCGGTGCCCTGGCAGTGCGTAAGCGGCGCTGGCGGGCTGTCACCGAGCTGGCCCTGCAGTGTCCGGAGGTCCTCCGCGAATACCGCTACCGCAGTTGGCTGCGCCACGCGCACGTCATGGCCGCTCGCACCGGTCTGTTGCGCGATCCAGAGGCTGAACGAGTCGGCACCTCTTTGCTGCAGTTGGCGCTTGCTCACATCGTCGCCACCCCCGAGCTGCGCTCCGATTACGGGCCTGATGACGATCGCCTGCTTAGCAGTCTTGCCCAGTTCGACATCCTCGCCAACCTCGCCGTGGTTAGTACTGCTGGCTCGGTCCAGAGCGCAGGCGTCTACCCGCACTTCCGCCGCTTTTACGGCTTTCGCAGTGATCCCGCGGTAATCGCTCTTCTCGAGAACGAGGACGCCCGCAGGGAGATCTACCCCAAGAAGGATGCCGATCTAGCCCAAGCCTTGCGTGACCTCGGGCAGATCGGATCCGGCGAGTTCTTTTACGTCAACGGTTGGGACGAATACGAAGACGAGCGCATTCGCAGTTTTCTTGTAGAGCACCCCCCTCAAGTGTGAGCAGCGTCAGCGCGCAACTCACCCTCAGCGGTCCTCCTCGGAGCCGCCTCACGGCGCCAGTAAGTGCGTACGACCGAGGAGGCCGACGGGCCGGCAAAAGGAATATGCTCGCGTACCAAGGTGGGGACGATGGCTGAGAAAAGCAATGGGAAAAAAGCGGGCGGGAAATTGAAGCGCTCGGGGCGATCCACTAGGTCGTTCCCAGTAGCCAGCTTCAAGCAGTCCGCGGAGCTTGCAGAAGCCATGGTCGAGATAGCGGGAGGTGCGCGCGAGGTCAGGCGTGTGACCCTCTTCGACCATCTTGGCCGTTCGCCTGAGAGCGGTCCAAGCCGGCAGCTAGTAACCAACTCATCCCGCTATGGGTTGACTGAAGGTGGCTATCAGGCCGAGACCTTGACCTTGACCGACGATGGCGTTAAGGCCGTTAATCCGGAGTCGTCGCCGCGAGAGCGGGCACGTGCGCAGTTTCAGCTAGCTATTGCTCGAATCGAGCCATTCAACGCTTTGTATGAGCGTTTTGCTGGAAGCAAGCTGCCAGCGCAGCAGGTAATGCGCGATTTCTTGGCAGGGGAGCACGGGATGAGCGAGGAGGACGCCAAGGAGGCGGTCGAGCTTTTCATTCTCAACGCACGAGAGATTGGCCTAGTTCAAACCCTCAGTGGGGCGGAGAGGATTCTCACGCTGGAGCACATGCTCGATGAGCTGCCAGGAGCCGCGGAGGTGAAACCGCCGTTGGATCCGGGGTATCCAACGGCGATCGGGGCGCCGCCGACTGGGGCAAATCGGTTGGCAACTCCTGTTCCTGTTGGCGACCTTCGTAAGACTTGCTTCTACATCACTCCTATCGGAGAAGAGGGGAGTGAGGAGCGAAAGCATGCCGATCTTCTGCTTGGTCAAATTGTCGAGCCAGCAATTGATGCGCTGGGACTGGATCTGGTTGTCGTTCGTGCAGACCAGATGACGCAGCCGGGCATGATCTCCTCGCAGATCCTTCAGCATGTACTCGGTACGCGACTTGTTGTTGTGGATCTTTCTTTCCACAATCCCAATGTCTTTTACGAGTTGGCAATCCGCCATGCAACCGGATTGCCGACTGTGCTCATAAGTCGTACCGCCGACCGGATTCCTTTTGATATCGCCGACCTCCGTGTGGTGCGGCTAGACATGACCGACCTTTATGCGTTCGTCCCACAGATGGAGGCATGGCGTGCCGAATTGACTCAGCATGCTCGCCAAGCGATTGAAAATCCAGATGCTGCCGTGACGCCCATCACCCTCTTGGGTGCCACGTTTAAACGAGTAGAGGCCCCGGACTCGTAAGTGCCATTCTCATCGTCGAGGCCTGATCTGGTTGTCCCCGTTTCGAATGTGGTCGCCAGCCCGTTATTGCATCAGCATTGCGCACCGTTCGGCGGCCCGCTTCCCGGTGGATTGTCGAGTGATATCGCCGTGATGCATAACGTTGCGAAAATTTCGACGCCTAGCTTTATCGATGGACTGGACCGACAACCTCCAAGTCTTCTGCGCCGACGTGGGGTCGGTTGCTCGCAACAGCTTCGCCTGGGCGCGACGAACTCCGGGTTCCGACGGTGAGGAGCTTCACCGGCCCGAGAGCATCGAGTCGCTTGCGGCTGCGGTTGTGCGGGTCCTCCGCGATGGTGAGCCTGTGGCCCTCGGCTTCGAGGCGCCGTTGTTCGTTCCGGTGCCGGAGAACCCGGAGCGACTTGGAAAGGCGCGGCCTTGCGATGCTCCTTCACCGTCTTGGTCGAGCAACGTAGGCGCGTCAGTCCTCGCAACGGCGATGGTGCAGATCCCGTGGACCCTGCGGTTCATCCACGAACGGGTTCCTGACCTTCGAGTTCACGTTCAGTGGCAGTCGTTCGCTGAGCAACAGGACGGGCTGTTTCTTTGGGAGGCGTTCGTCAGCGGGTCGGCGAAGGGTGAGACGCATGAGGACGATGCTCGCAGCGGGGTACAGGCGTTTTGCGAGCAGTTGCCCAATCCCGGAGATCCCACGGCCGAGGAGACGGAAGGGCCGTTCTCAGTATTGGCGGCCGCGACCGTTTGGGCGGGGTTCGACCTACCGATCGAAGCCATGCGCGGTGGATGTTTGGTCGTACGCGCGACTCACCCGCCGAACCCACCGCAGCCGCCGGCGACAGGCTGACGGTTCTCGCGCTAAGCAGGGGACCGCGAGGCTTTCGTTACCACCACTTGGCTCCTTGGCCGAGCACGTACACGTCGGCTGCGAGAAACGTGAGCAGAGCACCCACGCAGACCACGAAGAATGCCCAGAACACGCATTTGATCAGCCAGATCTTCTTGTGGCTGAGCTTCAGCTTCTCGGTTGCAAGTTCTTCAGGCCCAAGGGGCTGACACACGGTCTGGTTCACCCAAGACCCGAAGATGGTCGCACGCACGGCTTGGTAGAGAATGACTAGACCGGTGCCCAGGACGGCAGCAATGCCCAGCAAGCCCACAACTATCTGCGAACTCGGCTCAGCGTCTGAGCTGAGACCCGCACTCAACAGGAAGGCCTGCGCGGCCAGGCTTATGCCCGGCAGTTGCCAGAGCACGCTCTCCGCAGCCCTGCGGCGCTCCTCAATCACCCGGAAGTAGTCGTGCGGGGCCAGCGTTATGCGCTCCGGCGACTCCTGTCCTGCGTTCACGGCTTCCCTTTCAGGGGACGTGGCCCGTTCCCTTTTAGGTCAGTTTGCGCTGCCGTACTTTTTCTTCGCCCGCTTTTCGCAGCGCACGCGTCCGCGTTTCGACTCGGACTCCCTGCATCGCGTGAGCGCTTTGGATCGCAGCTGGGCCTGCTTGAGCCGGTTGGCTTTGGCTTCCTCTTCCTGGCGTAGTCGTGCCGCCGCCGCTGCCGCGGCTTCGTCCTCTTGGCGCTTCTTCGTAGCCGCGGCTGCCGCTGCTTCATCGTCCTGGCGCTTCTTCGCCGCTGCCGCTGCCGCGGCTTCCTCCTCGTGCTGCTTGGCTTCGACTTCCGCGGCGCTGACGGCCTTGATTTCAAGGGGGACGCTTGGCTGGATCGTGAAGGTCAGTTCGACTCCGGTCGTGTCCGGTGGGTCGGTCCCCTTTTGACCCATCGGGATCGCCTGGCGTTTTTCGCCGTTCGCGTTTTCGTATTCGCTGGGAAGTTGCGAGGCGCCCGAGCGGCGGAGGATCGCCGTGAAGGAGGGGGCCAGTTTGTTGATCGGGTCCACGGGCGAGAGGAAGGGGCCGGTCGCGGCGACCGGTTCACCCCCGCATTTGAAGTCCATGTAGACCCCTCCCTGCGGGTTGAGGAGCATCGCGACTTCGTGTTTCGCCTGATCGATGTACACGAGTTCAGCGGCGATCGTCCCGGTCTTGATTTCTTCCGCGTTCGCGCCTTCGGAGTTGCAAGGGTGACCATCTTCGGGGCCGCCGGGTTCCTGTGCCTCGCATCCCGTAAAGACGTAGTTCGAAAGGGTCGAGCGCGATCCGGTGATCACCCCTTTGCCTTCGGAGTCGCTGCAGTGGACGATCGGGTCGAACTCGGCCAGCCTGGCGCTCACTTCGCCGCCATCGGCTGCGAACGGAATCGGGAAGGAGTTGCCGGGCGAGACGAATTCCAGCACCGGTGAAGCCGCGCTCGCACAAGCGGGCACGACCGCCATTGCCATGGCGGCAATCGCGGCCACGGCGCAGACGTACATTCCACCGAACAGCCCCGCTCGTGACTCCACGCGTGACCTCCCCTTTCGGCCTCCCGACGACTTCCTCGGCAGGAAATCCTAGCGTTCCCAGATGGATGCCAGCGATGAAGTGCCAGGCCCGCGGCGACAACCGGAGCATCGGCGAAGGAGCCCCCGCGCCGATATGGGGGCGGTGGGGGCTCCTTGCGCCGAAGAAGATGCCTAGCCGACCTTTGTCGGTGCGGCCGGCATCAGCCGGGTGACGGTCTCTAGCGTCAAAGCGCTCACCTCCCCTCCAGTGCTCGGGATCTGCCTACCAATTGAGGATCGGTCCAAGCCCGGATGGCAGTCGCTACGCTTCTTGCCGGAAGTTCCGCTGATCAGCGCAACAGATGTCGAGTCCAGAGACCATCAACAACAATCGGGGGACGGCCGCGGAGCGTCAGGCGGCTCGCGCGAAAGCGCTGGGACATCCGCTGCGCTTTCGCATCCTCGCTGCCCTCGCGTATCGCGAAGCCTCCCCGGCCGAACTCGCGGAAGAGCTCGACGTCGATCTGCAGAAGATCGCCTACCACTTCAGGTACCTGGCGGGCGTGCTACCGCACAGCCCCGAACCGCTGATCGAATTGGTCGGCACCGACCAGCGGCGGGGAGGCACACAGCACTTCTACCGGAGGATCGAGCGATCGCGGATCGATATGGAGACCGCGGAGGTACTACCCCAGGCGGTCCGAGAAGAGATGAGCGCGACCGCCGTCGAGGCGATCGTCTCCGACCTGCTGGGCGCGCTCCGCGAGGGGACGCTCGACAGCCACCCGCAGCGGTCGCTGATGGAGATCCGCGGCTTCACGGACGACAGGGGGATGCATCAGCTCGCCGAGGCGGTGGAAGCGCACGTGGATACCGTCGAAGAAATCCTCGCGGAAAGCCAATGTCGGCTCGCTGAGTCGAGCGAGCCCTCGATCCCGATTGCGAGCGCGACGCTGGTCTTTCCCGTGGGAGAGCAGACGCCCAGCCCGGGAAGCAGCGACTCGGGCACTTCACCGGCCTGATTGACAGACTCGTCGAACCGGAGCCACTCGCGGCGACGGATCGAAGGAGGAGCGTCGTCATGCCGTCGACATCACCCCACGTCAGGTCGCTCACCGCGGCTGAGGCGCAGCACGAGGGCGAGCTGGGGAGCGTCCGCCGACTCACCGACTTCCTCGTCTTCTTCGACCAGCCGGCGCCCGGCGACATCGGCTACCGCGCCTCCGCGTCCGCTCTCTCCCCGCCGGCGCTGGGCTCGACCCGGCGAAATCCCGCAGACCCGCGGTCATGAGCGCTCGGCTCAAGCACGTCGACCCCAGCCAACCGCGCGGCTGGTTCAGTCGGGTCTACGCGGCCCTCGCCAATACCCGCTTGGGTCGGGCCATGTCGGTTCATCTGGTCTGGAAGCTCGACCCGCACCTGATGCGCCTGACCCGCGGTCGGCTCGGGCTGGGGCTGGTCATGCCGACGGCGCTGCTGGAGACGCGGGGCGCGAGGAGCGGGACGGTGCGGCGCAACGTCGTCATCTATTTCCACGACGGGGAGCGGGCGACGATCGTCGCCTCGAAGCTGGGCCTCCCGCACCATCCCGCCTGGTTCCACAACCTCGAGAACGATCCCGACGTCACCTTTGGCGGCATCCCTATGCGGGCGACGGTGGTCGCCGACGAGGCCGAGCGTCAGCGCCTCTGGGGGCTCGCCGACCAGGTCTTCGCGCCCTACGCCGCGTACCGCCGGGAAGCGGCGAAGGCGGGGCGGACGATCCCGATCGTCCAGCTCACGTCGCGCTGAGCAGAGCCGGTAGCGCCGCCAGGTCGGCGATCTCGGCGTCCGCCGCGGCCAGCGACGGGGGCCACTCGCGTTCGTCGCGGTTGAGCCAGACCGTGAGCATGCCGGCGGCCCTGGCCGCGGCGACATCCTCGTGCGGGTGGTCGCCGACGTGGAGGCAGGCACCGGGCTCGACCCCGAGCAGTTCGGCGGTCAGCGCGTAGATGCCGGGGTCCGGCTTGATGACGCCGTGCTCGTGGGCGAGCACGGCCACCGCGAAGAGTCCCTCGAGCCCGAGCCGGCTCGGGTGGGTGTTTCCGTTGGTGACGTAGCCGAGCCGGTAGCGCGGTCCCAGCGCGGTCAGGGCGGCGACCGCGTCCGGGTAGGGACGCAGCGCGGCGAAGCGGTCGGCCAGGTAGCGCTCGAGCAGAGGTTGCGCCAGGTCGAGCCGCTCGGGATCGCAGCGGCGGATCGCCTCCTCGAAGGCGGCGAGCCGGATCGCTTCCATGTTCGCGCCGCGGAACCGCGCCTCGGCGGCGACCTCCTCGCGGATCGCGGCCAGCCAGTCGACCTCGATCGGCTCGCCCCGGTGGCGCAGCCCTGCCGTGGCAAGGGACTCGGCCGCAAGCGCGAGCGCCGCCCGCATCGAGCTCTCGAAGTCCCAGAGGGTGCCGTCGCCGTCGAAGGCGATCGCGCTGACTCCTCGAAAGTCCGGATTCATTTCCCGCGATGGACGCCGAGTATCCGCACGAACCGACCCTTCGTCATCGGTCTCCGACGGGGTGCCGCCGGCTCCAGCCACAGCCGCAGCACGGCGGGAATGTCGGCCCGGGCCCGGTGCGAATCGTCCAATCGCTCACCTCATGACCTTAGTGGCGACGCCCCCGGTGGCTTCCGACCCCCGCCATGGGTTCCGCGCCATGAACGCCTGGCGCGGCAACTCGACCTGGCTCCGGGTCCTCGGAAGTCGATTCGCGGTCGAGCGCCGGCGGAGGGCGTAGAAAACACCCCACTGTTTTTGCTCTTTTATCGCAAGTATGTTCAAATATTCAAACCCTCTATGGACCACGGCGCCACTCACGACACTTCGAGGCGAAGCCACTCCACACGCTGGCTTCTCACTTGTCTATGTGCCGTCCTGACCTTCTTCGTTCTTGAATCTGACGCATCGGCCTCTGGTCCCCCCGTCAATACCGAACTCCCGGTTGCCTCTCCGTCTAGCCCGCTCCAGGCGGTGCCGGAGACCTCCAGCGTGGGCGGGTGGATCAACAAACCCACCAGCTTCAGCTACCAATGGAAACGGTGCAACGCGGCTGGCAGTGAATGTGCGGATATCTCTAAAGCCACGAACTCCACCTACACCCCGCTTGCCGGGGATGTCGGGCTCACGCTTGCCATAAAAGTGACCGCAACGAACTCCGAAGGCTCGGCCTCCGCAACCTCACTTCCAACCGGAAAAGTCAAACCCGTTGGTGAAATTACGAAATATGAACTCCCGGGAGGCAGCGAACCATGGATGATTGCCTCTGGTCCTGATGGAAGGCTGTGGTTCACGGACTCTGCGGCAAGCTACGTCAGCAAGATGAACACTCAGGGCGCGTTGCTGGCTGAATATCCGATCGAAAGCCCAGGGGTGGATATCACCGCGGGTCCTGACGGAAACCTCTGGGTCGCCGCAACCGGTGGCGTGGCCTCGAAGGTCACCACGGGGGGAGAAGTCACCAACTACAGCATCGAAGGTGGCTACTGGGGCGAAATCACCTCAGGTCCGGGAGAACGCCTGTGGCTCACCAACCCAGGCATATCGACCGTTGAAAAGATCAGCACGGCAGGCAAAGTCCTGGCCTCGTATTCAATTTCTTCCTTCGGTGAACCGGTTGGAATCACCTTGGGCCCGGATGGCAATATGTGGTTTGGCGTCTGGAATAAAGAAAAGATCGGAAAGATCACCGAAGCGGGCACCGTCACGGAATACAGCCTGCCGGCCAAATCGGGTCAGCCTGAAGGCATTACCACTGGCCCGGATGGAAATCTTTGGTTTGTTACCGCCGGGAACAAGGTTGGCAAGATCACGACCGCAGGTGTTGCCACTTTGTATTCCCTGCCCTCCGGCGGAGGACCGACGGCCATCGTAAAAGGCCCTGACGGCAACATGTGGTTCACTGAGCGCTCGGGTAACAGGATCGGTCGCATTACCACCGGTGGAGCCATAACCGAGTTCGCTCTGCCCGCCGGCAGCGCTCCCACGGGATTGGCCGTGGGTTCCGATCTGAGGTTGTGGTTCGCCAACTGGCAAGGCGAAAGCATCGGCGCGATCGTCCCCTAGCCGGGCTTGATCGCGAAATCGCGTCAGGCGGGCAACGACCGCGCCCGCGGATGGGCGAGCCCGGCGACCAGGGTGATCGCCGCCGCGGTGACGATCGGCAGAGCCAGGCTGGCCTGCAGCAGCAGGGCGGCGAGCGCGGTCACGGTCAGGTTCAGCACCGTCGTCGCCATGTTGGGCCCGACGACTGCCCGGACCACGGTGTTGCGCAGGGTCCGC
>CAVTKC010000005.1:0-72092 GCA_963735255.1 uncultured Solirubrobacterales bacterium | reverse complement strand
GCGTCAGGCCCGGGTTCATCGACCGCATTAGTACCCGGGCGCGCCGACGTCGATTTGGCATAGGATCGGCGCGCCCATTCGCCCGGGCGCTCCATGAAGAAGCTCTCAGCCTTCGCCCTCGTCCTCGCGCTCGCTCTGCTGGCGGGGTGCGGCGAGAGCAAGGACGACTCGACCGCCACCACGGCGACCGCCTGCGAGCCCGGCGCGCTGCCGACCGAGAGCGCCGGGGTGCTGACCGTGGCGACCGACAAGCCGGCCTACCCGCCTTACTTCGAAGACAACGACCCGACCACCGGCGAAGGGTTCGAGAGCGCCGTCGCCTACGCGATCGGCAAGCAGCTCGGCTACCCGCCGGCCAAGGTCAAGTGGACGGTGGAGCCGTTCAATTCCTCCTTTGCGCCGGGGCCGAAAGACTTCGACTTCGACGTCAACGAGATCTCGATCACGCCGCCGCGCCAGAAGGCCGTCGACTTCTCCTCGCCGTACTACACGGCGAACCAGGCGGTGGTGGCGCTGAAGGACTCCGACGCCGCCAAGGCGACCTCGCTGGCTGACCTGCAAGGACGCGAACATCGGCGTCCAGATCGGCACCACCAGCCTTTCGGCGACGGAAGACACGATCGAACCGGACAGCAAGCCGGAAGTCTTCAACAACTCCAACGACGTGGTCACGGCGCTGAAGAACGAACAGATCGACGCCGTCGTCGTCGACCTGCCGACGGCGCTCTACATCACCGCCGCCCAGGTCCCGACCGCGACCGTGGTCGGCCAGTTCGCCGCCCCGGGCGGCGACGAGTGGGGCGCCCTCTGGCCAAGGACTCGCCGCTGACCGCCTGCATCTCCGAAGCGGTCGAGCAGCTGAAGAGCTCGGGTGAGCTCGAGAAGATCACCCAGCGCTGGATGAGCCAGGCCGCCGGCGCGCCCGAACTCGACTAGCTACTCCGGAGTTCGACTTGCGCCTTTTGGTCCTCTGGGAACCCAAAGGCGCAGTTCGAGCGCGGAGCCGCCACCCGACGGCGTCGACCAGCGCCGGCGCTTGGGTGGGACCCTGGTTTCAGCGCCCGCGGCGCCGTCCCCGGTCGCGGTCAGAATCGGCGCCGCTTGTCCGAAACCGCCGTCATCAGCGACCGCCGACTTGAACGCGAGGCGGCGAAGCGTCACCGGCACCGCCGCGGCCAGGGGATCGCCGCGCTCTCCACCGTGGTCGTGCTCGGCGGCCTCGCCGCCTGGATTCTGACCAGCCCCGGCTGGCCGGTCGTGCGCGAAACCTTCTTCTCCTGGACGATCTT
This sequence comes from uncultured Solirubrobacterales bacterium, assembly GCA_963735255.1. Taxonomy (GTDB): domain Bacteria; phylum Actinomycetota; class Thermoleophilia; order Solirubrobacterales; family 70-9; genus VAYN01. The sequence goes on along the minus strand of CAVTKC010000005.1, from coordinate 70,803 downwards.
CAAGGAGTCGTTCCCGCAGGTGCTCGAAGGCTTCTGGCTCGACGTGAAGCTGTTCGTGATCGTCGAGGCCGTGGTCCTGGCGGTCGGGCTGGCGATCGCGCTGTTGCGGACGAGCCGGGCGCCGGCGCTGTTCCCGGTGCGGCTGCTGGGGACCGTCTATGTCGACCTCTTCCGCGGCTTCCCGACGATCATCCTCGTCGTCCTGGTCGGCTTCGGGGTGCCGGCGCTGCGGCTGGAAGGCCTGCCGACCGACCCGGTGGTGCTGGGCGGGATGGCGCTGGCCCTGTCCTACAGTGCCTACGTCGCCGAGGTCTTCCGGGCCGGGATCGCCTCGGTCCACCGCGGCCAGCGCGACGCGGCGTTGGCGATCGGGCTCAGCGACCGCCAGGCGACCCGGCACGTGGTCCTGCCGCAGGCGGTGCGGCGGGTGGCGCCGCCGCTGTTGAACGACTTCGTCGCCTTGCAGAAGGACGTCGCCCTGGTCTCGATCCTGGGGCCGCTGGAGGCCTTCCGCATCGCCCAGATCGTCGAGGCGGAAACCTTCAACTTCACGCCGCTGATCGCCGCGGCGCTGCTCTACCTGGCGGTCACCGTGCCGCTGGCCCGGGTCGTCGACCGGATCGGCGGCGGCCCCGAGGGAGCGGTGCGGTGAGCGCGACCGCCGGCACCCCGGTGATCGAGATCCGCGGCGTCACCAAGGCCTTCGGCGAGCGCGAGGTCCTGCGCGGGATCGACCTCACCGTCAGCGAGCACGGCGCGGTCGCGCTGATCGGCGCCTCGGGCTCGGGCAAGTCGACGCTGCTGCGCTGCATCGACCTGCTGGAGGAGATCGACGACGGCGACATCCTGCTCGACGGCGAGGTCGTCACCGACCCGGCGGTGGAGCCGGTCGCGGTGCGGCGCCGGCTCGGCCTCGTCTTCCAGGCCTACAACCTCTTCCCGCACCTGACCGCGCTGCAGAACGTGGTCCTGGGGGAGACGCGGGCGCACGGCATCCCCCGGGCCGAGGCGGAAGAGCGGGGCCGGGCCCTGCTCGCCCGCTTCGGGCTCGCCGGCCGCGAGGACGACAAGCCCGACGACCTCTCCGGCGGCCAGCAGCAGCGGGTGGCGATCGCCCGCGCCTTCTCCGGGCGGCCGCGGGCGCTGCTGCTGGACGAGGTGACCAGCGCCCTCGACCCGGAGCTGGTCGGCGAGGTGCTGGCGGCGGTGCGCGACCTCAAGGCGGAGGGGATGACGATGGTCATCGCCACGCACGAGATGAGCTTTGCCCGCGAGGTCGCCGACGAGGTTGCCTTCCTCCATGACGGGAGAATCGTCGAGCAGGGCCCGCCGGAGCGCGTCCTCGGCTCCCCCGAGCGACCGGAGACCCGCCGTTTCCTCGCCCGGCTGCTGGAGGCGGGCCGGATCTAGTCGTTTTGATCAAGAAGTTTGTTTGCGAACTGGAATGCTGTTATGCTCGCGCCGCGCTCGACCAGTCAGGAGAGTTTTGGCCAGGTCGGTGCCATAGCTAGCACCGGTGCCTTAATCGGTTAAAGGGTCGGCGTTGTAAGCCGAAGATCCGGGTTCGAGCCCCGGCCGGTGCATTCGTAAACGGGAATACGAATGGGCTATGCATGAACATCTTCGACTACATAGAGGACGGGGCGGTCCAGGGGGAGCGGGCGCGCTGGTCGGCACGGTCGCCGTTCCGGCCGCGCCAGGACTTCGACCTGATGCTGGTGCCGCGGACGCCGGACTGGCGCGGGGACGACGAGGCACGTGAGGCGCTGACGCGGATCGAAGCCGAGCCGTGGGTGGAGGCGGTCTCCAGCGACGGCAACGAGGTGATGCTGCGGCTGAGCGACGACTGGGTCGAGGAGACCGGCGCTCGGCTCGAGGCCGGCGGCGGCGAGGAGGCCAACGCCGACCTCGCCGCGGACAAGCGCTACGCCGTCTACTTCTGGGGCGCCAACACGACCAAGGCGCTGCACATCGGCCACCTCCGCAACCTCGCGGTCGGCCACGCGATCGGTGCCGCCCTCGAGCAGGCCGGCGCCCGGGTCGAGCGCCGCAGCCTGATCTGCGACGTCGGCCGCAGCATGGGCGAGGCGATGGCCGGCGTCGTCAAGAGCGGCCGCGACCAGCAGGTCTGGCCCGAGGGCGAAGAGAAGAGCGACCACTTCGTCGGCGCCTGCTATGCCGACTACGTCACCGCCGGACGCGCCGCCGGCGTGGTCGGCGGCAGCGACGCCGACGACGGCGCCGAGGACTCGGTCGCGCGTGAGTCCTCGATGTACAACGACAAGGCCGACGAGCTGATGCTGCGGGTCCTGCGCGGCGACCAGGAAGCGCTGGAACTGTGGTCGAAGACGCGGGCTTGGGTGATCTCCGGCCAGCGCAAGACCCTGGGCCGGCTCGGCATCGCCTTCGACCGGGTGATCTTCGAGTCCGACTTCCTCCCCGAGGTGCTGGAACTCTCCAACCAGGGCCTCGCCGACGGCACCCTGACCAAGCGCTACGGCGACGACATGGTCATGTATGAGACCGAACGCGAGGAGCTGGAGGAGATGCCGCTGGTCCGCTCCGACGGATTGCCGACCCAGCACATGCGGGCGCTCGCCTACTGGGCGGCGGCGCCGGAGCTCGACGACTTCATCTCGCTGCAGGTCTGCGGCAACGAGTGGGTCGCCCACGTCACCTGCCGGCGCCAGTTGATCGACGCGCTCGGCGTCTCCAACGCCAACGGCAACGGCAGCGCCAAGGGCGGCGGCCCGCCGACCTACGACGTCTTCCACGGCATGGTCGCCCGCGACCGCACCTCGATCACCTCCAGCAAGGAAGGCGCGTTGCTGGTGGACGAGCTGGCCGACTGGCTGCAGCGGGAGATCGAGGCCGACCCGGAGCGGGCCGAGGTCCGCCGCAACCACCCCGAGCCGGACCGGCTGCCGGCGCGGATCGCGCTCGCCTACTTCCTCCTGCAGCCGACCGCGAAGCGGGTCGACTTCGAGCCGGAGAAGCTGCTGCGCGGCGGTAAGGGCAGCCTCGGCTGGGACCTGGCGCTGGCCCAGGCCCACCGCGGCACCGCGCCGCTCGGGGCCGAGCGGGCGGCGACGGACGCCGACTACCGCTTCGCGGTCGTCCAGTCCGAGCTCTGGCGCCGGCACCTGCGCGGCTCGGTCGAGGCGCTCGACGTGATTCCGCTGGCCCGCTACGTCTCCCACTTCGCCCGCTGGTACAGCGAGGACGAGCGTTCGCCCGAGGTCGAGCGGGTGGCGCGGACGGTGCTGGACCGCGGCGTCCGCGGTCTCGGCCTGGAGGGGGCGTGAGATGAGGACGCTGCTGGTCGACAACCACGACTCCTACACCTACAACGTCTTCCACCTGCTGGCGGCCGCCTCCGGCAGCGAGCCCGTGGTGGTCAACAACGACGCCGTCTCCTGGCGGGTGCTCTCGCGCTCGGACTTCGACGCGATCGTGCTCTCGCCGGGGCCGGGGCGGCCGGAACGCTGGCATGACTTCGGCGTCTGCCGCGACATCCTCCGCTACAGCGAGATCCCCGTGCTCGGCATCTGCCTCGGCCACCAGGGGATCGGCAACCTGCTCGACGGCCACGTCAGCAGCGCCCCGATGGCGATGCACGGGCGGCTCAGCCACGTCCGCCACTCCGACACCGGCATCTTCGAGGGGATCCCCCAGGACTTCTCGGTGGTCCGCTACCACTCGCTGGCGATCACCGGGCCGCCCGGGCCCGAGGGGCTCGTCACCGCCTGGGCCGAGGACGGGGTGGTGATGGGCGTCGAGCACACAAGCCGCCCGATCTGGGGCGTTCAGTTCCACCCCGAGTCGATCGCCACCGAGCACGGCCGCGCGATCGCCGAGAACTTCTACGCGCTGGCCAGCCGCCTGCGCGGCAAGCCGGCGCCGGTCCCGAGCCGGCGGGCCGAGAGCATCCCGGCGGCGGACGTCTCCGGCCCCTCGACGGCGATCGCCGACACGCCGATGCGCTTGCGGCTGCGGACGATCGAGGGCGAGGCGCCGACCGAGGCGCTCTTCGAACGGCTCTTCGGCGAGGCCGAGAACGCCTTCTGGCTCGACAGCGCCGATGCCCCGACCCGGCTCGCCCAGGCCTCCTACCTGGGCACCAGCGCCGGCCGCGATCGCTGCCTGCTCGAATACGACGTCGAGGGGGGCGAGGTCGCGGTCAAGCGCGCCCGCCGCGACACGGTGGAGCACAAGTCGATCTTCGACCTGCTCGACCGCGAAGTCGCCAAGCACGCGGTCGAGCCGCCGCCGGAGCTGTCGCGGGGGTTGATCGGGGGCTTCGTCGGCTACCTCGGCTACGAGCTCAAGGCCGACTGCGGTTCGCCCAACGTCCACCGCTCCGACATGCCGGATGCGCTGATGATGCTGGCCAACCGCGTCGTCGCCGTCGACCACGTGCGCCGCCGCACCTACGTCTGCGCGGTCGGCCGCGAGGAGGACCCCGAGGCCGACGCCTGGGTGGAGACGGCGGCCGAGGCGGTCGCCGCGGCCATCGCCGACCCGCCCGTGCCGGTGCCGACGCCCGCTCCCGAGACCCCGCTCGAGCACGTCGTCTTCCACTCCGGCCGCGGCCGCGAGCGCTACCTCGCCGACATCGCCGCCAGCCAGGCCGAGCTGGCGGCGGGGGAGTCCTACGAGGTCTGCCTCACCGACCAGTTCTCGACCGAGGCCAGCCCCGACCCCTTCACGCTCTACCGTCACCTGCGCCGCAGCAACCCGGCGCCGTTCGCCGCCTTCCTCAAGTTCGGCGACCGGGCGATTGTCAGCTCCTCGCCGGAGCGCTTCCTCTCGGTCGACCGCGACCGCCGCGTCGAGGCCCGCCCGATCAAGGGCACGATCTCCCGCAGCGCCGACCCGGTCGTCGACGCCGGCCGCCGCGACGAGCTGAAGGAAGACGAAAAGACGATGGCCGAGCACCTGATGATCGTCGACCTGTTGCGCAACGACGTCGGCCGGGTCTGCGACATCGACAGCGTCAGCGTGCCGGAGCTGATGGTGATCGAGCCCTACATGACCGTGCACCAGATGGTCTCGACTATCCAGGGCTATCTCGAACCGGGCCGCACCCCGGTCGAGTGCGTCCACTCCTGCTTCCCCGGCGGCTCGATGACCGGCGCTCCGAAGCTGCGGACGATGGAGATCATCGACGGCCTCGAGAACGAGGCGCGCGGCGTCTATTCGGGGGCGATCGGCTACTTCGGCCTCGACGGCAGCACCGACCTCAGCATCGTCATCCGCACGATCGTGATGCGGCCGGGACGGACCACGATCGGCGCCGGCGGCGCGATCGTCATGCAAAGCGACCCGGTCGACGAGTTCGACGAGATCCTGCTCAAGGCGAAGGCCCCGATGGCCGCCCTGGCCCGCGTCGCCACCGGCCGCGACGACGCCGACGCCTGGAGCGTCGACCTGGAGCCAAGCGCCTTTGACTTTGTTCGCCCAGAGGGCGAAAAAGGACAAACGCACTCCCGGATGCGGGCGGCAGGGGCGGCATGAGCGACCCGACCGCGACGGTGCCGGCGACGATTCGGCCGGCAGGCGACGCCGATGCCGCGGCGGTCGCCGGCGCGGTCGAGCGCTTGCTGGTCGAGCTCGGCGGTAGGCGGCCGCCGCGGGCGGAGCTGGAGGCCGAGGTGCGGGCGGCGATCGCCGACCCGGGGATCGGGACGATCCTCGTCGCCGACGGCGGCGGCGAGATCGTCGGCGTGCTCAGTGCCAGCTGGCAGCGCGCCCTCCACGTGCCCGGGCGCTACGCGACGATCCAGGACCTCTGGGTCGACTCCGCCTGGCGCAGCCGTGGCGTCGGGGCCGAGCTGATGGACGCTTTCACGGACCTGTGTGGGAAACAGGGGGTGACGCGGGTCGAGGTCGGTCTCCCACGGGAGAGCTTCGACGCGATCCGCGCCACCGAGGCCTTCTACAGCGCCAACGGCTTCGAGCAGCTGGGGCCGCGGATGCGGCGGTTGCTGCCATGAGTGAGCTGCTGATGGTCGAGCAGCGGCGTGGCAGCGACGACGCCGCCCACTGGATCCGCGAAGGCGACCGCACGATCCCGGGCCAGGACAGCAACCGCCGGCTCGACGAGCTGCGCGCCGGCCTGGTCCGCCACGAGCGGGTGCGGGCGATCGCCGCCGACGCCGGCGACGAGGCGCTGGAGCGGACGCTGGGGGCGATGCACGAGCCCGGCTACCTGGAAGCATTGCGACGCGTCAACGGGGAGCCGGTGACGATGCCGGACTTCGCTCCGCCCGGGCTGGAGCCGGACATCCCGGTCGACGCCAACCTCGTCGCCGCCGCCCACGAGGGGGTGCGGACGGCGATCACCGCGGCCGAGCGGCTCGCCGCCGGCGCCCACTTCACCTACGCCGTCTGCCGCCCGCCCGGCCACCACGCCGGTCCCGACTTCCTCGGCGGCTACTGCTACCTCAACAACGCCGCCGCGGCGGTGCGGACTCTCGACCAGGCGGGGGTGCGGCCGCTCGGCGTGCTCGACCTCGACCTTCACTACCCGAACGGGACCGCGGTCCTGGTCGAGCGCATGGGCGCGACCCTGCACTCGCTCCATGCCGCGCCGGTGACCAACGTCGCTGCCGGCACGGTGCTGCCCCAGGGCGAGCGCGAGCGTGTCGTCGCCTTCGGCGCCGCTCCCGACGCCGCCACCTACCTGGACGCGGTTTCGCGCTCGGTCGCCGACCTCGCCGCCGGTGCCGCGGCGCTGGTCGTCTCGCTCGGCTACGACACCGTCGCCGGCGACCCGCACGGCTCCTGGGCCTTCGAGCCGGCGATCTTCGCCGACGTCGGCCGCCTGCTGGCGGCGTCTGGCCGGCCGATCTGCGTGATCCAGGAGGGCGGCTACTCGCTGCCGCAACTGGCCGCGTGCAGCCACGCTTTCGCCACCGGCCTGCTCGGAGGGGAGGGGGGATGAGCGCCGGCCTGGAGCCATTCCGCCGTCGCCTCGACACGATCGACGACGAGATCGCCCGCCTGCTCGGCGAGCGCTTCGAGATCTGCCGCGAAGTCGCGCTCTACAAGAGCGCCCACGGGATCCCGATGATGCAGCCGAACCGGGTCGACGAGGTCCGCGCCCGCTACCTCGCCCGCGGCGCCGAGGTCGACCTCCCGGCCGCGTTCAGCGGCGACCTCTTCGACCTCCTGATCGCCGCCACCTGCAAGGAGGAGGACGAGCTGATGGCGCGGGTTGCCGCCGGCTCCGAGAACGGCGCGGGCCCTGGAAACGGCGGGGCGGCGGCATGAGCGCCCACGCCGTCAGGCCGACCTTCCGCAGCGCCGCCGCCAGGCTGCCGCGCGGGCCGGGGATGCCGCCGGGCCCGCGGCTGCCGCGGGCGCTGCAGGCGGTCGGCTGGACCCAGCGGCCGCTGCCGTTCCTCGAGCGCTGCCAGCGCCGCTACGGCGACACCTTCACCCTGCGCATCCTCCACTGGGGCGACTGGGTCCTGCTCTGCGACCCCGACGACGTCAAAAAGGTCTTCACCGGCGGCGGCGCGGTCGGGGTCGACGTCGCCAACCCCCTGCTGGGCCCGGTGCTGGGCCCGCGCTCGGTGATGCTGCTGGAAGAACCGGAACACATGACCCGGCGCAAGCTGATGCTGCCCGCCTTCCACGGCAAGAGCATCGAAGGCGACGGCGAGATGATGGCCGAGGTGGCGCGGCGCGAAGTCGGCCGCTGGCCGGTCGGCGAGCCGTTCGAGCTCTGGCCGCGGATGCAGGCGATCACCCAGGAGGTGGTGATGCGCGCGGTCTTCGGCCCCGGCGAGGACGAGCGCATGAGCCGGCTGCGCGGGCTGATGGGAAAGCTGACCGAGTGGATGAACGACTCCCGCAACCTCACCTTGCTGGCGACCTTCGGCCCGCGGTGGGTGGTCAACAGCCGCCAGTTCCGCCAGGCGATGGCGCCGGTCGAGGACGCGGTGCTGGAGGAGGTCCGGCGCCGCCGCGCCAGCGGCGACATCCGCGAGGACATCGTCTCGATGCTGGTCCAGGCCCGCTACGAGGACGGCTCGCCGATGAGTGAGCAGGACCTGCGCGACGAACTGCTGACCCTGCTTACCGACGGCCCCACCTCGACCTCGCTGGCCTGGACCTTCGAGCGGCTGCTGCGCAACCCGGAGAAGATGGCGCTGGCCCAGGAGGACGTGCGCAGCGGCGACGGCGAGTATCTCGACGCGGTGATCAAGGAGACGCTGCGGCTCTGCCCGCCGGTGCCGGTGGTCGTGCGCCAGCTGCTGGAGCCGATGACGCTCGGCGGCTACGAGCTGCCCGCCGGGACCACGGTCGCCCCCTGCATCCACCTGATCCACCGCAGCGAGAAGCACTACCCGCGGGCCAAGAGCTTCATCCCCGAGCGCTTCGTCGGCACCCAGCCCGGCACCTACACCTGGATCCCCTTCGGCGGCGGCACCCGCCGCTGCCTCGCCGCCAGCTACGCCGAACTGGAGATGAAGCGGGTGCTGCGCACCGTCTTCTCCGAGGTCGACCTGCGGCCGGTCGACAACCGCTCCGAGCGGATGCGCAAAAGCGCGATCTCCTTCAGCCCCGACCGCAGCGGGTTGGTGATCGCCGAGCCATGGTAGGCGCGACCGATCTGCTGATCGTCGGGGCGGGGGCGAAGGCGGCGGGGATCGCGACCAAGGTCCACGTCCTCAACCGGCTCGGGCTCGGCCCGATCAGCCTCAAGATCGTCGAGGGGACCGAGCGCGCCGCCTCCTGGCTCGGGCTCAACGGCATGACCTCGGGCGAGGAGCCGCTGGCCGTGACCCCGATCAAGGACATCGGCTTCCCGTACCAGAGCCACTACGAGTTCGGCGAGGCGGGGGAGGCGATCGACGCGGCGGCAATGGGCTTCTCCTGGCAGCAGTACCTGATCGGCAAGCGCCGCTACGCGCGCTGGATCGACGCCGGCTCGCCCTCGGTCCGCCACCGCGACTACGGCGAATACCTGACCTGGGTCCTCGGGCGCGCGAACGAGGGGGTCGAGCACGTCGAGGGCCGGGTCGAGCGGATCGAGCTGGCCGAGGGGGAGGAGGAGGGGTGGCGGGTCACCGTGGCGGAGGCGGCGGGGACGACGCGGCACGAGTCCCGCGCCCTGGTCCTGACCGGCCCCGGCGTCCACCGCGCCTTTCCGCACGAGCCCAGCGTCGCCGACCGGCTCTTCCACTGCGACAGCAGGCGCAGCGAGTTCGCCCGCCTGCCCGCCGATCGCGACTGCGACATCGCCGTCGTCGGCGGCGGCGAGAGCGCGCTCAGCTGCGTGATGTTCCTGCGCGGCTTGCGCCCCCGCGCCCGCTGCACGATCTACACGCCGATGCTGCCGATGAGCCGCGGCGAGAGTTTCCTCGAGAACCGCGTCTTCTCCAACCCCGACGTGGTCGAATGGGGCGACCTCGACCTGCAGACCCGGCGCGACTTCGTCAAGCACAGCGACCGTGGCGTCTTCGACCCGCCGAGCCTGGCCGCGATCGCCTACGACGACCGCAACCGCTTCGTCACCGGCCGCGTCACCGACGTCGGCGAGACGCCCTCCGGCGAAGGAGTGCGGCTGGAGTACGAGTCGCCCGCCGCCCGCGTCGACGCCGAGCACGAGTACGTCGTCAACTGCACCGGCTTCGACCTGCTGCGGCAGCTGCGTGCGCTCTTCCCCGATGCGGCGCGCGAGGCGGTCGAGCGTCGTTCCGGCCCGCTCTGGGAGCGGCCGGCGGGGACCGAGGTCCGGGTCGGCCGCGGGCTCGAACTGGAGGGGATGTCGCCGCGCCTGCACATCCCCGGCCTCGCCGGCCTCAGCCAGGGGCCGGGCTTCGCCAATCTCGGCGCCCTCGGCTTGGTCTCCAATCGCGTGCTCCAGGCCGTGGTCGCGGAAAAGGCCGCTGAGCAGGGACTTGGCGGCGAGGGCGCTTTGCAATATAAATCTTTAACGCTTGAGTGAATACGAAGCATTCCACTACCGGGGGGAGTTTGACGTGAGTCTCAAAAAGGGTCCAAAGGCCGTGCGGAAAGCGGCGGTTCTGGCCGTCCTGCTGGTCGCGATCGCGGCCGTGGCGGCGCTGGCGGGCTGCGGCTCCTCGTCCTCGGGCGACGATCTCAGCTTCAAGGGCGACGGCTATCCGGGGGTCGACGCGGTCAACTCGCGCGAGGCGCAGGGCACGATCGACAGCTCCAACGTGGCCCAGCTCGAACCGGCGTGGAACCTGCCGTTGACCGCGCAGAGCACCTACGGCTCCCACTCCTCGGCGCCGGTGATCGTCAACGGCGTCATCTACTCGCAGGACCTGGAGTCCAACGTGCAGGCGATCAGCCTCGACTCGGGCGAGGTCCTCTGGACCAAGAAGTACGAAGAAGCGGACGAGGGGCCGAACGGCGTCGTCGTCGCCGGCGGCATGGTCTTCGGCGCCACCGCCAAAGAAGCCTTCGGGCTCGATCAGGAAACCGGCAAGGAGGTCTGGCGCACCAAGCTGGTCGATCTGGTCGGCTACGAAGGCATCGACATGGCACCCGGCTACCACGACGGTCTCGTCTACGTCTCGACCGTGCCGCTGACCGCCGAAGCGGCCTACCCGGGCGGCGGCGTCGGCACGCTCTTCGCGCTCGACGCCAAGACCGGGAAGAAGAAATGGGACTTCAAGACGGTGCCGGAGAGCCTCTGGGGCGACACCAAAGACAACTCCGGCGGCGGTCTCTGGCAGCCGCCGTCATTTGACGACAAGGGCTTCATCTACTTCGGCACCGGCAACCCGGCGCCGTATCCCGGCACGCCGCAGAAGCCGTGGGGGTCGAGCCGCCCCGGGGCCAACCTCTACACCAACTCGATGGTCAAGCTCGATGCCGCCACGGGAAAGATGCAGTGGCATTACCAGCACACGCCGCACGACATCTACGACTGGGACTTCCAGGACCCGCCGCTGTTGCTCAGCGCGGGCGGCAAGGAGCTGGCGGTCGGCGCTGGCAAGTCGGGCGAAGTGGTGGCGCTCGACGCCAATACCGGCAAGCCGGTCTGGAAGCGCCCGGTCGGCACCCACAACGGCCACGACAAGGACAACATCTACGCGATGAAGGGGGAATACTCGAAGATCAAGCCGGGCGAAGTCTTCCCCGGTGTGCTCGGCGGCGTGATCGCGCCGATGGCCACGGATGGCAAGACGATCTTCGTCCCGGTGGTCAACGGCTCGGCCTCGATCAGCGCCAAGGGCGAACTCGGCCAGGGTGGAGAAATGAGCGGCGAAATGGTCGCCATCGACGCCGCCAGCGGCAAGGTCAAGTGGAACGCGGAATTCAGCTCGGCCGTGTTCGGGGCGCCGACCGTGGTCAACGACATCGTCTTCGCCTCCGCCTTCGAAGGCAGCGTCTATGCCCTCGATGCCAAGACCGGCGGCGAACTCTGGGTCGGCACGCTGCCGGCGGGGATCAACACCGGCGTCTCGATCTCCGGCGACACCGTGATCGCCCCGGCCGGCATCGCCACCGCCGAAGGCCAGAAACCGGAAATCGTCGCCTTCCGCCTCGCCGGCTGAGCAGCGCGGGGACGATTCGGCCATCCCACCCCCGCCCGGTCCCGGGCGGGGGTAACGTGCGGATGTGGCCGCCAAACGCAGCGCCGGCATCCTCCTCTACCGCACCAACGGCGCGGCGCCGCAGGTGCTCCTCGTCCATCCCGGCGGGCCCTACTGGGCGAAGCGCGACGAGGGCGCCTGGACGATCCCGAAGGGCGAATACGAGGAGGGCGAGCTCGCCCGCGACTGCGCCCTGCGCGAGCTGGGGGAGGAGCTGGGCTCACCACCCCTGCTCGACCCCGAGGCATTGATCGACCTCGGCTCGGTGCGCCAGAAGGCCGGCAAGGTGGTCGATGCCTGGGCCGCCGAGGCCGACTTCGACCCGGCCCGGCTGCGTAGCAACACCTTCGAGCTCGAGTGGCCGCCGCGCAGCGGCAAGGTCCAGGACTTCCCCGAGGTGGATCGGGCCGAGTGGTTCGAGCCGGAGCAGGCGCGGGAGAAGATCCTTTCGGCGCAGGCGGAGTTGATCGATCGGTTGCTCGAGCACCTTTCGGGGGCGGAGGGTGGGGGTGGAGGCTCCGCTTAACTTTTTCGCAGGTCGCCACGGTCGTCCGCCGTCCCCTCAGCAGCGAAAAAGTTGAAGACGCTCCGCCTCCACCCCCACCCTCCGCCCACAAGAGTCCCTAGCAATTCACTCCAGGCCGCCGAGCTGCGCCGCCGGATTTGAAGCCGTCGGTCCGGGTGCAAACGACTCGGCTATGGCCTGAGCAGTACTGACCGGGCGCTGCCGGTGCTCTTGCGAGCGGGGCGGGGAGGTGGGTGGAGCGTCTTCAACTTTTTCGCTGCTGACAGGACGACGGCCAGCTGTGGCGACCTGCGAAAAAGTTAAGCGGAACCCACCTCCCCGCCCCGCCAACCGCTAGCCCAGTAGCCAACCCGCCCATATACTCGCCGGAGTATGGAAAACGGCTCCACGCCGCCGTCTGCGGGTACTGAGGAAACGAGTCAGAACGGCCACCTGCCGCTCGGCGCGCGGTTGCTCGGGGTTGGGGTTCAGGGGGCCAAGGCGGTCGGCAAAGCGACTGGGTTCGATCGTGCGGTGGAGGTCGCGGCCGAGGAGGCGATCGTCGCCGCGGTCGAAAGCGAGGCGGTCGAGCGGGCGATGGCGCGGGTCCTGCGCGGGCCGGTGGTCGAAGAGGCGGTCGAGGGTGCGCTCGAGAGCGATGCGGTCAAGCGGGCGCTGCTGGAGGCGATGGACAGCGAGCTGGTCGACGAGATCTGGCGGCGTCTGCTGGCCAGCGACCAGGCGCAGCAGCTGGTCGAGCGGATCGCCGAGGCGCCGGAGGTGCGGGCGGCGATCAGCGCCCAGGGGGTCGGCCTGCTTGGGGACATCGGGCGCACCGTCGGCAAGCTGACCCGGCGCCTCGACGACAGCTTCGAGCGAATCGTCCGCCGCGTCTTCTTCCGCCGCCGCCGCGCGGTCGTCAGCGACCACGCCGGCGCCGTCAGCAGGGCGCTCGCCTATGTCATCGACGGCGTCATCGTCAACCTCTCGTTCACGGCCCTGATCGCGGTGGCGACCCTGATCGACAACGCCTTCGGCGGCGGTGGCGGCGGCGCCTCGAATTTCGCGATCGCGATCGGTTCGACCGCCTGGCTGGCGTTGAGCAGCGTCTACCTGGTCGCCTTCTGGTCGCTGGCGGGCGAGACTCCGGGCATGCGCTTCGTCGGTATCAGGCTGAGCGCGGAGCGGTTGCCGCTGCGGCGCTCGATCAAACGCCTGATCGGCCTCGGGCTCTCGGTTGCCACCTTCGGGATCGGCTTCCTCGGAATCCTCTTCAGCGAGCGTCGGCGCGCCTGGGAAGACCGCTTCTCCGCTGCCGACGTCATCTATGACGATTGCCGGCCCGAGCCGGCGCCGTGGTCGCAACCGCTCCCGCCTATATCGGCGAGCCCGACCGATTCGGCATCCGTCGCTGCAGCAGCAGAGTGAGGGTGCCGGAGCAGATCAACAGCGAGACGTTGATCGCCAGGACGACGAGGGCGCCGAGGCCGTCGCCGGTGCTGCCGGTTCCGATCGCGACGCCGAGGTAGGCCGAGGCGGGCATCGTCGTCACCGAGATCGCGACCCCGACCGCGGCCGCGGCACGGGTCTCGAAGGAGAGCATCGCCGCGACGCCGGCCGCGAGCGCGATCAGCACGGTCGAGTAGTCGGTTTGGGCCAGGGTCTCGAGGCTGCTGTCGGTGACCGTGAAGCCGTCCGGCAGCAGCCCCGCGCCCTCCAGGGCGGCGCTCAGCGCGGCCACCACGGCGACCACCAGCGCCAGGCCGAGGGTCAGCGTCACGAAGGAGCGCTGGGCGAGCCGGCGGCGGCGGGCGACGATGCCGACGCAGGTGGCGCAGATCGGCAGCAGGTCGGGGCTGACCGCCATCGCGCCGACGATCAGGATCGAGCTACTGGTGATGACGCCGAGGGCGGCGATCACGGCGGCGACCGTGATCAGCGCCAGGTAGCGGGCCAGCGGCCGCGAGTTGAGCCGCGCCTGGCCCAGCACCTCGATCCAGGCGAAGCCCTCGATGTCGCCGGCGCGGTGGCGGCGCAGCGGCGCCACCACGTCGACCTTGGCGAGCACGTAGTCGTCGGGGTGGATGCCGAGGGCGGCGACCGCCTCGACCAGCTCGTCGGCCGCGGCGGCGTCGACGTCGGCGACGAACACGGTCGCGTCCGCCGCCGCCAGGTCGGGCTGCTCGACGACCCGCCGCACGCCCTCGAGCTCGCGCAGCAGGTCGCCGAAGTGGCCGGCGTGCTCGGCGCCGACCGATGAGCGCAGCCTCAGCACAGGGTCAAGGGGTGCCTTCGGGCCCCTCGGCGAGCTTGTAGACGATGATGATCGCGAGCGCGAACACGGCCAGTGACCAGAACGGGTAGGCCCCGATCGAGAGCAGTGCGCCGATCGCGTTGAGGCCGGCGATGAAGATGCCGAACCAGCGGCCGAACTCCCCTCCCGACCAGAGCGAGAAGGCGGCGACGAGCTCGAGCACGCCGATGATCAGGGTGATCCAGCCCCACGTATGGAGGCCGCTGATGATGTAGGTGCCGCTTTCGGTGAAGAACTTCGAGTCGCCGATCGCGGCGATGCCCCAGATGATGTTGAGGATGCCGGCGATCAGCAAGAGGATGCCGGCGAAGACCCACCAGCCGCTGAGGGTCGATTCCGCATTCATGAGTAAACCCTTCCGTGAGTTGACAGGACCGGACACGGTTGCATCGGCGTCGTCAAGACACCAGAAGGGAATTCCCGACCGAGCGCCGGAAACCTGCGTCAGGGAACGAGCTTGAGGACCTTGAAGGCTTTGCTGCCGCGCGGCGTCTCGACCTCGACCTTGGCGCCGATCGCGGTGTTCATCAGGGCGCGGCCGATCGGCGACTCGGCCGAGAGGCGGCCCTCGGCGAGGTTGGCCTCGGTTGAGCCGACCAGGGTCCAGACGTTGGCCTTGCCGCTGCCTTCGTCGAGTACTTCCGCCGTCAGGCCGAAGGCGAAGGAGTCGGCGTCGCCGGCGTCGACCTCGATCACGACCGCCTTCTGCAGCCGTTCCCGGAGCCGCTTGATCCGCGTCTCCAGGTGCGCCTGGTCCTCTTTGGCGACGTGATACTCGGCGTTCTCCTTGAGGTCGCCCTCCTCGCGGGCGACCTTGATCCGCGCCGCCATCTCCTGCCGCGCCGGGCCTTCGAGCTGCTCCAGCTCAGCCTGCAGCGCCTCGATGCCAGCCGCGGTTATCGGCTCCCCACCGGTGTCCGGTCCGTTCATGCGCCCAGCCTGGCAGATATCGCCGCCGAGCGACCCGCCAACTAGAGGGCCAGCTGGGGCGTCTCAAAGAACATCGCGGTGTCGACGGTTGGAATTCCCTCGGTTCCCTCGGTCGCCATCCGTTCCGCGCTCTTGGCGTGGATCTCCAGTTTGCGCTGGTACATCTCGTCGTGGAGCTCGGCCAGTTCGGCGAAACCCTCCTCATCGACCATCGCCGGGACCCGGATCAGGGAGCGGTTCGACCTGGCGTCGAGGGTGCCGGCATCGAGCGCCCGCGCCATGTCGGTCAGGTGCAGCTGCAGGGTGAAGCGGGTCAGGGACTCCCGCTCCTTGGGCGCCATCTCCTCAAAGCTCTCGTCCGATGCGTAGGGGCGCTTGATCGCGCGGTAGTAATGCTCGACCGCGCCGCGGCGCTGAGCCGTGTCGACCAGCTCGATGACTTTGAGTTCGGCCAGCTTGCTGACGTGGTAGCTGACGTGGCCGACGTCGAGCCCGGTCGCCTTGGCGATCTCGTTCGGACTCGCCACGCGTTCGGTCAGGATCACGTAGGCCTTGACCCGGGTGGGATGGGAAATGAGGGCACCCAGAGTCGGCTCGACTCCCGCGGTCTTGCTCTTCGTTGCCTTCGTCATGGTGCTCCTCGCTTTTCGTTTCGTAGAACTCTCCGCATCGTAATACAGCGTCTGAGCATTCGAGGAGGCTATTACGAGATTCGATCCGACCGGTGGAACCAGTTTTATTGATGCACCGGGTCAAACCCGCGTTGTGTCACCCACGGGAGGAAAGGGGGTGAGGCACGTGAAGATCGCCGCTATCGAGACGGTCGTACCGATGCATTTGGTCACGAAGCCCGCTTAGCGTCACGCGACAGGCCGGCCTTCTATCGGCAGAAGGCCGGCCATTTTTCCCGACCTAGCACTATGCGGGAGCTAGTCCCCGGCGGTCGATTCGCCGCCGCGCAGGGTCACCCCGAACGACCGCACTTTTGGCCCGGCCGCCTTCGCCATCGGCGAGAGGGCGAACAGGTCCTCGGTCGAGCGCATCAGCGAGTACGGGTCGTAGGCGACCGCGTCGGTGGCGCCGGCGGTGACGAAGGGGGAGACGAGCAGGGTCCCGACCTTGAGCGGGTTGCTGGGCGCCGGCAGCGCCGGGTCGACCGGGGCGGTCGCGTTGAGCTGGCCGAAGGTGACGATCAGCAGGCCGTCCTTCTTGTAGGCGGGGGAGGCGAGGATCTTCGGTACCAGGCCGGCGAGGAAGGCGTCGGCCGCGGCGGCGCCATCGGGCGCGCCGGGGGCGCATTGGCCGCTGATCCCGACGTTGCAGAGGTTGGGGGAGATGTAGGAGAAGTTCGGCGTCGAGTCGGCTTTCTTCAGGTCCTTGTCGAGCTCGGTCAGGGGCACGTCGTCGAGCGAGCAGTCGCCGAGGTCGAGCAGCGAGTGGAAGTAGGGGAAGGGGTTGAGGCGGACGTCGTAGCCGCCGGTGGTGGGCGTCGCCGGGGCGCCGGGCTGCGGGTAGACGCAGTTGTCGGGCTGGCCGGTTTCGGGATCGACCATGCTCTCCATGTAGCCGCGCCAGGTGAACTTGGCGATCCCGAGCTGGTCCACCAGGGAGAGGGTTTCGGCGGGGAGTACGCAGGCGCCGTAGTCGGGGCAGTCGGCCTTGGTCTGGGCGGTCGGGGCCTGGCCGCCGATCGTCGCCAGCGAGTTCGGCAGCGCCGCCTTGTCGAGCAGCGTGAAGCCGCTCAGCAGGTCCCCCTGGGGCCGCAGCGACGTCGCCAGGTAGGGCATCTGCGGCGTCGAGCCGAAGGCCGCTTCATAGCCGGAGCTGGCCAGCGAGATGACGAAGACGTGCTTGATCTGGCCGGCTTCGGGCGCGGGCGCGGTGGGCGTCGTCGGGGTCGGTTCAGGTTCCGGTTCGGGCGCCGGTTCCGGCGCCGGGGCGGGTTCGGGCGAGGAGAGGGGGGCGGAGGCGATTTCCGGCGCCGGCGACGGGCTCGGCGACGCGCCGCCGCCGAAGGAGGGTTCCGGGGTCGGGGTCGGCGCGCTCGCCAGCGGCTCCTTCTCGGCGGCGAGGCTGCGGCCGATCAGGGCCGCCAGCGGCCCGGAGTCGTGGGAGTCGGTCATCGCCGCGGCGAGGATCGCCGTGGTCGCGACCAGGGAGGAGGCGACCAGGAGGCTGAAGCGTTTGCCGGTGAGGCTCGACGCCGCCTCGACCGCCCGCTGCCACGACCCGTTCAGCTTCGCCTTCATTTGCCCGACTCCGTCGGCACCAGCGCGTGCCCGCATTGGGCGCAGAAGCGGACCGCGTGCCCGTAGGGGGCGCCGCAGCCGGGGCAGAGCCCGGCGGCGTCGGCGCGCTCCAGCTCCAGCACCCGCTCCACCGCCAGCAGTTCGGCGTCGACCCGCTGCAGCTCCGCCGCCTTGCGGGTGAGCACGTCGAGGCGGACGTGATCGCGGATCGCCATCTCGTAGAAGGCGCCGCCGAGGTCGGCCTGCATCACCGTGAACTTCTCCAGCAGGCGGTCGCGCTGGGCGACCAGCTCGGCGCTCTCCTCCGGTTTAGGGGCCTCTTTGGCGGCCGGGTCCTTGGCGGCCGCCGGCTTGGGCGCGGGTTTCGCCGTCGCCGGGGCCGGGGGCCGCCGCAGCAGCTCGGCCGGGCGGCGGGCGAGGTCGGAGAAGCGGCTCATGGTTCCACCCCGCTGGTCGGCGCCGGCGCCGCGCCCGGGTCGCCGCCGATCACGGTCACGTCGGGCAGGTTCTGCTGTGCCTTGATGTAGTTGTCGCCGGTCTGTTCGGGGTTTTCGGCGACGATCTGGGTGTCTGCTTCGGTCTTCTCCGTGCTCGCTTTGAAGCTGCTGACCGAGTGGACCGCGCCGTTCTTGGTCTCGGCGATCACCTTGCCCTCGCTCTTGCCGCCGCCTTTGCTCGCTTTCGCGTTTTTGCCTTTGCCGCCGGTGCCGGTCGTGGTCGCGGTGCTCGGGGCGGTGCTGGTCGCGGTCGCCGCGTCCTGCTGGCGCAGCGCCTGCAGCAGTGCGTCGTTGTCGCTGCCGCCGGAGTCGCCGCGGCCGACGACGACGCCGATCGCGACCGCGACCGGCAGCAGCGCGAAGAAGCCGACCGCGGTGGCGCGGCTGCCCGGGTTGCTCTTGGCCGGCGGGCGAGTCAGCGGCCGCCGCGCTTTTTTGCTCATCGCCGCGAAGTAGCGCGAGGAGGGGTTGGCCCCGTTGCCGCGGCGCGCGGCGCAGTTGACGCAGTAGCGCTGCTGCGGATCGAGCGGCGCCCCGCACTCCTCACAGGGCTCGTAGGTGCCTTGCACCACCGAAATCGTAGCCTTCTCTTCGCTCATCTTCAGCTTCCCTTCTCGTCCTGCTTGCCGGGCTTGTCCTTGTTCTTCTTCCGCTTCTGGCGCTCGGCCCGGGCCTGGAGGATGTGCCGGGACTGGGCCTGCTGCTTTGCCGCCTTTTCCTGGGTCGTCGAGCAGCCCGCGGCCGCCCCGGCGAGGAGCGAGGCGCAGGCGGCGACGGCGCCGAGGCGGGCGACGTGGGGGTTAACCGAAGGCACCGCTGACGTACTCCTGGGTCCGTTTCTCGCGGGGCGAGCCGAACAGCGCCGTGGCGCTGCTGTACTCGACCAGGTCGCCGAGGTACATGAAGGCGACGTGGTCGGCGATCCGGTAGGCCTGCTGCAGGTTGTGGGTGACGATCACGACGGCGACGTCGTCGCGCAGTTTCACGATCAGGTCCTCGATCACCTGGGTCGACTGCGGGTCGAGCGCCGAACAGGGCTCGTCGAGCAGCAGCACCTCGGGTTCGGCGGCGAGGGCGCGGGCGATGCAGAGTCGCTGCTGCTGGCCGCCGGAGAGCTTCAGCGCCGGGTGGTCGAGGTTGTCCTTGACCTCCTCGAAGAGGCCGGCCCGTTCCAGCGCGCTGTGCACTTTCGGCTCCAGCGACTTCTTCCGCGCCCGCCGCGAGCCCTGCTCGCGCAGGACGTAGGCGATGTTGTCGAAGACGCTCATCGGGAACGGGTTCGGCTGCTGGAAGACCATCGTCACCCGGCGCCGCAGCAGGGTCGGCTCGATCAGCTTGATGTCGACGTCGTCGAGCAGGATGCGGCCGCTCAGTTTCGCGGTGCTGGTCAGCTCGGTGAGCCGGTTCAGCGAGCGCAGGAGCGTCGTCTTGCCGCAGCCGGAGGGCCCGATCAGCGACAGCACCTCGCCCTGGCGCACCGGCAGCGAGACGCCTTTGACCGCGAGCCGGTCAGAGTAGGCGACGGAGACGTCGTCGATCTCCATGCGGCGAATCGAGAACTGCGGCGCGCCGATCGAACGGCGGGCGCCGGTGAAGCCGCCGGCGGTTTGGGGTGCCGTGCCGGTGGCGGTCGGCGCCGGTGGCGCGGCCTCCCTGGCGGCGGGCGGGTCCTCGAGCTCGAGCCGCTTGATCGGCGGCGGGGGGGAAGTCAGGAACTCCACGTTCCAACCTTTCGGGCGCGGCGATGGATGACGTCGACGGCCCCGTTCAGGACCAGCACCATCAGCAACAGGACGAAGGCCGCCGCATAGGCCTTCTCGGGCTGATTGAGGTTCCCGGTGGGGGAAGCCTCGTAGACGAAGTTGGTCAGGGTCGTGCCGGCCCCGCGCAGGTAGTTGAGGGGGAAGGCCGCGCCTTCGACCGGGGCGAAGTTCTGGGTCGCCCCGAGCAGGACGACGATGATCGCGGTGTCGCCGATGATCCGGCCGAGGCCGAGCATGGCGCCGGTCGCGACCTGGGGACGGCTCGCGGGCAGGAGGATCCTGCGCGTCGTCGCCGCCTTGGTCTTGCCGACCGCGTAGGAGGCCTCGCGCACGTGGCGGGGGATCGAGTTGAGGCCCTCGCGGGTGCTGGCGACGATCAGCGGCAGCGCCACCAGCGAGAGCATCGCCGCGGCGGCGAAGAAGGAGCGGCCGAAGACGACGCCTTCGGTGCTGCGGCTGAGGAAGCCGAGCGCGGTCGAGGAGAAGATCACGGTGCCGAACAGCGCGAGGACGATCGAGGGGATGCCGGCGATCGACTCGATCGTCGACTCGGTGATCCGCGCCAGCCCCGCCGGGCGGCCGTACTCGACCAGCCAGACCGCGATCGCGACCCCGGCGGGGAGGGCGATCGAGATGCCCATCACCGCCAGCATCAGGGTCCCGATCAGGGCGTCGGAGAAGCCGCCGCTTTCGCCCTGGGTGAAGCCGGAGGCGGCGGGGGTTACCAGCATCGACGGCTTCAGGTAGGTGATCCCCTGGATCAGCAGGTAGACGACGATCGCCACCGCGATCGCGCAGAAGAGCAGGCCCAGGGCCCAGCAGATCCCCAGGCCGACGCGGTCGATCCGGCTCCAGGTGGCGCTGCCCTCGACCGCGGCCTGGGCGGTCTTCTTTTGGGGCGGGGGCTTCGGGGCCGACGCGGGCGGCGGCGGGGTCGCGACCGAGGAGTCCATCAGGCCGCTCCGTATTTGCGCATCGAGCGTCGCGCGAAGTAGCCGGCCAGGGAGCAGGTCGCGGCGGAGAGGAGGAGGACGGTGGCGATCGCGAAGAGGGTCGCGTTGGCCGGCGGCGAGCTCAGCTGGTCGATGTTCTTGACGATCGTCGGCGCCAGCGGCCGCGAGGGCTCGTAGATGAAGATCAGGCCGTCGGCGGGGTTGGGGGCGAAGCCGACCGAGCCGGAGATCATCGCCAGCATCACCGCCTCGCCGATCGCCCGGGCGACGGCGAGGACGGTTCCGGCGACGATCGCCGGGCGGGCCGTGCGGACGCCGATTTTCCAGGTCGTGCGCCAGCGGTTGACGCCGAGCGCCAGCGAGCCCTCGAGCCAGCCCGGTTTGACCGAGCGCAGCCCGTCGCTGAAGATCGAGACCATCAGCGGCGCGATCATCACCGTCAGCACCAAGGTCGCCGCCAGCAGGCTGTAGCCGGTGAGGGAGATTACGCCGGCGACCGAGGACTTCTGACCCTCGGTCACGAGGTGGTTGCCGATGAAGGGGACCAGGACGACGACGCCGATCAGGCCGTAGATGACCGACGGCACGCTGGCCAGGAAGCGGACGACCGGCTGCAGGATGTTGCTCATCCACTCCGGCGCGAACTCGACGATGAAGACGGCGACGAAGAGGGCCGAGAAGAGGGCGATGAGGACGGCGCCGCCGGTGATCAGGATCGTGCTCCAGATCAGCGGCCAGGCGTGGAAGGTGTAGATGTATTCCGCCCCGGCCTGGCCGGAGAGGAAGATCGCGTTGAGCTGGTCGTCGACGTTGCCGCCGGAACCGAACCAGGCGAGGCCGTTATGGGAGAACGACGGCCAGGCGCGCACCACCACGGTGACGATCATCGCCAGCAGCAGCCCGACCAGGCCAACGACCAACGCGCCGAGCATTCGCTCGACGCGCTGGTCGGACCATTTCGGGCCGTACTCCGGGAGGAGGTCCTCGTTCAACGACTACTTCTTCTTGTTGAACGCGGGAACGCCGCCGGCCTTGCTGATGACTTCACCGGCAACGGGGCTGGTCCGAGCCCAGTCGATGAACTTCTGCAACCCCGAGGGGGTGCCGCTGCCATCGCCCGGCAGAACCAGGAACAGGTAGCGCGACAGCGGGTACTTGAGCGGCTCGACGCTGATCTTGTCGGGGGAGCAGGGGACGCCGTTGACCTTGAGGGCCTTCAGCTTGCTGCTGCCCTGCCAGGCGAGGCCGGCGTAGCCGATCGCGTTGTCGTCCTGCTTGACCGCGTTGACGACGAGGCCGTCGGCGGTCAGCGCGTTGACGTTGGACGCCGGCGCTTCGTTGTTGAGGACGGCCTGGAGGAAGAAGTTGTAGGTACCTCCATTGGTGTCGCGGCCGACCGGGTCGATCGTCGTGTCCAGCCCGGAGCCCGGGACCTGGCTCCAGTTGGTCAGCAGCCCGCGGTAGATGTCATGGGCCTGCTGGACGCTGATGTTGGTCAGCTTGTTCTTCGAGTTGACGTCGAGGCAGAGACCGTCCATGAACATCTTGATGTAGGTCGTGCCGGCGTCGCTGGGGAGGGGCGTGCGAGCCTGGCCAGCGAACTGGCTGGTGCCGTTCTGCACGTCCTTGACGCCCGCGTTGCCGCCGTTGGCGGTGTAGACGAAATGGACCTTCTTGTTGACCGACTTCGTGTAGGTGGCGAAGAGGGCCTGCAGCACGGGCTGTGCGGCGACGGAACCTGACCCGATGTAGGTCACAGCTCCCGCCGACGCCGGCGCGGCAAGCCCGGCGAGGGCGATGACCGCGATAGCGAGGCTCTTGATTCTCATCAGATGAATTTCCTTCCGCTGGGGCTTAATTCGAGTTTGTTGACCAACTTGGTGTCCTTAAGCTAGCAGTTTCTGTAGTTTATTGACTCACTTAGTAAAGAATGGCCGCCCGGCGGAAGCACGATGGACCTCCGGCAGGCCCAGACATGGAGGTTCAATTGCTGAAGAGAAGGATTTCGTCCCCCCGAGCCGCGACCGTGGTGGCGCTGGCTGCGGTGATCGCCGCAGCGGTGGCGGTAACGCCCTCCCTGGCCAAACAGGCCCAGTCGTTCCTGACGACGAAAAAGGCCGCGGCCACCTACGTCACGAACAAAAGCGCGTCGACGCTCTACCTGAAGAAAAAGGCGGCCGCCAACCTCTACGTGTCGAAGGCGGAGGTGCCGCAGGCGCCGGTCGTCGGGATCGCCGCGGGCACGGCGCCGTTCAACATCACGGCGACCACGGCCGGGTACATCCCGACCGCCTTCACCTCGTTCGCCACCAAGGCGACGGCGAGTTCGGCGGTGATCACCTTCCAGGGCAACGTCAGCTGCACCGCGACGAAACCGACCGCTGCCCTGGCCTGCCCGATCCAGATCCTGGTCGACGGCCAGTCGCAGGGGAAAGTGAACATCGCCCCCGCGACCCTGGCCTCACCGGCCCCGGCCCTGCTGAACGCCACGGTCACCTCGACCAGCGTGCTCGGCAAAGGCGGCCACACCGTCTCGGTTCAGTACGCCGGGGCGAAAGACGTGGCCTTCGCGCTGAAAGGCTGGAACCTGGCCGTGCAGGCCTATCCGCAGGCCGAAGAGGCGCCGGCGGCGGAAACGACCCCCGGCAGCACCGGTACCACCGGCAGCGGCAAATAGCGCTGGGGTTCTGAAGTAATAGGAGGTGGGTACGGGGGCGAGGTGTCAGACCTCGTCCTCGGCCCGCTCCTCCGCTACGTCTCGGATACCGAGGCGACCGTCTGGGTCGAGACCGACGGCCCCTGCGAGGTTGAGGTGCTGGGCCGCACCGAGCCGACCTTTCGGGTCGAGGGTCGCCATTACGCGCTGGTCCAGCTCGAGGGCCTGGAGCCGGATTCCAGCTACGAGTACGAGGTCTCCCTGGACGGCGAGCGGCGCTGGCCGGAAGACGGGTCGGAGCTGCCGCCGAGCCGGATCCGCACCCTCGGCGGCGAGGCGCCGCTCGACATCTGCTTCGGCTCCTGCCGGGTCGCGGTGCCGCACGAGCAGCCGTACACCGAGTGCAAGGACGACCACGACGACGGCTTCGAGGTCGACTCGCTCTGGGTGCTGGCGGAACAGATGCGCGACGACGAGTGGGAGGCCTGGCCCGATCAGCTGTTCCTGCTCGGCGACCAGGTGTACGTGGACGAGGGCTCGCCGCGGACGCGGGAACGGATCGCCGAGCGCCGCGGCACCGGGACCCCGCCCGGCGACGAGGTAACCGACTTCGAGGAGTACGCCTGGCTCTACGAAGAGAGCTGGCAGGAGCCGATGATCCGCTGGCTGTTCTCGACCGTGTCCGTCTCGATGCTCTGGGACGACCACGACATGAGCGACGATTGGAACATCTCCCACTCCTGGCTGAGCGAGATGCGGCAGCGCTCCTGGTGGCACCGGCGCGCGGTCGGCTGCGTGATGAGCTACTGGATCTACCAGCACCTCGGCAACCTCTCGCCGTCCGAGCTCGAGGCCAGCGAGGTCTACGCGGCGGTACGCGGCAACCAGCAGGCCGGCGCCGAGCTGGGCCGCTGGGCGGAGCGGATCAACTCGACCGCGGCCGGCACCCGCTGGAGCTTCTGCCGCGACTTTGGCCGCACCCGGGCGGTCTTCGTCGACTCGCGCGCGGGCCGGGTCCTGGAGGAGGACCGGCGGGCGATGGTCGACGACGAGGAGTGGGACTGGATCGTCGACCATTGCGACGGGGACTTCGACCACCTGCTGATCGCGACCACGGTGC
The DNA here is from genome assembly GCA_963735255.1 of uncultured Solirubrobacterales bacterium. Lineage (GTDB taxonomy): Bacteria > Actinomycetota > Thermoleophilia > Solirubrobacterales > 70-9 > VAYN01. The sequence continues at coordinate 46,234 of CAVTKC010000005.1, read as the reverse complement.
CCTTCCTGCTCTCGCCCGGGTTCGACCGCCTCGAGGCCTGGAACGAGCGGGTCGCCGACGGCGCCTGGGGCGCTCCCGCCGCGCGCGCCGCCGAGCAGCTGCGCCGGGCCGTCGACTTCGACCACTGGGGGTCCTTCCAGGAGTCGTTCGCCCGCCTGCGCGATCTGCTCGACGAAGTCGCCTCCGGGCGGCGGGGGAAGCCGCCGGCCTCGATCGTCGTCCTCTCCGGCGACGTCCACCACGCCTACCTCTGTGAGGTCGCGTTCCCACGCGGCGGCGGATCACGCAGCCCCGTCTATCAGGCGGTCTGCTCGCCGTACCGCAACCCGCTCGACGGGAAAGAGCGCCGGGTCGTGCGCTGCGGCTTCGGGTTGCCGCTGCGGGTCCTGGCCGGCGGGTTGGCGCGCCTGGCCGGTGCCCCCGACCCGGGCATCCGCTGGCGCGTTTTGGAGGGGCCGTACTTCGACAACCAGGTGGCGACGCTCAGTCTCGACGGCCGCGAGGCGATCCTCCGCCTCGACAAAACCATCCCTCGCGAAAAGGGCGACCAGGCCCTTGAGCGGTCCTTCGAGCGCCGTCTCGCCTGAGCACCGCCCGACCGGGTCGATCGGGCGGTGCCGTCGGGCTAGCGCTGGGGGCGGGGGAGGGCGTCGCCGAGGATCAGGCGAGCCCGGTAGAAGAGCGCCTCGTCGGCTGCTGAAACCGACTCGCGGTTGGCGGAGCGGCTGGTCCGGTTCTGGGCTATTCCCGCCGGTGCCTCGTCGCGGACCAGGCCGGCGAGCCGGCCGCGGGAGGTGAAGGTCGTGTGTTGCACTCGCTTGCTCATCTGAACTCCTTCCCTACTTTGTTGAGCATCTAACTCAACAATAGCAGGAAAGAAAAGTCCCGTGCCTGAAAGGATGAGAAAAGGCCCAGGTCGAGGGGCGGCGAGATGGGGCGGGGTGCTACCCGGCAAAAGCGCACCCCGCCCCGTCGCCTCTTCAAACGGCTGCAGATTGCTCTGCCTCGCCCTCGTCGCGCGGTCCGCGGGGAGTCGAGGCCCCAGGATCGGACGGGGACGAACCGTTGAAGCTTTTGGCCTGGCGCGGGCGCAGGTAGGCGATCTGGCCCTCTTCCAGCTCCAGGCGCTGCAACTCGTTGCGGGTCAGCTGCGCCCAGACCTCGGTGCCGTCGGCGAGCACGAACTCGACCCGAATCTCGAAGCCGAGGGCGACGATCCGCTGCACCATGCCCTCCTCGGTCCGCTCGTCGGCGTCGAGCACGACGTCCATGTCGTGCGGGCGCACGTAGCTGTCGCCGAGACGGTTGACCTCGCCGACGAAGCTCATCACGAACTCGTTGGCGGGCTTCTCGTAGAGCTCGTCGGCGGTGCCCGACTGCTCGACCCGGCCCTCGTTCATCACCACCAGCTGGCCGGCGACGTCCATCGCCTCCTCCTGGTCGTGGGTGACGAAGATCGTCGTCACGTGCATCTCCTCGTGGAGACGGCGCAGCCAGGTGCGCAGGTCCTTGCGGACCTTGGCGTCGAGGGCGCCGAACGGCTCGTCCAGCAGCAGCACCTGCGGCTCCACCGCCAAGGCCCGCGCCAGCGCCATCCGCTGGCGCTGGCCACCGGAGAGCTGGGAGGGGTAGCGGTCGGCCAGGCCCGGTAGCTGGACCAGATTGAGCAGCTCGTGCACGCGGTCGGCGATCTTCGCCTTGTCCCACTTGCGGATCTTCAACCCGAAGCCGACGTTCTCGAACACGGTCATGTGCTTAAAGGCGGCGTAGTGTTGGAAGACGAACCCGACTTCGCGTTTTTGAGTCGGCTTCTTGGAGACGTCGGCGCCGTCGATCAGGACCTGGCCGGAGTCGAGGTCCTCGAGGCCGGCGATCGCCCGCAGCAGGGTCGACTTGCCGGATCCGCTGGGCCCGAGCAGGGCGGTCAGCGACCCGTCCGGGACCTCGATCGATACGTCGTCAAGCGCCTGAAAGTCCCCGAAGCTCTTGTTGGCTCCCTCGACTGAGATACCCATCAGGCGTCCTCCTTTCGTTTGAGCAGGTTCATTGCGAGAAGCGTCATCAGCGCGAGCAGCGCCAGCAGCAGGGAAGCGCCGTAGGCACCCGGCTCGTTGAAGGCGTCGAACTGCTTCTGGACGAAGATCGGCAGGGTTTCGGTCTCGCCCGAGATCGACCCGGAGACGATCGTCACCGCGCCGAACTCACCCAGCACGCGGGCGGTGGTGAGGACGACGCCGTAGGCGACGCCCCAACGGATCGCCGGCAGGGTGATGCGGCGAAAGGTCTGCCAGGCGTTCGCGCCGAGCGTTGACGCCGCCTGCTCCTGCTCGGTGCCGATCTCCTGCAGCACCGGCACCGTCTCCCGTACCACGAAGGGCAGCGAGACGAAGATGCTGGCCAGGACCATTCCCGGAACCGAGAACAGGACTTCGAATCCGGCTTCCGCCAGGGTCGGCCCGAACCAGCCGCCGTTGGTGCTGTAGAGCAGGTAGAGGGCGAGTCCGATGACAATTGGGGAGAGGGCGAAGGGGAGGTTTATGACCGCGTCGATCACCGCGTTGCCCTTCCACTTATGACGGACCAGCAGGATCGCGCAGACGATGCCGAAAACGGTGTTAAGCGGCACCGCTATCGCCACCATGATCAGGCTCAGCTTCAGGGCGTGCAGGCCGTTCTCCGAGGTGATCGCGTCGAGCGGCGGCGAGATTCCGTCTTTGAAGGTTTCGAAGAAGATGATCACCAGCGGCGCAACCAGCAGCAGGGCCAGGAACCCGAGGCCGAGGATGCGCAAACTCCAACGGCTGGCGGTGCCACTGCCGACATGGCTGCGGGCGCTAGCGGAGCTCATCGTCGCCTCCCGTCTCATCGGCCTCGCCGGGCATCTCGCCGGCCATCGGCATTACCAGCCCTCCGCCGGCCGAGCGTTCGTGACGGTTGCCCCAGCGCTGGATCAGTGAGATGGCCGCCAGGCAGAGCAGCGATGCGAACAGCAGCACCATGGAGACGGCTGCGGCTCCGGGCAGGTTGCCCGACTCGACCTGGGTCCTGATGAAAACCGAGGAGACCTGGGTGTCGGGCAGGCCGCCGGCGAAGATCAGGACCGAGCCGAACTCGCCGAGGGCGCGGGCGAAGGCGAGCGCGACGCCGGCGGCGAGGCCGGGGAGGAGGTTGGGGAAGATGATCCGGCGGAAGATCGTGAAGCCGCCGGCGCCAAGCGAGGCGGCTGCCTCCTCCATCTCGCGATCCATCTCGATCAGCAGCGGCTGTACCGCGCGGACCACGAAGGGGAGGGTGACGAAGAGCAGAGCGACGACGACGGCGGTGCGACTGAAGGCGATGTCGATGCCGAAGGGGCTGTCGGCGCCGTAGAGGGCGAGCAGGGTGAGGCTGGCGACGATCGTCGGCAGGGCGAAGGGGAGGTCGATGATCGCGTTGACCGCCCCCTTGCCGGGGAACTCGTCGCGGACCAGGATCCAGGCGATGATCGTGCCGAAGACGGCGTTGATCGCGACCACTATCAGCGAGGCGATCAGGGTCAGCTCGAGCGAGCGGACCGCCTGGGGGGAGGTGACCTGATCCCAGAAGTGACCGAGGCCGGAGCTGAACGATTCGTCGACCAGCGCCGCCAGCGGGATCAGGACGATCAGGCTGAGGTAGAGGACGACGTAGCCGCGACCGATACCGGGGCCGACCCCGGGCAGGCGGATGCCTGCCCGGGGGGCTGCTGAGTTGGAGAGGGCTGCCGGGCTAGCCTCCATGGTTCAGCCGCTGGTGGATACGCCGAGTTCGGTCTCGATCTTCGCGACGGAACCGGTTTCGTCGTCGAAGAACTCGTCGTTTACCTTGCTCCAGCCGCCGAACTGGTCGATCTTGAACAGCTGCGGCGGGGTCGGGAACTTCTTCTCGTCCACGAGCTTCGGGTTGACCGGACGGTAGCCGTTCTCGGCCCAGATGTTCTGACCTTCATCGGACCAGATGAAGTTCAGGAAATCTTCCGCCGCGGGCTCCGGGGCGTCGGTGGTGACGGCGATCGGGGTTTCGATCTGGATCGTCGACGGCGGCACGACGTACTCGAGCTCTTCGCCCTCGTCGATCGCCTTGATCGCCTCGTTCTCGTAGCCGAGCAGCACGTCGCCCTCGCCCTGGGTGAAGGTCGCCAGCGCGTCGCGGGCGCTGCCCGGCTGCGCGACGGTCTTTTCCAGCAGCGTCTTGACGCCGGCCAGAGCCTCGTCGGGGGATTTGCCCTCGTTGATCAGGGTCCCGTAGACGGCCATGATGTTCCAGCGCGCGGCGCCGGAGCTGAACGGGTTCGGAGTGACCACGTCGACGTCCTTGCTCAGCACGTCGTCGAGGGTCTTGATTCCCTCCGGGTTGCCGGGACGGACGCTGATCACCACGACCGAGTCCTGGGCGATGCCCTTGTACTTGTTGTTGGTCCAGTCTTTGGCGACCAGGCCGCCTTCTTCGACGAGCCTTTCCATGTCGCCCGCCTGGGCGAAGTGGACCACCGATGCGGGCTGGCCTGCGACCACCGCGCGACTCTGGTCGCCGGAGGCGCCGAAGGAGTTGCTGAACGAGACGTCGGCACCCTCGGGGGTGTCCTCGAATGCAGGCTCGAGGGATTCGGCGTAGACGGATTCGGGGGTGGAGTACCCGACCACGTCGAGCTTGCCACCGGTCGAGGATCCCCCGCCGGAGGTCGAGCTGGTGCTGTCGTCACTGCTGCCGCATCCGGCGGCGAACACGGCGATGAGCAGGGCGAGAAGCGCGGCCGGGAGGCCGATCTTCACGCTGCGCCGCCGGGAATTGCGAGCGTTCCGCATCGATGTTCCTTCCTTTTTCGACTGACTTACTGCGAAATAGCAGTGGCGCACCGTACCACAATGTTGATGAACAAAGTAGGGAATCTCGATCCGGATTTGTGGGATTAGGCTGGGGCCAGCCGATCGACGGGAGGAGCGGGATGAGCGTGGATGCGATTCGTACGCCGGACGAGGTGCTGGAGGGGCTGCCCGACTACCCCTTCGAGTCGAGCTACCGCGAGGTCGACGGGCTGCGGCTGGCGCATCTCGACGAGGGGGAGGGGAAGCCGGTCGTCTTCTTCCACGGCGAGCCGACCTGGTCGTATCTGTGGCGCAAGGTGATCCCGCCGGTCCGCGACGCCGGCTTCCGCTGCATCGCCCCCGACTACGCCGGCTTCGGCCGCTCCGACAAGCCCACCGACCTCGGTTGGTACAGCTACGACCGCCACGTCGAGCTGATGTCGGCGCTGGTTGAGGAGCTCGACCTGCGCGACGCGACCGCCGTCGTCCACGACTGGGGCGGGCCGATCGGGCTGCGGCTGGCGGTCGAGCACCCGGACCGCTTCGCCCGGATCGTGATCATGGAGACCGGGCCCTTCACCGGCCACCAGCGGATGAGCGACGCCTGGCTCGCCTTCCGCGAGTTCGTCCGCGAGAACGAGGACGTCCCGGTCGGGATGCTGGTCCGCGGCGGTTGCAAGCACGACCCCGGCGACGCGGTGATCGCCGCCTACGACGCTCCTTATATAGAGCCGGCGGCGAAGGCCGGCGCCCGCGCCTTCCCGCTGATCCTGCCGACCGAGCCCGATGCGCCCGGCGCCACCGCCGGCAAACGCGTCGCCGACGCGCTGCGCGAGGACGAGCGCCCGGCGCTGGTCCTCTGGGCCGACTCCGACCCGATCCTGCCCTTCTCGGTCGGCGAGCGGGTCTCCAGCGAGCTCAACTTCCCGGCCCCGCGCCCGGTTGCCGACGCCGGCCACTTCCTGCAGGAGGACGCCGGGCCGGAGATCGGCGCCATCGTCGCCGACTGGCTCGGCTAGGAGAGCCAGGGGTAGAGCTCGGCGGAGCAACAGCGGGAGGCTCCGGCGAGCTCTACCCCTGACTTCTCTGCTCGGTCGCTCGCTCGATCGCGTCGACCATCTCAGCGTGCGAGCGGTCTAGTAGGAAGCTCCACCCGGCGCGGCGCGCCGCTGTCCTCGAGCCAGGTGACGGTGCCTGGCCAGTAGGGGCTGGGTGGCGTGCCGGGGTGGTGGAAGACCGAGGCGAAGACCCAGCTGCCGGTGTTGTGGAGGCGGCCGCCGCGCGGCAGGGGCCACCCGGCTTCGTCGTCCTTGGGCCCGCCGCGGTGGGTGTGGCCGGTGATCACGTGTACGTCGTCGACGCCGAGCCGCACCGCCATCTCGGTCGCCGCCTCGACCCCGGCCGCGAAGATCGCCGCGGGGGAGACGTCGGCCTCGAACTCGGAGTGGAGCACCCGGTTGATCGCCCGGATCCCGGCCGGGAAGGCGGCCCGGGTGGCGCGGCCGCGCAGCCTGGTGCGCAGGCCGGCCCCCTTTTCGCGCCCGGAGAGCAAGCGCCAGGCGGACTCCGAGGGGCCGCTGCGGGCGCGGGTGGCGCGCACGGAGCGCGCCTGGGCGACGCCGTAGGCGAACCCGTAGAGCGGGCGGAAGACCCGCTCGTAGTCGCCGGCCGCGGCGCGGGCGGGGAACGGCCGGCGCCGCCGCATCATCAGCGCCGCCGCCAGGCACTCGGCCCGCGGCAGGGTCAGGTGCGCGTCCATGTAGTGGCCGTGGGTGGCGTAGACGTCCTCGCGCAGCCACAGGCCGGGGTAGGCGATCCGCAGGTTCGCCGGGCCGAGCCAGCGGTCGATCGACTCGGTCGGGCCGGCGGCGGGTCCGCGGTGGCGCTCGAGCTCCAGCTTCGACCCGGCCTCGAAGGAGAGGTCGTCGAGCAATGGCTCGGCGAGGCGGTGGTCGTGGTTGCCGGGGACGATCGTCACCTCGCGCTCGCCGATCGCCTCGCCCAGCTCCTCGAAGAAGGTGCGGGCGCGCTCGAGGATGAGCCCGAGCGGCAGGTCCCGCAGCTCGAGCACGTCGCCGAGGAGGACCACGCGGTCGGCGCCGGCGACCTCCGCCAGCAGCCGCTGCCGCACGGCGGCGTCGTTCAGCACGTCCTCGCCGCTGGCGGCGCCGAGGTGGAGGTCGGAGACGATCGCCGTCCGCATCCGTCGTTTTTACCGACTGGCTGCGCGGCCAGGTCGCTCGCTACCCTTCCCGCATGCATACCTTCGGCGACGAAAGGATGGCCGCGGCCAACGGGATCGAGCTCTGTTACCAGGAGATGGGCGATCCCGACGGGGAGCCGCTGCTGCTGGTGATGGGCCTGGCGACCCAGATGCTCGCCTGGGACGAGGGCTTCTGCGGGCTGCTGGCCGACCGCGGCTTCCGCGTCGTCCGCTTCGACAACCGCGACATCGGCCGCTCGACCAAGATCGCCTCGGCCGGGGTCTCGAGCCGGGTCGACATGCTGCTGGGCCGCCGCGGCAGCGCTCCCTACCTGCTGCGCGACATGGCCGCCGACACGATCGGTCTGATGGACCACCTGGCGATCGACTCCGCCCACGTCGTCGGCGCCTCGATGGGCGGGATGATCGTCCAGACCCTGGCGATCGAACACTCCGAGCGGATCCGCTCGATGGTCTCGATCATGTCTAACACCGGCAGCCGCTGGACCGGGATGCCGAGCCGCAAGGCGATGGCGGTCCTCCTCGGCAAGCCGCCCCGCGACCGCGACGCCGCGATCGAGCGCGCGGTGAGGACCTTCGGCGTGATCGGCTCGCCGGGCTACCCGTTCGACGAGGAGCGCCTGCGGCGGGTCGCCGGCCGCTCCTACGACCGCGGCCACAGCGCCGCCGGCATCGCCCGGCAGCTGCACGCGATCACCGCCTCCGGCGACCGCACTCAGGCATTGCGCGGGGTGGTGACGCCGACCACCGTGATCCACGGCGACAGCGACGTGCTGGTGCGCCCGGCCGGCGGTCGCGCCACCGCGCGCGCCATCCCCAACGCTCGGCTGAAGCTGATCGAGGGGATGGGGCACGACCTTCCCCAGCAGCTCTGGCCGGTCTTCGCCGAGGAGATCGCCGCGACGGCCTCGCGCTATCGCGCCAAGGTCGAGCAGCCCGCTTGACACAGGCCTAGCCGTCCGGTTATCTGCTCTCGACCACTTAGGGAGAGTCGAGGGGGATGGTTTTGCGGGGGAGCGGTAGGAGCTGGTCCGGATTCGTCGTCGCCGGGATCGCCTGCGCGGCGCTGCTCGCGCCCGGCAGCGCCGGCGCGGCGAACGTCGTCAACGGCGACTTCGAGACCGGCAACCTGCAGGGCTGGTCCGTCCACCGTTCCCTCGAAGCGGGCAACTGGTTCGCCTACAAGGGGACCGACGAGCCGTATGTCGTCAAGCGCAGCCCGCCGCCGCCGCAACCGCAGGTGGACCCGCCGCAGGCACCTCCGCAGGGGAAATACGCCGCGGGCACCGACGAGATCAACCCGGACACCCTGATCCTCTACCAGGACGTGGCGCTGCCGGCGGGCCAGAGCCAAACGCTTACTCTCCTTGCCTACTACAGCTCCTCGGTGCCGATCGCGGTTCCGGGTTCCGGAACCCTCTCGGTCGAGAGCGAAGCCCTCGAAGGCCAGGCGAATCAGCAGTATCGGATCGACGTGGTCAAGCCCGAGGCGCCGCTCGACTCGGTCGACCCGAACGACATCCTGCGCACCGTCTTCCGCACGGTCCCCGGCAGCCCCAAAACGATGCTGCCGACGCGGCTGAGCGCCGATCTCAGCGCCTTCGCGGGGCAGACCGTGCGGCTCCGGTTCGCGGTCGCCGCCCACGAGGAAATCCTCACCGCCGGCGTCGACGACGTCGCGATCTCCAGCGGCGGTGCGACGGGCGGGGCCAAGGGGAAAGACGGCAAGGGCGGTTCCTCTCCCGGCGCCAAGGTCCAGTTCGGCCTGGGGAAGCTCAAGTTCAACCGCGCCAACGGAAGCGCGATCCTGCCGGTGAAGGTGCCAGGGGCGGGCGTGATCAAGGCGAAGGATGCGAAAAAGGGAACGAAGCTGATCAATTCGGTCTCAACCCGGATGGTCAGGGCCGGGACGGCGAAGCTGGCGCTGAGGCCGACCAAAGCCGCCCTCGCCACGCTGAAGCGGGAGCACAAGCTGCGGGTCAAGGTGGCGGTGACCTTCACCCCGCGCGGCGACCCGTCGGAAACGGCGATCCTGCCGGTGGTCCTGAAGCTCGATTCCCCGCGACGCTGAGGTCGGGAAGTGCGGCTGAAAGGAGTCGAACCTTCACGGGCTCTCGCCCACACGGACCTGAACCGTGCGCGTCTACCAGTTCCGCCACAGCCGCGGGGAAGCTCGCAATCTACCGCTTGCGAGCCAACCGCCGACCGCTGCCCCACGAAGCGCCCCAACACGGCTGCACGCTAGAATGCCCGTCCCTCGCCGCTATCGTCTAGGGGACTAGGACGCTGGCTTCTCATGCCAGAAACCGGGGTTCGAATCCCCGTAGCGGTATGGCCTTATCGGATGGGCGAATGACGGATTTCCCTTCCCAGGTTGGATTCGGGAGCAAGCATGGCTGCGCCGCGATCTCACGGCAGCCGTGGGCGCGGAGATGGCGTTCGAGATCGCGGCGCTTCACGCCGCGGCGGTGAACCGCAGGTGCTCGCGGTCTGACGCTGCGCGTTGCCGGCGAGTTCCTCATCGGGCGTCAGCACCGTGCGAAGGGCGTCCAGGACGTTCTCGCGTGCCTCCTCGCGGGTTCGGCCTTGGCTCATCGCGCCCGGGACCTCCAGGACGTGCGCGACGATCCAGCCCTCCTCGTCGGGGCTATCGAAGGAAATCGTGAAATTGATCGGATTCGGCCATATGGAAGCCGTAGCGATCTAGGGGGGCGGTGATCTCCTCAGCGCGAACCTCGTCACAGCAGTCTCTTCCAAGGGAATGCCAAGCCGACAACCTCTTCGGTTTTGGCTAATGCCTTCTCGGCAACGCTCTCGTTGGGATCGTAACCCTCGTGAATGGCCTTATTCCTCGGCTCGCCGACGTCTTGCTGGATTCGTTGCGGAAGCTCGCGACCCATCAGCGACAGAAACTCCGTGAGGCCACCAATTTGCTGTGCCTTCCCTCGAACGTAGCGCCCTAGCGAAGCATCGGCAGTACCAAGTTCGTCGTCTCGAAGCTTGGCGAGTCCAAGCTCGGTCGCGGTGGCGGAGTCGAGTACCGACCGACGGTAATAGCCAGCGTTCTTGGTCTGACGGGCATCTCGCAGAAAAAGGTGGGCCTCCGGGGGCCGCACACCACTACTCACTTTGAGCAGGATCTTGCCCCACTCTCGTGGCGTGATATCGAGCCGACTTCCGAAGTTGAGCCTGAGCGTTTGCTGGCTCTTGAGAACCTCACCGGGACCCGTGCCTCGCTCGACCCAGACAAGCGCGAGGTGCCCTCGTTTCTCGACCTTGACTCTCTCCTGGGTAAGGTCTTCGCGAGCAACGACGTCGATCCATTTCGTCAGAAGCTGCACCCATCGCTCTGCCGCTTCTTGAATCTCCCGCGCCTCCCTAAGGGTCAGTCGATCTCTTGGAAGCACCAGTAGCCTGGTGGCCGAGAATTCTCGGCCAAACAGGCGACCAAACGGCCACCCGGGATCGTCCTCTGAATCTTGTGTCTCAAACGAACCGAGCCAGTCCACTTTTGCGCGTGGATGGAGCACGGTCTCGTGGCCGGATCCGCTGAAGTCGGGTAGTACGACATGGACCTCGACGCCGCCGATGACAGCGGGCTTGAGCAGGCCACGAAACTCCGATCCGAGCAAGAGCGCCGTCGATAGATCAATGACCGCCTCGGCGGGATATCGCTTTGCTGCCTTCGCCACCGCCAGAGTATGGAAGCTGCGAGGAAGGTTGGCGGGGCGGGTCGCCTAGTCCCTCGGCGTGCAGGGGAGCACGTGGGTGATCTCCAGGGTGGTGTCGTCGGCGAACTGGACTTTGCCTTCCGCGTAGTAGACCCCGGTCGGGCAGCTGGCGGTCAGGTAGCTCTCGTGCTCGCCCTTGTAGTCGAAGCTGCGATCGATCGAGATCTTGAACTTGGTCACCGAGCCGGCGCCGCCGGCGATCGCCGGGATCGTCGAGACCGTGTGCAGGCCGTAATGGCCTCGGTTGATCTTGGTGATCTTGGTCGTGGCGATGACGGCGGTCGGCGCCGGGACGTTGACGTAGGTGTGGATGAGGAGGGAGGTGGTGCCGCCGCGGACGCCGCCGTTGAAGAGGTAGATCGGGCCCTTGGCCACGATCGGCTTCTGTTCGGGGAAGGCGACTTCGACCTCGCCCACGCCGGAGCCGACGATCGCGTCGCCGCAGGCCTTCTTCGCGTCCTTGGTGGAGCGCGCCACGAGCTGGTCCTGCCGGCAGACCGGCAGGCCCTCGGCGTTGACCTCGATGCTCTTGTCGAAGTCGGCGACGACGCTCTTGATCGCCGGCGGGTGGCTGCCGTCGTTGGTCCCGATCCGGGCGTTGAGGTTCGCCGCGATCGGAACCTGTTCGTGCCGGGGCAGCTTGGTCGGCGAGATCCCGCCGTTGTCCCTGAGGTAGAGGTTTCCGACCCGAACCACCTCCGGTTTGGCCAACGCGCTCGCGGCGGCGATCAATGCGATTCCGGCCGCAATGGCCGCGGTTCGAATCAGGTGCTTCCTCATGCCCTACCCCCTGGTGGTGAGTGGATCGAGTTCGATCCTCGCCGCCGGGGTGCGGTCGCCGCCTCCCCAATATGGGGTCATGCGCGTCCGGGTTTCAGCAAACCGGGAAGCGGCGGCGGTCAGTCTTCGAGCTGCAGCGCGGTCTCCAGCTCGGTGGCGAAGTCGGCCAGGGGGCGGCCGAAGAGATCCTCGATCGCGTGCATGCGGTTGCTGACCGTGCGGCGATCGACGCCCAGCGCGGCGGCGGTCGAGGAGACGTTGCGCTCGGCGGCGAAGTAGGCGCGCAGGGTCTCCCGCGCTGCCGTACCGCCGTCCCGCGCCGTCGCCAGCGGCTCCAGGTAGAGCTGGCGCAGCGAGGTGGCGATGAGGTCGTCGCGGAGGATCGAGGCCAGCAATGCGACGTCGGCGTAATGGACGACGGGCTGCGCCCGGCGCTCGGCGATCGGCAGCGCCGCCTTCGCCTGGCGGTGGCTGAGGCGCCAGCCCGCGAGTCCCACGCCGGGCTCGCCGACCGTGACGACCACCCGCTCGAGGGGGATCTCCGACAGCGCCCGCAATGCCTCCGCGGCCTCGAGCTGAGAGCTGCCGCCGAGCCAGCAGGCCCAGGTCGACTCTTCCTCGCGGCAGATCGCGAGCAGGCGGCGGTCGACCTTGGCCGCCAGCACCCGCATCGCTTCCGGTGCCCCCTCGCCCTTGGCCATCAGCGCGAGGTGGTGGGAGTCGAGGTCGTAGCCGAGCTCGGAGTGGTCGACCAGCTCTCCGGCGAGAAGGCTCTTGACGCACTCGCGGCGCCGCTCGGCGGTACTGGTCGGCCAGCTCTTCGCCTCGCGCACGTACTCGGCGCTGACGGCGGCGAGCAGACGATCGCCGAGGGTCGACTGCGCGGCGAGCAGGCGTCGAAGCGCCGAGCTGGGAACATCGGCACGCTCCGCCTCTTCGACCAGGAAGTCCCCGAAGAGGGCGTTGCCGGCGAAGTAGCGACGCAGCACGGCATCGATGGAGACGCCGTCGCGCGCATCGAGGCGGGCCTGCGCGAGCAGAATCGGGGGGACGGCCGGGGCCTGGCGCTCGCCCGCTTCGAGCACGGCAAGCCGGTGGTCGATGGCGGCCGCGAGGGCGGCATTGAGGTCCTGGAGATAGGCGGGGTCGGCGACGTCGTGCGGATCGGAGATCGCGTAGACGCGGGTCTGGATCGCCGCCTTGATCTCGGACAGGCGGTCGCGCAGGCGGGCCGCGACCGCGGAGCGGGCTTCGTCGAGGGAGCGGATCGAGGCCGAGGCGCGGCGGGGCCGCCCGGCGGCGGCTGTGCGGGAGCCGTTGGCGGTCCGGTGCGTGGCGCCCTTGCTCACGCACTCACCTTAGCGGGGGGTATTGCCCTACTTGGCGAGCAGCGCGCAGACCGCGGTCGCCTGGACCGCGCGCAACTGCGAGAGCAGCTTGCCGGTCGGCGCCGGGATGTTGAGCGAGGTCGTCACCGCGCGGCTGCCGTCGGCGCTGGCCGCCGCCCACTGCACGTAGCCAGGGAAGTTGCCGGTATGGCCGAAGACGGTGCCGCACCCGGTCTGGTAGCGGAAGAGGGCGAGGCCGGCCGAGTTCTTGCCGGGTCCGGGTGGGCTCGATTCGCCGCCGGGGACGAAGCGCATCTGCTCGCGCTGCTCGGCGCGATCGAAGAAGCGGAGGCCGAGGTCGGCGCGGATGAAGGCGTTGAGGTCCCGTGGCGTGGAGACGATCGCGCCCGAGGCCCAGGCGCCGCTGGGGCTGAGCAGGGTGGAGGCGTCCTCCGGGTTCTCGCCGGGGGCGACGAGGTAGCCGTGGATGAAGGGGGTCGGCAATGCGGGCCTGCTCGGGAATGAAGTCTGGCGTAGCTTCGCTGGGCCGAAGACGATCTGGTCGAGCAGGTCGCCGTAGGACTCGCCGGTCACCGCCTCGGCGACGAGGGCGACGACGATGTTGTCGGTGTTCGAATACTCGTACCTCGCGCCGGGGTTGAACTCGAGCGGGTCGGCGCGGACCCAGTCGATGATGGTCTGGGGTGAGACGTAGCCGCGAGGATCCTTCTGGGCCTGTTCCGCGAAGGCCTTGGACTGCGTGTAGTCGGGCAGCCCGCTGGTGTGGTTGAGCAGCTGCCGGATCGTCACCGCGCCCCAGGCCGGCGGCATTCCGGGCAGCCGCTGCGCGATCGTGTCGTCGAGGCCGAGCCTGCCGGCGCGGACGAGGTTGAGCGCGACGGCGCCGCTGAAGGCCTTGGCGATGCTGGCGATCCGCATGTGGTCGGTCGGCCGCGGCGCCGCTCTGTGCTTGACGTCGGCCCGACCGGCGCGCAGCACGGTCGTCTGGCCGTCGCGGTATAGCGTGGCGATCGCTCCAGGGGGACCGCCCGGCGCCGACACAAGGCGCTCGAGGCCGCGCTGGACGTCGGCCGCGGTCGGCGTCGCCGCGGTGGCTGAGGCGGCGATCCCGGACCAGGCGGTGAGGACGGCGATGGCAAGGAAGGTGCGGCGCGACGGCATCGGCGCATCCTAGAGGCCGTCAACCCGAGTCGGCTCAGCCCCGCGAGAAGGCCCCGGTGCACCAGCCGCGCTCGGTCGGATGGCAGACCTTGAAGCGGGCGGTGGCGGGGGGTCCCTTGAGGCCGGTGAAGCCGATCGCGCGGACGCGAAAGACGTGGCGGCCGAGCCCGACCCGGTAGGTCTTCGGCGAGTGGCAGCGCCGCTGTGGCCCGCCGTCCAGGCGGCAGAGGAAGCCGCGGTCGAAGGCGTGGCCGGCGGCGAAGAAGCGGAAACGGACCTTGGTCCGGCGGCCCGCGATCTCGACCCCGGGTTGCGGCCGGGCGGCGATCGTCGTCCGCGGCTTCCGCACCCGCTTCTTGTTGGCGCCGGGGCTCTTCTTGCCGGTCGCGGCCGGCGGCGGCGGAGTGACGAAGGGGTCGGTGCTGGTGAAGATCTGCCCCCGGTTGCCGGCCATCGCGCAGAACGAGACCGAGGCACAGGAGACGCCGAACATCCCGTTCGTCTCGCTCGCGTCGCCGGCGTCGACCCCCGGGTAGGGAAGGACGTTGGTGAAGGTCCAGGCGCTTGGCCCGCCGGTCGGGTCGGTCGAGGTGAGCACGTCGGCGTTGTTGTCGATGAGCACGCATTGCGTTGCCGAGGGGCAGTCGGCGGCGGTGATCTGCACCGTGCCGCCGCCCTGCGCGGTGCTCCAACCCGAGGCGGGGCCGGCCGGTGCGGTCGTGGTCAGCGGCTCCCCGATCGAGTCGCCGCTGACGCAGAGGCCGGGGCTGGGGCAGGCGACGCCGTAGAGCGCGTGGTCGATCGGCGACCCGGACAGCTGCGTCCGGGTCCAGGCGGAGGCGCCGCCGGTCGGGTTGGTCGAGCTGACGATCTGGCCTTCGTCGCCGACGGCGACGCAGAGCGCAGGGGAGGGGCAGGAGATGCCGCGAAGGCGAAGCGTTTCGCCAAGCTCGGCGATCGACCAGGCGCCTTTGCCGCCGAGCGGGTCGGTCGAGGTGACGATCTTGCCTTTGTCCGCCGCGGCGGCGCAGAACGAGGGCGACGGGCACGAGACCCCGTACATGTGCGTGTTGGGGCCGGGTTCGTCGACGTCGGTGGTGCTCCAGGCCCCGGCGCCGCCGCCGGGGTCGGTCGAGGTGTAGATCAAGCCCTCGGAGCTGACCCCGACGCAGAGGCTGGGCGAGGTGCAGTCGACCCCGCGGATCTGGCGCGCGGGGGAGATGCCGCCGGGGGTCGGCATTGCCCCGGCGCCGACGAAGGCGACGCTCCAGTCCGCGGCGCCGCCGGTCGGGTTGGTCGAGGTCGCGACGGTGTTGCCGGCACCGGTCGCGACGCAGAACGAGGTGGTCGGGCACGACATCCCGAAGAGGATCATCTCGGCCCCTTCGCCGGAGAGCTGGCGACCGTTCCAGGTCGAGGCCTCGGCCGAAGTCGTGGCCGCTGCGCATCCGATCAGCGCCAGGACCGTGCAGAGAAACACGCTGTTTCTTCTCCCCATGCCCAGATAAACCCGGGCGACGCCCGAAGGTGCGGTCCTACTTGAGGGTCGGTGCCGGCAGGTCCAGGCGCCGGCGCGCGGCGGCGACGGCGGAGACCGAGGAGCGGCAGGCTTTGGCGATCATGCCGTCGCCGTGGTCGGGCCGGCGGCTGACCTCGAACTCGATCAGCGCGGCGCGGCGCAGTTTCGCCCGCTGTTCCACCGGGCAGTCGCTCGGCGCCGCCCGCAGCGCCGCCTCGGCGGCGCGCTCGCGACGGCAGAGGAGGCAGAACGTGCCCTCCTTGGAACGATCCCAGGCCTCGGGCAGGGTCACCTGCTCACCGCCCATGCGGCTGACGGAGACCCCGCAGTGGTCGCAGGTCCACTTTTTCGCGGTAACGGTTGCGCTGCTCATACGGCCGCCTTTGCTCGGTTGCGGCGACGGCGGCGGCGCCGCTTCTGCGCGGCGGAGGTGTTGCCGTCGCCATTGGTCTGGCGATTGGACTGCGGACGGGGGGTCGAGGCGGTCGAGGTCGAGCCGGAGCCCTTGGGGCGTCCGAGGTCGAACTCGCGGCTGAGGCCGAGGTCGCGGGCGATCTGGGCCATCTCGCCGATCTGATCCTCGAGCACGAAGCTGATCCCGGCGCCGCGGTTGCCGGCGCGGCCGGTGCGGCCGACCCGGTGCACATAGGCGTCCTGGTCGCCGGGGGCGTCGAAGTTGATCACGTGGGTGACGTCGGCGACGTCGATCCCGCGGGCGGCGACGTCGGTGGCGATCAGGGTGTCGACGTCGCCCCGCTCGAAGCGCGCCAGCGCCCGTTCGCGCTGGCCCTGACTCTTGTCGCCGTGCATCGCCACGGCATCCAGCTCGCGGCTGCGCAGCCGTTTGACCAGCCGATCGGCGCCGCGCTTGGTGCGGACGAAGACCAGGGTGCGGCCGCGTTCGACGTCCTTCAGCTGAACCGCCAGGTGGTCGAGCTTGGCGCCCTGGGACTCGACGTGGACGAAGCTGTGCTCGATGTCGCGCTCGCGGTGCTCGGTCGGCTCCTGGGTGTGGAGCCGGGCGTCGCTGGTGTAGGCGGCGGCGAGCTTGCCGGTCGCCCCCTCCAGGGTGGCGGAGAAGAACAGGGTCTGGCGGTCGCGCGGGGTCTGGGCGACGATCCGGTCGACGGCGGGCTTGAAGCCCATGTCGAGCATGCGGTCGGCCTCGTCGAGGACGAGCACGCGGACCCGGTCGAGGCTGATGACGCCGCGGGCGAGCAGGTCCTCGAGCCGGCCGGGGCAGGCGACGACGATGTCGGCGCGGCGCGCGGCGGCGCTCTGGGGGCCGAAGCCGACGCCGCCGTAGACGGCGGCGACGCGCAGCTGGCGGGCGGCGGCGATCGAGCTGAGCTCGTCGACGATCTGGCTGGCGAGCTCGCGGGTCGGCGCCAGGATCAGCGCGGCGAGGCCGCGCTTGGGCTCGATCCGGTCGACGGTCGGGATCCCGAAGGCGAGCGTCTTGCCGGAGCCGGTGGGGGACTGGACCAGCAGGTCGTGGCCGGCGAGGGCGTCCTCGACGACCAGCTGCTGGACGGGGAAAGGTTGGTTGATGCCGCGGTCGGTCAGCGCGCTGACGACAGGCTTAGAGATGCCGAGATCGGCAAAGGACTTCAAGTGTGTAGTGCTCCTTATGTGGCGATTCAGGGAGATCCAGCAGCCCCAAAACGCAAAAGCGCACAGAGGAAACGGAACCTCTCGGGATGGCGTTGGACCAAACCCGACCTGACAACGGTAGCAGGCGCATACTTTTGGCCTGCTTTTAGGCACTTTTTCAGCCCGGGGCGCGAGCGGGCTAGGGTGCCGGCCGATGCGGATCCGAACAGCGACCGAGGCCGATGCGAGGGCCGTTACGGCCCTCTGGACCGAGGCCTACAGCGGCCGTGGCCCGGGCGAAGGGCGGGTCGCCCCTTATGAGGAGCACGAGTTCTTCGCGGCGCTCGGGCGCGGGCAGATGTTCGTCGCCGAGCTGGAGGGCGAGCTCGCCGGCGCCGTCGCGATCTCCCCGCCCGGGGCGCCGGGGGCGGCCGTCGCCGGCGCGGGGGAGGCGGAGCTGTCGCGGCTCGCGGTCGCGGCGGGTGCGCGCCGCCAGGGCGTCGGCCGGGTGCTGGTCGAGCTCTGCGGCGAGCAGGCGCGCCTGGCGGGGGCGAGCGCGGTCGCGCTCTGGAGCCGGCCCTACCAGGAGGGGGCGCACCGGCTCTACGAATCGCTCGGCTACCGGCGCGCGCCCGAGCGCGACGGCGAGGATGCCGAGGGAGGCCGCCTCGCCTTCCTCCTACACTTGTTTTGATGGCTTCCCAGGCCGAAACGGAGCCGACCTACACGCTCTACCGGCGTGGGATCGAGCTGCTCGAGGACGGCGATTTCGCCGATGCCACCAAGCCGCTGGCGGAGGCGGCGCGGCGGGCGCCGGAGAAGTCCTCGGTGCGCGAGGCGCTCGGGCGCGCCTACTACCGGGCCGGCCGCTTCGCCCAGGCGGCGGTCGAGTTCGAGGCGGTGGTCGAGTCCCACCACGTCGACGACTACGCCCACTTCTGCCTCGGCCGCGCGCTCAGCATGACCGGCCAGCTCGACCGCGCCCGCCACCACCTGGCCCTGGCCTCGAACCTGCGCCCGGACCGGCGCGACTACCGCTACTACCGCAGCCTGCTCGACACCTGAGCGGCCGCCGACGCCGGGCTCAGAACCCGTGGACCAGCTTGCCGACGGTTTCGTTCGTGAAGTAGGGGCCGAAGGTGTGCGATTTGTTGTTCAGGTGCAGGTAGGTGTTGATGCCGTTGATCTGGGTGCCGTCGCCGATCAGCCAGCCACCGCCGCTCGCGCCGGGGGCCCAGTGGCAGCGGATGCCGAGGGTCGGCGGGCCGGGGAAGGGATTGGAGAGCAGGTCGTCGCCGATGTAGGGAGAGATGCATTTCTGCATGAACTTGGTCTCGCCCGGATAGCCGTAGGTCTGGAAGGTCTGATGGCGGGTGAGGTCGGTGACGATCGTGGCGCCACCGCCGACCGCGTCGGCGACGTCGACCCCTTCGGAGTTGGGCAGGGTGAGGAAGGCGCCCATGTCGAAATCGGGGTTGCCGTGCTTGGTCCACTGCCGCGGCGCCCGGATCTGGTTGCCGCGGGCGACGAAGGCGCCGAAGGGGGCGAGGCCGCCGTTGTAGGCGGGGACGAACTGGAGGTAGTCCGACCAGACGCTGGCTTTGCCGTTTTCGCGGCCGCTGTTGATGCAGTGGCCGGCGGTCAGGACGAGTTGCCGGGTGGGGCTGTTGATCGCGGTGCCGGAGCAGAAGCCGGCGAGTTTGCCGCGGCGGATGAAGATGCGGCCGTTGACCGAGTAGGGCGGGACGTCCGGGGTGGAGACGCCGAGGAAGCTGGCGGAGGCGGCCGGTTCGGGCGCGCCGACCCGGAGCCGCTGCCTGCCGTCGGCGCCGACGACGAGGTCGAGCGGGCGCGCCTTGCGCATCCGCTCCGGCGTCCAGTAACTGGCGACGCGGGCGGCCTCGGCGCGGACCTTGGCGGCGACGTCCACGCTGGCGCCGGGGTGGGCGGCCGCGCCGCTCGGGCAGCCGGCGACCGCCGCCAGGAGGACGACCGCGATCGCGAGCGGGCCCGCGACGCGAGAACGGGCACGGTGCGAGCGCCGCTGCATCACCAGAGAGGATAAAGGCGATTGCCGGGAGGCTCGACGGATCGACGGGGGCGCGGGCATGGGGTGGTCAGCTGACGAGCGGAATTACGCAGCGGAAGCGCTTGCTGGCGGTGGAAGCGGCCGAAGTGATTTTCCCGCTCGCCGAAACCGTAATCACGCTGTAGACATCCAGTCCAGATATAACAGGGATGTCGCTGGTCCACTCATCAGTTGCTGCCAGCGCGATCCCCGGCTGCTGCGAGAACGCGACCAGGGCGAGCGCCTCGGGCAGCTCGCCGCCCCGGTTGGCGCAGGCGAGCGCCGCGGCCGGCGCCGTCAGCGCCGCTTCGTCGGCGACGGTCTGCCAGCAGGCCCCGGCGAAGAGCCGGGCCGGCGGCACGCAGCCGGCGCTGTGGCCGTTGACCCTGGTCGCGTCGAGCGCGTTGACGGCGTTGAGCGCGGTCTGGGCCTCGCGGGCGCTGTCGGCACTGTCGGCGTGGGCGGCGCTCGGCACCTGGCCGATCGCCCCCAGGTCGAGCTGGGCGGCGGTAACCGAGTCCGGCACGAGCCTGTCGCCGCCGACCGTGCCGGCCTTGAGGCGGTCGCCGGGGACGGAGCCGGGGGCGAGGCGGTTGCCGGGCAACGACTTCGGCTTGATCGACTTCCCGTCGATCTTCGCCGCCGCGTAGACGGTGCCTCCCAGCGCCACGAGCAGCGCCGCGAATGCGATCAGCAGCGCCGGCGCCTGCCGGCGGATTCCCCTGGCCATGATCCCTCCCTCGGTCCGTGTTGGGTGTCGACCGGAAACGATCCGGTTCACCGCTTGCGTAGAGCCTAGCCGGGCGCGCGCGGGCCCAGGGACGGAAATCCGGCCAGATGCAGGGCGGTTAGACTCGCCTGCGTAAGAACGGTCGGTGGTCAAGGGAAGTCCGGTGCGAGCCCGGCGCGGTCCCGCCACTGTGACCGGGGTAAGGAAGTCGCAGGCGCCACGCGCGCCGGCCACTGGGGATGACACGGAGTCTCCGGGAAGGTGCGGCCGACCGTCCCGGAAGCCAGGAGACCTGTCCCCGGCCAGCCAAGACGACCCTCGAGGAAAGGGTGGCTTCAATGCCAAGATTCGTTCCATTCCGGCTCGGCGCCGCGTGCGCCATCGCCGTCGCCCTGCTTGCTGCGCTCACCGCCACCGCGGCCGCCAAGGGGGTCACCGCCGACCTGCGCGTCGTCGGCAAGGGCGGCAAGATCCTCTCCGAACAGGCGCTCAGCACCGGCACGACGACGATCAAGACCAGCCCCGCCGCCAATTGCTTCGGCGCCGGTACCGCCGGCAGCGGCAAAGCGGTGACGATCCCGGGCGCGACGGCGCTGGGCCTGCTGGGACAGGCCTCGAAGTCGAGTGCGGCGCTGCGGCCGCTGCTGGTCACGGACGCCTTCGACTTCGGCCTCGGGATCTGCGGCGTCGGCACCAGCAAGGTCAGCGGCAAGGCCTCCTGGTACCTCAAGGTCAACCACCGGGGCGCGAGCGTCAGCGGCGACGCGGTCAAGCTCAAGGCCGGCGACGAAGTTCTGTGGGACCTGGCGCCGTCCTACCCCTATCCGAACGAGCTGGCGCTGCAGGCGCCCGCGACCGCGACCACCGGGGTCCCGTTCGCGGTCAAGGTCTTCTCCTATGACGAAAAAGGCAAGCGCAAGCCGGTTGCCGGCGCCACCGTGACCGGCGCCGCCGCCCCGACCGCGGCCGACGGCAGCGCCACCGTGACCCTGGCCGAGTCGGCGCCGACCTATTCCGCCCTGCACGCCACCCACGGCAAGGACATCCCTTCGCCCGCGGTGGTCCTGCCGGTCTGCGTCGGTGGCATCTGCCCCGCCCCGCCGACCCGGTGAGCCGCGGCCGCGGCACGGCGGTCGCGACGGCGCTGCTCGGCGCAGCGCTCGCGATCGCCGGCTGCGGCCTCGGCGCCGGCGAGGACGTCGGCGCGGTCGAGCTGACGGTGACGCGGGAATTCGGCGCCGTGCCGGTGCTCCAGAGCGCGCCGACCGCGAACGAGTCCGACACGGTGATGCGGGTGCTGGAAGGCAGTGCCGATATCTCGACCCGCTACGGCGGCGGCTACGTGCAGTCGATCGAGGGGGTCGAGGAAGCCCGGCGCGGCGGCGACCCCTACGACTGGTTCTTCTACGTCGACGGGGTCGAGTCGCCGATCGGCGCCGCCGACTACGCGCTGGCGGGCGGCGAGCGGATCTGGTGGGACTACCGGGACTGGTCGGCGACCAACCACGTCTCCGCCGTGGTCGGCTCCTGGCCGGCGCCGTTCGTCGACGGGTACGAAGGCGAGCGCCGCCCGGTGACGGTCGAGTGCGAGGCCGGGGGGGAGGCGTGCGCCGACACGCGCCGGGCGCTGGAGGGCGCCGGGGCGACGATCGCCGGCGGCGAGCCCAAGGGCGCGATCCGGGTGCTGGTCGGACCCTGGGCGCGGCTGCGCTCCGACCCGGCGGCGCGCGCGATCGAGGCCGGTCCGGAGGAAAGCGGCGTCTACGCCGACTTCCGCTCCGGCGGCGGTGGCTACGAACTCTTCGGGCTCGACCAGGACGGCGCCGCGAGCGCCGCGCTCGGCCCCGACGCCGGCCTGGTCGCGGCGACCCGGCGCTACGAAGGGCCGCCGGTCTGGGTCGTGACCGGCGGCACGGCAGCCGCCGTGCGGGCGGCGGCGGGACTGCTCGATGCGGCGAAGCTGCGCGACCATTACGCGGTGGCGAGCGAGGACGGGAAGGAGACGCCGCTGCCGGTGCGATGAGATCGCCATTTGCCTATACGCCGAGGCCGGGGCCGCTGCAGTCGGCTTCGCCGGCCGCTGCCGTCGCCTACCTCGGGGCGCTGGTCGCGGTCGCTTTCCTCTACTCGAGCCCGCTGGTGCTGGTCGCCGTCGCCCTTGCCGCCGCGCTCGCCGGCCGGCTCGCCGGCGCCGGCGGCGCCGTGCGCTCGGCGACGAGGCTGGGATTGGCGATCGCATTGCCGATCGTCCTCGTCAACGCGCTGGTCGTGAACCGCGGCGAGACGGTGCTGGCACGGCTCGGCGACTGGCCATTGCTGGGCCAGGTCGACATCACCCTGGAGGCGCTCGCCGACGGCGCCGTCTTCGGGTTGCGGGCGGTGGCGGTGATGATCGCCTTCGCCGTCTACTCCTCCTGCGTCGATCCCGACCGGGTCCTCCGTGCCCTGCGCCCGCTCGCCGGCCGCTCGGCCCTGACCGCGACCCTGGTCTCCCGCCTGGTCCCGGTCGCCGCCGCCGACGCCGCCCGCTTGCGCGACGCCGCCCGCCTGCGCGGACCGGGCGCCGCCGAGGCCGGGCGGGCGCCGCTCGCCCGCCGCCTGCTCGCCGGCTCGCTCGACCGCGCCGTCGACGTCGCCGCCACCCTGGAGCTGCGCGGCTATGGCCTCCAGCGCCCGTCCCGCCCAAGGGTTGAGCACTTGAGGGGGTCAGGGCAACAGAAAACGCTCAGGGTCGGCTCGCGCTTCGACCGCCGCTTCTATCTGGCCGGCGCCATCGTCCTGCTTGCCGCGATCGCCGGCGAGCTGCTCGGCGCCGACGGCTTCGATGCCTACCCGACGATCCAGGTCGAACTCGGCGCCGCCACCCTGGCGCTGACCGCGATCGTCGTCCTCAGCGGCCTGGCACCGCTGCGGCGGAAGCCGCGACGCCGCCAGGTGCCGGTCGGCGGCGGGGCCGCGCCGCAATCGCCCCCACGCGGTCCCGGCGCTGCCGCGTTGCCGGGCCCCCCCGTCCACGTCGCCGCCTCCGGAGCGAGCCGTGTCTGAGCTGGCGATCCGCCGCGGCGCCGCCCCGACCCTCGCGATCGAGGCCCTCGACTACGCCTACCCGCGGGCACCGCGCCCCGCCCTGGCCGGCGTCTCCCTGGAGATCGCCCCCGGCGAGTTCGTGCTCCTCGCCGGCCGCTCCGCCTCCGGCAAGTCGACCCTGCTCAAGGCCGCCTGCGGCCTGGTCCCGCACTTCCACGGCGGCGAGATCGAAGGCAGCGTCGTCGTCGCCGGCATCGACGCTCTCGACACCGGCCCGGGAGAGCTGGCCGCCGCCGTCGGTTATGTCGCCCAGGATCCCGAGACTCAGATCGTCTCGACCACGGTCGCGGCCGAGATCGAGCTGCCGCTGGAGATGCGCGGCGACCCGTCCGCCTCCCGCGCCCGGGCCGTCGAGGAGGTCGCCCTCGCCCTCGCGATCCCGCACCTCCTCGGTCGCACCGTCGACTCCCTCTCCGGCGGCGAGCTCCAGCGCGTCGCCCTCGCCGCGGCCCTGGTCACCCGCCCGCGCCTCGTCGTCCTCGACGAGCCCACCTCCCAGCTGGACCCGGTCGCCGGCGACGAGCTGATCTGGCTGCTGCGCCGCCTCAACGAGGAGTGGGGGGTGGCGGTCCTGCTCGCCGAACACCGCCTCGAGCGCTGCCTCGCCGCCGCCGATCGCGTCGTCGCCATGGACTCCGGCGCCATCGCCTTCGCCGGCTCCCCCGGCGACTTCCTCGCCTGGGCCCAGGAAGCGGACCCCGCCCTGGAGACCCCGGCGGCACGGCTCTTCGCCCTCGCCGGCATCGAGCCGCTGCCGGTCGGCGTGCGTGCGGCCAGGACGCTGCTCGAAGCGGGGCATGGCGTAAGCGGGACCGGACCCCCTCCTAACTCAACTTGCTCGGGTGGAGAGCTGGTGGCTGGCGCCTCTTACCGACATGACCGAGAAGTACAAGCCGTTCGGAGGGGGTCCGGTCCCGCTCCCACGAAGCCCGGTCTCGAGGTACGCGGCGCCTGGGTCGAGTTGATGCGGGAGGACGAGCCGCGCGACGTGCTGAAAGGCGTCGACCTGAGCGTCGGCCGCGGCGAGCGGGTGGCGCTGATGGGCCGCAACGGGGCCGGCAAGAGCACGCTGCTGAAGACCGCGGCGGGGTTGATCGAGCCGGTGCGGGGGAAGCTCGAGACGCCGACCGGGATGGCCCTGCTGACGCAGAACCCGAGCGACTACCTGGTGCGGGAGCGGGTCGGCGACGAACTGCCGGGCGAGCTGGGCCTGGCGGCGCTGCGGGTCGTCGGCCTGGAGCACGCGCTCGACGCGGACCCCAGGGATCTGTCCGGCGGCGAGCGGCAGCGGCTGGCGCTGGCGATCGCGCTGGCGGGGCAGATGGACGGAGAGCTGCTGCCGGGCCTGGTGGCTTTGGACGAGCCCACCCGAGGCATGGACCGCGCCCGCAAGGACGACCTGGTCGGGCTGATCGAGGACCTGGCGAACCGCGGCGCGGCGGTCGTCGTGGCGACGCACGACGTCGAGTTCGCCTCGGCGTTCGCGGAGCGGGTGGTGCTGCTGGGGGATGGAGTCGTGATCGCCGACGGTCCCGCGGCCGCGGTGCTCTCGGGTGGGTGGTACTTCGCGACCGAGGTGGCGCGGGTGCTCGACCTGCCGGGGGTCATCACGCCCGAGCAGGGAGCGGCGGCGCTGCGGGCCGCGGGGGAGGGGTCGGGGTGAGCTGGGAGCTGGTCAGCTTCCTGATCCTCGGCGCCGTCCTGCTCGCCGGCTTCGCCTGGTACGAGCGCTCGCGGCCGCCGGCGCAGGTCGTTGCATTGGTCGCGGCATTGGCGGCGCTGGCGATCGCCGGCCGCATCGCCTTCGCCGCCTTCCCCAACGTGAAGCCGACGACCGACATCGTCATCTTCGCCGGCTACGCGCTCGGCGGCGCGCCCGGCTTCGCCGTCGGTGCCCTCGCCGCACTGGTCTCCAACCTCTGGTTCGGGCAGGGGCCGTGGACGCCGTGGCAGATGGCGGGCTGGGGCCTCTGCGGGATCCTCGGCGCGGCGCTCGCCCTCGGCGGCCGCAACGTCGGCCGCCTCGGCCTCGCCGCCGCCTGTGGCCTGGCCGGCCTTCTGTACGGCGCATTGCTGAACTTCTCCCTGATGGCGACCTACGGAGGGGATCTGTCGCTGGAGCGGTTCGGCGTGCTGCAGGCGCGGGCAATCCCCTTCGACCTCGCCCACGCCGGCGGCAACGTCGTCTTCGCGCTGATCGCCGGGCCGGCGATGGTGCGGATGTTGATCCGCTTCCGCGAGCGCTTCGAGTGGAGGCGAGGCCGACCCGATCCGCGCCCGGCGCCGCCGGGACGCCTGCGCCCGGGATTGCATGGGGGCGGAATGGCGGTGGTGCTGGCCGCGGTCCTGCTGCTGGGCGGCCTGCTGTCGGCCCGCGCCGAAGCCTCCGAGGTCAGCCGCGCCGCCGAGTGGCTGCGCGCGGCCCAGAACCTCGACGGCGGCTTCGGCGCCGCGCCCGACGACGACTCCGGCGCCGAGATGACCGCCTGGGCGATACTGGGGTTGGAGGCGGCCGGCGAGAATCCGCTCGACGTCTCCAAGCTCTCCGGGCGCACCCCGGTCGACTACCTCCGCGGCCAGTTGGACGCGCTGAAGAGTCCCGGCGACCTCGCCCGCACGATCCTCGCACTTGAGGGCGCCGGGGTGGACCCGCGCGACTTCGGCGGCGACAACCTCGTCTCGAAGCTGCTCGCCAAGCGCCGCGACAACGGCTCCTACGAAGGCTGGCCGGGCTCGACCGCGTTCGCGGTCATCGCCCTGCGCAGCGCCGGTGCCGACGGCGCCCTCGGGCCGTCGCTCTCCTGGCTGCGCGAGGTCCAGAACGAGGATGGCGGCTGGGGCGATGTCCCCGGCTCGCCCAGCACCGCCGACGGCACCGGGGCGGTGATGCAGGCCCTCTCACCGGACTCGAAGGCGGCCCGAAACGGGCTCTCCTACCTGCGGCAGGCGCAACGGCCCGGGGGAGGGTTTCCCCTCGGCGGCAACGGCGCTGTCAACACCCAGTCCACCGCCTGGGCGGTCCAGGGCATCCTCGCCCTCGGCGGCGATCCCGACTCCTTCCGCCGCGGCGGCACCGGCGCCCCCGAGTACCTCGCCCACCAGCAGGCCGACGATGGCCACTACCGCTACTCGAAGTCGAGCGACCAGACCCCGGTCTGGGTCACCGGCCAGGTCCTCGTCGCCACCTCCGGCTCCTTCTACCCCGTCCCACCACCGCCCCGCGAACCCAAACCATCTCCAACCAGCGCCGAACCCGGCACCCTGATCCCAGGCATCGCCTCCAGCCCATCCCCCGCGGCCGCCCTGCCCCCCGCGACCTCGCCGGACGCCTCCGAACCGTCGCCCGCCTCGCCTGGTGCTCCCAGTAGCGGGAGTGGTGGTGTCCCCCCGAACGTTTTGCGACCCCCGGGCGAATCCACCCCCGTGGCGCCAGCCGAATCCGTTTCACCCGGGGGGCGAGAGAGGGGGGATTCCACTACTC
Source organism: uncultured Solirubrobacterales bacterium (assembly GCA_963735255.1). Taxonomy (GTDB): domain Bacteria; phylum Actinomycetota; class Thermoleophilia; order Solirubrobacterales; family 70-9; genus VAYN01. The sequence goes on along the minus strand of CAVTKC010000005.1, from coordinate 19,688 downwards.
CCGCCCCGGAAGCGTCGGAGTCGGAACCAGAGCCCGCTGAAGGCAGCTCGACCAGCAGCCCGTTTGGGGCCGCCGCCCTCGGGTTGGTTGCCGGCGCCCTGCTCTTCGGCGCCGGCATCGGCGCCCGCCGCCTCTGGATGCGCCAGCGCTACGGCCTCTGACGCCAGCTCGGCGGACGAACCCGCGAAACTGTGTCGATGGACGTCGAGACGGCGATACGCACGCGCCGCACCCACAAGGCCTTCGGTCCCGAACCGTTGCCGCGCGAGCAGCTCGAGGAGCTGTTCGAGCTGGCCAGTTGGGCCCCGAACCACCACCTCACGGTGCCCTGGCGCTTCCGCGTCGTCGGCCCCGGCTCGCTGCGGCGGCTGAAGGAGGAGGCTGGGCCGGAGGGCGCCGCCAAGCTCGACCGCTGCCCGACCCTGGTCGTCGTCTCCGCCGTGCTCGGCGAGGACGAGGTCCAGAACGAGGAGGATCTGCACGCGGCCGCGGTCGCCTCCTACATCGTCCTGCTCGCGGCCCACGCCCGCGGCCTCGCCGGCTACTGGCGCACGCCGGGCTTGCTGCGCGGCGAGAAGGGGCGCGCCGCGGTCGGCCTGCCGCCCGAGGAGCGCTTCGTCGCCCTTCTGCACCTCGGCCACCCGCGCCAGGAGAAGCCGACGCCCGCCCGCCCCCCCGTCACCGAGACCGCCGTCTTCCTCGACTGATGCTGACCCGCGCCGCCGCCATCGAGGCCATCGCCGGCCAGCGCTTCGAGCTCGTCGTCATCGGCGGCGGCATCACCGGGGCCGGGGTCGCCCTCGACGCCGCCTCGCGCGGCTACTCGGTGGCGTTGCTGGAGCGCGGCGACTACGCGGTCGGCACCTCCAGCCGCTCCTCGAAGATGGTCCACGGCGGCCTCCGCTACCTGCAGAACTTCGACCTCGGCCTGGTCCGCGAGGCATTGCTGGAGCGCCAGCTGATGGTGCAGCTGGCGCCGCACCTGGTCTACCCGACCCCGTTCCTGGTCGCGGCCCTGGGCGAGGAGCGGCGCGACCGCAAACTCGGCCTCGGCCTGAACATGTACGACGTGATGGCGACGACGCGGGTCGGTCGCAGCCGTCGCGAGCTGCGCTCCTCGAAGGAGGAGGACGAGGACTTCTACTGGTCCCCGGACCGCCACCGCACGATCGGCCGCGAGGAGGTGCTGGAGATGGTCCCGGCGCTGGCGGCGCGGGAACCGAAGGACGCCTACATGTTCTACGACTGCCAGACCGACGACGTGCGGTTGGTCCTGACCGTGCTCGGCGAGGCCGAGCGCTTCGGCGCCGTGATGCTGAACGGTGCCAACGTGACCGAGGTGCTGACCAGCGACGGCAAAGCCACCGGCGTCGCCTTCGAGGAGGCCGAGTCGGGACAGCGGATCGAGATCGCCGGCGACCACGTCGTCAACGCCACCGGCGTCTTCGCCGACCGCATCCGCCCCGCCGAGATCCTCGGCGAGGAGGACGTGCCGCGAATCGCCCCCAGCCGCGGCACCCACCTGATCCTCGACCAGGCCGACCTGCCGATGGGCCGCGCCGCCTGCATCGTCCCGGCCGGGGAAGGGAGGATGATCTTCTCGCTGCCCTGGTATGGCCGCACCCTGATCGGCACCACCGACAACGACTTCGACGGCGACGTTGTCCATCCGCAGCCGGGTGGGGATGACGTCGAGTATCTGCTCGATGCCGCCAACGAGTTCTTCGGCACCTCGCTGACCCAGTCCGACCTGGTCGGCGCCTACGCCGGCGTGCGGCCGCTGATCTCCAGCGGAGATCCGCGCAAGTCGGTCGACATCTCGCGCAAAGCGGAGCTGTACGAGACCTCCTCGGGGATGCTGACGATCACCGGCGGCAAGCTCACCACCTGGCGGCGAATGGCGAAGCAGACCGTCGACCGCCTGGTCGAGCGCGAGGGGCGCGAGGCCCCATGCCACACCGCTGAGATCCCGCTCGGGATGGAGGCCCGGGCCGAGGACCTGGAGGCGCCCGAGGGCGTGGGGGAGGAGGCGATTGCCCAGCTCGCCTTCCGCTACGGCCATGCCGCCCGCGCCGTCCTCGACCTCGCCTGGAAGGACCCGAAGCTGGCGGCGCCGATCGTCCCCGGCCGCCCCGACCTGCTGGCCGAGGTGGCGATCGCCGCCCGCCGCGAGCAGGCCCGCTGCGTCGCCGACGTGCTGCTGCGCCGCACCCGCCTGGGGATCCTGGCGGCGCCGCAGCTGCGCGACGCCGCCGCCGTACGCCCGGTCGCCGAGGTGCTGGGGGCCGAGCTGGGCTGGTCGCGGCGCCAGGTCAAGAAGGAGGCCGAGGCTTGGCCGCAGGCGGCGGCGCTGGAGGGCATCGACCCCGCCGCTGCCGGTTGAATAACCTGCCGCCACGATGACCAAGAGCGAGCTGGAGAAGAAACCGCTTTCCGAGCTGCACACGCTGGCCGCCGAGGCCGGGGTTGAGCGCTACCGGATGCTGCCGCGGACGGAGCTGATCGCCAAGCTCGCCGACGGGGGTTCCGGCAATGGCCCCGCGGGCGCTGCTCCCACCTCCGGCCGTGGCGGGAGTTCCAGCGCCGGCTCCGAGCAGCGCGAGCGCCCGGCGCGCCGCCGTCGCAGCCGCAAACCTGCCGGCGAGCGCGGCGAGGACCGCGAGCGCCGCCCGCCGCGCGAGTCCTCCGAGCGCCGCCCCGAGCGCGAGGCCAAGCCCGCGCCCAAGCCCGAGCCGGGACCCGAGCCCAAGGCTGCATCCGCTCCCGCCGCTGACGCCTCTGAGTCCCCCGCCCGCCCGCGCCGTCGTCGTCGCCGTCGCTTTGGTCGCCGCGGCAAGCAGGGCGTGACCCTGCAGGGGCTGCTGCTGCCGCCCGAGAGTCGCCAGGCGCTGCTCGCGGCCGAGACCCGCGAGGCCTGCACCACCTTGCTGCGCGGCATCGCCGCCGACCTCTCCGAGGACTCCAACGGCGGTCCCGACCCGGTCGCTTTGCTGATCGACCCAAGTCCTGAGGAGCTGGCCGACTGGCGCCGCGACGCCCCGCGCGCCGAGATCGTCGCCGCCGGCCAGCCGCGCCACGCCGACGACGCTCTCGCCCAGGCGGTTGCCCGGGCCTCGAAGGGCGACCACGTGATGCTCCTCGTCGACTCCCTGACCCGCCTCGGCGAGGCCTACGACGACGCCGACGCCGCCAAGAAGTTCTTCGACGCCGGCCGTGGCACCAGCGGCTCCGGCTCGCTCACCGTCGTCGCGGCGCTAGAGCGCCCGGCCTCGAACTAGCCGGGCCCGGGTCCTCAGCCGTCGAGCAGGCGGTAGCCGATGCCCCAGCAGTTGACGACGTAGCGGCTGTGCTCGGGGTCGAGTTTCCGCCGCAGCCGGCTCGCGTGCGAGTCGAGGGTGCGGGTGCGGCCGGGGCTGCGGAAGCCCCAGACGTCGCGCAGCAGCTCTTCCTTGGAGAAGACCCGGGTCGGGTCGCCGGCGAGCACGCGCAGCAGGGTGAACTCCTTCTTCGCCAACGCGACCTCGCGCTCGCCGACCAGGACCTTGCGGCGCAGGGGGTCGATGACCAGCTCTCCCACCCTGATCGGCCCGTCGCGATGACTGGCGCGCCGGCGCAGGACAGCGCCGATCCGCGCTCGCAGCTCTTCAACGTTGAAGGGCTTCGTGACGTAGTCGTCGGCCCCCGCCGTCAGTCCGCGGACGCGATCGGTGTGGGCGCCGCGGCCGGTCAACACGATCACCGGCAGCTGCGGATCGAAGCGCGACTCAACCCCGTCCGCCTCGCGGATCTCCCGCAGGACGTCGAGCCCGGAGGCGTCGGGGAGGGAGAGATCGAGAAGCAGCAAATCCGGCTGGTTGAACCGACAAAGCCGCAGCGCGTCGGAGGCGCTCGGCGCCGGCAACACGCCGAAGCGGTCGGCGGCGAGGTGATCGCAGAGCAGGTCCAGGGTCATCGGGTCGTCCTCGCAGACGACGACGCGGGCGATCTCCTGGCGCTGGGGCAACATGCCGCCCCAAGTCGCGGCGCGACCGAAACTCTCCCCCCTACCAAGCGGGGACCTCGAGGACGGCGGCCGCGCGGCGGCACCAGACGAGGCGACAGGGAGGGAGGCGGCGGTGGATCTCCAGGGGGTTGCCGGCGGAGTCGAGGAAGGCCAGGTCGAGGTCGAAGCGCATGCCGAAGGTGTGGACGCTGGCGCAGCGCGGGATCAGCAATCCCTCTCCGACCCGCTCGCGCCGCAGGCCGGCGAGGCCGAGCAGGCGAGTGCGTGGGTCGGCGGCGACGGCGACGGTGAAGCCGCAGACGCGGTCCTGGGGAAGCCGGCGCAAGCGGGCGGCGAGCATGGATCCTCAAGGGGCCGGGGCGGGCCGGCTCGCCCCCCGCAGGTGCAACCCCCCGTTCAGACCCCGCCCCGAACAGGCACGGGCGTACGATGATCGGCAAGATCATGGACCTGTTCCCGCCGGGCTTGCGGGATCAGGACGGCTTCAACTCATGGATAAGAAAACGACCCGCAGAGGGAACTACGAGTCTGGCTCCGACTACGTGCTCGAGTACGGCGAGCTCCGCTTCGCCTTCAACGAGGATGACTTCGGACAGCGGGTCGAGCAGGCGGCGGTGAAGCTCGGCTTCGTCGCTCAAGGCCTGAGTCAGGAGGAGCTGGACGATCTGCTCGACCTCGCCGTCAGCGGTGAGATCGCCGAGCCCAGCTCCCGTCTCGGCGAGCACATAAACGAGAACTGGGAGGACCTGGTCGGTCCCTCCAACCGCAGCCTCGTCCACTGGATCCGCCGCCTCGTCTTTCGCGGCGCCTGGCTCGACCAGCGGGTCAAGGAGGGCGAGCTCGACGTTGTCTTCGACGAGCGCACCCAGACCTTCGGCTATGTACAGCCGGAGCGCAGCGCCGAGCTGATCGAGCTCTCCAAAGAGCCTTCCTGGCGCCGTATCGCCTACCGGCGCTAGCGGGCTGCCGAGACCCGGAGCGCGGGGCCCCGGGTCTCGCGATCCATGCTTCGCTACTTCTTTGCCGCGGGCGCCTCGAAGTGGAGGATCGCCAGCTTCGAGTCGACCGCCTTGGTCTTCTCTTCGGTCAGGCGGGAGGCAGACTCCTCCTGGATCTCGTTGGCACGGTTGAGCGTGTCGGCGAGTAGGTTCGTCACCTCTTCCCATCCCTGCTCGTCGAGGGTCAGCGGGGTGCGGCTGATCTGGGAGTCGCTGCGGGCGTCGATCGAGCCGGAGATCAGGGCCTCGGTCGCGTCTTTGCCGATCGTCTCGAGGATCGAGCCGGAGATGCCCTTGCGGGCCGAGGCCGGGATCTTCTCCCAGTCGCTGGCGCTGAAGAAGGCGCGCTCGGTCGCTCGGTAGAAATGCTCGACGGCACCGCGGCGCGGCTCCGTTTTGACCAGTTCGACGCAGTCGTACTCGAGCAGCGTTTTCACGTGGTAGCTGACGTTGCCGAGCGGCTCGCCCAGTTCCTGGGAGAGCTGGTTGGGGCTGGAAACGCCCTTATGCAGGGAGCTGAGGATGCGCACGCGCAGCGGGTGGGCAAGTGCCTTCGCGAGCTGCTGCGTGATCCCCTCGGGGGAGGTTTTGGTTTGGGCCACGGGAGAATTCTCCGATCGTTGGGGGGCCATAGCGGGGGTGGCACCGGGGTGGAACTTTCCACGCCGGTTTGTAGATCAAGTATTCCAAAACGCTCCGTCGGTTCCACGGTCAAAGGGCTTTTCCAATGCGAAAACCACTAAGCAGCTTGTGCCTATTGCTACCAATGAACGAGACCGAGTGAACCTTTTGATCGCGAAAGTGGTCTTATCCATGCGCACCCGCTGGCCCGAGGCGCCTGGCCGAGACCGCTTTGGGATGGCGGGTGCGCTATTTCCCCCTTCCGTTCCGAGGCCCGGGGGGAGAGATCGGCGCGCCCGTCGTCTTGGCGCTCCATGGCCCACACGACCGCCAGGGCGAGATTGCGATGACGCTGGAGCCGGCGCAGCTGGTCGACGCCTGGCCGCTGGGGGCCTCGCTCGCGGCAGCGGTCGCGCAGGGCCTGTTCGTGGGGCGGCGGCGGACCGCCTTGAACGAGGCCCTGCACGAGGTGCGCCGACCCCTGCAGGCGCTCGCCCTGATTCCACCCGCGGCGAGCGCGGAGCGGGCACTGGCGATCGACGGTGCGGTGCGGATGGCGGCGATCGCGCTGGAGCGGCTCGAGTGCGAGATCAACGGCGGCGAGATCGATGCCGGGCGAGAGCAGATCATCGTCCACGAGCTGCTCACCGCGGCGACGCGGCGCTGGCAGGCGCGCGCGAGGCTCGGCGGCGCCGAGCTCTCGCTCCGCTCGGGTGCTGAGCCGGCCACGGTCGCGGGCGACCGTGGCGAACTGGCGCGCGCTCTCGACAACCTGATCGTCAACGCGATCGAGCACGGAGGCCCCGAGATCGTCGTCTCGGCTCGCCTCGCGGCGGCGCGGGTCGAGCTCGTCGTCGCCGACTCGGGCCGTGGCTCGCCACCGACCTCTCGACATCAGGGCCCGGCGCGACTGATCGCCAGGCTCAACGGCCGCCGCCGCCATGGGCACGGCCTCCGCGTAGTCCGGCGCGCGGCGGCCGCGCACGGGGGCGATTTCCGCCTGCACCGGTCTGCCGCCGGGACCGAGGCGGTCCTGGAGCTGCCGCTCCCAATGGAGGGCCGGCGGTGAGCCGCCGCGGCCGGGCGCTGGCCTTCGTGCTGGCGGCGGCCTGCGCGGCCGCGGCCGCTGCCGCTGTCGCCGATGGCTACGGCGCCAGTGTCGCCCGCGGCTACGGTGAGCTGCGGGCGGTGGTCGTCGCCCGCTCGGCCCTCGCGGCCGGCCGCTCGATCGACCCCGCCGCCGCGGCTGAGCTCGAGCTGCGGAGGGTGCCGGCCCGGTTCTTGCCGCCCGGGGCGCTGAGCAATCCCGCCGCGGCGATCGGGCTGGAGCCGGCGGTGCGGATCCCCGCCGGCTCCTACCTGCTCGCCACGCAACTGCGCCCGCCCCGCGGCGGTGGCGACGAGCTCGGCCTCGGGCGCGGCCGGCACCCGGTCGAGATCTCGGTCAGCGGGGCGGCGGCGCTGCTGCTGGGTGGGGACGGCCCGACGGGCGAACGGGTCGACGTCGTCGTCACCAGCGAACCCGATGGGAGCGGGCCGGGGCGCACCTACGTCGCTGCCGCGGCGGTGCCGTTGCTGGCGCTTGCGCCCGGTCCCGGCGGGGTCGAGACGGAAGGGGTCGCCGCCGCGACCCTCGGGCTGACCAGGCGCCAGGCGCTGCGGCTGATCGCCGCCGAGAGCTTTGCCCGCCAGGTGACGCTGCTGCCGCGGGGATGATGGAGGGGCGGGAGAAACACCTAGCGACGCTGGCGACGCAGCTGCGCGGGCGGCTGATCGAGCGCCGCCGCGCGGAGGTTGCGCGGGGTGAGGGCGCGGCTGGAGATCTGCGCGAGGCGGTGCGGGATCTGGTCGACGAGGAGGCGGCGCTGCTCGGCCCCGAGGATCGAACCGAGATCGCTGCCAGGATCGTCCGCGACAGCATCGGGCTCGGGCCGCTCGAGGTGCTGCTCGCCGACCCCGCGGTCGAGGAGGTGATGGTCAACGGCGCCGGCAGCGTCTATGTGGAGCGCGGCGGTCGCATCGAGTCCACCGACGTCGCCTTCGCCGGCGAGGAGGAGTTGCGCAACGCGATCGAGCGGATCCTGGCGCCGCTGGGTCGCCGGGTCGACGAGTTGAGTCCGATGGTCGACGCCCGCCTCGCCGACGGCTCGCGCGTCAACGTCGTGATCCCGCCGCTGGCGATCGACGGGCCGCTGCTCTCGATCCGGCGCTTCGGCGCCGAGCGGCCGGGGCCTGGCGAGCTGGTCGCCATCGGCACCCTTGACCGCGCGCAGGCGCGCTCGCTGGAGGCGGCCGTCGCGGGGCGGCACAGCATCCTCGTCAGCGGCGGTACCGGCTCCGGCAAGACGACGCTGCTGAACGCCCTCTCCAGTTTCATCGACCCGGCCGAGCGAGTGGTGACGATCGAGGACGCGGCGGAGCTGCGACTGCAGCAGCCGCACGTGGTGCGGCTGGAGAGCCGCCCGGCCGGCGTCGAGGGCCGGGGCGAGGTGACGATCCGCGATCTCTTGCGCAACTCGCTGCGGATGCGACCGGACCGGATCGTGATCGGCGAGGTCCGCGGTGCCGAGGCGCTCGACCTGCTCACCGCGCTCAACACCGGTCACGACGGCGCCCTCTCGACGATCCACGCCAATTCGCCCGCCGACGCATTGTCCCGGCTGGAGACGCTGGCGCTGATGGCGGGCGTCGGCCTGCCGCACGCGGCGATCGCCGAGCAGGTCCAGCGCGGGATCGACCTCGTGGTTCATCTCGAGCGCCGCGCCGACGGCAGCCGCGTCGTCGCCGAGATCGCCGAGGTCGTGCGCGCCGCCGGGGCGACCGCGGTGCGTACGACCGCGGCCGGCGACTACCGGGCGTGATCGGCCCGCTGCCGGTGCTGGCCGGCGCCGCGGCCGGCGGTCTGCTGGCGCTGGCGGCCCGGGAAGCGCTGCTGGCGAGCCCGGCAGCGCTGCGCTGGCTGCGGCTGGCCTGGGATCCGCTGCGCCGGGCCGGGCGGGAGGGATACGCGCCCTCGACGCTCGAGCGCCGTCGCCTCGCCGCCCTCGCCACCGCGGTGGCGGTGGCCGGCGGCTGGTGGTTCGCCGGCCTGGCCCTGGCGTTGCCGCTGGCGATTGCCGGTCCGGCGATCGCGGGCTGGGCGATCTCCAGCCGGCGACGCCGCTACCGGGACGCGCTCGCGCGCTCGCTGCCGGAAGTGGCGACCGCGGTCGCCGACTCGCTTGCCGCCGGGCGCTCCCTGCGCGCCTCGCTCCCGGCCGCCGCTTCCTCGCTCGACGGCCCGGCCCGCGCCGAGCTGGCCCGGCTGGGAGCGGAGCTGGAACTGGGTGCCGGCACGGTCGCGGCCGTCGTCGCCTGGCGCCGGCGGATGCGCTCGGAGCGGGTCGACGCCTTTGCCGCGGCGCTGCTCAGCCAGCGCCTCGCCGGCGGCGACCTGGCGGCGCTGCTGCGTCGCTTCGCCGCCGGCGCGGCGGAGCGCGACCGGGCTGCCGAGGACGCCCGTTCCGCCACCGCGCAGGCGCGCTTCACCGGCCTGCTGGTGGTGGCAATGCCCAGCGGCGGCGCCGTCTTCGCCGAGCTGGTCCAGCCGGGCTTCCTGGGCAGGCTGCTCGGCTCGCCGCCCGCGGCCATGCTCTTGGTGCTCGCCGCGGCGCTGCAGCTGGCCGGATTTGTCGCGATCCGGCGCTTCTCCCGGGTGAGCGGGTGAGCGCCGCCGGACTGCTGGCGGCGCTGGCGGTTCTCTGTGGCTGCGCGGCGCTGCGCGAGCTGGCCGCGGGGCCGGGGCGCGCGCTGCCGGCGCTGCCGTTCGGCCTGCGCGGGCGCTCCGCGCGGGCGGCGCTGCGGCTGGGGTTGCCGGAGCGGCTGCGGCGCGCCGGGCTGGGGGCGCGGCTGCCGCTCGGCACGGTCCTCGCCGCGAAGCTGGCCGCCGGCGCGGCGGCAGGGATCGCGGCGCTGGCTGCCGCGCCGGCGGCGCCGGGGCGGCTGGCGCCACTGGTGGCGATCGGGCTGCCGGTCGCGGGGTTCCTGGTTCCCGACGCTTTGCTCGAGCGGCGGGCGCGCGGGCGCCGGCGTCGCCTGCTGGCGGCCCTGCCCGACGCCCTCGACCTGCTCGCGGTCAGCGCCGGCTCCGGCCGCGGTGCCGCCGCCGGACTCGAGCAGCTGGCGCGGGCGGGGGAGGGCCCGCTGGCCGAGGAGCTGCGGCTGACCGTCGCCGAGCTCTCCTGCGGGGTGCCCTTCGCGGTCGCCCTGCGATCGCTGCGCGCTCGCGTCCCCGGTGGCGAGCTGGCGACGCTGGTCGCCGCGATCGAGCGCTCGCGGCGGTTCGGTTCGCCTCTGGCCGAGCAGCTGCGCCGGCAGGCTGGGGCCCTGCGCCGCGACGGCCGCCGCGCGGTCGAGGAGCGGGCCGCCCGCGCGGCGCCGAAGATCCAGCTCGTCGTCGCCCTCGTCCTCGTGCCCTCGGTGCTGCTGATGATCGCCGCGGCGCTGATCGCCAACGCCGGCACCCTGCTCGCCGGCTTCTGAGCGGGCCGCGTCGCTACTCCAGCGCCTCCTCGCGCAGGCGGGCGGCGACGGCGGCGGTGGCGCGACCGATCTCGTCGAGCTCCTCGGCCTTCTTCTTGTGGCCGTTGACGTAGCAGCAGAGGTTGCCGGCGACCAGCTCGAAGGCGAACTTCTTGGGGGCGCTTTCGGTGAGCCAGACGATGAAGGTGGGGGCGAAGAGCCGGCGCAGCCAGATCGCGTCCTGGGTTTTGCCGGCGAAGATCTCGTACTTCTCGTCGAGCACCTCGCTCTCCAGCTTGACCCGCTGTTTGGAGCGGCGGAAGACGTCCTCGAACTTCTCCAGCGAGCGCAACCCGAACTTGCGCTGGCAGTACAGCTCCGGCAGCAGCTCGGCGCACTCGGGGACCGGGACCATGCCGACGGTGTAGCGGTAGTAGTTCGTCTGGCGGTTGCCGTCGCTGTCGCGGCTCTCTTCCTCGTAGGTATAGAGAGCGAGGATGCCTTCGACGCCCGGGGCGAAGGGGCCGGAGAGGGTGCGCTCGGCGTAGCGATCGTCGCCCTTGCGCAGCAGCGGCGTCGCCGGTGGCAGCGGCGAGCGGCCGCCGAGTTCGAGCCCGCGCTCCCGCGCGTAGGTCTGGAAGAAAGCCTCCTCGGCGCGCGAGTCGGCGATCACCAGCACCACCAGCATTGCCAGCAGGAACATCGCGGCGGCGGCGACGGCGCCGACAACCGGGCTGACGAGGACGGCGCCGGCGATCCCCGCCGCGATCGTGAAGAAGGCGATCAGGACCAGCGTCAGCGTCTTGCCCAGCAGCCGCTTGAAGTGGAAGCCGCGCAGGTCGTCGGCATCGTCTGGGACCTCGGGAGCGGGTTCCGGTGCGGGCGCTTCGGGTGGGGGCGGTGCCGGCGGGATGGCTTCGTCGGGCGGGGTCACCGGCCGAACCTACCGGGCGCGGGCGGATGCAAATGGGCTTGCAGAGGGAGGTCGTGTTGCAAAGTGGGGGAGTGTGGGTTATTGTGGCGCCCGAGTTGAAGCCCAGGACCGGGGTGGTGAGGTTCCTCCCACCTCATCACTCCGGTCCCAACTCTTTTCCGGCCCACGCCCTCCCGCTCAGAAAGGACTCGCCGAGGTGGCATTTCGGGGTCTCTACGAGCACAGTCTCGATTCCAAGGATCGACTCACGGTTCCCTCGCGGTTCCGCGCTTCCCTCGCTGATGGAATCGTTCTCTCCAAGGGCTTCGACCCCTGCGTCTGGGTCCACACCACCGCCGAGTTCGAGCAGCTCTCGGACCGCTTCCTCTCGCCGCACAGCCCCTTCGGCAGCGACGCCCGGCGGCTGCGCCGCCGCTTCCACGGCGGCTCCTTCGACGAGAAGCTCGACTCGGCCGGGCGCATCCGCGTGCCGAAGCCGCTGATCGAGCATGCCGGCCTCGACGGCAACTGCGTCGTGATCGGGGCGGGGGAGTACCTGGAGATCTGGAACGCCGATGCCTGGGCCCAGCAGGAGCAGGAGCTCGACGCCGCCGCCCCCGAGATCGCCGAGGGCCTTGCCGCCGCCGGCGCCGCGTGATCATGAGACTCCATGCCCAGCGAATTCCCATCTCCCACAGCCACCAGGCGCCGGTCGGCGCGATCGAGCCGATGACCCACGAGCCCGTCCTCGCCCCCGAGCTGACCTCGCTGCTGGGGCCCGAGCCGGGCCAGACGGCGATCGACTGCACCTTCGGAGCCGGCGGCCACGCCCGTCGCATCGCCGCCCAGCTGGGGTCGAGCGGGACCCTGATCGCGATCGACCGCGACCCCGCCGCCGCGGCCCGCTTCGCCGAGTTCGCAACCGAAGCTCCCTGCCGCACCCGCTTCATCGGCGCCGACTTCGCGGCAGGTCTAGCCACCCTGCACGGCGAAGGGGTGCGGCCAGAGATGGTTTATGTAGACCTCGGAATGTCGTCGATGCAGGTGGATGCGTGGGAGCGGGGCTTCTCCTATTCCTATGACGCGCCGCTCGACATGCGGATGGACACGCGCCAGCAGTTCGATGCCGCGGACCTCGTCAACGAGTGGCCGGAGTCGCGGATCGCCCAGGTCCTGCGCGACTTCGGCGAGGAGCGCTACGCCGGCGGCATCGCCCGCGAGATCGTCCGCCGCCGTCCCCTGCGCACCACTTCGGAACTGGTTACCGCGATCAAAGCGGGGATGCCGACCGCGGCCCGGTTCGGCGGCGGCCACCCGGCCAAGCGCAGCTTTCAGGCGATCCGGATCGCCGTCAACGGCGAGCTCGACTCGCTCGAACGGGCGCTGCCGCTGGCCTGGGAGATGCTCGCGGTCGGCGGGCGCTTCGGCGCGATCGCCTTCCACTCGCTCGAGGACCGGCCGGTGAAGCAGTTCCTGGCCGAGAAGGCGCGCGGCTGCGTCTGTCCGCCCGAGCTTCCCATCTGCGTCTGCGGCCATGAGCCGGAGGCCGAGCTGCTGACCCGCCGCGCCGTTCCGCCCGGCCCGGAGGAGATCGAGGCGAACCCGCGCTCGCGCTCGGCGCACCTGCGGGTGGCGCTGAAGGTCGCCGAGGCGACGCCGCCGGGGGAGACCGGCTGATGGCCGTCGCCGCTCCCGCCCGCAAAACCGCGGCGCCCGCGCCTTCGCGGACGACGCCGCCTAAAAAACGCTCGGCGCCGCAGAAAACGGCCGCCCCCGCGCGCAAAGCCACCCCGCGCAAATCTCCGCGCCACTCGCCGCGGGCGCGGACGGCGACCCGCTCGTCCGCCCGTGCCGCCGCGGCGCCCGCGCGCAAGGCCCCGGCCCGCGCGCCCAGTCGCGCCAAGCCGAAGACGCGCCAGGGCGTCGGCGCCCAGATCATCCCCTTCGCCGGCCGCACCGCGGTCGCGGTCGGTCACCTGCCCGACTCCGGCCTGGTCGTGCGCTTGACCCGCGGCCGCGCCTGGATCGCGGTGCTCGGGGTGCTGCTGGCGGGCATCGTCACCCTCAACGTGATCACCCTCAGCTTCGCCGCCTCTGCCGGCGCGATCGACCAGCAGATCACCGCCCTCGACGAGGAGAACTCGATCCTGCGGGGGCGCGACGCGCGGTTGAACAGCGTCGGGCCGGTGCGCCAGGCGGCGACCGCGATCGGATTGGAGATGGCTTCGAGCGAAGACATCGCATTCATCGACCCCGGCCCCGGCGACGTGGCCACGGCGGCGCAGCGCCTGGCTGCCGTCGACCCGGGGTAGGTCCGCGCCGATGCGCTTGATCGAGCGCCGGGTCGGCCTCCTCTTCGCCGCTTTCCTCCTCTGCTTCCTGGTCATCGTCGGCCGCGCCTTCTGGTTGCAGGGGGTGAAAGGCGGCGCCCTCGCCTCCGAGGCGATTTCGCAGCAGAGCGAGACGGTGACGGTCCCCGGACTGCGCGGCAGCCTGCTCGACCGCAGCGGCAGCGAGCTCGCGGCCTCCGAGGACGCGGCGACGATCTACGCGACTCCCTACCAGGTGAAGAACCCGCCGCGGGCGGCGGAAAAACTGGCCTCGATCCTCGAACTCGACAAGGGTGACGTGCTGCGCGACCTCACCGCCGACTCCGGCTTCTCCTACATCGCCCACAAAGTCAGCCTCGAACAGGCGGGGCGGATCGAACGCCTGGAGCTGGAAGGGATCGGCGAGCTGCCTGACAGCCGCCGCACCTATCCGCAGGGCGAAATGGCGGGGCAGGTGGTCGGCGCCGTCGGTTCCGAAAACCAGGGCCTGACCGGGCTCGAGGCGGGCGAGGAATCGGTGCTGCGCGGCGAAGACGGGGAGCGGCGGATCGTCAGCGACGCGCTCGGCGACCCGATCCGGCTGGAAACCGTGAATGAAGCCAGCGACGGCGAAGACATCCAGCTCACCCTCGACCCGCTGATCCAGAAGGAAACCGAGCGGGTGCTGAACGGAGTTGGCGAAACCTTCGCGCCGCAGGGGGCGACGGCAATCGTGATGGACCCGCGCAGCTCGCAGATCCTGGCGATGGCGAACTGGCCGCCGGTCGACCCCAACGATCTTTCCACCGCCAGCAACGATGACCTGGTCAACAAGGCGACCGGCTTCACCTACGAACCGGGCTCGACCTTCAAGGCGTTCACCGTCGCCGCGGCGCTGGAAGAAAAACTGGTGACGCCGACCTCCTCGTTCGTGCTGCCGCCGAGCATTCAGGTTGCCGACCGCACGATCGAAGACGCCGAGGAACGCGGAACCGAGACGATGAGCGTGGCCGAAATCCTCTCCCACTCCTCCAACGTGGGCGCGGTCACGATCGGACTCGAGGTCGGGGCCGAGAAATTCAGCAAATGGATCGACCGCTTCGGCTTCGGCCGCCCGACCAAGGTCCAGTTCCCGGCCGAGGAGCAGGGAATCGTGCCCGCGTTGGACGAATACTCCGGCTCCTCGATGGGCAACCTGCCGATCGGACAGGGCTTGGCGGTGACGCCGATGCAGATGATGGCCGGCTACGCGGCGATCGCCGACGGCGGGATCCTCAAGCAGCCGCAGCTGATCGAACGGATCGGCGACGAAGAGGTCCATGAGCCGAAGGGGCACCGGGTGATCGACGCCGGCGTCGCCGCGCAGTTACGGGAAATGCTCGAGGGCGTGCTCGCCGCGGGCGGCACCGCCTCCGAGGTGAGCGTGCCCGGCTACACGCTGGCGGGCAAGACCGGAACCGCGGAGGTGGCCGAAAACGGCACCTACTCGGAGACCAAATACGTCGCCTCGTTCATCGGCTTCGCGCCGGCGCAGGATCCGAAGTTCCTCGCCGCGGTGATCGTCAACCAGCCCCAAGGCGACATCTATGGCGGCTCGGTGGCGGCACCGGCCTTCGGCGAAATCGCCTCCTTCGCGCTGCCGTACCTCGGCGTGGCCCCCGAATAGGGCACCCGACCTCGTTCCTAGAATCGACTGCGATGCGGATCGATCAGCTCAGCGCCGCGGTCGAGGGGTCCCGGATCCTCGGCGACGGCTCGGTGGCGGTGACCGGCCTCGCCTACGACAGCCGCAAAGCGGGGCCGGGGACGCTGTTCTTCTGCGTGCCCGGGGAACGGGCCGACGGGCACGACTTCGCGGCGCCGGTGGTCGCGGCCGGGGCGGCGGCGCTGGTGGTCGAGCACGAGCTGGAGGTGAAGGTGCCGCAGCTCCTCGTCGCCGACGTGCGGGCGGCGATGGCGCCGCTGGCGGCGCGCTTCCACGGCGACCCGACGGCGGAGCTGCGGGTGGTTGGGGTGACGGGGACGAACGGCAAGACGACGACGGCCTTCCTGATCCGGGAGATCCTCGAGGCGGCCGGCATCCGCTGCGGCTTGCTGGGGACGGTGAAGCAGGTGGTCGGCGGGGCCGAGGAGGCGGTCGAGCGCACGACCCCGGAGGCGATCGACCTGCAGGCGACCTTCCGGCGGATGCTGGAGGCGGGCGACCGCGCCTGCGCGATGGAGGTCTCCTCGCACGCGATGGCGCTGCACCGCGCCGACGCGATCCACTTCGAGGTGGCGCTGTTCACCAACCTGACCCAGGACCACCTCGATTTCCACGTCGACATGGAGGACTACTTCCTCGCCAAGCGCAAGCTCTTCGAGGCCGAGCCCGGCGCGCGGATCGTCAACGTCGACGACCCCTACGGCCGGCGCCTCGCCGAGGAGTTCGAGTGCGTCACCTTCTCCGCCGAGGGCGCCGCAGCCGACTACAGCGCCCGCGACGTCTCCTTCGACGCCGGCGGCGCCGGCTTCACGGTCGCCGACCTCGCGATCCGGACGGGGATGCCGGGGCACTTCAACGTGGCGAACGCGCTGGGAGCCTTCGCGGTCGCGCGGGCGATGGGCGTTGAGGCGGAGACCGCGGCGGCGGGGCTCGCCGGGGCGGCGCGGGTGCCGGGGCGGTTCGAGCCGATCGACGAGGGCCAGGGGTTCGCGGTCCTGGTCGATTACGCGCACACGCCGGACTCGCTGGAGAACGTGCTGCGGGCGGCGCGGCGGCTGACCGCGGGACGGCTGATCTCCGTCTTCGGCGCCGGCGGCGACCGCGACCGCGACAAGCGTCCGAAGATGGGTTGGGCGGGGGCCGAGCTCTCGGACCTCGCGATCGTCACCTCCGACAACCCGCGCTCGGAGGATCCGGGAGCGATCGTCGCCGAAGTCGGCGCCGGCGCCGCCGCGGCGGTGGGCTCCGCGGCGGGTGAGGTCGAGATCGAGGTCGATCGCCGCACCGCGATCGCCCTCGCCCTCGCCAGCGCCGGGCCCGGCGACACCGTCGTCATCGCCGGCAAGGGCCACGAGCAGGGCCAGGAGTTCGAGGGCGGGCGCAAGGTCCCCTTCGACGACCGCGAGGTCGCCCGCGAGGAGCTGCGGAAGCTGGGCAGCCCGGCATGAACCTGGGGCCGCGCGAGATCGCCGCCGCGCTCGGGGCCAGGGTCGTCGCCGAGGGCGACCCGGCGCCGCCGATCCGGGCGACGATCGACTCCGGCGCGACGGGCGCCGGCGACCTCTTCTTCGGCTTGCGCGGCGCCAACCGCGACGGCGGCGAGTTCGCGCCCGCGGCGATCGCGGCCGGGGTGTGGGGCGTGGTCGTCCGCGACGAGTTGCTGTCGTCCTTTGGAGCGCTATCCGCCCCAAAGGACGACAGCAACGGCGGGGGAGCGTGGGTCTTCGCCGTCCCCGACCCGCTGGCGGCGATGCAGGCGCTGGCGCGGGAGTGGCGCCGGGGGCTCGGCGCCCGCGTCGTCGGCGTCACCGGCTCGGTCGGCAAGACCTCGGTCAAGGACATCGCCCGGGCGCTGCTGCCCGGCCGCGTCCACGCCAATCGCGAGAACCTCAACACCGAGATCGGTCTGCCGCTGACCGTGCTCGAAGCGCCCGACGACACCGAGACCCTGGTCCTGGAGATGGCGATGCGCGGCCGCGGCCAGATCGCCGAACTGGGGGCGATCGCCGAGCCCGACGTCGCCGTCATCACCAACGTCGGCCCGGTCCACGTCGAGCTGCTGGGCTCGGTCGCGGCGATCGCCGCGGCGAAGGCGGAGATCCTGGCGGCGCTGCCGCGCGGCGGCGTCGCCGTCGTCCCCGCCGAGGCGGGGGAGCTGGAGCCGCACCTCGGCGGCGCCGAGCGGCTGCTGCGCTTCGGTCCCGGTGGCGACGTCGAGGCGATCGAGGCGCGGGTGAGCGAGGGCGTGACCGAGGCTCTGATCCGCACCCCGGCCGGTGAACAGAGCTTCCATTTTCCCTTCACCGAGGCGCACAATCTCACCAACGCGTTGGCCGCGGTCGCCGCCGGGGTGGCATTGGGGGCGCCGCTCGCGGGGCTGGCCGACCGCGCCGCGGGCATAGGATTCTCCAGCTTCCGCGGCGAGCGCATCGAGCTCGGCGACGGGATCGTCCTCGTGAACGATTGCTACAACGCCAACCCGGTGTCGATGCGAGCGGCGCTCGACCACCTCGCGACGCTCGGCGCGCCGCGCACGGTCGCCGTGCTCGGCGAGATGGGTGAGCTCGGAGCGGGCTCGGCCGACTACCACCACGAGGTCGGGGCACACGCCCGCGAGGGCGGGCTCGACCTGCTGATCGGCGTCGGCCTGCCCGCCCGCGACTACGACCCCGACGAGCTGGTCGCCGACCCCGGCGAGGCGGCGGAGCTGCTGGCGGCGAAACTCGAACCGGGCGATGCCGTCCTCGTCAAGGGCTCGCGCTCGGCCGGCTTGGAGAGCGTCGCCACCGAGCTGGCGGAGCTTGTCTGATGGGTGAAGTGCTGATCGCCGGCATGGCGGCGATGCTGATCTGCATCTTCCTCGGGCCCAAATTCATCGAGTACCTGCGGGTGCGCGAGTTCGGGCAGCACATCCGCGAGGACGGGCCGCAGGAGCACCACGCCAAGGCGGGCACGCCGACGATGGGCGGGCTGATCATCTTCGTCTCGATCTGCGTCCCCTACCTGGTCCTCTCCGACCGCGACGCCCAGAGCCTGACCGTCTTCGGCGTCGCCATCGGCTGCGCCGCGATCGGCTTCGCCGACGACTTCATCAAGATCGTCAAACGCCGCTCGCTCGGCCTCTCGGCGCGCTGGAAGATCCTCTTCCAGGTCCTGCTCGCGCTGGTGCTCTGGTGGGTCGCCCGCCACGAGGTCGGGATCGAGCCGATCCTCTACTTCCGCATCGGCGACGCCAGCATCGATCTTGGGCCCGTTCTCTACTTCGTCCTCGTCTTCCTCGTCCTCTCCGGCTTCTCCAACGGCGTCAACCTCACCGACGGCCTCGACGGCCTCGCCGCCGGCTGCTGCGCGATCGTCCTCCTCGCCTACACCGCGATCTCCTTCGTCGCCAACCAGCAGCAGGACCTGGCGCTGCTCTCGGCCTGCCTGGTCGGCGCCTGCATCGGCTTCCTCTGGTTCAACGCCTTCCCGGCCTCGATCTTCATGGGCGACACCGGCTCGCTCGGGTTAGGGGGAGCGATCGGCGCCCTCGCGGTGATGACCCAGACCGAGGTATTGCTGCTGATCATCGGCGGCATCTTCGTGATCGAGGCGCTCTCGGTCGCGATCCAGGTCTTCTCCTTCAAGACCTTCCGCCGTCGGGTCTTCCTGATGGCACCCCTCCATCACCACTTCGAGATGATGGCCTGGTCGGAGACGAAGATCATGCTGCGCTTCTGGATCATCGCCGCCGTCTGCTCGGGCATCGGCTTCACGCTGTACCAGCAGTCGATCGGGCGCTGAGCGCGGAGTCCGGCGTGGCGCCCGAGCTCGAGACCGCGAGGCTGTTGCTGCGGTCCTGGCGGCCCGAGGACCGCGAGCCGTTCGCCGCGCTCAACGCCGACCCGGAGGTGATGGAGCACTTCCCGGCGCCGCTTGGCCGGGCCGAGAGCGACGCATTGGCGGCGCGGATCGAGGCGGACATCGAGCGCCGCGGCTTCGGCCTCTGGGCGGTCGAGGTGCGCGGGAGCGGCGAGTTCGCCGGCTTCGTCGGCCTCGACGTGCCGCAGATCGAGACCCATTTCATGCCCGCGGTCGAGGCCGGCTGGCGGCTGGCGCGGCCGGCCTGGGGGCACGGCTACGCGACCGAGGCAGCCCGCGCCGCGCTCGCCTTCGGCTTCGAGCAACTCGGGCTCGACGAGATCGTGGCGATGACCGCCGTCGGCAACGCGCGCTCGCGGGCGGTGATGGAGCGGCTGGGGATGAGCCGCGACCCCGCCGACGACTTCGGCCACCCCAAAGTCCCGGTCGGCGACCCGCTGCGGCCTCACGTGCTCTACCGGATCGCTCGCGGCGCCTGGGCGAAATGAGTTCGCGCGGGGTGCCTACGTCCCGGCCGGGCCCACCACGGAAACCAGGTCGGCGACGATCTTGAAGTCCTTGATGTTGCGGGTGATGAGAACGGCGCCGTGAACGCTGGCGGTGGCGGCGATGGCGAGGTCCGCCATCCGCTTGCGGGGACTACCGCCGCGCTGGGAGACGGCCGCCTGCAGCCGGCCCCACTCGCGCGCCACGCGGTCGTCGAGTGGGAGTGGGTCCGGATAGCGCGCCTCGATCAGGCCCATGCGGGCCGCGCGCACGGCGCGGGAGTCGTCGTCGG
>CAVTKC010000004.1:0-127957 GCA_963735255.1 uncultured Solirubrobacterales bacterium | reverse complement strand
TAGCTGTAGTTCCCAAGCAGGTTGTTCCCCAGTAGCTCATTGAGTCGAGCCACCGGCGGACGATGACCGAGGGAGCCGTGCTTGCGATGGTAGTTGTAGCGATCGAGCCAGCCGGCGAGCTGGCTGGCTCGATCGGCTGAACTGCCGTAAAGGCGCCCGTAGGCCCACTCGCGCAGCATCGTCTGGATGAAGCGCTCGGCCTTGCCGTTGGTGCGAGGCCGGTAGGGCCGGGTCCGCAGGTGCCTGATCCCGAGCTCACGACAGGTGGCGGCGTGGATCGTGGAGACGTAGGGGGAGCCGTTGTCGGTCATCACCCGCTCGACCTTGACTCCACGCTCGGCAAACCAGGCCACCGCCCGCCGCAGGAAGGCCGAGGAGGTGGTGCCGCGCTCGTTTGGCAACACCTCGACGTAGGCGAGGCGGGTGGCGTCATCGACGCAGACGTGGCAACACTCCCAGCCGTAGCCGCGGCTGGATTGGCGCTGGCCGATCGCTCGTTTGCCGGCGACCCCGAAGCGGCCCAGCTTCTTGACGTCGACGTGGATCAGCTCGCCGGGGCGCGAGCGTTCATAGCGGTTGGGCGGCTCGGGAGGCTCGAGTCGGCTGCGCTTGCCCAGGCCCACCCGCTTGCACCACAGCGAGACCGTCGAGAGCGCCAGGCCGAGGACCTCGGCGATCTCCGCCGCCGTCATCCGCAGCCGGCGCAGGGCGGTGATCGCCTCGACCACTGGCTCCGGCGTGCGGTGGGGAATCCGCTTCGGCGCCGAGGAACGATCGAGCAGCCCGGCATCTCCCTCGGCTCGCCAGCGACCGAGCCACTTACGGGCCGATCGCTCGCTGATGCCGGCGGCCTCGGCCGCCGCCACCAGCGACCAGTTCTCCTCTTCCACCCGCTTGACCAAGAGCTTGCGGCTGTTCGGGCAGGTGCGGGCGTTAGCGTGGATCCTCATCCGGTGTCTCCTTGTTGGGTGGGTGGCTCGACACCCCCAGCCTTCAAGGAGGCCCGGATGAACAACGTTGTTAGGAGCTACAGCTAGCTAGTCCGCGGAGACCGGGCGGGGCTCGATACCGAGCTCCGCCCGGGCCTTCTGGGCGAGCTTGACGGTCGCCTTGCGCAGGCCCTCCGGGGCCTCGATCGGCTCCTCGTAGTCGACCCGCACCGCGGCCTCGCCGGCGGCCGTCTCGACGACGAGATCGAGGCCGGTGCGGTCGGCGTCGACGCAGCGGGCGGCGGTCGCCTCGGGGCGGCCGCCGAGCGCCCGCGCCATCTCCAGCAACGCGTCGTCGTGGTCCTCGTTGAGGTGGGCGATGGCGCGCTCGGCGCCTTTGCTAACGGGATCGTCTGGCTTCATCGGTAGTTAGGGCACCCTAATGCATGTCCCCCGCCCGGGCGCCCGCGCGGCCCGGTCAATACCCTCCCTGGCCCAACCGATCTTCGATGGAGGCACGACCTTGACTGAGCAGCTCTGGGGTGGCGAGACCACCAAAGCCGTCGACAACTTCCCCGTCTCCGGCTCGCCGGTGCCGGTTCCCGTGGTCCGCTGGCTGGGCCGGGTCAAGGCCGCCGCGGCCGAGGTCAACGGCGAGCTCGGGCTGCTCGACGACGACCTCGCCGAGCGCATCGCCAGCGCCGGCAAGGCGGTCGGCTTCGGCGAGCACGACGACCAGTTTCCGGTCGACGTCTTCCAGACCGGCTCCGGCACCTCCTCGAACATGAACGCCAACGAGGTGATCGCCAACCTCGCCGGCACCGGCGTCCATCCCAACGACCACGTCAACATGGGGCAGTCCTCCAATGACGTCTTCCCCTCCGCCGTGCACCTGGCGGCGCTGGACGAGGTCACCCACGACCTGCTGCCGGCGATGGGCGCCCTGGAGGCCGCGCTGGAGGCGAAGTCGAAGCAGTTCGCCGACGTCGTCAAGGCCGGCCGCACCCACCTCATGGACGCGGTCCCGGTCACCCTCGGCCAGGAGTTCGGTGGCTACGCGGCCCAGGTCCGGCTCGGGGTCCAGCGGGTCGAGGCGACGCTGCGCCGGGTCGGCCAGATTCCGCTCGGCGGCACCGCCACCGGCACCGGCCTCAACACCCATCCCGAGTTTGCCGCCAAGGTGCGGGAGAAGCTCGGCGCCGATACCGGCCTCGAGATCTCCGGCCCGCTCGACCCCTTCGAGGCGCAGGGCAACCGCGATTCGCTGGTCGAGCTCTCGGGCGCGCTCAAGGTCTACGCCGCCTCGCTCAACAAGATCGCCAACGACCTGGCGCTGATGGGCTCCGGCCCACGCGCGGGGCTCGCCGAGCTGCGCCTGCCGGAGCTACAGAAGGGCTCCTCGATCATGCCCGGCAAGGTCAACCCGGTGATCCCAGAGGTGGTGATCCAGGTCGCCGCCCAGGTGATCGGCAACGACGCCGCGATCACGATCGGCGGCATGCAGGGCCAGTTCGAGCTCAACGTGCGGGTGCCGCTGATCGCCCGCAACCTGCTCGACTCGATCAAGCTGCTCGCCTCCGCCTCGCGCCTGCTCGACGAGAAATGCGTCGCCGGGGTCGAGGCCAACGAGGAGATGACGACGCGCCACGCCGAGTCCACCCTGGCGACGGCGACCGCGCTCAACCCCCACATCGGCTACGACCGCGCCGCCGACATCGTCAAGGCCGCCGCCAAGTCCGGCCGCTCCCTCCGCGAGGTCGCCCTAGAGCAAGGCGTCGAGCCCTCCGTCCTCGAGGAGGCCCTCGACCACCGCCGCATGGCTCGGCCGCACGAGTAAGAGGATCCGCGCCAGCCTCCACGAGCAAGGGGCGGGAGGCCTTCCCGAGACACTCAACAGCGAGCCATAGGCGAGCTGTGTCTCGGGAAGGCCTCCCGCCCCTTGCCCTGCTGGCTAGCGCGGGTCGTCGATCAGCAGCTCGACGTTGCGGTCGTCCGCTTCCCCTTCGCCTTCGGGGGCGCCGGACTGGAGGTCGTTGTAGGACATCGTCCGCGCGAGCGAGGCGAGGTCGTTGAGGTCCATGCCCGCGGCCGAGGTGCCGGGGGCCGGTGCCGCCGACTGGCCGGCGTGGTCGAGGATCGTGCCGAAGATCGAGAGCGTGCCGTCGTGGTTGTCGAAGATCTGCAGCAGGCGACTCTGCTGCGGCCAGTCGGCCTCGGCGGCGACGCGGATGCTCCAGAAGCCACCGTTGCCCCCCGGGTCGGGGAAGGCATCGACGGTGTTCACGTGCGAGTGACCGGCGACCCAGGCGATCGCGTTCGGATATTCGTGCAGGAGGCCGACCACGTCAGCCTCGAGGTGGATCGGGAACGAGAGCCGCGGGTCGAGGTCGCAGCCGGCGTTGATGTCGTGCCCGAGCGAGGGCTGGAACAGCAGGCAGGGCGGCGCCAGCTCGTCCGGGGCGTCGGCGTTGAGGCTCTCCGGCGCGTGGTGGCTGAACAGCACCACCAGCTGGTCGGCCGCGGTCGCCGCCCGCAGCTGGCCTTCGAGCCATTTGAACTGCGGGTTGTCGATGTTGCCCTCGGAGGTGAAGCTGCCGTTCGGGGTGACGATCGTCCCCGCCTCGGCGACGGTGTCGAGGGCGATGAAGCGCACGCCCGGCTTCGGGCTCCAGGCGTAGTAGCCGGCGGCGCCTTTGGATGCCGACTCCTGGGCGGGGTCGACGTAGTCGAAGCCGTGGCCGTCGGCCTGGGCCCCGGCCTTGAAGATGTCCTTGTACTGCTTCTTGGAGACGAACTGCCGTTTCGGGTCGCCCGGCACGATCACCGTGTTCTGCGGGCCGGTCAGCAGCGAGGCCAGCAGGTTGGTGGGGTTGAAGAAGGCGGTCAGCAGCGCGGCGGCGTTTTCCGGGTTGGAGACCGGGCCGATCGGCTTCAGGCAGCCCATCGCCACCGCCTCGAAGGCGGCGTTGGCGGCCGCGTTCCCCTGGACCAGGGCGTCGTGGTTGCCGAAGGCGACATAGGAGGGGACGCTGAGCCCGCTCGCGGCAAACGGCTGCTGCGCCTTATCCATCAGCCCGGGGTATTTGGGCCAGGCGGCGTGCACGCCTTTCGGCGAGCTGGGGTCGTAGAACTCCGGGTAGGGCCCCTCGACGTAGTCGTTGTAGTCCTGGACGCCGGTGTAGCGGGCGGCCTCGGCGGCGCCCGGGACGAGCAGTTTCGGGCAGAGCGCGTTCGAGTAGGTCGCCTTGTCGACGCCGCTGTTCGGGTTCAGCTGACCGCCCTCGAGCAGGGTGCGGACCCAGAGGGTCTCGTTCAGCTGCTGGCTGTCGGCCGAGTCGCCGGTGTCGATGGTGAGGTCCATGGCGCTGTGGCCGCCGCTGCCGTCGGCGACCGGGCTGGCGCCGGCGAACTGGTTCAGCTGGCGGATCATCGCGTCGTCGAGCTGCGGCTCGAGCGCCTCCCAGGGCCGCCAGGCGGCGCCGAAGGGGAGGTTGAGCGGGCTCGAGAGCGGGTCGATCACCTCGAGCCGGGCCGGCGACTCCTCGTCGGCGAGCTGGAAGTCGGAGAGCTGCCCGAAGTAGACGAGCGAGGTGCGGGCGGCGGCGCGGCCGGCGCCCGCCGTGGCCATGTCTTCGCGCACGGCGTAGGGCTCGCCGGGGCCAAGCTGCAGGTAGCGGAAGGCGCCCGGGGCGGCGGGGACGAGCCTCTGCCCCACGCTCGTCTGCCCCGACGTGTCGGAGACCGCGGCGCTCGCCGCGGTCGCCATCGCCGCGATCGCCAGCACCGAAACCAGCGCGACGCCGAACCTGATTCCCACTCCCCGTAGCTTCATCTCCCACCTTCTGCTCAAAGGGCCTCATGGACGAGACCGCGTGACCGGAAAAGCAGACCTTACCTAAAATTTAGGCGGAAGCTGAAGAGGAGTAATCAGACACGCTCGCGCGCGGCCTCGACCAGACTCTCCGCGCGACGCCAAGCGCGCTTGCGCTGGTCGGCGGTGACGACCGGCCCGCCGTAGCCGGCCCGGGTCTTCATCTGCAGCAGCGCCCGTAGGTCTTTCCCGAGCCTCCGGCCGTCCGGAGCGACCTTCGAGAAGCTCGGTGATCGCCTGGGAGTGGTCGTCCCCCTGGACGAAGTGACCCAGCGCTCGACAACAGATCACATCGGAGGCGGCGATTCCGGCATGGACGCAAAGGGTGACCACGGAATCGCCAAATTCCGCTTCGTCATCGGCCGTATCTTGAATCATCGCCGCGGACTGGAGGAACTGCTCGGCCTTGCCCAACCGCCCCTTGATGAACGCCGCATCGCAGTCCCGCACCCGGGTTGCCATCACGCCCGCTTGCGCGCCGCCAGCTGGCGGCGCAGGCGCTGGCGCGATCCGTAGAGCTCGATCCCATCGGCCAATGCCTCTTCGACGACGCGCAGCGCCGCGGGGTCGGCAAGATCCGGCGGTCCATA
Organism: uncultured Solirubrobacterales bacterium; assembly: GCA_963735255.1. Lineage (GTDB taxonomy): Bacteria > Actinomycetota > Thermoleophilia > Solirubrobacterales > 70-9 > VAYN01. The sequence continues at coordinate 122,567 of CAVTKC010000004.1, read as the reverse complement.
GTCGACCACGCGCGCCTCGTTGCCGGTCCAGACGGTCGCGTCGTTCTCGAGGCCGGCGAGCTGCTCCTGCCAGCTCTCGGATTCCTCGTCGGTGTCCCGGTCCCTCAGGACGAGCAGGTCGAGATCGCTGCCGGCGTCGCCTTCGCCGCGGGCAACGGAACCGAACAGGAGCACGGCGATCGGTGGGGTATCCCAGGCGGCAACCGTGTCCCGGAGGCGCCGGATCAGCTCCGCTCGCAGCGAACCGAGGCTTTCGACATAAGGGGCCGCGAGATGGCTTCGGTTCAAGCTGTAGAGCTTCGCCTGCCCAGCCTGGCGCCGGCTGACGATTCCCTGCTGGACGAGGCGGTCCGCCGCCTTCCGCACGCCTTGCTCGGAGCCGCGGCCGAGGACCCGGTGAATTCGCCGGCCGGTGAATTCCTCCTCCGCCCCGGCCAGCACCCCGAGCACGTCTCCGTCAAGAGTCGGAGCCACCACGCTGAGAGGTCGCTGAAAGTCCATAGCTATAGGAACTATAGGTGAGATATCCCAATAATAGTTGGGATATCACCTGCAACTGCTCCGCGCTGCCTGCCTCAGCCCTGCAGGGTGACGAAGCGCTCCTCGGTCAGCTCCAGCACGGCGAAGGCCGGGCCCTCGCGGGTGTTGCCCGAGTCCTTGACGCCGCCATATGGCTGCTGGTCGGCGCGGAAGGTCGGCACCTCGTTGATCAGCACGCCGCCGAACTCGAGCGTCCGCCCCGCCTCCAGGCCGCGGCCGATGTCGCGGGTGAAGACGCCGGCCTGGAGCCCGAACTTGGAGTCGTTGGCCAGCTCCAGCGCTTCGCCGAAGGAGGCAAAGGTATCCACCGTCGCCACCGGGCCGAAGATCTCCTCGCACCAGACCTTGGCGTCTTTGGGCGGCGCCGAGAGCAGCGTCGGGGCGAGGCAGCGGCCCTCGTCGACCAGCTCGCCACCGGTCAGCAGCTCGGCCCCCGCCGCGACCGCCTCGTCGATCCACCCCTTGACCCGGTCGCGGTCGTCGGGGGTGATCAGCGGCCCGACGTCGGTCCCCTCGTCGTAGGGGTTGCCGACCGTCAACTTCGAGACGTTCGCGACCAGGCGCGCCTTGAACTCGTCGGCGACGGCCTCGTGGACGAGGATCCGCTGGATCGAGATGCAGCTCTGGCCGGCGTGGGAGAAGGCGTGGATCTGGGCTTTGTCGGCGGCCGTCTCCCAGTCGCCGTCGTCGTTGACGATCAGCGGCGCGTTGGAGCCGAGCTCGAGGTTGACCTTCTTGTGCGGGACCCGGCTGCGGATGTCCCAGCCGACCTTGGCGGAGCCGGTGAAGCTGAGGGCCGTGGTCAGCTCGTGCTCGACGATCGCGTTGCCGACCTCGCCGCCGGGCCCGGGGACGACGCTGAGCCAGCCGTCGGGCAGGCCCGCCTCCTCCAGGATCGCGGCCAGCTTCAACGCCGAGATCGGCGTCTGGCCCGCCGGCTTGAGGACGACCGCGTTGCCGGCGGCGATCGCCGGCCCGAGCTTGTGGGCGACCAGGTTGAGCGGGAAGTTGAAGGGGCTGATCGCGCCGACCACCCCGTAGGGCACCCGCAGCATCACCCCGAGCTTGCCGGCGCCACTGGCGGAGGCGTCCATCGGCACCGTGCCGCCAGTCAGCTTGCGCGCCTCGACGGCGGCGAAGGTGAGCGTGTCGACGCAGCGCTGCGCCTCGACCGTCGCCGTCTTGATCGGCTTGCCGGCCTCGGCCGAGATCGTCAGCGCCAGGTCCTCGACCCGCTCGCCGACCAGCTCGGCGGCGCGATCGAGCACGGCGGCGCGCTCGTGCTGGGGGAAATCGGCGGACTCGAAAGCATCGCGCGCGGCACGAACGGCACGGTCGACGGTGGCGGCGTCGCCGAGCGCGACCCGCCCGACCGGGCTGCCGTCGTAGGGGCTCTTGACCTCGCCCCACTCGCCGGTCTCGACCCACTTCCCGGCCACGAGCAGCTTGTGATCGACCGCGTCCACCGTCTGCGTTGCCATTCCGACCTCCTCCGTCGCTTCAGGCCAGCGTAACGCCCGGGCGCCGCCGGCTCGGCGGCCTAGCCGGCTGCGTCCGCACCTGGCAGGCGCGCCAGCACCGCGCTCGTTTCCTCCGCCCCTATATAAGGGATCAACAGGTACTCGACCAGCACCCGGGTCGCCTCTGGCAGCCGCTCGGCCCGGTCGCCGTCGACGTAGCGGGCGACGAGCGGGACGACGCCGCCGAGCAGCAGGTCGGCGAGGTCGTCGGGCAGGCCCTCACGGCCCGGGTGGTCGGCACGCAGCGCGACGGCGAAGCGGTCCATCAGCGCCTGCTGGCGCTCGCGGGCAGGGCGACCGGCCTGCGGCACCTCGATCGCGATCAGGTGCGCGACCAGGGGGTTGGCGCCGAGCTGGTGCAGCGCCTCCGCGGCGCCGACGCGGATCCGGTCGCGCCAGTCCGGCTCGGCGGCGACGGCCCCCTCGACCCGTCCGCAGAACCATCCGCCGACCAGATCGTAGGTCACCAGGAAGCACTCTTCCTTGTCGGCAAACAGCTCGTAGAAGGCGGCGCGCGAGACGCCCGCCTCACGGGTGATGTCAGCGATCGTGGTCGCCGGATAACCGCGCTCCGGCAGCACCCGCAGCAGCGCGGCGACGATGCGCAGGCGCTGGTTCTCGGTAACGAAGGAGCGCGGCAGCCCGTGCCGGCCGGCGGGTAGCCGGGCCATCGCCAGCTCGGCTGGCAGGGCGGGTTCGAAGCGCTCCGGCTCGCTGCCGGACGGCGGCTCACCCCGGGCCATGATCAAACCTAGGCGGGTGCAGCGCGCTGCTTGCCCGCGCCGTCCCGCACGGGTGGAGGCATGGGGGCGCGTAGGTATTGGAGCAGCAGCTCGTGCGACTCCACCAGACGCTCGGTTTCGCCGGCGAGCACCCGGCCGGAGAGATGGGAGACGAGGCCGCCGGCGAGCAGGTGCGCTGTCCCCTCGGAGACCCCGGTACCGCCAGAGATCTCGATATGAGGATGCCTCAGAGCTTGGGCAACTCGCTCGAGGCTGCGCTCGTGGAGGAGTCGAGCGGCGCCCGGAGCGGCCAGGGCATCGACCAGCAGGAGGCGCGCGAGCTCGGGGTCGGCGGCGAGGGAGTCGAGGCCGGCCCGAAGACCGGCCGAGAGGCGCGGAGCCCGGTCTCGCTCCGCCTCGAGCGCCGCGACGACGTCGGCCGCGAGTCGATCGACGCCGGCCTCATAGGCGGCGGCAAAGCGCTCGTCGTCAAAACTCCCTGCGGGCAGATCGCAGATTGCCTCAGCGTGATCCACGAAATCCAGTCACGATCCGAGACGAGGCCATCCGGAAATACAAACATCCGGTTTCCCTCTTGTCAAGATACGCACGTGGTATTGGTGATCTAAGAAGGAGGCTTTCGGGTCGGCTGTTTCGCCACCCCGCAACTGCGCGTCATCTTCGTGCTCAGGGTCCTGCCATCTTCGAAGCCGAAGGAGGCGCGGGCGAAGGCGAAGTTCACCGCCGGGAAGCCCGCGGGTGCTGGGCAGCTGGCGCTGAGGAAGCTCTTGGTCTTGCCCTTGTATTTGTAGGTGCGCTTGAGCGCCAGGCTGACGGCGGAGACGTAGCCCCATTCGGCGGCTACCTGGGGCAGTTCCGCCGTCAGGGTGGTGCGGTAGGCGCCGGAGGTGTGGCCGAGCTCGAAGATCAGGACGTTTGACTGCGGCAGCGGCACGGTCCCGTAGACGTGGGCGTAGACGACGTGGCGGCCGTTGTAGATGCCGTTGAAGGCGATCACTTCTCCGGCGGAGGGGAAGGGGCTCTGTTCGGGCAAGACGACGTTGGCGGCGAAGGTGCCTTTGCCGATCACCGAGTCCGGGCAGGTTTCGATCGCTTCCCTGGTCGAGGCGGGCTGGATCTGGTGGTAGTGGCAGGCCGGTAGGCCACGGTAGTCGAGCTTGCCGTTCTTGTTTATCGCGAGGGAGATCGTGCGCAGCTGCGGGGGGGCGCTGCCGTCGACGGTCTTGATGTCGCCGCCGAGGGTGACCTTGACCGGGGCCGTGCCCTGCCTCGGCAATGCGTGGGGGGCGAGGCCGCCGACGAAGGAGACCCGCAGGTTGCCTTCCTGGGTGACCTCGGCGGAGGCCAGGGAGGAGAAGGCGAGAAAGCAGAGGAGCGCCGCGGCAGCGGCGCTCCTCCTGAATGCGGTTGTGCTCATCGGGCTGACGTAGTGCCAAGGGCCTAGCCGCGACGCTGCTTGGCCCGGGAGGACTTCTTCTTCGCCTTGGAGCAGCTGTTCTTGACGACCGGCCGTTCGTTGTGGGTCATCCCGTTCTGGCCGACCATCTTCACGTCGGCCCTGGAGACCGATTTGCAGAGGTTGCGGCTGTTGATCAGGAGGCTCTTTTTACCGCCCTGCATCTTCAGGACGAATTTGGAGACCGGTGCATCCGGGACCACTTCGAAGGTGTTGCGGATGCCGCCGTTCTTGGAGTCGATCCGTCCCGCCAGCTCGACGTCGAACTGGCCGTTCAAGGTCGCCACCAGGTCGGGCAGCGAGTGGTTGGAGGAGCGCAGGTAGACAGGGCCTTTCAGGGGCGTATCGAGCAACGGCGTGGTTGCTTCGGCGGAGCCGTAGACGGAGGCATCGGGGCAGGATTTGGCCGCGAACTGCACCCGCGTGCAAACGGTCCTGATGTTGCTCTGTTCGAGGAACTCGGAGTGAGGGAGCGTCACAGCAACCTTGGCGATGTTGGCTTCCTTTTTGCCGGTGATCAGCACCGCACTCAGCGCCTGCAGGTCACCGCGGTTGGTCCCGCCCTGGACTTTGAAGGCCAGCTTCGGCCCAAAGTTGAGGGCGCCGCAGTCGGCGACCTTGGTCGGAACCGAGGGGTGGGCTACCGCGCCGTCGATCGAGTAGATCGACGTGGTCACCGCCCGCTGCTCGCAGCTGGTCGGGTTGACCGTGAAGTCCGGTTTCTGGACTTCGATGCGGACGTCGCGGTAGGCGATCGGCACCCCTTCGAGGAGCTGGGGCAGCGGGTCGCTCTTTGCCGTGACCTGGGTGGTGATCGGGTCGACATTGATCGCGGTTCTGACCACGATGTCGCCGAAGTCGAAGGGACCGGCCTGGGCCGGGACCTTGGTGATCAGCGAGTACGGGGCTCCCTTATAGGGACCTGCCAGATACAGAGCGGTCGGGTCCTTGCCGGGCTGAGGGGTGAAGAGCGGGAAGGCTCCGGTGCCCAGGGCCGTAGTGGCGATTCCGACCTGGCTCTTGGGGCCGCAGGAGCCGCTCGGGGCCTGGGCCTCAGGGCAGATTTCAACGCCCTTCAGTTTCGCCAGCTCGCCCTCGGGCAGGGTGATCTCGAGGCGGCTGAGGTTCTGTTCGCCGTCTTGGCGTTTGATCCGCAGCGTCAGCGGCGACTGGGCACCGGCGATCGGGTTGGCCACTCCGGCCTGCAGAGTCGGCTTGAACTCTCCGCCGCCCTCGCAGCTTTCGTCGATCGGCATCGGCACCCGGGCGATGACCGGCTTGTTGGGCCGGGCCCAGGGGAAAACTTCGGTGCGGATCGAGTAGTCGCCGCAGACGTTCGGCGTCACCAAGGGAGCGGTTGGCCCCCCGCGAAAGTCCAAATGGACGTTTTCGAACGGCAGCTGCGGCAGGTTGTCGAAGATCACCCGCAGCTGGCCGGTGGTCTTGTCGAGGTTCATCTCGCCCGGGAGCTTCAGGTAGAAGCCTGGGCCTTTGGCCGTGAGGTAGATCGCGTAGGTGGAGTGGAAGGGGTTTTCGTTCTGCTTGGCCAGGAAGACGTTGCCCGCGACCGGGTCCGGCAGGACCTGGGTCTCGATCGAGACGTTGCCGAGCTTGGAACCGTCCGGACAGGCGGGCGGGTTGTGGTTGCCGATGCCGATCTGGGCTTCCGAGCAGGCTTCCAGCCCCGCTACCGCGGAGGGAGAGACACTCATCCCCTGCGGAAACTCGATCACCGTCTTCTTCACCCCGGAGGCCGAGAAGCCGCCGGGGCTTTCGTTTGACGGCAGGTCGATGCTTACGTCTAGGCCCGTCGGAGAGTGAGCACGATGCGTGCCCGGCAATGGCACCAGGGTCGGCGCGAAGGGCATGTTTTCGCAGCCTTCCCAGACGAAGGGGGTGCCTTTGAGGTCGGTGTCAAACGCCCGTTCGTCGAAGACGCCGCTGTCCTCGTAAGAGTCGGTGCGGGCCTTGAAGATCGAAGCCGCGTCGGGGCAGGCCGTGGGGTTGGTGAAGAATGGGACCTGGGGTGCGGGGTCCTTGATTACGGGCCGAAACGGGTTTTCAAAATCGATTAACGGCAGGGTGTTCGGCAGCATGCGATCGCGATCGTGGGCCGAATCAGCGGGGGTTCCCCAGAGGGTCACGTCTGCGCCCTGGACCGCCCTGGCCTGCGAGATTTCGAAGCTGCCCGCGGAGATCCCGTAATCGCCTGGGCGGACTCGCGGGGTGATCGTCGCCAGGTAGGAGACGTACTTGAAACCGAACCGGGCGGGGACGTCGGGGCCGTGGGCGAGGTTGTAGAGAGGGACAAGATTAGTTTCCGTATTGCTCCCGTCGACGAAGCCCCGGCGGAGCCGCAATTTCACCACGCCCACCTGTGCGGCGACGTTGCAGGTGTTCGAACCAAGACCGCCGTTGGCGAGGTTGGCCAGCGTGCAGGTCTCAAACGGGGCCGGGTTGCCGAGCATGCCGACGGGCAGGTCGAGGTCGACCGTGCGAGCGGACTCGGGCGGTCCGGGCGGGAAGTCGAAGCTGAAGGTGAAGTCGGGATGGGCGCCTGCCTGACGCGAGGTGGTGCCGCTTTTTTCGGTGACCGAGACGCCGACTTTCTCGAACGGCATGCTGGCGGCGGCGCCGCTTGCGAGCACGGCGCCGAATGCCAGGCAGCCGACTAGGGCGACCGCGAGCTTGCGTACTCCTCTGTTGCGGTTCATCGACCCTGTCTCCGGTTGGCGTTGGCTTTCTCTTGCTTCTTCCTGCCCTTCGCGTTCTTGACACAGCGCGGCTTGCCCTTGACCTTGCGGGCGTGGGAGCCCTTGCCGCAGCGCTTGCGAGGGGCCTTGACGTTCTCCGAGCCCCTGACGGCTTCTGAGCCGCCGAAGGGAAGCTCCGGGCCGGTGTTCGGAGTCGCCTTGCAGTCATCGCGCAGGCATTCCTTCGGCGGTGGTGGGTTCTGAGAGGCAAGGCCGCCGCCGATGCGGGCGTCATAGATGTCGGGCGAGTCGTCGTTGTCCTGACCAACCAGCTTCTGGTTGGTCGAGAAGAAGACGTTGGAGCCGTCCTCGGAGACGTCGGCAAAGACCGCGTCATAGGGCCCGTTGCCGGGGGTGATCAGCGTCGGGTGACCGTCCTGGAACATGTAGACATCGCGCCTTCCGTTGGCGTCGGCGGCGACCAGGCGACCGGCCGCGGTGAAGAAGAGCTGGCCGGAGTTGGTTAGCGCGCGTGGGAAGTGATTTTGGACACGCTCGATAAATGGCAAGAACGCTTCGCCCTTGCTGCCGTCGGCCAGACAGGAGGCGCAGGTGCGGATGTCAGCCTCGGCGTCATAGAGGTAGACATTGCCGGATTCTTCGTAGCCGAGATAGCGCCCATTGGGGCTCATCGGGATCGTCGAAAACCCCGTCCCGATCAAGTTCGAGGGCGCAGCCTGACTGACATCGCCATCGTGCCAAACGAGAACTTCGGCTCCGGTGCGGAAGTAAGCGGTCTCGCCATCGTCACTGACCCCGATCGGAACGTAGAAAGCGTCTGAGGTCCAGGCAGCGGCGTCGATGAATTCAAGGCTGTCGGTGGCGGCGTCATAGCGGTAGACGTTTCCTGATTTGCCGACCGCATCATCGGTCAGCGCAGTATCAACCGACTCGAAGAACGCGTAGCGGCCGTCCTTGCTGGCACCGAAGAACCAGCCCGATACGGGCGTCGCCGGATCGCCATCGATATGGGAGACGGATATCGCTTTCGCCGGGTCGTCACCTTCGCGCAGGTAGATGCCGGTGTCGGTCTTGAAGTAAATTCGCGAACCGTCACTCGAGGCCCATCTGAGGACCTGGCTCTTGTCATTGCCCTGATAGGCCTGTTCGGAGCCGCCGCCAGGAACAACCGAGACCACTTCCAGCCCGCCCTCCTCACTCCAGCGGTAAAGCGCGCCCTCCGCGGTACCCGGAATCAGGGGCTGGATCGACTTGAACAGGACCCAGCTGAAGTCCGAGGCACCGCCAAAGAATTTATCCGCTCCAGGGGGGAGCCCGATGAGGGCGCCAAGGCCGAGCTGCCATTCAGGGGAATCGGCGGCACTGCCGACGAAGGCGTAGGTGCCGGTGGCGATGTCTTGGATGTAGACGTTGATCGCACCTTCACTAGCCTCGGGAGTGAGCTTGCGGTTGGTGGCTACCAGCTGCTTGCTGAAGTCCGAGGAGATCGCCATGGTGGTCCCGAGGACGATTCCGGGGGCTGAGGGAACGTTCAACGGCACGCTGAGGTCGACGCCGGGATGCCAGTCGCTGCTCTCGCGGTGGCTGATCGCGAAGGAGTAAAACGGTGAGCCGTTCGGGGCGGCGAAGTTGACGTAGGCGAAGGCGGCGCCGTCTGCTCTGGCCTGGAAGCCGAGGACGACGTTGAGCGGCCTGCCCTGCTTGTCGATGGGCGTCACCTGCTCGTAGGCGCGTTTGACGACTCCGCCCAGCGCGGTCACGGTGAAGGTCTTGTCTTCCCCGAAGCTGGTGCCGACGGAGTTCTGGGCAACGATCCGGAAGTGGTAGGTCGCCCCAGGCGCCAGACCTTCGATCGTGCGACTGAAGATCCGGGTGTCATAGGTGCCGTCGGCTGCTCCCTCGATCGAGACAGGGATCCTGGAGCCGTAGCTCGTGGTCGTTCCGTACTCGAAGTGGTAGGTCGCCTGCAGGCCGAAGGGGCTGATCGTCCCGTTCAGCACCGCGCTGTCTTCGCTGACGTCGGTGGCGGCGGTGGTGGCTACCTCCGGGGCAACTTTCGGCGTGGCGAAGGACGCCACGTTGAGGTTGTTCGTGAGCTTGGAGTTGCTCGCCACCCCTCGGACCAGGTAGTCGAAGTTGGCGAGGAGGCCGGTGAGGTCGTCTTCGATCACGGCCACGCCCGGCGCGCTCAGATCGTGATCTGGCAGCGGTTTCCAGTTTTTACCGCCGTCGGCGGAGTACTCGAAGTGAGCCTTGCTTTCCGCCGGCGCACCATCCTCGGGATGGCCGGGGTTGGCTTCGCCCGGTTCGACTTCGGCTTTGAGGTGGACGCTATGGTCGGCGATGTTGGAGACGACAGGAACTTCGGTGCCGGGGTAGGCCGCCGGTTCGTAGACGTAGTTGGTGCCGGAGAAGTATTCCCCCGATGCTTGGTAGAGCAGGCCGGAGGTGGGATCGAAGGCGATGCCGCCTGGCGGCGCCGGCGATTCGGAGCGCAGCTGGCCGGCGGGAGAGTAGGCCTTCAGCCTTTCGCCGACCGCGGCGACGATCTGCCCGTGGGCGGAGTCCCAGGTAAGGCCCCCCAGCGAGGTGCCGACGGCGGCGATCGTCCCCAGCACCGTGCCGTCGCCGGCCAGGTGGAGGATGTTGGGGCCGGAGGACGAGGCGACGTAGAGGCTGCCGTCGGGAGCAGTCACGACATAGGCCGGACCGGTACCCGGGGTGGCGATCGTCCCGAGCAGCGCGCCGGCGCTGCTGTAGCGGTGGACACCTTCGGCGCCGGGATCGGCGACGAGAAGGTCGTGGGTGGTGGGGTCGACGGCGGTGCCGGCGGCCTCGGGGACTTCGAAGCCGGGATCGACGGTGTAAGTGGGGGTTGCGGCGCCGTCGGAGGTGTAGCGGCGGATGATCGGCGCTTCGAAAAGGAGGGTTGCGGTGGCGTAAAGCGTGTCGTCGCCGGGGTCCACGGCGAGGTCGCGCGCGGAGGAGAGCCCGGTGGGAAAGAATTCGCTCAGCGGGACGCCGCCGGCGAAAGGATCGGGGGAGAAGATCGTGACCAAGCCGGATTGCTGATCGCTGCCGAAGATGTTGCCGTGGCTATCGACGGCGATCGGGTTGCGGGGGGTTTCAGACTGGGCACCACCGGTAAAGGAGGCCCGTGGAGCCCAGCCCGAGCCGGCGCTCGGGGCGGCGCTGGCCCCCGCCGCGGCGAGCAGCAGCAGCGAGCTCAGCGCAAGCAGCGCGACGGCAAAACGTGTGGTTTTTCCTTTGCTTCTCATTACTTCTTCCCCCTACCTGCGAGCTCTAGCGCTTGCTTGTTTTTCCTTGCCTTCTTCAGCTCCGCCTTGGAGCAGCTGTTCTCGACCAGCGGCCGTTCTGCGTGCGTCATCCCGGAGGAGCGCCGATAAAGCGAACCCTTCAGGGGCTGGTCGAGCAGCGGCGCTACCGCTTCAGCCTGGCCGTAGATCGAGCATCTGTCGGAGGCGAACTGGCCCCTGGTGCAGACGGTCCTGATGTTCGACTGTTCGAGGAACTCCGAGTGCGGCAGGGTCGCCGAGACCTTGTCGATGTTGGCTTCCTTCTTGCCCGCGATGAGCGCCTGCAGGTCGCCTCTGTTGGTCCCGCCTTCTGCGTGGCTTCCCACCTAACGCTCTCCTTGTCCCTGGAGCCTCTGCCCGGCCGCTTCCTGCGACCCCCTAAAGCTCGATCGATGTCCCTGTGGTGCTGCGTCCCTGCTTCTAAGTCCCTAGCCATACCATTGACGTTCCCAATGAATTACAGCCGGGACTGTAAACGCTTAGGTACGTGGTTGTCAAGATACGCACGTGGTATTTCGACTTCACGGCGATTTGCGGGGGACCTTGGAGGGGACCGCGGGCTAAGCGCCGGCTTGCTTGCGGTGCGCTTCGGCGTACTCGACCGAGCCAGGCCTCTCCTACTTCCCCGGCGTGCAGGGCCGCACCACGTCCCCGCTCGCCTTGGTCCCGTCCTCGAAGGCGAAGGTCCCGTGCGCATAGAGGCTCCCCGTGGGGCAGGTGGCAAGCAGCAGGCTCTGCTTTTTGCCCTTGTAGGTCCAGGATTTCTGGAGCTTGGCGCTGAAGGAGGTGAGGCTCCCCTGGCCACTGACGATGGTCGGGATCGCGACTACGGCCCTGGTCCCGTATTTGCCGCCCTGCTTGGAGATCGTCGCCGTGGTGACGAAGGTGGTGGGAGCGGGGACGTGGGCGTAGACGTGGAAGATCAGCACCTGCTTACCGCCTTTGGGGGCGCCGTTGAAGATCAGCAGCGGCCCACTTGCGTTGAAGGGGGCCTGTTCGGGGAAGGCGATCTCGGCGGAGACCTTGCCTTCTCCGACCAGGGCGTCGGAGCAGGAGGCCTTGGCCTGGGCGGTGAGGGTGCTCTGGAGTTTGGCGGTGGTGCAGGTGGCGAGGCCCTTGGTGTTGAGCTGGCCGTGTTTGTCGAATTCGAGGTCGAGGGTCTTCAGCACCGGGGGGTGGGAGCCGTCGGTGGTCTCGAGGTCGCCGGAGAGGTCCAAGGCGATCGGGGTGGGCACCGTTTTGGAGAGCTTCTTCGGGGTGATCTGGCCGTCGATCGTGATCGTCAGGTTGCCGATGCGGACGGTGTCGGCTTGGGCGAGGTTGGCGATCAGCAGAGCCCCCAGGGCAAACAGAGCCAGGCAGGCACTCAGGGCGGTGGTCACTACGTTCCTTCGTTGCATCACTTGCCTCTCACCTTGCAGTCGCGGATCAATTTGGCCGAGAGCGTTCTGCCGTCGGCGAACTCATAGGAGGCTTTGATGAAGGGGAAGGAGGCTCCCGGGAAGCCGGCGGGAGCCGGGCAGGAGGCCGAGGCGAAGCTGAGCTGCTTGCCGTGGCTTTCGTATTTCCTGGAGAGCGAGAGGCTGAAGGCGGAGATGTAGCCGTATTCGGAGGCGATCGGGGGCAGGGTCGCGGCCAGCTCGGTGGCGAAGGTGCCGCCGACCTTCTTGACTTCGAAGGCGATCACGTAGGTCAGGGGCAATGGTGCTCCGGAGGAGACCTGGGCCAGGACGGCGGGCCTGCCGTGCAGCTTGCCGTTGAAGGCCAGCAGGTCGGCGTTGGAGGCGAAGGCTCCCTGGCCCGGCAGGGAGACCCTCGAGGTGACGTTGCCGTGGCCGACCAGGGCATCGGCGCAGACCCGCTTGGCCTCTGAAGAGGGCAGCGAGTTCAGCTTGCCGAGGCTGCAGGTGGCTAGGCCCTTGTTCTGCAGCTTGCCGTGGGAGTTGATCGCCAAGACGATCCGTTCCAGCTTCGGGGGGACGGTTCTGTCGGTGGTGGCGATCTTGCCGCCCATGCTCACCGCTACCGGGGCGAGTTCGGTGCGCGGCAGGCTGCGCGGGGAGATGCCGCCGTTGAAGGAGCCCTGGAGGTTGCCCTCGCGGACGACCTCCCCGGAGGAGGTCGTTGCGAGAGCCAGGGCTGAGAGGCACACCATTCCCGCGGCCAGGGGCGCGCGCTTGAGATCGATCCGCATCGGTACTACCTGACCAGGGAGTAAGCGCAGATGAAGGCCGATGCCGAGTCGACGCTCTGTTCGGAGATCTTGCCGGTGCCGTCGACGACGACGGTCGTGTAGTTGGAGCCGGTGCCGACCGCCGAGTAATAGCTGTCGGTGAACATGTGGTCGGTGCCCGCTCCGGTGCCGAGGTTCAGGACCTGGCGGGTCGAGTAGAGGGCCATGACCGAGGGCAGGAAACCTCCCTTGGCGGCGCAGCTATCCGCAGCTGCTTTGAGGTTCGGCGCGGGGGCGTTGGGGGCCGCGTCGAAGCAGACCCCACGGATCAGGGTGGTGCCGCCGGGGCAGGAGGCGGCATGTCCGTTGACGGTGTTGGAGTTGCCGGCCGAAGCGGCGCTGGTCGCGTTCGGAACGGTTCCCAAGGCGCCGACGTTGATGTCCTCGCCGGTGAGCGAACCCTGGGCGACTTTGGCCGAGTTGACGGCGTTGTTGGCGAGCTTGCCGGTGGTCACCGCCTTGGCCTTCAGCTGCTTGGAGCCGACCGTGTTCTTGCCGAGCGCCGCATAGGCGGAGCCCGAGAGGGCTGCGAATAGGGCGATCATCGCGACGATCATCGCGGGGGAGGGTCGGCTGATCTTCATTCCTGCCTCTTTCTAGGTGGTTCGATGGTCGTGTTGAGTCGAGCGCTACTTGCGCTTCTTCTTCTTGGCCTTGGACCCACACGGGGCCTTGACCTTGACGTTCTGGGTCAGCTTGCGGCCGTTCTGGGCGACGTATTCGACGGTGTTGAGCACCGGCTTGTTGCAGAGGTTCCTGGTGTTGACCAGGTAGCCCTGTTTGGCGCCCAGGAGGGTGAGGCGGAACTCGCCGATCGGGGCGTCGGGGACGGTCGGGACGACCGTCTTCAGGGCGCCATTTTCGACCGAGCTCGTTTTCGCCCGGGGGACCAGCGGGACCTGGCCGTTGAGGACGAAGGCGAGGCGCGGCAGGCCGCCGCCGCCCGATACGGCGTAGACGGGACCGGAGAGAGGCTGATCCAGGAGCGGCGTCTTGGTGGTGGCCGATCCGATCGTCTGCTTGCCGGCGCACTTGGTCCGGGTCAGCTCCGCCTCCGAGCAGATGTTGCCGAGGTGGCGCTGGTCGATCGCGAAGGCCTTGGAGAGCGTGACCGCGACCGATTTGATGTTGGCGTCGCCCGTTCTGGTCTTGAGGGCGAATTCCAGGCTCGGGTTCTTGGCTCTCGCCTTGCCGCCGGAGAGGTACTTGACCGACATCTGCGGCTTGAAGGCGAGGTTGGCGCAGTTGGCCGCCTGGAAGTAGGAGCTGAACTCGGTGCTCGAGCCTTCGGCGCCGATCCCCTTGGAGAGAACCGACATCGGCTGGCAGTTGGTCGGGTTGAGGATGAAGTTGGGCCTGGTCAGGTTGACCTGGATCTGGCGCAACCTGAGCGGGATACCGCCGATGATCGAGGGGATCGTGTCGGAGATCGCGGTGACGTGGGCGTCGAGGGAGTCCACACCCACGGCGACCCTGATCACGACGGTGCCGTAGTCATAGGGACCCGCCAGGGCCGGGGTGATCGCAACCAGACTCAAGGGCGCGCCCTTGAACGGCCCCGCCATATACATCTTGCCGAGCGCGTGGAAGGGGTGACCGCCGGGGCCGGCGGCCACGTTGGTGTCGCCGACCTGCGAGGAGGAAGGGCAGCTGGGAATCGCCAGCTCGGTGCGGCCCGTCTTCTGGGAGGCGGAGGCGATCGCGGACTCGGGGCAGTAGCTGATGCCCCGCAACGAGCCGGTAAGGCCCGGGGGCATCGTGAATCCCAGGTCCTTCAGGTACTGATCGCCGTCTTCGCGCGAGAGGTTCAGGGTGAAGTTGGAGAAGGAACCTGCGCTGGAGTTGGAGGTACCGGCGTTCAGCTTCGGATCGAAAGGCCGTTTGCCGGCCGGGCAAGGCCTGCCGTTGGGACCGGAGGTGACGCTGACCCCGAACTGGGAGGTCTGGTCCGGCTGCGAGGTGTTCCAGGGATAGAGTCGCGTATCCACCGCGTAGACGGCGCACTGCGTGGGCGTCGCCAGAATCCCCCGGTCGGAAGCGAACAGGTGCATTTCGAACTTTTCCAGCGGCAGCTGCGGCAATTCATCGAAGCTCACCGTCAGTTGGCCCGTGCTCGGGTCCGGCAACAGCTTGCCGACGAGCTTCGCCTTGATCCCGAAGCCTTCGCCGATGACGAAGACGCGGTACTGGTTGCCGGGGACCGGCTGGCCGAGATAGATCGAGCCGGTCAGGGCTCCGGGCAGCGATTCGGATCTGAGGGTCACGGTGCCGACCTTGGCGCTGTCGGGGCAGCGGGCCGGCGCTTCGGTCCCAAACCCCACCTCGGCGTCGGAGCAGGCGCTCTGCCCGTCGGCGGCGCCGGGGTTGATCGTCAGGCCTCCGGGCAAGAGCAGCGAGACCCCGCGCAGCTGTGAGGGAGAGGTGGCGCTGGTCTGCGCCTGGGGAATCGTGAATTCCAGGTCGAGTCCCGTCGGCGAATCGGCTTCGCCGGTGCTCAGACGCGCCTGGGCGACGGGTCGGAAGGTCTGGCCTTCGCAGTCGGTGACTTCGGGATACGACGACTCCGCGTGGACCATGGATCCCGGCCGCTGGTAGGTCTCGACGTAGAGGTTGGTCGGCATCGGGATGCCGCAGACCGAGGCGTTGCCGGTGAAGGGTAGATTGGAGACGCTCGACGAGGTGAGACCGCCGCCGTTGATTTCGTTGTAGTGGGCCGCGCAGCTGGGTTCCGTTTCCCCCGGACAGCCGGCGGGATTGCCCGGTTTGCCTTTCATGAAGCGCTCGAAGATGTGACCGCCGAAGAAGCGGTTGTCGGCCGGGAAGCCCCAGAAGTTCAGGTCGGCTTCGGTGAGCGGCACCGACTGGGTGATGTTGGAGACCGTGAAGCGCAGGCCGTAGTCGCTGGCGGAGCGAACCGTGACCGGGATCGCGATCGGGATGTTGACGATCGGAACGATGAAGGCGAAGCGAGCGGCTTCTTCGGGGCCGGCTTCGAGAACGTAGATCGGGGCGAGGCCCATCAGGTGGTTGGGGTCGCCTTCGTAGGCGGCGTGGATGACGACGTTGCCGACCTGGGCATTCGATGGACACTGCTGGAGGGAGAAGTCCACCGAGCTGCACTGCGTCAGCATCCTAGGATTGCCGAACATACCCCGCGGCAGGTCGAAGCTGACATTCTTGGCGACTTCGGCGCCGCCGCCGTCGCTGCCCAGTTTGAAGTGGGTGTGGAGGTCCGGGTGGCCGCCGGCCTTGGATTCGTCAACGGTGGCGAAGTTCCTTACGGCAGTGGCGGTGGTTTTGAAATCTTCGATCGTCAGCGCCGCCTTCGCGGGCACCGCACCGATCGCCATCACGATCAGGCCGAGGAGGGGGATGATGAGGGCTCTACGCATTGCGACCACCCCGCTTTCCGTTCGAGCCGGCGGCTCGCTTCTTGGCGGCGCCCTTCCTCTTCTTGTGCTTTTTCTTGGCGTGCGTCTTCTTCTTCACGCATGCGCCGCGCTTCTTGACGCGCTTCTTGGAGCAGACGAGGACGTTGCCAGCGGTGGTCTTACCCGAGCTCTTGATGTCCGCGGGCCCCGGCGGCGGCGACCCGGGACCGTGGCACTCGTCAGAGGCCTGGCAGGGGACCGCGGCCGGCAACTTGAAGAAGCCGCCACCTTCGCGGGCGTCATAGATGCGCATCAGGGCGCCGTTGCGGTCTTCTTCGCGGGCAAGGGCGTCGCGAGTGAAGAAGAAGGCGTCGGTGCCGTCAGCCGAGGCCGAGAGCAGAGCCGAGTCGAAAGGACCGGTCCCGGCGGAGATCAGTTGCGGACTGCCGTCGCTCCACTCGTAGACGTCTTTTTTGCCGTTCGCGTCGTTCAGGAGCATGGGATAGCTAGTAGTGAAGAAGAGGCGCCCGTCTGCGAGCAGACTTAGGCCGTTGGGAGCGAGCTCGGCGTTGCCGGCGAGGCTGACTTCGTCGCTCCCGGTGAGATCGCAGGACGAGCAGACCAGCGAACCTCCGTTCCCGGAGTAGCGGAAGATCTGGAGGAAGCCGAAGGTGTGGATGCCGGTCAGCTCCAGCGCACTGGTGAACACTGCGTAACCACCGCCCGGCGTGACCTGGAAGTCTCCGGTCCTGCGGGCCGTATTGGCTTTCACCGAGTCGAGCACCAACGGGTTATCGGGCTCGAGCGTGGCAACGAACGTCGGCAAGTTGCCGAGCTGGGCCAGGTAGAGGTTCGGCTGGTTCAGCGTGCCTTTGGTCCCGTCGAGCTGCTCGGGGCTGAGGAAGTAGACAGCTCCTGAAGCCGAGGCCACTCCCCCGCCGCCGGAGATCGCAACGGCCGAGCAGTCGGCAGTGGTGCTGCCGGTGTTCCAGTGTGCGCCGTTGGAGTTGGCGACCGGGCTGCAGGCGTTTGAGTCGGGAGCGGTGATGACGTTGAGGTCGAGGTTGCCCGAACCGTCGACGGCCGCTTCATAGAGATCGGCGCCGGCGTCGGTGTCGTCGCCGCTCAGTTTGTCCGCGGTCGTGAAGAAGACCTTGGAGCCATCGCTGGTCATACCGGCGAAGAGGACACCGGCAGTTGCGCCCGGGGCGAGGTCCACCGAGTTCGGCGAGGAGCCGATGTGCATGTAGGGGTGGGTGAGCTCGTTGCCCTGGGCGTCTTCGCCGGTCTTGGTCGCGGTCACGATCCGCGAGCCGTTGGCGGAGACGTCGAGCTCAGAGACGGTGCCGGCGAGCACGGCGCCGTTTTGGTCGGTGGAGGCGATCTGGGTCGTGCTCGTTGCCAGGTTGCGGTCATAGACCGTCAGGTCCCCGCCGATGTGGGCACCGGGCTCGAAGGCATATTTGGAAGCGAAGACGAGGTGCCTGCCGTCCTCGGAGAAGTACTTGGCGACCCTGCCTTCGGGCTTGGCCGAAGGATCGACGCTGGAGCCCAGGGAGCCAGCCATGCCCTGCACGAGCTGACCGCTCGGAAGCCTCAGTGGGACTCCGGTTTCAAGGCCCGAGGTGAAGCAGGGGCTGCAGAGGTTGGCGCCGGCGAAGGCCAGGGTGCTTAGGCCCGAGTCGGCTTCGCCGAGGACCGAGGAGAAAGTACCCGCGGCCGGATTGATGTCGGATGGCAGGCCCTTGTAGTTGGTGATCCAGCCGTTGTCGCTGCGGGTGGCGACGTATGGGTCGGGGCCTTTGTTGGTCGCGTTCCAGGGACCGGGGATCGCGCCTGAGTGGGTCGAGTAGAGGACCTTGTCACTGGCCAGCGGGAAGCCGGGGAACGGCGTCTGGCCCGGAGCCAGGTAAGACTCGACGTCGTAACCGCCGGTGTCGCTGGCACTGACGAGCTCGTAGGCGCGGCAGTCGGGGAGGCGTTGGGCGACCGTCTGCTTGCGAGCGAGGGCGTTGGGGCAGGAATCGTCGGCGCCCCCCTGTGAGATTCCGTACGTCCGGAAGGTCCGGTCGGGACCGTAGGAGGTGCCGGCGGGGTTGGTGGCAACCATCCGAACGTGGTAGGTCGTGTTCGGCCGCAGCCCGTCTATCGCCCCCGAAACGTTGCTCCCGAACAAACTCCGCGGAGTTTGTAGCGGCTGCGTCGTCTCGCCGTAGGAGGTGTCGGTTCCGTATTCGAACCGATAACTGGTGGCGGCGCCACCGGTCGACAGTTCTCCGGATAGGACAACCCGGCTTGAGCGAATACCGCTGGCTTGCAGTGGGGAAAGGCCGAAGGGCGCTTTGGCCGGTTCGCGGTGGAACCTGCTTACCCGGTTGCCTTCGCCTACGTAGAAGTCACCTGACGCATCTATCGCGAACCCGGCGGGATCGGAGGAGATGCCCTTGAGGGCAATGAACGGTTTGCTCGCGACCAACGGTTGCGAATAGGGAACTCCGACCAGTTCCGAGCGGTTGCGCCCGTATAGATCGTGCGTCGTCGGATCGACCTCGAGCTGATCTAGCGTTCTTCCAAATCGCGGCAGACCCGAGTCGCCCAGAAGCGTAAAGCCGTTACTCGGGTCGTACTTGTATTTGAGGAAAACTTCGTCGCCAGGTAAATAGAAGTTGCCCAAGTCGTCGGAGATGGTCGGCCATGCCCCCGCGGACCCATTCGACGGGTAGGTAACTGCGCCGCCAAGGCTGAAGGGCGTCTGGGTCGATTCCCCCAGAGGAGTCATTTCCCCCGCGCGCACTTCCCCGCCGCTATTGGCGTTTACATAGAAGGACCAGACTTTCCCGTCCGCACCAACCGCCGCCCCCACGGCAGGCTGGCCAAAAGTAAACGGTTCAAGGTAGTAGATCAGCCGCGGAGGACTCGGCACGAGCAGTTCGCCGGTGGGACTGAATATCCAAAGAGCAGTTTCTTCCCCTGCCCCAAACTTGGGGACGTACGTATACCCCTGGGTGGGGCCGCTCGCCTTCTCGATGAATATGCGTTCGCCGCCGGGAACCGAGAGCGTCGGCGTTCCGGTAGCGGGGAAGTCGACGGGCTCGCCGCTCGCATTGAATTGGTCGAGACGGTCGTTCTCGAGGACGAGAATATTGCCCGTCACGGGGTTGAAGTCGACGTCCCTGACTTGTCCCAATCCGCCGATCGGCGCGGTGTTGAAGGCGCCCTGCCACTGGAGTGGTTCTTCAGGAGCCGCACCGGCAGTGCCCGCACTCCCCAGCACCCCCACAGCGGTGAGCGCGACCAGAGCCGCTACGTGCAGGCGCCTCATCGGCCGGCCCTCCTGTTCTTATCGGCCGCTCGCTTCTTTGCGGCCGCTCGCTTCGCCTTGGCCTGCTTGCGCGCCTTCGCGCACGGCGCCTCGAGGATCGGTCGCTGGTTGGCGTTGGCGCCGTTTTGGCCGAGGATCCTGGCATCGACGCGGCTGGTCGACTTGCAGAGGTCGCGCGAGTTTCTCAGCAACCCCTTTTTGCCGCCCTGCATCTGTAGGGTGAACTTCGAGACCGGGGTGTCGGGGACGGTGGCGAAGGTGGTGCGGATACCGCCGTTGACGGAGTCGATCCTGCCGACCAGGTCGACTTCGATCGGCTGGCGCGCCGGGCCCTTCAACGCGACCACCAGGTCGGGCAGCGGGTTCGAAGACGCCCGCAGGTAGACGGGGCCCGAGACCGGGTCGTCGAGCAGCGGGCTGACCGCGGTCGCCTTGCCGTAGATGCTGGCGGCCGGGCAGTTGTCGGCCGCGTACTGCACGCGGGTGCAGATCGTGCGGATGTGTTCCTGGGCGAGGAACTCAGAGTGAGGCAGGGCGACCACGGCCCGGGCGGTGTTCGCCTCCCCCGCGGGGCTCTGGGTCAGGGTCGCGGTCAGCGCCGGGTAGTCGCCGCGCTTGGTCCCGCCCTTCAGCACCGTCTTCAGCTTCGGCTCGAAGTCCAGGGTCTCGCAGTTGGCCACCTGGAAGCGGCTCTCGGGTTCGGCCTTGGAACCCTGGTCGCCGGTGAGCACGCCGGTGACCTCGAAGGGATCGCAGCTGGTCGGGTTCAGGGTGAAGTCCTTGCGATCGAGGTTGATCAGGACCGAGCGCAGCCGCAGCGGGATGCCCTCGATGATCTGGGGCAGGGGGTCGGAGGCGGCGGTGACCGCCGCCGTGGTCGGATCGACGTTGACTGCGACCCGGTTGACGACGTTGCCGAGGTCATAGGGGCCCGATACCGCCGGGGTGACAACGGTGAAGCTCAAAGGGGCGCCCTTGTAGGGGCCGGTCAGGTAGACCTTGCCGGGGGCGTAGAAGGGCTTGGAGCCCGCTCCCGCTCCGGCGCTGGAGACGCCGACCTGGCTGGCAACCGGGCAGGCCGGGTTAGCGAGCTCGCCGCGACCGTTTGGCGAGGCTTCGATCGCCTTCAGGGTGGCATCGGGGCAGTAGGGGACGCCTTTGAGCGTCGCCGAGAAGCCCGGGGGGGTGTGGACGCCGACCGTGGCCAGGGTCTGGTCGCCGTCCTGGCGGGTGATGTTGATCGAGAAGGGGCTGTGGGCGCCGGCGCCATTGCTTTGGCCCGCGGCACGGAAGCCGGGTTTGAAAGGGCGGGTTGCACCGGGGCAGGGGCTGCCGTTCGGGCCCGAGGTGATCTCGAAGAACTGGGTCGAGGTCTGATTCGGCAGGCCGGTCGTCCACGGTTCGAATTCCGAGTTGACGGCGTAGGTGCCGCATTGGGCTGGCGTCGCCAGCAGGCCGCGCTCTGATCCGAAGAAGTGCATGGTGAATTCGGTCAGCGGCGACTGCGGCAGGTTCTCGAACTTGACCGTCATCTGGCCGGTCTTGGCATCGGGGTAGGCGGAACCGGGGAGCTTGACGTGGGTGCCGAAGCCGTCGGCGGCGATGAAGATCCGGTAGCGGTTGCCGGGCAGCGGTTCGCCCAGGTAGATCGCGCCTGGGATCGGTTCCGGCAGCGCCCAGGAGTCGATCGAGAGGGTGCCGACCTTGGAGAACTCCGGGCACTGGGCTTCTTCTTCGGTTCCGAAGCGGGCCTGGACGTCAGAGCACGAGGTCTTGCCGTCGGCGGCCGAGGAGTTGATCGAGAAGCCCTCGGGCATGGTGACCGTGACGCCCTTGATCTCGGAGTCCGAGGGCGTGTTGGGGCTGTCGGACTGGGGCACCTTCAGGACCACGTCGAGCCCGCTCGCCGAGTCAGCGGCCTGGGTCGTGGGGTTGGCCGATTGCGAGGGATTGAAGTTGAGCTGGTCGCAGCCGGTCGTCGCCGGCCAGGGCACGGTTTTTTCATCCACGCCGTGGTCGTAGGCGATCGAGGTGAGTTTCGAGGTGAGCGGCCCGACGCAAGACGTCGGATTGGAGAGGAACGGCTTTTCAGCCAGGTTCGACGACACCGGCCCTTCGAGCGGGAACGCGCCACCTTTTTTGTACCGTTCGCCGTCGTGGACAGGGGACGCCGGCACTCCCCAGAGCTTTTGCTCGTAAGTCTGCAGAGCGAATAGGCCGGTTATGCCTCTCGTTTCGGCGTTCAGCCCGTAGTCGCTCCCGGTTCGTGCGTGGATGATGGTGTAGATCGGAAAGCCACGGGTGAACGCTTTCCACGCGAACAACCCGGCCTGACCGGGCTGGGGCTGAAGGTTGTAGATCGGCCCCGGCGCGGACAAGAGGCAGCAGCTGGAATCGAGGCCGATCCTTTCCGGGCGAGCCACCCCCACCTGAGAATCGACGGGGCACTCGTCGAGCGCGAACTGGGCGATGCTGCATTCGGCCACGGCGTGGGGGTTCCCGATGAATCCGGCGGGCAATTCGACCAGGGCGTCTTTGATCACGTTGCAACCGCAGGCGAGCAGCGGGTCCCCCCGGGTGCCGAGTGCGAACCGTACGAACAGATCCGGGTGGCCGCCCGCCTGGCTGGTCGAGGGAACGGCTTCATAGCTGAGGATCGGCGAACCGACGGGATCGGCGGAGGCCGAGTTGACGCCAGTTCCGAGCAGGCCGAGTAGTGCCAAGGCGAAGGCCAGCATGATTGGCCGCAGCCCGAGTCGATTCGCGCTGGTCTCAACCATGATTTCTCGCCCCTCCCGCTTTGCGGCTGCCGTTGTGCGCTTTCTTGCCGCCTTTTCCATTCCCGTGCTTCCTGTGCGCCTTCCGCTTATGTCTTTTTGCCTTGTGTTTCTTCGCCTTGTGTTTCTTCGCCTTGTGTTTCTTCGCCGGTGCCCCCAGGGCGGCGCTGGTTCGGTCCGGGGGCAGGCTCGGGGCGCTCGCTCCCGGCCCGTGGCACTCGTCCGCGGCGAGGCAGTTCGGGGGGGTCAGCTCGGCCGGAAAACCGCCGCCCGTCCGCGCGTTGTAGATCTTGAGCACGCCCCCGTTGTGATCCTGGGTGACGAGGGTGTCCACGGTGCCGAAGTAGACGTTGGTTCCGTCGGCGCTGACGCCGATCAGTCCGGTCGTGCTCTGCGCCGGAATGACGCCGCCGGTTTGCGTCAACGATTTGCCGGTGCCGGCGCTGATCAGCTGCGGGCGGCCTTCGCTGTACTCGTAGACGTCTTCGAGGCCATTCGTGTCCCGGGGCACCAGTGCGTCTTCGGTGTTGAAGAATACCCGGCCGTCGAAAGCCTGGAAGAGGCCGTTGTGACTGGCCCCCACGTCGCTCCGCGGCGGTTCGCCACTGGCAAGGCACGACGCGCAGACGACCTGCTCCGCTTCGGGTTCGTAGGTGTACATCTCCGCGTGGCCGGCGCTGTCGTAGCCGGTGACGTTCGACGCGGCGACGAACGCCATGTGGTTTCCATCGGGGGTGACCTGCATCCGTGCCACCGCGCCGTTCGAGCACCCGACCGGCCCGCACACACTCTGCGGATTCAGGGCTGCTACGAACTTCAGTGCGCCTTTCCGGTAGAGGTAGAGATTGGCCTGACCTTCTTCTCCCTGGCCCTCCAACAGCTCCTCGGGCGAGATGAAGTAGATGTCCCCGCTCTTCGAGGCGAGCGCCGTGTCGCTGCCGCCGTTCCCACCCTGGCCGGCGCTGTTGATGCTCCCATTATCGAGACCGGTGTATTTGATGAATTCGATGATTTCGACGTTGCAGCCGCCCCCATTCCAGGTGACGCCGCCGCATTCATCCCCGTTGCCAGCACCCGACTCTCCTACCGATACGAGATCGAGCCCCGCGTCGCCTTCGTGCCAGACGTACAGGTCCGTGCTCTGGTCATGGTCTTGCGCGGTCAGCTGTTCTTTGGAGCGCAGATAGACGGTCTTGCCGTCGGCGGTGCTGCCGACGTAGGCGATTTGCCGGCCCGGGGCAATTTCGACGGTGCGTTCGTCGTCCACCCGCAGATAGAGGGGTCCTTCGACGTCTTTGAGCATCTGCACACCTGCGGGAAGAAAGAGGCGGGCAGAATTCGGATTTCCCGTTCCCATCAGGATGCGGGTGCCATCTTCGGAGATGTTGAAGATGAACCCTTCGAAGGCTTCGGTTTCACTGCCGCCTTTGATCGAGGCGAGCTCGACCGTCCCAGTCTCGAGGTCGTTGTCGTATATCTCGGCGGGAGGATCCGGTTCTCTTGCCCCGCAGCACAAGATGGTGCGTTCGACTTTGGTCCCACCAGCAGCGAACGGGAGGTTGGACTGAAACACGAAGTGGGTGAAGTCCGGAGACAGTTCGGGGACGCCGACGAAGTCCTCGCCACCGGCGATCTGAAAGAGGTTGGTCGGGAGGCGTTCGCGCAAGTTCCCGGATGACGTATCCCAGACGTATGGAGCGTTCGACGGGTGGCCGTGCTGTTTGCTCACCTGGCTGTCCGGCCACCCCCGGTCGTAGCTGGCCAGGCGGTCCAACGACGGGCTCGCCTGCGCACCCGCCATGACCGTCCCCGGGCCCAGAGACCCCAGGGAGATGCCTTCCATGCTGCTCCTCGGGGGCCCGCCCATCATGTTCGTTTCGGTCACCTTGCGCCCGACGAACCTCTGGTACCAGCCGGAGTCGGTGCGGGTCGAGACGTACAGGTCCCCCATCACGTTCGATGCGTCGCCGGCTTCGGGGAACTGGCCGAAGGTGGCGGTGTAAGCGAGCTTCGGAGGGTTGATCGCAAACGGTGCCGGCGGCCCTCCCTGCGCGAAGATCGTCGTTCCCTTGGCGAAGCCCGGGGTGACCAGCTCATAGGCACGGCAGTCGGGAAGCGAGCTCGACCTCGTTTCCGCTCGGACCTGCGCGTTCGGACAGTTCGGCGGATAAAAGCCGAAGGTCTGGTCGAGCGAAGCAGTGCTGCCGTACTGGTTGGTCGCAGCCAGGCGGAAGTGATAGGTAATGCCGGCGGTCAGGCCTTCGAGACGAGCGGACACCGCAACTGGAGCATCGCCAGATCCGGCATCGCCGTCCGGGACCGGGATCGAGTGCCCGTAGGCCGTGGTCGGCCCCCATTCGAATCTGTAAGTAGTGCTACCGAGACGAGGATTGACGCTCCCGGTCAGTTCCGCCGAAGTCGGCTGAAGGTCGCGCGAGTTGATATTCCCGACGATTGGCGCCGCGACGGATTTGGTCCTGAAAGAGGCGTCCGCGCTGATCGTTTTTCCGGTGGCGTTCGTGGCCACCACTCGGTAGTGGTAGGTGAGTGCTTCTTCGAGACCGGTCAGCTGCACGGGGGGCAGGTTGATCCGCCCTTCGCCCGCTGGGATGGAGGGGCCGGGGGGCGCCGGCGTCGTGTTGCCATAACTGGTCGTCGGCCCCCACTCGAAGTAGTAGTTGGTCGCGTAGGTGGAGTCGCCGTCGAAGGAGCCGTGCAGTTCGCCGCCGGTGCTTGTGATCGCGCTTGCGGGGTCGGCGCTGAGGTTGGTCACCGCCGCAGTGGTAGTGAAGACCGTGTCGGAGCCTTTGACGATGCCGTCGGCGTCGCTTACGACCAACCGAACGTGGTAGGAGGTTTCGGCGTGCAGGCCGCTGATCTGAACCGGCGGGAGACCCTGGGCGCCCACTCCGGTACCGGCGACCGCGCCGGGAGGAAGCGGGGTCGTGTTCCCATAGGCTTCCGTCTCGCCCCATTCGTAGTAGTAGTGGGCTTCTTTGCCGTCCGCGCTGACGTAAAAGCCGTTGAGGGTGGCGCTGTCCTTTCCGGGGTCGGTACCGCCGCCGCCGGCGGCTTCGATGGTCGCGGAGGCGGGCGAAGGCGCGACGGCGAGGAAAAGCAGGGCGACCGCGAAGGCGGCCGCGGCCGCGATCCAGACGGATCCCGTGGAAGGGGCCTTCGCGTTGCTTCTCACGTATCGCTCTCCTTGTCCCGTGAGCTCCGCACGCCGTTCCCTGGACGGCTCCCTGGCGGGCTCGATTTCCCTGTGTCCCTGCTACCTAGCTTCAGTCATACCATTGGCGTTCCCAATGAATGACAGCCGGGACTGTAAACAAATCGGTACCCAGTTGTCAAGGTACGCACTTGGTATGGCTATCTAGAGCGGCCGAGCCCGCTGCGGGGATCGGCGTGGTCCTCGATGCAGCGGAGACTCAGGCGCCGGCGCGGCGCCGGCGCGGCTGGGGCTGCTCGCCGGCGCCGGGGGGCTTGATCGCAACCCCGCCCGTTTCCGCGCCGCCCTCGGCCGCAGCGGTCGCGTAGAAGGCAAGGACGTAGGAGACGAAGCTGGGAATCAGGGTCCGCAGGCGCGCTCCGCTGTCCTGTAGGAGCTCGCCGCCGATGCGGGAGGCGATGCCGCCGACGACCACCGCATCGATCTCCGCCGCCGCACCGGGGGCGAGCGCGACGCGGGGGATGGCGTCGCGCAGGAGCGTCCCGTAGCGGCGCAGCCAGTCGTGGTAGCGCAGGGCGAGCTCGGCGCCGGCGGCGGGCGCCTCGACGAACAGCAGCCGTGCCAGGGCAGGCTCCCGAGCGAGCAGGTCGAGTGCGGCCCCGAGCGCCGTTTCCACGCGTTCTTCGAGGGAGGCTCCACGTCGGCAGGACCCGGCCAGGGTCTCCAGCAGCCGCTCGTGCCCGGCCTCGTGAGCGACCGCGAAGCACTCGCGCTTGTCGCCGAAGTTGTCGTAAAAGGCGTTGCGGGAAACCCCCGCCGCGCGGACGATGTCGGCGACCGACATCGCTTCGTAGCCGCGCTCGGCGGCAACGCGGGGGACCGCCTCGATCAGCCGCCGCCGCTGGTCGGCGGCGACCTCCTCGGGGGCGAGCGCGTGCCTGCCGCGAGGGAGGCGGCGCGGCTGATCTCGTTCGGACCCAGGTCGAGCGTCTGCCATTGCGAAAGGCGCAAGAACGCCTTATAAGTACAGCTTAGTTCTTGAAACGCCGGAGAGTCGCCCGGTTCTACGCAAGAGGTCTCCCGCGCCACCGCCTCCGCAGAGGGCGCGACTCGCGAGCGGCGAAGCTGTTCCCTCAGAGATGCGCCGCCTCCGCCGAAACCCCGCCCTCGCCCGCGCCGCCGCGGCGCTGACCGCCCTGGCGAGCCTCGCCGCCTTCGCCCCCACCGCCAACGCCAGCGTCAGCTGGGTCGTCCACGGGCGCGGCTTCGGCCATGGGGTCGGAATGAGCGCCTATGGCGCCTACGGCTACGCCCTGCAGGGCAAGAGCTACCAGTTCATCCTCGGCCACTACTTCAGCGGGACCACGATCGGGACGATCGAGGGGCCGCGCGTGGTCCGCGTCCTGCTCGACATCTCCGGCGACGACATCGGCTTCAGCCGCGCCACCAGCGCCTGCGGCGAGGCGCTCGACCCGGCCCGCAGCTACCAGGCGCACCGCTCCGGCAACGCGGTAGTGCTGCGCAGCTCCGGCGGCAAACCGCTCGCCAGCTGCGGCGGCAAGCTGCGCGCCGCCGGCCAGGGGACGATCGAGATCGCCGGCCTCGGCACCTACCGGGGCGCCCTCGAGACGGTCCCGACCGAAAGCGATGCCGGCGCGCTCAACGTCGTCAACGCGCTCGCCGTCGATCAGTATGTGAAAGGGGTGATCCCGAACGAGTCGCCGCCTTCGTGGCCGCAAGAGGAGCTGAAGGCCCAGGCCGTGGCGTCGCGCTCCTTTGCCCTCACCGGCGGCGTCGGCGGCAACGGCTTCGACCTCTACGCCGATACCCGCAGCCAAGTCTACGAGGGCCTGGAGAGCGAGTACTCGAGCAGCAACGCCGCCGCCGAAGCGACCCGCGGCCAGGTCGTCCTCTACGGCGGCAAGGTCGCCGAGACCCTCTTCTCGGCCTGTTCCGGCGGCCACACCGAGAGCAACCAGAACGTCTTCGGCGGCTCCGCGATCCCCTACCTGCAGGGCGTCCCCGACCCCTTCGACGACGAGTGCCCGCTGCACGAATGGACGCTGCGCTTCAGCGGCCCCGAAATCAGCGCCAAGCTGGGCGCCTACCTGCGGGGCAAGCTGAAGCAGGTGGTGATCACCAAACGCGGCGTCTCCCCCCGCATCGTCAGCGCCAAGCTGATCGGGACCGGCGGCGTCAGCACCGTCACCGGCGAACAGCTGGAGGTGGCGCTGGGCGGCTACGACACCTGGATGACCTTCGAGAAGGTTGGCCCCCGTAAATAATCTGATAATCTGATTTCATGAAGCAGCTGAGCGCGACCGACGCCGCAAGGCGGTTTTCCGATGTCCTCGACAGTGTCGAGTCAGATCGAGAGTCCTTCGTCGTGGTTCGCCACGGTCGACCCGTCGCGACGATCGGTCCGGCCAATGCCGGTACCGGGCGGGCGGTGAAGGAGGCGCTGCGTGCTCACCGTCCCGACCTCGAGTGGGCGTCTGAGCTGCGTGACCTCCGCGACTGGGTCGGCCCGGCCGATACGGACCGCTGGCGCGACTGATTCTGGACACGACGGTGCTGGTCGACGCCGAGCGTGAAGGGGTCGGCGTGCTCGACCAGCTGATCGCCGACGAAGACGACGTGGCGATCGCGGCGATCAGCATCGCGGAGCTGGTGGTCGGGGGTGAGTTGGCTGACAAAGCGCGCCGGGCCGAGCGCAAGGCTTTCCTCCATATGGCACTCGAGGTCTTCAGCATCGAGAGCTACGACGCCGACGTAGCGCAAGTGCATGGTGAGCTTCTTGCCCACACTCGGCGCAGCGGCCGCCCCCGCGGAGCGCATGACCTGATCATCGCCGCCACGGCGCGGGCGCGGCGCCGTGAAGTCGTCAGCACCGACCTCGATGGCTTCGCCGAATTGCCGGAGGTGGCGCTGCGGCGTCAGCCGTCCGGATAGGGCTGGATCGGGATGCCGTGGTCGGTCTCCCGCATCCCCAGCTCGTAGGCGCCGCCGCCCTCCAGGGTGAGCCGGCGGGTCGGCAGGCCGGGCCGCTCGACGGTCAGTTCGAGGTCGGCGACGGAGCAGTTGACGGTGTTGTGCTCGGGCCCGGCGGGGTCGGCGTAGACCCAGCCGACGAAGTCCTTGACCGGGGCGGAGACGCGGCCCCGGACGACGATGTCCTTGCCGGGGAGGACGAAGGCGCAGGCCCCGGCCGACTCCTCGATCGTGGCCGAACGGATCGCCCCGAGGCCGCCGAGCCGGTGCGGCTCGCCGTCGAGCATCAGCATCCCCGAGGGGATCCAGGGGCTGACGCGGGAGCCGAGCTTGACCCGGGCGGCGCCGGCGTCGAAGTAGGTGCCGGGCGAGTCGGCGAAGCCGGTGCCCTCGAGCCAGACCCAGCGCTCGGCGTGCTCGCTGCCCCAGTTGTGGCCGATCATCCCCGGCCAGCCGGCGAGCTCGATCGACTCCTCGTCGTCGATTTCGAGGCGGCCGTCGAAGTGGGTCAGCGGCACCGGGGCGACGAACTTCGTCTTCGGCAGCGGCGCCGAGTAGAGCCAGTCCGCCGGCAGGTACTTGCAGGGCTCGGCGTCGGTGGCGAAGGTCAGCGACCAGGCAGCGGCGAGCGCCTCGGTGTCGACCGAGCCCTCGGCGGCGCCAGGCCCGATCTCGCTATCGCCGATTCGGACCCAGGAACCGGCCGGCGCCGAGAGCTCGGCGGCCGGCACCGTCACCTTGGTCGCCCGCGGGCCGGCCGCCTCGCGGTCGAAGAGGACGAACCAGACCGAGGCGTTGGGCTCGGCCCCCGGCCGCTTGTGCACGGTGTGGCGGATCCAGATGCCGCGCCCGCCGCCGGGCTCGCAGGCCTTGATGTAGAAGCTCTCGTAGTGGCCCGCCTTGGCGGCGACCCGCGGAAACCTGGCGCCTTGGTCCATCTACCGACTCTAACCGCGGAACACCCGGCCAGCGAGGTTGTTGGGGTCCTGGCGCGTCGGTACCCTCGCGCTCGTGTCCGTCCTGCGCCGCCTCCTCATCGCCGCCTGCGCGCTCGCCCTGCTGGGCGCGCCGGCCACCGCCGCCGCGGCCGACTCCCCTGGCGCGACCGCGAGCGGCAAAGGCAAGAAGTGCAAGAAGGGCTACAAGCTCAAGACCGTCACCAAGCACGGCAAGAAAGTGAAGGTCTGCGGCAAAGCAAAAGGCAAAGGGAATCCGAAAGCGGTCCCGCAGCCGGGTAACGACACTCCGCCGGCCCCCGCTCCCACGCCCGGGCCGACCGGAATCTTCGCGGCGCCGGGGACGAAGCTCGAGGGCGAGGCGGCGAAACCGTTCCTGCAGAAGTACCTGCTCAACTCGACCTTTACCGACTGCGTCGCCGGCTGGCCCAGCTGCGGCGGCTTCGAGAACCGCTACAGCCACGCGGCCGACAACACCTTCTACAAGTGCCTGCTGCGACCGACCTCTGGCTCCGACGTCAAGAGCGTCGGCGAATACGGCGTCGACAACGCCCGGGTCGAACCGGACGGCTCCTGGATCTTCCACGAGGTCGTCTACTGGTACGGCAACTACGCCGCCTTCGAATGGTCGGTCTCGACCACCGGCGTCGTCAACGGCGCCTACCAGTCGAACCCGGGCGAAGCGGCCGAAAAGATCGGCCCGCTCCAGTACGTCGGCGGCGTCGCCAAAGACTGCAGCTACTGAGTCGCCTCGGCGTCCCCCGCGATCGCGTCCATCATCGCCGGCGCGACGTACCGGCGCTGACCGCGCACTCCCTCCTCTCCCTCCCTCAACACACCCCTCTCCTCCATGCGGCGGAGCAGGCGGAGCGCGGTTGGCCGGCTGACCTCCAGGCGCCCCTCGATCGACTTCGTCGTAACCGCTGGGTTCTCGCAGATCAAATCGACGAGAGCCATGGCATTCGCGGTGCCGATGGCCGTGGCGGCCTGACGGTATTGCTCCCGTAGATCGACGATCCGCTGAGCGCGGTGTACCGCATCGGCCGCTTGGGTTTGGACGGCGGCGAGGAACAGCTCGATCCACGGAAGCGGGTCGCCGGTCTGGCGAATGGCTTGGAGCGAGTCGTAATAGGCCTGCCGGTGGCGCTCGACATACGCACTCAAATACAGCAGTGGCGCATCGATCCGCTTTCGCGCTACGAGGAAGAACACGAGCAACAGCCGCCCCAGGCGTCCGTTGCCGTCGAGGAACGGGTGGATCGTCTCGAACTGCGAGTGAAGCAGGGCGTTCTGGACCAGCAGCGGCATCTCCGGCTCCTCGTGGGCGAAACGCTCCCAGTCGGTCAGCAGCTTCGCCAGCTCCCCAGGCGGGGGTGGGACGAACTGCGCGGTTTCGATCGTCGAACCCGGTGCGCCGATCCAGTTCTGGGTCGTCCGAAGTTCGCCTGGCGCGAGCTCACGGCCACGGACTCCGTCCATCAGGCGGCGGTGCATCTCGCAGAGCAGGCGAGTGCTGAGGGGAGCTCGTCGAGCCGCCCCAGACCCCACCGCATTGCCGCGGCATAGTTGACGACTTCCTCGACGTCCGCATTGAGCTGACCGCCCGCGGCATCCGACTCGAGGACCTCAGCCATGCTCGCCTGAGTTCCCTCGATCCGCGTCGACGCGAGCGCCTCGCGCAGGAGGTAGGGGCGAAGCAGGATGTCTGGATTCGGCAGCAGGCGGCCGATGGCGGCGAGCTGCCCCAGCTCCGCCTCGGCGTCCCCGAGCAGCCGGGCGGTGGCAGCCGGCAACTCCAGCGATCGCGGCAGCGGCGCAGGAAAAAAGGCCACGTAGCCGTGCGTTCCAGCGGTGCGGCGGCCCTCGCCGAAGCTGGTCGATCGATATGCCTCGAGTTCCATTGCAGAAACTCTAGCCGACCCTAACGATTTATCACAGAAACGTTAGAGACAGAGGTGGACCCTAACGGGGCCGTACACGTGGATCGAACGGAGAGACTCAGACCTTGATCGTGATCACATCGCCGTCCTGGACGACGTAGTCGCGACCCTCGATCCGCAGCTGGCCCTTGTCGCGGGCCTGCGAGTAGCCGCCGCACTCGACCAGCTGCTCCCAGCCGACCACCTCGGCTTTGACGAACGCTTCCATGATCTCGGTGTGGATCGTGCCCGCCGCTTCCAGCGCGGTGGCGCCCTGGCGCAGCGGCCGCGCCACCGCCTCCTTGTCCTCGCCGGCGGTGAAGAAGACGATCAGCTCCAGCAGCTCGTAGGCGGCGCGGACGAGCCGGGCCAGGCCGGAGCCCTCGACCCCGTAGGACTCGCGCATCTCCGCCGCTTCCTCGGCGTCGAGCTCGGCCAGCTCGCCCTCGATGCGGGCGCTGACCGCGACCACGCCGGCGCCGACCGCGGCGGCGTGGGAGGCGACCGCCTCCGGCGCCTCGGCGTCGCCCTCGTCGACGTTGGCGACGTAGAGGATCGGCTTCGTGGTCAGGGCGCCGAGGTCCCTTGCCGCGTTCGGCGCCGCGTCGGGGACCGGGATCGTGCGGGCCGGGCGGCCGGCGGCGAGCGCCTCGTGCACCGCCTGCAGCCAGCCGTGCTCGGCGATCGCCTCGATGTCGCCGGACTTCGCCTGCTTGCCGACCCGGCCGAGCCGGCGCTCGACCTGCTCGTAGTCGGAGAGCATCAGCTCGGTCTCGATCGTCTCGATGTCGGCGAGCGGGTCGACGCGGCCGTCGGGGTGCGGCACGCCGGAGTCCTCGTGGCAGCGGACGACGTGGCAGATCGCGTCGGTCTCGCGGATCGAGGCGAGGAACTGGTTGCCGAGCCCCTCCCCTTCGGAGGCGCCCTTGACCAGGCCGGCGATGTCGTGGAAGGAGATCGTCGCCGGCTGCAGCTCGGAGCTGCGCACGGTTGCCGCGACCTTTTCCAGGCGCTCGTCCGGGACCTCGGCGATCGCCACGTTGGGCTCGATCGTCGTGAACGGGTAGTCGCCCGTCTGGGCGCCGCCCTTGGTCAGAGCATTGAAGAGGGTGGACTTGCCCGCGTTCGGCAGCCCGACGATCCCGACCTTCACAGCGAGAGCGGCACGATCAGGCCGAGCAGGACGCCGAGCACGGCGCCGACCAGCACGTCGGACGGGTAGTGCATCCCCAGATAAGGACGGCCGAGCGAAATCGCCAATGCGACCACCAGGGCACCGGCGGTGGCGGGGTCGACCCGGAACATCGCCGTCGCCACCGCGAACGAGGAGAGCGCGTGGGCGGAGGGGAAGCTGAGTGAGCTGGGGGCGCCGCCGAGCGGCGGCAGGCCCTCGAGCACCGGGCGCGGCCGTTTGACCAGCAGCTTGATTCCGTAGTTGAGTCCGATCGCGATCGGGCCGAGGGCGGCGCAGATCAGCCATTCCTCGCGCCGTTCCCAGTCGACCAGGGCGAGGACGACGCCGAGCACGACCCAGACCAGCCCGTTGTTGCCGGCCTTGCCGAGCGCCTTGGCGGCCGACTCGATCCCGGGCGAGTGGCCATGGGTGCGCATGAAGCGCAGCAGCCTCAGGTCGGCGTTCTCGGTCGGCATCGCATCGGCGTTATCCACGGCGGCGGAGGATACGCGGCGGCGGTCGGTCAGTATCCGGTCATGCCCTCGGTCCCCGGCTACGTCCACACGCCAGGCAACCACTGCGGCTCGACCGCGCTGCGCAACCTGCTCGCCTTCCACGGCATCGAGCTGAGCGAGGAGATGGCCTTCGGCCTCGGGGCGGGCGCCGGCTTCTACTACTTGACCCTCGAGGACGCCTCCCCCAGCCGCTGGTTCAACGGCCGCACCGCGCGCCTGGAGGAGAGCTTCCGCGACCTCACCGGGGCGGCGCTGGAGCTGCGGACCTTCGCCGCGGGCGAGGGCGACGAGGACGCCTGGGAGGCCGCCCGGGCCGAGGTCGACGCCGGCAACCCGGCGCTGCTGCTGACCGACATCTACTACCTCGACCACTACGGCAGCTCGGCCCACTTCCCCGGGCACGCCGTGGTCCTGGCCGGCTACGACGACGAGGTCGCGCGGCTCTCCGACACCGGCTTCGAGGAGCTGCAGACGACGCGTCTGGAGAACCTCGCCAAGGCGCGCCACAGCGGCCACCCCGCCTATCCCCTCGAAGGTCACATGTTCACCGTCGCCGCCGCGGTCGACCCGGACCAGCTGCGGGCCGCGGTTCCCGCCGCGATCGCCAAGGCGGCGCAGGAGATGGTGGAACCGACCTGGGGCGAATTCGCCGGTCTGCCCGCGATCGAGCGCCTCGCCGCCGAGGCCGGCTCCTGGCCCGAGGCGGCAGAGGACTGGCAGTGGTGCGCCCGCTTCGCCTACCAGGTGATCGAGCGCCGCGGCACCGGCGGCGGCGCCTTCCGCCTCATGTACTCGCGCTTCCTCGAGGAGGCGGGCCGTGACGAGGCGTCCCTGGCGGCGGCGGCCGCGGCGCGCTGGACCGAGCTGGCAGAGGCGTTCAAAGCGGCGAGCGAGAACGACGAGCCGACGGCAGCGCTGTGGGGAGACGTCGATGCGAGCGCCAAGCGCGTCGCCGCGGCCGAGACCCGGCTCTGGACCGCTCTCTCGGCCTAGCTGTTCACGGTGGGCCGCGGGTCAGTTGCGTCTCTCGGATACAACTCCTATGGTCAGGGAACTGTGCGCGCTCAAGAGCCCTCTCTGGATGAACTCGGCGCAAGGCTTGCGGCTTTGATGAGGGCACACAGTGAGGAGGTGGAGCAGGCGTTCACGGCACGGATGCGCTCCGGCATCGATTCTCCGATAGATGCCGAGGTGATGGCTGGGATTGGACCGGCGGCGTTCGATTCGGTCAGCGCGATGATCGAATCGTTCGAACAGGGAGATGAGTGGACTCCAACCCTTCCTCCGGGGCTTACCGCGGCCATCCGGTACTCGGCACGCCACGACGTTCCCCTCGAGCTCCTCATGCGCAGCGTCACGATCATGGGGAGTGTGTTTGTTGAATTTCTCGTCGGCAAACTCAACGAGAGCGAGGCCGTACTTGTGATGCAGTACATCGCCACTTGGCAGAGCCGGAACCTCGACCGCGTCCTCGGCCTGTTCGCCGCCGAGTACGCAGATGAGCTGGAGCGACTCAACCGCTCGCCGACACGTGCGCTCGGCGAGCGGGTGGAGAGGCTCCTCACGGGCGGATCCGAGGACGCCGCAACTCTCGAATACCAACTCGACGCCTGGCACATCGGGTTGGTGGTCACCGGCGAGAAGATGGACCTGGTTTGCCGGCGACTGGCAGAGACGCTGGGGTGCGACATCCTCATCGTGCCTGGAGGAGGAGAAGACACGCTGTGGGCCTGGCTCGGCGCACCCCGCCAGATCCAATTTTCGGAGTTCGAGCAATCGGCGCTCACGACAGCAGCCGCTCTGCGTATCGGCGCGGGTGAGCCCCGCGATGGGATCAAGGGCTGGCGCCTGACCCATCAGGAAGCCCTGGCCGCTCTGCCGGTGGCGAAGCTGGAAGGGCAGGGTGTGGTCCGATACTCGAACGTCTCCCTGCTCGCGAGCGCGCTGTGCGACGAGGCCACCGGGCGGTCTCTCCTCGACCGCTATCTCAAGCCGCTCGACCGACACCGCGACGCAAGGGACCTGCGGAAGACGCTGCGCGTGTATTTCGACCTGAGCTGCAACGCCGTCTCCACCGCCTCGGCGCTGGGTGTGAACAGGCACACGATTCAGCGTCGGCTGAAACGGGTCGAGGAAGCGATCGGCGAACCGGCGTCCGCCCGACAGGCGGAGTTCGGCGTCGCACTTCGCCTCGAGGAACTAACAGGGCGCACACGGTCCACCGTGAGCTAACGGCTGTACCAACAAGTTACTGCCGCGATCGTGCAGGGTGCCGTCATGGCGCAACCTGGAGCAGCGGATCGGTGCTCCAATGGAGTCATGGGCCAGCAAGGGTTTCCTCCCACTAGGACGTACCTCGTCGCGGCGGGGCGCGGAAGGCGCGAAGTGCGTCTCGAGGCGCCCCGGTCGCTCGAAGCGGGCGCGGTCAAGGGTCGCGGCGAGGTACCTCGCTGGCATATCTCTTCCGGGACCTTCGCGGTGTTTCCATTCGCCAAACGTCCCCGGCAGACATGGCGCTTCGGGCGCTGGGGAAGTGCTGGACCCCTGTGATCCGAACGCCAGGGAGGGTGGGGCGCCACGGCCATGGATCGGCCGGATCGAGAGAGATTGCGACTCATCTCTCGCCCCACCCTCAAATCATGCCCCGCTTTCGACTTGCGCGACCGGATACGGGCTCCTATGGTCAGTAGTCATGTGTCCAGTTGACACATCCGCACCGGCCGCGTTTCAGCAGAAGCTGCAAATAACCCTGAACACCCATGGTGAGGAGATCCAGGAAGTAGTCGTCGCGCGGATCCGCAACAACGGCCTCGACCTCCCCATCGATCCCGATTCCCTCAGCAGCCTCGGGATCGGTGCGATCGAAACCTTGAACCTGCTGTCCGAATCCATCGAGGAGGGATTCGAGTGGTCATCGACCCTCCCTCCCGCGATTGGCGCCTACATCAGGTACCTGGCGCGAGCCGAGGTGTCGCTCGAAACGGTTCTGCGGCTTGGCTGGCTCGTCGGCGGTGCGCTCCTCGAGGTCATCGTCTCGAAGTTCGATCGGGGTGACGCCAAAGCCGGGCTGCATTTCATCTCTGCCTGGGGAGCCGAAAACCTCGACCGGCTCTTCAAAGCCTTCCGCGACGAACACCTCAGCGAGCAAGCACGCCTTGCCGCGTTGCCGACAGGCGACTTGAGAAGGAAGGTGGGGCGACAGCTTGCGGGTGGCTCGAAGGACGCCGGCGCCCTCGGCTATCGGATGGATGCATGCCATACCGGCCTGATCCTGGTTGGTGACAGGGCCGACCTGATCTGCCGGCGAATGGCGGCGACCCTCGGGAGCGACCTCCTGCTCGTCCCCGATGCGGAGAACACGTTCTGGGCCTGGGTCGGCGCGCAGCGAAGGATCGGGGCCTCCGACATCGTCGCCGCGCTCCCCGCGGGAGCGCGGTCCCTGGCCATAGCGGTGGGCGAGCCGAGCGAAGGGATTCAGGGCTGGCGGCTGACCCATGGCGAAGCCCTCTCGGCCCTGCCGGTGGCAAGGCTCGAAGGCCCAGGGCTGGTTCGTTACTCCGATGTCGCCCTTCTGGCCAGCGCGCTCTGCGACGCTCAGACCGCAAAATCCCTGACGGCGAGGTACCTCGAGCCGATCGACAGCCACCGCGACGCGGGCGTACTGCGCAAGACGCTGCTCACCTACTTCGACCTGAACTGCAACGCCGTCTCCACCGCTTCGGCGCTGGGTGTGAACAGACACACGGTCCAGCGCCGGCTGAAGCGGGTCGAAGGGGCGGTCGGCGAACCGCCCGCGGCCCGCCAGGCCGAGTTCGGGCTGGCGCTTCAGCTCGAAGAGCTGACAGAGCGCACACGCGCAACCATCAGCTCATAAATCCAGCGAGGGGGCTCAGCCGCCGAAGCCCACCCGGTTCTCGTTCGAGTCGATGCGGATGAAGGCGACCTTGCCGAGGTAGAGGGAGATCACGCCCTCCTCGGTGTGGAGGTCGTGCCAGCCGCCCTTCTCGAGCTGCTTGCGGAGGTCCTTGAGGTCGTCCTCGGCGAGGCGGGTGGAGACCACCTGGCCGCCCTCGAAACCGATCTCGACTCGCTGTGCCTCGGCCATTAGTGCCCTCCCGCTGGTTCGACGATCTCGGTCAAGACCCCGCCGGTGGAGCGGGGGTGAAGGAAGGCGACGCGGCTCTCACGGATGCCGACCCGCGGCTTCGCGTCGATCAGCTCGATGCCGGCGGCGGCGAGGCGCTCGAGGGTGGCGTCGATGTCGTCGACCGCGTAGGCGACGTGGTGCAGGCCCTTGCCCTTCTTGGCGAGGAACTTGCCGACGGCGGTGTCGGGGCCCAGCGGGGCCAGCAGCTCGACGTGACCCTCGCCGACGTCGAGCAGCACCGCCTCGACACCCTGGTCCTCGACCGTCTCGCGGTGGGCGAGGGTCATCTCGAAGCTCTGCTCGTAGAGCGCGATGGCCGCGTCGAGGTCCTCGACGGCGACGCCTATGTGGTCGATCCTTCCGAACACGGCGGCCAGTCTATGCAGCCGGGGGCAGCGGGTCCTCGCCGCCGCCCGGCTCGACCCGGAGGATCTCCGCCATCGCCGCCAGGCCGACCTCGAGCTGGTCGGCGGTCGGCTCCTTGGTCGCCCAGAGGCGCTGGATCTCGCGGCCGGGGGCGTGGAAGGCCTCGGCCAGCGGGTCGCCGTGGTGGCGGTCGCTCCAGGCGAACATCTCGACCGCGATCGAGGCACCGCCGAGGCCGACGCCGGCGCGGGCGACGGGGCCGGGCTCTGCGACCAGGCGCTCCAAGAGCACCGTGCCACCGGCCGAGAGCAGCATCATCGGCACGATCAGGTTGGAGCCGCAGCGGTCGTGCTCCTTCGGCACCGCGGCGACGTCCTCGACACCCTGCTCGTAGGCGGCGATCGCCTTGTGCTCGACCCCGTGGTAGGCGGCGAGGTCGCGGTCCAGCAGCGCAACCACGGCGGGGACGACGCCGACGACCTGGGCCAATCCCTCGCGCAGCGGCGTCGCCGGACCGCGCCGGCGCAGCAACCCGGTGACGGCGATCGTCGTCGCGGCGGCGGCGAGCACCCGCCAGTTCTCGAAGGGGAGACGTGCCGCCGGCAGGCGCCGGCGGGTCAGCGGCACCACCGCCATCGCCTCGGCCAGTTTCAGCGGGCCGCGCAGGCCCGGCAACTTCGACACCAGACGCGGGGCGAGCTCCGGTTTGCGCTCCGAGGCGACCTGGATCCGCCCGTCGCGGTCGCGCACCGCCGCCGCCCAGTGGGTCGGCCCGTGGATCAGCAGCCCGTTGCGGAGCGCCATCCCTCCCAATCGCAACCGCTCGGTTCGCGCATCGGCCATGCGAAGCACCTTAGGACATGCGGACCGGCACACAAAGAGGGCGTCGAGCCCAGTCAAACTCGACGCCCTCTCCCCCCTGTGTAAGTCCCGGCCGGAGGCCCCCAGTCCAGGCCTCCGGCCGGTATGTCGGCTCTCCCTGGCTCTAGCTTGGAAAGCCGCCCTATAAACCCCTGGGGGCGAGGGAAGTTGCGCCCGTCACTTGTCCTGTCCGAATCTCATCCTCAGCTCCGCCAGGCGGCGGCCGAGCTCGGCCTCGAAGCCGCGGTCGGTCGGCTCGTAGAAGCGGCGCCCGCGCAGCGCCTCGGGCAGCAGTGCTTGGTCGCTGACCCCACCGGGCTCGTCGTGGGCGTAGCGGTAGCCCTTGCCGCGGCCGAGCTTCTCGGCGCCGGGGTAGTGGGCGTCGCGCAGGTAGTCGGGCGGGGTCTGGGCGCCGTTGGCGCGGACCTCGGCCCGGGCGGCGGCGAGGGCCTTGTAGGAGGCGTTGGACTTCGGCGCCAGCGCCAGGTGGACGGCGGCCTGGGCGAGGTTGAGGGCGCACTCGGGCAGGCCGACGCGGTCGACCGCGCGGGAGGCGGCATCGGCGACCAGCAGCGCCTGCGGGTCGGCGTTGCCGATGTCCTCGGAGGCGAGGATGACCATGCGGCGGGCGATGAAGCGCGGGTCCTCGCCGCCCTCCAGCATCACCGCCAGGTAGTAGAGGGAGGCATCGACGTCGGAGCCGCGGGTCGCCTTGATCCAGGCCGAGACGAAGTCGTAGTGGCGGTCCCCCTGGCGGTCGTAGTCGATCGCCTTGCGCTGCAACGCGTCCTCGATCGCGGCGACGTCGACCGGCTTGCCCTGGGCCCGCTCGGCCGCCCGCTCCAGGGCCGAGAGCGCGACCCGGGCATCGCCGCCACTGCGCTCGGCCAGCATCGCCAATGCCTCGTCGGCGACCGGCGGCGGTTCGGCCAGGCCGCGCTCGGGGTCGGCCAATGCCCGCCGCAACAGCTCCTCGACCTGCGCCGGCTCCAGCGGCTGCAGCTCGTACACCTGCGAGCGCGAGAGCAACGCCGAGTTGACCTCGAAATAGGGGTTCTCGGTGGTGGCGCCGATCAGGGTCAGCAGCCCCTCCTCGACCGCCGGCAGCAGCGCGTCCTGCTGGGCCTTGTTGAAGCGGTGGATCTCGTCGAGGAAGAGGATCGTCGGGCGCCCCGAGCCACGGCGGCGCTCCCGCGCCCGCTCGATCACGCCGCGGATCTCGGCTTTGCCGGCGTTGACCGCCGACTCTTCCTCGAAGGCACCCTCCGCCCCGGCGGCGGCGATCCGCGCCAGCGTCGTCTTCCCCGCCCCCGGTGGCCCGTAGAGGATTGCGCTGTGCGGCTTGCCGCTTTCGATCGCCTGCCGCAGCGCCGACCCCGGGCCGATCACGTGCTCCTGCCCGACCAGCTCGTCCAACGACCGCGGCCGCATCCGGACGGCGAGGGGAGCATCGGCGGGCAGTCGCTCACCAGCTCCGCGACCAGACGTGGCCTGCGCTTCCCCCCCGGTGTCGAACAACTGACCGTCCACTAACGCTGAGTATGAGGGCCATGGGGGAGGGGTCGCCGGAGCCTCCCGCTGTTGCTCCGCCGACCCCTCCCCCATGGCCCTCTCGCACAGACCGCTTTAGAATCGTCAAATGGCTACTACCGAGGCGCAACCAGCTGTCCTGTCCACCGCGACCCTCGAGTCGTTCAACCCGGCGACCGGTGAGCTGGTCGGCTCGGTGCCGACGATTACCCCGGACGAAGTCCAGGCCGTGGTCGACGACGTCGCCCGCATCCAGCCCGCCTGGGGCGAGCTGCCGCTGAAGACGCGCGCCGCCTACATGCGCCGTGCCGCCGACGCGCTGCTGGACGACATCGACGAGGTCGCCGAGCTGCTGACCCGCGAGCAGGGCAAGCCCCGCGCCGAGTCGTACACGATGGAGCTGCTGCCGACCGTCGACGCGCTGCACTGGTGCGCCAAGGCCGGCCCGAAGATCCTCGCCGACGAGAAGGTGCGGATGACCCAGGCCTTCACGCTCTCCAAGAGCGGCCACTTTTCCTACGAGCCGATCGGCGTCGTCGGCATCATCGCCCCCTGGAACTACCCCTGGTCGATCCCCTTCGGCGAGGTCGCGATCGCGCTGATGGCGGGCAACGGCGTCGTCCTCAAGCCGGCCAGCCTGACCCCGCTGCTGGGCGAGCGGATCGCCCAGGTCTTCGAGAAGGCCGGGTTCCCCGAGGGCCTGGTCCGGGTCGTCCACGGCGGCGGCCGGGTCGGCGACGCGCTGGCCAAATCGAGCGTCGGCAAGGTCTTCTTCACCGGCTCGGTCGAGGTCGGGCGCACGGTCGGCGAGGTCTGCGCCGCCAAGCTCAAGGGCTCGGTCCTGGAGCTCGGCGGCAAGGACCCGATGATCGTCTGCGCCGACGCCGACCTCGACAACGCCATCTCCGGCGCCGTCTGGGGTGGCTTCGCCAACGCCGGCCAGACCTGCTCGGGGATCGAGCGCGTCTACGTCGTCCGAGAGGTTGCCGACCGCTTCATCGAGGGCGTCGTCCGCGAGACGCAGAAGCTGCGGCTCGGCGACCCGCTCGAGTGGGAGACCGAGATCGGCCCGATGACCTCCGACGGCCAGTACGAGATCGTCGTCGAGCTGATCGAGGACGCGGTCGCGACCGGCGCCACCAAGCACTGCGGCGGGCCCGTCGAGGTCGCCGGCCTACCGGGCAAGTTCGTCGCCCCGACCGTGCTCACCGGCATCACCCACGAGACCCGGATCATGCGCGAGGAGGTCTTCGGCCCGGTGCTGCCGATCGTCGTCGTCGACTCCGAGCAGGAGGCGATCGACCTCGCCAACGACTCCGAGTTCGGCCTCGGCGCCTCGGTCTGGACCAAGGACCGCCAGAAGGGCGAGCGGATCGCCCGGCGGATCGAGTCGGGGATGGTGTGGATCAACGACCACTCCTTCAGCCACGGTGCCTGCCAGTGCGCCTGGGGCGGGGTCAAGGACTCCGGCCTCGGCCGCTCGCACTCCAAATTCGGCTTCTACGAGTGCGTCAACATCAAGATGAACGCCTGGGAGCCGGGGCTGACCCGCGACTTCTGGTGGCACCCCTACGACCGCACCCTCGGCGAAGCGGTGCAGGCCTCGGCGCGGATCCTCTACGGCAAAGGCGAGACCCGCACCCGGGCATTGCGCGAGGGCATGGGCCCGCTGCTGAAGATCGGCCAGCGCACGCTGAAGAAGCGGCGCTGACCAGGTTGGGGCGAGTTCCTCTCGCTATCCGAGAGAAACCCGCCCCAGGCGGATCAGCCGCCGGCGATTTCGACCGTCTTCGAGGTCGCGGCGAGGCAGGTCGCGGTCGGTCCCGGCGGGCTCGCGGCCTTTACTTCGGCGTAGACCATCGCCGGGATCTTGATGTTTTCGTTGAGCTCGTCGAGGTCGGCCTTCCAGTTGCCGTTCGATTTCGACTGGACCCGGCTGAGGACGCCGTTGCCCTTCTGCTTGAGAACGACGGTCCGTTCGCCGACGCAGCTGGGGTCGGTAGAGCTGACCTTGCCCTGATAGCCGGCGGCGCCGAGCGTCACCGTCGTCTTCACTCCCGAGCCGGCCGAGGTCGCAGCCGGCACGCCCAGTGCCAGCGTCGCGCCAACCGCCGCCAGCGCCACCAACGAATTCCGCTTCTTCATCCAGTCCTCCTTGTCGGGAGACGACATATGCGTCCCTCAGCCGAAATGTGCCGCGGCAGCCTAGACGGTTCACAATCCCCCGCGGCATGCCCGACGAGCAGAACACCGGCGCCGCGGCGATCCACCTCGCCGGGTTGCGCCGCGACTACGGCGAACGGACCGCGCTCGACGGCGTCGGCCTGACCCTCGCCGCCGGCGAGTCCCTGGTCGTGCTGGGGCCGAACGGGGCCGGCAAGACGACGCTGCTGCGGATCCTGGCGACGCTGCTGCGCCCCAGCGGCGGCGAGGCGACGGTGCTGGGCTGCGCGCTGCCCGACGAGGCCTGGAAGCTGCGCGGGCGGATCGGCTACCTCGGCCACGAGCCCTTGCTCTACCGCGACCTCAGCGGCCGCGAGAACCTGCGCTTCCACGCCAAGCTGCACGGCGTCGCCGAGGCCG
Organism: uncultured Solirubrobacterales bacterium; assembly: GCA_963735255.1. Taxonomy (GTDB): domain Bacteria; phylum Actinomycetota; class Thermoleophilia; order Solirubrobacterales; family 70-9; genus VAYN01. Next base: position 80,360 of record CAVTKC010000004.1, on the reverse strand, counting down.
AGGCGGAGGCCCGGATCGCCGCCGTGCTCGCCGCCGCCGGGATCGAGCGGCGCGCCGACGAGCGCGTGGCCGAGCTCTCGGCCGGGATGCGGCAGCGGCTGGCGATCTGCCGCTGCGTCCTGCACGAACCGGAGCTGCTGCTGCTCGACGAGCCGGACTCCAACCTCGACGCCGAGGGACGGGAGCTGGCGCGGGGGCTGATCGGGCCCGGCCGCGGCAGCCGCGTCGTCGTCACCCATGACCCCGAGCGCCACCTGCCCGAGGCGGACCAGGTACTGCGGCTGGGGATCGGCGAGGCGGCGGCGGTCTCGTGAGTGATCGCCGCGTCGCGGAGGCGCCCCGATGACCCCCTCCCGCGCCGCCTTCGCGGCGATCCTCGGCAAGGACCTGCGCTCGGAGCTGCGCACGTTGCAGTCGCTGCCGGCGATGGCGCTGTTCTCGGTCACCACCTTCGTCATCTTCCGCTTCGGGCTCGACCGCACCAGCCTCTCCGGCAGCCTCGCCGCCGGCGTGCTCTGGGCGACGCTGCTGTTCGCCGCCGTGCTCGGCATCAACCGCCTCTTCGTCGCCGAGCGCGAGGAGGGAGGCTTCGACGCGATCCGGCTGGCCCCGATCGACCGCAGCGTCCTCTTCGCCGCCAAGGCGGCGGCGCTGGCGATCTACCTGCTGGCATTGGAGGCGATCGCGGTGCCGATCTTCGCCCTCTTCTTCCTCCAGGACCTCGGCGGCCTCGCCCCCCTGGTGCTGGTCCTGCTGCTGGCCGACCTCGGCCTCGCCGTCACCGGCACCCTGATCTCCTCGATGGCGGTCAACTCACGCGCCCGCGACCTGCTGGTGCCGCTGGTCCTGCTGCCGTTGATCGTGCCGCTGATGATCGCCGCCACCGGCGCCACCGAGCCGCTGCTGGCCCTGGGCGGTCCCGGTTACCACCGCTTCGGCACCTGGCTGATGGTGCTCGGCCTATACGATCTGATCTTCGGCCTGGTCGGCTATGCGGTGTTCGACTTCCTCCTCGAGGACTGACCGGGCCGGGCAGGCCCCCTCGCCCCCGCGACGCATGTACGGCAAAGGACTGAGACCCCTCTCGATCGCCACCGTGGCGATGATCGCCCTGTCGTTTTCGCTGGTCTTCTTCTACGCCCCGCTCGATGCCGACCAGGGCTTCATCCAGAAGATCTTCTACCTGCACGTGCCGATGGCGATCGTGGCGCTTGTCGGCTTCGTCGTCGGCGGCGTCTTCGCGATCGCCCACCTGCGCACGAACAACCGCAAGTGGGACGCGTATTCGTACGTGGCGATCCACATGTCGGTGATCTTCGGCGTCGCCGTCCTCATCACCGGGGCGATCTGGGCCAAGGCGTCCTGGGGCCACTGGTGGGTCTGGGACGAGCCGACCCTGGTCAGCTTCCTGATCGTCTTCCTCATGTACGCGACCTACTACCCCTTCCGCTACGCGATCGAGGACCCCGAGCGCCAGGCCCGCTATGCCTCCGTCTTCGCGATCACCGCCGGCGCCTTCGTCCCGCTCAACTTCATGGCGGTGCGGATGGCCCAGAGCCTGGTCCATCCGCGCACCTTCGGCACCGCCAACGGCGGCCTGCCCGGCGAGATGATGCTGGTCTTCCTCTGCTGCCTGGCGGCGATCGCGCTGCTCTGGGTGACCCTGGTCAAGTTCGAGCTGACCGCGAAGAGCGCCTCCGGCCAGGTCAAGCGGCTGCGCCGCGCCCTCGACGCGCCGGCCCCGGGCGCCGCCTCGCGGATCGCCCCGGAGGTGAGCTGATGTCGACGCTTGCCTCCCTGCTCCCGCTCGGCGCCCCGGCGCTGCCGCTCGACGAGGCCGGCAAGTACGTCGCCGGCGCCTACATCGTCTTCCTCGTCCTGATCGTCGTTTACGTCGCGATCATGGCGGCGAAACTGCAGCGGATCGAGAGCGAGCTGCGCGAATTGGCGGGCTTCGCCGAGCAGCGCAAGCAGGAGGAGCAGCGCGAGGGGGTGACGACGGATGTCTGAGCTGCTGGCGCTGGGCGTCTCCCATAAGACCGCGCCGCTCGACCTGCGCGAGCGCCTCTCGCTGACCGAGGGCCGCGCCGTCGGGGCGTTGCGCGAGCTGACCGCCGCCAACGGCATCCACGAGGCGGCGGCAATCTCGACCTGCAACCGCACCGAGCTCTACCTGATCGTCTCCGACCCGGTCGAGGCCGAGTCGACGGCGCTCGGCGTCCTCACCCGCCAGGCGGACATCCGCCCGACCGAGCTGCTCGGCCACCTCTACTCGCTGCGCGCGACCGAGGCCGCGCATCACCTGCTGCGGGTGACTGCCGGCCTCGACTCGATGATCCTCGGCGAGGCCGAGATCCAGGGCCAGGTCAAACGGGCTTACGAGCTGTCGATGGTCGAGGGTGCCACCGGGCCGATCCTCAACCGGCTCTTCCGCGGCGCCCTCAGCGCCGGCGGCCGTGCCCGCGAGGAGACCGGGATCAGCGAGAAGGGCGTCTCGATCCCCTCGGTCGCGGTCGAGCTGGCGCGGCGCGCGCTCGGCGACCTCTCCGAGCGCCGCGTGCTCGTCGTCGGTGCCGGCGAGACCGCCGAGCTGGTCGCCCGCGCCTTGGTCGCGCGCGGCGTCCGCACCGTCTTCGTCGCCAACCGCCACTACGACCGCGCGATCGGTCTCGCCCAGCGCTTCGGCGGCGGCGCCGTCCGCTTCGAGGAGCTGCCCGAGCAGCTGGCCGAGGCCGACATCGTCGTCACCGCGACCAACTCGCCCCACCACATCGTCGAGCGCGACGGGCTCGAGCAGGTGATGCAGCAGCGGCCCGACCGCCCACTGCTGGCGATCGACATCGCCGTGCCGCGCGACATCGAGCCCGCCTGCCGCGAGATCGCCGGCGTCAGCGTCCACGACATCGACGACGTCCAGCAGATCGTCGAACGCAACACCAGCGGCCGCGAGGTCGAGGCGCGGCGGGCGGAGCAGATCATCGAGGCCGAGCTGGACCGCTTCGAGCGCTGGCTCGGACTGCAGGAGGTGGTGCCGACGATCAGCGCATTGCGCGAGCACGGCGACGAGGTCGTGCGGCGGGTGCTGGCCGAGAACGAGGGTCGCTGGGAGAGCCTCTCCGACGCCGACCGCGAGCGGGTGGAGAAGCTGGCGGGCGCGATTGCCTCCCGCCTCCTGCACGACCCGACCCTGCGGATCCGCCGCTCAGCCTGCTCCGGCGAGTCCTACTTCTTCATCAGCGCCTTGCGCGAGCTGTTCGGCCTCGACGTCGAGACCGAGCCGGAGGCCGAAGCCGGCGCCAGCGTCACCGAGCTGCGGCGCAAAAAAGGCTGAGGTCGTGCTTGACGCTGCGCATCGCCACCCGCGGTAGCAAGCTGGCGCTGACCCAGGCCGGCCAGGTCGCGGAACTGCTCGGCGGGGCGGAGCTGGTCGAGGCCTCCTCCGACGGCGAGCCCGGCGACAAGTCGCGCTTCGTGCGCGGGGTCGAGCGGGCGCTGCTGGCGGGCGAGGCCGAGGTCGGCGTCCACTCCGCCAAGGACCTGCCGGGGGAGATGGACCCGGGGCTGGAGATCGGCGGCGTGCCGCCGCGCGAGGATCCAGCCGACGTCTGGATCGGCGCCGGCAGCTCGCTCGAGGATGCGCCTGAGGGCGCCCTGGTCGGCACCGCCAGCCTGCGCCGCCGCGCGCAACTGCTCGCCGCCCGTCCCGACCTCCGGGTCGAGGAGCTGCACGGCAACGTCGACACCCGGCTGCGCAAGCTGGCCGAGGGCGAACTCGACGCGATCGTCCTCGCCGCCGCCGGCCTGCGCCGGCTCGGCCGTGCGGCGGAGATCGGCTTCGCGATCCCGGTGGCGGCGATGGTCCCGGCGCCCGGTCAGGGGACGCTGGTGCTGCAGGTCCGGGCCGACGACGAGGAGACGGCAGCGACGGTCGGCGCGGTCTTCGACCTCGACGCCGCCCGCGAGCTGACCGCCGAGCGCGCCGCCGTGCGCCTGCTCGACGCCAGCTGCACGACCCCGGTCGGCGTCTTCGCCCGCGTCGCCGGCACGCAGCTGGAGATCGATGCCTTCGTCGGCCTCCCCGACGGCAGCGAGTGGCTGCGCGACCGAATCGAGGCCGACGCCGACGAGCCCGCCGTCGCCGGCGCCCGCCTTGCCGAGCGCCTGCTCGGCGCCGGCGCCCGCGACCTGCTCGACCGGGCCGGGGCGATGGCGTGAGCGCCCGCGGCCGCGTCGTCTATCTGGTCGGGGCCGGCCCGGGCGACCCGGGGCTGATGACGGCGCGCTCGCTGGCGCTGATCGCCACCGCCGACGCGATCTTCCACGATCGCCTGATCCCGCCGGGAGCGCTGGACGGCGCCCGCGAGGACGCCGAGCTGGTCTACGTCGGCAAGCAGCCCGGCGTGCCCTCGGTGCCGCAGGAGGAGATCGGCGAGCGCTTGATCGAGGCGGCCCGGGCCGGCAAGAGCGTGGTCCGGCTCAAGGGCGGCGACCCCTTCGTCTTCGGCCGCGGCGGCGAGGAGGGCGAAGCGCTGCGCGCGGCGGGCGTCGAGTTCGAGGTCGTCCCCGGGGTCACCGCCGGCGTCGCCGCCACCGCCTACGCGGGGATCCCGGTCACCCACCGCGACGACGCCTCCGCGGTCGCCTTCGTCACCGGCCACGAGGACCCCGAGAAGGCGGAGTCGGCGATCGACTGGGGCGCGCTCGCCCGCTTCCCCGGCACCCTCGTCTTCTATATGGGCGTGAAACGGCTGGCCGAGAACGTCGCGGCGCTGATCGCGGGCGGTCGCGACCCGGAAGAGCCGGCGGCGGCGATCGAACGCGGCACCTGGCCCGCGCAGCGCACCGTCAGCGCGACCCTGGGGACGGTCGCCGAGGCGGTCGCACGGGAGCGGATCGGCGCCCCGGCGCTGATCGTGGTCGGGGCGGTCGCCGCCCGGCGCGAGGAGCTCGCCTGGCTTGAGCGCCGTCCCCTGCACGGGCGCCGCATCGTCGTCACCCGCGCCCGCGCCCAGGCCAGCGGCCTCGCCGCGACCCTGCGCGACCTCGGCGCCGAGGCGGTCGAGCTGCCGGCGATCCGGATCGAGCCGCGGATCGAGGCGGCCGAGGTCAAGGAGGCGGCGGCAGCGGTCGGCGTCTACGAGCTGATCTGCCTGACCAGCCCCAACGGCGTCCGCCTGCTTTTCGAGGCGATCGCCAAGGCGGGGCTCGACGCGCGGGCGCTGGCCGGCGCGACCGTGGCCGCGATCGGGCCGGGAACGGCGCGGGCGCTGGCCGCGCGCGGGGTGCTGGCCGACGTCGTCCCCGAGCGCTTCGTCGCCGAGGCAATGGTCGAGGCCCTCGCCGACGTCGACGTCAAGGGCGCCCGCGTGCTCATCGCCCGCGCCGCGGAGGCCCGCGACGTCCTCCCCGACGCCTTGCGCGAGCGCGGCGCGGAGGTCGACGTCGTCGCCCTCTACGAGACCGTACGCGAGCAGCCCGGCGCGGAGGCGATCGAGGCGGCCCAGTCCGCCGACTACGTCACCTTCACCTCCTCCTCGACCGTGACCAACCTGACCACGGCGCTCGGCGATCGCTTCCCCGCCAACGCCCGCATCGTCTCGATCGGCCCCGTCACCAGCGACACCGCCCGCGCCGCCGGCCTCAGCGTCGACGTCGAAGCCGCACGCCACGACGTCGATGGCCTGGTCCAAGCCCTGCTGGACGACGCCGCGAAGTGACTCCCAGCGTGCGGCAGTCCTTTGGTCCGCTATTCGACCCAAAGGTCTGCCGCACCTCCGATCCATGAACTTCGGCGAGCCGCACGAGCACCACGAGCGGCTCGACTCGACCAACACGCGCGCTCGTGAGCTGGCTGCCGAGGGCGCCCCGCACGGGACCGTCGTCACCGCCGCCGAGCAGACCGCCGGCCGCGGCCGCCAGGGCCGCGTCTGGACCGCCCCCCCGAACAAGGCCCTCCTCTACTCCGCCATCGTCCGCCCCCTCGACGAGCGCCACCTGATGCTCCCCCTCGCCGCCCCACTGGCCGTCTGCGCCGCCGCCGAGCAGCTGCGCCCCGGCATCGAGTGCCAGGTCAAGTGGCCGAACGACATCTGGCTCGACCAACGCAAGCTCTCCGGGGTCCTAATCGAGGCCCGCCCCCAAGACGGCTGGGCCGTGATCGGAGTAGGCCTGAACCTCACGATCGCTCCCGAGGAGTTCCCTCCCGACCTCCGTGACAAAGCAATCTCCCTTTTCGAGTCGAGCGAGGAGGGTCGGGGGAGGACCCGGCGGAGCAACAGCGGGGAGGCTCCGGCGGGTCCTCCCCCAACCCTCCTCCTGGCAACCGAAGTTCTGAGTCGCCAGCTGGACCGCTGGGTCGACGTAGAGCCCAAGTCGGTGCTGGCTAGCTGGCGCAACCGCGACGCGCTGCGCGGGCGGAAGATCTCCTGGGATGGAGGATCGGGAGTCGCCGACGGAGTCGACGACCGCGGCTACCTACTCGTCCGCACCGCCGACGGCGACCGCGTCGCCCTCGGGGCCGGCGAGGTCCATCTGCGCCTCTGAGTCGCCCTCGGGGCGTTTCGCTTTGCGGCTGCGGCTTTTGCGGCGGCGTTTGGGTTTGCCGTTCTCGGTCTTCGCCGCGTCCTCCGTGACCCCGGGCTCGGGAGCATCCGTTCGCTCCCTGGCACCGCTGCCGGACTTGGCCTCGGCGCCCTGCGCCCCGTTGCGGGGCGTCTCACCGTTCGGAGCGCCGCCGCCCTTGCGCTTGTTGCGTTTCTTGCGCCGGCGCTTGCCGCCTTTGGGGAAGTTGCGCAGCAGCTCGCGGGCGACAGCCGACGGTTTCCGCGCCATCCGCATCCGCGCCCCGCGCAGGACCTCCTCGCCCTCCGGCGTGTGCGCGACCGAGGCCGCCAGCAGCGAGACCGCGAGGCGGCGGTCCTGTTTGCGGGAGGCGTGGACCAGCCGGCGCGCGTTGCGCCCGTGCGCCCGGCCGGAGGAGTTGACCAGCAGCCCCAGCAGCCGCTTGGTCTCCGGCCAGCGCTGGACCGCGTACTCCTCGTGCAGTTCGCGGGTGTAGGTGGACAGCCGCCAGACCCACGCCTGCGCCTGGTCGCGGCGGCCGATGCGTTTGTCGACCAGCGCCTGCAGCAGCGTCTTCGTCCCGGCCCGTTTGTCCTCGCGGCTCCAGGTGCCGACGATGTCGATCGCGTCGTCGAAGGCCTCGGGGTCGCCGAGGTCGGCGATCTCCCCCAGCGCTTTCAGTCGCAGCTGGGCGTTGCGGTTGCGCTGCACGCAGGTCAGCAGGAAGCGGCGGCGCAGCTCTTTGGTGGTGTCGTTCTGCAGCATCGCCCGCGCCCGGCGCCAACCCTGGGTGTTGACCCGAGCCCCGGCCAGCGCCGCCCAGGCGTGCTGCTCCGGGTAGTCGAGGTTCTCGACCGCGATCCGCCAGATCTCCCGTTCGAGCACCTCCATCCGTTTCTCCTCGATGTCGGAGACCGGCACGATCCGGCGCTCGACCCGGACCTTGCGCCCGCGCCCGCGGCGCACCGGCCCGACGACGATCGCGCCGCCGCGGTAGACGTCGCGGTCGAGCAGACTGTGCAGGGTGATGATCGTCTCGCTGTGGGTGGTCGCGGGGTGGACGAAGTCGATGACCAGGCCCGCCTCCTTGCCCGGCGCCCGCCGGGTGACGCGGCCGACCCGCTGCTGGTAGATGCGCCGCGAGGCGGTCGGCGCCAGGTGCATGCAGATCGTCGCCCGGGGCGAGTTCCAGCCCTCGGCCAGCAGCATCGCGTTGCAGAGCACGTCGACCTCGCCGCGCTCGAAGCCGGCGAGGATCTCGGCCAGTTCGCGCTTCGGCGTCTCGCCGGAGACGGCTTGGGCGTTGATCCCGGCGGCACGGAAAGCTTTGGCGACGTTCTTGGCGTGCTGGACACCGGCGGTGTAAAGGACGCCGGGAACTTTGCGGAAGCGCGAGCGGTAGAGGTCGGCGATGGCGACGTTGAACGGCTCCTGGTCGAGCAGCGCCGCCAGCTCCTCCTGGTCGAAGTCCTGGTCGACCTCGCCTTTGCGCAGTGGCACCTTGGCGATCGTCCGCACCCCCGGGCCGGGCGGGATCCGCAGGCAACGCAGCGGCGAGATGACGCCGCGGCGGGCCGCCTGGGCGAGGTCGAAGCGCGAGGTCTGGGTCGGGAAGAGGTCGGCGACGTGGCGGGCGATCAGCGCCCCGGTCGCGGTCATCCCGATGAAGACGGGGCCGTCCCAGGCGCGGATGCAAGCGCTGGTTTTCTCGCCGAGCGCGGTGTGCGCCTCGTCGCAGATCACGATCGAGTAGGCGTCGGAGACTTTCTTGTGGTTGCGGACGAACCACTGGTAGGTCTCGACCGTGACCGGGCCGTCGGGGTCGTCGCGGCCGTCCATCAGCGGCGGTCGCAAGCGCTCCTTGTAGCCGCGGTCGGAGATCTCGCCGATGAACTGGTCGACGAGGTTGCGGCGGTGGGTGAGGATGAGGACGCCGCCGGTCTTGGTCGCCTCGATGAAGCCGACCGCGGCGACCGTCTTGCCGGCGCCGGTCGCGTGCTCGAACCAGAAGCGGCGGGCGGCGCCGGGGTCCTCGGGGGCCTCCTCGACCACCTCCTCGTCCTCGTCGGCCGGCGCTTCCTCCCAATCCTGCGGCTCCTCGTCGGGAGCGAGCTCCTCGTCCTCCTCCTCGAGTTCCTCCTCCTCGCCGTCCTCGTCTTCGTCTTCGTCGTCCTCATCGTCCGCGTCGATCTCGGCGTCCGGCGCGGCGCCGTTGCCGGCGCTCGCATCGGGCTCCTCCGCCTCGGCTTCATCCGCCTCGGTCTCGGCCTCGATCTCGACGTCGACCTCGGACTCCAGCTCCGGCAGGTCGCCGTTGCGGCGCTCGTCGTCGGTGATCGTCTGCTGCTGGGCCATCAGCTCGGCCAGGGTGCCGGAGAGGGCATCGACCTGGTGCGGGTTCAGTTCCGCTCCGTCGCGCAGCTTCGGCGGTTCGTCGGCGAGGAAGCGCTCCAGCCCGAGCAGCAGCGAGAAGTCGCGGCGCCACTCGATCGACGGGTTCTCGGCCCCGGCGTCGAGCTCGCTCAGTGCTGCCTCGAGGGCGCGGCGGCGGGCCGTGCCGGGCGCCAGCGCCTCGGGACCCTCGCCGTCCAGGAGGAACGGCTCGCGGGCAAACTCCGCCGCGCGCTCGATGTCGGCGCTTGAGGGAACTGCCGCTATCGCGGCAACGTCGCTGGTCTTGGCCATAGAAGGCTTCTGCGTTTCTGCCCAGGCCGGGCACGAGACTGCCGGCCGGGAGCAAAGTGAACGAGGGCTGCCGGAAGTCGGTACACCCCTTCTCCCGGAGATCTCAGCGGCTCGCATACGGCGAACCGAACGTACGTATTGTAATCACGGATCGGATGCGGAAGGGAACGACACTGGTTGTGGGGCTGCTCGTGCTCACGGCACTTGCTCTCGCCGCGGTCGGCTGCGGGGCCTCCGAGAACAGCGACCTCAACGGCAAGCACCCCGACTACGAGCGCGCCCTGGCCGGGTCGCCGCCGCCGCTCACCGCCCTGCACCGCCAGGCCAACCAGCTGCTGCCGGGTGGGACCGGCGCCTACGAGAAGCGGATCGAAGCGCTGCGCGGCTACCCCGTCGTGGTCAACATCTGGGCCTCCTGGTGCGGTCCCTGTCGCTTCGAGTTCCCGACCCTGCAGAAGCTCTCCGCCCGCTACGGCAAACGCGTCGCCTTCCTCGGCGTCAACTCCCAGGACGCGGACAGCAACGCCGAAGAATTCCTCGCCGAAGCGCCCGTTCCATATCCCAGCTACACCGATCCCGGCAAGGGCCTGATCCAGTCGCTCGGCGGCCTCGGCGGGCTCCCCGACACCGCCTTCTACGACCGCGCCGGCGAGCTCGTCAATCTCAAGCAGGGTCCCTACACGCACGACTCCGAACTCGAAGACGACGTGCGCCGCTACGCGCTGGAAAGCGGATAATCGGGGCGATGGAAGCCTTCGTCGTCATCGCCCTCGTCGGTTTCGCATTGCTGCTCGCCGAGCTGCTGCTGCCGACCGGCGGCGTGCTGGCGGCGGTCGGGGCCGCGGGGCTGGTGGCCGGCGGGATCGTCGCGCTCGACTCCAACAGCGACGGCGCCGACGTGATCGGGCCGGCGCTGATCACCCTCGGCCTGCTCTCCGGGGCCAGCTTCTTCTTCATCACCCGCAAGGTGATCGCCGCCCACCGCGACCAGCCGGTACGGACCGGCAGCGAGGAGCTGGTCGGGGCCGCCGCCGAGGCGCGCACGGCGATCGACCCGGCGGGCCGGGTCTGGCTCGAGGGCACGCTTTGGAGCGCCCGCCTGGCCGACCCGTCCATCCCGGCGAGGTCGGGAGATAGAGTCACGGTCGAGGCGGTCGACGGGCTGACGCTGGTGGTTCGCCCGCAGCCGCCGACCGCGGAGACGAGCAGAGAAGGAGCCAGCTGATGGATGTAGCGCTCGGAGTCATCGTCGTCCTCCTCTTCTTCGCGCTGATCGCGGTCGGCACCTCGGTCCGGATCCTGCGCGAGTACGAGCGCGGGGTCATCTTCCGCCTCGGCCGCCTGATCGCCCAGAAGGGCCCGGGCCTGATCCTGCTGATCCCGCTGGTCGACCGCATGGTCAAGGTCGACCTGCGAACGGTGACGCTGAACATCCCGCCGCAGGAGGTGATCACCCGCGACAACGTTCCCTGTCGCGTCAACGCGGTCGCCTACTTCCGCGTCGTCGACCCCAACCGGGCGGTGGTCGAGGTCGAGAACTTCCTCCTCGCCACCTCGCAGATCTCGCAGACGGCATTGCGCTCCGTGCTCGGCAAGGCCGAGCTGGACCAGCTGCTGGCCGACCGCGAGCGGCTCAACGAAGAGCTGCAGAAGATCATCGACGAGTCGACCGAGCCCTGGGGCGTGAAGGTGACCGCGGTCGAGATCAAGGACGTCGAGATCCCCGAGCAGATGCAGCGGGCGATGGCGCGCCAGGCCGAGGCCGAGCGCGAGCGGCGGGCGAAGATCATCAACTCCGAGGGCGAGTTCCAGGCCGCCCAGAAGCTCACCGACGCCGCCGACATCATCAGCACCAACCCGGCCTCGCTACAGCTGCGCTACCTGCAGACGCTGCTGGAAATCGGCAGCAACCAGAACACCACCGTGGTCTTCCCGCTGCCGATGGACGTGCTCGAGCCGTTCATCGGCAAGGGCTCGGCGGAGCGCGCCAAAGGCACGCCGCGGCCGGCGCAGCCGCCGACCCCGCCGCCGCCAGCGCCACCGGTGGACGAGCCCGACCCCGGCGACCTTCCCCCCTCGCGCTCCTGAGCTCTCCCGAGATACGCATCGACCAGCTGAGTGGGCTGAGGACGATCCTCGCCCCCGGCCGGGCCGCGCGCCCGGACAACTTCTCGGCGCGAGCGAGCGAGCCGAAGGGACCCGAGAACTGCCCCTTCTGCGAAGGCCACGAGGACCGCACGCCGCCGGAGTTGTACGCGCTGCGGCCGGGCGGCGGCGCCGCCGACACGCCCGGCTGGAAGACCAGGGTGGTTCCGAACCTCTACCCGGCCCTGGGTGGGGAAGCCGCGCCCAGCGCGGGCGCGACCGGGGCCGAAGCGGGGGCCTTCGCCAGCGGCGGCGACCCGCTGCTGGCCTCGCGGCGGACCGGCGAACCGGACCTCTTCTCCTCGCAGCCCGCAACCGGGGCCCACGAGGTGCTGATCAACTCGCCCCAGCACGTGACCGCGATGGTCGAGCTCAGCGAGGAGCAGTTCGCTGCCGCGGTCGCCACCTGGCGCAAGCGCATGCGGGCCCACGCCGACGCCTCCTACGTGCAGCTGATCGTCAACGAGGGCGGCGGCGCCGGGGCCTCGCTCGAGCACTCCCACGCCCAGCTCTACGCGCTGCCCTTCGTGCCGGCGGCCGTCGCCCGCGAGCGCGAGCGGGCCGGCGCCTACGCCGAACGCACCGCCGGCAGCGGCCTGCTCGGCGACATCCTGGTCGAGGAGGTGCGGCGCGGCGAGCGGTTGGTCGCGATCGATGACGAGGCGGCGCTGATCTGCCCCTGGGCCTCCCGCTCCCCTTTCGAGCTGCGGGTGATCCCCCGCCGCGAGGCCGCGGGCTTCGCCGACGACACGGCCGGCGCGGCGATGATCCGCACCGCGATGCGCGTCCTCGCCGCCCGCTTCGACGGCCCCCCGGAGCTGAACCTCTGGGTCCGCACCGCCCCCCGCGGCGCCGAGCAGTTCGGCTGGCACGTCGACATCGCCCCGCGGCTGACGATCAAGGCCGGCTTCGAGCTCGGCACCGGCGTCGACATCAACATCTACCCGCCCGAGAAGGCCGCCGCCGACCTCCGCGAGTCGCTGCCGAGCATCTGAGCCCGTCTACCGCTCCAGCGCCGTCTCCAGCGACGCCGCGAGGCCAGGGGCAAGCAGGTCGCTGTCCGCGGAGAGAACCCGGCGGCCGACGCGGTTCGCGATCGCCACATAGGAGGCGTCGTAGAAGGTGAGGTCGTGAGCCAGCGCCAGCTCAGCCGCGGCGCCGTAGTCCTCGGGGAGCAGCGCGAGCGGCTCCCCGCAGATCTCCAGCAGGAGGTCGAGTGAGGCGCGCACAGCGGCGGCATCGCGGCCGGCGTGGCGGGTGAGCAGGTTGCCGACCTCGTAGAGGGTGAGGGTGGTGACCCGCATGACCAGCTCGCCGATCGCCTCCCGCGCCAGCTGACCTTCCGGCTCATCCTCACTGGGCCGAAACCACTTTGCGGCGACGCTGGCATCGACGACCCAGGCGCTCGCTTCCGCGGAGGGCGCCGAGCTCATCCGTCGCGGCGGCGGTCGGCGCGGAGAAGCTCGACGACATCGGTTGGATCGCTCCAAGCGGTGCTCAGCTGGTCGAGCTCGGCGAGGATCGCCGCGCGGGGCCGGCGCACCAGTCCGAGCTCCCGACCCGCTGCATCTTGCAAGAGGCCGCTGCGCGACGTTCCGCGTCGTTCGGCCTCCGCGTCGAGCAGTTCCAGGAGGGGGTCGGGAATCGAGATCATCACCTTCGCCATCGGTCGAGTATATACCCGAGGCATTACCACATCTCTTTCTCTCTGTCCGACGGCTGCACGCACTCGGAGCCAAGGACGCTGCCCCGAGAAACCCTCCCCCCTTTTCCATAGGGTCCTTGCGAATGACCCCCAACCCGCGACCGATCCCCCGCTTCATCGCCGACACCACCCAGGAGGGGATTCCGCACGGGCGCTTCGCCGAACGGCTGACGACCGCCTTCCGCGAGGCGGTCGAGGGGATCGGCGACCTGCCGGAGGGGGCCGCGGTGCCGAAGACGATCGACTGGTTCCCCGAGCGCGCCTGGGGCGGTCGCATCTGGGTCCCCTGCTCGGCCCACAGCGCCAGCGAGGAGGGCAAGCTGGAGTTGTTCGGCCACGTCTCCTACGTGCAGCCCCCCGGCGCCGACCCCACCGACTTCCAGGCCAAGGCCGACTTCACCGACATCCTCGCCGAGGACAACCCGGACTGGCGCATCGACCTCAACGACGACGTGATCGGCCGCTGGCGGGGGGAGAATGGCCGCGCCGGCGCCGTCACCCTCGTCTGGGGCCGCCCCCTCGTCCGCGGCGCCGTCGCCGCCACCGCCGAACTGGAGCTGGAGACCGTCGACCAGGAGGAGATCTCCCAGGACCGCTTCACCCTGATCGCCCTCGACGCCCTCGAGGGCTACGGCGACGAGATCTTCATGCAGGTGAAACTCTGGAGCCGCAAAGCCCAGGAGCTCGCCTCCGAGAGCCTCTACGGCTAGTCGTATCTACGATTCGCCTTGCGCCCCGATAGCTCAGCTGGATAGAGCGATCCCCTCCTAAGGGATAGGCCGCTGGTTCGAATCCAGCTCGGGGCATCGCAGCGGTCAGCCGGCGCGATGAACGACGCGTTTCCCGATGCACCTGCGCAACGGCTTACCGGCCCGGGGGTGGCGCCGAGCACACGAGTTCTTCTTGCTCGTCCCGGGTTCTCCCTGCGGACCGCGGGGGCCCGCGGGGCCCGCGGCGCCCCGTTTGCCCGCCGGACCCACGGCTCCGGCGGGACCGGAGGCGCCGGCTCCACCTGGGGCGCCGGCCGGGCCCTGCGGCCCGGTCTCACCGGCTGGGCCCTGGGGCCCAGAGGCGGCCGCGGCGACAGGGGGTGACGGCGCCGAGGCGACAGTCTGGGTGCCGACCGCGTTTTCGGCGGTCGCTTCGCAACTGAGAGTGGCGCCGACGTCGGCCTCTACCGGCACGTAGACCGACTGGGTCTCGGCGGGAATCACGGTTGCTCCGCGGCGCCATTTGAACGAGAGCTGATCGGCGTCGCGATAGCCGCTGGGAATGCAGACGATCGGCACCCCGACCTTGGCCTGGCTCGTCAGCGCGACCGAGCCGGCCGGGACCAGCATGCCTTCCCCGCTGAGGGCGGCGGTGGTGACCGGACCGGGCGTGTTCGTGATCAGGAAGATCGAGGCGTTTCGTTCACCGGCCTTGGACGGCACGAAGCCGACGGTGACTTCACATTCGGCGCCGGGGGCGATTTCGACCAGGCTGCAGCCGTCGTTGGTGATTGGGAAGGTCTGCGGGGTTCCCGAGATGACCAGCAGCTGCTGGATCTGCAGAGGGAAGTCGCCCTGGTTACCGATCACGACCTGCCGCGTCGCCGCCGCACTACCCACCTTGGTCGCCGGGAATTCGAGGTTGTCGGGCGTGATCACCGCTTTCGGCCCGTTGAGAACGGTGACTTCGAGTGGCACGACGAGGGGGCTGACGCTGCCGCTGTTGCTGATCTGCAGCTGGGCCGTATAAGTACCTGGGCCGCCCGGGTTGAAACCGATGCTGAGGCCGCAGTTGTTGCCCGGCGCGAGGAAGTTGCCGTTGCAGTTCGAGGAGTTGATGCTGAAGCTCCCCGCGTTGGCGCCGACGATGCCGGCGCCTTCGGCAATCACCGTGAAGCCGGATGAGTTGGAGACGGTGACCCCTTGCTGCTGGCCTCCGAAGTAGTACGGCTGTGAGTTGAAGACGGGCGGGGCCGCGACGATGGTGCCGGTCGCGCCGGTGCCGGAAAGCGGGATCGACAGGGCCTGCTGTGCAACCGAGTCGTTGTACTGAAGGATCGCGGTGCCCGTCTTCGGACCCGCTTCGGTCGGGCTGAACCGGACCACGAGATTGCAGGAAGACCCCGGTTCCAGTACCGGATTGTCGTCGCAGTCGGAGCTGCCGCCGTCGACGAAGAACGGCAGATCGACGGTGACGCCTTCGAGCGCCGCGTTTTCGTCGCCGCTGTTGGTGATCTTGGCGCTCAGCTGGGGGGCGTTGTCGTGGATTCCGGTTTCGGGAAGGTCCAGCGAGGGCACGTCCGCTTCGAGCACGCCGGCGGCCGACGCAAACGCCGGGACGACGAGTAGCGCGGACGCGATCGCAACGAGGGCAGTGGCAAGCAGGTGGCGGGTGGGCAGCATCGAGGCAGTCGACCTTTCAGGTGGCGTGGCAGATGGTGTTCCTGGCTCATCGGCAGAGATGCGGCGATGGCTGATCGCCGTCCTGTCTAAATTTCGCGGGCCACTAGGACGAATGGGTAGACAGAACTTTTCGGTCGACTCGACCTTCGTTGAGGGATCGTCGATCCCACCTCCGTTCGGGAGACAAGGGTGCTCGGGCAGGCGCCCAAGCCTGCAAGGGCCCACCCATAAAAGTGAAACTTTCCCGGGGGGAGGCCGGTTGTAGCGAGAGTGCAGCGGATGAGCCGACGCGGCCTACAACCGATCGGCGCCCGCAGGCTGCTTGCCTGCGGCGCCTTCGTCGCCCTCTTGGCGGCCTGGCAGGGCCTGCCCGCACCCCGCGACGCCTCGGCCCTCGTCCTTGGGCCCGGCACCACTTCCAACCAGACCATCCACTTCGACGGGCGGCGCATCGAGGCGCCGCGGGGGTGGCCCGTGTACCGGCTTGCCGAGCACCCGAGGATGTGCGTACGGCTCGACCGGCGCGCCGTCTATCTGGGCACACCGGGGGCGGAGCAGCGCTGTCCGGCCGAGGTTCTGGGACAGCGGCGGGCGATCCTGGTCGAACCGCGCGCAGCCGCCCGCGCCTCGCGCTCGGCGCTGCCGGAACCGTCGCGGCGGATCGCCGCCGCCTCGGCCGCCGGCCAGGTCTTCACCGGGCTCGGCTTCGACGCCTGCACCGCCCCCTCCTCGCGCTCGATGGCCGCCTGGGAGGACTCGCCCTACCGGGCGATCGGGGTCTACATCGGCGGCGAGAACCGCGGCTGCTCGCAGCCGAACCTGACCGCCCCCTGGGTCGCCGCTCAGACCACCGCGGGCTGGCACCTGATCCCCACCTACGTCGGCCTGCAGGCGCCGACCAGCAGCTGCAGCAGTTGCGCCAAGCTCAGCGCCAGCCGGGCGACCGCGCAGGGGGTGGAAGCGGCGGAAGACGCGGTCGCGCAGGCGAGCCTGGTCGGGATGGGCGCCGGCAGCCCGATCTACTTCGACATGGAGTCCTACTCCCGCACCGCCAGCGCCACCGGCGCCACCCTCGCCTTCCTCGAGGCCTGGACCGAACAGCTGCACACGCTCGGCTACGTCTCCGGCGTCTACAGCAGCAGCGCCTCCGGGATCGCCGACCTCGCCACCCAGGTCGGCCGCGGCTACAACCTCCCCGACCACCTCTGGTTCGCCAACTGGAACGGGCAGGCGACCGCCCTCGACTCCTACGTCCCCAGCAACGCCTGGACCCAGCATCAGCGCATCCACCAGTACCGCGGCGGCCACGACGAGACCTACGGCGGGGTGACGATCAACATCGACAACAACTACGTCGACGGCGGCACCGTCGGCAGCACCACCCCGGTCACCGGCGACGAAGACCCGATCGGCAAGTTCGAGCTGGCGGGGGCGCCGGTGCCCGGCCAGGTACGGGTGAAGGGCTGGGCGTTCGACCGCAACGCGCCGACCCAGACGCTGGCGATCCGCGCCAGCGTCGGCGGTCAGGCCGGCGCCACCGGCGCCGAGCAGTACGAACTCGGCACCGTCGCCAACCAGGCCCGCCTCGACGTCGGCGCCCGGTACAGGACGGCCGGAGCGGGGCACGGCTTCGACCTCACCTTCCCCGTCCTCAAGTCCGGCGCCCAGCCGATCTGCCTCTACGCGCTCAACACCGGCGGCGGCACCGACCGCCTGCTCGGCTGCAGGACGGTGTCGGTCCCGGTCGCGGTCACGGCCTCACTGGTCAAAGCGACGCCCACCGGCGTCAAGGTCTGGCTCGCCTGCGAATGGCCGGAAGGAACGCAATGCCCCGGCCAGCTGGCGCTGCGCGCCCGGATCAAGATCGCGCTGCCCCACCGGCGCGGCACGCCGCCGCGGATCCGCGCCGTCACCCGCTCGCTCGGGCGGCGCGCGTTCAACCTGACCGGGAAGCGCGGTCACGGCTTCGTGATCCCCCTCAGCGCCGGGGCCCGGACCCTGCTGCGGCAGCGCGGCAGCCTCAAGGCGCAGTTGATCACGGCGATCCCCGGCGGTCGCCGGGTCCTCACCGTCGCGCTCAGCCGCTAGGCCGGATCCTCGCCGAGCGCGTCGCGCAGGCCCGCCAGCTCGGAGCGCAGCTCCGCCAGCTCGCGCTCGAGCCGGGTGAGGCGGTCCTCGGCCGGGACGAGGTCTGGTCCGGCCTCAGCCTCGGCCGCACTCGCGCTCGCGACGGGCTCGCCGTCCACCGCCACGTCGGGGGCGGGTGCCGAGTCGGCCGGACCGGCGTCCTCGCCCAAGCCGCCGAGCAGCTGCTGGTAGCGATCCTCCTTCTGCCCCGGACGGCGCTCGTGACGAACGACGTATCCCCGCTCGACCAGGCCATCCAGCGTCGCCTGCACCGCCGCGAGGTCGGCAAAGCCGTGGAGCCGCTCGCTGCGCTGCTTCAGCTCCCCCGGGGTCTGGGAGCCGCGCAGCATCAGCACCGCCAGCAGCGCCAGCTCTCCTTCGTCGACACCGAGCGCTTCCGGCAACAGGTGGCGGTACTTGCGGGCGCGGCTGCCGGCGCCACTGGTGAGCCGGGTCCAGCCACGCAATGCGGTCCGCCGCAGCGCCTCGCTGACGGTCGCCTCGTCGTAGTCGACCACCGGGTCGCGGTTGGTCGACTGGTTGCAGGCCAGCCGCAGCGAGTTGAGCGAGAGCGGGTAAGCGTCCGGGGTCGTGCGCTGCTTCTCGACCAGGCAGCCGACGACGCGGATCTCGACTGCGTCCGGCTCCACCGACCCCGCCTCAGCCGCGGTCCGGGCGCTCGGGGTAGATCTCGTCGATCGTGACGAGGGCGCGGTACGGCGCCTCGGCCGCCGCTTCGATCCGCTCGCCGCCGCCGGCCAGACGGTCGACGACGGCGACGACGCCGGCCACCTCCAGACCCTCCTCGCGGATCCGCCCGACCGCGGTCGCGGTGGAACCGCCGGTGGTGACGGTGTCCTCGACCACGAGACAGCGCAGGCCGGGCTCGACCGGGCCCTCGACCCAGCGCTGCAGCCCGTGCTCCTTGCGCTCGCCGCGGACGAAGAAGGCGACCAGGTCGGCCCCGGCGGGCACCGCGATCGCCGCGCAGGCGGGCGGGATCGCCGCGGTCGCCGGGCCGCCGACGGCACCCGCCCCGAGCTCCGCGGCAACCGCCGCGATCAACTCGCCGGCGGCGCGGAAGCCACCGGGGCGCATCAGGGTCCGCCGCGCGTCGACGTAGTACTGGGCGGTGGCGCCGCTGGCCAGCGTCACCTCGCCGAGGATCAGCGAGTGCTCGCGCAGCTCGGCGAGCAGGGTCTGCTTGGCGGCGTCGAGGTCGGGCACCGCCGGCATCCTAGGCGAGGGAGTCGCCGAAGCCCGTGCGCCAGCTCGGGTGCGCGGGCTCCCAGCCCAGCTCCCGCTTCGCCTTGGCGTTGGCGGCGCCGCGCATCGAAACCGCCGTGCTCGCCAGGTCCGCCCCGGCCAGCAGCCGCGCCAGCCAGACCGGCACCTTGCGCGGCGGCTTGGCGCCGAGCGCCCCGGCGTAGACCGGCAGCCACTCGCGCAATGCCGCCGGCTCGTCGTCGACGACGTTGTAGAGGCCGGGAGCGCCGTGGTCGAGGGCGGCTACGAAAGCCGTGGCGGCGTCATCGATGTGGATGAAGGAGAAGATGCCGGTGCCCTTGCCGATCACCGGGTAGCGCCGCCTCAGTACTTCCTCGGCGACCGAGCCGCCGCGGTCGTAGTAGGTGCGGGGCCCGTAGAACCAGCCAAAGCGCAGGACCACGCCCTCGATGGCCCCGGCCTCCACCACCTCCCGCTCGAGCGTCCGCAGCGCCTCGCTGGCGGCGGCGAAGCGCCCCGGCGGGTCGACGAAGAGCCGCGCCTCCTCGTCCTTCACCCACTCGCCCTCCGGCTCGTAGAAGAAGGCGACGCTCTCGGCCACGATCCGCCGCGCTCCGGCCGCCCGCGCCGCCGCGATCAGATTGCGCGTTCCCTCCGAGCGCACCCGGTTGGTCGCCGCCAGATAGTCCGATTTCGGATCGAACTTCGGTGGTAGCGCCGTCAGCGCATGGATCACGGCCTCGGGCTTCGCGGCAGCAACCGCCGCGTCCAGCGCCCCCGCATCGAAGACGTCGCAGACGACCGCCTCGGCCCCGGCAGCGCGAATCTCAGCGGCGCGCTCCTCGCGCCGGGTCATCCCCGTTACCTCGTGCCCGGCGGCGAGGAGCCGCCGCACCAGGGGCTTCCCGATCGCACCGCTGGCTCCGGCGACGAAGACCCTCATCGGCTACCAGACGAAGATGTCCTCGCCGAAGTGGATGCGGTTGAAGATCTCCGGCTGGTCGGCGATGAAGGTGCGCAGGCAGCCGTGGCTGGCGGGGTAGTCCGGCACCGATTCGTAGCCGTGGACCGCGTAGCCGCCGTAGAAGTAGAACGAGTAGTACATGCCGTGCGAGTTGTAGCCCGGTTCGGTGCGGATGAACTCGAAGTGGCCGGTCACCGTCGGGGTCGAGGACTTGCCGGAGGAGATCGGGTAGATCGCAAACGGCTTGTCGCCCTTGGTGAAGACCAGCACCTGCTTGGAGAGCGGCGCCTCGACGTGTTCGCCGGCATTCGGGTAGCGCACCTTGTAGGCGCCCTTGCCGCCGAAGACGCTCTTGACCAGGCCGGCGCCCGCCCGCGTGCTGCGGGCCATATCGTTGACTTTGCGGTAGGCGAGGACGCCGCGGCCGGTCTTGTCCCCGAAGCACTCGCCGCTGTTGACGATGTAACCCATCTTGCGAATCGCCTTCTTGAAGCCGACGACGACGTCGCCGCACTGGCCCTGGTGCAGCGCCGGGAAGCTGACCTTCCAGCTCTTGCGGACCGTGCTGTCGCCGCCGAGCACCGCGGTCGCCTCGTGGCTGGCGCTGACCGCGTACTTGCCGTCCTCACGGACGATGACGCTGGTGCGGAAGCTGCCGACGCCGCCCCTGCCCTTGCCGACGGCCAGCTTGTGGCTGACCAGCTCCTTGCCGTCGAGGAAGAAGGTGACGTCGACCTTCTGACCGGGCACGTAGGGCTTGACGGTGCCGAAGACCGGGACCTTGCCGTAGATCTGGGCGCGGCCGTTGTCGAGGTGGCCGACCTCGATCTTCACGGTCGCATCGGGGACGACCTGGGTGACTGCACCCTTCGACCCGGCGCCCGCCGCGGCGGCGGAAGCGGGGAGGACGAGCAGCGCCGCGAGGGCGAGCAGGAGCGCGACGGGACGACTCACCGGCGAAATGCTACTGGCCGAGCAGGGCGACGGAGTTGTTCAGCATGTGCAGGATGATTCCCGGCACGACCGAGCCGGTCTTCTCGTAGAGCAGCGAGAGAACGAAGCCGAAGACGATCAGCGGCGGCACCGCGGTCACCCCGGTCAGCGCATGCAGCCCGCCGAAGACGATTCCGGCGATCAGCGCCGCGGCCACCCGCGGCAATCGCTCCCGCAGGCCGCCAAAGAGCATCCCGCGGAAGCAGACCTCCTCGCTGATCGGGGCGGCGACGACGATCAGCAGGATCTGGATCGGGATCGTCCCGAAGCCCTCGGCGATGTCCTCCTGCTTCGGTTCGACGATCAGCGCCGAGTAGAGGATCGCGAACAGCAGGTAGGCGCCGACCGCCGCCGCCATCCACTTCAGCGCCGAGGGCTTGAACCGCCGCACGCCGAGGCGGGCGAAGATCTCCCCCATCGTCGCCGCCCCGCGCTGCGCCGCCAGCGCCATCGGCACCATCAGGAACCCGAGCGCGGTCCCCAGCTGCACGCCGACGTTGCCGAAGGTGGTGAGGTCGCCGTCGTCCTTGTGGCCGATGATCGCCGCCGGGATCCCGAGCACGATCCCGGTGCCCAGCGCCAGGACAACGCCGAGCAGCGCGATCCACGGGCCCCAGTTCGAGTAGGGGAAGCGGGCCGACGGCTGCCCGACCCCCTCTGCGGCTAGGTTGGCCTCCATGTCGCCGGCAGTTTCACAGGTCTCACGCTCGACCAAGACGCGGCTGAGGTTCCTGCGCCGCCTCGTCTTCGTTGTCATCCTGCTCGTCCTGGCGATGATCGCCTTGAGCCAGTTCACCGAGCTGAAGCGGCTCGCCGGCGGCATCCTCGCCTCGACCGCGGTGCTCGGCCTGATCGTCGGCTTCGCCGCCCAGCACACGATCGGCAACCTCGTCGCCGGGGTCCAGATCGCGGTCTCGCAGCCGTTCCGGATCGGCGACCGCATCACCTTCGAAGAGAAGGAGGGTCGGGTCACCGACATCACCCTCTCCTACACCTACATCGACCCCGGCGACGGCAGCCACTTCGTGATCCCCAACCAGCTCTTGGTCGAAGGGATCGTCCATAACCACTCGACCGAAGACACCCAGGCCTGACGGCCACCGCAGCGGCGTAATCTCCCCTCGATGACGCAGCGCAACCGGCGACGGCAACGGCGCCGTGGGGGGATTGGCAGCAAGTTCCTGGTCGCGGGGGTGGCCGCCTTCGCGCTGATCGCGATCGCCGTCATTGCCGTCACCTCCTGGGTCCTCGACGTCGCCGCCGACGCCCCCTCGCTCTCGACCTGCAAGCCGATCGAGAAGGGCGGCAACTCGACCCTCTACGCCGCCGACGGCAGCAAGCTCGGCCTGATCGCCTCCGACGAAGCGCGCACGCCGGTCTCGATCGAGCGGATCCCGCGCCAAGTGCAGCTGGCGACGGTGGCGATCGAGGACCAGCGCTTCTTCCAGCACGGCGGCGTCGACCCCGAGGGCATCCTCCGCGCCGCGGTCAAGGACCTCGAAGCCGGCAAGGCGGTCGAGGGCGGCTCGACGATCACCCAGCAGCTGGTCCGCAACCTCTGCATCGCCAACCCCGAGCAGAACCTGGAACGGAAGATCGTCGAGGCGAAGCTGGCGATGGAGTACTCGAAGCGGCATTCGCGCAAGGAAATCCTCGGCCAGTACCTCAACATCGCCTCCTACGGGACGATCGAGGGCAGCACCGCGGTCGGGGTCCAGGCGGCCTCGAAGATCTACTTCGACCGTCCCGTCTGGAAGCTGAGGCTGCCGCAGGCGGCACTGCTGGCG
This sequence comes from uncultured Solirubrobacterales bacterium, assembly GCA_963735255.1. Lineage (GTDB taxonomy): Bacteria > Actinomycetota > Thermoleophilia > Solirubrobacterales > 70-9 > VAYN01. The sequence continues at coordinate 57,773 of CAVTKC010000004.1, read as the reverse complement.
GGACTGCCGCAGGCGCCCTCCGAATACAACCCGATCCTCGAGCCGGGAGCGGCGAAAGCGCGCCGCAACCAGGTGCTGCGCAAGATGGACAAGCTCGGCTACGTCTCCCACCAGGAGGCGGAGACGGCGGAGGCGGCGGGCCTCGGCCTCGACGTCTCCGACGAGTACTTCGAGCACCGCCAGCCCTACTTCTTCGACTACGTCGAGAACGAGCTGATCTCCGAGTACGGCGTCAACACCGTGCGCCAGGGCGGGCTCGAGGTGCGGACGACGATCGACCCCGACCTGCAGGAAGTCGGCCTGGAAGCGATGCGGTCCGCCCTCCCCTACTCGACCGACCCCTCCTCGGCGCTGGTCTCGATCGACCCCCGCAACGGCCACATCCGGGCGATGGTCTCCAGCTCCAACTACGCCGAAACCCAGTTCAACCTCGCCGCCCAGGGGCGCCGGCAGCCCGGCTCGACCTTCAAGGCGTTCGTCCTGACCACCGCGATCAAGCAGGGGATCGACCCCTATACGACCTACTACACGTCGAAACCGCTCGACCTCGACCTGCCCCACTGGGGGCACTGGACGGTCCACACCGCCGACGAGGGTTACCAGGGGACGGTCAACCTGCAGCAGGCGACGGTCAGCTCCGACAACACCGTCTTCGCCCAGCTCGACCTCGACGTCGGCCCCAAGAGCGTCGCCCAGACGGCGAAATCGATGGGGATCACGACCCAGCTCGACGGGATCCCGGCCGAGGGGATCGGCGGGTTGCGCCTCGGCGTCACCCCGCTGGAGCTGACCGACGCCTACGCGACCCTCGCCTCCGGCGGCATCCACCACGACCCGGTCGCGATCGAGAAGGTGACCTTCCCCAGCGGCAAGGTCGACCGCCCCCAGGGCGGCGACCCGGTCCGGGTGCTCAGCGAAGCGGTCGCCTGGGAGGTGACGCGGCTGCTGCACGACAACATCACCGAAGGGACCGGCACCGCCGCCTACACCGGCTGCGCCGGCCAGGCCGGCAAGACCGGGACCACCGACGAATACACGGACGCCTGGTTCTCCGGCTACCAGCCCAACCTGGCGACGGCGGTCTGGGTCGGCTACCCGGAATCGAACGACGTCTCGATGTCGAGCGTGCACGGGATCACCGTCTTCGGCGGCACCTTCCCGGCCGAAATCTGGCACTCCCTCTATTCCAACGGCGGCGTCCCCTGCGAGGAATTCGAAGAACCCGAGCAGAAGATCAGCTGGGCCCCGTACTACGGCCACTTCACCCAGGCGACCCCGCGCGACAGCAGCGGCAAGTCAAGTGACTCGAGCGGGGAAAGCGACACGCCGCCGCCCGGCAGCGGCGCTGTCGGTGGCTATAACCCGGATTCCTACGACCCCGACGCCTACGCCCCTGGCGCCGGCCAGGAACCGGCGCCACTGCCGCCTGCCCCGCCGACGGTCGGCGGCGGTAAGGGGACCGCGGGGTAGCGAGCATCTCGCCGGGAGCTGCTTTTGGTCTGATGTGGGTGGGGTTCGGGGCTTACCTCGGGGTCCTCGCCGTTGCGCCCGCGCTCGGGCGGCGGGTTATCTGGGCGGCGATCGTCGTTGCCGTCGCGGGCTTCGCGCTGGCCCCGGTCCTGCTCTCCCACGACGTCTACAGCTATCTGGACTACGCCCGCCTCGGCGTCGTCCACGGCCTCGACCCCTACGTCCAGCCTCCGCTCGCCGCTCCCGCCGACCCGGCCTTCGCCAAGGTCGCCTGGACCGAAACGACCAGCGCCTACGGCCCGCTGTTCACGCTAGCCACCTATCCCCTGGCCTGGCTGCCGGTAGGGGTCGCCATCGCCGCGCTGAAGGCGGCCGCCGCGCTCTCCGTCCTCGGCCTCGCCCTGGTCGTCTCCCACCTCGCTGCCCGGCGCGGCATCGACCCCCTGCGCGCCGCCGCCTTCGTCGCCCTCAACCCGCTCGTCCTCGTCCACGTCGTCGGCGGCGCCCACAACGACGGCTTGGCGATGCTGCTCGCCCTGCTCGCCGTCGCCGCCATCCTCGGCGCCCGCGAGGCGAGCGGCGGCGCGGCCCTCGTTGCGGGCGTCGCGATCAAGGCCTCCACCGCCTTCATCGCCCCCTTCGCCCTGCTCGGCACAGCAAGATGGCCGGGCGTGGGCGGCGGCAGGTCGGGCCCCGCCACGGTCGGGCGGTTGCTGGCGGGGGGCCTCATCGCCGCGGCCTGTGTCGTCCTCGCCGCCCACCTCGCCTTCGGCTGGGACTGGCTGCAGGCCTTCGGCCTGGCCGGCGAAAACCAAGGGCGCACGAGCTACATGAGCATCCCGATCACCGTCGCCCGCCTCACCGGACTCGACCCCGACGCCGTCCGCCTCACCGCCCTCGTCCTCTTCCTCACCCTCGTCCTCGAGCTGATGCTCTGGACCTGGCGCGGCTTCGACTGGGTCCGTGCCTCGGCCTGGACCGCCGCCGGCCTCCTCCTCGCCACCGCCTGGCTCCTCCCCTGGTACCTCGTCTGGCTCCTCCCCCTCGCAGCCATCTCCCGCGACCGCCCCCTCCAGCTGTTAGCCCTCGCGTTGACGGCATACCAACTAGGCGCCCGCATCCCACTCTGAGAGAAGGAGGACGGTTCCTTCCCCGCGGCGCCGCAGGTGCTCACACTCCGGGCCGTGACGGCTCACCCCCGAAATCCAGCGCCCGCGGGAGGAGGGGTGGGTACCCCTCGGAACGTCTTGCACTTTTTCGCGGCAAACCCCCGGGCGAAAGCAGCAGGCGATCCGCGAAAAAGTTAAGTGCAGAGGGGTACCCACCCCTCCTCACCACCCCCGCTAAAGCACTTCGGGCGTGTGCCCACCCTCCTCGGGCCCGGCGTCTTTCTCAGCCTCCGAAGGATGCAGGATCCCCGTCGCCACGCTCCACCCCTCGCGCCGCCCCAGCACCGTCACCGCGCCGACGTAGATCAATTCGCCGACCGTCATCACCCCGCGCACGGCGATCGCGATCAGCGAGCCGAGGGCGAAGCTCTTGCTCGGCAGCGCCGCCTTCATCGCCCAGGCGAAAGCGGCGTCGCGGGGGCCGATGCCGGCCGGGGAGACGACGGTGACGAGGGCGGCGAAGTAGCCGATCGCCTGCGCCGAGGCGACCAGGAGGAGGTCGTTGAAGGGGATGAAGGTGACCGAGCGGGCGACGCAGTAGATCCCGAACCCGACCACGACCCAGTTCAGCGAGTAGAAGACGATCAGCGCGATCACCCCGTGCAGCGGCACCAGCGAGGGCAGCGGGTCGCGCCCGAAGGCCCGCAGCGCCTTGTTGGCGAGCGGGCCGAAGACCCGCGGGTGCAGCACCGCGATCGCGGCCGGGATCAGCAGCAGCACCGCCCAGCGCACGGGCTGTCCCTGCAGGTCGGGGTGCTGAACGATGAAGTAGGCGGCGACGACGATCGCCGAGGTGGCCGAGATCGCCTGTTCGTAGACGATGCTGGCGATCGTCACCCGGCGCGAGACCCCGGCCCGCTCGGAGAGCAGCACCCGGCCGAGCACGTAGAGCACGCTGCCGGGGACGTAGCGCGCCAGCAGCGGCTGGCCCCAGGCAACCTGGGCGCGGCCGACCCCGATCGGGTTGCCGAGGAAGCGCAGGATGAAGTCCCAGCCGAGCGCGCTGAAGAAGTAGAAGAGGGGCAGGATCGCGACCGCCGGGATCAGCCAGGCGATGTGGAAATGCACGCCCTCGTCCTGGATCTCCGACCACTGGTCGATCACGGTCAGGACCAGGAAGCCGAAGATCAGGACGGCTAGGCCGAGCTGGAGGGCGAGGCGGACCTTGCGACTGCGCGGCGGGCGCGTCCCGAACCGCGCGCCTGCCTCGCCGACCCGGTGCAGAAATGGTTGGCGGCGCTCCACGTCTGCCGCACCTTAGTGACCAGGGCGGTCTGGGATAGTCAGCCGATGGGCGAGTTCGAGCTGCTGGCGAAGCTGCGGGAACGCCTCCCTGTCGCGGGGTCGCGGGTCGTCCTCGGCAGCGGCGACGACGCCGCCGTCACCGTTCCCGGCGGCGCCACCGCGACCTCGGTCGACGCGCTCGTCGACGGCGTCCACTTCCGGCGCGAGCAGTCAAGCCCGGCCCAGATCGGCCACAAGGCGCTGGCCACCGCGCTCTCCGACCTGGCGGCGATGGGCGCCGAACCGGGCGAGGCTTACGTGGCGGTGGGCCTCCCGCCCGACCTCGACGAGGAAGGATGCCTGGGGCTGGTCGACGGCATCGTCGCGCTCGCCGCCGCGACCGGCACCGCCATCGCCGGGGGCGACGTAACCCGCTCACCGGTACTGACCCTGGCCGTGACCGTGGTCGGCCACGCCCCCACCCCCGCGGACCTGGTCGGGCGCGGCGGGGCTGAGCCGGGCGATGCGCTCGTCCTCAGCGGCGAGCTGGGCGGGGCGGCGGCGGGGTTGCTGCTGCTCGAACGTCCGCGGCTCGCCGTAGCGGTCGCGGACGAGACCGCTACCAGCCTGCGCGAGCGCCAGCTGCAACCGCTCCCCCGCCTCGCGGCCGGGCGGGCCTTGGCGACGGCCGGCGCCACGGCGATGATCGACCTCAGCGACGGCCTCGGCGGCGACGCCGGGCACCTCGCGGCACAGAGCGGAGTCGCCCTGCGGATCGACGCCGATGCCCTGCCGCTCGCCGCCGGCCTCGGCGAGGTCGCCGGCGCCGCCGGCATCGAGCCGCTCCAGCTCGCGGCCTGCTCCGGCGAGGATTACGAGCTGCTGGCGGCGATCCCGCCCGGGCGCCTGCCGGAGGCGATCGCCGCGGTCGCGGCGACGGGAGAAGCAAGGCTGACGCGGGTCGGCGAGGTGCTCGCCGGCGCGGGGGTCGAGATCAGGCTGCCCGGCGGGGGGACTGTGGACCCGGTGGGGTTCGACCAGCTCGGTTGATTGTGCCGCCGACCAGCAGCTCGCGGACACCGCGCCGCTGCAGCATCGCCGCCGCCACCCGCGAGGGATCTGGCTTGTAGTGGCCGGACTCGACCAGGCTCTTTAGTTCCAACGTTTGCATCGCCCTCCTTATCGGCGGCGCACCGCCGACCCTTAGTTCTTGGTACTCGCACATGCGTCCAACCACCCGCTCGCACTACCCTTCAGGGCGTGGCTAACGGGACGGCTCGCATTCTCCTCGTCGACGACGAGCAGTCGATTCAGACGCTGCTGAGCTATCCCCTGCGCAAGGACGGCTACCACGTCACCTCCGCGCTCGACGGCGGCGAAGCCCTGAAGCGCTTCGAGGAGGGCCGCTTCGACCTGGTCATCCTCGACCTGATGATGCCCCGCATCGACGGGGTCGAAGTCTGCCGCCAGCTGCGCTCCCACAGCCAGGTCCCGATCATCATGCTGACCGCCAAGGGCAGCGAGACCGACAAGGTCGCCGGGCTCGAGGTCGGCGCCGACGACTACATCACCAAGCCGTTCTCGATGCGCGAGTTCCGCAGCCGCGTCAAAGCGGCGCTGCGGCGTTCGCGGATGGGCGCCGAGACCCAGGAAGAGGAGTCGATCGAAAGCGGCGAGCTGACAATCGACTTCGGCCGCCGCATGGTCACCTTGCGCGAGGAGGAGGTGCGGGTCACCTACGTCGAGTTCGAGATCCTCGGCGCCCTCGCCCGCTCGCCCGGTCGCGTGCTCACCCGCGAGACCCTGCTCGAGCACGTCTGGGGCGACTCCGAGTACCGCGACCCGCGCACCGTCGACGTCCACATCAGGCACCTGCGGGAGAAGCTGGAGACCGACCCCAAGCAGCCCGAGTTCCTCTTCACCGTGCGCGGGGTCGGCTACCGGTTCAAGGAGTAGCCGCGCCGTGCGGCGGCTGCGACTCACCAATATCGGCAGCCGGATCCCGGTCATCTCGATCTCGATCGCGGTCGGGACGACGCTGCTGATCTACATCTACACGGTCGCGATCGGCGGGTCCGCCAGCGGCCTCGGCGCGGTCAAGGGGCAGATCCTGATCGCCGGCCTGATCGCCGTCGTCATCGCCGCCGCCGTCGGTCTCTACTACGCCCAGGCCGCGGCCCGCAACATCAGCCATCTCCAGGACGCCGCCCGCAAGGTCGCCGACGGCAACTTCGAGACGACGATCCCGGTCGCCGCGGCGGGGCAGCTGGGGCAGCTCGCCCGCACCTTCAATGAAATGCAGCGGCGCCTGGCCGAGCTCGACAGCGCCCGCAAGCAGTTCATCGCCAACGCCTCGCACGAGCTGCGGACGCCGATCTTCAGCCTCGGCGGCTTCATCGAGCTGCTCGAAGAGGACGACCCCAGCCCCGAGGAGCGGGAAGAGTTCGTGCGCACGATGCGCCAGCAGATCGTCCGCTTGACGAAGCTGACCGCGGACCTGCTCGACCTCTCTCAGCTCGACGCGGGGGCGATGGTGATGCAGACGTACAGCGTCGACCTCGGCGCCCTCGCCCGCGAGGTCACCCGTGAGTTCGGCGCGCGCGCCGATTTGCGCGGATCGCGCCTGGAGCTGCGCACCCCCGAGCGCCCGGCGATTGCATTGGGCGATCCTGACCGCCTGCGGCAGATCATCCGTATCCTGCTCGACAACGCCCTCACCCACACCCCCGAGGGCACCAAGGTCACCGTGACCACCTACTCCGTCAACCGCCGCGCCGAGCTGACCGTCTCCGACGAGGGTTCCGGCATCCCGCAGCGGGTCCAGAACCGCATCTTCGAGCGCTTCTATACCGCCGACAAGGCCGGCGGCTCCGGGCTCGGCCTGGCGATCGCCAGCGAGCTCGCGCAGCGGATGGACGGGCGCATCACGATCAGCTCCAGCCGCCGCTTCACCGCCTTCACGCTCGACCTGCCGCCGGCGCCGGTCCCCGCTGAGACGCCGAAACCCGGCAGTCTCTACAGGGCCCCGGTTTGAGGTCGCGGGCAGCGCTCGCGGCGCTCTCGCTACTGCTCTGCCTGGCCGCGCTCACCGGCTGCGGCTCCAGCGGGGACAGCGGCTCTGGATCGACCGGCCAGGACGCGGCTGCCGCGGCGGCGCCCGAAGTCGTCGTCGAGGCCGCCGACAGCGGCTTCGACGCCGCCCGCGTCTACCGTGAGGCGGCACCGGGCGTGGTCACGATCCGCTCGATCTTCGGCGGCAGCGCCGGCGCCGCCGAGGGCTCCGGCTTCGTCCTCGACGACGACGGCGAGATCGTCACCAACGCCCACGTCGTCACCGAGGAATCGAGCGGCAAGCGCGAGCCGGCCAAGGAAGTCTTCGTCGAGTTCCCCGATCGCAACGTCGTCGACGCCGAAATCGTCGGCTTCGATCCCTTCGCCGACGTCGCCCTGCTGAAGATCGAGCCCGACGGCTTCACGTTGCACCCGCTCGAACTCGGCGACGACAGCGAGCTGCAGGTCGGCCAGCCGGTGGCGGCGATCGGCAGTCCCTTCGGCGAGCAGCAGTCGCTCTCCAGCGGGATCGTCTCGGCGACCGACCGCTCGGTCAAATCGCTGACCCAGTTCCAGATCGAGGGGGCGATCCAGACCGACGCCTCGATCAACCCCGGCAACTCGGGCGGGCCGCTGCTCGACGCCGGCGCCCGCGTGCTCGGCATCAACGAGCAGATCGAGACCAATTCCGGATCCAACTCCGGGGTCGGCTTCGCGGTCCCGATCTCGGCGATCAAGCGCTCGGTCGCCCAGCTGCAGGAAAACGGCACTGTCGAATACCCCTACATCGGCGTCTCCAGCCAGGCGCTCTACCCACAGCTCGCGGACAAGCTCGGCCTCGACACCACCTTCGGCGGCCTGCTGGCCGAAGTCGTGCCCGGCGGCCCGGCCGAGAAGGCGGGCCTGCGCGGCGGCAACGACAAACTGCGCTTCCAGGCCGGCGAATACCGCACCGGCGGCGACGTCATCCTCGAAGTCGACGGCCATAAAGTGATCCTGCCGGACGATCTCGCCCGCCTGATCGCGACCAAGAAGCCGGGTGAGAAGGTGACGATGACGGTCCTCCGCGACGGCGAAAAGGAGCAGATCGAGGTCACGTTGGGCAAGCGCCCGGACAGCGTCGGCGGCGGCTAGACCGCGCGGCGCCGCCCAGAGGTGTAGAACTCCGGCCTTGCTTCAGGAAGTCGCACTTGGCCAGAAGTCCCTCGCCGACTACACCCACGTGGTCGGCAAAGAGACGACGGAGCGCATCCGCGAGCTCGCCGAGCCGCTGAAAGGCAAGCGCGTCCTTCACGTCAGCGCCACCGCTTTCGGCGGCGGCGTCTCGGAGATCCTCTACACGATCGTGCCGCTGATGCGGGACGTCGGCCTCGATGCCCACTGGCACGTGATCTTCGGCAAGGAGGAGTTCTTCAACGCGACCAAGCTCCTGCACAACTCTCTGCAGGGCGCCGAGGAGACGCTGAGCGACGAGCAGTGGGCGGTGTTCGACGAAATCAACCAGATCAACGCCGAGGGCCTGCAGGGCGAATGGGACGCGGTGATCGTCCACGACCCGCAGCCGATCGGCCTGCGGCGCGGCGCCCTGGAGAAGGGCAAGAACTGGATCTGGCGCTGCCACATCGACCTCTCGACGCCGAACCCGGCGCCGATCGAGCGGCTGCTGCCGCTGATCGAGGAATACGACGCGAGCGTCTGGCACCTGCCGACCTACGTCCCGGGGGCGATGGGTGCCAAGGGGCGCGAGGGCGTCAACATCATCCCGCCGGCGATCGACCCGCTGTCGCCGAAGAACATGGCCTTCTCGCCCGAGGACGCCGCCTTCGTCAGCAAGCAGTTCGGGATCGACCCCGACCGGCCGCTGATCACCCAGGTCTCCCGCTTCGACCCCTGGAAGGACCCGATCGGCGTCATCGACGCCTACCGCGAGATCACCGAGCAGGTGCCGGAGGCGCAGCTGGCGATGGTCGGCTCGATGGCCAGCGACGACCCCGAGGGCCGCGAGTACTTCCAGAAAACCTACGAATACGCCGACAACGATCCCGACATCAAGATCCTCAGCAACCTCAACAACGTCGGTGCGATCGAGGTCAACGCCTTCCAGTCGCAGTCCGACGTCTGCCTGCAGAAGTCGATCCGCGAGGGCTTCGGCCTGACCGTGACCGAGGCACTGTGGAAGGGGCGGCCGACGATCGGCGGCAACGTCGGCGGCATCCCCCTGCAGATCACAGACGGCGAGACCGGCTTCCTGGTCGACTCGCCCTCCGAGTGCGCTCAGCGCAGCCTCGAGATCCTCGCCGACCCGGAGCTGGGCAAGCGGCTCGGCCGCGCCGGCAAGGAGCACGCCCGCCGCGAGTTCCTCTCGCCGCGGCTGCTGCGCGACTGGCTCGGGCTGCTCGGCGAGCTCGACACTTAAGACGCTCCCCGGTCCGCCGGGGTCGTAGTCTCTGGGCGTGGATTCCTCGCCCCTGATCATCGTCTCGAACCGCGGTCCGGCCCAGTTCGAGCGCGACGAGGATGGCGAGCGCACGGTGCGCCGCGGCGGCGGCGGCCTGGTCACCGCGCTCTCCGGCCTGGTCTCCCACCGCGACGCGCTCTGGATCGCCTCGGCGATGACCGACGAGGACGTCGCCGTCTCCGAGGAGCGCGGCGGTCCGGTCGAGCTCGACCTCGACGGAATCGACTACCGGGTGCTGCTGGTCGGCAGCGATCCCGAGGCCTACGACCGCTTCTACAACGTCATCGCCAACCCGATCCTCTGGTTCATCCAGCACTACCTCTGGGACCTCTCCAACGCGCCGGACATCCGCCAGGAGGAGCTCGACGCCTGGGAGTCCGGCTACCAGACGGTCAACGCCGACATCGCCGGCGCCGTGCTCAACCAAATCGAGGGTCAGGAGCGGCCGCTGGTGATGCTCCACGACTACCACCTCTACACCGCGCCGGGAATGATCCGCGCCAAGCGCCCGGACGTCTTCCTCCACCACTTCGTCCACATCCCCTGGTCGCAACCGGACAGCTGGCGCGTGCTCCCGCGCAAGATCCGCGAGGCGATCTTCGAGGGGATGCTGGCCAACGACATCATCGGCTTCCACACCCACGCCTACTGCATCAACTTCCTGCGCTGCTGCGACGAACTGCTGGAGGACGTCGATGTCGACTACGTCAAGGCCGAAGTCCACCACGGCAAGGGGAAGACCCTGGCGCGGGCCTACCCCCTGGGGATCGACGCCCAGCGACTGGAGCGGGCGGCGAACTCGGCCGAGGTCGGCGAGGCGGAGCGCGAGGTGCTGGAGCGCCGGCGCAAGCACCTGATCATCCGCGTCGACCGCGCCGACCTCTCGAAGAACGTGCTGCGCGGCTTCACCGCCTTCGACACCTTCCTCACCCAGCACCCCGAGTTCCGCGAAGAGGTCACCTTCATCGCCCACCTGCAGCCCTCGCGCCAGGACGTCCCCGAGTACGCCGAGTACCTGGAACGAATCGAAGCCCTGGTGGCGGTCGTCAACCACCGCCACGGCACGACCGACTGGATGCCGATCGACCTCAAGATCTACGAGAACTTCTACGACGCCGTCGCCCGCTACAAGCATTACGACCTGCTGATGGTCAACTCGATCTTCGACGGCATGAATCTCGTCGCCAAGGAGGCGCCGGCGGTGAATACGCGCGATGGCGTACTGATGCTCTCCGAGAACACCGGCTCCCACGAGGAGCTCTACGACTACGTCCTCACCGTCAACCCGTTCGACATCCAGGAGCAGGCCGACGCGATCCACCGCGCCCTGACGATGTCCGCCGACGAACGCCACGAGTGGTCCCAGGGCCTGAAGGAGATCATCTACTCGCGGAACCCGGGCGACTGGGTCGACGACCAGCTCCGGGATATCGAGGAGCTGCGCGAACAGGCGACTTGAGGCGGAGTCCGGGGGGAGAAGTCCCCGCGGTCCCCATCTTAAGTGGGGATGCGAGGGGTTCGGGTGCGGTGGCGAGGTGCGGGGAAGGTGGCGCTGGCTCTGATCGGTGGGCTGGCGGTGTTGCAGCTGCTGCCGTCCCTCCTGAAGGCACCGGAGCCACCGCCGCTGGGGAAAGACGTGGGCTTGCCGCGAATTCCGCTTCGGCCCGAAGCCGAGCCCGCGCCGATTCGGCCTCGGAAGACCCCAAAGGCAACCGCCAAGTCGCACCGCCGTCCACGACCCCACCCCAAGCGTTCCCGGAAGCCCGCGAAGAAGCCAACCCCCCGTCACCACCCCGCGCCCCCACCCTCCGCGCCCGCGACCCAACCTCCCCCAGCACAGGGACCTCCTCCGCCACCCACACCCGAACCCTCAGAACCCCCAACCTCACCGGCGGCGCCGGAACCCTCGCCCCCAGCAAACGACGGCTCGCTGGAGTTCGCCCCGCATTGACCCGGGGAGCAGGTACCCCCGGAACGTCTTGCACTTCTCGGTCACAGGCCACCTCGGACGGCCCCCCGCGATCCACCCGAGCAAGTTAAGTGAAGGGGGTACCCGCTCCCCGGGGCACCGCCCTCGCGAACTCCCTCGCCGCTATAGTCCCTCGCCGTTTTGGCAGCCCCACGCGAATACGAGCTGGTCCTGATGCTGGACCCCCAACTTGACGCCCCCGCGCGCGACGCGATGGCGCAGGAGGCGCGTGGGCAGATCGAGGGTGCCGGCAGTCTCAAACACGAGAACAGCTGGGGCCTGCGCAAGATGGCCTTCGAAATCAACAAGCGGACCGAGGCGGATTACCGCTGGTTCCGTTTCGAGGCCCCCAGCGAGCTGCTCGACTCGCTCGACCACAACCTGAAGATCGCCGACGGCGTGCTCCGCTTCCGCATCTTCAAAGTCGACCCCGACGCGCCGGTGATCGTGCCGCCGGCGGTCAGCGCCGCCCCCGGGCCGCGCGAGCGCAGCGCCACGGGAGGCCGCGACGATCGCGGCGATTCTCCCGACGACTCCGACGAGTAGAGCCGTTTGCTGCCGCTGTTTGCGGGAATGACCTCCGCGAGGGGGAGAGTCGCGCCGTCCGCGCTCTTAGACTGAAATTCAACCTGCGAACTTCAGAGGAGTGAGTGCATTGGCAGCTTCGAACGTGAACGTCGTCGTCATCACCGGGAACCTGACCCAGGACCCTGAACTGCGGCACACCGGTGGTGGGACCGCGGTCTGCGAGCTGCGCGTCGCCGTCAACAGCCGCCGCAAAGACGGCCAGACCGGCGAATGGGTCGACAAGCCCAACTACTTCAACGTCACCGTCTGGGGCGCCCAGGGCGAGAACTGCGCCAACTACCTGGCGAAGGGGCGCCCGGTCGCGGTCGAAGGTCGCCTCGACTGGCGCGAGTGGGAGGCCAAAGACGGCAGCGGCAAACGGCAGGCGGTCCAGATCGTCGCCAACACGGTCCAGTTCCTCGGCTCCCGTGACGGTTCCGGCGGTGGCAACGGCAACGGCGGTGGTGGTGGTGGTGGCTTCACCCCCAGCAACGACGTGCCCGCCGACACCTCGGACTTCGAAGGTGCTCCCGCCGGCGGCGGTGGCGGCGGCTCCGAAGACGACATCCCCTTCTAGCCTGCTCGGGGCGCCGCCAAGCGGCGCCCCGCTCTAGGTCTGTAGCATCACCCGCCCTATGGCTAGATCTAGAGACACCTCTTCTTCAGACAACAAGCGTGGGCGCCGCGGCGCCGATCGCGCTCGGCCGCGCAAGTACACGCGCGTCAACGCCGAGACCATCGACTACAAGGACCTGAACCTGCTGCGGCGGTTCCTCTCCGACAAGGGGAAGACGCGCGGCCGACGTGTCACTGGGCTCTCCCGCGCGCACCAGCGGCAGCTCTCGGTAGGGGTCAAGCGGGCGCGCGAAATCGCCCTGCTGCCGTACGTCGGAGAGCGTTGATGGCGCAGGCGATCCTGCTCCAGGACGTCGACGCACTCGGTGAGCGCGGTCAGGCGATCGATGTCGCTCCGGGCTACCTGCGCAATTACCTGATCCCGCGCAAGCTGGCGCAGCCGGCGACGCCGGGAGCGCTGGAGGAAGCCCAGCGCCGTCGCGAGGCCGCCGAACGGGCCGACAAAGCCCGGGTCGAACGCGAAACGCAAGCAGCGGGGCTGCTCTCGAAGACGGTGCTGACGATCCACCAGCGCGCCGGCGAGGACGGCAAGCTGTTCGGGTCGGTCGGGGCCAAGGAGATCGTCGACGCGCTGCGGGAGGCCCGCGACCTGCGGATGGACAAACGCCAGATCCGGCTCGAGCAGCCGCTGCGCGAAATCGGCACCTTCATGGTCGAGATCGAGCTCGCCGACGGCACCGTCGCCGCGGTGAAGACGATTATTGCTGAGGAGAAGTAGAGCCTCGTTCGGCAGGGTGGGCGTCCCGAAAGGAGGCGCCTGCGAGCGAGGTCTACGTTCTCGGCACCTCCTTTCGGACCGCTCATCGGCGCCGCTCGTTGCTTAGAGCTGCGAGGGACGTGGGTAGGCTCGGGTGATGGTGGGAGCTAGGCGGTTGCCGACTCGGTTGCAGAGACGTGCGAGGGCGCGGACGCGGTTTGGGTGGGCGCGGGCGGAGCGGGCGACCGTTGGATTGGCGGCGGTCTCGCTAGCCGGGGCCGGAGTGGTCCTCGGGGATCAGTTCGGGCGCTTGCTGCGGCGGCGGGCGCATGAGCGGGATCACGAGCCGTTGTTGGAGACGGCGCCGGCTGCGGCGGTTGACACGGTCAGCGTCGCCGTCCGCGGGTACGTCGAGGCGCCGCGGAGCGAGACCGTGCTCTTCAACCTGCTGGCCGGCTTCCTCGGCGCCTTCGCCCTGGTCCGGCTCTCGACCTGGGGGATCCGCGACCGCTGGTGGCCGTTCAGCAACGTCAAGGTCGGCGGCCACCACATCCACCACTTCGTTCCCGGCATCGTCATCGCCTTCGCCTCCGGCACCGCGGCCCTGCTGATCGACGACGACGAGGTCGAGCAGCGCCTGGCGATCCCATTGGGCGCCGGCATCGGCCTCACCTTCGACGAGGCCGCCCTGCTGCTCGATCTGCGCGACGTCTACTGGACCCGCGAGGGCCTGCTCAGCGTCCAGCTCTCCTTCGGCGCCACCGCGATCCTCAGCATCGCGATCATCACCCTGCGCATGCTCCGCCGCGGCGAGCGCCAGCAGGAGCAGGAGGGCCTGATCCCGCCCTCAGGCAACGGACTTTCTGCCGAAACCAGCACGCCGGCGTAACAAGAGCGTCAATTCTTTCGTCGGGATTTGCAGACAAGAGTCCCTTGTCCGCATTCCGCCTTTGGTTTGCTGGGGAGACCAAGCCCCCAGAAGCGTCGGTGCCGCCGCCGTGGGGCCTTAACTAGACAGCGATGCCCCAACCCACCTCAAGCCACGTCCCGCCGCAGAACATCGAGGCCGAGGAATCGGTTCTCGGGGCGATGCTGGTCGCGGAGCCGACGCTGACGAAGGTGATCGACGAGGTCAAGCTCAACGCGGCCGACTTCTACCTGGACCGGCACCGGACGATCTTCGAGTGCGTGCACGACCTCTACGCGGCGGCGAAACCGGTCGACGAGCTCACCGTCGGCGAGGCGCTGACGCAGCGCAACCTGATCGACCAGGCCGGGGGCAAGCACTACGTCTCGGAGCTGGCGGCGAAGGTGCCGGCGGCCGGCAACGCCAAGCACTACGCCGAGATCGTCCAGCAGAACTCGCTGCTGCGCAGGCTGCTCGGAGCGGGCCAGGAGATCCAGGGCTGGGTCAACGAGCGCGACGGCGAGCCACGCGAGCTCTCCGAGCGGGCGGAGAAGCTGCTCTTCGAAGTCGCCCACAAAGAGCAGGCGAGCGACTTCCGCATCCTCGGCGACATCCTCCACGACGAGGTCGACCGGCTGGAGAAGCTCTCGACCGGGGAGATGGAGATGACCGGCACCCCGGCCGGGTTCCGCGACATCGACGCGATCACCGGCGGCTTCCAGCCCGGCAACCTGATCATCGTCGCCGCGCGCCCGGCGATGGGCAAGAGCGCACTGGTCGCCAACATCGCCGAAAACGTGGCGGTCAAGAACAACCAGCCGGTCGCCTTCTTCTCGCTCGAGATGTCCGAGGTCGAGCTCGCTCAGCGCTTCATCGCCTGCCGGGCGCGGATCTCGGGCGACAAACTGCGCAAGGGCCAGGTCTCCCAGCGCGACTGGCCGAAGGTGGTGCGGGCCTGCAACGAGCTCGAGGAGGCGCCGCTCTGGTTCGACGACTCCTCCGACCTCGGGATCCTCGACCTGCGGGCAAAGGCGCGGCGCCTGCACGCCCAGGAACAGGACCGCGGCGGCCTCGGCCTGATCATCCTCGACTACATGCAGCTGATGCGCTCCGACGACCACCGCGCCAACCGGGTCGAGCAGGTCGGCCAGATCAGCCGCGGGCTGAAGATCCTCGCCCGCGAGCTCGAGGTCCCGGTGGTCGCGATCTCCCAGCTCTCGCGCGCGCCCGAGCAGCGGACGCCGCCGAAGCCGCAGCTCTCCGACCTGCGCGAGTCGGGCCAGATCGAGCAGGACGCCGACGTCGTCGCCTTCCTCTTCCGCGAGGACTACTACCGCGACCCCGACGAAGAGCCGGACGGCCTCGCCGACCTGATCATCGCCAAGCACAGGAACGGCCCGATCGGGACCAGGAAGCTGGTCTTCCTCGACCGCTTCCCCAAGTTCGCCGACCACTCCGGCCAGGAAGCGCCGATCGAGCAGCCGGCCGCCGAAGGCCCGCCGCTCGACGAGATGGCCGCCGCGGGCCCTGACTTCTGATGCCCGCCGTCGCCCGCAGCGAACCCTTCCGCGACCAGGTCTGCCCGCTCGCCGTCTGCGACGGCTCCGGCTGGATCCTCGGCCCCGAAGACGTCGCCCGCCCCTGCGACTGCCGCGAGGCGCGGCTGAAGCGCGGCCAGAGCCGCGGCGTCGCCTCCGCGATCCCGGCCCGCTACCGCGGTGTCTCGCTGGACCGGCCGCCGGTCAGCGACATGGCCCGGGACATGTCCACCCGCCACGTCGTCCGGGCCACCGAGGCCTACGTCGAGGACCTCGACGACAACCTCGCCGCCGGGCGCGGCCTCTGGTTGATGGGGAACACCGGTACCGGCAAGACGACGCTGGGGATGCTGGTCGCCAAGTCGGCGCTCGCCGCCGGCAAGACGGTTGGCGTCTACTTCACGCCGAAACTGCTGACCCGGATCCGCCAGACTTACCAGGAAGCCGAGAGCAACCACGCCTACGAGGACTTCTTCCGCCGGGTCACCTCGGTCGACCTGCTCTACATCGACGACCTCGGCTCCGAGCGCCACACCGATTGGGTCGTCGAGCAGCTCTACGCCCTGGTCAACGAGCGCTACGAGAGCCAGCGACCGCTGCTCGTCACCAGCAACTCCGACAGCGACGTCGACGGCGGCCTCAAGCAGCTCGAAGGGCAGATCGGCCCGCGGACCGTTTCGCGCCTGATCGAGATCTGCGGCGACCCCCTGCCACTGTTCGGCCCCGACCGCCGCGTCCAGGCGCACGCGGTCGGCGAGTAGAACCAGTCACAATCCAGCGCTCATGCCTGGTGTGGTCATAGTCGGCGCCCAATGGGGCGACGAGGGGAAGGGGAAGATCACCGACCTCCTCGCGAAGGGCGCGTCGACGATCGTCCGTTTCCAGGGCGGCAACAACGCCGGCCACACGATCGTCCGCGACGGCGAGGAGTTCAAGTTCCACCTGATTCCCTCGGGGATCCTGCACGCCGACAAGGCCTGCGTCATCGGCAACGGAGTCGTGCTCGACCCGGCCGTGCTGCTGGGGGAGATCGACGGGCTCAAACGCCAGCAGATCGCCGTCGGCAACCTCCGCATCTCCGCCAACGCGCACCTGATCATGCCCTACCACGTGCTCCTGGACACGGCGGGGGAGACGAAGCTCGGCAAGCTCTCGATCGGCACCACCCGGCGCGGAATCGGGCCCTGCTACGCCGACAAGGCATTGCGGCTCGGCATTCGCGTGCAGGACCTGCTCGACGAAAAGATCCTGCGGACGAAGATCCGCGCCGCGCTGGAGCCGAAGCAGCAGGCGCTGCGCGAACTCTCGGTGCAGCGGCGCAAACAGCGCAAGGAAGCCGGTGAGGAGGCGGATAAGGAGGCCGGCCGCGGTGGCGAGATGCCGGACCCGCGCCTGGACCTGCACACGATGGTCGAAGAACACGTCAACTTCGGCCACCGGCTCGAGCCCCACATCGCCGACACGGCGAAGCTCTGCTGGGACGCGCTCGACCGCGACGAGACGGTGATCTTCGAGGGCGCGCAGGCGACCCTGCTCGATCTCGACCACGGCACCTATCCCTTCGTAACTTCCTCCAACCCGATCGCCGGAGCCGCGACCGTCGGCGCCGGCGTCGGGCCGACGGACATCACCGAGGTCTGGGGCATCGCCAAGGCCTACGCGACCCGGGTCGGTGCCGGGCCCTTCCCGACCGAGCTCGAGGACGAGACCGGCGAGCGGATGGTCGAGGCGGGCCACGAGTTCGGGACCACCACCGGCCGCCGCCGGCGCTGCGGCTGGATGGACCTGGTGGCGCTGCGCTACGCGGTCCGGCTCAACCGCATGAGCGCGCTGGCGATCACCAAGCTCGACGTCCTTCGCGGGCTCGGGCCGCTGCGGGTCGCGGTGCGCTACCGCTCGAAGGAAGGCGCGGTCCTCGACAGCTTTCCCTACCACCAGTCGATCCTGCACTCGGCGACACCGGAGTACGAGGAGCTGCCGGGCTTCGACGAGGACATCACCGGCTGCCGCGAGGAGGCGGACCTACCGCAGGCGGCGCGCGACTACCTCCGCTTCATCGCCGACTTCGTCCGCGTGCCGATCCGCCTGGTCGGAGTTGGCCCGGACCGCGACCAGACCGTCTGGCTCGAGTCCTGAGCCTCAGCCCGAGCCGGGGAATTCGCTGGGGCTGATCGAGGCGGCTTTCCACTCGTCGCCTTCCTTGGTCATCACCATGAAGTAGTCGATTCCCTCGGGGCCGTGGTAGAGCGCGAAGGCGCGGTTGCCCTTCACGCGGAGGCTGGCAACGGGGGGCTCGAACGTGTTGACGAAGGCGCCGGTGGGAGCTGACCCGGTGACCGCGGTCAACAACTGCGCGCAGCTCTTTCCCTGCAGGTTCGGCGACCGCTTCGCGAGTTCTTCCAGCGGTGCCACGGCGTCCCGGCCCAGGTACCGGCAGGTGGTGGCCCAGTCCTGCTTGGCGCGAGCGGCCATGAAGGCGACCAGGGCCGTTTCGGCGGCGTCGCGTTGCGCCGGGTCGGCTTCCTCGCCGTAGTTCTGAATGCTGTTGTCGCCACCGGGTTCGCGGAAGGAGGCACTTCCTTCCGCGGCGCCGGAATCGTTCGCGGAACCGCCGCCCGAGCTTGCCGAGTCGCCGGATCCGGAGCCCCGATCCTCGGGGCCGTTCGCGCCGGCGCCCTGCGGACTCTCGGAGCCGGGCGAGGCCTGGCCGCCGCTCGTCGTCGGGGCAGGCGCGGTGGCTCCGGTGGTGGAATCGTCGGAGCTGCCGCAGGCGGCGAGGCCAATGGCGAAAAGCGCTGCAAGAAGCAGCGTAAGAGCTTGTTTACGGACCCCCCTCGGCACTGCGACCATTCTATGCAGAAGGCGTCGTCTGCTCTACAGTCAGAGTGTGGCTTCCAGCAGACGTGCGGCCAAGCTGAACGAGCGGCTGCCGCGAGGGAGACACGGTTTACCCCGGGAGGCGGTGACCGAGTCCCAGCGCAATCGCATCCATCAGGCGATGATCGAGGTCGTCTCCGAGCGCGGCTACCCGGATACGCGCGTGGTCGACGTGATCGGCGTCGCCGGGGTGTCGCGGAAGACGTTCTACGAACTCTTCGACAGCAAGGAGGATTGCTTCCTCGCCGCTTACGACGTCCTGCTCGGCAACCTCCTCAGCGATACCGCGGGGGGTTTCGAGACGAAACAGGGGGCCCCCTGGGCAGAGCGGGTGGCCGCCGGCCTGGGGGCGCTGCTGGACCATCTCGCTGAGCATCCGGATGAGGCGCGCTTCGCGATCGTCGAGGTCCTGGCCGCCGGCCCGAAGGCCCTCGCCCGCCGCGACGCCGCGCTGCGCCAGTTCACCGGCTTCCTCGAGTCGGGAAGGGCGGAGACCTCGGTCGAGCTGCCCGGGATCACCTCGCTCTCGCTCGCCGGCGGCGTCAACGAGCTCCTCTACAGCGAGATCCTCCATGGCGCCGCGGCCCGCCTGCCGAGCCGCCTGCCGGACCTGATGTTCTGGATCACCCTCCCCTTCCTCGGGGCCGACGGCGCCGCCGCGGAGCGTGAGCGGGTCCGTCTCTCGATGCTCGACAGCTGATGCGCCTGCCTGCAACTGGGCGATCTTTTCGCTCCAGTCGCGGGTTTACCTAATAGCCCATGGTGGTAGTTTGAGCCGCTGGAGGGATAGTTCCACGCAATGCTTTCGACGGCTACAGCTCCGGAAGGGCAAGCCGCAAAAGGAGAGATATAGGGATATGCGCAAGTACTTGTTGATAACCACGGCCCTCGCGGCCTTGATCGCTGTTTCCGTGGCCGGCATCGCCACCGCGGAGAAGCCGGTCAAAGTCGTTGCTGGCAACCTAGAACTCACCTTCAACGGCGGCTTCACCCCGAAGACGCTTTCGAAGACCAAGCTGACCCCGATTACGCTCAACGTCTCGGGCAAGATCCGCACCAAAGACGGCTCGCACCCGCCGGCGATGAAAGAGTTCGACCTCGAAACCGACAAAAACGGGGCGATCGACGTCAAGGGCCTGCCGGTCTGCACCGCCGCCAAACTGCAGTCGCAGGACACCAAGCACGCGGAAGCGATCTGCAAGAGCGCGATCATCGGCTCCGGTCAGACGGTCGCCGAGATCGCCTTCCCGGAACAGACGCCGATCCCCGCCACCAGCAAGATCATCGCCTTCAACGGCGGCTTCAAGGGTGGCGTGACGACGATCTACATCCACGCCTACCTGACCGTTCCGACCCCCGCGGCAATCGTCGCGACGGTCAAAGTGAAGAAAATCAGCAACGGTCGCTTCGGACTCAGCTCGGTCACCACGATCCCGAAGATCGCCGGTGGCAGCGGTTCCGTGACCGATTTCAACCTGACGATCAACAAGAAGGGCGTTCTCACCGCGAAATGCCCCGACGGCAAGCTGCAGGCCCACGGCACCGCGATCTTCACCGACGGCACCCGCGCCTCGGCTGAAGTCATCCGTACCTGCACCGGTAAGTAACACGGCAAGTCCCTTTCGGGACAGCCGAGGACTCGCAGAGGGGCGGCCGGAAGGCCGCCCCTCTTTTTATGCCGTCGCCGCCGCGGCGAGCGCCAGGTCGCAATAACTGCTGGCGATGAGGTCAGCGTGCTCGATGCCGAAGGAGTTGCTGAGGTCATCCAGCAACTTCCTGAATTGAGCCGGGTCGGGCTTGCGTGAGGTGGTGACTCCCTCGAGCTCGATGAAGCAGCCGAGTCCCTCGACCCGATCCAGGTGAATTCGCACCCCTTTATGGAGAAACAGTCGTCGCGATTTCCGCACCACCACCACGATCCCGAGGGTGGCGGTCAGCATGGCCTCGAGCTCGACGTCATCCGGGACCTCGGTGATCCAGTAGCGACTCTCCCGCCGGCCTGACTCGTCCGGGCGTCGATAGGCGATCAGGCGGCTGGACGCGCCGCGGTGCTCACGACGTAGCTTCAGGCGACCGTGCGGAACATCGAAGTAGGTGTCCTGCTGATCGAGAACACCTTTCGCTTCCGCCCCGATTGCATCGCAGACTTCGCGGGATCTGCCCGGATTCCGGTCGACGGCTTTCAGCTCGAGGTTTCGCCGGGGGGCGGAAATGCGCAGGGCGGCTGCGTCAGCCGCCGGGCTGTTCGAACGTGTGCTGGTAAGTGGTCGCCGGGCCGCTGCCGTAGATCGGGTTCAGCGGCGTTTGTTGAACACAACCGGGGGCGGGCACGGAACCGGTGCTGGACTGTTCGGCGAAGGCGTATTTCTTTATGCGGTCGAAGAGGTCGGTCGCTTTTTTGACGTCGCCGCCGGTGCGTTCGTTGAATGCGGCTTCGTTAGGCGAGTTCGAATCGAGCGTTGCGATGATCCCCGAGTTGCACTGACGGGTGTCGAAGCTGGGCAAGCCGGAAACAACGTCTTTCGCCCAGAGGGGCGGGCTGTAGGCGCTGTTCCGGTTAGTGCTGAGTCGTTTCGGATAGGTCGCGACCGATTCCGGATTGAGCGGACCCATCGCCCGCAGGTAATGGAGGTTTTCGCCGGCTGCATTGAGAACCGGGAGCCTCGCCTCGGTGGCAGCGGTGACGTTGGCGAAGAAGGAGGTGACCTCGTTTTTGTAGAGATCGAGGCCGGTCAGAAGCGGGTTGAGGTTGCGCAGGAAAGGGTCGACCGCACGCAGCAGCGGCGGGAAATCGTCGCGGAAGAGCTTGCGCAGGGCCGGGAAGCCGGTCGGGGCCTCGCCGATCACCGTCGAGAAGCCATCGAAGAAGCCCTTGGCTTCGGGGGCCAGGTTGGCGAAGGCAACCAGGGTCGGCGACAACTGTTCGGCGGCGGGGACAAGCTGCCGCATCAGCGGATCGGTGTTGATCGCGAAGGCTTTGAGCCGGTTCAGGGTCAGGCGCGACTCATCCTGGAAGGTCGGGAAGGCGCGGAACAGCGCTTCGATGTCACGGTCTCGACGCCCGGCCGTCTGGAAGACCGCGTTGGAGCTCTGGATCAGGCTCGCCAGCTCCCCTTCGCGCCCGCGCAATGCCTCGAAGGTGGTGGCGCCGTTGCGGAACAGCTGGCCGACCGCGGTGCGTTGGGTGTCGAGGACCCGGAACAGTTTGTCGAGGTCGCTGAAGGTCGGTTCGAGCTCGCCGATCGCGTAGGAGAAGCTGCCCCCCTGACCCTTGATCGCCACTGCCGATTCCTGCATCCAGGTCTGGAAGGCGGTGCGCGTTTCCGGATCGAAGGTGCGGAAGATCTCGTCGAGCTGAACCGATTCAGCGATGTTGGCCTCGGGGACGGAGCCCCCGTCCGCCAGCTCGGGCCCGTCGTTCGAGCCCGGCGTCAGTTCGATGTAGGTCTCGCCGAGCAGCGTCTTCGTGCGCAGGATCGCCCGCGTCGACTCCGGCAGCGGCGCGTACTTGTTGTCGATGTCGACCGTCGCCAGGGCCTGCTTGCCGTTCGGCGCCAGGGCGATGCTCTGGACTTTCCCGACGTTGACTCCGGAGATCCGCACGTCCGACTGTTCGGCCAACTGCGTCGCCTCGTTGAAGGGGACCTTGATCTCGTAGGGCTTGGCGCGGAACGGGGTCGGGCCACCGAAGGTGACCCAGAGGAAGAGCAGGATCCCGAAGCAGGACAGCGCGAAGCCGACGATGACCAGGAGCTGGGTGGTGCTGGGGGCGCGCTTGCTCATTGCGTCGCTTTCGAGCCGCAAATCGCGGTCGGAAGTTGGGGATCGGTGATGTCAGGAAGTTCTTTCGGTCGCGGTACGTTCGCGACTTCCAGAAGCGTCTGCAGAGTTTTCCTCGTCAGCGCGAAGCCATAGCCCAGGTTCGCTGCGTTGCAGGTCAGCATGACCATGCCCCGCTGGATCGGCCCACCTGCGTCTTGGAGATTGAAGCTGGCGTTGTAGTCGTGATTCAGCCAGGGCACGTAGAAGAGGAAGCTCTCACGCGAGCCCTTCGGCTTGTAGGCGAGCTCGTTGAGGAAGCCGTTGAACCCCTTGAGCGAGCTGCCAAAGCCCTGGACGGTCTTCTTGAACGGGCCGGAGGCTTCGTTGGCGTGGGTCAGGACCGGGCGGATCTGGCGGGTGAAGGGGCGGATCTGGTCGCGGATCGGCGCCGTGGTTTCGCGGAACAGCCGCTCGGTCGCCTTGAACGCCGGCACCGAAGCCTGGGCCTGCGGGATCAGGCCAGTCAGTGCCGGATAGGCGATGTCGGAGAAGCGCTTGGAGGAGGCGAGGCCGGCGTTGCCCGCCCGCAGTGCCGCGGGGAATTCCCGCAGGATCTCCTGGATCGACTGCTGCTGGTTGGCGAAGTTGCCGAGGGCGGCGTCCGAAGAGGTGACGAAGCGACGGATCTCGGCGTCGTGGCGGGCCAGTTCCGTCGTCAGCTCGCCGAAGTTGTGGATCACGTTGGCGAGCTCGACGTGGCGTTCGGCGACCACCTTGTTCAGCTTCGCGTTGAAGTGGACGAAGGGCTGGAAGCGGCGCAGTGCGTTCGAGGCCTGCCTGCCGCGGCTGCCGACACCCTGGGCGCCGCCTGCGACCAACAGCTGGATGTACTGGCGGGTATCGCCGTCGAGGGTCGCCAGGAAGGCGTCGAGATTGGTGTTCGGTTCGGTCTGGGCGAGGGTGAAGTGAGCCCCGTCGTCGATCCGGCCCTTGCCGCTGCCGGGTTCGACCTCGACGATCATGTCGTTGAGCCCCGTTTTCGGCCGCAGCAGGAAGGTCGCGTCCGGGTGAATCAACTTCATGTATTCGGGCACGATGTCCATCCCGACCACCGCGTGACCGTCTTCGAGGTCGACCGAGGTGACCTTGCCGATCTGGATCCCGGCGATGTCGACCGATTGGCCCTGACCCGGGGTCACCGCCTGCGCGGTCGAGAACTCCGCCGTGATGTGCTCGAATTCTTCGCCGACAACCGGCAGCCACGACGGCAGCGAGGCTTTCTGCTGGGTGAAGATCCCAAGCATCATCACGATGCCGGCGATCGCCAGGACGAAGATCGCGATCGTGTCTTTGCGGTGGCCGCGTGCCTGCCGCGAGAGCCAGGCGCGGAAGTGCCTCCAGCGGTTGACTTTCGGCTCCTGCTCGGTCATTTGCTCACCCCCGCCGGGGATGCCGCGCCGACCTGGCCAAGCGGTCCATTCACATCCGGCACGGGGTTCGTGTAGCAACGAACGTCGGGCTTCAGGGGTGGTTTACCGCCCAGTTGGGGCTGAGTGCCGATTGGCGGCGCGATCGTGTGTGCGAAGTTCACTTCATCGCTCTTCAGTTCTGCCTTCGGGTTGACGGCACCGACGAGCTGCGGCCCGCCGCCTCCCTGAATGCGGAAGTAGGGGCCGTTGCCGTCGAAATTCTGAGACTGGCCCGCGAAGTTGACGAGGTTGTAGAGGAACTCGCGGTAGTTGGGGCCGCCGGTGCTGAAGCGGTCGTTGATCGTCTGATTGAAGGTCGGCTGCAGGACCTTGGTCGTGCAGAGGCTGAGCTGGTTGAGCTGCGGCAGCGCCGTTTCCTTGCCGGCCTGCGCCGCGCCCGCGAGACCCGGGGTGGCTTCGGCGAGGAGCTTGGCGACGCCGCCGCCCTCCTTGCCCGAGAGCAGCGGGCGAACCTGGGCGAGCCACGGTTTCGAAGCGCTGATCAAGCCCGGCAGCTCGGCCACCGCCGGAGTCAACTCGATCGCATAGGTGCGCAGCGGCGGCAGCGTGCGGTTGAGGCTGACCAGCGAGGCGCGGGCAGTCTGCAGGGTGGGGGCCAGCAGCTGCACCGTGGTCGAGAGGTTGGTCGACTGCGCCGCGAGGGCGCCGGTGAAGACGTTGAAGTTGTCGATCAACCCTTCCAGGTCGGCCTCGCGGCTGGCGAAGGCGCCGAAGGTCCGCCCCGCGCCGGCGACCAGGCGCGAGAGGTCGCGCTGCTGGGTGCCGAGGAAGGCGTTGGTGACCTGGGAGCCGTAGCGGCCGGCGTCGCCGCCGTATTCAAGTGCGCCACCGAGCGCTTCGCCGCCCGTCACGCCCTGTACCTCGGGCAGCTGGCCGACGTCTTCGGCGGCGGTCGGCTGGTGGTTGAGCGCGGTCCCGTAACCCTCGAGCAGGCGATTGAGGTCGGCACGAACGGGCGACTGCAGCGCCGTCAGCACTTCGTCGAGCTGGACCGCGGTCGAGGTGTGGCTGACCGGGATCGTCTCGCCGCTGTCGAGGTCGGGCGCGCTCGGGCTGCCCGGGTCGAGGTCGACGAAGAAGTTGCCCTCGAGGAAGATCCGCGGCCGGATCGCAGCGAAGGCATCGTCGTGGATCGGCTGTCCGGAGTCGTCGACGGTGAAGGAGATCGTGGTCGCGTCGCCGTCGCGCTCGCTCGAGATCACTTTGCCGACTTCGACGCCGGCGACCCGCACCGGCGAGTTTTTAGCGATGTTGGCCGAGTTGGCGAAGGTCGCCTTCAGTTCGTAGCCGTAACTGGTGAAGGGCACGTGTTTGGTGAAGGCGAGGTAGGGCCCAACCGTGAAGATGAGGATGAAGATGATCGCGATCAGGACGTTGCTCGGCCGCCACTTGAAGCGGCTGTTGGTCGCGCCCTGCCTGGTGTCGCGCTCGGGGAGGCGGCTCATTTGCTTTCGATCCCCCGCGTCGTCGTGCCGTACGTTTCCCGCGCCTGACCGATCACCGTTTCCCCGGGGGCGTACTTCTCGTTGCCCGCTTCACACCCGTTTGACTGCCCTGGCGCACCGGTGTTCGGGTAGGGGTTGTAGTGCAGGTGATTGGCCCGGGTCGGTCCGTTCGCAGGGGCAGACGCCGGGCCACCCTCGCTATTTGGTCCTTCGGCGGGAGCGAACGAGATGAAATTCAGCCAGTTGCCGTCGCTGTTGCCGCCGGTGGTCGACAGAACCAGATTCTGGAAGGCGAGGGTTACGTAGTTACAGCTCGTCTGCGCCGGGGCGATGAAGCGCAGCGACGGCTTCAGCAGGTCGTTGGTGTCGGTCAGCAGGTCGAGGCCGTTGAAGACGCCCGGCGCATTCTGGAAATCAACCAGCGCCTGCGCCGTCGGCGGCAGCTGGCTGTTCAGCACCGGCGAGGAGTTGAGGGCCGGGACCCCGGCGTGCAGCGCTTCGGCGATCACCGGCGAGGTTTCGCCGAGCGCCTTCGCCCCCGGCTTCAGGGCGGTGAAGAAGCGAGCCGAGTCACGGAAGAACGGGCGCACCGCCGGCAGGTCGGCGTTGACCGCGTCCAGCGTGCCGGGACCTTTTTCGATCGTTTCCTGGATGTAGGGGCGGGAGACCCGGGCGAAGGCGGCGAAGGTGCGGTCGAGGGCGACGAAGAGGTTGGCCTGGGTCTCCGCCACCGGCGCCACCGTCGCCGAGAGGTCCTCGAGCGCGCGCCAGAAGCCGGCGAAGTTGGAGCTCGGTTCGACGATCTTCCGCAGCACCGGCTGAGCGTTGACGACGGTGCGGCTGATCGCCCCGATCGCTTCGTTCAGCTGCGGGCCGCGGCCGGCCAAGCCGTTGCCGAAGCCGGCCAGGTTCTGGCGGATGCCGTCGCGGGTCGGCTCGTCGAACATCGAGAAGAACTGGTCGATGTCGACCGGTTCCGGCTTGTAGGCGCTGACCGGGATCGTGTCGCCGGCGGCGAAGGCCTTATTCGAGTTCCCCGGGGAGAGCTGCAGGAACTTCAGGCCCAGCGCCGACTTCGGCCGGATCGTCAGGGTCGAGTCGACCGGCAGCGGTTCAACGTTCTTGTCGAGGCTGAGCTTCAGCTCGGCGGCGACCTGACCGTTCTCGTCCTGCACCGGCACCACCGACTTGACGATGCCGACGCGGACGCCGCCGACGCGGACCTCGTTGCCTTTGACCAGGGCGTTGGCGTTGGGCACCTTCGCCTTGAGGTTGTAGGTGGAGACGAAGGGCAGGCCGTTGTTGGCGTTGTAGGCGAGGAAGACGGCGACGATGACGACCAGGATCGTCACCGCCCCGACCAGGATCGGGCTGCTCGCCACTCCCTGGATGCCGCTGCGGTTTCTCATGGGCCCAAGAGGTAGTCGAGGAGCGGTTCGGTGCCGCCGCCGGTCTTGGAGGCGCTACCGACGCCTTCTTCGGCGCCGGTGGCGTCGGCCTGACCGAGTCCGGTCGTCGGCCCGGAGCCGCTGCCGGGGGCTGCCACGGTGCCGCCGGTCTGTTCTGCCAGGTCCTGCAGCATCAAGCGATAGAGACTGGCGGCGCTGGCGCTTGAGTTATCGCTGGCGTTCGGCCCATTGAATCGGGACGTGCAGCCACCGCCTCCGGAACCGCCCGTGTTGGCTTCGTAGTCGACGCAGTTCGTCAGCGTCACCAAAGTCCGGCCGTAGTGGCCGTATTGATCGAAGCCGTTCAGCGCGGCGGTCGTGTTGTAGATCAATTCGACCAGGGAGTCCCAGCCTTTGGTCTTCCTCAGGCTGGTGAAGAGGTTGGACAGTTCGGTGGTCGGGACGACGCCGGACTTCGCCAGGTCGCCCGCCTTGACCACGACCGGGTCGGCTTCGCGGAAGATCGGGCCGGCGGCTTCGCCGGTCTCGCCGAGGCTCTTCAGCGCCACCGTCGTCGCTTCCGAGAACGGGGTCAGCGTCCGCGTCGCGTCGGTCAGCGAGGGCGCGGCGCGGCCGAGATCGGAGAAGACGGGAGCGGCCGCGTCGGAGAAGCCCTTGAAGCTGATCATCGTCTGGCGGAACTCGCGCAGGAAGGTGGGGAACTTGCGCAGCGAGGCTTCGAGCGCGGCGCCACGCTCGGCGGTCGCCTGCGCCGCCGCGCCGGAGTTGGCGAGGAAGCCGGCGACGTGGGCGCGCTCACGCGCGAACGGCCGCAGGATCGTGTCCGAGTCGCTGGCGAGCTGGGCGAGGCGGTCGCGCTGGGCGGCGAGGATGCCGAAGAAGCGGTCGGCGTCGCGCAGGACCGGGTTTGCCCGTTTGACCAGGACCTCGAGGTCGTCGCCACGGCCGGCGAGGCCCGCCCCGAGTTCGTTGAAGATGAGGCGGAAGCGCTGCGCGTAGGGCAGCGACTGGATGTCGTTGATCAGGTCCGGGTCGACGCTGGCGCCGTTGCGACCGAGCGGCAGCAGGTATTGACCAGCCCCCTCCTCGCCGTCGGGGATCTTCTTCAGCGGCGGCGCCGGCGTCGCCCCCGGAGCCCGCGGAACGGTCGGACGGCAGTCGATGAACTTCTCGCCGATCAGCGACTGCGGTCGGATCTGGCAGCTGGCGTCGCTGCGGAAGTCCTGGAAGCCGGGGTCGGTGATTTCCATCACGATGATCGCCTTGCCCGGAACCGCGACCGCCTTGCCGTCGCGGTAGGCGACCGGGTCGCCCGGCATCGAGACGTCGACCGACTCGATCGTGCCGACGTTCGCCCCCGCCACCCGCACCTGCTCGCCGGTGACCATGAAGGCCCCGTTGTCGAAGATGGCACGGACTTTGTAGCCGTCGCTGCTGCTGCCGCCGGAGACGAGCAGGACGACGGCGACGACCGCCGCCGCCAGTGCCACCGCGATGATCGCGCGCCGGTTCATGGTCCGGGGGGCGCGTCGGTCGGATTGCAATCAGAGGAGCTGACGCTGCCGCCGTAGGGCGGATCGACGAAGGGATTGGATCCGTCCGCAGCTGCCTGGGTCGCTCCCCCCGGGCAGCGGCGGCGGACCGGAGCTGAAGAACCGAAGCTGTCGTACTGCTGCGCCTTCGTAATCGGTTTCAGAGTGCCGCCTTCATAAGAGAAGAGGTTCTGCGCGGAAACCGATGCGCGGGCATAGTGACCGTTGCCGTCGTAATAGCCGGTGATCTGGCCGACCTTGCCGAGCCCGTTGAAGAGGTCCGGCGTGTAGGCCCGAGCGAAGTTGAGGTTGGGCTGGAACGCTTCGATCGCGGCTTCGGAGTGCGGGAACGCGTTCGATGCCAGTTCCTGCACGGTCGGCATGATCGCCAGCAGTTCGGCCGTGTCGTTCGCCTTGCCGGGCCGGGCGACGGTCAGGCGCAGGTTGCGGGTGAAGGGGATGAATTTGGAGATCACCGGTCGCAGTTCCGCCAGGAACGGCGCCAGGTTCTTGGTCGCGGGCTTGGCGGTTTCGACCAGGGGGTCGAGGTCGTCGAGAGCGGCACGGAGGTTGACGAAGGTGGTGTTCGCCTGGCGCATCACCGGCGGCAGGCGGCGCAGGGTCTGGTCGAAGGCGACGTTCTGGTCGGCGAGCGCGGTGAAGGCGGTATTGGCGTTGGAGATCGCGCCGGAGAGCTGGTCGCCACGTTGCGCGATCGTGGTCGAGAGCTTTGCGGTGCTGACGATGAACTGCTCAAGCAGGCGCTGGTCGGCGTTCAGTTCCTTGACGAAGGCATCGGTCCGGTTCAGCACCGGCCCGAAATATTCGAAGGCTTCGTTGCCGGATTCGCCATGGCCGTCGAAGGTGGCGGCATTGCCTTTGATGAAATCCGCCAGGCCGCGGCGGACCGAGGGCGGGAAGGTGTTGAAGAGCTGATCGATGTCGATCGGCGTCGTCGTCGAGCCGAGACCGATTTCGTCGTCGTCGTCGAGGGCCGGGCTGCTGTTCGGGCCGGGGCTGATCGAGACATAGTGGTTGGCGACTCCGGAGAGCGAGGTGGCGCGGATCGTCGCCGTCGTCCCCTCGTGCAGCTCCTGTTCGACTTCGACGTGGACTTCGGCCAGGTTGTCGTCGCTGAGCTCGATGCTTTCGACCGAACCCGCCGGCGAGCCGCCGATCAGCACCTGGTTATCGGGCACGAGCTGGCCCGCGTTCTGGAAGACCAGGGTGTACTTGTGGCCGCTGCTGCCGCTGAAATAGACGACCGCGAGCACGATTACCGCCACCGCCAGCGCCGCGATGACCGCGATTCGCGCGGGGGTGACCCCCCGGCTTGGCGCCGAGCCTTTCTCCTCGCCTGAAGAATTGGCAGCCACGGGTCGTCGCTTAATCGTCCCCCGGCCTCCGACCCGGCGGAACGCGCGGTCGAATCGTATCCGAGCGACCAGCCGCCACGAGCCGTGCCTGCGGGGACTTAACTGGAAATAAACGCGCTGCTCTCGCCGCTTTTAGACGTCGAACTTGGGCAGCGCCCGCTGCAGGCTGCGCGGCAGCCACCAGACCCGCTCGCCGATCAGCAGCATCAGCGCCGGCAGCAGCACGATCCGCACCACCGTCGCGTCGAGGATCACGGCCACGGTAAGGCCAACGCCGAGCTGGCTCACCGTCGCCGACGGTGCCCCCGCGAAGGCGATGAAGACCGCCATCATGATCGCCGCCGCGCCGGTGATCACCCGAGCCGTCTTGTCGAGGCCGAATTTGATCGCCGCCGCATGATCGCCCTCGCGGTCGTAGTGCTCGCGCATGCGGCTGAGCAGGAAGACCGCGTAGTCGATCGAGAGACCGAAGACGAGCCCGAAGATCATCGTCGCCCCGATCGCTTCGACGTAGCCGCGGCCCCCGAGCGGGGCGCTGTCGGGCAGGTAAGTGAGCAGGGTGAGGACCCCGAAGGCGACCCCGACCGTGAGCAGGTTCAGAGCCACCGCGATCGCCGCCAGCAGGACGGCCCGCAGGACCACGACCAGGATCAGGAAGGTGACCAGCGTGACCGCGATCACGACCCAGGGGAAGCGCTCCTTGGTGATGCGGGTGAAGTCGTTGACCTGGGCCGGCCCGCCGGCGACCCCGGCGACCAGGCCGGTTTCGTCTTCCAGCGCCGACGCGTCGTCGTTCAGAGTCTTGTTCAGCCGGATCGAGCCGGGAGTGTTGAGGGCATACCGGGAGAAGATCCGGATCTGGGCCGCCTGCCCGCTGGAGAGGTCGAGGGTCTGACCGGCCGCGTCGCGCGCTTCCCGCGGCGCCCCGTCGACCGCCGAGAGCACGAAGTAGCCCGAGTTGAAGAGGTTCGGCGAGGCATCGCTGATCCGCCGCACCTGCCGTTTCGTGTTCGCCTTGCTGGCCAGGACCTGCACCGCCCCTCGATTGAGGCCGGACTGGAGCGGACTGGACCGTTCGGCTGCTTCCGCCAGCCCGGTTTCCAGCGCTTCCGCCCCACCGCTGAGCCGGTCGATCCCGCCGACGAGAGCGACCGCGCCGGCGCTCAGCTGCGAGAGACCGCTGACGAGCTTCTTCGTTTCCTCGGTCAGCCTGGTCGAGCCGTCCGCGAGCTTCTTGCCGCCGGCGGCGATCTGATTGAGGCCGTCGGAGAGCCGTTCGGCGGCATTCGAGAGTTTTTTCAGGTTGATCAGCGTCGAGCGCAACCAGGCAGTCACCTGCTTTGACTCTTCGACGTCCTCGAGCAGCCCTGCCTGCAGCGCTTCCAGTTCCACCGGGAGGCCGCTGTAGTCGGGCGCGTACGGAGTGTTGCCGATGGGATCGGTACCGGTCACCGCGGCGGTCGCCCGGCGGACCGCGTCCAGCGTCGCGTTGTAGTTCGGGTCCGTCTTGCCCACGACCATCCCCTGCAGCTGCGCCAGCGCTGCTTTCAGCTGCTCCTCGGCGACCTTGGCCGGCGCGATCAGCTTGGGCAGGGTCACGTTGCCGTCCTCTTCGAGCGACTTTTCGATCTTGCGCGAGCGGTTGAGGGCGTTGACGCGCAGGTTGGCGCCGCCGATGTCGCGCGTCGCCAGCTTCAGCTGCAGCGCCCCCAGCGCCGCCCGTTCCTGGGCGTGCGCCAGTTCCTTCGCGCCTTTTTCGAAGCGCTCCAGCGCCCCCACCGCCTGCTGGCTGCCGCTGCTCGCCCGCGCCAGGCCGCTGGCAATCTGCTGCGCCCCGTCTCCCGCCCGGTCGGACCCGGTGGCCAGCAAGCCGGCGCCGTTGCTGGCTTCGGAGATGCCGCTGCGCAGCTGCGAGACGCCCCCGGCCGCGACCTCGAGGCTTTTGCCGAGCCGCCCCAGCTGTTTGACCGCTCCGATTTCGCCTTCGGAGGCGAAGATCGCGTTGCCCTGTTCGCGCAGCGGTTCGGTCCGCGCCGCGACCTGGGCGGGTCCGATCACCACCTGCACCCCGGGAATCGCGGCCAGCTTCTTCTGGAACCGGGTCAGCGTCGCCAGATCGTTGGCGTCGGTGATCGGCCCGCCGCGGTCGGCGACCACCACCTGGAACGGGGCTTCGAAGCCGGGCGCGATCTGCTTGGCGATCAGCTCCACGTCCTGCCGGGCAGGGTTGTCCTTGGTCAGCTGCTCGGGGCTCGGGGGGCCGGTCTTCAGGGCAAGGGCCGGGGCCGAGAGGATCAGGACCACGGCGCCGATCAATGCCGCAACTGCCGCCGGTCGTCTCAGCGCCGCGTTGACAATCCGCATCAGGCGCGAGTCGCCCTCGACCGGGGCGCTGCCGATCCGCCAGCGGTTGACGTTGGGCCCGATCAGCACGAGCAGGGCCGGGCCGACCACGGTGGCGACCGTGACGCTGAGCAGCACCACCATCACCACGGTCCCGGCCAGCGACGCCAGCAGGGGACCGGGGACGACGAACATCGCCACCACCATCGATACCAGCAGGGTGCTGCCGGCGAAGGCGGTGGTGCGGCCGGCGGTGCGGCGGGTGATCCGGGCCGCCTCCAACGTCTCGGTCCCCGCCGCCAGCTCCTCGCGGAAGCGGGACACCATCAGCAGTGCGTAGTCCACGCCTAAGGCCAGGCCCATCATCGTGCAGACGGTCAGGGCGAAGGCGTTGATGTCCAGCCAGTTGGTGAGGAAGTAGAGGATGCCGCGCGAGGCGACCACGGTCACCGCTCCGAATCCGAGCGGGATCGCCGCCGCGATCGGCGAGCGGAAGACCAGCAGGAGGACGATCAGCAGGAACGGCAACGCCAGCAGCTCGCCGCGCTCGCTGGCCGAGATCGAGACGTCCTGGAGCTCGCGCGAGATGGTGGCGACGCTGGTCTGGGTCGATCGCACCGGCGCGTGGATTTCGCGCTCGAGGATGTTTTCGATTCGGGGCACCGTCTCGTTGACCGCCGTTTTCGGGTCGACGTGAAAGTCGGCGAGGATCAGGGCGCGGTTCGGCCCTGGCCGCAGCTGTGAGACATCGCCCCGATCCCAGGGCGAGAGCGTGCTGACCTTGGGGTCGCGGCGTAGCGCGCGAATCAGGTTCGGGCCCTGGCTATCGATTGAAGCGGCTGGACCGCGCAGGAGAACCGCGAACGTTGCCGAGTCGCCGAAGTGTTCCCCCAGCAGTTCGGTGCCTTCGAGCGAGCGGGTACCCGGGACGTCCAGCGTGGTCGGGTCGAGCTTGCTCTCGACCCCGGTTCCGATAACCGCAAATATCGCGAGGACGACCGCGGCGACGACCAGCGTCACCTTTGGGTGGCGCAACGTCAACGGGGGGCGCCCGTCCGAATCCTCACCGGGGTCCGGTCGGTCCCTGCTCCTACTCCTCCTCATCCCACTGGTAGTTTGGCGATCCGGGGAGCGAAAGGGAGCGAACAAATGCAGAAGAATGTGTTAAGAACGATTTCGATTGCATTCCTGCTGGTCCTGATCGGCGTCGCCTCGGCCGAGGCGCTGAAGATCGAAATCAACGGCATCGCCGTCAGCGCCACCGTCACCGCGACGCCGCGGGAGCTGCCGGCCAGAGGCGGTGCCCCGACCGAGGTCGAAAGCGTCACCCGGATCAGGTCCATCGACGGCTCGACGCCGTCGGCCCTGAACCAGCTCGTCTTCAAATTCGACCGCCACGGCTTCGTCGACACCAAGGGCCTGCCGGTCTGTACCAGCGCGAAACTCGCCGGGACGACGCCCCAGGAGGCCCGCAAGCGCTGCGCGGGAGCCATCGTCGGCGAAGGCGTCGGCAAGGCCCTCGTCGCCCTGCCCGGCGCGGCACCGGTCGAGATCACCTCCCCCCTCACCTTCTTCAACGCCCCGCCCCAGGGTGGCCGGCCAGGCCTGCTGATCCACGCCTACGAGACGATCCCGACGCCGGCAACCGTCCTCGTCCCGACCACGATCGAACGGATCAACGAGGGTCGCTATGGCTTCCAGGTGCAAATCGATCTGCCGCCGATCGCCGGCGGCTACGGCTCGGCGACCCTGGCTAAGGCCACCATCGGCGCCACCTGGAAGCGCGGCGGCAAGACCGTCGGCTACACCAACGCCTATTGCAGCGGCGGCCGCCTGCAGGTCTACGGAAAGCTTCGCCTTGAGGACGGAAGCCTGTTCCCGGGTACCCTGACCTCACCATGCCACGTGTCCGGCTAAGCCGGCTTGCCGCTCTTCTCAGCTTCACCGCGCTGCTCGTCCTCGCGACCGGCGCCAGCGGCGCCCTGGTCAAGGTCAACGACATCGTCCTCCACGCCGACGGCGCCTTTCAGCCCCGCTTGCTGCCCAAGCACCGCTTCGCCCCGATCGACTTCCAGGGGTTCTTCGACATCGCCGCCAAACATGGTGGTCGACCGGTGGCGCTGGAAGAAGCGGTGATCGACTTCGACCGCGACGGCCGGCTCAGCGCCGGCGGGCTGCCCGTCTGCCCACCGGCGCGGGTGGAAAACGTCAGCCCCAGTGAAGCCCGGCGCCTCTGCGCCGGTGCGATCGTCGGCACGGGCCGGGTCGAAGCGGTGGTCGAGCTGGCCGACGGGCCGGTGCCGGCCGGCTCGCCGCTGACCCTCTTCAACGGACCGCCTCAGAACGGGGACCCGACGGTGATCCTGCACGCCCGCATCGGCGCCGACCAGACCATGGCGATGGTGGTGCCGATCGAACGTCGCCGAGGGGAATTCCGCTACCGCGCCACCCTCGTCTTCCCCCCCATCGACGGTGGGCGGGGATCGATCAGCCATGTCGAGGTCGAGGTCGGCCGCCGCTTCAGCTCCGGCGGCCGTGAGCGCAGCTACGTTTCCGCCCACTGCTCGGATGGGGTTCTGCGCACCCACGGCCGTTTTCGCTTCGCCGACGGGACGATCGTCGACGGCAGCGTCGAAAAGGCCTGTACTCCTATACTTGCGCGCCCGGGCCGCTAGCTCAACTGGTTAGAGCAGGAGCCTCTTAAGCTCAAGGTTGAAGGTTCGAGTCCTTCGCGGCCCACTCGCCGACGCCCCCTAAGGGGTGCCCAGCGGATTGTTTTCGCCCAGCGGATTGACCACCGAGCCTTTGCCTTCCGCCCGGGCTTTTTTCGCTTCTTTTTCGATTTCGAGCAGCTGTTTCTGGAATTCGTGGGCGCGTTTCTCGATCTGGTCGAGTTCGTTTTCGAGGTTTTCCCGTTCGAACTTGGTGTTCGCGTAGGGGATCGCCTGCTTGCGCACCTTCGCCGCCTGGTCGTAGGCGAAGGAGTAGTAGCGGTAGATCGCCAGGGTGCTGAGGCTGCCGAGGCTGGGGCGGCTGTCGGCGACGATCTGCTGCGCGTTCGCCGCGGCGCGGACGTTGAGCTCCGCTTCCGGGCCGGTGCGCGCCAGCTGCGCCAGGGCGAACAGCGCCTGCGCCATCGTCTGCGCGCCCCCGGGGTTGGGTTCGTCGGTCGCCTTCAGGTATTTGGACCAGGTTTCGCTCGCCTCCTGCAGGCTCTGGGCCGATTCCGGCGTGTAGGCGACTTCGCCGGTTTCGGGGTTGATCGTCGCCAACGTGTTGCCGACGTTGACC
This sequence comes from uncultured Solirubrobacterales bacterium, assembly GCA_963735255.1. GTDB lineage: Bacteria > Actinomycetota > Thermoleophilia > Solirubrobacterales > 70-9 > VAYN01. The sequence continues at coordinate 22,562 of CAVTKC010000004.1, read as the reverse complement.
TGCGCCCGCGAGAGCGTGAGCAGCAGCTCGGGGTCTTCCGGATCCTTTTTCAGTTTGCGTTCGATCCGCTCGACCTGTTCTTCCAGCTGGCCGGCCCCGTTGCTGGTGCCGCCGCCGCCGAAGAGATCCTGGAGCGGCGCCGGCCCGACGACCAGGAAGAGGCTCGCGCCCATCAGCAGGGCGAGAATCGCGTAGACGACTTTGACGACGTTTTTGCGCCGTCCCCGGATATCGAAAAGCATTTTGTGCTCGCCGTCGCCCGCCATCAATTTTTCCTTACCGCTCCTGGGGGGACGGCTCCGCCACCCCACCCGATTCACCCGATTGCCCAAACGCCCGTGCCAGCAAGATACTCAACTCATACAGAACAAGCAGGGGAACCATCTCTATGAGCATCGAAACGGGATCGACGCCGGGCAGGGCGGCGGCGAGGACCGCGCAGCCCAGATAGGCGTAACGGCGGTTCGCCCGCAGCTGCTCGACGCTGACGATCCCGAGCCGGGTGACGGCGAGGATCGCCAGCGGCATCTGGAAGACCAGACCGCAGGCGATCTCGGTCATCGAGAAGAAGCCGTAGTAGTCGCGGGCGCGGACCTGGACGTTGAACTGGGTGTCGTTGAAGTTGAGCAGGAAGTTGACCGCGGCAGGCATCACGACGAAGTAGGCGAAGGCGATCCCGGCCAGGAAGAGCAGCGGGAACAGCAGCAGAATCGGCAGCACGACCCGGCGCTCGGACTGGCTGAAGGCGGGCAGGACGTAGGCGTAGAGCTGGTAGAGGACGATCGGCAGCGCGAGCACGACGGCGCCGTAGGCGGAGACGGTCAGGGTCGTCGTGAACGGCTCGGTGATCCCGAAGGTGATCAGGCGCGAGTGGTTGTCGGGCAGCGGCCCGTTGGCGATTTCCAGCAGCAGGTTGTTCTGCCAGAAGCAGAGCGCCAGGGCGACGCCGAAGACCGCGATGCAGACGATCAGGCGCGAGCGCAGCTCGTCGAGGTGCTCGACCAGGGTGAGGCGATCTTCGTGGGAGACCGCCTTGACGCGGCGGGCCATCGCCGCCCTCAGCTGGACTTGTTGCGGACGACCTCGGTCTCGGCCGGCTCTTCGCTTGGCGCCTCGACGGGCGGGGAGCTGAATTTCGGCTTCTCCTCGTCATCGTCGTCGTGGTCGCCGCCGATCGAGCCTTTGAACTCACGGATGCCGCGGCCGAGCGAGCGGCCTAGCTCCGGAAGCCGTTTCGGGCCGAAGACGAGGAGGGCGATGACGAGAACGATCGCGATCTCGGGAAGTCCGATGTTTCCTGGCATCACAGCCATGGTAACGGGGGGCGACGGTGGCCGGACGAGTCGTGGAGTTGTGCAATTAGATACTCGGTAGTGGAACTTTGTCGAGCTTGCAATTACAAAGTCCAAATCAAGTAAGCGTGGATCGGGTTCGATAAGTGACGCGATGAACGAACCCGGCCGCAACCAGACCAAACCGGCGCAGGCACTGCACGTCTGTCCCCAGTGCAAGTCGCTGCTGGTGCAGCCGACCTGCTGGGAGCAGGCCGGCGACCGTGCCCACTGGCGGGTCTGGCGGCGCTGCCCGGAGTGCGAGTGGTCCTGCGAGGGCATCTACGGCGAGCGCGAGATCGACGCCTTCGACGAGCAGCTCGATCTCGGAGCCCACGAGCTCGCGGACGAGCTGCGGGCGCTCGAGCACTCGAACATGGCCGACATGACCGAGGCCTTCGTCGCCGCCCTCGCCGTCGACCTGATCGGCGCCGACGACTTCTCTTAGGCGGGTTTAGTGAGCGGGGCCGCGGCTCAGCTGTAGCGCTGGACGACTCCATCGGCGACGAGGCCGAGAAGCTGGCGCTGTTCGGGCGCGAAACCGGCGCTGTCGAGCCGCCGCTTCGCTGAGGCGACCATCTCCAGGGCCCGCCCCCGGACCCGCTCCAACGCGCCGGTCGCGGCGATGCGGTCGCAGAGCTCCGCGGCGGTGGCGGTATCGAGGCCGGCCAGGTCGGTCGCGCGGATCCCCGGGTCGGTCGCCGTCGCCTCGATCAGGGGCAGGGTCACGGTTCCGTCGAGCAGGTCGGTGCCGCGCGCCTTGCCGGTGCGCTCCGGCGGGCCGGCGACGTCGAGGACGTCGTCGAGCAGCTGGAAGGCGAGGCCGACCTCAGCGCCGAAGGCGCCCAGCTCGGGATCGTCGTAGCCGAGCAGGCAGGCGCACTCGAACAGCTTCGCGGTCTTCAGCGCGCAGCGCTCGAGGTATCGCTGTTCGGAGATCCCGAGGTCGAAGGCGTCATGGCGCTGCGCCAGCTCGCCCCGGGCGAGGTCGGTCGCGGCCGCGGCCAGCAGCGCGACCGCGCGACCGTCGCCGGCATCGGCCAGCTGCGCGAAGGCGCGCGCGAAGAGCAGGTCACCGGTGGCGACGGCGCGGTCGCGACCGGAGCTGGCGGCGACCGTGGGGTGGCCGCGGCGCAGCGGTGCTTCGTCGAGCACGTCGTCGTGGACGAGGGTCGCCATGTGGATCAACTCGATCGCCGTCGCCGCCCGCACCGAGGCGTCTCCCCCGGCCTCGCCGGCGCAGAGCAGGACCAGCATCGGCCGCAATCGCTTGCCGCCGGCCGCGAGGGTCGCGGCCGCGTCTTCGTCGAGCCGTTCCCCGTGGCCGCCGACTGTCGCCCGCAATCGCTCCTCGACCTGACCGAGGCGGGCTGGGAGCCAGCGGCTCGACGCGTCCAGGACCGCCGTCACCGGCGGCGGCACGCTCGTGCGCCCGTTCACCCTTTGGCGCCGCTGTGGATCGCGATGATCCCGCCGGCGAGGACCGTGTAGCGGACGCGCTCGAAGCCGGCGCGGTCCATCTTCGCCGCCAGCTCGTACGTTCCGGGGAAGCTGCGGACCGATTCGGGCAGGTAGGAGTACGCCTCGGGCTCGCTCGAGAAGGACCCCAACAGCGGCACGATGCGGTCGAACCAGAGCGAGTAGAAGACCGAGAGCGGCGGTCGGGTCGGCTGCGTGATCTCGAGGATCACCGCCCGTCCGCCCGGTTTCAACACCCGCGCCATCTCGCTCAACCCGCGGTCGAGGTCGGCGAGGTTGCGGACGCCGAAGCCGACCGTGACGGCGTCGAAGCGACCGGCGTCGTAGGGAAGCTGCAACGCGTCGGCCCACTCGAAGCGGACTCCCTCGGTCCGCTTCGAAGTCGCCTTCTCGCGGGCCAGGTCGAGCATCGGCTCGGAAAAGTCGCAGCCGATGACGTGGCCCCCGGGCGCTACCCGGGCCGCGAGCTCGAGTGCGAAGTCGCCGGTGCCGCAGCAGATGTCGAGTGCCGAATCGCCGGCCCCGAGCCCGGTAGCCGCCGCCGCCCGCTGCCGCCAGCCGTGGTGCAGCCCCGCCGTCATCACCGAGTTCAGCGCGTCGTAGCGACCGGCGACGCGGTCGAACATGCGGTTGACCTGCCCCGAAAATTCGGCGGAAGTCCTGAGTGGGCGAGAAGACTGAGGGCTGGTGTGGGAATCCATGCGAGTGACCGGCGAGCCCCGAACCAAGTGAGGCAAGGACGCAGATAGGCGGAATAGCAGCGCTATTCAGCCTATCGAGGACGCAGCATCACGCAGGTTCGCGGCCGCCGGGCGCCGCGTGGATTCCCACACCAGCCCTCAGTCGAGAGAGGACAGGAAGTCCGCCAGCTCGTTGAGCTTTTTCGGCGGCAGATCGCGGAAGGAGGGCATGATGCCCGGCCCGATTTCGACCGAGCGCAGGATCGCCGCCCGCGGCACCCGAGCCGCGATGTGGGTCAGTTCGGGACCCGGCCCGTTGTTGCCGTTCTCGCCGATCTTGTGGCAGGCGAGGCAGCCGGAACCGGCGACCACCTCCTTGCCCGCCTCGTACTGCGGCGCCACCTTCATGTCGATCTCCGTCGGCGAGCCGCCGGTGGCGCCGAGGTAGGTGAGGTAGCCCATCGCGATGATCGTCATGCAGCCCGCCGTCGTCGCCAACGGGCGGCGCTCCGGCCGCCGCTCGGGTCCGCGGTCGTAGAACGGCAGCAGCAAGAGCAGGACCATGCAGATCGTCGGGATGCCGATCGTCGCGATCGGGACCAGCTCCGGCGGCTTGATCACGCGCAGGACCTCGAAGAGGAAGAAGAAGTACCACTCGGGGCGCGGTACGTAGGTGGTCGAGGTCGGGTCCGCCTTCGGGCCCTGCTCGGCGCCGAGGATCAGCGACATCGCGATCACCACGGCGACGACGATCAGCGCCATCGCCGAGTCCTTGAGCACGGCGTAGGGGAAGAACGGCTTCCCCTTCTTCTTCAGGAGCTCGTACTCCTCCAGGTATGCCTGCTTCTCCGAAGGCTTCATGCGCTCGGCCCGGCTCCGTTGGAGGGGGAGGCGCCGTTGCCCTCGACTCCGGCGTCGAGCTGGGCGACCGGGGCCGCCACTTTCGGCTTCTCGGCCCGCACCCACGGCGGCGCCGTGGTGCCGAGCTTGACGACCAGGTACATGTGGGCGCCGATCAGGGCGATGATCGCCCCCGGCACCAGCAGCATGTGGATCGAGTAGAAGCGCGACAGGGTGGTCGCCCCCAGCTCCGGGCCGGCGCGGAGGAAATCGCTCAGGTAGGGGCCGACGATCGGGCCGGTGCCGTTGATGTTGATGCCGACGACCGAAGCCCAGAAGGAACGCTGGTCGAACGGCAGCAGGTAGCCGGTGAAGGCCATCGTCATCGTCAGGATCAGCAGCACCACGCCGATCACCCAGTTGAGCTCGCGTGGGTACTTGTAGGCGCCGAAGAAGAAGGTGCGCCCCATGTGCAGGAAGATCAGGATCACCATCAGGCTCGAGCCCCACTTGTGCATGCCGTGCACGAGGGCCCCGAGCGGGACGTCGTTGTTGATGTGGGCGATCGAGGCGTAGGCCTGGGTCGTCGACGGCGTGTAGAACATCGCCAGGAAGACGCCGGTCACGGCCTGGACGATGAAGGCGAAGAGCGTCGCCGAGCCGAGCGTGTAGAACCAGTTGGTCCCTTTCGGCACCTTGCGGTAGAGCATCCCGGTGAGGAAGCCGGTGGCGCCGGTGCGCTGGTCGACCCAGGCGAGGACGTCGGCGGGTGCGTCTTTGGCCTGCTCGCCGAGCTTCTGGACGTGCGTCTGCCGCTCCGGCGGCGAGGTCTTGAGGTCGGCCGGGGCCTGCCCTTTGGGATCGCCGCCGGTACCGGGCTTGGCCGGTTTGCGCAGGGGCGCCGGCACGACTTTGTCCGGGATCTTGGGTAGCGAGATTTTCGGCATCAGGGCGCTGGGAAGGTAGATGGACGCGGCGGGTAGAGGTATTCCCAGATCCCGCCGGTGAACTCTCCGGGGTCGCGGGCCCGGACCGGCTCCAGCTGCGAGGTGACGCTGAAGCGGGGGCCGACCTCGACCTTGCCACCGCGGATGCGGGTCTGGAACTGGTCGAGCGGGCGCACCGGCGGGCCGCCGATCCGCTTGCCCTGGAAGTCGTAGACGCCGCCGTGGCAGGGGCAGATGAAGTTGCCCGCCGCCTCGACGAAGCGGACCGGGCAGCCGAGGTGGGCGCAGCGGTTGGAGACGGCGATGAAGGCGTTGGGATCCTCGTCGAACTGCTTCGAGCCCTTGCGTATATAGGCGGTGGTCTTGCCGGCGTCGCCGATCCCCTCGGTTTCGGTGAAGACGACTTGGCGGTAGGTGTCTTCGACGAAGTCGCCGACCGGTCCGACGGCCTCCCAGCGCTCCTTGCCGCGGTGGAAGATCGGCGCCACGGCGAAGCCGACGGCGGGCAGGATTATCGCCGCACCAGCGACTCCGCCCAGGCCCTGGGCGGCGATCGTAAAGGCACGCCTGCGGGTCATCGACTCCCCCTCGAAGTAGCCGGGGGGGTCGGGCTTGACCCGCTGCTGCCGGGGAGCCTCCTCGGCCCCGTTCATCTTGTCCGCGTCGTCTGCCACGTGCTTCGAGGAATCGGCCATGCAGTCTATTGCCTCAGCGCCCCGGTCGGCGGGCTGCGCCGCAACTCGCCCGGCTACGATCGGGTTGTATGGGTATGGGAGCCCAGCGCAGACCTCCGACTACAGACAGGGGAAACACCCGCATGAAGACCTCGGCCCGCAGTTCCAAGTTGATAGCGATCGCAGCGGCAGCGCTGCTCACGACGGCGCAGTTCGCGCCTGGAGTGCTGGCGGCCACCTCGCCCGATCAGACCCGCGAAAGCTATGTCGCCACGGTCGAGCCGATCTGCAAGACCAATGCCAAGGCCAGCGAACGTTTCCTCGGCGGGGTCAAAAAGCAGGTCAAGGAAGGCAAGTTGAAGGCCGCTTCCTCGAAAGTCGCCTCCGCCGCGGCGTCCAGCGGCAAGACCGTGACCCAGCTCAAGCAGGTGGCGCAGCCGGTGGCGGACGCCGCGAAGCTGGGCAAGTGGATCGGCTACCTCGAAAAGGAGCAGAAGCTGCTGAGCGAACTGAGCCAAGCTCTGAAAGCGGAAAACAAGACGACCGTCTCGCGGCTCACGCTGCTGCTCACGCACAACGGCAACCAGGCGAACAACTCCGTCCTGGCCTTCGAATTCGAAGACTGCCTGATCCCGACCGATCAGTTCTAAGACCGCCGGGGACTCAGAGCGGGCCGGCGGCGATCTCGCCGGCGGCCCGCTTCCACAGTGCGGGCACGGCGCTCGCTTCGCCTTCGGCGTGGAGCTGGGCGCAGCGGCCGATCAACCCGGCGAGCACGCCGACCGCGGCGCCGTCACCGAGCGCGGCGAGGCGGTCGAGGCCGAGCGCGTATAGGTAGTCGCCGGCCAGCAGAGCCAGGTCCGGATCGTGCCCGGCGAGCAACCGCGGCTCGCCGTAGTGCAGGAGGTAGCCCTCGTAGACCGCCTCGACCACCAGCGCGTACTCGGCCGGGTCGGCCGCGGCGCGCGCGCCGGCGGTGGCCAGCAGGCCCAGCTCCGGCGCCGCTGCCGGGTCGACCACGTGCGGGGAGATCGGCGTGTCCTCCGCCCGCAGGCGTTTGGCGAGCTCGCGCAGGGCGGCGGCCGGGTCGCTCATCGCAACGCCTCGGCGAGGGCCTCGGCCGCGGCTTCGAGGGTGCGGTCGACGCTCCCCTCGTCGTGGGCGAGGGAGACGAACCAGGCCTCGAACTGCGACGGCGGCGGGTAGACGCCGCGGTCGAGCAGCGCCCGGCAGAAGCGGGCGTGCGCCTCGGTGTCGCAGGCGCGGGCGCCGTCGAAGTCACGCACCGGGGCGGCGCTGAAGAAGAGCGTGACCAGGCCCGGCGCGGCGGCGACCTGGAGCGGGCGCCCGGCCGCGAGCTCGGCGAAGCCGGCGGCGAGGCGGTCGGTGAGGACGCCGAGGCGCTCGTAGGCGGAGGCGTCGAGCTGGTCAAGCGTCGCCAGCCCGGCGGCGACCGCGAGCGGGTTGCCGGAGAGCGTCCCCGCCTGGTAGACGTCGCCTGCCGGGGCGAGGCGCTCGAGGGTCTCGCGCGGACCGGCGAGCGCCGCCGCCGGCAGGCCGCCGCCGATCACCTTGCCCAGCACGGTCAGGTCGGGCTCGACCCCGTAGAACTCCTGGGCGCCGCCGCGGGCGACGCGGAAGCCGGTGATCACCTCGTCGAAGATCAGCAGGGCGCCGGCCTCGGCGGTGGTGGCGCGGAGGAACTCGAGGAAGCCGTCGGCGGGTGGGACGACGCCCATGTTGGCGGCAATCGGCTCGGCCAGCAGGGCGGCGACATCGTGTTCGGCCAGAGCGCGGGAGACCGCCTCGCGATCGTTCCACGGCACCACCACCGTCGCCGCCGCCTGCGCCGCGGTGACCCCGGGACTGCCCGGCACGCCGAGCGTGGCGAGGCCGGAGCCGGCATCCGCCAGCAAACCGTCGGAGTGGCCGTGGTAGGCGCCGGCGAACTTGACCACGACCTCGCGACCGCTGACCGCGCGGGCCAGGCGCACCGCGCTCATCGCCGCCTCGGTGCCGGAGCTGGTCATCCGCACCATCTCCGCCGCGGGGACGCGGGCGACGACCTCCTCCGCCAGCCGCACCTCGGCCAGGGTGGCGGCACCGTAGCTGGTGCCGCGCTTGGCCGCTTCGGTCACCGCGGATACCACCGCGGGCTCGGCGTGGCCGAGGATCAGCGGGCCCCAGGAACCGACCCAGTCGAGGTAGCGCTTGCCCTCGACGTCGACCAGCTCGCAGCCCTCGCCGCGGTCGATGAAGATCGGCTCGCGGCCGATCTGCCGCATCGCCCGCACCGGCGAGTTGACGCCGCCGGGGAGGACCCGGCGCGCCCGCTCGTACAGCCCCTCGGGGCTAGGAATGCTCGGCCTCCCAGGCCGCGTAGTCCTCGGTGAAGTAGTGCAGGCGGATCTTCTTGTACTCGGTCGAGGAGTAGAGGGTGGCGCGGCCGTCGGGGCCGATCCCGCAGTCCTCGGCGATCGAGTCGAGGACCGCGTCGCACTCTTCCTTGGAGCGACCGTGGGCCATGGTGAAGACGCTGTAGGGCCAGTCCTCGTAAGTGGGGCGCTGGTAGCAGTGGGAGACGCCGCGGAAGGAGGCCATGCGGGTGCCGACCTCCATGATCTGCTCCTCCGGGACCTTCCAGACCCCCATCCCGTTGGCCGAGAAGCCGGCGCGGCGGTGGTAGAGGATCGCGGCGACCCGGCGCAGGATCTTGCGGTCGACCATGGTCCGCAGGCGCTCGAGCAATGCCTCGGTCTCGATCCCGAGCTCGGCGGCGGCCGCGTCGTAGGGGCGCTCGACCGCGGCCATCGGCCCCTGCAGCGCCTTGATCAGGGCGATGTCGTCGTCGTCGTAGGGCTGTGCCTCGAGCTCGCGCGGCGGGGCCGCCTCGACCGCGGCGGCGGCAAGCGCGTCGGTGCCCTTCTCCATCTCCAGGTTCATATTGATCTTGAACAGGGTCAGGGTCGGCAGCTCGCGCATCGACTCCGCCCCGGTCTCCGCCATCAGCGCCTCCAGGGTGCCGTGCAGGCCGAGCCCGGAATCCGGCGGCGTCGCGATCGTGAACCAGAGGTTGAAGTCGTGGGTGCGCAGGTAGTTGTGGGAGACGCCGGGGTGGGCGTTGACGATCCGCGCCGCCCGCTGCGGGTTCTCGCTGTCGACTTTCGCCGCCACCAGCATCGACTCGTAACCGAGCGCGCGGGTGTCGAAGATCGGCGTGATCTCGCGGATGATCCGCCCGTCCAGCAGGCGCTGGGTGCGGGCGAGGACGTCGTCGAGCTCGAGTTCCGCCTCGGAGGCGACCAGGGCGAACGGCTCGGGGTCGATCGGGAAGCTCGACTGCAGCAGGTTCATCAGCCGCTTGTCGGTCTCGTCCAGCGGGATCGCCGAACCGTCCTTGCGCGAGCGCGCCTTCGACTGCGGGGTTTTCACCGAAGCCACGGAGCGGCCTCCTTCGCGTAGTAGGTGACGATCGCGTCGGCGCCGGCGCGGCGGATCGAGGTCAGGGTCTCGACGACGGCCGCGCGCTCGTCGATCCAACCGTTGGCAGCGGCGGCCTTCAGCATCGAGTACTCGCCGGAGACCTGGTAGGCGGCGACCGGGGCGCCGGTCGCGTCCTTGACCCGGCGCACGACATCGAGATAAGGGGTCGCGGGCTTCACCATCAGCATGTCCGCCCCCTCTTCCAGGTCGAGCTCGGCCTCGCGCACGGCTTCGGCGGCGTTGGCCGGATCCATCTGGTACCCGCGACGGTCGCCGAACTCCGGCGTCGACTCGGCGGCATCGCGGAAGGGACCGTAGAAGGCGGAGGCGTACTTGGCGCTGTAGGCGATGATCGGCACCCCGGAGTGGCCCTCCTCGTCGAGCTGGAAACGGATCGACCCGACTCGGCCATCCATCATGTCGCTCGGCGCGACCGCGTCGGCGCCGGCCTCGGCATGGGAGATCGCCGTCTTCGCCAGCAGCTCGACCGTGATGTCGTTGTCGACCTCGCCGTCGCGGACGAAGCCGCAGTGACCGTGCGAGGTGTACTCGCAGAGGCAGACGTCGGTGATGACGGTGAGGTCTGGGTGGGCGTCCTTCAGCGCCCGAACCGCCATCTGCACGACGCCCTCGTCGTCGTAGGCGCCGGAGCCGGACTCGTCCTTGGCGGCGGGGACGCCGAACAGCAGCAGGCCGCCGATGCCGGCGGCGGCGATCTCACCGGCCTCCTCGACCAGTCCGGAGATCGAGAAGCGCTCGATACCCGGCATCGACTCGACCTCCTCGCGGATGCCCTCGCCGGCGACGACGAAGGCGGGCTGGATCAGATGGGCCGGCGACAGCTCGGTCTCACGCACCATGGCGCGGAGCGGGTCGGTGCGGCGGAGGCGGCGCAGTCTGGTGCTCGGGAAAGGCATTGGGGGGCGAGTTTAGGGGAGGGGAGGAGGCACCCCCGCCCGGACTCGCTCGCTTCGCTCGCTCTTAGTATCCGCCCGTTCGGGGGTGCCTCCTCCCCTCCCCGGCAGGCCAGTAGCTTTCCCGCGATGGAGGGGGGCGTCGCCACAGCGCTGGAAGCTCGGGAGCTGGTCAAGGTCTATGGCGACCGGGAAGCGCTGCGGGGTGTCAGCTTCGAGGCCCGGGCCGGAGAACTGATCGCGGTGATCGGACCGAACGGGGCTGGGAAGACGACGTTGCTGTCGATCTTGGCGGGGATCCTGAGGCCGGACGGGGGTGAGCTGGAGGTCGACGGTGGGGCGGTCGGCTGGGTGCCGCAGCAGGCGGCGCTGTACCGGCGGCTGACCGTCGAGGAGAACCTGCTGCTGTTCGCGCGGCTGGAGGGGCACGAGGACCCACGGGCCTCGGTCGAGGAGATGCTGGAGCTGGCGGGGCTGGTCGAGCGCCGCGGCGAGATCGTCGCCCGCCTCTCCGGCGGGAACCAGCAACGGATCAATATCGCTATCGGGCTGCTCTCGCGCCCGCTGGTGCTGCTGCTCGACGAGCCCAGCGTCGGCCTCGACCCGCGCCAACGGGCGCGACTGTGGGAGTTCGTCTCCGGCCTCGCCGGGCGGGGAACGACGGTGATCTTCTCCACCCACGACATCCAGGAGGCCGAGCGCTACGGCCGCCGCCTGCTCGTCCTCGCCGACGGCGAGTCGCTCTTCGACGGGCCGGCCGAGGAGCTGCGCGAGGCCGTGCGCAGCGAGGCGCCGGAGTCCGCCGACCGCGACTTCGAGACGGCCTTCGTCGCCTACCTCCAGCACCGGGGGCACTGAGGACCGTGCGCTGGCTGCTGCTCAAGGATCTGCAGATCCTCCGCCGCTCGCCGCTGCAGGCTGTGCTGCTGGTCGCCTACCCGGTGCTGATCGCGGTCCTGGTCGGCTTCGCGATCTCACGCGGGCCGGAGAAGCCGCGGGTCGCCTTCCTCAACGAGGTCCCGGCCGATACCCGGGTCAGCGTCGGCGGCCAGCAACTGCCGGCGGCCGGCGTCAGCGACCGCATCTGCGTGCGGGTCGAGTGCGTGAAGGTGGCGGACCGGGCGCAGGCGGTCGACGAAGTCGAGTCGGGGAACGTGCTGGCGGCGCTGATCCTCCCCGCCGACCTGGTCGACCGGATCAACTCGCTCTCCACCCTGACCCCGCGCACGCCTCAGGTCGAAGTCCTGGTCAACGAAGAGGACCCGGTCAAGGCGCAGCTGGTCAACGAACGGATCTCGACCCTGCTGGCCCAGGCCAACCTGGCGATCGCCCGTCGCATCGCCGCCGAAGGCGGCAACTACCTCGACCTGCTGATCAACGGCGGCCAGTTCGAAGTCCTCGGCAGCTCGGTGCAGATCCTCGGCCTGCGGGCGACGGCCCGCATCCTCGGTGCGCTGGAACCGGCGCTGCCCCCCGGACCGTTGCGGCAGTCGCTCGCGCAGGTCACCCGTTTTGCCAGCCAGGCGCGCGACAACCTCGACGTCGCCGGCCCTTTGATCGAGCGGGTCGCGCAGCCGATCGCGGTGAAGAAAGAGGCGGTCAGCGGCGAGGCGCCGCCGCTGGAAATCTTCGCGATCGCCGTCGCCGCGACGCTGACCCTGGCCTTCGTCACCGTCCTCCTCGTCGCCGGCTCGCTCGCGCTCGAGCGCGAGGAGAACGCCTTCCCGCGGCTGACCCGCGGCCTCGTCTCCCCCGCCGGGTTGCTCGGCGAGAAGGTCGGGCTGGGGATGATCGTCGGGCTGGTCGTGACGCTGTTGATGCTTGCCGGCATGCAGCTGTTCGTGCCCCTGCAATGGAGCCGGGTCGGGCTCTGGCTGCTGGCGATCCTCGCCGGCGGTGCCGCGCTGGCGACCGCCGGGGCGGCGCTCGGGGCGGCGGCGCGCGAGGTCCGCGCCGTCTCGCTGCTGGCCTTCATGGTGACGCTGCCGGTCGCCTTCCTCTCGCTGGTCCCCTCGGGCGCGGTCGGGGCCGGCGTCTTCGACCTGGTCGGCGTGGTCACGGCGCTGTTCCCATTCAAGCCGGCACTGCAGGCGATGACCGCCGCCCTCGACTCGGCCGGCGGCAGTATCGGCGGGCCGCTCCTGCACCTGGCAATCCTGATCGCCGCCTACGGGCTGATCGCGCGCCTGGCGCTGCGCCGCTTCGCCGCGGTCTGAGCGCCGCGGGTAGGGTCGGGCGATGCGCGTTCTCTTCATCGGCGACGTGGTCGGCAGCCCGGGGCGGCGGGGGCTGCGCGAGACGATGCCGTCGCTGCGCGAGCGCCACCAGCCGGACCTGATCGTCGTCAACGGCGAGAACTCGGCGGGCGGGATGGGCATCACCGAGCGCACCGCCAACGACCTCTTCGGCGCCGGCACCGGCGTGATCACGACCGGCAACCACGTCTACCGCCACCGCGAGGCCTACGACTTCCTCGAACGCGAGCGGCTCGTCATCCGCCCCGCCAACTACCCGCAGCGGAACCCCGGGCGCGGCTTCACCGTGGTCGAGGCCGGTGGCATGCGGGTCGGGGTGATCAACCTCAGCGGCGGCGTCGGGCTGCGGGTCGCGCGCTCCCCCTTCGACGTCGTCGACGAGATCCTCGAGCGGATCGAGGCGGACGCGGTGGTGGTCGACTTCCATGCCGAGGTGACCAGCGAGAAGGTGGGGATGGGCTGGCACCTCGACGGCCGCGTTGCCGCCGTCTTCGGCACCCACACCCATGTGCCGACGGCCGACGGCCGGGTGCTGCCGGGGGGGACGGCGTTCATCTCCGACGTCGGCATGACCGGCTCGCGCACCAGCGTCCTCGGCGTCAAGACCGAGCAGGCGCTGGCCTCGATGATCACGCAGATGCCGACCCGCTTCGAGACCGCCGAGGAGGACGTCTGGGTGATGGGCGCCCTGGTCGAGATCAACGAGCGGGGGCTCGCGGACTCATTCGAGCAGGTGATGGTGCCGGCGCCACAAGAGCAATGAGGAGCAGCGGGTAGAACCAGACGATGTAGAGGTAGAACCAGTGGTGCATCGTGATCTGGAGCCCGATCAACAGAGCGGCTCCAAGGGCAGCCACCTGGATTAGGGACTTGCCCCGGGGCACGAACGCCAGCAGCAGAGATAGCGCGCCCACCCCGACGAGGATGAGGGTTCGCAGGGGTTCGAGCGAAGGCACCTGCCCCCAAATACTGAACGGCGAATCGCGCCCCGACTGAAAAGCAATCGTCCGCTCGTAGACGGTTCGCAACCCAGGATCGATCGTCGGCCACAGCATCACCAGGGTGCCGACGATTGCGAAGCCGAGGACGAAGAGCAGGGCGGGACGGCCGATGAGGTGGTCCTGCGAGCGAGGTCTACGTTCTCGGACCACCTCATCGGCCGTCTCACCAGCGCTGTAGGTCATCAGCATGGGCGCCAATATGGCCGGCGCGAACTTGGCGAAGGTGGCGAGTGACGCCAGCGCTCCTCGGGCAAGCGGACGGGAGAGGGCCACCATCGTCGCCACCAGCAGCATCGCCACCAGGGTGTCGTTGGAGTTCGCCTCCAGGGCGAACGCGGTGTAGGGGTAGGCGGCCCAGCCGAAGGCGAGGATCGCCGCGAGGCGGCGACCGGCCGGTCCGGGGCGGATGCGGATCCCGAGCAGGAGCAGCAACCCGAAGGTGACGAGGTCGAAGGTGACGGCGCCACCGTGGGCGGCGGGGAGATCGTCCCAGCTGCCGGACCAGGGCCAGATCAGCTCCGCGGGGACGTAGGCGTAGTAGTTGACCGGGCCGTAGGTGTCGCCCTGGGAGACGTCGTCGGGGAAGTTGTCGTAGATCGGTTCCCCGTGGGTGACGCGGTCGGCGCCGACGACGCTCGCGTAGCCGACGTCGATCGCGCCGGAGTCGGCGAGGTTGAGGCCGACGCGGACACCCATCAGGAACAGCGCCGCGACCAGCAGCCAGGCCACCGGCCAGACCGGCCGCAGCCCCTCCCCCCGACCGCGGATCCCGATCCACAATGCCCGCCCCAGCAGGTAGAGGAGCACCGGGTACTGCAGCGGCACCGAGACGCCGATCTCCCCCCGGTTGAAGAAGAAGTGGGAGACGCCGAAGCCGAGCAGGACCAGCAGGTCGAGGTTGGCGACCCGGCGCCAACGGCGCCAGTCGACGAGACCGAGCAGGAAGATCGCGCAGAGGGGCAAGAACACATACGGCGCGTTCAGCTTGTGCCCAAAGGCCCCCGAGTACCCCCGCGCCATCTTCCACGCCACCTGGTCCCCCGTCCAAGACTCCGTCACCTCCCCACTCCCGGGATCGACGATCACCAACGCCACCTCGTCCCCAGCGACGAAATAAGCCACCTCCCACTTCCCGTCCACCTTGTTCGCGACCGGAGCCAGCGGCCCGTTCCGATCCGTCTCCTTGACCACGTTGGAGTCCTGGCCAGCGACCCGTATCGCCCCAGCTTCGGAGACCGGCTCAGTGGCCGCTCCAGCTACGCCGGGAGAGAGCAACAGCGCCAGAAGTACGAGCGCCAGCGCCCTCATCCCTAGTCGCTCAACCCGAAGTGTTCGCGCACCACCGGCGCCACATCCCTCAGCGTCCACTGCTCCCTAGCGTCTCCCGCCTCCGGCCCGCACCCCACGAACAGCAGCGGCCCCAGCGAGTCGCCGGCGAGCAACGCCCCGTGACTGCCGCCGCCGGCATGGGTGACGCCGCCCCAGTCGACGACCTCGAAGCCCTCCTGCAGGGAGACGATGAAGTCGCCCCCGTGCGGAGCGCTGAGCGCCGACCAAACTCGGGCCAGCGGGTCCGGGTAGGCCTCGCTGCGCAGCCGCCTGTCTTCGACCGTCGCCTCGAGCACGGCGAGCTCCCCCTCCAGCTCCCAGCTGCCGCCGCGCAGGTCGGCGAGCTCGCCGCCGGGCCGGAAGCGCAGCGTCTCGCCACCGCGCTCGACCGTCGCCCACGCTCCTGCGGGGGGCGGGCCGGGATCGTGGCGCACCAGGGGCAGGCCGTCTTCCCCCTGCAGCCAGCAGACCAGGTCGACCCCCTCGATCACCGTCAGCCGCGCCGCCACCGCCGCCGGCTCGGCCCGCTCGCCCTCGCCCGGCAGCAGGTAGACGTGGGCGGCGCGGCCGGTCGGGCTGACCGCCAGCTGCGCCAGCTCCGGGCGCTCATCGGAGGGCTGCAGGACCGCCCACTCGTGGCCCAGCAGTTCCGCCAGGGGCAGCCCGCGGTGGACCGGGGTCTGGGCGTGGTCGGCGAGCAGGATCAACGCGTGGTCGGCGAGGAACCCGTCCACTCCCCCGGCCGCGTCGAGCACCTTGCCGAAGCAGTGGTCGGCCTTGGCGATCGACTCCACGCTCGCCTCCGGCCCGTGCCGGTGCGAGTAGTTGTCGTTGTCGGGCAGCGAGAGCAGCAGAAAGTCGAAGCCGTCCTCCTTGATCAGCTCGGCCGAGCAGCAGGCCGCGTAGCCGTCGCGGTTGCCGGGGATCGAGGTCGACTTGCAGGGCACCTCGCGGCTGGCGTAGAGGTCGCCGTAGAACAGCTCTGTCGGGCCCCAGGTGTGGTGGCGGAACTTGAGTCGGGTCGCCTCGACCGCCCGCCGCATCAGCCCCTCGAGCGAGACCTGGTGCCGGTGGCGTCCGCGGTAGATCAGGAACGGCGTGCAGGCGGTGCGCTCGCCGGCGTCGTCGAGGCTCTCGAACAGGGTCTCGACCTCCGGGCTGAGGTGGGCCAGGTTCATGTTGTAGACGAGGTCGTAGAGGGCGCGGAAGACGCCGAAGGCGCGGGTGGCCTCGAGCGAGGAGCCGTACTCGACGTAGCGCCGCTCGAGCCGGTGGTACCAGTTCATGCCGCTGATCCAGTGGCGCTCGGCGCCGACCCCGGTGACCATCTCCGAGCAGGCGACCGGCGTCACCGAGGGGAAGCTGGAGACGCAGTCCTCGATCAGGACGCCGCGTTCGACCAGCGCCGCGAAGTTCGGCGCCCGCTCCTCGGCGATCGCCCGCCGCAGCATGTCGGTGCGCAGCGAGTCGACGTAGGTGAGGACGAGCTTCTTGGTCCGCGGCATCGGACGAATGATGCTCGACCGCGACGGCGGGCCGGCGACCTAACGGAGGACGCGGAGACCGGCGTGCTTGCGCTGGGCGCGGCGGTGGCGGGTGATCCCGAGCCAGGCCAGGGCGATCGCGAAGACGATGACCAGGGGCGCGAACACCAGCGCCACCGCGGCGACGATCACCGCGGCCAAGGCGACGATGAAGGCGAGCGCGCCGGCGCCGCTGCCCTCGCGGCGCCCGGCGCCGGCGATGAGGTCGCTGATCACGAGACAGCCGAGGACCGCGCCGGCCAAAGCCAGGACCGCGCCGAGGGCGCCATCGAGGAGGAAGCCGGCGATGAGACCGATCACCGCCGCCAGCAGGGTCATCCGCCCGCGGGCGGAGCCGTGGGTGCCGGTGGTGCCGGCGAGCATGCCGATCGCGATGCCGATGCCGAGCTGGGTCAGAAAGTCCACATGCGAAAACCTAGCCGCCCCGGCGCGGTCGCGTCGATCCGCCACACTTCGGTGCATGAGCGAGGTACCGCCGCCGCCCTATCGCCGCCGTGCCCACGCCGGCACACGCGACCTCGAACGCTACGCCGGGCTGTTCGCCGAGCGGACGACGGTGATGCGCTCCTCGGCGATGCGCGACCTGATGGCGATCACCGCGCGACCGGAAGTGATCTCCCTCGCCGGCGGCCTTCCGGACACCTCGACCTTCCCGCCCAAGAGCTTCGCGGCGCAGATGACCCGGATCGCCCAGGAGTCGGCGGCGGAGGCATTGCAGTACGGGCCGACCGAGGGCTTCGAACAGACCAAGGACTGCATCGTCGAGGTGATGGGGGCCGAAGGGATGCTGGTCGACCCCCACGACGTGATCGTCACCACCGGCGGCCAGCAGGCGATCGACCTCGTCTCCAAGACGCTGGTCGACCCCGGCGACGTCGTCATCTGCGAGGCCCCCACCTACCCCGGCGCCGTACCTGTCTTCTGCAGCTACCAGGCCGAGGTGATCCAGATCGAGTGCGACGAGGACGGGATGCGGGTCGACGAGCTGGAGCCGCTGCTGGCGCAGCTGCGCCGCGACGGCCGCCGCCCCAAATTCGTCTACACCGTGCCGAGTTTCCAGAACCCGGCCGGGGTGACGATGTCGCTCGAGCGGCGGCGGCGGTTGGTCGAGCTGGCGCACCTGCACGAGCTGCTGATCGTCGAAGACAACCCCTACGGCCTGCTGCGCTACGGCGGCGAGCCGGTGCCGCCGCTGTACCAGCTCGAGGGCGGCGATTTCGTCATCTACATCGGCACCTTCTCGAAGATCCTCTCCCCCGGCATCCGCCTCGGCTGGACGGTGGCGCCGCCGCCGGTGATGGAGAAGATCGTGCTCGGCAAGCAGGCCGCCGACCTCTGCACCTCGACCCTGACCCAGTACTTCGTCCACGAGTACTTCGCCGAAGGTAAGTGGCGCCAGTACGTCGCCGACCTGGTCGAGATCTACCGCGTCCGTCGCGACACGATGCTGGCGGCGCTGGACGAGCACTTCCCCGCCGCGGCGACCTGGACCGCGCCCGAAGGCGGCCTCTTCATCTGGGCCACCCTCCCCCCCTTCATCGATACCGGCGACCTGCTGGCGAAGGCACTGCGCGCCGACGTCGCCTTCGTCCCCGGCCAGGCCGCCTACATCGACGAGCGCGGGCGCAACTCGATGCGGCTCAACTTCTCCGGCGTCGACGAGGACGAAATCCGCGAGGGCATCCGCCGTATCGGCGCCGTCGTCGCCGAGCAGGTCGAGCTCTACGAAGCGCTGACCGGGGAGCAGCAGGACCCGGCGCGGCCGGCGGGAGGTGGCGAGACCAATGTCCTTCCCTTCCGCAAGGCGGAGGGGGCGGGCGGGTGAAGGTCGCGGTCCTCAAAGGCGGCCGCTCGCTGGAGCGGAACGTCTCGCTGCGCTCGGGGGCTCGGGTCGAGGACGCGCTGGCGCGCCTCGGTCACGAGGTCGTCGCCCTCGACGTCGGCGGCGACCTGGTGCGGCGGCTGACAGCGGAGCGGCCCGACGTCGCCTTCGTCGCCATGCACGGGGTCGGTGGCGAGGACGGCACCGCGCAGGAGCTGCTGGAGATCCTCGGCATCCCCTTCACCGGGCCCGGTGCCGCCGCCTGCGCCCGCTGCATTGACAAGGCGCTCGCCAAGCACGCGATCCGCGAAGCCGGCCTGCCGACGGCGGACTGGTTCGCCTTCAGCCAGACCGCCTTCCGCGAGCTCGGCGCCGCCGATTCTCTCGGGCGCCTGGAGGAGAGCCTCGGGTTTCCGCTGGTCGTCAAGCCGAGCCGCGGCGGCTCGGCTCTCGGGGTCAAGTTCGCCGCCGCTCCCGGTGAGGTCCCGCAGGCGCTTGTCGCGGCCTTCAGTTACGACGACCGAGTGTTGCTCGAACGCTTCGTCCGCGGCCGCGAGCTGGCGGTCAGCGTGCTCGGCGACGAGGCTCTGCCGGTGGTCGAAGCACTCCCCGAGGGCGGCGACAGCTACGACTTCGAAGCGCGCTACGAGATCGGCCGCACCCGCTTCGTCTGTCCCGCCGACCTCGGCGAGGAGCAGCGGCACGCGGTGACCGCGGCGGCGCTCGACACCTACCGCGCGCTCGGCTGCTCCGGCTTTGCCCGCGTCGACCTGATCCTCGACGAGGAGGGGCCGCAGGTCCTGGAGGCGAACGCGATTCCCGGCCTCACCGACACCAGCCTGCTGCCGCAGGCGGCCGAGGCGGCGGGGATGTCCTTCGAGCAGCTGGTCGAACGCATCCTCGACCTCGCGCTCGACCCCGCCGCGGCGTAGAGAGCGCCTAGGTGTAAGACCCAGCAACGTTGTTCAGCTCGGCAAGGCGAGCCCCGGGCGGCTTGTGGCTGAGAGAGCCGTGCGGTCTGCGCCAGTTATAGAAGTCCAGCCAGCCAGACAGCGCTGCGGTCCGCTGTGCCGAGTCGCGGTAGATCGCTCCGTAGGCCCAGCCGCCGAGCATCGTGCGGATGAAGCGCTCTGCCTTGCCGTTGGTGCGCGGGCGGAAGGGCCGGGTGCGGATGTGGCGGATCCCCAGAGCCCGGCAGGCGATCGCGTGGGCGATCGAGGTGTAGCCGGGACCGTTGTCGGTCATCACCCTTTCGACAGCGATCCCATGCGCCGCGTAGAAGGCGACGGCGCGCTTGAGGAAGCCGACTGAGGTTCTCGCCTTTTCGTCGTCCAAGACCTCTACGTAGGCGAGGCGAGTTGCGTCGTCAACGCAGACGTGGACGCGCTCCCAGCCGGCGCCCCGCGCCTGGCGGGTGCGCTTGCCGGTCACCCGGTGACCGGCGCCCTTCTCGATCCGCACCAGCTTCTTGACGTCGATGTGGATCAGCTCCCCGGGGCGCGCTCGCTCGTAGCGGTTGGGCGGCTCTGGTGGCTCCAGGCGGCTGAGCTTGCCCAGGCCGATCCGATCCAGCACTGCCGAGACCGTCGAGCTCGCCATCTCGAGCAGTTCGGCGATCTCGGGGCCGGTCATCCGCAGGCGGCGCAGAGCAGCGATCGCCTCGACTCGCCTCTCGGGAGTCCGGCTCGGAACCCGGTGGGGAGCAGAGCTTCGGTCCTGCAGCCCGGCCTCGCCCTCGGCGCGCCAGCGGGCCAGCCACTTGGCAGCGGTGCGCTCGCTCACTCCGGCGGCCTCGGCCGCCTCCGTGAGCGACCACTCTCCTTCGAGGCGGTCTACGAGCAGGCGCCTGCTTTTCGGGCAGGTGCGGGCATTACCGTGCAGCTTCATCCGGTGTCCTCCTTGATCTGGGTGGCTTCAGCACCCCCAGCCTTCAAGGAGGCCCGGATGAACAACGTTGTTAGGAACTACACCTAGGCGTCGCCCTGGGCGAAGTCTTCGGGCGTGACCTCGTCGAGGAACTCTTTGAACTTGTCGACGACCTCCTCGGTGTCCTCGACCTCGTGCTCGAACTCGATCGCCGACTCCTCGATCACGTCCTCAGCGGCGAAGATCGGGACCGAGACGCGGACCGCGAGCGCGAGCGCGTCGGACGGACGCGAGTCGATCTCGACCTCGGAGCCGTTGATCGAGACCGTGATCGAGGCGTAGAAGGTGTTGTCGCGCAGCTCCGTCACCGAGACCCGCTCGCACTTCGCGTCGAGCTGCTCGAGCACGTCGGAGAGCAGGTCGTGCGTCATCGGCCGCGGGGTCGAGGCCCCCTGCAGCTTCATCAGGATCGCGGCCGCCTCGGGGTGGCCGATCCAGATCGGCAGGAAGCGATTCCCGTCGACCGTCTTCAGCAACACGATCGGCTGCTTGCCGACCATGTCGAAGCTGACGCCATAGATCTGCATCTGCTGCACGAGAGGGGCTCCCGACCGTGGTTGACGGCCAAGTATAGGTCGGGCGAGTGGGCGGTCGGCTGGGCGTCGTGGCGCCCTAATCGCCTCGGCCCGCCCGCACGTGCCGCTCGGCCCGGGCCAGAAGATCGAGGAGGCTGGGCGTCGAACCGGCCAGGGTCTCGATGGCCGGGGCGAGCTGCCGGAGCGCAACCAGCTCACGAACAAGGTCGGAAGCGGTCGCGATCTCATCGGTAACGGTCCGGCTCCCTTCGAGCAACGTCGCTGGGGGTACATCCAGCGCCCGTGAGATCGCACGTAGGTGGCGAAGGCTCGGTTCGTTGTGTCCCTGCGTCCAGTTCGTCACAGATTGTTGGGACGCCCCCACGGCTTTGGCGAGCTTGCGGTGACTCATTCTCCTCGCGCTCATAGCCGCCTGCAAGCGCTCTGCAAAGCGCTCTCCGGTCACGTGAGCGGGGATGCCGTCGGTCATTTCGCGTCCTAGCTTATTTGTACGCTTTTCCTCAAAGCGCCCCAAGTTTCTTGGGGAGCGAGAAATGGGCTCCCTGGCCTTACGCGGGTACTCGATTTAAGGAATAAATGCCGGCCCCAAGTCAAAACACGTTGATCGATGCGGTGAACGAGCTCGACGAGCGAATCGGGAGCGTTCGCCGTGGGGAGGCCCTACGGAAAGGCCGAAACTTCCGCACCGCCCATGTCTTCGTGCTCAACGCGCGGCAGGAGCTGCTCCTCCAAAGACTGGCTGGCGGGCGTGAGCGCCACCCGGGCCGCTGGGGGTCTTCGGTGGCCGCCTATCTGTTTGCGGGCGAGAGCTATCAGGCCGGGGCAATGCGGCGAACCAGGGAGGAGCTGGGCTTGGACCAACCGCTCGAGCCCGTCGGCAAGATCGAGATGCTCGACGAGCGCTCGCTCAAGTTCGTCAATCTCTTCGTCACCCACAGCGACACGGCATCCAACCGGGAGCCGACGCACATCTCCCAGCTCGAGTTTCGGCTGATCGGTGAGATCGAGCAGGAGCTGGCGAGCGAACCGGACAACTTCACCCCCACCTTCGCCGCCCTATTCGAGGTCTTCGGACGTCGGCTCAGGTGACACCGAACGCTTCCGGCGAAACACTGCGCGAGCAGTACTCCCGCGCTATCGATGAGTATCGCTTCCAGGTTGAGTTGAACTGGCGGCGGTCTGAGTATTTTTTCGTGCTCAATGTCGGCGTGTTGATTGCCGCCGCCACCATGTTCGCCTCAGACAAGGTCCCCTCTCAACTGGTCGCTGCCCTGTTCGGCGTGGGCGCCCTGCTCGCGACGCTTTCGTTTCTGGCGAATGATGTTCAGCACGGCTACTACAAGTCCGCCCGCGAACTCAAGCGAGGGCTGGAGGAAAAGCTCGAACTTGGCGAAGTAGGCCTGAGGACGACGCCGGGCCAGGGGTCGGGGATAGCCCGACTCGGGCGCGTCGGAACTTTCCTCAAGATCATGCTCGTCGCACTCGGGCTTGCGGACCTGGTCGGGGCGGGGTTCGCCATCGACGCGTCGCTCCAGGATTCGGAGGGGCCGCCGCCCAAACACCAAGTCGTCCTTGAGATCGCGACGCATCGAGGAAACGGGGGCTGGTCGGCCCTGGTGGTAAGCCAGGACCAGAAGATCGTCGACGTGCGGCATCTTGGCCCAAACCGCCAAGCACCCCTCCTGGCGCTGCCGGTGGGTCACTACCGTGTCGCGGTCGCGGGCACCTCGATCTGCCGGCGCGAGTTGTCGGTCAGAGACGAGCCACTGCAACGAGTGGTGCTCCGCTGCTGATCGGCGGG
>CAVTKC010000003.1:0-122165 GCA_963735255.1 uncultured Solirubrobacterales bacterium | reverse complement strand
TGGGCGCCGGTGCGGTCGCCGAGGGCGATCACGGCATCGAGCTCGACCTCGCAGTCGAGCGCCTGCGCGTGCGGGCGGCAGACGGCGACGAGGTCGGCGAGCAGCTCGCGCGCCGGCACCCGCCGCCCCAGCTCGGGCTCGATCAGCTCGGCGTCCATGCCGTCGCGGGCGGCGAGGAAGCGGTTCTCGGCGAGCACCTCCTGCGGCATCGAACGCTCGAGGTGCTCCTCGCCCTCGACCTCGGCGCGGACTATGCATTGGACCAGGGCGGCGATCGCGGCGGTGTCGGCGAGCTTGGTCTGCGCGTCCATGATCCGCACCTCGACGGTCCCGAAGCGCGGCTGCGGCCGCACGTCCCACCAGAGGAAGGTCGGCTCCGGCACGGCGTCGCAGCGGATCAGCACGTCGACCGTCTCCACGTACTCGGCGTAGTCGGCGAAGGCGCGGGGGATGCCGACCCGGGGGAAGGCCTGGAACAGCGGCGTCCGCGCCGAGGCGAGACCGGTGTCGCGTCCCTGCCAAAAGGGCGAGTTGACGGAGAGGGCCAGCAGCAGGGGGATGTGGGTGCGGAGGCGGTTGGCGGCGTAGATCGCCGCTTCGGCATCGGGCACGCCGACGTGGACGTGGAGGCCGAAGGTCGGCTCGCGCCGGGCCAGCTCGCGCATCGAGCCGTAGACGAACTGGTAGCGCTCGCCGGCGGAGACGACGATCTCCTGCCAGACCGCGAAGGGGTGGGTGCCGGCGCTGGCGGCACGCATCGAGAGCGGTTGCAGGACCGCGTCGAGCTCGCCCCGCAGCGTCGCCAGTTCCCCGACCGCGTCGCCGATGCGGGCGTGGACCCCGGTCTGGATCTCCAGCGCCGACCCGTGCGTCTCCGCCGTGAAGCTGTCGCTGCCGGAGCGCGGCAGGCGGGGGAGGACGCTGTCGATGCGGTGGGCGAGCGCCCAGCTGGTCGCGTCGAGCAGCATCACCTCCTCCTCGACCCCGACCGTGTAGGCGCCGAGCTCGTGCGGCGGCGCCCAGGTCGCCCACGCGGGTGCCGTGCCCGGCATCGCCGCCACCTCGTTCACGCGACCTCGCGGCCGCTGCGGCGCTGGAACTCGGCGCCGTCGTCGCGGCAGGCGTCGACGAAGTTCTTGAACAGCGCCGCCTCGTAGACGCGGTGGACCAAGGTCTCGGCATGCCACTGGACGCCGATCAGGAAAGGCCGGCTCGGGTCCTCGACCCCCTCGATCGTGCCGTCGGGGGCGCGGGCGCTGACCTCGAGGCCCTCGCCGACGCGGTCGAGCGCCTGGTGGTGGAAGGAGTTGACGTCGATGACGTCGATCTCGGTCCCGCCCAGGGCCGCCGCCAGGTTGCTCGCCGGATCGACCTCGACCGGGTGGCTGGTCTGGTTGCCGGGGATGCGCTGGCGGTGGGCGATCTCGGTCGAGATCTCCGGCAGGTGCTGATGCAGGGTGCCGCCGCGGACGATGTTGATCGCCTGGGTGCCGCGGCAGATCGCCAGGATCGGCATCTCGCGGGCGTCGGCGCGGCGCGCCACCGCCAGCTCGAAGCGGTCGAGGTTGGGCTCGATCGGGCCCAGTTCGGGGTGGGGCTCGGCGCCGTAGCCGGCCGGGTCGAGATCGGGCCCGCCGGAGAGGCAGATGCCGTCGAGCCGGTCCAGCAGCGGCTCGATCGCGTCCTCGCCCAGCGGCGGCATCACCAGCGGCAATGCCCCGGCGGCCTCGAGGCCGCGCAGGTAGGGGAGGCCCAGCGCCATCTCCAGCCGCGTCGGCGGCTCGCCCTCGGGCGTCGGGTTGAGGCTCTCGGCCCGCCGCATCTCCGAGGTCGTGACCCCGATCAGCGGGCGCTCCCGGCGCGAGGCGAGCGAGCGCGTCTTCATCGCCCCGTCCCGGCTCGCGGCTCGAGCACCCAGGTGTCCTTGCAGCCGCCGCCGCTGGAGCTGTTGACGACCATCTCGCCGGCGCCGCGGGCGTAGCGGGTCAAGCCGCCCGCCATCGCGGTGATGCCGGCCGCGGAGCTGACCACGAACGGGCGCAGGTCGACGTGGCGTGGGCGCAGCCGGGCGCCGCAGACGGTCGGGTGGGTCGAGAGCTGAACCGTCTCCTGGGCGATGAAGCCGTCGGGCCTTCGCCGCAGCAACCCGATCGCTCGCCGCCGCTGGCCCGCGGTCGCCCGCCGCATGATCGTGACGCCGTGGCCGCCGAAGCCGTCGCGCGGCTTGATCACCAGCTCGTCGACCCGCGCCAACGCCGACTCGCGCGATGCCGGGTCGGAGAGGTCGATGCTCGGGACCGAGCGCAACAGCGGCTCCTCGCCCAGATAGAAGCGGACCATGCTCTCAGCGTACGCGTGCGCCAGCTTGTCGTCGGCGAGGCCGGTGCCGAAGGCGTTGACGCAGCGCAGCCGCCCCGATTCCAAGCTCGGCAGCAGCAGCTCGCCGAGGTCGGTGAGGCGACCGTCGGGCTCGCTCAGCCGGTCCTCGTCGAGGCGGCGGTAGATGACGTCGAGCTGGTGGCGCTCGCGGCCGGCGCGGGCGAAGAGGCGGCCGCGCTCGGCCTGCAGCTGGCCCGGCTCGAGCACCGGGATCCCGAGTTCGCGGCCGAGCCGCCGGTGCTCGTACCAGGCGCCGCTGGTGGGGCCGTCGGAGACGATCGCCGCGGCGGCGTCGCCGTCCCCGCGCGGCGAGGCGGCGCGGATCGCCGCGCCGAGCAGGCCGACGTAGGGGTCGAGCGGGCGCGGGCGGGTCGTGGCGCCCAGCGCCGGCTCGACCGCCTCGCGGACGCCGACCGCGAAGCTGCAGCCGGAAGGCATCCGCAGGTTGTCCTCGAGCACCCGCAGGGAGCCCTCGCCGTCGCGAACGAGGTCGAGGCCGATGACCGTCGCCGGCGGCTGCGCCGGGTCGAGCAGGCCGCGCATCCGCGGCTCGTAGCCGCTCGAGGTCTCGAGCAGGCGCCGCGGCACCACCCCCGCGTCGAAGATCCGGTGGGCGCCGTAGGCATCGCCGATGAAGGCGTTGAGCGCCTTCGTCCGCTGCGTCAGACCCCGCTCCAAGGCCTCCCACTCGCCGGCCTCGATCACCCGCGGCACCGGGTCCACGGCCAGCGGCCGGCCCTGACCGAACTCGAGCCCGAGCTCGGTCGAAGCTGTTTGGACGCGCTCGCGCAGCACCGCCAAATCGTGCCGCGCGAGCGCGTCGAGCACCGCCGCGTAGGGAGGTCGCGGGGTGCCACCGGGGGCGAAGGCCTCGTCGAAGCTACCCGGGTCGAGCGGGTACTTCCCGGCACCGGGAGAGGGGCGGGCCGGCTCCAAGGTCATCGCCATCTATGGAAGCTACCCGCGCTTCGCAGGGGCCAGACATGGCCCGGCGTCGAAAATCAGCGCCCCTCCGACTGGACAGAGGGCGAAGCGCCGGCGCCGGCGCGGGCGCGGCTAGACGGCCGCTTCGGGCTCCGCCGGCGCCGCTTCCAGGCGTTCGATCTGGGGCAGCTTCCAGAGCGCGCTGGCGATCGTCAGCCCGACCGCGGCCGAGATCAAGGAGAGGAACCACTCGGTCGCGGTGAGCAGCTCCATTTCGAAGAAATCGCGCAGGGGCGCGATCGCGAGGATGCCCGCGTAGAGGCCGGCGAGTCCGACCACGAGAGCCAGCATGTAGCTCTGGATCGCGATGTGCTCGCGGCCGGGGCCGCGCTCCAGCAGCAGCACGAAGGCGAGCCCCAGCACGATCAGCGTCGTCGTCGCCGCGGTGCGGCCGGCCTCGAGGTTGCCGCCGAAGACGGTGTCGACGAGGAAGAAGGAGAGGATCGAGCCGAGCGCCGTCGCCACCCCGGCCGGGACCGCGAAGGCGGCCAGCGCCCGCAGCAGGCGGCCGCGGTAGAGCGGCCCGTCCGACGGCGCCAGGGCCAGCACGAAGGAGGGGATGCCGATCGTCAGGAAGGCGGCCAGGGTGAGGTGGCGGGGGAGGAAGGGAAAGGCCCAGCCGGGCACGGCGACGAGCAGGATCAGGGTGGCGGCGTAGACGGTCTTGGTCATGTAGAGGCGGCCGAGGCGGTGGATGTTGCGGGCGATCCGCCGTCCCTCGCCGACCGCCTCCGGCAGCCGCGAGAACTGGTCTTTGAGCAGGACCACGTCGGCGACCCCCTTGGTCACCTGCGTGCCCGAGCCCATCGCCACCGCCATCCGCGCCTGCTTCAGCGCCGGCACGTCGTTGACGCCGTCGCCGATCATCGCCACGTAGCGCCCGGCGCCGACCAGCGCCGCGACCAGGGCCTTCTTCTGCTCGGGCTTGATCCGGCAGAAGATCGTGTTCGCCAGCGCGATCTGCGCCAGCTCGTCGGGGTCGTCGGGCAGCTCCGAGCCCTCGACGACGCCGGCCTCGCGCGGCACCCCGACCGCGTAGGCGACCGCGGTGACGGTGGCGCGGGCGTCGCCGGAGATCAGCTTCAAGTCGACCTCCTGCTCGCGCATGTAGGCGATCGTCTCGGCGGCGTCGGGACGCAGCGTCTCCTCCAGCACGACCAGGGCCAGGGCCGTCAGCCGCGGCGGCGGCGCCGCGGCGGCATCGGCGGGCAGCGCCGCCTCGCTCTGGCCGAAGGCGACGACCCGGCGCCCGGCCGCGGTCTCCTCCTCGAGCTTGCGCGCCAGGCCCGGGGGCAGCGTCAGCGCCCCCGCCTCGGTCAGCACGTCGGGCGCACCGAGCACGTAGGTCGCGTTGCCGCCGCCCGCCAGCGTCGCCCCGCTCCACTTCCACTCCGAGGAGAAGGGGACCTCGGCGCTGACCCGCTCGGCTTCGCCGGGGAAGCGCTCGGCGATCGTCTCCAGGGTGCGGTTGCGATCGCCGGCGCTGGCGGCGAAGCTCCCCAGGGCCGCCTCCGCTACCCCCGCTTCGACCCCCTCGGCGAACTCGACCCCGCTCAGCCGCAGCTCACCCGCGGTCAGGGTCCCGGTCTTGTCGACGCAGATCGTGTCGACCGCCGCCAGGCTCTCGCTGGCGCTCATCTGCTGGACCAGGGTGTCGCGTCGCGCCAGCCGCACCGCCGCGACCGCGAAGGTGACGCTCATCAACAGCACCAGGCCCTCGGGGATCAGCGTCACCAGCCCGGCGGTTGCCGTCTGCGCCGCTTCCTCGAGGTCGGTGTTGCGGAGGCTGAGGCTGAGCACGAGGATCGCCGCCAGCGGCAGCATCAGGTAGGTCGAGGCGAGGATCACCCGGTTGACCTCCTTCTGCAGCGGCGAGGGCGGGTGGCGGAAGGCCCGGGCCTCGCCGGCGAGGCGGCCGGCGTAGCTCTCCTCGCGAACCGCGTCGACGACGCAGTAGCCGGAGCCGGAGACGCAGAAGGAGCCGGAGAGGACGCGGTCGCCGCCGTCCTTGCGGATCCCGTCGGCCTCGCCGGTCAGCATCGACTCGTCGACGGTGAGGCCGCGGCTGGAGCTGACCTCGCCGTCGGCGACCAGCTGGTCGCCGGGCTCGATCCGGACGACGTCGCCGGGGACGACCTCGTCGGCCCGCAGCTCGACCACGGCGCCGTCGCGGACGACCTTGGCCTGGGGCGCGACCAGGACCGCGAGCTCGTCCAGCGTCGCCTTTGCCTTCAGCTCCTGGCGGATGCCGATGTAGGAGTTGATGACGGCGATCAGGCCGAAGATCGAGTCGGCGTAGAGCCCGAGCCCGATGTCGAGCACGAAGAAGACACCGATGATCGCGTTGAACAGCGTGAAGACGTTGCCGGCGACGATGCTCGAGGTCGAGCGCGACGAGGTCTCCGGCGGCGCCCCCAGCTTGCGCAGCCGCTTCGCCGCCTCGGCGGCGGACAGGCCCTGCTCGATCGGTTCCGTTTCGGTGGCCATTGCGTCTATTCAATAGGGTGCGGTTCGGATGGCTCTAAAGCTCGGATACAACCTTGGCTACTGGGGTATCGGCCCCGCCGGGGAGGACGCCCTGGAGATCGTCCGCGAGGCCGAGCGCCTCGGCTTCGAGTCGGTCTGGGCCGCCGAGTCCTACGGCTCCGACGTGGTCAGCGTCCTGGCCTGGCTGGCCGGGCAGACGAGTGAGATCAACCTCGGCGCCGCGATCCTGCAGGTGCCGGCGCGACCGCCCGCCGCCGCGGCGATGGCCGGCGCCACGATCGACAAACTCTCCGGCGGCCGCTTCCTCTTCGGCTTCGGGCCCTCCGGCCCGCAGGTATCCGAGGGTTGGTACGGAGTCCCCTACTCGAAGCCCTGGGGCCGCACTCGCGAGTACATCGAAGTCGTGCGCGAGATCATCGCCCGCGAAGGGCCGGTCAATCACCAGGGCGAGCATTACCAGCTGCCCCTACCCGATGGCGAGGGAAAGCCACTCAAGCTCAACTTCCACCCCGAGCGCAACGAGATCCCCGTCTTCGTCGGCGCGATCGGGCGCAAATCGGTGGAGATGGCGGCGGAGATCTGCGACGGCTGGATCCCGATCTTCTTCAGCGTCGACGCCTTCCAGGAGACCTGGGGAGAGCATCTGGAGGCAGGCTTCGCCAAAGGCGGCCGTCAGCGCTCCGACCTCGAGGTCTCGCCCTCGCTGCAGGTCGCGATCGACGGCGACCTCGAGGCGGCCAAGAACGTCGTCAAGGCCGGCCTCGTCCTCTACTTCGGCGGCATGGGCAGCCGTAAAACGAACTTCTACGTCGATCTCGCCCACCGCTTCGGCTTCGGCGAAGTCGCCGACGACGTGCAGAAGCGCTTCCAGGACGGTGACCGCGGCGGTGCCTTCGAGGCGATGCCGGATGAGATCGTCGAGGCCACTTCGCTGGTCGGGACCGAGGACGAAGTGGCCGAGCGGATCGAGCGTTTCCGCGGCGCCGGCATCGACCGTCTGATCGTCTCGGCGGTCCACCCCGAGCGCGCCGAGCAAGTCCACACCCTGCAGCGCCTGGCCGCTCTGGCCGGGGTCGCGGCGCGCGGCTGACCTTTCGCATAACCTACCGCGCCGCACGGGTATGAGAATCGGAGTGCCGAAAGAGTCTGCGGATGGGGAGCGCCGGGTCGCGCTGGTCCCTGACGTGGTCAAATCGCTGAAGAAGAACGAGCACGTCGACGTGCTCGTCGAGCGCGGTGCGGGCGACGCCGCCGGCCATCCAGACTCCCAGTACGAGGAGGCCGGGGCCGAGGTCGCAGACGCCGCCGCGACCTGGGGCGCCGACGTCGTCCTCCGCGTCGCCGCACCCTCCAACGAGGAGATTGCCAAGCTCAACTCCAGCCAGGTCTTCATCGGCCATCTCTCGCCCTGGACCGCCGCCGAGAGCAACAAGGCATTGGCCGCCGCCGGCGTCACCAGCTTCGCGATGGAGGCTGTCCCGCGCACGACCCGCGCCCAGGCGATGGACGCGCTCTCCTCCCAGGCCGCCGCCGCCGGCTACGCCGCGACCCTGATCGGGGCGCGTGAGTCGGGCCGCTTCTTCGGGATGATGACCACCGCCGCCGGCACCGTGCCGCCGGCCAAGGTCCTCGTCCTCGGTGCCGGCGTCGCCGGGCTGCAGGCGGTCGCCACCGCCAAGCGGCTGGGCGCGATCGTCACCGGCTTCGACATCCGCCGCGCCGCCTGGGAGCAGATCGCCTCGCTCGGCGGCCGGCCGCTGGAACTGGACTTCATCCCCGACGCCGAGGGCGAGGGGGGCTACGCGCGGCCGCTGACCGACGAGGAGAACGCGCAGGTGCGCGACGCCCTCACCCAGAACGCCGCCAAACAGGACCTGATCATCACCACCGCCGCGATCCCCGGCCGCCCGGCGCCGCTGCTGATTACCGCCGAGGCGGTGCGCGGCATGTCGCCCGGCTCGGTGATCGTCGACCTCGCCGCCGAGACCGGCGGCAACTGCGAGCTGACCCAGGTGGGGGAGACCGTCGTCGAGGGCGGCGTCAAGGTGCTCGGCCCGCGCAACCTGGCCAGCGAGATGCCGGTCCCGGCCTCGCAGCTCTACGCGAAAAACCTCGAGAACCTGCTCGGCCTGATGATCACCGAGGAGGGCGAGGTCAAGGTCGACTTCGAGGACGACATCATCGCCGCCGCCTGCATCACCCAGGGCGGCGAGATCAAGAACGAGAGGGCTGCAAAGCAATGAGCTTGATGACCGAGATCACGATCTTCGTGCTCGCCGTCTTCGTCGGCTTCGAGGTGATCTCGAAGGTCCCGACCACCCTGCACACGCCGCTGATGTCGCAGACCAACGCGATCCACGGCATCGTCATGCTCGGCGGTCTGATCGTGCTCGGCTTCGCCGACGACGGCCTCGAGTACGTGATCGGCACGATCGCCGTCGCCTTCGGCGCGATCAACATCGTCGGTGGCTTCATGGTCACCGACCGGATGCTGGCGATGTTCAGCAAAAAGCCGAAACCGAAGGCTGACGCGGGCGAGAAGGGCGGCAGCTGATGCTCCAGGCAGTCCTGCAGCCCGGTGGCGACGGCGCCACCGCGCTCTACATCGTCGCTTTTTCGCTCTTCATCATCGGGATCAAACGCGGCACCCACCCGACCACCGCCAAGCAGGGCAACCTGGTCGCCGCGGTCGGCATGGCGATCGCGGTCGTCACCACCCTGCTGCTCGACGGGATGGGCAACTGGGGCTTGATCGCACTCGGCCTCGGGGTCGGCACCGCGGTCGGGGTAATCGCCTCGGTTCGCGTGCAGATGACCGAGATGCCGCAGATGGTCGCCCTCTACAACGGCGTCGGCGGCGGCGCCGTGGCGCTGATCGCCTGGTCGGAGATCCGCCACGGGATCAGCGAGATCGACGGCGGTCTGATCTCCTCGATCCCGCTCGACACCCTGATCCCGATCCTCTTCGCCGGCGTCGTCGGCTCGGTTTCCTTCTGGGGCTCGAACATCGCCTTCGCCAAGCTCCAGGACCTGATCCCGACCCGGCCGCTGGCGGTTCCCGGCCAGCAGGTGATCAACGCGGCCCTGGTGATCGGCATCATCGCCGCCTGCGTCAGCATCGCCGTTGGCAACGACGATCCCTCGCAGCTGACCTTCATCGGCATCCTCATCGCCGCCGGGATCCTCGGCAACCTCGTGGTGCTGCCGATCGGCGGCGCCGACATGCCGGTCGTGATCTCGCTGCTCAACGCCTTCACCGGCCTCTCCGCCGCCGCCGCGGGCTTCGCGCTCGACAACGTGGCGCTGATCGTCGCCGGCACCCTGGTCGGCTCCTCGGGAACGATCCTCACCATGGAGATGGCGACGGCGATGAACCGCTCGGTCGCCAACGTCCTCTTCTCCGGCTTCGGCGGCGCCCCGTCCGGCGGCGGGGGTGGCTCGACCGAGGAGCGCCCGCACGTCTCGATCGGCGCCCAGGACGCGGCGATCAAGCTCGCCTACGCCGACACGGTGGTGATCGTGCCCGGCTACGGCCTCGCCGTCGCCCAGGCCCAGCATGCGATCAAGGAGGTCGCCGACGAGCTCGAGAAGCGCGGCGTCACCGTCAACTACGCGATCCATCCCGTCGCCGGCCGCATGCCCGGCCACATGAACGTGCTCCTCGCCGAGGCCGACGTGCCTTACGAGAACCTGAAGGAGATGGAGGACATCAACCCCGAAATGGCGCGCACCGACGTCGCCGTCGTGGTCGGGGCCAACGACGTCACCAACCCGGCGGCCAAAAACGACCCGGACAGCCCGATCGCCGGGATGCCGATCATCGAGGTCAGCGAAGCCCAGCAGGTGATTGTGATCAAGCGCTCGCTCAGTCCCGGGTTCGCGGGCATCGACAACGATCTTTTCTACGAACCGAATACGTCGATGCTGTTCGCCGATGCCAAGGCGGCGGCGGCTGAAATCGCGGCGGAGATCGAGAACCTCTAGTTCGGCTGGCGGTGCCCCCGGGGGAGAGGGCGGGCCTCGGTTGAGCTTGGGGTGGGGTGCGGTCGCAGGAGGGGCAGTCGACGGTGGAGTGGGTGGGGACGGTTTGCGTCGTCGGATTGCTGATGCTCGGGTTGGTGGCGGTGGGGGTGAGGGTTCCGGGGACTGAGTTGGCGCGGGGGGTTGTGGATCGGATGCTTTGCGCGGCCTCCCTCTCGGAGCGGTGTGGGGACGAGCCCGGTCTGATCGCGGCGTACGGGAGCGAGGTGGGGGAGTTGGTGCGGCGGTACATGCCGATGCTGGCGTTCGAGGAGGGGTCGCGGGCGTTGCCGGTGGATTTCAGGCGCTGTCGCGAGACGAGCTGTGGGGATGGGTCGGAGATGGGGCTCGTGCATCGCAGCGATGAGGGGCTGCCGGTGACGGCGTTCGTGCACGTCGTCGATTGCAGGGTGGGGGCGGCGGAAGACGCCGGGGCGGGAGGGGCCGATTGCTCCGGGGAGCGGCTCGGGAATCTCTACATCCAGTACTGGCTCTACTACGCCGACTCAGCGACCCTGCGGGATCTGCCCGTGGTCGGCGACGAGGGGTTCCATGAAGACGACTGGGAGGGCGTGCAGATCCGGGTCGGCAGCGACGGGGAGGTCGACGAGCGGGCGTCCTCGCACAACGGCTACAACTACGCGCTCAGCGCCGGCAACTGGGGTTCCGATGCCGGCATCGACTTCCTCCGCGACGGTGCCGAAGGGCTCGGCGCTCGGGCCGAGAACGGCTGGGGGCCTGCCCGGGGCCTGCTGCTGGTCTCCGGTGGCAGCCATGCCGGCAACGCGGGCGGCATCCCCCACGTCGATCGCTTCACGCCCGGCCGCCGTGTTCACCTGATCCCGCTCGAGTCGATCGCCGTTATCGACACCTCGACCTTCTCCATCACTCCGCCCTGGCGCAAGCACGTCTGGCGCGATCCCGAGGCGAGCGGGACCAGCTAGCCAGTAGCCGCGTCTCCGGCTTTTTGGCCCCTATGGGGGCCCAAATCCTGGAGTCGCGCTTCCGCCTACTTCGGGGGCATTCGCAGGGCGCCGTCGAGGCGGATCGTCTCGCCGTTCAGCATCGGATTGGCGACGATCTCCAGCACGATTCGGGCGTACTCCTCGGGGCGGCCGAGGCGGGAAGGGAAGGGGATGCCGGCGCCGAGTGCGGTCCGTGCCTCCTCCGGCAGAGCGGCCAGCAGCGGCGTGTCGAAGAGGCCGGGGGCGACCGTCATCACCCGCACCCCGCGCGAGGCCATGTCGCGGGCGGCGGGCAGGGTCATGCCGACGATCCCGCCCTTGGAGGCGGCGTAGGCGGCCTGGCCGATCTGGCCGTCGTAGGCGGCGATCGAGGCGGTGTTGACGCAGACTCCGCGCTCGCCCTCGGCGTCGGGCTCGTTGCCGCTCATCGCGTCGGCCGCCAGCCGCAGCACGTTGAAGCTGCCGATCAGGTTGACCTTGACGACGTTCGAAAAGTATTCGAGGTTGTGAGGGCCGCCCTTGTGCGCGACCCGCTCGGCCCAGCCGATGCCGGCGCAGCAGACGGAGACGCGCAGGCCGCCCTCGGCGCTAGCGGCACGCTGGACCGCGCCCGCGACCGCCTCGGCGTCGGTGACGTCGGCGCCCACGAACTCGCCGCCTATCTCCTCCGCGAGTGCCTCGCCCTTCTCGGCGTTGAGGTCGGCGAGCACGACCTCGGCGCCCGCCGCGGCAAGCGCTCGCGCCGTCGCCGCGCCCAAGCCGGACGCTCCTCCCGCCACCAAGGCTCCCGCTCCCTCGACGTTCATCGCCCGGGAGCGTATGTCACATCCCGGTAATCCGAGCCGTATAGGGTTTTCGTATCGCCACCGAGGTGACGGCAAACTCCAAGGAAGCGATCAGGGAACGGCTTGCCGAGGCGCGCGAGCGCACTCTGGAGCTGGTCGAGCCGCTCGACGACGGGCAGCTGAACGCCGTCTATTCGCCGATCCTCAGCCCGCTGGCCTGGGACCTCGGCCACATCGCCAACTTCGAGGAGCTGTGGCTGGTGCAGACGATCGGCGAGCGCGAGCCGCTGCACGGTGAGCTCGGCAATTTCTACGACGCGATCGAGAACCCGCGCAAGACCCGGGGTGAGCTGCCGATCCTGCGTGACGCCGACCTGCGCGCCTACCTCGACGACGTGCGCGAGCGCGCGCTCGCGGTGCTCGACACGCTCGACGTCGGTCCCGACTCCGAGGACCCGCTACTGCGCGACGGCTTTGTCTACGAGCTGCTGCTGGCCCACGAGCAGCAGCACAACGAGACGATGCTGCAGCTGCTGCAGTTGGTCGAGGGCTACGAGCCGCTGCGACCCATCGGTACCCAGGCGGCCGCGACCGCGGGCCCCGCAACGGTCGCCCTCGACGCGGGCACGTATGAGATCGGCGCCCCCGAGCGCGGTTTCGCCTACGACAACGAGCGCTCGCGGCACGAGGTCGAGCTGGCGGCCTTCGAGATCGATCGGCTCCCGGTCACCAACGCCGCCTTCGCCGAGTTCATCGAGGCGACCGGCGCCGAGCCGCCGCTGTACTGGGAGCGCGACGGCGGTGACTGGGTCGCGACCGCGATGGGTCGGCGGGCAGCGATTGCGCCGGACCACCCGGTCGTCCACGTCTCCTGCGACCAGGCCGAGGCCTTCGCCCGCTGGTCCGGCAAGCGGCTGCCGACCGAGTTCGAGTGGGAGGCGGCGCAGGCGCGGCTGGACGGGCTCGGTCAGGCCTGGGAATGGACCAGCTCCGAGTTCCGCGGCTACCCCGGCTTCGCGGCCTTCCCCTACCGCGAGTACTCCGAGGTCTTCTTCGGCGACGAGTACCGGGTGCTGCGCGGCAGCTCCTGGGCGACTCACCCGAACGTCGTCCGGCCCAGCTTCCGCAACTGGGACCTGCCGCAGCGGCGGCAGATCTTCTCCGGCCTGCGCTGCGCGAGGGACCTGTGATCGCGATCGACGTCCACCTCGATGCCGACGCCGCGGCGACGATGGTCCGCGACGTCCGCGCCGGCCTCTGCGCATACCCGAAGGAGCTGGCGCCCAAATACTTCTACGACGAGCGCGGCTCGCTCCTGTTCGAGCAGATCACCGAGCTGCCCGAGTACTACCCGACCCGGGCCGAGCGGGAGATCCTGCGCGAGCGTTCGGTCGAGATCCTCGCCGCCGCCGGTGACCCCGGGACCCTGGTCGAGCTCGGCTCCGGCTCGGCGACGAAGACCCGCCATCTGCTGAGCGCGATGCGCGACGCCGGCTGCCTCGACACCTACGTCCCGGTCGACATCTCCGAGGAGATCACCCATCAGACCGCCGCCTCGCTCGTCGACGAGTACCCCGGCCTCGCCGTCCGCGGCCTGGTCTGCGATTTCGAGCACGACCTGGAGCGGATCCCGACAGCCGACGGCGCCAGGCTGATCGCCTTCCTCGGCGGCACCGTCGGCAACCTCTACCCGCGCGGGCGCCAGACCTTCCTCGAACGGATCGCGGCGCTGCTCGGTCCCGG
This sequence comes from uncultured Solirubrobacterales bacterium, assembly GCA_963735255.1. Classification (GTDB taxonomy): domain Bacteria; phylum Actinomycetota; class Thermoleophilia; order Solirubrobacterales; family 70-9; genus VAYN01. Next base: position 108,802 of record CAVTKC010000003.1, on the reverse strand, counting down.
CGACCATCTCCTGCTCGGCACCGACCTGATCAAGGACCGGGCCCGGCTCGAGGCTGCCTACGACGATGCCGCCGGGGTCACGGCCGAGTTCAACAAGAACGTGCTCGAGGTCCTCAACCGCGAGCTCGGCGCCGACTTCGACCTCGACGCCTTCGAGCACGTCGCCCGCTACGACGCCGAGGCGGAGCGGATGGACATCCGCCTGCGCTCGCTGGCCGACCAGGAGGTCCGGCTCGACAACCTCGACCTCGAGGTCGCCTTCGCCGCCGGCGAGGAGATGCGGACCGAGATCTCGACCAAGTTCACCCGCCAGCGGCTCGAATCGGTCTACGCCGGCGCCGGGCTCGAGCTTTGCGGCTGGTTCACCGACGCTGCCGGCGACTACGCGCTCTCGCTCGCCCGTACAGCCGGCTAGGACGCGCCGACCCGGGCCGGCACCTGCTGCGTGATGCAGTGGACGTTGCCACCGCCGAGCAGGATCTCGCGGCCGGGAACGCCGACGACCTCGCGCTCGGGGAAGCAGCGGCGCAGGATCGCCGCCGCCTCGTCGTCGTAGCGCTGGTCCAGCAGCGGCATCACCAGGCGCGAGTTGGCCAGGTAGAAGTTCGCGTAGGAGCCGGCGAGGCGGTCGCCGGGGCGGCGGGGGATCGTCCCCTCGCGCGCCTCGACCCCGGCCGCCTCCTCGGCGCTGATCGTCAGCGGGCCGGGGGAGGGGAGCAGCACGATCTCGAGTGTCCGCCCGCGGGCGTCGGTCGCCGCCCGCAACCGCTCCAGGGCGTCGCGTGAGATCGCGTGCTGGGGGTCGGACTCGTCCCCGCACCAGGTGAGGAGGACGACCCCCGGCCGGGCGAAGCAGGCGAGGTTGTCGACGTGGCCGTCGGTCTCGTCCTCGTGGACCCCGCGGCCCAACCAGATGACCTTCTCGGCACCGAGGTAGTCGAGCAGCGCCCGCTCGATCTCTTCCTTCGAGAGGTCGGGGTTGCGGTTGCGGTTGAGCAGGCACTCTTCGGTGGTCAGCACCGTGCCCTCGCCGTCGGCGTGGATCGAGCCCCCCTCGAGCACGAGCGGCGCCCGGTAGCGCTCAGCGCCCTCGCTCGCCAGGATCGCGGCGGCGACCCGTTCGTCGCGGTCCCAGGGAGCGTAGATCCCGCCCCAGGCGTTGAAGCGCCAGTCGACGCCCCGGCGCCCGCCGGCGTCGTCGACCACGAAGGTAGGCCCGGTATCGCGCGCCCAGGCATCGTCGCCGGCCAGCTCGACGACCCGCACGGAGGCCGGCAGCAGGGCGCGGGCACGCTCGAGCTGGGCGGCCGAGGCGCCCATCGCCACCGGCTCGGAGACGGCGATCGCCGCGGCCACGGCCGCGAAGGCCTCCTGGGCGCGCTCGGCCCGGCCACGCCAGTTGTCCGGCCGCTCCGGCCAGAGCATCCAGCAGCCGTCGTGCGGCTCGAACTCGCCCGGCATCCGGTACCCGTCGGCGGCCGGCGTCGACTCGATCGTCGCGCTCATCGGGTCAATCATCCTCTTGCGGCAGTCCTCCGGTCCGGATAGCGGACCAAACGACTGCCGCGCTCGGTCCGGTGGCTACAGTCGTTGGATGGAGGAGATCCGGCTTGTCGTCGCCACGGAGCCGTTGGAGTCGCCGGCTCGTACCCGTCCGGCCACCCGCGAGCCCTTCCGGATCGCCGCCGTGCAGCAGCGCTGGCACCCGGATCCCGACGAGCACGAGGCGGCATTGGCGATGGGAGTCGAACTCGCCGCGCGGGAGGGAGCCCGGCTCGTCTGCCTGCAGGAGCTGACCCTGAGCCGCTACTTCGCCGTCGACCCGGCCGGTCCCGCCGCCGCGGGCGCCGAACCCGAGGAGCTGCCCGGCGGCCGCACCCACCGCTTCGCCGCCCAGATGGCGGCCGCCACCGGCATTCACGTCCACGCCTCGCTCTACGAGCGCGCCGAGGAGGGGGACGGCCTCGGCTTCAACACCGCGATCGTCGTCGCCCCCGACGGCGAGCTGGTCGCCCGCACCCGCAAGCTCCACATCCCCGTCACCGCCGGCTACCACGAGGATCGCTACTTCCGCCCCGGCCCGCCCGGGCCGGACGCCTTCCCGCTCCTCGCCCTCGGCGACGCCAAGCTCGGCCTGCCGACCTGCTGGGACCAATGGTTCCCCGAGCTCGCCCGCGCCTACAGCCTCGGCGGCGCCGAGGTCCTCGTCTACCCGACCGCGATCGGCTCCGAGCCCGACCACCCCGACTTCGACACCGAGCCGCTCTGGCGCCAGGTCATCGTCGCCAACGGGATCGCCAACGGCACCTTCATGGTCGCCGTCAACCGCACCGGCGACGAGGCCCCGCTCAGCTTCTACGGCAGCTCCTTCATCTCCGATCCTTACGGCCGGGTCCTCGTCCAAGCTCCCCGCGACGAACCCGCCGTCCTGGTCGCCGACCTCGACCTCGAGCAGCGCCGGGACTGGCTCGACCTCTTCCCGCTCCTGAAGACCCGCCGCCCGGACGCCTACGGCGAGCTGGTCGACCCCCGGGAGGGCTAGGGCGCCAGCGCCGCGATCGTCTCGCCGAGTTTGTCCGGGGTGACGATCGGGGTCAGGATCGGGAGGGTGATGCCGCCGGCGACGAACGCCGCCAGGCGCTCCTTCATCTGCTCCGGGGAGCCGAAGATGAACATGTCCTCGATCAGCTCCCACGGCGCCGCCGCCGCGGCCGCCTTGCGGTCGCCGGCCTCCCAGGCGGCGACCATCGGGTCGATTTGGTCGCCGTAGCCGAGCCAGCGGTAGAAGTTCGCGTAGACCGGAACGGTGATGTAGGAGGAGAACATGAAGCGGGCCAGCGGCTCGACCTGCTCGCGCTCCCCCGGGATGCAGAAGAAGCGGCAGAGCAGCTCGAAGCCATCCGGGGCGCCGTCGAGCTGAGCGGCGACTTTGGGCAGCCCGCTGAGCGGGAGGAAGTTGGTGAAGGCGCCCTGGGCCCGCTCGACCGCCAGTTCGAGCATCTTGCCGCGCAGCGCCGCCAGCACGATCGGCACCGGCTCGGCGGGCGGGGCTTCCAGCTTGAAGCCGGTCGCCGTGCGTTCGCCGGCGAGGGCGACGTCGAGGAAGTCGAGCGTCTCCCGCACCTTGCTCAGCGGGCGCTCGAAGGGGATGCCGTTCCAGCCTTCGACGATGCGGTCCGAGGAGGAGCCGATGCCGAGTACGAAGCGCCCGTCCGACCCGCTCGCCAGCGCCGCCGCCTCCTGCGCCAGCAGCGCCGGCCCGCGCTGGAAGACGCCGACGATCCCGGTGCCGAGCCGCATCCGCTCGGTCCAGGCGGCGGACAGGGCCAATGGCGTGAAGCCGTCCGGCCCGGCCGTCTCGCCGCTCCAGAGGTCGGTGTAACCGGCCGCCTCGGCCCGCACCACGTGTTGCTCGTGGTCGGCCAGCGAGATTCCCGGCAGCGGCAACGTCAGTCCCCAACGCGCACCCATGCGGCGACCCTATAGCCTGCGGCGCCGATGCCGGAGAACGCTCAGGCAAAGCCCGATCGCAACCTCGCCCTGGAGCTGGTGCGGGTGACCGAGGCCGCGGCGCTGGCGGCCGCGCGCTGGGTCGGGCGTGGCGACAAGCTCGCCGCCGACGGCGCCGCCGTCGACGCGATGCGCTTCGTGCTCGACTCGGTGGCGATGGACGGGGTGGTCGTGATCGGCGAGGGCGAGAAGGACGAGGCGCCGATGCTCTTCAACGGCGAGCAGATCGGCGACGGCAGCCCACCCGTGGTCGACATCGCGGTCGACCCGCTCGAGGGCACGACCCTCTGCGCCCGGGGCATGCCCAGCGCCCTGGCGGTGATCGCATTGGCCGAGCGTGGCTCGATGTTCGATCCCGGCCCCTGCGTCTACATGGAAAAGATGGCCGGCGGCGAGGAGATCGCCGACCTGCTCGACCTCGACCGGCCGCTGCCGGAGACCCTGAAGCTGATCGCCGAGCGCAAGGGCGAGAGCGTCGGCGACGTGATCGTCGTCATGCTCGACCGCCCTCGCCACGAGGAGGCGATGCGGGAAGTCCGCGAGGCCGGAGCCCGCCTGCGGCTGATCAGCGACGGCGACGTCTCCGCCGCGCTGCTCGCGGTCAGCGAACGCTCTCCCGTCGATCTGCTCTGGGGGATCGGTGGCACCCCCGAGGGTGTGCTCTCGGCCGCCGCCCTGAAGTCGATGGGCGGCGAGTTGCTGGGTCGCCTCTGGCCGCGCGACGACGGCGAGCGCCAGGCGGCGATCGACGCCGGCTACGACCTCGACCGCGTGCTCACAGCCAACGACCTCTGCTCGGGCGACGATGTCTTCTTCTCCGCCACCGGCGTCACCGACGGCGACGTCCTCCAGGGTGTCCGCTATCGCGGCAACGGCGCCACCACCGAGTCGCTGGTGATGCGCTCGCGCTCCGGCACCGTGCGCCGGGTCCACGCTCGCCACGACCGCGCGAAGCTGCGGGAGATCATCGGCGAGAAATACGGCTGACGGCTTGGTTTTCCCCCGCCGGGGGTAGCGTCGAGATGTGATCGCGGTCGCCGGGGCAACCGGCTACATCGGTGGGCTCCTCTGTAAGCGGCTGCGTGAGCAGGGCCACGAGGTGCGGGCGCTGGCCCGTAAGCCGGAGGGCGCCGTCGGGCTGATCGAGGCCGGTTGCGAGGTGGTCAAGGCCGACGTCCTCAAACCGATGACGCTTCGCCCCGCCCTGGAGGGCGCCGACGTCGCCTACTACCTGGTCCACTCGATGGGCCGCGGGTCCGACGGCGATTTCGCTGCGCGCGATGCGGAAGGTGCCCGTAACTTCGCGGCTGCCGCCTCTGCCGCCGGGGTGCGGCGGATCGTCTATCTGGGTGGACTGGGGGAGGGCTCCAAGCATCTGGCCAGCCGTCACGCGACGGCCGAAAAGCTGCGCGAGGGCGATGTGCCGGTCGCCTACTTTCGCGCCGCCGCGGTGATCGGTGCCGGCAGCGAGTCGTTCCTGACGGTGTTCTACCTGGTCAAACGACTGCCGCTGATGGTGACGCCGCGCTGGGTCACGACGCGTACCCAGCCGATTGCCGTCGACGACGCCGTTGCCTACCTGGCGGCGGGCGCGGATCTCGACGCGCCACTCGATCGCGAGCTCCAGATCGGCGGTCCGGACATCACCACCTACGGCGGCATGATCGATGAACTCGCGCAGACGCTGGGGCGGCGGCCGCCCCTGCGGATCACCGTGCCGATCCTCACCCCGGCGCTTTCTTCGTTGTGGATCGGGCTGGTGACTCCGGTCGATCCCGGGGTTGCCCGGCCCTTGATCGAGGGCCTCGCGACCGAGACCGTAGTCGAGGAATCCGCCTCCGAGCTCTTCCCCCAAATCACCCTCACTCCACTGTCACAGGCCCTGCACGAAGCGATAGAAAACCTGTCTGTTCGTGTGTAGAACGTATTCGTTCCAATACAAAACCCTTTGATACCCTGACTGCCGGAAGGTGGGAGTGTGGCCAGCAGAGCAGAGGTTTCGTCCCAGGATGGCGCCACCGACCTGGCGGAGGTCGATCCGTCCCGTCCGCGGTCTGGAGGGCAGGCACTCACGCTCTTGGCCGTCCCGCTCAACCTGCTGATTTTGCGGGCGCTCGACGAGGGCCCGATGCGCCTCGCGGAACTGCGCAAGGCGACCGGGCTGCCGGCGCAGACCACGCTGCGCGGACACATCTTGAGTCTCGGTGAGATCGGGGTCCTGAGCAAGCGCCCGACCGAGCAGATGCCCTACGCGGTCGAGAACGGGCTGACGTCGATGGGGCGGGATCTCCTTGCCGTAGCCGACCGGCTCGAGGCCTGGCTGGGCGGGGCCCCCGAAGGACCGATCCCGCTCGAGAGCGCTGCGGCCAAGGGTGCGATCAAAGCTCTGATCGACGGCTGGGGATCGACAATCATGCGTTCGCTGGCCGGCCGGCCGCAGTCCCTCACCGAACTCGACAGCATCATCCCCGGCCTCAGCTATCCGGCGCTCGAGCGCCGCCTCTCGAGCATGCGAATCGCCGGTCTGGTCGAGGCCCAGCCCAGTCGCGGCATCGGTACCCCGTATGCGGTGACCTCGTGGGCGCGGCGGGGGATCGTTCCGCTTGGGGCCGCCAGCCGCTGCGAGAGCCTGCACATGCGCGATCGCACCGCGCCGCTGAGCCAGAGCGATATCGAGGCCGCATTCCTGCTGGCGACGCCGCTGGTCGGTCTCCCAGCGGGCGTTTCGGGCTCCTGCCAGCTCCTGGTCGAGCAGCACGCCACCACCGTGGCCGGGGTCAGGGTGGAGGTGGAGTGTGGGGAGGTCGTCTCCTGTGTCTCAGAGCTCGAACCGGCGCCCGGGACCTATGCCGTCGGCTCGATCGCAACCTGGTTCCACGCGGTCGAGGAGGGCCGCGCCGACCGGCTCCGCCTCGGTGGCGGCAAGCAGCTCGTCGAAGGCCTCGTGCGCGGACTTCACACGGCTTTGAACGACTTGCGCTGAAAGCGCAGGGTGCAGAGGGCGGCCGCTGAAGCCCGGGCCGCCCCCTGCATAGCCGGACGGTGGCGGGGACCATCCACCCGCCGCCGTCCGCTAAGCCCGCGGTTCGGTGCTTTCTTCCGCCGCCCGGTGCTGCTCCGTTCGCGCCGCCTCTTCGCCGACGAACGGAACGAGAACCTCATAAGTGAGGTCGGGCAGCAGCCGCGGCAGCTCGGCCGTCCGGTCGCGGACTATTTCCTCGTAGACCCGGGCCAGTGCCGCCCCCACCGCCAGCCCGCTCACCTGGGCCAGACCGGGAACCGGCTCCTCCTGCTCGATGCCCGCGTCGATGAGTTTTGTGAAGCGGGCGAAGTCCGTCTGGAAAAGGTCTCGAGAGGTGGCCCCGACGGCGGCGATCTCGACCATCACGACCCGCGCCGCCGCCGGGTCCGCGGCGAACCACCCCAGCATCGCCGCGAGTCCGTTGCGGACCCGGTCCACCCATGGGCCAGGCTCGTCGTAGCCGGCGCTGACCGTTGCTTCGAGGTCGTCGACGAGGATCGCGCGGGCGGCCAGCAGGCAGTCCTTTTTGTCTTCGAAGAGCTCGTAGAAGCTCTCCCTGCCGACGCCGGCCTCGTCGAGGATGTCGGCGACCGAGGTCGACTCGTAGCCCTTGCTGGCGGTTACCCGGACGACGGCGGCGAGCAGGCGCTCGCGCTGGGACCGGGTGACCAGCTCCCGCGGCAGGCCGTGGCGCCCCCGCGGCAACTGCCAGCGGCGCAGGTCGCTGTCGCTATCGGTCACCGAGCGGGGACGATTCGCCGCCGGCCAGGCGGGCCTCCGCCAGCGCCAACTCGTGGCCGGCGAAGGGAAGGATCGCGATGTAGACGATTTCAGGCAACAGCTCGGGAAGGCGCGCGGTGCCGCCGGCGATGATCTGGTTGTAGATCAGCACCTGGGCGCGCCCGAAGGCGAGCCGTGGATCGGCGTACGCATCGGACCGCTCGGCGGTGCCCCAGAGATCCCGCAACGCCGGGATCAACAGCTTGCGATAGCGCTCGACCACCGCCGGTTCGACTGAGACCGCCTCTCCCATCACGATCTGGGCAAGCGCCGGGTTCGTCGCCATCAGCCCCAGCATCGCGGCGGCGGCTTTGCGCACCACCTCGGCCGGAGCATCGTCTGGCGAGTGGGCGGCCAAGGCGGCGTCGCGCAGCTCCTCGATGCAGGTGTCGAGGGCGGCGTCGAAGCACTCGCGCTTGCCTTCGAAGCGTTTGTAGAAGGTGGTCCGGGAGATGCTGGCGCGGCTGACGATGTCGGCGATCGTGGTCGCCGCGTAGCTCTTCTCGGCGCAGCTGAGAATCATCGCCTCGACGATGCGCCGGCGCTGCGAAAGCGCCCCCACGTCGATCGGAACAGTCGGTTCCAAAACGCTGCGCACAGTCTCAATACCCCGCCGTTTTTGCATTAAAGCGATTGTTTCAATGTCTGGAGCCGCGTACCCCGGCCCCTACTCGGCAAAACTCGCCCGAGTCAGCGGAAGCCAGGTGCTCCCCCGCATATCGAAATATGACAGTTTTTATTGACGAGATGGGGGGACGGCGGCCTCGGGGCCCGTACCCAGCGTTTCCGGGCAGTCTTCGCACGGTCGCTTATCCCGATAGGGAAACTCGCCGGTGTCGTGGAGCTCGTGGCGCAGCGAGTTGATCACGGCCCCCGCCATCAGCGCCAGGCTGAGCACGTAGAACCAGAGCAGGGCGATGAGGATGAACCCCAGGGTCGAGCCGAAGCGGGAGAGGCTGGAGACGTTGGAGAGGTAGATAGGGAAGAGCCAGTTGGCAAGCCCCGCGGCGACGGTCACGAATGCCGCTCCCGGCCAGACCGCGCGCCAGGGCATATGCCCTTTCGGCACCGCCCAGAAGATCACCGCGCAGATCCCGAAGGTGACCAGCAGCGCCGCGCCCAGCAGCAGGACCGTGTCGATCGCCTTGATGTTGGAGAGGCCGAACGGGAGCCGGTCGGTGCTGGAGAGCAGGGTGCTCTCGATCGTCGGCACGAAGATGCTGGCGGCGATGAACAGCAGCACCACTCCGAGCATCGCGAAGGAGAAGCGCTTCTGCTCGACCCAGCCGCGGCACTCGACGTGGTAGATGCGGCAGAAGGCGGTGTCCATCGCGCCCCAGAAAGAGGCGCCGATCCAGAGCGAGCCGATGAAGGCGGCGATCCCGATCGTCGCCGAGTTGTCCTGGATCCGGTTGAGGGCGTCGGTCAGCGTCTGCTGCTCGACGCTGGGGAAGAGTCGCTCTAGGTCGTTGACGACGCTGGTCTCGACGCCGCCGATCTTCAGCACCTGGCCGAAGACGAAGAGCACGAGCAGGGCGAAGGGGAAGACCGCCAGCATCAGGTTGTAGGCGACCATCGCCGAAAGCCCGGTGACGTTCTCGCTGTAGGCGCGCTGCCAAAAGGCCTGGAGCCAGGGACGGGGTTTGCGCAGGGAATTGGGCATTGACTTCACAAACTGAAGCGACTACCATGCGAACAAGCGTTTGACGAGGTTTCGACGCTCGCCCTCCGGGCTACACGCTGTTACAGATATTGACGCTTAATTCGCGGACCAGGTCGCCGGTCCGCTTTTTCATCGGCCGGCGCGACTTCATGCTCGCGGCGGCGTTTCATTGCCAGGACTAAACACCAAGCGCTAGGGAAACGAGTAGATCAGGATGCTGGTAGCAGAGCTTCAGGAGTTGGAGGAGGTCAAAGGCCTCATCAATCGCGGTCAGCAGCTGGGCGTGCTGACCTTCGGCGACATCGCCTCGGCCGTGTCCGAGGTCGATCTCGACGAGTCCGATGTCGAGGACCTTTACGGGCACCTCGAGAAGTCAGGGATCGAGCTCGTCGAGGACATGGACCCGGCCCAGAAAGCGGCCGCGGACGCGATGCCCGCCGACACCGGCAAAAAAGGCCGTCGTCGCCAGAAAGCGGCGCTCGACCTGAAACCGGACATGACCACGGACTCGCTGCAGTTGTTCCTCAAGGACATCGGCAAAGTCCGTCTTCTGACCGCCGCGGAGGAGGTCGAACTCGCCAAGCGCATCGAGCGCGGCGACCTCGACGCGAAGCAGAAAATGGTCGAGTCGAACCTGCGACTGGTCGTCTCGATCGCGAAAAATTACCGAAACCAGGGGCTTCCCTTCCTCGATTTGATCCAGGAGGGGACGCTGGGCCTGGTCCGTGCGGCGGAGAAGTTCGACTACCGCAAGGGGTTCAAGTTCTCGACCTACGCGACCTGGTGGATCCGCCAGGCGATCGCTCGCGCGCTCGCCGACAAGGCGCGGACGATCCGGATCCCGGTCCACGTGGTCGAGAAGCTGAACAAGATCGGCCGCGCCGAGCGCAAGCTGGTGACCGAGCTGGGCCGCGAGCCGACCCCGGAGGAGATCGCCGAGGTAACCGGCATCGATCCCGAGGAGGTCGACTCGATCAAGCGCTCCGCCCAGGCACCGGTCTCGCTGGAGAAGCCGGTCGGCGACGAGGAGGAGTCCGAGTTCGGCCAGTTCATCGCCGACGAGAAGGCCGAGTCCCCGTTCGACCGCGCCGCGGACCTGCTGACCAAAGAGGCCCTGAAGGAGGCCCTGGAGAACCTCTCCTACCGCGAGCGCCGCGTGCTCGAGCTCCGTTACGGGCTCGGCGGCGAGCACCCGCGCACCCTGGACGAGGTTGGCCGGACCTTCAACGTCACCCGCGAGCGGATCCGCCAGATCGAGAACCAGAGCCTCAAAAAGCTCCAGTCGCTGGGCGAGGCGCAGAAGCTGCGCGAGGTCGCGTAACGCGACTCCGCTCCGCAGGCCGGATAGCCGGCCAGCGAGCTAAAGATTGAGGCATCCCGGGCCGATATGGCCCGGGATGTTCGATATCGACTCAGCGATGCGCGCTCTGGTCGAGCGCGGCGGCTCCGACCTTCATGTCAAGGTGGGTTCGCCCGCGATGGCCCGCATCGACGGGCACCTCGGGCCCCTTTTTGACGAACCGCCTCTTGGGCCCGAGGACACCGAGCGCGCCTTCGAGGCGATCGCCACCGACGAGAAGCTGCGCCGCGAGTTCGCCGACGAAGGCGAGGCCGATTTCGCCCACGCGATCAAGGAGGTCGGTCGCTTCCGTGTCAACGCCTTCCGCCAGCGCGGTTCGATCTCGATCGCCTGCCGCGCGATCCCCTTCGACGTCCGCAGCGCCGCTGAACTGGGGCTGCCGGAGACCGTTCTCAAACTAGCCGAGACGAATCGCGGCATCGTCCTGCTGACCGGCACCACCGGCTCCGGCAAGAGCACGACGCTGGCGGCGATGATCGACCACATCAACTCGAACCGGGCGCGGCACATCGTCACGCTCGAGGATCCAGTCGAGTACCTGCACAAAGATAAGAAGTCGATCGTCAACCAGCGCGAAGTCGGCGCCGACACCGAGAGCTTCCCGCGGGCGATGCGGCGAATCCTGCGCCAGGACCCCGACGTGATCCTGATCGGCGAGATGCGTGACGAGGAGACCGTGCGCACCGCCCTCTCCGCCGCCGAGACCGGTCACCTCGTGCTTTCGACCCTGCACACGCTGGACGCGCCGGAGACGATCAACCGCATCCTCGACTTCTTCCCCCCGCACCTGCAGCAGCAGGCGCGGGTGATGCTCTCGACCACCCTCGCGGGGGTTATCTCACAGCGGCTGGTACCGGGCAAGGACGGCGGCCGCGTCCCGGTTGCCGAGATTCTCGTCGCCACCGGTCGGGTCAAAGACCTGATCCTCTCGCCGGAAGAGACGAGCAAGATCTCCGAAGCGATCGCCGAGGGCGCGTTCTACGGGATGCAGACCTTCGACCAGGATCTGCTCGGGCACGTCGCCGCCGGACGGATCAGCGAGGAGGTCGCATATGAGACGGCGACCAGCCCGCACGACTTCAAACTGATGCTCGCGGCAGGCGGCCGCAGCGCCAGTGGTATCGAGCAACTGTCCAGCGGCGATGCCGAGCCAGTGATGGGATAGGCGGAGTGCGCGCCTGGCTGTCTCGGGTCCAGCCTGTCCTCCAAGGCGAGGATGGAATCGCTCTGCCGATGGTGATGCTGATCACGGTGGTGGCCCTGGGCTTCGCGGCGGTCCCGATCATCGCGTCTCTGAACACTCAGAGCGGCGCAACCCGCGACCAGGCCGGCAACTCGGCCCTGGCGGCAGCGGAGGCCGGCATCAACTTGGCGGTGCTGCGCCAGAGCCAGGTCGTGCCGCCGGCGACGTCGCCCTGCGTGACCGAGAGTGGCGGCGCGCTCGTCTCTGGTGCCGCCGCCACGAGCGGGGCCGTGGGCTGGTGCCCGGCCGTGGGCCCAAAGACGGTCGGATCGGGCACCTTCACCTACCGGGTAAAGCCCTGCTATTCGGGCAGCGCTTGCTACGCGTCGCCCACCAACAAGATCATCGTCGTGGGCACCGGGACTGCAACTGCAAACGGCAGGACCGTCTCTCGCCGGGTCGCGGTGACCGCCACCTCCTCCGCCGGCACCGCCTCGGCGGCGACGAACGTGTTCTCAAACGGACAGGTCGTCGGCATCGATTCGCTGACCCTCGAAGGGAACTCGAAAGTCCACAACGGAGGAGCCGGATCCAACGGGCAGGTGAAATTGATCGACAGCTCCAAGGTCTGTGGTGCGTTGCGTTACGGCCCTGGCACCACCTCGCCGGTGGGCGGCGTCTCCTACGTGCCAGCGGCTGAACGGCCCTACTCGAACGGCACCGGCGGCGGGGTTTGTTACCCCCCGGGTTACCCGATCACGCAGGGGGTCGTTACGTATCCGCCGGTCTCGCTGCCCGCGGACATCGCCACCAACAACTCGAATGGTCGCCTGGCCGCGGGGCCGAGTGAAGACGTGAGCGGCGAAACCAGGTGCTTCCGCTGCAACCTCTCCTGGAACGCGTCGAACCGAACGCTGGAAATCAAGTATTCGACTCTAACGATGGCGGGGACGGCCCCTTACTTCTTGTGCGGGCTGACCCTGACGGGAGGGGCGAAGATCATCCCCGCGCCCGGGTCGAAATTGAGGTTCTTCTTTGACTCGCCGAAAAACTGCCCCGGGCTGAATGGGGCAAATCAGCTGACGATCGACGGTGGCACGTCCGTGTTGCCCGACGCCGGGAACGGCCCCGGATTTTACTTCGCTGGTTCGCCCACGGGCACGCCTGCCAGCAAGGTCTTCTTCGGGCGGGGTGCGTCGTCCTACCAGATGGTCATCTACGCGCCGTACTCCTCGGTGGTCGTCGAAGGCGGGATCAATCTCAGCGGGGCGATCCTCGGGCGGACCCTGTATTTCGCCGGCGGCGCCCAGATCAACGAAGTCGGGGTGTTCACGCCGCCGTCGTCAGAAGAATTCGTGGAAGTGACCGCGACGGCACCGACCCCCTTCGCGCGCACCGCCTTCATCGAGTGCTCTGCGGCGGGGTCGGAAACCGAACCGGCCACCGGTTGCTGAGTCGCCGCCCCCCTCGACCTTGCAGGGCTCAAGTCGGTGGCCCGAGATGACGATTCATCGAATGGTGACGAGGGCACGATGAGGCAGAAACTGAATGAAAATCCTGCAGCTCAGATCGCGGTCGTATGCGTGCTTATTGCCGCGGCTGCGTTCCTCCTCCTGACCCAGATGGGAGGCGGGGGCGAAGAATCCGAAGAAGCTCCGGCCACCGTCAGCGCCTCGACGGAAGCCGACCCGGTCGAAGCCGGCAGCGAAGCTCCCGTCGAAGGCTCGATCGAAGCTGCGGCCGCGGGGGCCGAAGCGGTGATGTCGACCAGCGTCCCGACCAACCGCTCGCTTCCTGCGCCCGTGGAAGCCGCCTACGAGCGGGGCTCGACTCTCGCAGTGCTGATTTATCGCGACGGCGGAATCGACGATCACCTGGTAACGCAGGCGGCCGACGTCCTGCACGGAATCCCGGGCGTCGCCTTCTTCGCGGTCAAGGCGAGTCAGATCGCCCGATACTCGCCGATCACCGGCCCGCTCGGCATCGAGGAGGTCCCGGCTCTGATCGTTGTGCGCCCACGCGCCCTGAACGGAGCCGCCCCCGCGCCGGCCTCCGTCACCTATGGCTTCCAGCGGGAGCGCAACGTGCGCCAAGCGGTACGCGACGCCGTCTACCACGGTCCCCAGCTCACCTACGCCCCGAACTGACGAGGAAGGCGCCGCAGATGACCGACAACGTCTCGCACCTTCGCTCCGTGTCGAGTTCCGGCGCTGCCGCCCTCGAGCCGGAGACCCTTGGCCTGACCCATCCCTCCGGGCAGGGTGGCACCGCCCGTTTCGTCACCGATGTGTTGATCGAGCTCGGCTACGTCACCCCCGACCGCGTCGACGCGGCGGTGAGCGAGGGGCGGCTTTCGGGCAAGCCCCCCGAGAAGGTCCTGCTCGAGCAGAGCGCGATCGACCCCGGTCAGCTTTCGCGAGCGATCGCCGAGCGCTACGGGCTCGACCACGTGGACCTTTCGCTCTATCCAATCGACATGGCCGCCGCCAACCTGCTGCCGATCGTCTCTGCCCGTCGTTACCTCGCGGTCCCAATCGGATACGACGACCCGAACACGCTGCTGGTGGCGATGGCCGATCCGGCAAATGTCCTCGCAGCCGACGACATCAAGATGGCGACCGGGCTCAAGTGCCGCCTCGTCGTCGCCGACCCCGTCGACATCGAGTCCCTGATCGGGCGCCTCAACTCCCTGCAGAGCGCGGTCACGGAGGCGGCTGAGGACGACGAGCGCGGCGAAGCGGACCAGCTCGAGCCGGTTGCCGGCATGCACGCCAGCGCCGACGATGCGCCGGTGGTGAAACTGGTCTACAGCATCCTCGGTCAAGCGGTCAACGAGGGAGTCTCGGACATTCATTTCGAGCCCGAGGAAGCCGATATGCGGGTGCGCTTCCGCGTCGACGGGGTACTCCACGAGGCGGCGCATGTGCCGCGTCGGATGGTCTCAGCAGTTGTCTCGCGGATAAAGATCATGAGCGATCTCGACATCGCCGAGAAGCGCATGCCCCAAGACGGTCGCGTCGGCGTGACGGTGGACGACCGCCGGGTGGATCTGCGCGTCACCACCCTGCCGACCCAGCGGGGGGAGGGGGCGACGGTGCGCATCCTCGACACCCGTAACGCCATGCGCTCGCTCGACGAACTCGGAATGGGCGAGGAGGCGCGCACGCCTTTCGAGACCGCCGTGCGACGGCCATACGGCGCGGTGCTGGTGACGGGGCCGACCGGATCGGGAAAGTCGACCACCCTCTATGCGGCGCTGGCGGCGCTCAACTCGATCGAGAAGAAGGTGATCACCGTCGAGGATCCGGTCGAGTACCAGATCGACGGGATCAACCAGATCAACGTCAATGCCAAGGCCGGACTCAGCTTCGCTTCGGGCCTGCGCTCGATCCTCCGCGCCGACCCCGATGTGATCATGGTCGGGGAGATCCGCGATTCCGAGACCGCGAGGATCGGCATCGAGGCGGCGCTGACCGGGCACCTGGTTCTCTCGACCCTGCATACGAACGATGCCCCGGGAACGATCACGCGACTCTCGAAGATGGGCATCGAGGCGTTCCTGACCGCCTCGGCTGTCGACTGCATCGTCGCCCAGCGGTTGGCCCGCACGCTCTGCTCCAACTGCAAGAAGAGGGTGCTGGTGCCACAGGCGGCGCTCGTTGCGGCCGGCTTCGGCTCGATCGGCGACATCGAGGCTTACGAGGCCGTTGGCTGCTCTCGCTGTGGAAACACCGGCTTCCGCGGTCGGGTCGGTCTCTACTCAGTGATGCGGATGACTGAGCGCATCAAAGACATGACCGTTTCGCTGGCCCCGCAGACCGAGATAGGTTCGCTGGCCCGGCAGGAGGGCATGCTCACTCTGCGCGAGGCCGGCCTGGCCAAGGTGCGCGCGGGACAGACCAGCCTCGACGAGGTAGTGAGGGTGACGGCCTGATGTCCGATCCGGCTCACTTCGATTTCGCCGCCGTCCTCACTGAGGTAGCGGCGCGCCAGGTATCGGATCTGCACCTGACCGCGGGGTCTCCTCCCGCCCTCCGCGAATCCGGAAAGGTGATCCCGATGGAGGGGTTCCCGAAGATGACGCCGCAGCAGACCCGCGACGTCGTCTACGGGATCCTCAGCGAGGATCAGCGCAAACGTTTCGAGACCTCCCATCAGCTCGACTTCGCCTACGCGATTCCGAACGTCGCCCGTTTCCGCGTCAACTGCTATCTGCAGCGCGGGTCTGTCAGCGCGGCCTTCCGCCTGGTCCCTCAAGGCATCCCCGCGCTCGACGATCTCGGTGTCCCTTCGATCCTTCGCGAGTTCACCCGCAAGCCCCGCGGATTCGTCCTGGTCACCGGGCCGACGGGATCGGGCAAGAGCACGACGCTGGCAGCGATGATCGACGCGATCAACATGGAGCGACAGGATCACATCCTCACCATCGAGGATCCGATCGAGTTTCTGCACCAGCACAAACGATCGATCGTGAACCAGCGGGAGGTGGGTGCCGACGCCCCTGATTTCGCCCTCGGCCTGCGGGCTGCCCTGCGCCAGGACCCAGACGTGATCCTGGTCGGCGAGATGCGGGACCTGGAGACGATATCCACCGCCCTGACGGCGGCGGAGACGGGCCACCTCGTCTTTGCGACCCTGCACACGCAGTCGACCGCGCAGACGGTCGACCGCATCATCGACGTCTTTCCGCCCGAGCAGCAGCAGCAAGTCCGCACCCAGCTGTCGGTCGCGCTCCAGGGCGTGGTGACGCAGCAGCTTCTGCCGACTGCCGACGGCGCCGGCAGGGTCGTCGCCTGCGAGGTCTTGGTTCCGAACCCGGCGGTTCGCAATTTGATCCGCGAGGCTAAGACCCACCAGATCTACTCCGCGATCCAGACTGCCGGCGCGATCGGGATGCAGACGATGGATGCGGACCTCGTGCGCCTTGTGCGGGCCGGGAAGATCACCAGCGAGCTCGCGGAGCAGCGCGCGTCGGTGCCGGAGGAGCTGCGCCGACTGATCGGCGGGGCTCAGCCGGGCGCCAACGCCAACGGCGGCTATCAGGCCGGCATGCCGCAGGGGATGGGCTAGGGCGATGGCTGGCGCGGCGACGTTCGCCTTCGAGGCCGTTGATCTCTCGGGAGCTCCCACCAAGGGCGAGATCGAGGCGGAGTCCAAATCTCAGGTCGCCGAGCAGCTGCGCCAACGGGGACTCGTCGTCCTCGACGTGTCCGAGAAGGCCGCCCCGGTCAACGTCGAGGATCTGCTCCGCCGCTTTCGGGGCGTTTCGATGCGCGACCTCTCGGTGGTGTCACGCCAGTTCGCGACCCTGATCGCCTCCGGCATGCCGATGCTGCGGGCGCTGGGCACGCTCGAGGAGCAGACCGAGGACGTGGAGATCTCTGAGGCGATCGACAGCGTTCGCCGCGACGTCGAGGCCGGGACCTCGCTGGCGCAGGCGATGGAACGCAAACCACGCGTCTTCGATCGGCTGTACCGGGCCATGGTTCGCTCCGGCGAGCAGGCTGGGCGACTCGAGGAGGCGCTTGACCGGGTCGCCACTCATATCGAGAAAATGGACACCTTGCGGCGAGAGATCCGCTCCGCGTTGATGTATCCGGCGCTCGTCTTCACCGCGGCGATTCTGGCGATGGTCGGGATCGTCGCCTTCGTGGTTCCGGTCTTTGTCGGGATCTTCGAAGAACTCGCAGCGGAAAACCCCGAGGAAAAAGCGGAACTGCCGTTCATGACCCAGATCACGGTCGGCGTGTCCGACGCCGTCACCGGCTACTGGTTCATCGTCTTTCCTGTTATCGGCCTGCTTGTCTATCTGGGCTTTCGCTGGCGCGGGACGGTCCGGGGGCGCGCCGCGATCGACAAGATCAAGCTTCGCATCCCGTTCAAAATCGGCGACGTGGTTCAGAAGCTCGCCTTGGCTCGTTGGTCGCGGACCTTCTCGGGGGCCGTCAGCTCCGGGGTCCCGATCCTGCAGGCGATTCAGATCACCGGGGAAACCTCCGGCAACATCGTCGTCGAGGAAGCGATGGAGGACGTCTACGAGTCGGTCAAGCGAGGAGGGTCGATCGCGGCTCCGATCGCCCAGCACGCGATCTTCCCCCCGATGGTCGCGAACATGGTCTCGGTCGGCGAGGAGACCGGCCAGCTCGAGCACATGCTGACCAAGGTCGCGGACTTCTATGAGGCCGAGGTCGACGCCAAGGTGAAAGCGCTGACCTCCCTCGTCGAGCCCCTTCTGATTGTCTTCATCGGCAGCGTCGTCGGCTTCATCGTCATCTCGATGTATCTGCCGATCTTCAGCATCTACGAAAAGATTCGCTGAGCCGCTTCTGCGATTGCCGAGTCGCGAGCAGGAAGCGCTCTAGGCATGGTGCTCTGCCTGGTGGCCGCGCTGGCACTCACGGCGCTCTTCGCCTTCGCAGGCCTGCTCGTCTTCAATTTCCTGCGGATCGCAGAGGGGCAGTGCGTCGCGACCGATGCGACCCGGTTCAAGTCCGCGGCGCTGCTCGTCCTCGCGGGTTCCGGCCATTGTGGGCGGGCTGGTCTGCGGTGTGTCCTGTGGAGTCGCCATCTTTCACCGTACGAGGGACCGGACTGCCACGGCGGCCTTGGTGGTGGTCGTGCCTGCGTTACCGCGTGGTGTTTGGCGCTGGCGACCCTGCCTGCTCCCACGCAGCCGATCCCATAGACGGGTCAGAGTTGGACGTTTGGCCGACTCACTGAGGGGTGGGGATGCTGTCGATGCGAATTCTGGGGGCAAAACCCCGCAATTTTTCCTCCGCGAGGTAGGAAAACGCGCAGTCAAGGAAATTCTCGATGCAGGGTCTAAAGATGACCGCCAGAGCGCCGATGAGGGGGCAGGTAAAGAATGCCAGTGCCTTGGTGCCAAACGGCGAATCCCGGGCTCTGGCGCAAACGATAGGTCCACTAGGAGGTACCTATGTTGCTCCAGAATCTCCGGGCGAAGGTTGGAGCCCGGCTCAACGGCGACAGCGAGTCCGGCTTCACGCTGATCGAGCTGCTCGTCGTCATGCTCATCCTCGGCATCCTTGCCGCGATTGCACTGCCCGCCTTTTTCAATCAGAAGGGTAAGGCGAACGACGCGAAGGCGAAGGAGACCGCTCACTCGGCCCAGGTGGCGATGGAGACCTGTGCGTCGGATAACAACGGCAGCTACTCCGGCTGCGACTCGCTGACGAAACTGGCCGCGATCGAGGGGACGCTCACCGGCGCCCCCATCACCTTCCCGGTAGCGGCAACGGCCAACACCTACCAGATCAAGGTGACCTCGACCCCGACCACGCAGTGGTACGGGATCAACCGCGCGTCCACCGGCGTACTGACCTACCCCTGCGAAGTCGGCGGCCAGGGTGGCTGCACCGACGATGCTACTCCGGGCGGAGCCGGCACCTGGGGGTAATCCACTGTGACACCGACCTGCACTGCCCCATTGGCAGGTCGCTCCGGGAGGGTGGGCCAGAGTGCTCACCCTCCCATTTTCAACCGTCAAATCACGGACTCCCAACCCGGGCGATATCCGTAGTCCTTAGGAGGTAACGATGGCTTTCGAGAATCTCCGGGCAAAGATTGGAGCCCGGCTCAACGGCGACAGCGAGGCCGGCTTCACGCTGATCGAGCTGCTCGTCGTCATGCTCATCCTCGGCATCCTTGCCGCGATCGCGCTGCCCGCTTTCTTCAACCAGAAAAGCAAGGCGAACGACGCGAAGGCGAAGGAGACCGCTCACTCGGCCCAGGTGGCGATGGAGACCTGCGCGTCGGACAACAACGGCAGCTACGTCGGCTGCGACTCGCTGACGAAACTGGCCGCGGTCGAGGGTACGCTCACCGGCGCCCCGGTCACCTTCCCGGTAGCGGCAACTGCCAACACCTACCAGATCAAGGTGACCTCGACCCCGACCACCCAGTGGTACGGGATCAACCGCGCCTCCACGGGTCTGCTGACGTACCCCTGTGAAGTCGGCGGTAAGGGTGGCTGCACCGACGATGCCACCCCGGGCGGAGCCGGCACCTGGGGGTAAGGATCTCTTCGACTCCACATACTTCGAGTGATCGGGCGAGGGCCCAGGGCAGGCTCCGTCTCTCGCTCCTCGCTGGGCGATTGCCGAGGGCCCGTGCGAGCCGAACCGAGGCTGGGTTCACCCTGATCGAGCTGCTTGTGGCGACCGCGATCATGGTCGTCGTCTCCGGGGCCGCGATCACGCTCTTGATATCGGCGTTCAGGAGTCAGCCGAAAATCACCTCTCGCGCCGATCAGGTAGGTGAAGCGCGAGTGGTCATGCAGGGCATCGTTGACGAGTTGCGCCAGGGCGCGGCGGTTTACGCGAGCCTCCCTGCCAAGCTGGAATTCCTCACCTACGTGCACGCCTCCGCGTGCACTGCCGGCGCGGTTGCCAGCGCCGCGGCGATCCAGTGCCGTGTCACCTACGAATGCAGTGGAGGGTCATGCACCCGTCTCATCCGCAACCCCGACGGGTCGGGAACGGGCGCGGCGGTCAGGGTTGTAAAAGGACTCTCAAGCAACGAAATCTTCTGTTACATGCCAAGTTCCACCCCTCCGGCGTGCGCGGCCAGCAGCGGTGTCCCCACCTACGTGGGGGTCAAACTGGTCCTGCCGGCGTCCAGCGGGGGCAGTTCCACGACTCTGGAAAACGGGGCGGCGCTGAGGGACGCCGCAGCCAACCTGGTGAACTGAGATGCGTCGACTTCTCGAATCTCGCCGCTTGCCGTCCCTGCGCGACGCCGACGGCTTCTCGATCATCGAGGTGCTGGTGGCGGCGGTGATCCTGGTCCTGGGAGCGCTCGCGACGTTCATGGCCTTCGGGGCGGCGATCCACAACGTCCAGCGCGGCAAGGAGACGCAGGTCGGAATAAGCGTTGCCCAGAAGGAACTGGAAAAGATCCGAAGCTTCTCCTACGACCAGATCGCACTCTCGTCGACTCCGGTCAATTCGACCGAAACGACGAAGCCGAACAATCGTGTCAGCGGCTCGACGTTCAACCTCAACCGATCCGGCGCCAGCAACTACGCGACGATGGTCGTCGCCACCGGGGGCCTCGTCGATCCCGGGCCGACCAGCTTCTCGACCGGCGATGTGAGCGGCACGGTCTACAGATACGTCGTCTGGCAGAAGGACACCGTCTACTGCGCGACGGGCTCGAACTCGACGAAAACCGCCTGCACCACGGGTGAGGGCTTCAAGCGCGTGGTGATCGCCGTCGTTCTGAACAAACCGGGCAATGGCACCTATCAGCGGCCCTATTACGAACTCCAGTCGGATTTCGTCGATCCGACTCCAGGGTAGCCCCGCACAGGGGACGGAGACCCGGCGGCGAAGTGAGCGGCCCCGTGAGCATCGCAATCATCGTCATCGTCGCGGCCCTGGCCGGCGCCATCGTGGGCAGCTTCGTCACTGTCGTCGCCTACCGTGTCCCGCGGGGAGAATCGATCGTCGGGCCGCGTTCGCGGTGCCCGTCCTGTGGCGCCACGATCTCCGCTGTCGACAACGTCCCGATCCTTTCCTGGCTGCTGCTGCGCGGTCGCAGCAGGTGCTGTGGGGAGCCGGTTTCCCGCCGTTACCCGCTGACCGAGCTGGGGGTCGCGGCGCTATTCGTCGCGACCGCACTCAGATTCCGCTACGACCCCGTTGACCTCGCTCTCGGGCTCGTGCTCGTAGCCACCCTCGCCGCGGTGACCTCGACCGACCTGGAACTGCGGGTCATCCCCAACAAGATCCTCGCACCCGCCGCGATCGCCGCCGTGGCGATTCTCGTCATCGGCGCCCCGGGCTCCCTCCCCGAGCACGTAGCCGCAGCCCTGGGCGCTGGGGGAGTTCTGTTCCTGGCGGCGCTTGCCTACCCCGGGGGAATGGGGATGGGGGACGTGAAGCTCGCGGCGGTTCTGGGTCTCTTCCTTGGCGCGGCTGTGGTTCCGGCGCTGCTTCTGGCACTGCTGGCGGGGTCGGCTGTGGGTCTGGTCCTGATCGGCCGCTACGGCGCCAGCGCCCGCAAGCGGGCGATCCCCTTCGGGCCGTTTCTGGCGCTCGGGGGCGTTTTCGGTCTGCTGGTCGGCCAGGCGTCGCTGGACTGGTACCTGCGCACGTTCACCTGAGAATTCCCGAACCAGGAGTAAAGCCTGCGTGCGCGGCTGCCGATCAAGAGGTGGGCGCCGACCGAGGCTTCCTAAATCAGATGATTTTCTCCACGAATAAGAAAGTGGGCCCCACGGTGGGCCTCGACCTCGACACCGGGAGTGTCGCCGCCACTGAAGTGGGGACGGACTCTCTGCGCTTCGGCGTGCAGGCTGTTCCGCCGGGCGCCTTCAAGGACGGCGAGGTGCTCGATGCCGAGGCGATGGCCGGCGCCCTCAAGGAGCTCTTCGCGCAGCGTGGCCTCTCAAAACGGGTACGCCTCGCCGTGGCGAATCAGGGCGTGGCTTTTCGGACCCTGCGTCTGCCCCTCATCGATGACCCGGAGCAGCTCAAAAGCGCTGTGCGCTTCCAAGCACAAGAGCAGATCCCCATGCCTCTCGATTCCGCGGTGCTCGACCACCAGGTGATCGGCGGGTCGGTGACGGAGGACGGAAACCGGCAGGTCGACGTCGCCGTGGTCGCGGCTCGAAAGGAGACCGTCGAATCGCTGCTCGAGCCCGTCCGCGCGGCCGGGCTCGAACCGGTCGGAGTCGATTTTGCGGCCTTCGGCATGATCAGGGCCTTGGCCGGGGGCGCGAGCAGCCCAGCACCCGCGTCTGACGGCGGGGGACAGGCCGCGACGGAGGAGTTCGTGCCGGCGACGCTGTACTGCAGCCTCGGCGATCTGACTAATCTCGCGATCGCCCGAGGTTTCGCCTGCATGTTTTCCCGCGTCGCCCAGTTCGGGGTTCGGCAGATAGCCGAGGAGTTGAGCAGCTCCACCGACCTCCCCATGGAGCACGCCGAGCAGTGGTTGCTGCACGTCGGCTTCGAGACGCCGCTCGATCAGTTGGAGGGCGACGCCGGGGCGGCCGCGGCCGCCAGGGTCGCCCTTGAGGGAGGGGCGGCGAAGCTCGCCGACGAACTACGTCTGTCCCTCGACTACTTCGCCTCCCAGCAGGAGGCAACTCCCGTCGGCGACATCGTGCTCTGCGGCTGGGGCAGCGCGATCCCAGGATTGGCGTCGAGACTGACGACCGAGTTAGGGCGGACTGTCACTTTCCGGCGCCCCGCCGCGCTGTCCGGTTTGGAGGCGACCGAGGCCGCCCGTCTGACCCTTCCCTACGGCCTTGCCCTTGAGCGCTAGAAGATGCGCCCCGTCAACCTTATTCCCGAGGATCAGCGCCGCAAAGCCGGCGGTGTGGGCGCCAGTCCCCTCGCCTTCATCGTCGTCGGAGCGCTCTTCCTTCTCCTGGCGGGCGTCGTCATGACGGTGCTCACCTCGAACGAGATCTCGGACCGCAAGGCCGAAGTGAGCGAGCTCAAGGTCCGCAAGGCCGAGGTGGCTGCCCGGGCCGATCGGCTCGCCCCCTATGCCGACTTCCAGAAGGCCGAGGAACAGCGCACCCAGGCCGTCTTCACTCTCGCCGACACCCGTTTCGACTGGGTGCGCGTGATTCGGCAGCTGTCGCTGATCCTTCCCCCGCACGTCTGGCTCACCAATCTCACCGGCTCGGCCGGGGCGGGGCTGGGTGGAGCGGAAGGGGCCGGGGCGGAAGTCTCGAGCTCGATAGCCGGACCCTCGCTCCAGCTCAGCGGCTGTGCCCGAGGTCAGGACACCGTGGCCGCATTCGTGGCTTCCCTGAAGGAAATAGACGGCGTGACGAGAGTGGGACTGGCCAACTCGAGCCTTGGCGGCTCGAGTTCTGCTGGAGGATCGTCAGGAGGTTGCTCGGGCTCCGGCATCGCCTCGTTCCAGCTTTCGGTTGCCTTCGACGAGGCCCCTGCGTCACTGAACGCCGGCGGCGCCGAACAGGTCGACGCGACTGCGACGGCCGAAGCTCCCGAAACCGCCGCATCCCCGTCTCCGACCGCCACTCCGGCAGGCTGAGATGAACAACTCGACCAAGACCGCTCTCGCCGCCGCCGCCGTGATCGTGCTCGCCGGCGCCTTCTGGGTTCTGCTGCTGGCGCCGAAACGGGAGACGGCCAGCAAGCTCTCAGACGAGGTGGCAAGCCTGCAGTCGGCGGTGTCGAACGAAGAACAGCGGGCGGCCGAAGGTGTGACCGCCAGGCACGACTTCCCTCACAACTACCAGCAGCTCGTCCTTCTGGGCAAGGCGGTCCCGGGCGATGCGGCCACCGCCTCGCTTCTCGTCCAGCTGAACGGCATCAGCCGGCTCGCGGACACTCGCTTCGATGGAATTCAACTCGGCGCCGGCTCCGGCGGGACGGAAGAATCCGGTGCGCCTGCCGAAGGAGCCGGGGCTTTCCCCCCCCTGGGCTCGAAGCCCGGGCCCGCCGGCCTGTTGGCGATGCCATACGACCTCAAGTTCGAAGGTGGCTTCTTCGCGATTGCCAACTTCATCCAGGGCCTCGACTCGCTGGTCGAAACCAAGGATGGACGCGTGGACGCCAACGGGCGCCTCGTGACCATCGACGGCTTTTCGATGACGCCCGCCAGGGCCGGCGACCAGATCCGGCTGGCCGCTGAATTCAACGCCTCCACCTACGTCGCTCCCCCCGCCCAAGCATTGGCCGCGGGCACCACCGCGGGTGCCCCCGTCACTCTGGCCTCTGCATCGACCTCCTCGCTTCCATGAAAAAACCCAAGAAGACCCCGTCCATGCCAGCCCTGAAGGTGCCGAAGGTCGCCCGCGACCTCTATGCGGACCTGCGGGACCGGCACCTCCTGGCTCTTGTCGCGGTGCTCTTGATCGCGATAGTCGCGGTCCCTTTCCTCCTCGCGGGCAAGGGCGAGGAACAGCCGGCAGAGCCGGCCACTCCCGCCTTCGTACCGGGAGCGTCGCCGGGCGCAGCGGCGGCGAGCTTCTCGGTCGTCCCCGCCGACCCCGGTTTGCGCGACTACAAGCGTCGCCTCGGGCATCGGCAGGCGAGGAACCCATTCAAAGGGCCAACTCCCGAAGCCGCTTCGGCTAAGGGCGGGGGAGAAGGGTCGCCATCCGCCGGCGAAGGGGAATCCCCGTCTTCCGGCTCGGCGGCGGGCGAATCCGGCTCCGCCGAAGTCACCGATGGCGGCTCCGCCTCCGGCGGCTCGGATGAAGGCTCGACGACGGCCGACGAGGTCGTCGTGGAACAGAAGATCGTCGGCTACGAGATCGATACGCACGCCGGCTTCCTCGGCCACATTCACGATCATGAGGGGATCAAGCCGGTGGCCAAGCTGCCGAGCCCACAGAACCCGGTGGTCGTCTTCACCGGCCTTTCGAGCGACAATAAGCGGGCTCTGTTCCTGATGTCGAACTCGGTGACGGCGTACTACGGCAAGGGCACGTGCGGCCTAGGCGGCGAAACCTGCCAGGTGCTGGAACTGAAGCAGGGGCAGTCGGCGACGTTCGCCTACGGCTACGGCGACACGCGCTACAAGCTCTCCCTGCGGAAGATCGTTCCCGTCATCGAGACCCGCACCGCCGTGGCCACCGTTAAGCGCGGCAACTGAGCGCCGGTTTGCCTCTCCGCTTCAGTTAGTGAAGTGACATCGCTACACTTCCTGAAGTGGGAATTGGCTTCAGCAAGCCACTTCGCCTTTTGCCATGAGCGCGATCACGAACTCAAGCTGCCCCGTCTGCCGCACCGCTGAGGTGGTGTGTGGCAAGTGGACGCTTCTGGTCATCCGGGACCTGGCCGAGGGAAGCAGTCGTTTCTGCGAACTCGAGCGGTCGCTCGAGGGCATCAGCCCTCGAACCCTTTCGCTGCGGCTGCGGGCCTTGGAGGAGGAGGAGATCGTCGAGCGCCACACCTATCCGGAGGTCCCACCCCGGGTCGAGTACGCGCTCACTGAGAAAGGCAGAGCACTGGTGCCGTTGATCGAAGATATGCGTCGCTATGGCACGCGCTGGCTGTTCGCGGATTCGGCCGAGACGGCTGCTGCCGCAGTGGCCTGAGTCGGCTCGGGCTTCATCCTCGCGAACGAGTCAGCAGATCACGGCAAGGTGGAAGCCCTTGTCGGCAAGAACGCCGGCCGGGTCGTAGGTCTGGACGAGCACGCCGTCGACGTTGGCTGCCCAGCGCACGACCGTGACAAAGCCCGGGTTTTCGGTTGCTTCCGTTCCTGAACGACCAACCGTCGCCTGGTATGCGCAGCCGGTGACATCAGAGCCGAAGACCACGCCATAGGTGCCGAGATCGGCAGGCAGCTTTTCAACGGTGATGCCTGCGTCGCTCCCGCGGGCCAGATCGCCGTCTCCGTCGACCACGGCCCAGTCGATCGCGCTGCCCGAGCCGCCTCCTCCTTCTCCCGAGGAGCCTCGGTCTCCGGTCGGCCCCTTGTCTCCCGTTGGCCCTCTGTCTCCGGTCGGTCCCTTATCTCCCGTCGCGCCCTTCTCACCGGGGGGCCCCTGGGGTCCCGAAGCGCCCGCGCCGCCCTGCGCGGCGGCCATCGCCGTCAGCTGTTTCAGCACAGCCGGCGAGATCTGTTTCGTATTGGTGATCAGGTAGCGCTTGGCCGCTACCGCGGACCCCCCGAGGGCGAGGACGAGGGCGATGACGGCGATGACCGTCCCGGCGTTCGGGCGCAGCGATTTGAAGTTCATGCGTGCAGATTCGGCAGCCGGGCTCGATGCCTGCACCCGCGTGAGGCAAATTGGACTAAACGCTGAGTTCTGCAAGGCGCCGTGCAGGCGCAGGAGCGTGCCTGGGGGGGCGGAAGCCTGAGCCGTGCGTGACTTCCTCCTCAACGAGGCCCTGAAACGGCTGTCAGCCGAGGCCGCGACTCGGTTCAGCGCCCTGGTCGCGAGTGGCGACCAGATTCCGTTCGACGTCGCCGCCGACGCCGGCGACGATTCCGCCTTCTACAGCTACGTGCCGCTGACCTCGCGCTTCGTCGAGGAACGGGCCGAGGAGCTGCGTTCGCTGCCGAGCTTCGGGCCGGCCCGCGAGGCGGCGACCGAGGCCGGCGTCGCCGCCCCCTACCTGGAGGAGCGTGGCGAGTCCGTGCCCGCCGACCCGGGCGCGCGGGCCGAGCGGATGCTGACGATCTTCATCTCCGCCCTCTGGGAGGGCAGCACCGAGTTCTCGCTCGACCGGGCGCGGCTCGACAGCGCCCTCTCGATGCTCGACGCCGAAGCGCGCGACGCCGACGACGCCGAGATCCTGATCGTTCCGATCGTCGGCTTGCGGATGTCGCAGGCCCGCCTGCAGCTGCCGCACGGCGTGCGGGTGTTGCGGGCCGACTCGATCGAGGCCCCGGTCGAGGCGATGCGCAGCGAGGGCATGGGCCGCGCCTCCTGGGAGCCGCAGTTCCTCGCGGTCGCCGAGCAGGACGCCGAGGGTGGCGCCGAGGGCGCGCTCAACCAGCTGCGCGAGCTGATCAGCGTGATGAGACTTTTCAAGGCCGGCGGCATCGGGCTCGGCCCTTACGCCTTTGCCCCGACCGGGGAGGGATGCTGGCGGCGGATCGTCACCGGCGCCCCCGCGACCCGGCCCGGCGGCTATCGCCTCAGCGAGAGCGAGGCGAACGAGCTGATCGAGCTGGCAAACACGCTCGAGGCCCTTCCCGACCCCGACAGCGCCCTCAGCTGGGCGGTCGGCCGCTTCGAGATGGGTTGCGAGCGCGAGAGCGCCCTCGACGGCCTCAGCGACCACCTGCTGGCGCTGCGCGCGGTACTGGAGGGCCACGGCCCGGTCGGCGCCTCGTTGCCATTGCGCGCCGCGGCGCTGATCGCCGACGATTCGCTGGACCGGGTCGAGGCCCGCGAGCGGGTCGAGGACGCTTTGGAGCTGGAGCGGGCATTGATGAACGGCCGTCCCGTC
The DNA here is from genome assembly GCA_963735255.1 of uncultured Solirubrobacterales bacterium. Classification (GTDB taxonomy): domain Bacteria; phylum Actinomycetota; class Thermoleophilia; order Solirubrobacterales; family 70-9; genus VAYN01. The sequence continues at coordinate 81,367 of CAVTKC010000003.1, read as the reverse complement.
GAGCGGGCGATCGAGCTCGCCGGCTGGGCCGAGGACGGAGCCCGCAGGCTGTTGCTGCAAGCCGCGCTCGGCGAGCTCGGCAGCGACCTCAGCGCCACCGCCGACGAGACCCTGATCGCGACCGGCCTCGAAGGCGGCGACGCGGAGATCGCGATCTCGGTCCAGGAGACCCAGGGCCCGACGGACTTCCCCGAGCCCGTCGAGGTGCCCGCTCCGATCGAGCTGCCGGACCCGGTCGAGGCCGAGTCTGAGCCCGAGATCCGCATCGAACAACTTGCCTTGCCCCCGGAGCCGATCGAGCCCGAAGCGCAAATTGAGGAGATCCACATGGAGCAGGACCAGGACACCCGCATCATGGAGCCGATTCCGGCCGAAGACGAGATCAGGATCACGGCCACGCCGTGGCTCGACGAGGTCTCCGACGCGCGTCGGGGCGACTCGCTCGAATGGCCGGCCGCCGAGGAGCGCGACATCGAGCACCGCGAGCGCATCGATACCCCCCGCGTGCGCCACCTCTTCCCGGTGCCGGACTCCGACTGGGACGTCTCCCACCTCGAGTTCGAGTACTCGCGCAGCTCCAGCTGAGCCGCGCCGCGCCGCTCAGGCGCGGCCGGCCGCCATCGCCACCCGTTCCTCACCGGTGGCGAAGAGGTAGCGGTTGATCTCGGCCAGCCCGGCGAGGTCGTGCACGTCCTCGTCGAGGTAGGGGACCCGGATCACGCCGCGCGTGCTGAGCTCCTTGGCGAGGCGCTCGATGTTGCGGGCGTCGCGCTCGGCCAGCGCCTGGTAGTCGGAGAAGTTGGCGGCGACCCGCCGCGCCAGATCCTCGTCGCCGAGCTTCTCGGCCAGCGCCGCCGGCAGGTCCTTCGACTCGCCGCGCAGCTTTTCGGCCGGGTAATGGACCTTGTTGACGATGACGCCGCCGAAGGGGAGTTTCGCCTCGACCAGTTTGCGGTGGAAGTAGACGGCCTCGTCGACCGGCTCGCCCTGCGGGCCGGTGACGACGAGGAAGCAGGTGCCGGGGTCGGCGAGCAGCTTGTTGACCCGTTTAGCCCGCGCCTGGAAGCCGTCGACCATGCCGCTGAAGGCGTTGAAGAACTCGGCCAGGTCGGCCAGCAGGTCGAAGCCGACGATGCGTTTGAAGATGCCGAGCGCGACCGAGGCGCCGCGGCCGGCGACCCGGGCCGCCAGGCCGGTCGGCTTCATGAACATCCGCAGCGATTTTCCCTCGATGAACTGGGTCAGCCGTTTCGGCGCCTCGAGGAAGTCGAGCGCGTTGCGGCTGGGCGGCGTGTCGAGAACCAGCAGGTCGAACTTACCCTCGGTGTGCAGCTCGAACAGCTTCTCCATCGCCATGTACTCCTGCGAGCCGGCGAGGGCGCTGGAGATCTGCTGGTAGATGCGGTTTTCGAGGACGCGGTCGCGCGACTCCTCGTCCGGCGCCTGGCGCGCGATCAGCTCGTCGAAGGTCGCCTTCGCGTCGAGCATCATCGCCCACAGCTCGCCCTTCATCTCGACGCCCTGCTTCTCGAACAGCTTCGGGTCGACCCGCCGCGCCTCGTTGCCGAGCTCCTTCAACCCGAGCGAGTCGGCGAGGCGCTTGGCCGGGTCGATCGTCAGCACGCAGACCTTCAGGCCCTGCGCCGCCATCCCGGTCGCGATCGCCGCCGAGGTCGTCGTCTTGCCGACCCCGCCCGACCCGGCGCAGATACATATCTCCTTGCCCTCGAGGATGTCGCCGAGCGTCGGCATCAGGAGAGCTTCCGCGAGAGCCGGCGCGCCGCCTCGGGGCCGAGGTCGGGCTCGAAGAGGAAGGGCAGGGTCTTGACCGGGGCCTCGACCCGGCGCCGCAGGCGCGAGAGCTGCGCTCGCTGCGAGCGGGCGCGCCCCTGCTCGGAGAGCGCCGCCCGGGCCGCCGCCCGCACGCCGCCCTCGCCGTTCTCGGCCAGCGCCGTGAGCTGCTCGGCCTCGGCTTTGGAGAAGCGCTCGGGGTAGAGGCCGTTGAGGTAGACGCGGTCGACGGCGACGCCGACCCCGTCGCGCAGGTCCTTCTCCAATGCCGCCGACTCGTTCACCGGCATCTCCTCCGGCAAGGCGACGATCGCGGTGCCGGTGTGCTCGTGGTCGGTGATGAAGCGGTCGAGCGTCTGCGCCTGCGCGTGGATCGGGCCGACGCGGGCGATGTTGGCGAAGGTGCGCGGCGTTTCCAGGAAGCCGACGCCGTGGCCGGTCGCGGGGGCGTCGACGATCACCAGGTCGTACTTGCGGCCCTTCTTCACCTTGCGGTCGAGCTGGGCCAGCTCCCAGATCTTGCCGATCGTCACCAGCTCCTTCAGCCCCGGCGTGGCGGCGGCGAGGTAGTTGAAGATGCGGCTGCGGAAGAGCATGTCCCGCATCGCCCGCACCTTCAGCTGCAGCAGCACGTACTCGCGCATCGACTCGTCGGGGTCGATCGAGATCGACCAGAGGTTCTCCTCCATCTCGACCTCATGGAAGCCGACCTCGGTGTGATCGAACATCCGCGAGGCGTTCTCCTGCGAAGAGACCTCGCAGACGATCGTGCGCTTGCCTTCGGCGGCGGCGCGCATACCCAGCGCCACGGCGACCGTCGTCTTGCCGACGCCACCCTTGCCGGTGACGATCACGAGTCGCTTGTCTAATAGTTCGGGGATCGGGCAATTCCTAGCAATTTCGAGGGCCGGCAGGAAAAGCGAGCGCCCATACGAATATCCGCGCAATGGGATTTCTAAGCCGCAAGCCGAAGCCAGCCCCGATCCAGGTCGACGAGGAGCATCCGATCGTCGAAGAGCTCCAGCGTATGGAGGAAGCGGTACCCGAGCGCTCGGGTAACGACACCTGGGAGGGGGACGATTTCGAGGTCGATGACTTCGAGTATGAGGACGAGGGGCATCAGGCCACGGGTCCTGTCGCGGAGGACGACGCCTCGTCCTCGCAAGCTGCGGGCGAGGAGCCATCCTCCACGCCACCCGTGGCAGAGGCGCTTGCGCCCTCGGATCCGGTCGCCTCGGTTGAGTCTCCCGCTGCGAGCCCGGTAGAGGTTGCGGCGCCGTCTCCGCATGTGGAGCGGGTCGTGGAGCCGGAGCCGGTTGAGGAGGACTCCGGGCGGATGATGCCTCGGGATTTGATCGCGCCGAGCCGGATCGATGTGGTGCGGGAGGCACGGGCTGAGGCTGAGGTGCCGGTGAAGCACGCGGACGTGATCGCTTTCGCGAACCAGAAGGGTGGGGTGGCGAAGACGACCACGACGCTCAACCTCGCGGTCGCTTTCGCCGAGTCCGGTTATCGCGTGCTCTGCGTCGATCTCGACCCCCAGGGGAACCTGACGATGAGCCAGGGGATCGACCCGGACAAGGTCGAGAAGAGCCTCTACGACGTGCTCGTCAACGACATGCCGATCTCGGAGATCATCGTCAAGCGCGAGATCGACATCGCCGTCGCCTCGATCGACCTGGCCGGGGCGGAGATCGCGATGAGCACCAAGATCGGTCGCGAGCGCTCGCTCGAGAAGGCCCTGAAAGAGGTCTCCGCCGACTACGACTTCGTCTGCATGGACACGCCGCCCAGCCTGGGGCTGCTGACGATCAACGCGCTCACCGCGGCCAACAAGGTGATCGTGCCCGTCCAATGCGAGTATCTCTCGATGCGCGGGCTGGTCCAGCTCCAGAACACGCTGCGGATGATCCAGGAGAACCTCAATCCGGAAGTCAAGATCGAGGGCATCCTGCCGACCATGTTCGACGCCCGGACCGTCCACGCCAAGGAGGCGGTGGAGATCCTCGAAGAGAACTTCGGCGACCTCGTCTTCAAGTCCCGCATCCGCAAGGCCGTCAAGTTCGCCGAGGCTCCCGTCAAAGGCGCCTCCGTGCTCAAGTACGATTCCGGCAGCAGCGCCGCGAACTACTACCGGGAGCTGGCGAAGGAGGTCTTGGCGAATGGCTCGGCGGAATAAACGCGCAAGCATGCGCGAAGGGCCCCTTTCGGATCTCTTCCGCGCAACTGCCGAGGACGCGCCGGCTGACCCGCCGGAGGCGCCCCGGTATGGGCGGGAGGATCCTGCTGAGGCGAAGAAGGTTAGGGACGAGGGCGATTCGGCCGCGGGTCCTGTCGCGGGGGACGACTCTTCGTCCTCGCAAGCTGCGGGCGAAGAGCCATCCCCCACGCCACCCGCGGCAGAGGCGCCTGAGGCCCAGGGTTCGGAGGCTGTGCCCCAAGGTTCGGGCGCCACGCCGGTGGCGCGGGAAGCTGAGTCCGAGGGTTCCGGTGCTCTGTTCGATCAGGAGTCCGAGATGCCGGAGTCGAGTGCGGAGTCGGCGCCTGAACGGTTGAAGAGGGTTTTCTCCGAGGAACCGAAGCCGAGGGGGCGCAGCGAGGACTTTTCCACGGCCAATCCGCGCTATGGGCGCGAGGAGCCTGCCTATGAGCCGCCGGGGAGCGGGGAGCCGCACCAGCCTGTGATCAAAGTGGTGGGCGTGGGTGGTGCCGGGGTGAACGCGGTCAACCGGATGGTGGATGCGCGGATTCCCGGGGTCGAGTTCATGGCCGTCAATACGGATCTTCAGTCGCTGCAGCTCTGTGTCGCCGACATCACCGTGCACATCGGTGAGGAGCAGACGCGGGGGTTGGGCGCCGGTGCCGACCCCGAGGTCGGCCACCGCTCGGCTTTCGAGGAGCAGGACAAGATCAAGCGCCTGCTCAAGGGCTCCGACATGGTCTTCGTCGCCGCCGGCGCCGGCGGCGGTACCGGCAGCGGCGCTGCGCCGGTCGTCGCCCGCCTCGCCCGCGAGGTCGGCGCGCTCACGGTCGGCATCGTCACCAAGCCGTTCACCTTCGAGGGCAACCGCCGCGGCACCCAGGCCAACAAGGGCATCGAGGAGCTGGCGGCCGAGGTCGACACCTTGATCGTCGTCCCCAACGACCGCCTGCTCGAGGTGCTCGACCAGCAGACCTCGATGGTCGAGGCCTTCCAGGTCGCCGACGACGTGTTGCGCCAGGGCGTGCAGGGCATCTCCGACCTGGTCACGCTGCCCGCCGTGATCAACCTCGACTTCGCCGACGTGCGGACGATCATGTCCGACGCCGGCCGGGCGCTGCTCGGGATCGGCATGGCCCATGGCAACGAGCGCGCCATCCTCGCCGCCGAGAAAGCGATCTCCTCGCCGCTGCTGGAGACCTCGATGGACGGCGCCCGCGCGATCCTGCTCTCGATAACCGGCGGCTCCGACCTCTCGCTGGTCGAGGTCTCCGAGGCCGCCAAGGTGGTCGGCGAGGCCGCCCACCCGGACGCCAACATCATCTTCGGCGCCAACGTCGACGACGAGCTCTCCGACCAGATCTGGGTCACCGTCGTTGCCACCCGCTTCGACGGTCGCCAGCAGGCGCCGCGCCGCGCCGCCGAGCCGACGATCCGCCGCACCAAAGACACCGGCCGCGGCCGTCCGCCGCAGCCCCAGCAGCGCGGCGGCGAGCTCGGCATCGACGTCCCAGAGTTCCTCCCCGGCTAGACGAGCCCCGCCCGATGAACGGGGTTGTCGCCGCCGGCCATCCGCTCACCGCCGAGGCCGGCGCCGGCGTGCTGCGCGCGGGCGGCAACGCGGTCGACGCCGCGGTCGGAGCCGTGCTCGCCTCCTTCGCCGTCGAGAGCCCGCTGACCGGCTTCGGCGCCGGCGGCTACATGATCGTCCACCGCGGCGAGGAGACGGCGCTGATCGACTTCTTCGTCGCCGCCCCGGGCCTCGACGGGATCGAGCGGCGAACCGAGCTGGCGCCGGTGCCGGTTCAGTTCGACGCCGAGACCGTGCAGACGTTCTACGTCGGCCCGGCCTCGTGCGGGGTGCCGGGGACGGCGGTGGGTCTGGAGCGGGCCCTGGAGCGCTTCGGCTCGGTGCCGCTCGCGGACCTGATCGGGCCGGCGGTGGGCCTCGCCCGCGAGGGTGCCCCGGTCAACGCCGAGCAGGCCTACATCCTCGAGATCCTGGCCCCGATCCACGATCGGCTGGCCGGGACGCGCGGCTCTACGCGCCGGGCGGTAGGCCGCTGCGGGAGGGGGACACGTTCCGCTTCCCGGAACTGGCGGAGGCGCTGGAAAGGTTCGGCGCCGAGGGGGCGGAGCCGTTCCAGCACGGTGAGGTCGCCGCCGCCCTGAGCGAGTTCGTCAGCGCCAACGGGGGGAGCCTCGGCCGCGGCGACTTCGCCGCCTACGAGCCGCTCGAGCGCAAGCCGATCCGCGCCCCCTTCCGCGGCTGCGAGGTCCTGACCAACCCGCCGCCCTCCTCGGGCGGGATCCTGATCGCCTTCTGCCTTGGCCTGCTGGAGCGGCTCGGCCCCGAGAGTGGGCCGGAGCAACTGGTCGCGGCGATGGATGCCGCCAACCGCCGCCGCGGCATCGAGTTCGCCGAAGCTCTTTACGAGGAGGGGATGGAGGCGAGCTTCCTCGATCCGGCCGGTCTCGACCTCGCCGCCGGAGACCTGCTCGGCTCGACCACGCACATCTCGGTTCTCGACGCCGACGGGATGTGCGCGGCGGTCACCTGCTCCAACGGCTCCGGCTCCGGCGTTCTCGTGCCGGGGACCGGGGTGATCCTCAACAACATGCTCGGCGAGGAGGACCTCAACCCGCTCGGCTTCCACAGCATCGAGCCCGGCCGCCGCGTGCCCTCGATGATGGCGCCGACGGTGGTCCTGCGCGAGGGCGAGATCGTGCTCGGGGTCGGCAGCGCCGGCTCCAACCGGATCCGCTCGGCGATCCTGCAGACGGTCGTGCGCGCGGTCGAGCAGGGGCTGCCGGTCGACGCGGCGATCGAGGCGCCGCGCCTGCACTTCGAGGACGGCGTCGTCCAGGCGGAGCCGGGGATCGACGAGGCGGCACTGGCCCGGCTCGAGGCGCGCGGCTTCGCGGTCGCCCGCCGGCCCCAAGTCAACCTCTTCTTCGGCGGTGTGCAGGCGGTGGCGCGTGACCCGGCCAGCGGCGCGCTCAGCGGTGGTGGCGACCCACGCCGCGGCGGGGCCGTCGCCTACGCCTGAGGAGCGCAAGAATGCGCTCGTGGGCGCCACCCCTGAGATCGACTTCGCGGCGGAGGGGCTGCTCGACGACCTCGACCCCGATGCCCGTGCGGCCCGCGCGACCCTGCTGCGGGAGCTGACCGCGGAGGGTGTGCCGCTGGAGGAGCTGCGGGCGGCGGTGCAGGCGGGGCGTCTGGCGCTGCTGCCGGTCGAGCGGGCGCTGGCCGGGGAGGGGCGGCGCTACACGGCGCGGGAAATCGCCGAGATCGTCGGCATCGACCTCGACCAGCTACGACGCTTCAGTGCAGCCCTCGGTGTCCCCTACACCGACCCCGACGAACCGCGCGGGACCGAGGCGGACCTCGAGGCGGCGCGCCGGATGAAGGCCTTCCGCGATGCCGGCCTGCCCGAGGACGGGATGCTGCAGGTGGCGCGCACGATCGGGATGGGCACCGCCCGCATCGCCGAGGCCAACCGCGAGCTGGTCATCCGCACCGTGGCTCAGCCGGGCGACAGCGAGCGCGACCTCGCATTGCGCTTCGCCGCGGCGGCCGAGTTCATGATGCCCCTGGTCGGGCCGACCATCGTCCACGCGCTGCAGGCGAACATGCTCGAGCAGATCCGCCGTGACGTGATCGCCACCGCCGACCTCGCCTCGGGGGAGATCGGCGGCACCGCCACCCTCAGCGTCTGCTTTGCCGACCTGGTCGAGTTCACGCGGCTGGGCGAGGAGATCCCACCGGAGGAGCTGGGGATGGTCGCCGGCCGGCTGGAGGAGATGGCCAGCGCCGTCGCCGAGCCGCCGGTGCGGCTGGTGAAGACGATCGGCGACGCGGTGATGTTCGTCTCGCCCGAAGCCGAGCCGATGCTGGCGGCGAGCCTGGACCTGATCGACGCCGCCGAGGCCGAAGGCGACGAGTTCCCCTGGCTGCGAGCCGGCCTCGCCTGTGGCCCGGTACTGCCGCAGTCGGGCGACTACTACGGCCGCCCGGTCAACCTCGCCAGCCGCATCACCGGCGTCGCCCGGCCCGGCAGCGTCGTCGTCGACGAGTCGGTCAAAGGCGCCGCCGAGGAGGACTTCGACTACACGTACATCGGCGAGCGGCGGCTGAAGGGGATCGACTCCAAGGTGAAGCTGTTCCGCGCGCGGTTCGGGCGGGGTTGATCAGGACGACGTACTTCGAAGGCTGGGTGGGGGAGGGGTCGGGCACCTCTCTACCTTCGCTGGGATTTTCGCCAGGAACTATTAACGGCCGTCCGAGGGAGGCCTCTCGGGCGAAAATCGGACGCCGCTCGTACGAGAGGTGCCCGACCCCTCCCAACGCAAGCGTCGCGAAGTACGGCAGTTCAGCTAAGAGCGCCCAAGCCGCGGCTCCTTTGAGCTGAGAGCGCCGATCCTCCGGCTCCTCGTGAGCTGGAGCGATCTCGAAGCGTGAGGAGGGTGCGGGTGTCCCTCGGACGCGCGGCGTCCTGATTTTCGCCCGAGAGCTCCACCTCGGACGGACTCAGTTGTTCTGGCGAAAATCCCAGCAAGGGAGAGGGACACCCGCACCCTCCCTCAGCCCTCCGAGGCCAGAGAACCTGCGACGGTCACCGCGAATCAACTAGGCCGGTTTTCTTGCGGAGACCAGCAGGTTGTAGAAGAGCTCGGCCGGGAGGTAGGGCTCGAGCACCTTGGTGTCGACCTTCTGCAGGGCGATGTAGCTGCGGAAGGCGAAGTTGCGCCAACCCCAGGAGACCGAGTCGGGCTCGGCGGTCGACTCGACCGTGCGCAGGCCCCAGCCCCAGGCGTTGGAGAGCAGCTCCTCGCCGCCGACGTGGCGGTGCTCGAAGCCGCCGTCGCGCAACAGGCGGCGCAGGTCGGCGGGGGCGAAGGCGTGGACGTCGACCTCGCCCTCCAGCGAGTGGCCGTTGGAGAGGTCGGCCTCGGCGACGGCGCGCTCGCGGGCCCCGGTCAGGCGCCGCCAGGCGGGGGCGGCGAGCATCCCCACTCGCTTCGGCAGCGCCGCCAGGCGGTCGCCGTAACGCGAGGGCTCGCCGGCGAAGGCGATCATGCCGCCGGGGCGGAGGACGCGGCGGAATTCGGCGAAGGCGCGGTCGAGGTCGGGGATGTGGTGGAGGACGGCGTGGCCCAGCACCAGGTCGAAGCTCTCGTCCGCGAAGGGGAGCGTCTCGGCCTCGGTGGCGACGGTGGTGACGCCGGCGATTCCGAGCTCCTCGGCGGTGCCGGCGAGCCGCTTCAGCATCCCCGGCGAGATGTCGGTCGCGGTCAGCCGCTCGATCACGCCGAGCTGAACCAAGTTGAGCGAGAAGTAGCCGGTGCCGGAGCCGATCTCCAGGGCGTCGCCGAAAGAGCGGCCGCGTTGGCCGCCGAGCGCCTTGATCAGCTTCAGCCGCACCTGCTCCTGGCCGGTGTCGCCGAAGTCGATGCCCCACTTGGCGTCGTATTCGTCGGCAGCGGCGTCGTGGTAGCGGGTGTTGACGTCCTTGATGTGCTCCGGCGTGGCGGTCGGGGAGGCTGGCATCGGCGCGGAACTTTACGCGGAAAGGCGCAATGCACGGAGCGGGACGCCCCAATAGCGTCCCTGGGGTGCCGGAGGAGTACCTGCAGCTGAACCAGCCCCCCGGAGTGCCACCGCTGCCGCTGACCGGCGAGCGGACGCTGCCCGACGTGCCCGAGGAGAACTACTGGTACCGGCGTCACCTCGTCGTCTACGAGTGGATCGCGGCCCGGGTCGGCGGCCTGAGGGTGGTCGACATGGCCTGCGGCGAGGGCTACGGCTCCAACGTGCTCGCCGGCAACGCCGCCGCGGTCGTCGGCGTCGATGCCAACCCGGAGGCGCACGAGCACGCGCGGCTGCGCTACACCAGCCCCAATCTGCGCTTCGAGCGCGACCTGGTCGAGAGCTTCGCCGAGCCCTGCGACGCCGTCGTCTTCCTGCAGACGATCGAGCACGTCGCCGACGCCGGCGCGATCCTCGAGCACTTCAAATCGATGCTGGCGCCGGGTGGGGTCGCCTACGTCTCGACCCCGAACCTGCTGACGCTGGCGCCCCCCGGGGCCGAGAAGTCCGACAACCCCTGGCACCTGCACGAGTACCGGGCGGAGGAGTTCCGCGCCCTCTGCGAGGGCCACTTCGGCCGGGTCGAGCTGTTCGGCCTCTTCCACGCCCGCAAGCTGCGCGTCCACGAGCTCGCGATCAAGCTCGGCTGGGACAGCGTGCACAAGCGCCTCGGCCTGACCAAGCCCTTCTACGACCGCTTCACGCCGGCGATCGCCGCCTCCGACTTCGCTCTCCAGAAAGGGAACCTCGACGCGGCGCTGGACTTCCTCGCCGTCTGTCATGCCTGAGCGCACGGTCGGCGATCTGGCGATCGTCCTCCACTCTCACATGCCCTATGTCGAGGGCTTCGGGACCTACCCGTTCGGCGAGGAGTGGCTGTTCGACGCGGTCATCCGCTCCTACCTGCCGGTGCTGGACGTGGCGCGGGACCTGACCCTGACCGTCACCCCGGTGCTCGCCGACCAGCTCGAGGACCCCGGGGTGCGGGAGCGGCTGCGGCGCTTCCTGGTCGAGTGGCGGATCGGCGCCGCCGAGGCCGATTTGCCGGAAGTGCCGGTCGAGTGCCGGCCCGCCGCCGAAGGAGAACTCTCCCGCTACCGCCGCGCCCTCGAGCTCCTCGACGCGACCGACGGCGACCCGTTGCTGGCCTTCCAGAGCGCGGCCGCCGCGGGCCGGGTGGCGCTTGCCGCCTCCTCCGCCACGCACGCGGTGCTGCCGCTGCTGGCGACGCCTCAGGGCCAGCGCCTGCAGCTCGACGCCGGCATCCGCTCGCACCGCCGGCGCTTCGGTTGGGACGGCGGCTTCTGGCTGCCCGAGTGCGCCTACGCACCCGGCCTGGAGTGGCGCCTGGCCGAGGCGGGCGTGCGCTGGTTCTGCGTCGACCAGAGCGCCCACGAGGCGCCGCTGCAGGCATTGGCGCCGGTGCGGACGGCGGCCGGGCCGGTGGCGCTGCCGATCGACTGGGAGTCGATCGGCTGGCTCTGGGCCCTCGACGGCTACCCGTCCGACCCGGCGCACGCCCAGTTCGCCGGCAAATCGCTGCGCGGCCTGCGCCTCTGGAAGGTGGGCGGAGGGGCGTACGACCCGGCTGCCGCGGAGGCCGCCGCTCGTCGCCAGGCCGGCGAGTTCCTCGCCGCCGCCGCCGCCCGCCTGCGCGAGTACGCCGGCGCCGGCGAGCGCCGCGGCCTGCTCGTCTTCGCGATCGACACCGAGTTGCTGGGCCACTGGTGGTCGGAGGGCCCGGTTTGGCTGCGGGCCGTCCTCGAGGGCGCCGAGGCGGCCGGGGTGCGGCCGGTCACGGTGCCGCGGGCATTGGCCGAGCACGAGCCGGTCGAACGCGAGCTGCACGCGTCCAGCTGGGGCGAGGACAAGGACTTCGGGACCTGGGACTCACCCCCGGTTGCCGATCTCGCCTGGGGTGCCCGGCGGCTGGAGCTGCGGCTCCTGCGGGCGCTCTCCGGCGGCCTGCGCGGCGACGCCGCGGCGCGCGCGGCGCGGGAGCTGCTGGCGGCGCAGGCGAGCGACTGGGCCTTCCTCGACAAGCGCGGCCAGGCGGGCGATTACGCCTACCAGCGGGCGACGGACCACGCGGGCGCGCTCTTGGAGGCCATAGACTCCGGCGCAGCCACCCCGCGTATGCGATCACTCGCCCCGGATTTGAGCCTCGCTCCTTTGCTGGAGCCCTAGCGCCGCTGACGATGATCCGCGTCCTGATTCTGTCCTGGGAGTACCCGCCGCTGATCGAGGGCGGCCTCGCCCGCCACGTCCGCAAGCTCTCCGAGGCGTTGGTCGAACGCGAGGTCGAGGTCCACGTGCTGACCCGCGGCGGCGAGGAGTCGCCCGCCGAAGAGCGCTCGGGCGGCGTCGTCGTCCACCGCATCCGCGAGCCGAAGCGGCCCACGGATCTGGGCGAGTTCGTCGCCTGGGTCGAGCGGATGAACTCCGACATGCTCGCCGCCGGGGTCGAGCTCGGCGACCGCTACGACTTCGACCTCGTCCACGGCCATGACTGGCTCGTCGCCAACGCCTGCGACCACCTCGCCAAGCGCTTCGAAGCACCCCTGGTGACGACGATCCACGCCACCGAGTACGGGCGCCACCAGGGCTGGGTCGACAAGCACCCGCAGACCTACATCCACGGGGTCGAGCGCTGGATCACGAACCGATCCCAGCGGGTCATCGCCTGCAGCCACTACATGCGCGAGCAGATCGCCGACATCTTCGGCGTCGCCGAGAAGCGGATCAGCGTCATCCCCAACGGGATCGACCCCGACGACCTGCCGGCCCAGGACCCGGCCGAGCTGGAGCGGATGCGTTCGGAGTTCGCGGCGCCGGACCAGAAGCTGGTCCTGCTGATTGGACGCCTGGTCTACGAGAAGGGCTTCCAGCTGGCGCTGGAGGCGATGCCGCGGGTACTGGAAGCGGAGCCGAACACGCGCTTCCTTGTCGCCGGCTCCGGCACCCACGAGGCCGAGCTGCACCGCCAGGCCGAGGAGCTGGGCCTGATGGAGCACGGCACATTCCTCGGCTGGATCGGCGACGACGTATTGCACTCGCTCTACCGGATCGCCGACCTCACCGTGGTCCCCTCGATCTACGAGCCCTTCGGCCTGGTCGCGCTCGAGGCGATGGCCTCCGGCTGTCCCTGCATCGTCGCCGACACCGGCGGCCTGCGTGAGGTCGTCCCGCACGAGGAGGCCGGGTTGCGCTTCCGCGCCCACGATCCCGAAGCATTGGCCGAGGTGGCGATCCGCGTCCTCTCCGACGACGAGCTCGGGCGCCGCCTCGTCGCCGAAGCCTACGAGCACCTGCGCCGCTTCGACTGGGGCGACGTCGCCGAGCAGACCGCGGCGGTCTACGCCGATCTCGCCGGCGCCAAGCTCGACCCCGCCTGAGGCTAGTTCCAGCTCGGGTCGTCCGGGCGGAACTTGCCGAGGCGGGTGCCGCCCGGCTCCCACGACATCCCGGCCAGCAGCTCGGTCGTCGAGATTTCCAGCGAGCCGGCGAGTTTGATCAGGGTGTCGATGCGGGCGATCCGCAGCCCGCGCTCGAGCTGGCTGATCTCGGTCCGGTGCACCGAGGCACGCACGCTGAGCTCGTCCTGAGAGAGCCCGGTCTGCTTGCGACAGCGGACCAAATTGTCCCCAAAACGAGCGGCGATATCCACGGGCGGCATGCTCCTCCGAGCCGAATTCGACTGATTCGAGACAGGAAAAGCTCCGTCGCGGGCCACCCGCCGAAGCACGTGGGGCGGAATCTATGCGTCTACAGACAAAAACTCTCGGTGACGAGAGGGCGCGCAAGAGGAATTGCAGCGATGCGCCTCGGTGGGGTTGCTTGAGTTGAGGCTGGTGGGGGAGGGGTCCGGTCGTCCTCCATTCGAATTGGCGAGCACGCGGCTGCGCCGCTTAGCTCGGGTGTTGGTGCGCCGCTGCCGCGGCGCAGGAGACAGATTGCATATCGCCGCTGCGCGACATTCGAATGGAGGACGACCGGACCCCTCATTGGCCGCCTCCGCTGGACCCGAGGGCACGGATCGTCTCTATGAGGGTGCGCCAGGTTGATCATTCGCCGGTCGCGCTCAGGTGAACTGCGCCTTTGGGTTGCGCCAGAACCCAAAGGCGCAACTCGATCGGTCCGCCCCTCTGGCCAGTGGCCCCCAGCGGCTAAGCGATCGCGCGGCTGAGGAAGTCCACCTGATGCTGCTTGCGCAAGATCAGATGCTCCATTAGGTGCTCGAGTGCCTCCGAGCGTCCCTCGCGGCCGGTCGGCTCGATTGCCTCTTGCAGCGTGTCGACGGCTTCTTCCTCGCATTCGACCAGCCAGCGGATGGCGTCCTCGGCGACCGTGTCGAAGCGCAGCGCGGCGACCTCGGTCGTCGGCTCGCCCTCGAAGGAGACGATCTTTTCGATCAGTCGGCGGGCGTCGCTCAGCTCCTCGTCGCCGAACCCGGTCAGCTTCTCGCTCAGCGCCTGCGCCTCGATCCCGCGCAGGCTGGCCGCGGCGAGCGAGTACTGGAGGGCAGAGCGGTATTGCAGGGCGAGGGCGGCGTTGAGCCGCTTCACCGCCTCTTTCTCGTCGAGCTTCTCTTCGGAGTCGGGCATGGCCGACCCTGTACCCGGGGCGCCGGTCCCTAACCAGGGGGCTGCAGCGTGGTGTGCGCCGCCGGGTCGGGCTCGACCGGGTCCGGCCAGCGCAGCTCGCTCGGCGCGTCGCGCATGCGGATGATCCGGGCCGGGATGCCTCCGACCACCGCGTTCGCCGGCACATCCTTGGTCACCACCGAGTTGGTGCCGACGATCGCGTTGTCGCCGACGCTGACGCCGCGCAGGACGCAGGCGCCGTAGCCGATCCAGACGTTGGAGCCGACCTCGACGTCGCGCATGTAGATGCCCTGGAGGCGGATCGGGCGCTCGACCTCGACGACGCCGTGGTCGAAGTCGATGAACATCGCCCGGTCGGCGATCACGCACTCGGCACCGATTCGCACCCGTTGGTAGGCGGAGATCGTGCATTCCTGGCCCATCACCGTTTTGGCCCCGATCTCGACCTCGCCCTCGTGGCAGCGGATCTTCGAGCCGTCGCCGATCCAGACGAAGCGGCCGAAGCGAATCTCGGCCTTGTCGCCGATCTGCAGTTCGAGCCGGCGGCCGAGGAAGACGAAGCCGTCGGTGCGCCAGCGCCGCCCGGCCCGGGTCAGCAGCCGCCGCCACGAGTAGCGCCAGAGCAGCAGCCCATAGCGATGGTTGAGCATCCGGTGGCGGACGAGGAAGCGGATCACGGCGGGCCGCACTTTAGACTGGCCCGCCCGTGGCCGACGTCGCCAAATCCGCACCGCTCGCCGAGCGCCTCATTGCCGGCGACAAGCGCGCCCTGGCGCGGGCGATCACGCTGATCGAGTCCGACGACCCGGCGGGCTGGGAGCTGGTGCGCGAGGTCTACCCCCGCACCGGCAAGGCCCGGATCGTCGGCTTCACCGGCCCGCCAGGGGTCGGCAAGAGCACCCTGATCGGGGCGCTGACGGCGGAGCTGCGCAAGACCGACCGCGCGGTCGCGGTGCTCTCGATCGACCCCTCGAGCCCTTTTACCCACGGCGCCCTGCTCGGCGACCGGGTGCGGCTCTCCGACCACTTCCTCGACCCCGGCGTCTTCATCCGCTCGATGGCCTCGCGCGGCGCCCTCGGCGGTCTCTCGGAGGCGGCATTGCAGGTGGCGCTGGTGATGGACGCGGCCGGCAAGGACGACGTCCTGATCGAGACCGTCGGCGTCGGTCAGGCGGAGATCGACATCGTCGACCATGCCGACACGATCGTGCTGGCGCTGATGCCGGGCTCCGGCGACTCGATCCAGGCTTTGAAGGCGGGGGTGATGGAGATCCCCGACGTGATCGTCGTCAACAAGGCCGACCACCCGATGACCGACACGATGGTGCGCGAGGTGCGCGGCGTGCTGGCCCTCTCCCACGACCCCGAGAGCTGGAAGGTGCCGATCCTGCGCACCGAGGCCTCGCGCGGAGAGGGGGTGGAGGAGCTGGCGGAGCAGATCGCCGCCCATCGCGAATTCATCGAGGAGCGGGGGACCCTGGCCGAGCGCCGCGCCCGCAACCTGCGCAGCGAGGTGCTCGGGATCGCGACCTCGCGGATGCGGCGCAAGCTCGAAGCGACGGCGGCGGAAGACCCGCGCACGGCGGAGCTGCTGGAGCGGGTGGTGCGGCGCGAGCTCGACCCGGCGACCGCCGCCGGCGAGCTGCTGGAGCGGCAGGTCGATGGCTGAGGCCGCGGCGATGCCCTCGCTGGGCGAGGCCCGGGCCTGGATCGGCGCCGAGGTCCGGGATCTCGGCGCCAAGGGGGTCGGCGAGGTCGCGGGACTCTTCGTCGACGCCGAGAGCGGCGAGCCGGCCTGGCTGATCGCCAAGCTCGGCCGCTGGCGCAACACCAAGCTGGTCGCGGTGCCGCTGCGCAGCTGCGCGGGCGCGGCCTTCGGGGTCTGGGTCGCGGAGGACGGCGGTGCGCTGAAGGCGGCGCCGGCGGTCGACCCGACGCGGCCGCTGCGGCGCGAGCACGAGCTGGCGATCTGCGCCCATTTCGGCGCCGACGAGAGCGTCGGGCGCGCAGCGGAGGTCGCCGGGCGGGCCGCCGCCGCGGTCACCGCCTCGCCGATCGCCGACTGATCCGCCGCGCCGCCGCCGTTTCTCTCCTCGTCACATTTCCTTTCTAGCTTGGGCGGCTAACGGACCTCCCACGGAAGGAGCAAGATGCGGTTGAGAAGGGCATTGACGATCACGGCGGTGGCGGTCTTCGGGCTGGTCGCCTTCGGCGGCACGGGCGCGAGCGCCGCCAAGAAGCACGGCCACGCGATGAAGCACCACGGCCACGCGATGAAGCACCACGGCCACGCGATGGAGCACGGCCCGGCGATGCACTGAGCCATGGCCCTGCTGATCCTCTTCGGCTTTGTCGCCGGCGCCGCCACGGCGCTGTCGCCCTGCGTGCTGCCGGTGCTGCCGATCGCGCTCTCAGCGGGCGCGACCGGCGGCCGCCGGCGGCCGCTCGGGATCGTCGCCGGCCTGGCCGTGTCGTTCACCTTCGCCACGGTCGCGCTGGTCTACGTGATCTCCGCCCTCGGGCTGCCCAACGACTTCCTCCGCAAGCTGGCGATCGTCGTCCTGCTCGGCTTCGGGATCACGTTGATGATCCCGCCGCTCGCCGCCCGGCTGGAGGCCTGGATGAGTCAGTTCGCGAGCCGGGCGGGGGTGGCGCAGGGCAAGGGCGACGGTTTCTGGTCGGGGACCGCCGTGGGGGCCAGCCTCGGGCTCGTCTACGCGCCCTGCGCCGGCCCGATCCTGGCCGGGGTCATCACCGTCTCGGCTTCGCAGTCGTTCAGCACCGGTCGCCTCGCCGTCGCCCTCAGCTACGGG
Source organism: uncultured Solirubrobacterales bacterium (assembly GCA_963735255.1). Lineage (GTDB taxonomy): Bacteria > Actinomycetota > Thermoleophilia > Solirubrobacterales > 70-9 > VAYN01. The sequence continues at coordinate 64,366 of CAVTKC010000003.1, read as the reverse complement.
ATTGGCTCCGCGGTCGTCCTCTACTTCCTCATGCTCGGCGGCCGCCGCGTGGTCCGGCCGCTGGCCCGGCGCGGCGTCGGCCTGCAGGTCGCGATGGGCGCGGTGATGGTCGTCGTCGCCCTGGCGATGCTGGGCAACTACGACATCCGCTTCCAGAACCGGATCGCCAGCGACCTGCCGGGCTTCCTCGTCAATCCCAGCGAAGGGCTCGAGGACACCGCCGCCGCGCAGACGGCGCTGGCCGACATCCGCGGCGGCTCGGCCCACGGCATCGGTGCCCGGGCGGCGAGCATCTCCCCTCAGGACCCCGGCGCCGGTCCGAACTCCGGCCTGCCGGTGCTGGGCGAGGCGCCCGAATTCGTCGGCAACGAGCGCTGGTTCAACACCCCCGGCGATCGCCCGCTCAGCCTCGCCTCGTTGCGCGGCCGCGTCGTCCTCGTCGACTTCTGGACCTACAGCTGCATCAACTGCATCCGCACCTTTCCCTACCTGAAGGCCTGGGACGCGCGCTACCGCAAAGACGGGCTGACGATCGTCGGCGTCCACACGCCGGAGTTCCCCTTCGAGCGCGAAGCCGGCAACGTCGAAGCGGCGATCCGCGAAAACGAGATCCGCTATCCGGTCGCCCAGGACAACGAACAGGCGACCTGGAACGCCTACGGCAACCAGTACTGGCCGGCCGAGTACTTCATCGATGCCCGCGGCCGCGTCCGCTACGCCCACTTCGGCGAGGGCGAATACGGGGAGAAAGAGAAGGTGATCCGCGAGCTGTTGGCCGAAGCCGGCGACAAGGTCGGGGCGAAGGAGACGAGCGTGCACGCGGTCGCTCCCTCGGCGACGGTGACCACGCCGGAGACCTACCTCGGCGCCGCCCGGGCCGAACGCTTCACCAACCCCGAACTGTCGCCGGGAACCCACGACTTCAGTGCCCCGGATGGACTGGGGGAAAGCGAATTCGCCTTCCGCGGCAACTGGCGGATCGCGCTCGACTCGGCGACCGCGGCCGGCGGCGCCTCGCTCGACCTCGACTTCGGTGCCCGCCGTGTCTATCTGGTGCTGGGCTCGCCCGGGCGCGAGCGCCGGGTCAAGGTGCTGCTGGACGGCAAGCCGATCGCCGCCGCCGACGCCGGCGCGGATGTCGAGGACGGCACCGTCACGGTCTCCGCGCACCGCCTCTACAACCTCGTCGACCTCCCCGCCGTTGGCCGGCACGTCCTCACCCTGAAGCCGGAAAGCGGGGTGGAGGGATATGCCTTCACCTTCGGCTAGCCGCGAGTCCGTCGGCGCGAGCGCGACAATCGCGGCGATGGCGGACTCCTCCAAGGGCGCGGTCCTGGTCGTCGACGACGAGCCGACGATCCTCGACGTCGTCGGCCGCTACATGGAGCGGGCGGGCTACGAGACCCACCGCGCCGCCAGCGGTCCCGAGGCGCTGCGCCTGGCCGACGAGCACCACCCCGACCTCGTGGTGCTCGACCTGATGCTGCCCGGGATCGACGGGATCGAGGTGATGCGCCGCCTGCACGAGCGCCCGGGGCCGCGGATCGCGGTGATCCTGCTGACCGCGCGTGGCGAGGAGTCCGACCGGCTGGTGGGCCTGCGCCGGGGCGCCGACGACTACGTGGTCAAGCCGTTCTCGCCCGCCGAGCTGGTCGCCCGCGTCGACGCCGTGCTGCGCCGGGTCTCGCCGCCGGACTCCGAGGCGCCGCCGATCGTCCACGGGGCGCTGCGGATCGAGCCGGCGAGCCGCCGCGTCCTGCTCGACGGCGCGGAGCTGTCGCTGACGATGCGCGAGTTCGACCTGCTCGCCTATCTCGCCGAGCACCCCGGCCGCGTCTACTCCCGCGACCAGCTGATGGAATCGGTCTGGGGCGAGCCGTACTTCAACGACACCAGCACCGTCACCGTCCACGTCCGCCGGCTCCGCGCCAAGCTCGGCGACGACCCCGACGAACCGCGCTTCATCGAGACGGTCTGGGGTGTCGGCTACAGGTTGCGGCCGTGAAGCGCGCCCTCGTCATCGCCGTCGCGTCTTTCCTCGCCGGTGCTGCCGCGGTCGCGGTGCCCGGCCGGATGGGCGCCGACCAGATCCTGCTCGCCGTCCTGGCCGCGGTCGGCGCCGCCTTGGCGACGGCGCTGGCGGTGCGGCTGGCGATGGAGGAGCGCTCGCGGCGGCAGATCGAGGAGGCGCGCCGCCAGCTGGTCGCGGCGGCCTCGCACGACCTGCGCACGCCGCTCGCCTCGCTGCGGCTGCTGGTCGAGTCGATCGATGACGGGGTCGCGACGGGGGAGACCCGCGACCGTTACCTGAAGGAGATCCGCACCCACGTCGCCGTCCTCAGCGACCTCATCGACGACCTCTTCGAGCTCTCGCGGATCGAGGCCGGGGACATTTCCTGGACGATGCGCCAGGTCGAGCTCGGCGACCTGATCGGCGACACCGTGGCGGCGATGCGGGCGCCGGCGGCCGAGCGCGGTGTGCGGATCGCCGCCGACCTGCCCGCCGGACACGTTTTGGCAGAGGCCAACGCCGAGAAGGTGCAGCGGGTCCTCTTCAACCTGATCCAGAACGCGATTCGCCACACCCCCGCCGACGGCAGCGTCACCGTCCGCGCCCGGCCGGCCGGCGGCGACGTCGAGGTCGAGGTCGCCGACGACGGTGAGGGAGTGCCCGCCGGCTCCGGCGAGCGGGTCTTCGAGGCCTTCTACCGCGGCGACGACTCGCGCGGCGAGGACGGTGCCGGCCTCGGCCTGGCGATCTCCCGGGCGATCGTCGAAGCGCACGGGGGGCGGATCTGGCTCGAGGACGGGCATCCGGGGACGCGGGTGCGGTTCACGTTGAAGTCGGCGTGAGGGCGGAGTCGGGTGCGTGGCTGGGGGAATTGGCGAGCACGCCCCTTCGGGGCTTAGCTCGGATGTCGGTGCGCCGCTGCCGCGGCGCAGATACCGGATTGCATTTCCGCCGCCTGCGGCGACATTCCCCCAGCCACGCACCCGACTCCGCCCCGGCAGCCGCAGGGCAACCGCACCCGTGACTCGTGGTGAATCGTTGCTGCCCCTCCTTGGGGAAGCTAGCGCTGGAGCTAAGCCACTGCTCGACACTCGATGCGGGGCTGGTCGGCCGTTCCCGGGCTCTGCGTTGGGGAGCGGGACGGGGACCTCCTCCCCCGTGAATGTCGCGAAGCGGCGGAAATGCAATCCGATATCTGCGCGCCATAGGCGCGCACCAACATCCGGAGCCGCGCCCGAAGGGTGCGCGACTCAATTCAACGGGGGAGAAGGTCCCCGTCCCGCTCCCGCCGACTAACAGCCCAACTGCCGCGCGATCACCATCTGCTGGACCTCATCCGTCCCCTCGCCGATCGTGAGGATCTTCGCGTCCCGGTAGAACCGACACACCGGGTACTCCTCGATGAAGCCGTAGCCGCCGTGGATCTGCACCGCCTCCTCGGTCGCTTTGACGGCGAGGCGGCCGGTGATCAGCTTCGCCTGGGCGGCGGTGAGGGTGAACGACTGGCCGGCGTCCTTCTCCAGCGCCGCCCGCCAGGTCAGCAGGCGGGCCGCCTCGATTTGGGCCGAGAGGTCGGCGATCTTGGCCTGAATCGCCTGGAACTTGGAGATCGGCTGGCCAAAGGCTTGGCGCTCTTTGGCGTAGGCAATCGCCTCGTCGAGGGCGCCCTGGGCGAGGCCGACGCCCATCGCGGCGACCCCGATGCGGCCGCCGTCGAGGATGTGGAGGAAGTTCTTGAAGCCCTCGCCGCGGCGGCCGAGCAGGGCCGACTCGGGCAGGCGGCAGTCCTCGAACGCGAGCGGCCGCGTGTCGGACGCGTTCCAGCCCATCTTGCGGTACCCCTCGCCGATCTCGTAGCCGGGGGTGCCGACCGGGACGATCAGGTTCGAGACCTCCTTGCGCCCGTTGCTCTCGCCGGTGACGGCGGTGATCGAGACGCAGCCGGAGATCTCGGTGCCGGCGTTGGTGATGAACTGCTTGGCGCCGTTGACGGTCCACTCGCCGTCCCCGAGCTTGGCGGTGGTGCGGACGTTGCCGGCGTCGGAGCCGGCCTCCGGCTCGGTCAGCCCGAAGGAGGCGAGGCGCTCGCCGCTGCACAGCCGCGGCAGCCATTCGGCCTTCTGCTCGTCGCTGCCCCAGAGATAGATCGGCATCGTCCCCAGCGAGGTATGGGCGGCCATCGTGATGCAGACCGAGGAGTCGATCCGCGCCAGCTCTTCGACCGCCAGCACATAAGAAAGCGTGTCGGCCCCGCCGCCGCCGTACTCCTGCGGAAAGGGGATCCCCATCAGCCCGAGCCCGCCGAGCTTCGCGACGATCTCGTAGGGGAACGACTTGGTCCGGTCCAGCTCCTCCGCCACCGGCTTGACCTCCTGCCGCGCGAAGTCGCGAACCGTGTCCCGCAGCAGTCTCTGCTCGTCGCTGAGCTCGAAGTTCACGCCGTCACCCTATTTGCGCTGGAGCTCGAGCGCCGTGGGGGGAGGTACCGAGAACGTAGACCTCGCTCGCAGGTGCCTCCCCCCACGGCGCCCCCCTACAGCTGCAAACTCTTCACCTGCAGCAGCTCCTCGAGCCCATACCGCCCGTTCTCGCGACCGTGGCCGGATTGGCCGTAGCCGCCGAACGGGGCCAACGGATTGAAGGCGCCGCCGTTGATCTCGATCTGGCCGCTGCGGATCCGCTTCGCCACCCCGATCGCCCGCTCCTGGTCTCCGGACCAGACGCCGCCGGCGAGCCCGTAGGCGCTGTCGTTGGCGATCCGCACGCCCTCGTCCTCGCCGTCGTAGGGCTGGATCGCCAGCACCGGGCCGAAAATCTCCTCCTGGGCGATCGTCATCTCCGGCGTCACCTCGGAGAAGACGGTGGGACGGACGAAGTAGCCCTTGTCGAGCCCCTCGGGCGCCTCGGCTCCGCCGGTGACCAGCTTCGCGCCCTCGCCCTCGCCCTTGACGATGTAGTCGCGCACGCGCTGGCGCTGGATATTGGAGACGAGCGGCCCGAGCCGGGTCGAGTCGGCGAAGGGATCGCCGGGGGTGAAGGCCTCGGCGGTGGCGGCGGCGATCTGCTCGGCTTCGGCGAGCTTGTCGCGCGGGACCAGCATCCGGGTCAGCGCGCTGCAGGTCTGGCCCGAGTTGAGGAAGCACTTGGCGACGCCGTCGGGCACCGCCCTGGCGAGGTCGGCGTCGTCGAGGATCAGATTCGGCGACTTGCCGCCGAGCTCCATCGCGACCGGCTTCACCGTCGCCGAGGCGAGCTCGCTGACCCGCTTGCCGGCCCGGGTCGAGCCGGTGAAGGAGACCATGTCGACGCCGGGGTGGCCGGCGATCGCCTCGCCGACCTCGGGCCCGAAGCCGGTGACGAGGTTGAAGACGCCGGCGGGCAGTTCGGCGGCCTCGATCACCTCGGCCAGCAGGAAGGCGTTCAGCGGCGTCACCTCGCTCGGCTTGAGGACGACGGTGCAGCCGGCGGCGAGAGCGGGGGCGACCTTGGCGGCGATCTGGTTCAGCGGATAGTTCCAGGGGGTGATCGCGCCGAGCACGCCGACCGCCTCGCGCAGCACCCGCGAGTTGCCGATCTCCTCTTCCCAGGCGACTTCCTCCATCAGCCCCGGCATCGCCGCGAACTGGCTGGTCGGCAACCCGACCTGGATCATCTGGCTCAGCTTCAGCGGCATCCCCAGCTCCTGGCTGATCGTCGCCGCGATCTCCTCGAGGCGCTCGCCCAGCCCGGCGGCGATCGCCGAGAGGTAGCCGGCGCGCTCCGCGCGCGGGCTCTGGGACCAGGAGTCGAAGGCGTCGCGAGCGGCGCGAACGGCACGGTCGACATCCTCCGGAGAGCAGGCCGGGATCGTGCCCATCACCTCCTCGGTGGTCGCGTTGATCACCTCGATCGGCTCGCCGCCGGCCGGCTCGACCCACTTGCCGCCGATGAAGACCTTCTCGCGCACCTGAAGCTCCGCCGCAGTCGCCATGACCTTCCTCCTCAACTCTCGCTCACCCTTTTGGCTGTGCAGCCAACGCTAGCGCGAAGAGAAGGGGAGGGGGTGACCGAAAATGCATAGCGAATATTAAATAAGTACAAATAAGCTATATTTCTTCTATGTCACCAGGACGGCTACTTAAGGAAGTCCGCGATCGACATGGGGTCAGCCAGCACGAACTGGCTGTCCGAGCGGGAACCACCCAGTCGGCGATCTCCCGCATCGAGCGCGACCGCGTCTCGCCATCGATCGAGACCCTTCGTGAGCTGCTCTACCTCCTAGGGGAGGAACTCGCCTTGGATTCCGAGGTGCGCGATTTCGGGATCGATCGCACGCTGAACGAATCGGCGCTGAGACGCAGCCCGTCTCAACGCCTCGATTACGGCATCGCCTTCGCGAACCAGGTGATCGGGATGAGTCCCAATCCAAAGCGGCCTGGATGGTCGGGATGACCGATCGGTCACTTCCACAGCAGGCTCCAGAACTGCCGAGGCTGCTGGAGCCACTCGTGCGCCATGGCGTCGAGTTTGTCCTGATCGGTGGAATGGCGGGGATTGCGCGAGGCTCTACCTATCCGAGCTACGACCTGGATGTCGTCTACGCCCGCAGCCGCGCCAACGTGTCCAGGCTCGTCGCCGCGCTGGAAGAGATCGGCGTTCGTCTGCGGGGAGCGCCACCGGACTTGACCTTTCACCTCGATGAGCAGACGATCGAAAACGGGGCCAACTTCACCTTCATCACCCCTTACGGAGATCTGGACGTCCTTGCTGACGTGGCCGGGATTCGCTCGTTCGACGAGCTCTTAAGCGCAGCGGAGGAGATGGAGGTTCACGGAGTCCCTGTTCGCGTCGCGTCGCTCGACCACCTGATTGCGATGAAGCGCGCTGCCAACCGTCCCAAGGACAGGCTGATGGTCGAGGAGTACATCGTCATCGCCGACGTGCAGAGGGAACGGGCGCGGGGGGAAAGGGAGAAGGGCTAAGCGGACTTGCCCGTGCCGGCCGCGGCCAGCGCCGCGACCCGGCCCGGCCCGGGGATCTGGATCGCGTCGCGGGCCTGCAGCACCTGGCCGCACTCTTCGCAGATGCCGCGCTCGCTGACGTGGCCGCCGCAGACCTTGTGCCGGATCAGTTTCGGCGGGCCGCCGGGACTGGGGGAGTAGCGGTCGCCCCAGTTGAGCAATGCGATCAGGGTCGGCCAGAGGTCGAGGCCCTTGTCGGTCAGGAAGTACTCGTAGCGGGGCGGGCTGTCCTGGTACTGGCGACGCTCGAGGATGTCCTCCTCGACCAGGCGCTGCAGCCGCGCCGCGAGCACGTTGCGGGCGACCCCGAGGGAGCTCTGCAGCTCACCGAAGCGGCGGTTGCCGTTGAAGACATCGCGGACGATCAGCAGCGACCAGCGCTCGCCGATCACCTCCAGCGAGTTGGCGATCGAGCAGAGCTGGTTCGGATAGTCGCGGCGCAGCATCGGTGTGATCTTCGCACACATGGTTGCATCAAGCAACTGACTGATATAGGCTTCCGCAGAGCACAGTTGCTTGATAAAACCATGGTGCACCAGCCGAACGGAGGCAACCAATGAGGCTGATTCCACGACACCGGCACAACCACCGCTCAAAGGCCCCGCGGATCGCGATCAGCCAGGCGGAGATCACCGCGGACCTGCACTACCGAGGCGGCGCCCGGCCCGCCGAGCGCACCGCCGCCGGTGGGAGGGCGGTCTCCAGATGAGCCCGGACGCCCCCGTCCTCGCCGACGCGGCGACGACCGCCGCCGATGTCGCCGAGGGCTTCGCCGCAGCCAATCCCGAGACCGCGCGCACCCGGACTCTGACCTGGCAGGACCCGGTCGCGACCGCTGCCGAGGGGGCCGCGATGTCCGGGATGGAGTACATGACCGCCATCGTCGAGGCACGGATGCCGCCGCCGCCGATCGCCGTGACCATGCAGCTGCGGCCGGTCGAGCTGGAGGAGGGGAGGGTCGTCTTCGAGGGCCTGCCGGGCGAGGAGCACTACAACCCGATCGGCGTCGTCCACGGCGGTTACGCGGCGACGCTGCTCGACTCGGCGCTCGGCTGTGCCGTTCACACGACCCTGCCGGTCGGCACCCATTACACCTCGCTCGGCCTCGAGGCCAAGTACGTGCGGCCGATCACCCGCGACACCGGCCGCGTTCTCTGCGAGGCGAACGTCCTCTACCGCGGGCGCAAACAGGCGACGGCGGAGGCAACGCTGACCGCGGCCGAGAGCGGCAAATTGCTCGCCACCGGCACGGCGACCTGCATGATTCTCGGCGGCGGCTAGGCGGACTGGTGGCGGGCCAGCTCGACCAGCAGGCGGACGCCGTAGCCGCTGCCGTCGCTGCCGGTGTACTCGCGGCCGACGTCCCAGGCGGTGCCGGCGATGTCGACGTGCGCCCAGGGCGTCTTGTCGACGAACTCCTCGAGGAAGGCGCCGGCGGTGATCGTGCCGGCCTTGCGCTTCGAGGCGAGGTTGGAGAGGTCGGCGACGGTCCCCTTCATCAGCGCCTTGAACTCGTCGTGGAGAGGGAGGCGCCAGGTCAGCTCGCCGCTCTCCTCGCCGGCCCGCGCGACCGCGGCGGCGAGCTCGTCGTCGTTGGCGATGACCGCGGCGTAGGTGGAGCCGAGGGCGATGACGACGGCGCCGGTCAGGGTGGCGAGGTCGACGATCCGCTCGGCGCCGAGCTCGACCGCGTAGGCGAGGGCGTCGGCGAGGATCAGCCGTCCCTCGGCATCGGTGTTGTTGACCTCGACTGTCGTGCCGTTGTATTGGGTGATGACGTCGCCGGGCTTGATCGCCGAGCCCGAGGGCATGTTCTCGGTCGAGGGGATGACGGCGACGAGGTCGACCGCGAGGCCGAGCTCGGCGATCGCCGCCACCGCCTCCAGCACCGCCGCGGCGGCGGACATGTCGAACTTCATCTCCTGCATCCCGGCTCCGGGCTTGAGCGAGATGCCGCCGGTGTCGAAGGTGACCCCCTTGCCGACCAGGCCCAGGGTCGGCCCGGAGCCGCCACCGGCGTAGCGGAGGACGATCAGCCGCGAGGGCTCGCCGCCGCCGCGGTTGACCGCGACCAGCCCGCCCATCCCCTTGGCGGCGATCTGCTCGGGCCCGAGCACGTCGACGGTGATGGCGTCGTGGTCGCCGGCGATCGCCTCGGCGCGGGCGGCGAGGAAGCTCGGCGTGGCGACGTTGGCGGGCGTGTTCTGGAGGTCGCGGGCACGGTTCTGCGCTTCGCTGTAGACGCGCGCCGTCTCGGCCGCCGCGGCGACGCCCTCCGGCGCCAGCAGGGTCAACGATTCGAGCCGCGGCGTGGCCGGGTCGTCGTGGGCGCTGCCTTTGAAGCGGTCGAAGCGGTAGGCGCCGAGGATCGTGCCGGTGACCACGGCTTCCGCCGCGGCGTCGTCGCCGGGCTCGGGCAGCGCCCAAGCCAGGGACACGAGCTCGAGTCGCGTCGCCTCCTTGGCCGCCAGCGCGGCCGCGATCCGCAGCCGCTCGGTGCCGGCGTCGTCGCGCTTGCCGAGGCCGATGACCAGGATCCGGGTATCGCCGGCGTGCAGCAGCAGCCTCTTCTTGAAGCCCCCCTTGGCGTCGCCGGCGCCGGCGAGCTCGGCGATCGCGGCGGGCAGCGTGCCGTCCTCGTGGAGACCGACGACGACCAGGCCGGCGTCCGCCTCGAGCGGCTCGGATTTACTGACCAAGACCTTCATCGGGCGCGAGTCTACGCATCGCCTCGACTCGGCTCCGGAATGCTGTCGGTATCGTCAGCGACCGGCGCCAGCGCCCACCCGATCGACCGACTACCCCTGCAGAAGAAAGGCAGTAGATGCCCAGCTCAGTGATCCTTGGAACCGCGCGTACCCCTTTCGGCAAGATGGGCGGAGCCCTCTCCTCGCTTGACGCCACCGACCTCGGCGGTCAGGTGATCGAGGCGGCGCTGGAGCGCTCCGGCGTCGACCCCGAGCAGGTCGAGCAGGTGGTCTTCGGCCAGGTCCTCCAGGCCGGCCAGGGCCAGATCCCCTCGCGCCAGGCCCAGATCAAGGGCGGCATCCCGAAGGAGGTCCCCTCGGAGACGATCAACAAGGTCTGCGCCTCGGGCATGCGCTCGCTCGGTATCGCCGACCTGGGGATCCGCGCCGGCGACGCCGACGTCGCCGTGACCGGCGGCATGGAGTCGATGAGCCAGGCTCCCTATCTGCTGCCGGGTGCCCGCTTCGGCTTCCGCATGGGCGACGTCACCGCGATCGACGCGATGACCCACGACGGGCTCACCAATCCCTTCACCGAAAAGCAGATGATCAACGAGGCGAGTGAGGTCGGCAACGAGCTCGAGATCACCCGCGTCGACATGGACCGCTTCGCCGAGCGCTCGCACCGACTCGCCGCCGAGGCAACCGACGCCGGTCGCCTCGCCGACGAGATCGTCGGCGTCACCGTGAAGTCGCGCAAGGGCGAGAACACGGTTGAGGTCGACGAGGCGATCCGCCCCGACACGACCCTGGAGACGCTGGCCGGGCTGAAGGCGATCGGAGGACCCGACGCGACTCACACGGCCGGCAACGCCCCGGGCGTCAACGACGGCGCCGGCGCGATCGTCGTCGCCTCCGAGGAGTGGGCCCAGGCCAACGGCAAGACCCCGCTCGCCCGCGTGCTCTCCTACGGCACCGTCGCCGACGACTTCCCCTACCTGGCGAAAACGCCGGCCAACGCCGCCAAGCAGGCGCTGGAGAAGATCGGCAAGAGCGCCGCGGACGTCGACCTCTGGGAGATCAACGAGGCCTTCGCCTCGGTCGCCCTCAACTCGGTGCGGATGCTCGGCATCGACGAAGACAAGGTCAACGTCAACGGCGGCGCGATCGCCCTCGGCCATCCGATCGGCGCCTCGGGCGCCCGTATCGTCGGCGCCCTCGTGCATGAGCTCGGCCGACGTGGCGGCGGTCTCGGCGTCGCCGCGATCTGCTCCGGCGGTGGGCAGGGCGACGCGATCGTGATCGAAGTCCCGGCGAGCTAGCGATGGGCCGCGGCGCGGCGTTCTTCGACCTCGACAAGACCCTGATGGCGGGGTCTTCGGGGATGCAGTTCGCCCGCGTCGCCTCCCAGCACGGGATCGTCAGCCGTGGCCAGCTCGCTCGCTGGGGAGTGGAGCACCTGCACTATCGGTTGCGCGGGACCACCGACGAGCGCACCGGCGACGTGCTGCGGGCCGCCCGTGAGCTGATCCGCGGGGTGCCGGCGAAGACGTTCGAGCGCATGGAGCCCGAGGTGATGGCGGCGATCCTGCCCCGGGTCTTCCCGCAGATGCTGGCCGAGGTCCACGCCCACCAGGACGCCGGCCGCGCCACCTTCATCGTCAGCGCCGCCGGCAACGGCGTGGTCGAGTCCCTGGCCCGGGTGCTTGGCATGGAGGGCGGCATCGGCACCCGCTACGAGGTCGACGCCGACGGCAGCTACACCGGCCGCTTCGACGGTCCCTTCGTCTACGGCCCCGGCAAGGTCGAGGCGATGGAGGCTTTCGCCGAGCGCCATGGAATCGACCTCGACGCCTCCTACGCCTACTCGGACTCGCTCTCGGACCTGCCGATGCTGCGCGCGGTCGGCAACCCGGTCGCGGTCAACCCCGACCCGCCATTGGCGGCGATCGCCAAGGAGGAGGGCTGGCAGACGCTGCGCTTCGAGCGCCTCGGCCGCCGCCTGCTCGCCCTCGCGGTGACCCTGCTGGCGACCTTCGCCGGCCTCGGGGCCTCGCGGGTCGCCGCCCGCCGCAGGCCGCCGCCCCCACGCCGCTTCGGCCGGCGGCCCTAGACTTCTCCCATGGCAGCCGAGCCGGGTTCGAAGCCCGAGTTCAAGCAGCGCGAGGCCGAGTTCACGACCATCTCCGGCCAGGAGATCGCGCCGCTCTACGGCGAGGACGACCTCGACCCGGGCCTCGAGGACCGGGTCGGCGCACCCGGCGAGTTCCCGTTTACGCGCGGGCCCTACCCGTCGATGTACCGCGGTCGGCTCTGGACGATGCGCCAGTTCGCCGGCTTCGGCACCGTCGAGGAGACCAACGAGCGCTTTCACTACCTGCTCGACCACGGCCAGACCGGGCTCTCGACCGCCTTCGACATGCCGACGCTGATGGGTTACGACTCCGACCACGAGCGCAGCCTCGGCGAGGTCGGCCGCGAGGGCGTCGCCGTCGACACCCTCGACGACATGGAAGGACTCTTCGACGGCATCCCGCTCGGCGGCGTCACCACCTCGATGACGATCAACGCCCCGGCGGCGATCCTGCTCGCCTATTACGTCCTGGTCGGCGAGAGCCAGGGTGTGCCGGCGGAGAAGCTGGGGGGGACGATCCAGACCGACATCCTCAAGGAGTACATCGCCCAGAAAGAGTGGTGCTTCCCGATCGAGCCGGCGATGCGGCTGGTCACCGACATGATCGAGTGGTGCACGGAGAACATGCCGCGTTGGCACCCCGTCTCGATCTCCGGCTACCACATCCGCGAGGCAGGGTCGACCGCCCAGCAGGAGCTCGCCTTCACGCTCAAGGACGGCTTCACCTACGTCGAGCGGGCGCTCGAGCGCGGCCTCGACGTCGACGACTTCGCCCCCCGGCTCTCCTTCTTCTTCAACGCCCACGTCGACTTCTTCGAGGAGATCGCCAAGTACCGGGCGGCCCGCCGGATCTGGGCGCGCGAGCTGCGCGACACCTACGGGGCCAAGCGCGAGGAGTCGATGCGGCTGCGGTTCCACACCCAGACCGCCGGGGTCTCGCTGACCGCCCAGCAGCCGCTCAACAACATCGTCCGCACCTCGATGGAGGCGCTGGCGGCCGTGCTGGGCGGCACCCAGTCGCTGCACACCAACTCCTACGACGAGGCATTGGCGCTGCCGACCGAGGAGGCGGTCCGGGTCGCGCTGCGCACCCAGCAGATCATCGCCGCCGAGTCCGGCGTCACCAATACCGCCGACCCGCTTGGCGGCTCCTGGTTCGTCGAGAAGCTGACCGACGAGATGGAGGCCGCCGCCTACGGCTACTTCGCCCGCATCGACGAGCTGGGGGGGATGGTCGAGGCGATCCGCCGCAACTTTCCCCAGCGCGAGATCGCCGACGCCTCCTTCACCTACCAGCAGGAGCTGAACGAACGCAAGCGGATCGTCGTCGGTGTCAACGACTTCGTCCAGGACGACGAAGTGCCGACCCCGATCCTGAAGATCGATGCGGCGCTCGAACGCAAGCAGACCGACCGCCTGGCGGCGACGCGCGCCCGCCGCGACGGAGCCGCGGTCGAGCTGGCGCTCGCCGAGCTGAAGCGGGTTGCCGCCGGCGAGGGCAACATGATGCCGCCGATCCTCGCGGCTGCCCGGGTTCGCGCCACCGAGGGCGAGATGATCGCGGCGATGCAGGAGGTCTTCGGGACCTACACGGAGTCCCCGGTTTTTTAGGCGGGGCGCTACGCTCCGCGGCTGATGGAGGCCGTAACCGCCCGCAAGATCCGCGTCGTCGTCGCCAAGCCCGGCTTGGACGGACACGACCGCGGCGCCAAGATCATCGCCCGCGCGCTGCGCGACGCCGGCATGGAGGTCATCTACACGGGCCTGCACCAGACTCCGGAGCAGATCGCCGAGACGGTGATCCAGGAGGACGCCGACGCGGTTGGCCTCTCGATTCTCTCGGGCGCCCACATGACGCTGGTGCCGAAAGTGGTGGCGCTGCTGGCCGCGCAGGGCGTCGACGACGTTCTCGTCACCGTCGGCGGCACGATTCCGGCCGACGACATCCCCGAGCTGAAGAAGCTCGGGGTCGCCGAGGTCTTCACCCCGGGCGCCGGCACTGACGAGATCGTCGACTTCATCCGCGCCGGTGCGACCGAGCGCCACGCGCGCGGCGAATAACCTCCGACGCAACCGGGTACTATCCGCCCGATTGACTGGTCAATCAACCAGTCGCTCGCAACCGATAACATGCCCGGCCGCAACCGGCCCGCGAGGCGCAAATCGCCGCCCGCACCACCTGAGAATCGTTTCCAAGGAGGCTTCACTTGAAGATCTGCGTCCTGGTCAAGGAGGTTCCGGACGCCGCAGTTCAGAAGCGCATCGACCCAAGCACGATGCGCCTGGACCGTGGCGGCGAGAAAAACCTCAATCCCTTCGATACGCACGCCCTCGAGGCGGCCATGCAGATCAAGGAGGGTGGGGCAATCCCGGTCGAGGAGGTTGTGGCCGTCACCATGGGTCCCGGCTCCGCCGTCCGCGCCCTACATAAGGCGGTGGCGCTCGGCGCCGATCGCTCGGTGCACCTCTCCGACGATGCCCTGCAGGGTTCCGACGTCTGCGCCACCGGCTACTCGCTGGCCAAGGTGCTGGAGTCCGAGAGCCCGGACCTGGTCCTGCTCGGCCAGCAGTCAGACGACGGCGAGTGCTACACGATCGGCGCCGTCGTAGCCGACCACCTGCAGATGCCCTCGCTGACCCAGGTGATCCAGATCGACGTCAACGACGGCAAGCTCCGCTGCGAGCGTCAGGCCGAGTACGGCTACGACACCGTCGAGATCGAGCTGCCCGCGGTGATCAGCGTCGGTGACGCGATCAACGAGCCGCGCTACCCGAGCCTGAAGGCGATCATGGGTGCGAAGAAGAAACCGCTCGACACCAAGGCGACCGCGGACGTCGGCATCGACGGCGGCATGGTCGGCGAGTCCGGCTCCAAGACCAAGGTCCTCGCGCTCAACCCGCCCCCCGCCAAGGTGGCCGGCGAGATCATCGAGGACGAGGACACCAACGAGACGGTCGAAAAGATCGTCGCCTGGCTTGACGAGAGGAAGCTGATCTAGATGGCAGGCATCCTGGTTTACGCCCTCCACGACGACGAGGGCAACTTCAACAAGAACTCGCTCGGAGCGATCTCCGAGGCCGCCAAGCTGGCCGGCGAAATCGGCGGCGAGGCTGCGGCCCTGGTCGTCGGCGACGTCGCCGACGACGCCGCTGCTTCGCTCGGCAACTGGGGCGCGGCCAAGGTCTACCGGGCCAAGTCGGTGCCCGAGGGCCTGGCCCAGCCGATCGTCGACGCGATGGCCAAGGTCATCACCGAGAACGGCATCTCCTACGCCCTCTTCGGCGGCGGCCTGCTCGGCTTCGAGATCGGGGCCGGTCTGACCGCCCGCCTCAACGCCGGGGTCACGATGGAGGTCACGAACGTCAAGGTGCAGGACGGCAAGCTTGTCGTCGAGCGCCCGATCCTGCAGGACTCCGAGATCGCCGACGTCGGCTACGTCAGCGAGCCCGGGATCATCATCAGCCGCCTCAATGCGTTTGACGCGAAGGAGAGCGGTGGCACGGCTGAGGTCGTCGACGTCGACGTCGAGCTCTCCGCCTGGTCGTCGAAGGCGACCCTGGTGCAGCGCGGCGAGCAGCGCGGGGCCGACGTCAACATCGAGGATGCCGACATCCTGGTCGGCGGTGGCCGCGGCCTCGGAGCCAAAGAGGGCTTCGAGCTGGCCGAGGAACTGGCCGAGTCGATGGGCGGCGCCGTCGCCGCGACCCGCGCGGTCGTCGACGCCGGTTGGTACCCCTACGCCGCCCAGATCGGCCAGACCGGCAAGACGGTGGCGCCGAAGCTGTACCTCGCCGCCGGCGTCTCCGGGGCGATCCAGCACAAGGTCGGGATGCAGAACTCGGAGAACATCCTCGCGATCAACAAGGACCCGAATGCGCCGATCTTCGAGTTCTCGGACCTCGGCGTGGTCGGCGATCTACACAAGATCGTCCCCAAGCTGACCGAGGCGATCAAGGCGAAGAAGGGCAGCTGAGACCCGTGCCCGCCGTCGCTCCCAGCGAGTTCCCACCGCCGTTCGATTCCGCCACGGTGATCGGTCCCCCGACCGATCCGGCGGACGAGCGGATCGAGGTGGGGGTCGCGATCGTCGGCGGCGGGCCCGCCGGTCTCGCCTGTGCGAACAAAGTGATGCAGCTCCTGGAGAACGAGCCGGAGCTGACCGAGAAGCTGGGCGAAGTGCCCGTTGCCGTGATCGAGAAGGGCAAAGTCGCCGGAGCGCACCTGCTCTCCGGGGCCAACATGAAGCCCTCGGCGATGGAAGAGCTGTTCCCGGACCTGCCGAAGGACGAGTGGCCGGTCTACCAGGAGGTGACCAAGGACGCGGTCTACCTGCTGACCTCGAAGGCGGCGTTGCCGCTGAAGCCGATGCCGCCGAACTTCAAGAACCACGGCAACTACGTCACCTCGGTCTCGAAACTGGGCCGCTTCCTCGCCGACAAAGCCGAGGAAGCCGGCGTCTACATCCTCTCCGAGACGGCTGCCACCAAACTTCTGGTTGAAGATCGCGTGGTACGGGGCGTCCGCTCGGGCGACCGCGGCCGTGGCAAGGAGGGACAGGAGCTCGGCAACTTCGAGCCCGGTTCCGACGTCGTCGCCAAGGCGACCGTGCTGGCCGAGGGAACCGTCGGCCATCTCACCTACGCCGCCTACGACTACTTCGACATGCACGGCGCCGACCCGATGCGGTGGGAGCTTGGGGTCAAAGAGGTCTGGGAGGTGAAGGAGCCGCTCGACCGGGTGATCCACACGATGGGTTGGCCCCTGCGCAAATCGCCGCGCTTCAACGAGTTCGGCGGCAGCTTCATCTACCCGATGGGCGAGGACAAGCTCTGCATCGGCCTGGTCGCGGGCCTCGACTACACCGACGCCACCTTCTCCGTCCACGACGCCCTGCAGCTGCTGAAGACCCACCCCTTCATCAAGAAGCTGCTCGATGGCGGCAAGCGCGTCGCCTGGGGCGCCAAGACGATCCCCTCCGGCGGCTACTTCGCGATGCCCAAGCGCCTCGCCGTGCCGGGAATGGTGGTCGCCGGCGACGCCGCCAGCATGGTCAACGTGCCGACCCTGAAGGGCGTCCACTACGCGATGCACGCGGGGATGTACGCGGCGGAGACGATTGTCGACGCGCTGAAGCAGGACATCGACGCGGTCAACTTCGAGGCCTACGACGAGAAGATCCACAAGTCGGCGATCGAGAAGGACCTCTACGAATCGCGCAACATGCGCCAGCCCTTCTCCAAAGGCTTCTTCGTCGGCGGCGGCATCGCCTCCGCGATGACGATCACCAAAGGCAACTTCCCCGGCGGCCACTGGAAGCAGGAGCACGACTCCGAGGTCGAGATGAACCTCGGTAAAGCCGGCGACACCTACGTCAAAGCCGACAACGAGCTGACCTTCAACAAGCTCGACTCGGTCTTCCTCTCCGGCAACGCCACCCGCGACGACGCGCCCAACCACGTCCGCATCCAGAGCCGGGTCCCGCGCGAGGTCGCGCAGACCTGGGTCTCGATGTGCCCGGCCCAGGTCTACGAGATCCCCGAGGACCAGCTCGAGAGCCAGGCCGCCGAGGTCGACGTCCACGTCACCGCCTCCAACTGCGTCCAGTGCGGCGCGATCACCGCCAAGGGCGGCCGGCTGACGCTGCCCGAGGGCGGCGACGGGCCCCTGTATCAGGAGACCTGAGCCTTCCCCGACACAGTTGGCGCGTTGCGCGCGACAGCTGTGTGCTCGCGCCTCCTAGGCTTGGCCGATGCTCGTCATCGGCTCGATCGTCAGCGACTTTGCAACGCTCGTCGGTCTGGCGGCCGGACTGATCGCGGTCGGCGGATTCGTCGGCCATGCGCCGTCCGTGTTGCAAGGTGCAACCGAGGAGCGGACCCGGCGAGCGACTGTGGTCGGCGGCTTGGCCGGCAGCGCGCTCGGCCTCGTTGTAATGCTTTTGTCTGCAATGATCGATAGGCTGTCTCCGTGACGCAGGCGAGGATGATCGTCTTCATCTTTCTCCTAGGGATAACCGTGGAGGCAGTCGCCTTCCTGGGCTTGGCAGCGCTCGGAGCTAACACCTCGGTGCTTTTCCTGGCAGTGATCGTGCCATTAGTCCTCACTTCTTACGCAAGCTCCTGGGTGATCACGCACTTCGACGAGTCAGGCCGGCGCCTTCACTGAGTCTCTTCCCGCGGCGGGTATCGTCGCGGCGTGCTCGCCCTCGGGATACTCGCGGCCGTAGGGGCCTCCTGCCTTTACAACACCTCGATCGCGCTGCAGGCGCTGGAGGCGCGGGATGTGCCGCACGAGCACTCGCTGCGGGTTTCTCTAATCGGCAAGCTGGTGCGGAACCGGAAGTGGCTGGGAGCGACGGCGCTGGGGCTGCTGGGCTGGCCGCTGGAGATCGTGGCGCTGCTGCTGGCGCCGCTGACGGTGGTTCAGCCGTGCCTGGTCAGCGGCCTGATCGTGCTGCTCTGGCTCGGGGCGACGAAGCTGGGGGAGGCTCCGGGTCGCCGTGAGTTCGTCGCCGTGGGGGCGATCGTCGCCGGGGTCGCCGGGGTCGCCTGGGCCGCGCCCGAGCGCACCACCGACCACGCCGGCACCCTCGCGATCGCAATCGCGTTGGCCCTGGTGGCGATCCCGATCGCGGCTCCCTACGCGCTGCGCAGGCGGCGCACCGCGGTCGGCTTCGTGGCCGTGCTCAGCGCCGGTTTCGGCTACGCCTGGACCGCGATCGCCAGCAAGCTCCTGACCGACGAGCTGGCGGCGGGGGCACTACTGGTCGCGGTCGCCTGGCTGGCGACCGCGCTCGCCTCGGAGGCATTGGCGCTGCTGAGCGAGATGAGCGCCCTGCAGCACCGCCCGGCGACCCATGTGGCGCCGGTGATGTTCGCGGTCCAGGTCCTGGTGCCGGTCGTCCTGGCGCCGCTGATCTTCGAAGAGCGCTGGTCGACGACCCCGCTCGACGGTGCCGCCTTGGTCGGGTTCATGGCGGTCGCGATCGCCGGCACGACCCTGCTTGCCGGCTCCAAGGTCGTCGGCGCCGTGATCGATTCCGCGCACACGGGGGATTGAACTTCGTCCAGGAGGGATATCGAGTCCGGTTTCGCTGCTAGCCTTGCGCCCGCCTTCGGCGAATAACCAGTCAACTTCCCGCCGAAGCGCCGCCCCCGCCACTCTCACCAAGGAGCCATCGTAGGGTCCGCAGAGACAACCCGGCCCGACGCGACCAAGTTCGCGATTGGGTTCGACCACCGTGATCGCTCCCGGCTCTTCGAGCTCTGGACCGAGGTGCTCGACTCCGAGCAGTGGTCCGAGGGCGCCAAGCTCGAGGCCTTCGAGAACCGCTGGGCGCGGTGGAACGGCCTGCCCAGCCTCGGCCTCTCGAGCTGGGCCGGGGGAGCCCTGGCCGCGCTCGAGTTCGCCGGGGTCAAGGGGGAGACCGTGCTCTGTCCCTCCAATACCTTCATGGCGACGCCGCTGGCCGCGATCGGCGCCGGTGCCACGGTCGAGTTCGTCGACTGCAACCGCGAGGACCTCTGCATGTCCTTCGAGGACTTCGAGCGCAAGGCCGAGCGGCACAAGCCGCGGGCCGCGATCCTCGTCCACATCGGCGGCCACATCGCCTTCGACTCCGAGCGCATCGCCGCCTACTGCCGCGAGCACGAGATCTTCCTGCTCGAGGACTGCGCCCACGCTCATGGCGCCGACTGGCAGGGCGGCAAGCCGGGCGGTTTCGGCGACGCCGGCGTCTTCTCGCTCTACGCGACCAAGACCGTCTCCACCGGCGAGGGTGGCGTGCTCGTCTCCGGTAACGAGGAGCTGATCGAGTTCGCCTCCAAGTTCCGCAACTACGGCAAGTTCGAGCACGAGGTCGACGGCCTCAACTTCCGCATGAGCGAGTTCACCGCCGCCCTGGCTTTGGTCCAGGCGGAACGGATGGAGGAGATCGTCGCCTGGAAGAACGAGTACGCCCGCGAGCACCTCGACCCGGTCCACCCGGCCCGCCTCGAACTCCCGGACGGCATGACCTCGGGCTTCTACAAGTACATCGTCTTCGAGCAGATCGAGAAGTCCACCGGCCGCGTCTACGACCAGCCCTGCCATCGGATCATGGGGCGGCACGACGACCTGCCGAACACCGATTGGGTGGCCGAGAACCACTGGTGCGTGCCGCTCTACTACCGCCCGGAGAGCCGCGAGGCGGCTCTGGGCAAGGAGGCGCAATGAGGGTCCTGGTAACCGGAGGCGGGGGCTTCATCGGCTCCCACGTGGTCGACCGCCTGCTCGACCGCGGCGACACGCCGCGCATCTTCGACCTCAGCGCCTCGCCGTACCACTCGCCGCTCGAGGTCGAGACCTTCACCGGCAGCATCACCGACTCGGCCAACCTCGACCTGGCGATGCGCGACTGCGACGCCGTCATCCACCTGGCGGCGGTTGCCGACGTCGGCCACGTCCTCGCCGACCCGGTGTTGGCCGAGGAGGTCAACACCCGCGGCACCCTCAACGTGCTCGAGGCGGCCTGCCGGGCGAAGGTCGGCCGCGTCGTCTACGGCTCGACCACCTGGGTCTACAGCGATTGCGTCGAGCAGGAGGTCGACGAGGAAACCGCGATCCCGGCCCCGCGCCACCTCTACACCGCGACCAAGCTCGCGGGGGAGACGTACTGCTCCGGCTACGCCGAGCTCTACGACCTCGAGAGCACCGTGCTCCGCTTCGGCATCCCCTACGGGCCGCGCGCCCGCGCCGCCGGCGTCGTCGCCAAGTTCACCGACCTCTCCTTCGAAGGCAAGGCGCTGACGATCGCCGGCGACGGCAGCACCACCCGCAGCTTCATCTACGTCGAGGACCTCGCCGACGGGATCGTCGCCGCGCTCAAGCCCGAGGCCGCCGGCCGCACCTACAACCTCTCCGGCGACGAGGTCGTGACGATCCTCGAAATCGCCGAGCGGGTGCAGGAAAACGTCGATACCTGCGAGATCACCCATACGCCCCCGCGTCCCGGCGACTTCCCGGGCAAGTCGATCTCCAACGAGCGCGCGCTCGAGGAGCTCGGGTGGAAAGCGGAGACGAGCTTCAAAGAAGGGGTCAGGAAGTACGTCGAGTGGGTGCGCGGCACGACCCGCCCGCCCGATCCGATCCCCGGTAAACAGCCCTCGCTGAACGGCAACGAACACGCCGCCGGCGCGCTGCTGGCCGGCGCCTCGCGCTCGACCGAGAGCGATCCGAAGGTCCTGATCCTCACCGCCGACATCGGCGAGGGGCACGATCTGCCGGCGCGGATAATCAAGGCCGACCTCGAAGAAGAGGTTCCCGAGGCGAAGGTCGAAATCGCCAACGGCCTCGACGCGATGGGGAAGATCTGCGCCGCCGTCCTGCGCAACGGCTCCAAGGTGACCTTCCGCTGGATGCCCTGGCTGTTCGACGTCCAGTACTGGCTGATCACGAAGTTCGCGCCGGCTCGTTGGCTCTTCCACCACCTCGGTTATCTGATCGGCGCCCGCGGGCTGATGAAGCTGATCGCGGAGCACGAACCGGACGCGGTCATCTCGACCTATCCGGGAGTCACCGCCGTGCTCGGGATGTTGCGGGAGAACCGGCGCCTGGAGATCCCGGTGCAGTCGGCGATCACGGACCTTGCCGGGTTGCGCTACTGGGCCCACCCGGGGGTAGATCTGCATTACGTCACCCACCCGGAGTCGATCGAGGAGGTCGAGAAGCTGGTCGGCCCGGGCACCGTCGAGTGGGTACGGCCGCCGATCTCGCGCGACTTCCTGATGCCGCGCACCCGTCGCGACGCCCGCGAGGCACTCGGCGTTCCCGCCCACGCCCGGATCGTCCTCGTCTCCGGCGGTGGCTGGGGCGTCGGCGACCTCGAGGGGGCGATCAAGTCGGCCCTCTCCGGCGACGACACCCTGGTCGTCTGCATCACCGGCCGCAACGAGATCGCCCGTGAGAAGCTGGAGCGGACCTTCAGCGACAACGAGCAGGTTCGCATCCTCGGCTTCACCGAGCAGATGAGCGACTGGATGGCCGCGGCCGACGCGATGATCCACGCAACCGCCGGGTTGACCGTGCTCGAGGCGCACATCCGCGGCTGCCCCGTCGTCTCCTACGGCTTCTCGGCCGGTCATCTGCGTGCCAACAACGCCGCCTTCGAGCGCTTCGGCCTGGCCGAGGTGGCGCGCTCCGAGCACGAGCTGGAGTCGGTCCTGCGCCACGTCACCCGTGAGCGCCGCTCGCCGGACTCCTCCTTCGCCTCGCTGCCCTCGATCGCCTCGCGGGCGCTCAGCGTGCGGCCGCGGGTGAAGCCGCAACCGGTCTGGCGGTTGCGCTCCGAGCGCGTCGCCGTCGCTATCTCCAGCATCGCCTTGCTGATCGTCCTGGCGCTTTCGATCTTCCAGTGGGAGAGCCCGTGGACCGTGGCGAAGCCGGTGACCAGCCGCATCCACCTCGGCAAGGAGAACGACCCGGCTCAGGCGGAAGAACCGTCGGCGCAGGCGGCCGGCTCCGGGCAGGCGCCCGCCACGGCCACGAGCTCTCCTCAGCCGGCGGCGTCCACCGCTCCTTGATCGCCAGGGTCGCCGGCGCCGGCTTCGCCACGGCCGCCGTCGCCTACGCGACCCCCGCGCTGGCACCGGTCGTGCCGGCGGTCGGCAACTCGCTACCGGTGCAGTTGCGCCAGCAGGGGGAGGACGGCGTCGCCATCACCTTCGACGACGGTCCCCATCCCCAGGGCACGCTCTCCGTACTGGAGACGTTGCGGGAGGCCGGCGCGGTCGCGACCTTCTTCCTCGCCGGCGAGCAGGTCGAGCGCCGCCCCTCCCTGGTCGCCGAGATCGTCGCCGCCGGCCACGGGGTCGAGCTGCATTGCCACCGCCACCGCAACCAGCTGAGGCTCGGTCCCCGGCAGCTGCTGGCGGACTGCGATCGCGCCGTGGCGGCAATCGAGGAGGCGGCGGGGCGCGGGGTGAGCCGCTACCGGCCGCCCTACGGGATCTTCAGCGCGATCGGCCTACGCGCGGTGCGCAGCCGCGGTTGGCACCCGGTCCTGTGGTCGCAATGGGGGCGGGACTGGACGCGGCGCGCGACGCCGGACTCGATCGCGCGCAAGCTGACCGCCGGCGTCGGTGCCGGCGACATCCTGCTGCTGCACGACGCGGACTACTACAGCGCGCCGGGCTCCTGGGTCCGCACCGCCGCGGCATTGCCGAGGATCCTCGAGGAGCTCGAGGGGCGGGGGCTGAAGTCGAGACTGCTGCGCCGTGGCGGTGCGGCGACGACGGTCCACTGATCGCATCCCGCGAAAGCTTCTTCGAGTTGCCGTGCCATGGTGCTTTTCGGTCGTGCCTGGTCGAAGATCTGCTTGGCCACTAGCTCTCCGTCTTCGTAGGGGTCGAGGAAGATTCCCTGCCCGGTCGGACGAAAAAGCAGCACTTTGCGAACTTCTGGGAACGCCTGTTCGCTTTTAGGCGTCCCCGGCGAAGGCCGCGATCTCTTCGCCCAGGCGCTGCGGCTGGTCGAGCGCGACGAAGGTCCCGGCGTCCGGGATCTCGACGATGCGGGCGTTGCCGGCGTCGGCGGCGAGTCGTTCCGCGCCGGAGATCGGAAAGAGCCGGTCGCCGGGGGCCCAGGTGAAGAGGATCGGCAGCTGCGAGCCGCGCAGCTTCTCCGCGGCCTCGAGCGTGTAGCGCTTGTTCATGCCCACGGTCACCTTCTTGAGGTCGTGGCGGACGCCGCTGTCGTTCAGTCCCGGGTTCATCCAGGAGGCGACCAGCTCCGCCGGGATCGGCTTGCGCGTGAACGGCTTGAAGGCGGCGCGGGCGATCGCGGCGGAGCGAAACGGGAGCGAGAGCAGGGTCATCCCGCCGGGCAGCTTGGCCAGCGGCGGCATCGCCTTGAAGATCCCGGGCGGGAAGTTCTCGTAGGTGTCGCAGTTGGTGAGGACCAGGCGCCCGATCCGCTCGGGGTGGCGGGTGACCAGGACCTGCGACATCGCGCCACCGGAGTCGTTGCCGACGATCGTCACGTCCTCGAGGTCGAGCCGGTCCAGCAGCGAGGCGATGATCGCGGCGACGCCGGGGGGCGAGAGGTCGGCATCGGACTTCATCGCGATCTGCTGAGCGCCGATCGGCCAGTCCGGGGCGATGCAGCGGAAGCGGTCGCTGAGCCGATCGACGACACCGTCCCAGAGGCGCCCGTCGACCAGGTAGCCGTGGACGAAGACCACCGGTTTGCCGTTGCCCGCCTCGCGGTAGCGGATCCTTCCGGCTGGTAGGTCGATCTCTTTGCGCTCGCTGCTCCCGGTCATGATTGCCTCCGCTTGAATCGATTGGCTGACGTCAACTAACATACAGACTGTATGAATGTAAATCCAGACCGGGATAAAAAAGCGCCGAGCGCAAGCGCTCGGCGCTCCCATGCAGGGTCTGGCGGGCGGCGCACGCAGGCTCAACGTGCCGAGGCGACTCGTTCTGCCCTGATCGCCGCCGCCCGCCGCCTCTTCACCGAGCGCGGTTACGACGCGGTGGGGACCGAGGAGATCGTCCGCGCCGCCGGGGTCACCCGTGGGGCCCTCTACCACCACTTCGGCGGCAAGTCGGGCCTGCTCGACGCCGCCTACGAGCAGCTCGAGACGGAATCGACCGAGCGGGTGGCGCGGATCGTCCTCGGGTCGGAGCTGGAAAGCCCATTGCAGGCGATGAAGGCCGGGATCGAGGCCTTCCTCGACGAGTGCGCGGAGCCGGAGCTGCGCCAGATCGCCCTGCACGATGCGCCCGCGGTGCTCGGTTGGGATCGCTGGCGCGAGATCGGCGCCGCCAATGGGCTCGGTCTGATCGAGGCGAGCCTGGCGGCGGCGATCGAGGCGGGCGAGATCCGCGACCTGCCGGTACGACCGATGGCGCACCTGCTGCTGGGGGCGCTGGACGAGGCGGCGATGCTGGTGGCGCGGACCGAGGACCCCGGCGACCGGGCCGAGGTGAGCGAGGTCCTACTGACCCTGCTCGAGAGCTTCGCCGTCGCGGGCGCCGCTTAAACGGACCGGATCGTCGTCGCGCCGGATCTCGATTTGCTCCGGCCGCGACCCGCGCCGCGACTCCTTCTGCGCGTACATCCGCACGTCGGCCAGCTGCATCGCCGCCGCCGGGGTGTCCGCTTCGCCGGGGATCGCGACCGTGCCCCAGGCGGCGTTGCAGCTCGAAGCCCTTGCCGCGCGCGGTCAGCGCTTCGGCGGCCCGCTTCGTCATCTCCTCTTGCGCGGCCGCGCCGCCGGCGGCGAGGACCGCGAACTCGTCGCCGCCGATCCGGTAGGCCTGGCCGTTCTCCCCGACTGCCTCCCTCAGCTGGCGCCCGAGCTGGGTGAGGATCTTGTCGCCGGCGGGGTGGCCGAAGGTGTCGTTGTAGCGCTTGAAACCGTTGAGGTCGAGCAGCACCAGGGTTGCCGGTTCCTCCTTGGCGCGACCACAGCTGGCGCCGAGGTCGACCTGCATCCGGCCCTGGTTGCCGAGCCCGGTCAAGGGGTCGGTCCGCACCTGCTCCAGCAGGCGCTTGTTCTCGCGGACGCTGATCCCGAGCCGGGCGATGATCGCGATCAGGGTTGCCGCCCAGAGCGCGGTGGTCAGCCCCGACGCGTGATCGAAGTACTGCATCGCGAAGAGGGCGATCATCACCGTCGCGAAGAGGGCGGGGATCATCAGCTCGCGCCAGCCGTCGAAACGAGCCATCGGCTGGATCGTGTCCGCCCGCTCCTGCCAGCCCTCGGCCCCGAGACAGGCCGCGGCGAGCAGGTAGATCGGTTCGATCCAGTCGCCGGCGGGGAGGCTGGCGTCGGTCGACTGCAGGGTGTAGGCGACATCGGCGACGGCGAGCAGGGCGAGCCCCGCCAGCAGCAGCGACCAGGTCTTTCCCGGGCGCCAGCGGGTCAAGGCGATGACGCCGACGATCAGCGCCAGCATCAGGATGTCGCCGACCGGATAGGCGAGCGTCGTCGCGACCTGCAGCGGCGCCCCCTCGGCGTGATCGGCGACGAACTCGAACACCAGCGCGGCCCCGAGGGCGGCCGTGCCCAGCGCCGCGATCAGCCCGTCCATCCACAGTCGCCAGTCGAGCTCGCGGGCGCGGGCGCGGACCAGCAGCACGACCCCGGCCGCGGCCAGCGGGTAGAAGGCGAGGTAGCCGATGTCCGCCGGCGAGGGGTAGGGCGGCGAGGGGTCGTTGAGGAGGACCGCGGTCCAGTAGATCTCGGATGCCCCCCAGAAGAGGATCGCCGCGGAGAGCGCCAGCCAGGCATTGCGCTCGCGGCCGGCCCCGTCGGCTTTGAGCAGGCAGGCGAATCCGGCGGAGACCACGACCGCGTCGTACAGAGGTCCATTGAGAAAGTCGGTGAAGCCGGCGCCGCCGATCCCGAGCCAATCGCCGATGACGATCAGGGCGGTGCCGCCGAACAGCACGATCCCGATCACGGTGCGCAGGACCGAGTGGCGGGCGGCTCCGGTTGCGGTGGCGTGTGCCTCCATCAGGGAGGTATCGGCACGGCTTGACCAGTTCTCTAGACTGAAGGAAGAATGAAGGCAGGAATCCACCCCGATTACACGCTTGCCAACGTGCACTGCTCGTGCGGCAACCAGTTCTTCACGCGGTCGACCAAGGACGACCTGCATGTCGAGCTCTGCTCCGAGTGCCACCCGTTCTACACCGGCAAGCAAAAGCTGGTCGACACCGGTGGCCGCGTCGAGCGCTTCCAGCGCCGCGCCGCCAAGCACCGGGCCGGGAAGTAACCCGTGAGCCCGCCAGTGGGCTCGGCGCAAGCACCCCCTGTCTCCTCCGGTAACGGGGGAGACCCTGTTCGCATGCCCGACGGGGCGCTGGTCGCCAAGCGCGACGCGCCGGTCGGTGGCCAGGCGGTGCTGGAGGGCGTGATGATGCGGGGCGTCGCGGTCTGGGCCGTTGCCGTGCGCACTCCCGAGGGCGCGATCGAGATCGAGTCCGACACGCTGGTCCCCTGGGCCCAGCGCCACCGGCTCTGGCGGCTGCCGATCCTCCGTGGCGTCGTCGCCCTGGGGGAGTCGATGAAGATCGGCTTCAAGGCATTGGCGATCTCCGCCAACGCCCAGATGGAGGACGACGACGAGGGCGAGAAGGAAGAGATCGGCGGCTGGATCTGGGGCTTGACGATCGCCCTCTCCCTGGCCCTCTCGGTCGGCCTCTTCTTCGTCGTCCCGGTCGGCTTGACCAGCCTGATCAAGGACCAGCTCGGCTCGCCCTTCCTCTTCTGGCTGGTCGAGGGGATCCTGCGCACCGCGATCTTCATCGGCTACATCCTCGCGATCAGCAAAATGCCGGACCTGCGGCGGGTCTTCGAGTACCACGGGGCCGAGCACAAGACGATCTCCTGCTACGAGGCCGAAGACGAGCTGATCCCCTCGCGGGCCAAGCTCTACTCGCGCCTGCACCCGCGCTGCGGGACCAGCTTCCTGTTGATCGTGATGGTGCTGGCGATCTTCGTCTTCGCCCCGATCGGGCTGCCCGCCTGGTACTGGCTGGTGCTCTCGCGGATCCTCGGCATCCCGCTGATCGCCGGCCTCTCCTATGAGGTGATCAAGTGGGCGGGCAAAAACCGCAGCAAACGCTGGGTGCGGGCGGTGATGTGGCCGGGGCTGATGCTGCAGAACCTGACCACCCGCGAGCCCGACGAAGAGCAGTTGGCGGTGGCGATCGCCTCGCTGAACGCGGTCCTGGCGCGCGAGACGCCCGAGGACGCGGCAAAGCAGCAGCACATCGAGATCGTCGCTTAGACGGCTGCAAACCGGCGCATCTCGGGTCCTCGGTCGGTCGACCGCGGGTCACGCACCGGAGTGCGCTCCCCTTGTCTCCCTCCCTGCGTCCCCCGACCTGCTTGGTTTGCAGCCGTCTAGGGTTGTTGGCGATGATCGAGCAACTCGTGGAGCAGATTCGGGCGCGGTTTTCGGAGCTCGAGGAGCAGATGTCGGACCCGGCGGTGATCGGGGACCGGGAGCGGTATGCGGAGGTTGGGCGGGAGTACCGGGATCTGCAGCCGGCGCGTGAGCTCGCGGTCGAGTACATGACCTTGAAGGACGACCTCGAAGGGGCGCGGGAGCTGCTCGAGGAGGGTGAGGACGAGGAGCTGCGCACGGTGGTCGAGGAGGCGCCGGCGCGGCTAGCCGAGCTGGAAGAGGAGATCCGGCTGGCGATGGTCGAGCGGGACCCCAACGACGACAAGAACGTGATCGTCGAGATCCGCGCCGGGACCGGCGGCGACGAGGCCGCTCTCTTTGCCGGCGACCTCTACAAGATGCTCACCCGCTACGCCGAGGAGCGTGGCTTCGCGACCGAGGTTCTGTCGCAGTCGATCTCCGAGGTCGGCGGCTTCAAGGACGTGACCCTCGGCGTCAAGGGCGACGGCGCCTACTCCGTCTTCAAGTTCGAGGGCGGGACGCACCGGGTGCAGCGGGTGCCGGAGACCGAGTCCCAGGGTCGCATCCACACCTCGACGGCGACGATCGCGGTGCTGCCGGAGGCCGAGGAGGTCGAGGTCGAGGTCGATCAGAACGACCTCCAGATCGACGTCTACCGCTCCTCGGGGCCCGGCGGGCAGTCGGTCAACACGACCGACTCGGCGGTGCGGATCACCCATAAACCGACCGGGATCGTCGTCTCGATGCAGGACGAGAAGTCGCAACTGCAGAACAAGGATCGGGCGATGCGGGTGCTGCGGGCGCGGCTCTACGAGCGCCAGTTGGCCGAACAGCAGGCGAAGATCGCCTCCGAGCGCAAGGCCCAGGTCGGCAGCGGCGAGCGCTCGGAGAAGGTCCGCACCTACAACTTCCCCCAGGGCCGGGTCACCGACCACCGGATCAAGCTGACCTCGCACAACCTCGATGGCGTGCTCGGTGGCGAGCTCTCCGAGTTCACCGACGCGTTGGCGGCCGAGGAGAAGCGACAGCGGCTCGAGGCCGCCGCGGTCGCCTGACGTGAATCTGACGACGCGCGCCAGTAGCTCTAGACAGGCTTTGGACGCCGCCACGGATGCATTGCGGGCGGTCGGGATTGCCGATCCCCGGCTGGACGCTGAAGTGCTGTTGGCCGAGGCGACCGGGAACGACCGGGCGACTCTGGCTGCCGATCCGCGGGCGGAGGTTGCGCCGCCGGCCGCCCGGCTGTTCGGGGAGATGGTGCGGCGGCGACTGCGGCGCGAGCCGGTCGCCTACATCGTCGGCCGCAAGGGCTTCCGCAATCTCGATCTCGCCGTCGACCGGCGGGTGCTGGTGCCGCGGCCGGAGACCGAGCTGCTGGTCGAACTCGCGCTCGAGCGGGCACCGCGGCGACTGCTCGACGTCGGTACCGGCTCCGGCGCGATCGCCCTCGCTGTCGCCGACGAGCTTCCGAGTTGCGAGGTGACCGCGACCGACACTTCGGCGGCGGCTTTGGACGTCGCCCGCGCCAACGCCGAGCGCCTCGGCTTCGCCGACCGCGTCCGCTTCCTTCCAGGCTCGCTGCCGGCAGCCGAGAGCTTCGACCTGATCGTCGCCAACCTGCCCTACGTCGCCGAGCGCGATTGGGCCTCGCTGCAGCCCGAGGTCACCCAGTGGGAGCCGCGCGAGGCGCTGCTCGCCGGTGCCGATGGGCTCGACGCGATCCGGGCTCTGGTGGCGGAGGGCGTTCGCGAGGCGGCCGAGCCAAGGGCTGCGCTCGCGCTGGAGCTGGGGGTGGGGCAGGCGCCCGCGGTCGCCGAGCTGCTGCGCGAGGCCGGCTACGCGCGGACGGAGAGCCGCCGCGACCTGGCCGGGATCGAGCGCGTCGTGGTGGGAGAGCGATGAGCGGCGGGCCGCAAATCGTCGCGGTCGAGGCCGGCGCTGCCTCGGTTACCCGCAAGGCATTGGAGACCTGCATTGCCGCCGGCGGCGTCGCGGTCTTCCCCTCTGACGGGCTCTACGGTCTCGCCTGCGATCCCCTCGAAGCGACCGCGATCGCGCGCATCCACCGCCTCAAGGGCCGCGACGAGGGCAAATCCTCGGCGGTGATGTACTTCTCGCCGCTGGCGATGCGCGAGCTCGTCGCCGGCCTCGGCCCGCGCACCGCCGCCGCGGTCAGCGCTCTGATGCCGGGACCGGTGACGCTGATCGTCGCCAACCACGGACACCGCTACCCGCTCGCCTGTCGCGAAGACATCGACCGCCTCGGCATCCGTCTCATCTCGGGGCCGCTGGCCGGCGCCATGTGCCCGGTCTTCCAGACCTCGGCCAACCTCAGCGGCCGCTTCGCTCCGGCCAGCGTCGAGCAGGTGCCGGCGGAGATCCTCGATCGCGTCGATCTGGTGATCGACGCCGGCACCCTGCCGGGATTGCCCTCGACCGTGGTCGACATCGCCACGATCGAGGAGGACGGCAGCTGGGAGGTGGTCCGCGACGGTGCCCTCTCCGCCGGGGATCTGGCGAGCGTGCTCGAATCGGTCGGGCTCGGCTAGCAGCCGGCGTCGGCGCGGAAGGGCAGGCGGACAAGGCGGCGGGAGCTGTTGTCGTCCTCGTCGGACTCGAACAGCAGGTTCTCCGGATCGACGGTCATGACGAAGGCGAAGCAGCCGCGCAGGCCGGCGACGTCGATGTACTGCTTGTCGTAGTCGGCCGGGTAGATGTCCGACCAGCCGACCGAGGTGCCGAGGGTGACGCGCTTGCGGAACGGGTTCTGGTTGCAGCCGGGGTAGTGGCGGTTGTCGGGAGAGCGGCGGCCGGCGCGGGTGCGCTCGAGGTCACGCAGGCAGTAGTTGAGCTTGGGGCTGGTGCGGACGACCTCGCCGAGCTCGCCGCTCGGCGTCGCCCGCCGCAGCTCGAAGCGGGCCAGCTGGTGGACCTTCCAGTAGGCGCCGCCGAAGTAGGCGCCGACGTCGGTGAAGCGCAGGGTGGCGGCGCTGGGCACGGTGAGGTGGCCGCCGCCGACACGGTAGATCCGCTGGGTCGTGCGCATCGAGCGGCGGCCGTTGCGCCGGCCCCGCACCTCGATCGGGCCGCGACCGCGGCTGCGCACGTCGCTGGTCGCCCGCAACAGGCGGCGGCCGTAGCCGTCCTGGACGTAGAGGTCGGTCGGCGGGCCGATTCGCAGGTTCGGGCAGAGCAGCTCCGGGGCTTCGGGCTCGGTGCAGGGGTTCTCCTCCGCGGCGGCGGAGCCGGCGGTGAGCAGTCCGGTGGCGAGGATCAGCGCGAGTGCGGTCAGGCGTGCTCTCACCCGGCCAGAATATCCCGGGCCGTTGCTATGGTCGACCGACCGATGAGCGAGCTGCCCGAGAACTTCCAAACCGCGCCGCTGGCCGAGGTCGATCCCGAGATCGGCGCCGTCCTCGACGGCGAGTTGCGCCGCCAGCAGCGCACCCTGGAGATGATCGCCTCGGAGAACTTCGTGCCGCAGGCGGTGCTCGACGCGGTCGGCTCCGTGTTGACCAACAAGTACGCCGAGGGCTACCCGGGCCGCCGCTATTACGGCGGTTGCGAGGAGGTCGACGTCGCCGAGGAGCTGGCCATCGCCCGCGCCAAGGAGCTGTTCGGCGCCGACCACGCCAACGTCCAGGCCCACGCCGGCGCCCAGGCCAACAACGCCGCCTACATGGCATTGATCGAGCCCGGCGACACGATTCTCGGCCTCGCCCTCGACCACGGCGGCCATCTCAGCCACGGGATGAAGCTGAACGTCTCCGGCAAGCTCTACAACCCGGTCCCCTACCACGTGCGTCGCGACGACCTGCGGGTCGACATGGACGAGGTCGCGCAGTTGGCCGCGGCGCACAAGCCGGCGCTGATCGTCGCCGGTTGGTCCGCCTACCCGCGCCAGCTCGACTTCGCCGCCTTCCGCGAGATCGCCGACTCGGTCGGGGCGAAGCTGATGGTCGACATGGCCCACTTCGCCGGGCTCGTCGCCGCCGGTGAGCACCCGAACCCGGTCCCGCACGCCGACGTGGTCACGACGACGATCCACAAGACCCTCTGCGGCCCGCGCAGCGGCATGATCCTCTGCCGCGAGGAGCACGCGAAAGCGGTCGACAAAGCGATTTTCCCGGGTCAGCAGGGTGGTCCGCTGATGCACACCATCGCCGCCAAGGCGGTGGCGTTGAAGATCGCCGCCAGCGAGCAGTTCGCCGCGCGCCAGCGGCAGACGATCGCCAACGCCCAGGCATTTGCCGCCGGCCTCGAAGCCGACGGCATCCCGGTTCTCACCGGCGGCACCGACGTGCACCTGGTCCTGGTCGACCTGACCCCGACCGGGCTCGACGGGCAGGCGGCCGAGGACCGGCTCGATGAGGTCGGGATCACCGTCAACCGCAACGCGATCCCGTTCGACCCGCGGCCGCCGATGAACCCGTCCGGATTGCGGATCGGGACGCCGGCGCTGACCACGCGGGGGATGGGCGAGGACGACATGCGCGAGATCGCCGCGGTTATCGCCGGCGCGCTTGGGGATGACTTCGAGGCGCAGAAGGCGGAACTGGGCGACCGGACCGGGGCTTTAATGGATCGGTATCCGTTGTATCCGCAGTTGACGCCCAGCGCGGTTTAGGGGCTCTCCATCCTCGAGGGTTCGAGGCGCCTTCGATAGCTAGGGTCGCCCGATGCTGGTTTGGGTCGATTGCACCGCCGCCGCGCACCCATTGGTGCTGAGGCCGATTGTCGAGCGGCTGGAAGCCGATGGGCACGAGGTGTTCATCACCGCGCGGGAGTACGGGCAGACCGTTGGGATTCTCGACCGGCTTGGGATGGAGCACACGGTCGTCGGTGAGCACGGGGGCGGTTCCAAGTTCGGGAAGGTGCGGGCGCTCGGGGGGCGGTCGGCGCGGCTTGCGCGGATTGTCTGGGAGCGGCGGCCGCAGCTGGCGATCGCGCACGGGTCGGTCGATCTTGCGTTGGTCTCGGCGTGTTTCCGGGTCCCGTCGGTGCAGATGCAGGACTACGAGTTCGCGCAGTTGCAGCGGCAGATCGCCTTTCGGTTGGCGCGGCGGGTGCTGGTGCCGGAGACGATTCCGCTCGATCGCATGGCCAAGCTCGGGGTCAAGGGGAAGAAGCTGGTCCGCTACCCGGGGCTGAAGGAGGAGTACTACCTGAACGGGTTCGAGCCGGATCCGGCCGTGCTCGGTGAGCTCGGGCTCGATCGCGAGAAGGTGCTCGTGGTCGTGCGGCCGCCGCCGGAGACCTCCGAGTACCACGCGCGCAACGACCTCTACGGGGCGACGATCGACCGGCTCGCGGCGGCGCCGGAGGCGCAGGCCGTGGTGATCCCGCGCACCGCTGCCCAGGGGGAGGCGGTGCGGGCGCTCGCCGCCGCCAGCCTGATCGTCCCCGAGCGGGCGATCGACGCCCAGAGCCTGATCGCCTACGCCGACCTCGTGGTCAGCGCGGGGGGGACGATGAACCGCGAGGCCGTCGCCCTCGGCACCCCCGTCTTCACCACCTTCACCGGACGCATGGGCGGGGTCGACGAGACGTTGATCGAGGCAGGGCGGCTGCGGGTGCTCGAGGACCCGGCGGCCTTGCAGCTGCGCAAGCGGACCTCCGAGCCGGGGGTCCGCGACCCCCGCGATGCCGCCGTCCTGGTCGAGGGCGCACTCGCCGCCGCCCGCCCCTCCAAGTAGCCTGAACCGGCCCGTTTCCTCCCCCCGGGCGCACTGAGCATGGGCCCGACGACCACCGACGCCGTCCTCGCCTTCATCGCCGCCGCGGCGATCGCCTGGCTGCTCGTTCCCTACGCCGAGAAGCTGGCCTTCCGGGTCGGCGCGATCGACATGCCGAAGCCGCGCGGGCTGCACGACAAACCGATGCCGCGCCTCTCCGGCCTGGCAATCCTGGTCGCGGTCGAGGCGGCCGGCTGGATCTGGCTCCCCGGCGACGGCCAGAGCCACTCGATCCTGATCGGCGCGGTGGCGATCGCCGCGGTCGGGGTCATCGACGACGTCCGCGGCGTCTCCGCGCTGCCGAAGCTGCTCGGCCAGATCGGCGCGGCGCTGATCCCGGTCCTGGCCGGCGTCCGCGTCGACAACCTCACGTTGCCCTTCGTCGGCGGCTTCGAGCTCGGCTGGCTCGCCTACCCGCTGACGGTGCTGGGGATCGTCGCCGTGGTCAACGTGATCAATTTCCTCGACGGCGTCGACGGGCTCGCCGCCGGCGTCTGCACGATCGCCGCGATCACGCTCGCCGCGATCGCGCTCTCGCTCGAACGCAACGCCGCCGGGGTGCTGGCGGCATTGACCGCCGGCGCCGCGCTCGGCTTCCTCCGCCACGGCTTCCCGCCTGCCTCCAGCTTCATGGGGGACACCGGCTCCAACCTGCTCGGCTTCCTGCTCGCGACCGCCTCGGTTCAGGGGGCGCTGAAGACGAACGCGGTGATCGCCCTCGCCTTCCCGCTGATCGTGCTCGCGGTGCCGATCCTCGATACCGGCTTCGTCGTCGCCAAGCGGCTCAAATACCGCCAGCCGATCTACCAGGCGGACAGCTGGCACTTCCACCACCGCATGGCCAACATCGGCTTCTCGCAGCGGCGCACGGTCGCCTATCTTTACGCCTGGACCCTGGTGATGGCGGCGCTGGCGCTGGCCCTGCGCTTTGTCCCCTACAGCGACAACCACGGGCATTTCGACGTGCTCTGGACCGCGGTGATGGCGGTATTGCTGATCGCGGCGCTCGCCGCCAGCGTCTACCTGGTCTACGTGCTGGAGATCCTGAAGCTGCGCCGGGGGCGGATAAACCCGGAGACGGGTGAGTTCGAGGCGATCGAGCTGGACCCGCCGGGGTAGTGGCAACCCTCACGAAGTGGCTTCACAAAGCCATTCCCGGGGTGGTTCGGATATAGTCGCCAGTCCGCCCGCTCGCCCGAGCCGGGCAATGTTTTTCAGCCTTTCCTGATTATGTCTCCTCCCAAGTACGTCGACCTACTGCTGCTGGCCGTCGCTCTCGCAGTCTTTCTGCTGGGCGGGCTGCCCATGCTCGGTTACGCGGTCGGCGCCGCCGCCTGGCTGGCCCAGCGCGGGATCCAGATGGTGGCCGCCAAGCGCTCCCAGGAGGAGCTCAAGGCCGGCAACCGCCAGAAGGCGATGGGCATCGTCGGCGCGACCACGCTCGCCCGCGTCTGGCTGATGGCGACCGCGGTCCTTCTGGTCGGCCTGCTTGGCGAACGTGAAGCCGGCCTCGCCGCCGCGGTCCTGGTCTTGGTCCTGTTCACGATTTCCTTCGCCGCGCAGGGGCTGGCTCACCTCTTCGGCGAGCCCGAGGGACAGGGGGCATAGTGGCCGAGAAGGGAGCCCCGGCGACCGCGGAGGCGGTCGAGCTCGCTGCTGACGACGCCGTCAAGAACGGCCTCAGCACCAAAGCCAAGGTCTTCATCGGCCTCGGCGCCTACTTCGCGGTAGCGATCCTGATGTTCCTGATCTTCGGCAGCTCGGGCAAAAACGAAGATTTCCAGCCCCAGAACGAGTTCAAACTCGAACCGTGGGTCTCGATCCACATTGCCGGCATCGACATGAGCATCAACAAGGCGGTCTTCTACCTGCTCCTTGCCAGCGTCCTGACGATCGGGGTGATGGTCTGGATCGCCAAGCGGATGCAGCAGAAGCCGAACCGCACCCAGACCGCGATCGAGGTCGCCTACGACATGACCAAAAACACGATCGCCGGCGGCAGCCTGGACAAGGAGATGGCGCGTAAATGGTTCCCCTTCCTCGCCGCCCTCTTCTTCTGGATCTGGTTCTCGAACATGATCGGGTTCATTCCGCTGCCGACCAACACCGAGCACACGGTCAACGTCTTCGGGCTCGAAATCCCCTCTTTCGCGATCTACGCCGCCACCGCCAACCTCTCGATCCCGCTGGTCCTGACCCTGGTCGTCTGGGTCTCCTACCACGTCGAGGGGATCAGGGCCAAGGGCCTCTTCAAGTACCTCGCCAGCTGGTTGCCGCCGGGCCTGGAGGACATGAACCCGGCCGCCAAGGGCTTCATCTTCATCATCGAGGCGATCTCGCACTTCGCCCGCCTGATCTCCCTCTCCGTCCGGCTTTTCGCCAACATCCTCGCCGGCCACCTGCTGCTGCTCTTCATGGGCGGCGGGCTCGCGGTCCTGCTCGGGATCGCGGCGCTGGGAGCCCTCACCTTCCCCCTCGCCTTCTTCTTCTTCATCCTCGAGGTCGGCCTGATCGCGACCCTGCAGGCATTTATCTTCTCGACCCTCACTGCCATCTACCTCGGCGGAGCTACCTCCGCCAGTCACTAGAAAAGGAGCACTTTTCAAATGGACCTGTCCCCTGTCGTCGCCGCCGTCTCTGACGAAGGCGTGGAAGCTGCCGGCAAGGCAATCGCCCTCGGTGTCGGTGCGGGCCTCGGCTCGATCGGCGCCGGCATCGGCATCGGCTTCATCTTCGGTAAGGAGATCGAGTCGGTCGCCCGCCAGCCCGAGATGAAAGACGAGCTCCAGAGCATCCGCTGGCTCGGCTTCGCGCTGACCGAGGCCGTGGCCTTCTACACGTTCATCTTCGGCCTCATCGCCTTCTTCCTCTAGGCAGATGGAGCTGCTCGGCTACATAGTTCCGCTGGCGGCAGAGGCGCACGGCGAGGAAGGCGGTGGCAGCTTCCTCGTCTCCCCGGGCCTGGGTCTGATGATCTGGACCCTGGTGCTGTTCGGGTTCACGATGTGGGTCCTCAGCAAGCTCGCCTTCCCGAAAATCCAGGAGGCCCTGGACAAACGGGCGAAGACGATCGCCGAGTCGCTCGACGCGGCCGAGCGGCAGCGCCGCGAATCCGACGAGCTGCTGACCGAGTACCGCGGGCGACTGGCCGAGGCCCGTGAGCAGGCCGACGACATCATGGCCCGCGCCCGCAAAGCGGCCGAGACCGCCGAGGCCGAGGCCACGGCGGCGGGCCGCGAGAAACGCGAGGAGCTGGTCTCCCAGGCGAAGCGCGACATCGAAGCCGAGACCCGGCGTTCCCTGGAGCAGATTCGCGGCGAGGTCGCCGATCTGACCGTGCTGGCGACCGAGAAGGTCACCCGCAAGAGCCTCTCCGGCGAGGACCAGAAGCGGCTCGTCGAGGAGGCCCTCGCCGAGGTCGACTTCTCCTCGCTCTCGGGGGCGGAGAAGAACTAGATGCCCGAGGTCGCCCACGTATACGCCGATGCCCTCTTCGAGGCGGGCAAGGACAAAGGCAAGCTCGACTCGCTGCAGTCGCAGCTGGGTCAGTTCGCCGACGCGGTCGACCGCAACCAGGAACTGCAGGTGTTCCTGTTCAGTCCCTACCTCTCTTCCGCCGACAAGCGGGAGGGCCTGGGGCGGGCGATCTCCGGCGCTGAGCCGGAGTTGACGAATTTCCTCGAGCTGTTGATCGAGAAGCACCGGATGCCGGAGATCTTCCGCATCCGCCGCGAGTTCGACGAGCTCTGGAAGAAGGAGAACCGCCGCCTCGACGTCACCGTCACCAGCGCCGTCGACCTCGACGAAGCCGTGGTCAAGCGGATCGGCGAAGAGGTCGAACGCCAGACCGGCGAGGGGGTCGAGCTGTCCAGTCGCGTCGACAACGACATCCTCGGCGGCATCGTCCTGCAGGTCGGCAACATGGTCCTGGACGCGAGCATCCGCAGTCGCCTGGAGAAACTTCGAAAGACCGTCGCGAGCGCGGCGTAAGGAGGAGCTAGCACCCGATGGAGATCAAGCCGGACGAGATCGCAAGCATTCTGCGGGAGCGAATCGAGGGGTTGGAGACCGACTCCGCCGACCTCACCGAGGTGGGCACCATCCTCTCGGTGGCGGACGGGATCGCCCGCATCCATGGCCTCGACAACGTGATGGCGTTGGAGATGCTCGACCTGCCGCACGGCGTCACCGGTTTGGCCCTGAACCTCGAGGCCGACAACGTCGGCGCCGTGCTGTTCGGCGAGTGGGAAAAGATCGTCGAGGGCGACACGGTCAAGCGCACCGGTCACCTGCTCGAGATTCCGGTCGGCCCGGAGCTGCTCGGCCGCATGGTCGACCCGCTCGGCCGCCCGCTCGACAACCGCGGCGAGGTCGCCACCACCGAGACCCGCCCGGCCGAGTTCAAAGCGCCCGGCGTGGTCGAGCGCCAGCCGGTCGAGGAACCCGTCCAGACCGGCCTGATGTCGATCGACGGGATGATCCCGATCGGCCGTGGCCAGCGAGAGCTGATCATCGGCGACCGCCAGACCGGCAAGACGGCGATCGCGATCGACACGATCATCAACAACAAGGACAAGGACCTGATCTGCATCTACGTCGCGATCGGGCAGCGGATGTCCACTGTGGTCCAGCTGAAGGAGACGCTGGAGGAGAACGGGGCGATGGAGAACACGATCATCGTCGCCGCCCCCGCCGACGAGGCCGCTCCGATCAAGTACATCGCCCCCTACGCGGGCTGCGCGATGGGCGAGCACTTCCTCTACAACGGCAAAGCCGCCCTCTGCGTCTACGACGACCTCACCAAACACGCTTCGGCGTATCGCCAGATGTCGCTGCTGCTGCGGCGCCCGCCGGGTCGCGAGGCCTACCCGGGCGACGTCTTCTACCTGCACTCGCGGCTGCTGGAGCGCGCGGTCAAGCTCAACGACGAGCTCGGCGGCGGTTCGCTGACGGCGCTGCCGATCATCGAGACCCAGGCCTCCGACGTCTCCGCCTACATCCCGACCAACGTGATCTCGATCACCGACGGGCAGATCTTCCTCGAGTCCGATCTGTTCTTCTCCGGCGTGCGGCCGGCGATCAACGTCGGCATCTCGGTCTCCCGGGTCGGCGGTAACGCGCAGACCAAGGCGATGAAGAAGGTTGCCGGAAAACTGCGCCTCGACCTCTCCCAGT
Organism: uncultured Solirubrobacterales bacterium; assembly: GCA_963735255.1. Lineage (GTDB taxonomy): Bacteria > Actinomycetota > Thermoleophilia > Solirubrobacterales > 70-9 > VAYN01. The sequence continues at coordinate 25,700 of CAVTKC010000003.1, read as the reverse complement.
ACCGCGACCTCGAGGCCTTCGCCCAGTTCGGCTCCGAGCTCGACGCCGAGACCCAGAAGGCGCTGACCCGCGGCGAACGGCTGGTCGAGCTGCTCAAACAGAAAGAGCGCGAGCCCCTCAGCGTCGGCGACCAGGTCGCCTCCATCTACTCCGGCACGGGCGGTTACCTGGACCGGATCAAAGTCGAGCGCGTCGGCGAGTTCCTCGCCGACCTGCGGGTCCGCCTGCACACCGAGAAGGCGGAGCTGCTGAAGCGGATCGAAGAGAGCGGCAAGCTCGAGGAGGCAGACGAGGAGGAGCTGGGCAAGGCGATCGCCGACTTCGTCGACGATTTCGGCGCCGACTTCGACGAGCACGGCGATGCGCTCGAGGCGGGCGAGTCGGACCGGGTCAAGTCGAAAGAGGAGCGCGAGGCACCGGCGCGCACCGAGGAGGCGACCGCGGCCTAGTCAGGTCCGGGTTCCGTCATGGCCAGCCAGAAGGAAGTCAAGAATCGCATCGCGTCGATCAAGAACATCAACAAGATCACGCGGGCGATGGAGATGGTCGCCGCGGCGCGGTTGCGGCGCGCCGAACAGCGGATCGACCACCTGCGGCCCTACGCGGAGGGGATGCGCAAGCTGACCCGCCAGGCCTCCGAGCGGGCCGGCGGCATTCCGCGGGTCCCGGTCATGATCGAGCGCGAGGACGTGAAGCGGGTCGGGATCGTCCTCGTCACGGGCGACCGCGGCCTCGCCGGCGCTTTCAACTCCAACATCATCCGCGAGGGCATGCGGACGGCAGCCCGGGTGCGCAGCGAGGGGGCCGAGCCCACCTTCTCCGTGGTCGGCCGCAAGGGCGTCTCCGCATTGACCTTCCGCAAACAGGAGATCGCCGGCTCCTACATCGGCTTCACTGACCGTCCCGCCTTCGCCAACGCGCGTGAAATCGGCGAGGAGATGACCGCCCGCTACGTCGAAGAGGACGTCGACCGGGTCGAACTGATCTACAACCGCTTCGTCTCGCCGCTGACCCAGCACGTCTGGCGCCAGACCCTGCTGCCGCTGCAGCAGGCGGAGGTGACCGGCGAGGGGGCGGAGCAGGAGGCGGAGGCCGAGGAGGAGACCGGGACGGAGGGTGGCCAGAGCCGCTCGCAGTGGGAATTCGAGCCCGAGCCCGAGGATCTCCTCGCCCGGCTGATCCCCGAGTACGTGACGATCTCCGTCTACCGGGCATTGCTCGAGTCCGCCGCTTCGGAGCTTGGAGCGCGGATGACCGCGATGCGCAACGCCGCGGAGAACGCCGAAACGATCATGGATGACTTGACGCTCGAAATGAACCGGGTCCGTCAGTCGGAGATCACGCAGCAGATCTTGGAGGTCGTCGCCGGGGCCGAGGCCCTCGGTTAGGCGACGACACAGTTTGCAGACGAGAAAAGGAACCAATGGCTGAGAGCAACGGAAGCAACGGAACGAATGTAGGTCGAGTCGAGCAGGTGACCGGCGTGGTCATCGACGCCGTCTTCCCCGACCAGCTGCCGGAGATCTACTCGGCGGTAACGATCGAGACCAGTGACAGCGACGGCGAAACGGTGCAGCTCGTCTGCGAGGTGCAGCAGCACCTCGGCGACGACCGCGTGCGCGCGGTAGCGATGGACGCGACCGACGGCATCCAGCGCGGCGCCAAGGTCACCGACACCGGCGGTCCGATCACGGTCCCGGTCGGCGACGCGACCCTCGGCCGCATCTTCAACCTGCTCGGCGATCCGATAGACAACGGCCCGGAGCTCGCGGAGGGTGAGCGCTGGCCGATCCACCGCCCGGCCCCCAAGGCCTCCGACCTGACGCCGACCCAGGAGATGCTCGAGACCGGGATCAAGGTCATCGACCTGCTCGCGCCCTACGCCAAAGGCGGCAAGGTCGGGCTGTTCGGCGGCGCCGGCGTCGGCAAGACCGTGCTGATCCAGGAGCTCATCCGCAACATCGCCGAGGAGCACTCCGGCCTCTCCGCCTTCGTCGGCGTCGGCGAGCGCTCGCGCGAGGGCAACGACCTCTGGCTCGAGATGAAAGAGTCGGGCGTGCTCGAGAAGACGATGCTCGTCTTCGGTCAGATGAACGAGCCGCCCGGAGCCCGACTCCGCGTCGCTCTCTCCGGCCTGACCATGGCCGAGTACTACCGCGAGCAGGGCGGACAGGACGTGCTTCTGTTCATCGACAACATCTTCCGCTTCGTCCAGGCGGGCTCCGAGGTCTCGGCCCTGCTCGGGCGCATGCCCTCGGCGGTCGGCTACCAGCCGACGCTGGAGACCGAGATGGGCGGCCTGCAGGAGCGAATCACCTCGACCGACCGCGGCTCGGTGACCTCGATCCAGGCGGTCTACGTCCCCGCCGACGACTACACCGACCCGGCCCCGGCCTCGGTGTTTGCCCACCTCAACGCGACCACGGCGCTCTCGCGCTCGATCTCCGAGAAAGGGATCTACCCGGCGGTCGATCCGCTCGACTCGACCTCGACGATCCTCAAGCCGGACGTCGTCGGCGACGAGCACTACCGCACCGCGACCGACGTCCAGGAGGTCCTGCAGCGCTACAAGGAGCTGCAGGACATCATCGCCATCCTCGGGATCGACGAGCTCTCCGACGAGGACCGTCAGACGGTCTCCCGCGCCCGCAAGATCGAGCGCTTCCTCTCGCAGCCGTTCTTCGTCGCCGAACAGTTCACGGGACGCACCGGCGAGTACGTGCCCGTGGCGGAGACGGTCCGCGGCTTCCGCGAGATCCTCGACGGCGAGCACGACGACCTCTCCGAGGGCGCCTTCTACATGCAGGGCTCGATCGACCAGGTCACCGAGAACGCCAAGTCCGCCGCTGCCGCCTAGGACGCTGCGATGGCTGCCGACCACAAACTCGACGTCGAGGTCCTGACCCCGGAGGGGGAGGTCTTCGAGGGCGAGGTTCAGCAGGTCTCGACCCGCACCGAGGTCGGCGAAATCGGCATCCTCGCCAACCACGCGCCGTTGCTGGCGGCACTGCGGCCGACCGAGCTGCGCCTGCACGTCTCCGACTCCGAGACCGTGCGCTACGCCCAGGCCCACGGCTGGCTGCAGATGTTCGGCAACCGCGCCCGGCTCCTGGTCGAGGAGGCGATCGCCCCCGAGGATCTCGATGCCGGCAAGCTGAAAGAGCAGCTGGCGGACGCCGAGCAGCGGCTGTCCGAGCACGAGAAGGACAGCGCCGATTTTGCGCGGGCCCAGAAAGATCGGGATCGGGCCGAGGCGTTTCTCGCTATCGCTCAGGGATGAGCTTGGCGACGCTCGTCGCGCGGGGCGTGGGCGAGGGGAGTGCGTTTGTCCTTATTCGCCCTGTGGGCGAAGAAAGGCAAGGGCGACGATGAGCTCGGAGCTGGTTGCCCTTGCTGAGCAGTTGATCGGGTACGAGACCGTCGATCCGGAGTCGATTTCGGAGTGCGCTGCGTTTGTCACCGGGTGGCTCGAGGCGCGGGGGGTCGAGGCGGAGCGGGACGAGGTCCGTGGACTACCCGTGATCAAGGCTGAAGTGGGCCCGGCGGATGCGCCGACTGTCGTTCTCCACGGTCATCTCGACGTCGTTCCGGGTCTCAGCGGGCAGTTCGAGCCGCGGGTCGAGGGGGACAAGCTTTACGGGCGCGGGGCCTATGACATGAAGGGGGCGCTGGCGGCGATGCTGGTCGTGGCGGCGGCGATGCGGGACCAGGATGGGGTGCGGGTGCGGCTCGGGATCGTCGGCGACGAGGAGTCCGAGGAGGAGGCCGAGCGCGGTTCCGACCACCTCGTCGACAGCGGCTTCACCGGCGACTTCGCGATCACCGGGGAGCCGACCGACCTGCACATCGGGATCGAGGCCAAGGGGGTGCTGGCGCTGCGGCTCGAGGTGGGGGGGACGGCGGCGCACGGGGCGACCCCATGGCTGGGCGAAAACGCGGTGCTCAACGCGATCGACGTTTTCCGCAGTATCGAGTCGCTACCGTTTGCCCGGCACAGCTCGGAGCTGTTCGATCGCCCCTCGATCAACCTGGGCCGGATCTGGGGTGGGGACGCGCTGAACAAGGTGCCCGACCGATGCGTCATCGACGTCGACATCCGCTACCTGCCCGAACAGGACCCCGCCGCGATCCTGGCCGAAGTGCGCGGCCTGTCCGGGATCGAGGCGGCGCCGCTGTTCACACGGCCGCCGGCCACGGTCGACCGCGACTCGCCCTTCGTCCGCGGCCTGCGCGAGTCGACGACGGCGCACCACGACGGCGAGCCGATGAGCGTCGGTCGCGACGGCGCCTCGGACGCGGTCTCCTTCCTGCGGGTGGGTGTCCCCGCGGTCGAGTTCGGCCCGGTCGGCGCCGGCCACCACGGTCCCGGGGAGTGGGTCTCGGTCTCTTCGCTGGAGACCTACCGGCAGGCGCTCGAATCGTTCCTGCGGGCGATCCCGGACCGGCTCGCCGATGACTGAGACCCCGTTGCCCGGCTGGGCACCGAAGAAGCCGCCGCCCTCCGGCGACCCCGAGCCGGCTCCGAAGCCGAAGCGCTTCTGGCTCCGCTTCACGATCGCCTCGCTGCTGATCGTCGCCGTCTCCGCCGCGGCGACCGCGACCAGCATCCTCGTCTACCTCGACAGCATCGCCCACGCGCTCTCGCACAACAACGTCTACAGCAACAAACTCAAGGGCTACCTCTCGACGGTCGACGGCGGCGCTCCCCAGAACATCCTCATTCTCGGCTCCGACAAGCGGGCGGGGGCGGAATTCGAAGAAGACCCCGGCCGCTCCGACACGACGATCCTGCTGCGCCTGGACCCGGACCGCAGTTCGATCGCGGTGATGTCGATCCCGCGCGACCTCAAGGTCGAAATCCCCGGCTACGGGACCGGCAAGTTCAACGAAGCGTATTCCTACGGCGGGCCCAAACTGACGCTGCAGACGGTCAAGCAGCTGACCGGGCTGCCGATCAATCATGTCGTCAACGTCGACTTCCTCGGCTTCGTCCGCGCCGTCTACGCGATCGGCTGCGTCTATACCGACGTCGACAAACGCTACTTCCACTCCAATGCCGGCCTGCCGGCCTCCGAGCAGTACGCCGAAATCAACGTGCAGCCGGGATATCAGCTGCTCTGCGGGAAAAAAGCGCTGCAGTACGTGCGTTATCGGCATACGGACACCGACCTCGTCCGCTCCTCGCGCCAGCAGGACTTCATCAGCGCCGCGCGCCAGCGGATCTCGGTCCAGGACCTGGTCTTCGACCAGAGCGGCCTGATCGACATCTTCACCAAATACACCACCTCCGACATCAATGACAAGGAAACGATGCTGCAGGTGATGAAACTCTTCCTCGCCTCGCGCAACGCCTCGATCAAGGAGGTCCACTTCCCGGCCGAACTCGGGCCGAGCTTCGTCTACACGACGCCGGAAGCGGTCCACGAAGCGGTCAACATGTTCCTCGGGATCGAAGCCAGCGGCGGCTCCCGCGGCTCGCTCGAAGGCGAGGAAAAGGAAGGCAAGAAGAAGAACAAGGCGAAGGGCAAGAAGAAGGCGAAGCAAGCGCCGAAACCGCACATCGCCAAGCCGAAGCCGCCGGGCAGCGACGGCCTGGTGCCGGCGCGCGAAGCCGGCGAAGCAGAGGCCGAGGTGGCGGCGCGCAGGGTCGGCGGCGGCTTCCCGATCTTCTACCCGACCCGACTGCCCTCCGCGGCCCACTTCGTCGAAAGCAACCCCTACGAACACATCCAGGATCCGCGCGTCTACCACCTCAAAGACGACGACGGCAACCGCTTCCCGGCCTACAGGATGGTCGCGGTCGCCGAACTCGACGACGGCAGCCACTACTTCGGGGTGCAGGGGATCCGCGGCTGGGAAGATCCACCGATCCTCAACAACCCCAGCCTGACCAAGACGATCCACGGGCGCGACTACGACATCTACGTCGACGGCGACCGGATCAAAATGATCGCCTGGCATCGCGGGGAAAACAGCTACTGGATCTCGAATGACCTGTTACAGACTTTGACCAACGACCAGATGGTCGGCATGGCACGCTCCGCCGATGTGATCGTGCCAAAGCCGAAGCGGAAACAAGGGAGGAAAGCGGAATGAGCGAGCAGCGCGAGCCGGTAGGGGTCATAGGCGTCGGTTGGGTGGGCTTGGTCACTGCGGCCTGCTTCGCCGAGCTCGGGCACCCGGTGATCGCCCGCGACATCCTCCAGGAGAAGGTCGACTCGCTCGGCCGCGGGGAGGTCACGATCCACGAGCCCGAGCTGGCGGACCTGGTCCGCCGCAACGCCGAGCGCCTCACCTTCACCACCGACATGGCGGCGCTGCTCGACGGCGCTCGCCTGCTCTTCGTCTGCGTCGATACGCCGCCGACGTACTCGGGCGACGCCGACCTCTCGCGGGTGCGGGCCGTGGTCGACGAGCTGCCGGCCGACAGCGACCACGTGCTGATCATGAAGAGCACCGTCCCGGCCGGCACCGGCGAATCGATCCGCCGCGACATGCCCGGGCTTTCCTACGTCTCCTGTCCCGAGTTCCTCAAGGAGGGCACGGCGGTCGCCGACTTCCAGAACCCGGACCGGGTGGTGATCGGCTCCGACCCCGGCGACGAGGAGGCCGCGGCCGCGGTCGAATCCCTCTACAAGCCGCTGGGCGGCGAGATCCTCCACACGGACGTCGCCAGCGCCGAGATGATCAAGCTCGCTTCGAATGCTTTCCTGGCGACCAAGATCTCCTTCATCAACGAGATCGCCAACGTCTGCGAGGAGGTCGGCGCCGACGTCCGCGAGGTCGCCCGCGGGATGGGGCTCGACGAGCGGATCGGCTCCTCGTTCCTGCGCGCCGGGATCGGCTACGGCGGTTCCTGCTTCCCCAAGGACGTGACCGCGCTGAAGCTGCTGGCCGGCAACTCCGGCTACCACTTCCAGCTGCTGAACGCGGTGATCGAGGTCAACGAGCTGCAGAAGCGGCGGGTGGTCGGCAAGCTCGGCGCCCACCTCGGCTCCCTGCTGGGCAAGCGGGTGGCGCTGCTCGGCCTCGCCTTCAAGCCCGACACCGACGACATGCGCGAGGCCTCGAGCCTGGTCTTGGCGGCGCGCCTGCAGGGCGAGGGGGCGGAGGTGGTCGCCTACGACCCGGTCGCCAGCGAGCGCGCCGGCGAACTGCTCGGCTCGGTCGAGATGGCCGACTCGGCATTGGCGGCGCTCGAGGGCGCCGACGCCGTCGTCCTCGTCACCGAGTGGCGCGAGTTCGCCGAGCTCGACTGGTCCGAGGCGGCCGGCCGGATGGCCCGCCCGCTGCTCGTCGACGGCCGCAACTTCCTCGATCCCGAGGCATTGCGCGCGGCCGGGTTCGAGTACGAGGGCATCGGCACCAAGCAGGAAATCGGCGCGCCGTCCTAAAACGCACTAGGACGATGCAGGCGATCGTCTTAGTCGGGGGAGAGGGGACGCGGCTGCGGCCCTTGACCAACGACGTGCCGAAGCCGGCGCTGACCCTGGTCGACCGGCCCTTCCTCGCTTACATGATCGAGTGGCTGGCGGCCCACGGCGTCACCGAGGCGGTGCTCGCCTGCGGCTTCCTCCCGGACGAGCTGCGCGAGGCCCTCGGCGACGGCGAGCACGCCGGGGTGCGGCTGACCTACGTCGTCGAGCCGGAGCGCCGCGGCACCGCCGGCGCGATTCGCTTCGCCGCCGACGCGCTCGGCGAGCGCCTCGACGACCGCTTCCTCGCCCTCAACGGCGACGTCCTCACCGACCTCGATCTGGCCTCCCTGATCCGCTCCCACGAGGAGCGCGGGGCGCGTGCCTCGATCGCCCTCTATCCCGTCGAGGACTCGGCCGCCTACGGGCTGGTCGAGGTCGACGGCGAGGGCCGTGTCCTCGACTTCGTCGAGAAGACCGGCGAGCCGGTTCCAGGCGAGATCAACGCCGGCGCCTACTTCCTCGAGCGCTCGGTTCTCGACCTGATCCCGCCCGGTCGCGAGGTCTCGATCGAGCGCGAGGTCTTTCCGCGCCTGGTCGGCGAGGGCCTCTGCGCCCTGCGCCTCGACGGCTACTGGATGGACATCGGCACCCACGAGCGCTACCTGCAGGCGAGCTGGGACATCCTCGAGGGGCGGGTGGCGACGCGGGTGCGGCCGACCGCGCCGGGGCTGCTGGTCGGTGCCGGCGCCGAGGTCGCGACCAGCGCGACGATCGGGCCGCGCGCGGTGATCGCGCCCGGCTGCCGGATCGGTGCCGGCGCCGAGGTCCGCGACTCGGTCCTGCTCGACGGCTGTGAGGTCGGCGACGGCGCCCGGGTCGGGGGCTCGATCCTCGCCCGGGGCGTTACCGTGGAGGCCGGAGCGGAGCTCGACGGCGCGATAGTCGCCCGGGATGAGAGAGTTCCGGCCCAGAGATGACCGCCACCCCCGCTTTCCGATGATCGACGACGTCCTCGGCATACCCGACCAGCTGCGCGACGCCCTCTGGCGGATCGAATCGGCGCGCCTGGAGCCCGGCGACGCCGCCGGGGTGATGGTCTGCGGCATGGGCGGCTCGGCGATCGGCGCCGACCTCGCCGCGGCGGCCCTCGGCGACCGCCTGACCCGGCCGCTGGTGACCGTGCGCGGCTACGCGCTGCCGAGCTGGGCGACCCCGGAGTGGACCGTGCTCTGCTCCAGTTACTCGGGGGGGACCGAGGAGACGCTTGCCTGCTTCGAGGCCGCCGAGGCGCTCGGCGCCCGCCGCATCGTCGTCAGCACCGGCGGGCCGCTGGTCGACGGCGCCCGCGCGGCCGGCCTGCCGGTGGTCGGGCTGCCGGGGATCTTCCAGCCCCGAGCCGCCGTCGCTTACATGTTCACCGCCGTCGCCGAGGTGGCGGCGCTGGCAGGGGCGGCGCCGCGGGTCCATACCGAGATCGATGCCGCCGCCGCCTTTCTCGAGCGCGAGACCGAGGCGTTGCGGGCGCGGGCCAAGGAGATCGCCGCCCAGCTCGGCGATTCCCACCCCGTCGTCTACGGCGCCGACCTGACCACCGCGGTGGCGCGGCGCTGGAAGACCCAGGTCAACGAGAACGCCAAGCTGCCCGCCTTCTTCTCCGAGCTGCCCGAGGCCGACCACAACGAGATCTGTGGCTGGGATTCCGCCCAGGGCCTCGGCGGCGTCTTCCTCGCCGACCGCGATCAGCACCCGCGGGTACGGCGCCGGCTCGAGCTGACCGCCGCCGCGGTCGCCGACAGCGGCGCCACCGCCGTCAGCGTCGAGACCGCGGGGGAGACCCGCGTCGCCCGTCTGCTCTGGGCGACGATGCTGGGCGACCTGGTCTCGCTGGAGATCGCCGCCGCGCACGGGGTCGACCCGCTGCCGATCGAGCCGATCACGCGGCTGAAGGAAGCGATGGGGCCGGCATGAGGGCGATGGTTCTGGCAGCCGGCCTGGGCACCCGCTTGCGGCCGATCACCTACGACATGCCGAAGCCGATGGTGCCGGTCCTGAACCGGCCGGTGATGGAGCACATCCTGCTGCTGCTCGCCCGCCACGGCTTCACCGAGACGATCGCCAACCTGCACTGGTTCCCGGAGCTGATCGAAGCCCACTTTGGCGACGGCTCCCAGCTCGGCGTCGAGCTCTCCTACAGCCCCGAGGAGCAGCTGCTGGGCACCTCCGGCGGCGTCCGCAACGCGGCCGGTTTCCTCGGCGACTCCTTCCTGATCATCTCCGGCGACGCGCTCACCGACCTCGACCTGACGGCGATGCGCGAATTCCACGAGTCCCACGACGGGATCGCGACGCTGGCGACCAAGCGGGTCGACGACACCAGCCAGTTCGGGGTCGCGATCACCGGCGCCGACGGCCGCATCCAGGGCTTCCAGGAGAAGCCCGACCCGGCCGAGGCCCTCTCCGACCTCGCCAACTGCGGCATCTACATGTTTCGCTCGGAGATCTTCGACTTCTTCCCCGCGCCCGGCACCAGCAAAGCTGCCGGCCCCGGCGATCCCGCCGGCTTCGCCGACTGGGCGATGGACGTCTTCCCGCGCCTGCTCGACGGCGACGTGCCCTTCTACTCGCACGAGATCGACGCCTACTGGAACGACATCGGCAACCTCACGGAGCTGCGCGAGAGCACCCTCGACGCGCTCAGCGGGGCGGTCGAGGTCGAGCGCGAGGGGAGCTCCTCGACGGCTACCGCAGCGGCTCCCCCGCCGGCGACGAGGGTGCGCTGGCCGGGCCGGTACTGATCGCGGACGGGGCTGAGATCGGCGACGACGTGCGGATCGACGGGCCGTCGGTGATCGGGCCGGGGGTCAGCATCGGGGCAGGCAGCAGGCTGCGGGAGACGATTGCCTTGCCAGGGGCTCAGATCCCCGGGGGCTCGGTGTTGATCGGTGCTATCGCCGGTCTCCGTGGCTGACTGAGAGGGCTTGGCGAGGGAGGGGTGGTGACACTCCCCCGCTGGAATTGAGTCGCGCACCCTTCGGGTGCTGCTCCGGGGGATGCTGCCCGCCTATGGCGGGCAGGAATCGGATTGCATTTCCGCCGCTTCGCGACATTCCTGCGGGGGAGCGCCATCACCCTCCCAACGGAACGCCGCTCAGATTTTGAAGCTGCTCGAGCGCGACCGGGGGCTCGGGAGTCGCTCGAACCCAGCGGCGTCCTCGAGCGAATCAGCTCCCCGCGCGTCGCTTGCTGGGAGCTCCGAAGCTTCAATGGCGACCGACCCGTGAAGTCCCGGTGTCGAGTGTTGGTGGAGGGACCCGGATGTCCCCCGTGAGAATGTCGCGCAGCGGCGAAATGCAATCTGTCTTCTGCGCGCCATAGGCGCGCACCATCTCCCGGAGCAGCACCCGTGAGGGTGCGCGACTCAATTCACACGGGGGACATCCGGGTCCCTCCTCAAACAATTGGCACTGTGCGCGCCACGCATGCGCCCGGCCCACAGAGGATCGGCGGATGCAGGTTTTGCAGGCAATCGCCGCCGTCGTCGCCCCGCCCCTGTGCGCCGCCTGCGGGCGCGCCTGCCGGGCCGAGGCGGTTGTCTGCACCCGCTGTGGGCGGCGGCTGGCGGCGGCGGAGCCGTTGCTGGGGAAGGGGCCGCCGGGGCTCGATCGGGCTTGGTCCTCGGCCTCGCACGAGGGGGTGGCGCGGGATCTGGTCGCGGCGCTGAAGTTCCGGCGGCTGCTGCCGGTCGCCGAGCTGATGGCGGACCGGATTCAGTGGCTGGCGCCGGCGCAGATGCTGAGTGGGGTGGTGGTGCCGGTGCCGCCGGCGCGCTCGCGTTTGCGGCGCCGGGGGTTCGACCCGGCGGGGGAGCTGGCCGGGGCGCTGGCTGAGCGCCTCGATGCCTGTCTCGAGCCCTGCCTGGTGCGGCGCGGGTCGCGGCGGCAGGTCGGGCGCAGGCGAGCGGAGCGCCTTGGGCAGCCGCCGCGCATCGAGGCGACGGGAGTGGCTCCCCGCAGCGTCCTCTTGATCGACGACGTGCTCACCACCGGGGCGACGCTGAGTGCCTGTGCGCAGGCTCTGCGGGCGGCCGGGGCCGCCCGCGTGGTCGCCGTGACTTTCGCCCGGCGCCTTTGAGCCTAGCTCGCTAAGGGTGGAGCTCCGCCGGTCGACCCCGCATCTGGTCGACCAGGCGGCGGGTCTGACTGCGCTTGCGCCGCAGCTCCCGGTGCTTCTTGACCTGGCGCCGCAGGTCCTCGGCCAGCTCGCGCACGGTGTGCGTCATCTCCGGCGAGGCCTCGTGCGCGTGCAGGGTCACACCCTTGAGGTAGAAGGTCGCCTCGGCGACCTGCTTGTCGGCGATCGAAGGATTGCGCTCCTCCGACAGCACCACCTCGAGGGTCGCCAGCGCCGAGACTTGCCGGCCCAGGCGCTGGAATCGCTTCCGCACCATCTCACGCAGGTCGTCCGTCATCTCGACGTTCCGTCCCCGAATCTCTATCCGCATGAGCGCCTCCTTGTGGGTTCGCTTCCATGCTACGCCTGCTACCCGCCCGGGGCAAGGTCCTGATCGCTACTCTTGACCGATGCCCGCAATGGACTTGGTCAACAAGGCCTTGCGCGCGGGGGAGGGTCGGAAGTTCAAGGCCTACCAGAAGCGCGCGGAGGCGATAAATCGATACGAGCCGGAGATGGAAGCCCTCTCCGATGCGGAGCTGCGGGAGGAGGCCGACTCCCTGCGCGAGCGGGCGCGCAACGGCGAGTCCCTCGACGATCTACTGCCGGAGGCCTTCGCGCTGACCCGCGAGGCCTCGCGGCGGACGACCGGTCAGCGCCACTACGACGTGCAGCTGATCGGCGGCATGGTTCTCCACGACGGCGCGATCGCGGAGATGCGGACCGGCGAGGGCAAGACCCTGACCGCGACCCTGCCGGTGTTCCTCAACACGCTGGCCGGCAACAGCGTCCACGTCGTCACCGTCAACGACTACCTGGCCCGGCGCGACTCGGAATGGATGACGCCGATCTACGAGGCGCTCGGGGTCAGCGTCGCCGCCCTCCAGGACTTCGACGACCACGACGCGCGGCAGGTCAAATACGCCTGCGACGTCACCTACGGGACCAACTCCGAGTTCGGCTTCGACTACCTGCGCGACAACATGTCCGACTCGCTCGAGCACTGCGTCCAGCGCGGCCACGATTTCGCGATCGTGGACGAGGTCGACAACATCCTCATCGACGAGGCGCGGACGCCGCTGATCATCTCCGGTCGGCCGGAAGAGGCGGCCCAGATCTATTACACCTTCGCCCGCCTGGCCAAACAGCTGACCGGGGTGCCGGCGAAACAGAAACTGAAATCGCTGGGTGAGTCGAAAGACACCTCCGAAGTCGACTACGACTACGAGTACGACGAGAAACACAAGACGGTCGCCCCGACCGAGCGGGGGGTGAAGAACACCGAGCAGTTCGTCGGTGTCGACAACCTCTACCTCGGCGAGCACGGCAGCCTCGTCAACCACCTCTCGCAGGCGCTCAAGGCCGAGTCGCTCTACAAAAGGGACAAGGACTACGCGGTGATCGACGGCGAGGTGATGATCATCGACGAGTTCACCGGCCGCATCCTCGAGGGTCGGCGCTGGTCGGAGGGCCTGCACCAGGCGGTCGAGGCGAAGGAGGGGGTGGCGATCCGCGAGGAGAACCAGACCCTGGCGACGATCACCCTGCAGAACTACTTCCGCCTCTACGACAAGCTCTCCGGCATGACCGGCACCGCCCTGACCGAGGCGACCGAGTTCATGAAGATCTACAAAATCCCGGTGGTCGAGGTGCCGACCAACCAGCCGATGGTGCGGATGGACAAGAACGACCAGATCTTCAAAACCAAAGACGGCAAGTGGAAAGCGGTCCTCGACGAAATCGTCAGCCGCCACGAAAAGGGACAGCCGATCCTTGTCGGTACGGTTTCGGTCGAGGTCTCGGAGATGATCTCCGAGGCGCTGAAGCGCGACGGGATCGAGCACTCGGTCCTCAACGCCAAGCCCGAGCACGCCGAACGAGAGGGCGAGCTGATCGCCCAGGCCGGCCGCAAGGGCAAAGTCATGATCGCCACCAACATGGCCGGCCGCGGCGTCGACATCAAGCTCGGCGGCGACCCCGAGCACCTGGCGATCCACGAGCTGAAAAAGCAGGGGCATCACCCACGAGAGCGAGGGGTACGAGGAGGCGCTGGCCGCGCGGACGGCCGAGCTGGAACCGCAGTGCAAGGCCGAGGCCGAGGAAGTGCGCGAGCTCGGCGGGCTCTTCATCTGCGGCACCGAGCGCCACGAGTCGCGGCGGATCGACAACCAGCTGCGCGGGCGCTCCGGGCGCCAGGGCGACCCCGGCGAGTCGCGCTTCTTCCTCTCCGCCGAAGACGACGTGATCCGGCTCTTCGCCGGCGATCGCATCTACAAAATCCTCGACCGCCTCGGCCCCGTCGAGGAGGACGGCACCGAAGTGCCGCTCGAGGCGAAGATGCTGACGAAAACCGTCGAGAACGCCCAGAAGAAGGTCGAGGAGCAGAACTTCCTGATCCGCAAACGCGTGCTCGAGTACGACGACGTGATGAACGAGCAGCGGCGCGTGGTCTACAAATACCGCCGCGAGATCCTCGAAGGGCGCGACATCTCCGAGACCGCGCGCGACGAGCTCGAGGGCGTGATCGAGCGCCTGGTCGACGAGTACACCTCCGCCGAGCTGCTCGAGGAATGGGACCTCGGCGAGCTGGAGACGCAGCTGCGTCAGATCTGGCCGGTCGGCATCGACGTCGCCACCCTGGCGCCGGAGCGGGTCGACCGCGAGCAGCTCAAAGAAGACCTCGACGACGACGCGATGAGCGCCTACGACGAGCGCGAGCAGGCGCTCGGCGAGGAGCTGATGCGCCACCTCGAGCGCTCGATCCTGCTGCAGGTGATCGACAACCGCTGGCGCGAACACCTCTTCGACATGGACTACCTGCGCGAAGGCATCCACCTCCGCGGCTTCGCCCAGATCGACCCGCTCGTCGCCTACAAAAACGAGGGCTACACGATGTTCTCGGAGCTGATGCACTCGATCTGGGACGAGTTCAGCAAACTCGTCTTTCGGGCCGAAATCGAAGTCGACAGCCCGGCAACGGCGCCGGCGCCACGGCGCCTACGAGCCGACCGCGCTCGACTACTCCGGCGGCACCGCCGAGGCCCAGCCCTCGGCGCTGGAACAGGTCGCGGTCGCCGGCGGCGGCGCCGCCGCTGTCGACACGCCGCCTCCCAGGCCGTCGGCGGCGACGTGGTCGAGACGGTGGTCAAAGACGAGCACGACAAAATCGGCCGCAACGACCCCTGCTGGTGCGGCTCGGGCAAGAAGTACAAGAAGTGCCACGGCGCCTAGCGCCCGCTCCAATTCCTTGAGCCACGATCCCGTCCGCGAGTTCATCCGGGCGTTCAACGAGCGGGACCTGGATGGGTTCGTCGCGGTGCTCGACCCGGAGGTGGAGCTTCATCGGCCGCGGGGCTGCGCAAGGGGATCGAGGCGGCGCGGGTCTGGGCGACGCGGGAGCCGGGCGGGGTGCAGCAGACGATCGTGCTCGAGCAGCTCTACGAGGAAGGGCTCGAGGGCGGCGGCGGCAGCGCCGTGGCGCTGATCCGGCGGCGCTGGCACTGGGCCGAGGACGGGTCCGCCGCCGGCGAGGACGAGATGGCCTGGGCCTTCGAGCTGCGCGACCGCAGGGTGCGCATCTGGCGGCCGTACGAGGACCGGGCCGAGGCACTGCGGGCGGCGGGCTTCGAGAACGAGGCCGGCGCGGCCGGATAACCTGGGGGCATGGCCGACGCCGCCCCCACCGAATCGATCGCCCCGCGCCTGGCCGCCGTCCGCGAGCAGCTGTCCCTGCTCTCGGACTACCTTTGACCCGGCTGGGCTGGAGGCGGAGGCAGAGCGCCTGGAGGCGGAGATGGGGAAGCCCGGCTTCTGGGATGACCAGGAGACGGCGGCCCGCACCTCGGCCGCTCACGCCCGCGCCCAGAAGCGGCTGAAGCTCTTCCGCGGGCTCGAGTCCGACGTCGCCGACCTCGCCGACCTGGCCGAGATGGCGGCCGAGGACGAGGAGATGGCGGCCGAGCTGGGCACGCAGCTGAGCGCGGCCGAGCAGCGCCTGGCCGAGCTCGAGGAGGCGCGGCTGTTCAGCGGCGAGTACGACGCCGGCGACGCCGTCGTCACCGTCCACGCCGGCGCCGGCGGCACCGACTCCCAGGACTGGGCCGAGATCCTCCTGCGGATGTACCTGCGCTGGGCCGAGCGGCGCGGCTTCGAGGTCGAGATGAAGGAGGCCTCGCCGGGGGAGGAGGCCGGGCTCAAGTCGGCGACCTTCATCGCCCGCGGCGAGAACGCCTACGGCCTCTTCGCCGCCGAGCGCGGCGTCCACCGCCTGGTCCGGATCTCCCCCTTCGACTCCTCCGCGCGCCGCCACACCAGCTTCGCCCAGGTCGACGTCGGGCCGCTGGTCGACGCCGGGCCCGAGGTCGAGATCGACGAGGCCGACCTGCGCATCGACACCTACCGCGCCTCCGGCGCCGGCGGCCAGCACGTCAACAAGACCGACTCGGCGGTGCGGATCACCCACCTCCCGACCGGGGTCGTCGTCCAGTGCCAGAACGAGCGCTCGCAGACCCAGAACAAGGCGGTGGCGATGCAGTTCCTGCGCTCGAAGCTGATCGAGCTGGAGGAGCGCAAACGGGCCGAGGAGATGGCGAGGGCGCGCGGCGAGGTCAAAGACGTCGCCTGGGGCTCGCAGATCCGCAGCTACGTCCTGCACCCCTACACGATGGTCAAGGACCACCGCACCGAGCACGAGGTCGGCGACGTCCAGCGGGTGCTCGACGGCGACCTCGACGAGTTCGTCCGCGACTACCTGAACAAGACCGCGGCCGCCTCGGCTGTCCTAGATGGCGCCGCTGCTGCTACCTCGAGCGGCCGGCGGCGGCGACGCCGGAGGGCCTGCTGGTCCTCCACCACGGCCGCGGCACCGACGAGCCCGACCTGCTCGGGCTCGCCGACCCGCTCGACCCGGAGCAGCGGCTGCGGGTGGTGACGCCGCGGGCGCCGCTGAGCCTGCCGGGCTCGCCCGGCTACCACTGGTACCTGGTGCCGCGGGTCGGCTACCCCGACCACGAGACCTTCTTCGCCGCCCGCGCGGCGCTGGCCGAGCTGCACGACCGGCTCTGGGAGGAGACCGGGGTCGGGCCCGAGCGGACCGTGCTCGGCGGCTTCTCGATGGGCTCGGTGATGAGCTACGCGATGGCGCTCGGCGCCGATCGCCCGGCGGTCGCCGGGATCCTCGCCTTCAGCGGCTTCGTCCCGACGGTCGAGGGCTGGGAGCCGTCGCTGGCCGACCGCCAGGAGACCCGGGCCTTCATCGCCCACGGCCGCCGCGACCCGATCATCGGAGGTCGAGTTCGCCCAGCGCGCCCGCGACCTGCTCGAGGCCGGCGGGCTCGAGGTCGACCTACCGCGAGTCCGACGTCGGCCACCAGATCGATCCCGCGCACCTGGCGCGACGCGACCGCCTGGCTGGGCGAGACGCTGCCCGGCTGAGCTATTCGGAGCCGGCTGCCAGGCGAGGCCGCTGGGGGTCGGCCTGCCTGACGTCCAGCTGGCGGTCGAAGAAGGGCTTGCAGTAGCGGGGCGCGTCGGGGACGCGGAGCCGGACGGTGAAGTCCTTGGCGGCCATCGCCTTGGCCATCTGCGCCTCGGTCAGCGGTCTTGGTCAGGCGGAGGACGCCGCGCTGGCCGAAGTGCTTGCTGCTCGCCGCCGAGGTAGAGGGAGCCCTTGCTGCCGTGCAGCCGTAGGCGACGGCGACGGTCGGTCGGCGCGGAGGTCGTGTAGCGGATCGTCAGCCGGACCTTGTCCTGGTCGGCGGCGGCGGCGACGGTCGCCTCGGCGTGCGTCAGCAGGCACTCGGCGGGCGCTTCGCCGATTCGCCGTCTTCGTCTTCGCATTCTTCTTCGTCTTCTTCGCATTCTTCGTCTTCGAAGTCTTCGTCTTCGCTGCTTCGGCTTCTTCGTCTTCGTTCTTCGTCGGCGGCGGCGCCGGCGCGGCGACGTGCGCGGGCGCCGGGGCGGGGACGGTCAGCGCCTGCGCCGAGCGGGCGAGGCCGAGGATGGCGATCAGGGCCAGGGTGGCGAGGAAGGCGGCCCACCAGGCGAACCTGATGGCGGCGGCTTCGTCGTGGCGAGCCGCGGAGTGCTTCCGTCGCATGGCTCCTCAGATCGGACCGCGGCGGCAAACCCTTTAGCCGTGCGGACTCAGCTGTCGAGCACGCCCTCCAGCTCGCAGCAGCCCCTGCTTCATCGGCAGGCCGCCGCCGTAGCCGCCGAGGGCGCCGCCGCTGCGCAGGACGCGGTGGCAGGGGACGACGAGCGGGATCGGGTTGCGTGCCGCAGGCGGTGCCGGCGGCGCGGACCGCGCGCTCGTTGCCGGCGCTGCGTCGCCATCTCGGTGTAGTTGCGGGTCTGCCCGTAGGGGATGCGGGCGATCGCCCGCAGCACCCGCGGCGGAAGCCGTTGCTGAGCTGCCAGTCGAGCGGCAGGTCGAAGCGGTCGAGCTTGCCCTCGAAGTAGAGGTCGAGCTCGCGGCGGGCCTCGTCGAGCTGGGCCGGCGCCTCGAGCACGCGCGGGGAGACCCGCGTCGGCGAGGTCGACCAGCAGCTCGTCGGCGTCCTGGTTGGGCAGGCCGACCCGGACCAGGCCCTTCGGCGTCTGCGCCAGCAGCAGCGGCCCGAAGGGCGAGTCGGCGGTCGTGTAGGCGACGTCGAGCAGGCCCTCCTCGGCGGCGCGCTCGGCGAGTCGGTCCAGCGCGTGCCTTCATGCCAGCTCCTTTCTCAGTCGCTTCAGTCCCTCGTGCAGGCTGCGCCGCGCCGCCTCCGGCGAGCAGCCGAGCGCGGCGGCGATCTCGGCGTGGGGGAGGTCGCTGGCGTAGCGCAGGGTCACCGCGGCCCGCTGCTTCGGCGGCAGCGCCCCGACCGCGTCCCAGATCGCCGTCGTCGGGCTCGCGGGTCCTCGACCGCGACCTCCGCGACCTCGGCGACCGGCACCGGCCGGCGGCCCCGGGCGCGGTGGTGGTCGATCGCCTTGCGGTGGGCGATCGTGATCAGCCAGCCGCGCAGGTTGCCGTCGTCCCTCAGCTTCGGGTAGGCGCGCAGGGCGGCGAGGAAGGTCTCCTGGAAGCAGTCCTCGGCGTCGCTCGCGCCCGACCGCGCCGCGCAGCACCGCCATCACGTCGCCGGCGTGCTCGTCGATCAGGGTCTGGAACGGCGGCAGCTCAGTCACCTCGTGGATTAAACGCTGCGGCCGGGCCGAACGTGAGATCGACGAGCGAGTGCATTTGCCACCGCTAGGGCGGCAAATGCACTCGTCGTCGTTGATCTAGGCTGGCGCGATGGCCGATCCCGGCGAGCCGCTGAGCGAGCTCGTCGCCCGCGCGCTGGCCGAGGACGTCGGCGCCGGCGACGTGACCACGCGAGGCGACCGTGCCGGCGCGACGCCCGCGCGCGGGCGCGGATCGTGCAGAAAGCAGGCCGGGGTCGCCTTCGGGCTCGACGCTGGTCGAGGAGACGATGCGCCAGTGCGGGGTCGAGCACGTCGACAGGCTCGTCGTCGAGGGCCAGTGGCGCGAGGAGGTGCCGGCCGAGGTGCTGCTCGCCAGCGGCCCGGCGGCGGCGCTGCTGGCCGCCGAGCGCACCGCGCTCAACTTCCTCGGCCACCTCTCCGGGATCGCCACGCTGACCGCGCGCTTCGTCGAGGCGGTCGCCGGCACCGGCGCCCGCATCCTCGACACCCGCAAGACGACGCCGGGGCTGCGGGCGCTGGAGAAGGCCGCGGTCGCCGCCGGCGGCGGGAGCAACCACCGCATCGGCCTCTACGACGCGATCCTGATCAAGGAGAACCACATCGCCCTCGCCGGCAGCGTCGCCAAGGCGGTCTACCGGCGCCGCAAGGCGCACCCCGAGCTGGCGGTCGAGGTCGAGGTCCGCAACCTCGACGAGACCGCCTACGCCCTCGGCACCGGCGCCGACCGCCTGCTGCTCGACAACATGGACCTGGAGACCCTGCGCGGCGCGGTCAAGCTGCGCGACGAGAACTCCGGCGCCGGCGACGGCCCGCCGCTCGAGGCCTCCGGCGGCGTCGACCTCGACAACGGTCCGCGCGATCGCCGAGACCGGCGTCGACTTCATCTCGATCGGCGCCCTCACCCACTCGGCCCCGACCCTCGACTTCAGCCTCCTGCTCGAACCGCAGGGCGCCTGAGCGCGAGTCGCTCTACTTGAGCAGTTTCGAGAGGCGCCGGTCCTTGAGGACGCGGCCGCCGGTCTGCTCCTTGGGGCAGTAGTTCGTCTGGTGCTCGGAGAAGAAGACGGCCTCGATCGTGGTCCCGCAGCGGGGGCAGGGCTCGCCCTCGCGCTTGTGGACCCGCAGCGGCATCGGCACTTTGTCGGGCACCTCGGGGCCGATCGTCTCCTCGTAGTGGTCGATCGCGTCGCCGAGCACGTGCAGCGCCGCGTGCAGGCGCTCGACCTCCTCGGGCTCCAGTTCCGAGCCTTTCTTGAAGGGCGAGAGCCGCGCCTCCCAGAGGATCTCGTCGACCCAGGAGCGGCCGATCCCGGCGATGTCTTTCTGGTGGCGCAGCAGCGGGTGCAGGTGGCGCGGCTGGTCGATCGCCGCGGCGAACTCCTCGAGCGGGGGAGGGGGCCAGGCTTCCGGGCCGAGCGCTGGCGACCATCTCGTCCTCGGCGACCGCGTCGGCCGGCAGCAGCTTCGCCCAGGCCCGCTGCTTGGTGCCGAACTCGCGCAGCCGCAGCTCGCGGCCGTCCTCGAGCCGGACCAGCACCCGCGAGGCGCGGTCTTTCGGCGAGGCGCGTTTGTCGAAGACCCGCAGCCGCCCGGCCGACATCAGGTGGATCAGCAGCGCCAGGTCGCCGAACTCGACGACCGGCATCTTGCCGACCCGGCGCACGCCGGTGACCTCGCGCCCGACCAGCGCCTCCAGCGGCGGCTCGAAGGTCTTCATCACGTTCATCCCCGGCGCCAGCGCCGATTCGACCTCGGCGCCCGACAGAGCGGCGTCGAGCCGGCGGGCGACGATCTCGACCTCCGGCAGCTCCGGCATGTAGAAGTCTGCCGCCCGGAGGCCAGCGTGGAGGGTCCGTGAACGGAGCCGTTTGCCCGCCCGCAGGACCCTCCCACGCGGCCCCGCACCAGGCTAGACTTGTCCACGTTCATTCGACTGGTTTCGAGGCGCACGGCCGGCCAGCGAACATCAGGAAAGGAAGGGCTCATGCAGGAGCTCCCGACGATCCAACCCACCGCACCGGACGCGCTCACGCCCGCAGAGATCGCTGCCCTCAGCGAGGAGATCCGCGCGCTCGCGGCGCAGCGCAACGCGGTCATCCTCGCCCACAACTACGAGCTGCCGGAGATCCAGGACGTCGCCGACCACATGGGCGACTCGCTCGGCCTCTCGCGCCAGGCGGCCGCCACCGACGCCGAGGTGATCGCCTTCTGCGGCGTCCACTTCATGGCCGAGACCGCCTCGATCCTCTCGCCCGAGAAGACGGTCCTGATCCCCGACCTCGACGCCGGCTGCTCGCTCGCCGACTCGATCGACGCCGACCAGCTGCGCGCCTGGAAGGCCGAGCACCCGGGCGCCCTGGTCGTGATGTACGTCAACACCTCGGCCGAGGTGAAGGCCGAGACCGACTACTGCTGCACCTCCTCCAACGCGGTCAGCGTCGTCGAGCACATCTGGGCCGAGCACGGCCCCGAGACCGAGATCCTCTTCGGCCCCGACATGTGGCTGGGCGCCTTCGTCGAGCGCGAGACCGGCCTGGTCGACGACCCCGAGCGCCGCGCCCGCTTCCACGTCTGGGACGGCGAGTGCCACGTCCACGCCGGGATCCGCCCCGACGACATCGCCCGCACCCGCGCCGAGAACCCCGAGGCCGAGTTCCTGATCCACCCCGAGTGCGGCTGCTCGACCCAGGCGATGGAGTACGTCGCCTCCGGCGACATCGACCCCGAGGGCGTCCACATGCTCTCGACCTCGGGGATGCTGAAGCACGTCGAAGCGCAACCCGACGGCAGCTTCATCGTCGCCACCGAGAACGGCATGCTCTACCCGCTCCAGCAGGCGGCGCCGCAGGCGAACCTGATCGAGGCCAACCGGATGGCCTTCTGCAAGTACATGAAGATGATCACGCTGCCGAAGCTGCGCGACTCGCTGCGCGGAGATGAAGTTCGAGGTCAGCGTCCCGGCCGCGGTCGCCGAGCGGGCGCGGATCCCGATCGAGCGCATGGTCGCGATCGGCTAGCGAGCGCCGGTCGCCCTGGGCGAAGCCGTTGCTTGGGCGCGGTCTTGCGCGGCCGGAGGGGCGCAGGAGTCACCCTGTGTCCGCAGAAGCCCCCCTCGGTATGGCCAGATCCAAGAAGAGACAAGCCCGCGGCGAGCGAGCCCCAGCGCCCCGCGGCCGCCGCGCGCCGATCATCGAGCTGAACGACGTCACCAAGGTCTACCCGGGCGGCCACATGGCCCTCGACCGGGTCTCCCTGGCGATCGGCCGCGGCGAGTTCGTCTTCCTCGTCGGCCCGACCGGCTGCGGCAAGTCGACGCTGATCAAGATGCTGATCCGCGAGCTCGCGGCCACCGAGGGCTCGGTCAAGATCGCCGGCCGCGACATCGGCGCCCTGCCGGAGAAGAAAATCCCGCAGCTGCGGCGCAACATCGGCACCGTCTTCCAGGACTTCAAGCTGCTCCCCGACCGCACCGTCTACGACAACGTCGCCTACGCGCTGCAGGTGATCGGCGCCAGCCGCGCCGAAATCCGCGAGCAGGTGCCGCAGACGCTGCGCCTGGTCGGCCTCTCGACCAAGCTCCACAGCTATCCCGACCAGCTCTCCGGCGGCGAGCAGCAGCGCGTCTCCGTCGCCCGCGCCTTCGTCAACCACCCGCCGCTGCTGCTCGCCGACGAGCCCAGCGGCAACCTCGACCCGGTCACCTCGATCGGGATCATGCAGCTGCTCTACCGGATCAACAAGACCGGCACGACCGTCCTCGTCGTCACCCATGACCGCGAGATGGTCGACAACATGCAGCGCCGCGTCGTCGAGCTCTACGAGGGCCGCGTCGTCCGCGACGAGGTCAGCGGCGGCTACACCGAGGAGTCGACGACCGAG
Organism: uncultured Solirubrobacterales bacterium; assembly: GCA_963735255.1. Taxonomy (GTDB): domain Bacteria; phylum Actinomycetota; class Thermoleophilia; order Solirubrobacterales; family 70-9; genus VAYN01. The sequence continues at coordinate 3,045 of CAVTKC010000003.1, read as the reverse complement.
TTCGGCCTGCGGATGCGGGCCGAGATGGGCGTCGGGCCGAGGGCGAGGGCCAGACCAACGGCCACGACCACGAGCGCCTGCTCTGATGTCGCCGCCTCATCTTCTTCCTCCAGGAGGCGCTCCGCGCCCTGCGCCGCAACGGCGCCCCGAGCCTGGCCGCGATCGTCACCACCGTCGTCACCGTGGTCCTGCTCGGCGTCCTGATCCCGATCTTCCAGACCACCCAGGCCAAGAGCGACCGAGGTCCGCGAGCGAGCTCAACCTCCAGGCCGCCCTCTACCACGACGCGACCAAGGCCGAAATCGCCGCCGCGAAGACGAAGCTGCGGCGATCCCGCACGTCGCCCAGGTCAACTACATCAGCAAGGCCGAGGCGCTGACAGACGCTGCGCAGCGAACTGAAGGACAAATCGATCGTCGACAGCTGCAACACCAACCCGCTGCCGGCCAGCTTCAACGTCAAGGCCGACGACGCCGCCAACCTCGCCGGCATCCGCACGGCGATCCTGCCCGACCGGCGCCGAACGGCAAGCCGCAGCCGATCTCGCCGATCATCGACAACATCTTCGACCGCCAGCAGGCCTCGCAGCAGATCGAGCAGGTGACGAGCGCGCTGAAGATCGTCCTCACGGTGATCACGGCGCTGCTGATCGCTCGCCTCGCTGATGCTGATCGGCAACACGATCCGGCTCTCGATCTACACCCGCCGCCGCGAGGTCGAGGTGATGCGGCTGGTCGGCGCGACCCGCTGGTTCATCCGCTGGCCGTTCATGATCGAGGGCGTCGTCGTCGGCTTCGTCGGCGGCCTGGTCGCCATACTGATCCTGTGGCTCGGCAAGATCACCATCGTCGACCCGCTCAGCAGCCGCTTCTCGCTTCCTCGCGGCGCAGAACAACAGCACGCTCTCGCTTCCCGGCCCTGGTCGCGATCCTCTTCGCCGCCGCGGTGGTGGTCTCGACGATCGGCTCCGGCATCACGCTGCGTCGCTTCCTCAAGGTCTGAGGCCGGCGTGAAGACCCGCGGGGCCGTGGCCTTCGGCGTGGCCCTGGTCGCCGCCCTCGTCGCCGGGCTCTGGCTCGGCGGGCACCCGGCGAAGCTGCCGGAGTTCCTCCGCGACCGCTTCGTCGGCTCGACCGGCGGCCTGACCGCCGAAGCCGCGGAAGTGATCGAGGACAACTACTACCGCCCGGTCGGCAACACCGAGCTCGGGAACGCCTCGCTGCAGGGCATGGTCCGCGAGCTGCGCAAGCGCCACGACGACCGCTTCACCGACTACTTCTCGCCGGAAAGCCTCGAAAGCTTCAACCAGCAGATCGAAGGCCACTTCTCCGGGATCGGGCTCTCGGTCGTCGCCGGTCAAGCGCGGGCTGCAGGTGGTCACGGTCTTCCCCGGCTCGCCCGCCGCGGAGGGCGGGATCGAGGCCGGCGACACGATCGTCTCGGTCGACGGCGATCGATCGCCGGCGTGTCCAGCACCGACGCGACGGAGAAGATCAAGGGCCCGGAAGGCACCGAGGTGACGGTCGGCGTGCTCGACGCCGAAGAGCGGCAAGGTCCGCCAGCTGACGCTGACCCGGGCCGAGGTGGCGCTGCCCAACGTCAGCAGCCAGATCAAGAAGGTCGACGGCCGCAAGCTCGGCTACGTGCGCATGCTCAGCTTCAGCGAAGGCGCCCACGCGCAGCTCGCCGACGCGGTCGAAAAGGTCGAAGGGCGAAGGGGCGGAGGGAATCGTCCTCGACCTGCGCGGCAACCCGCGGCGGCCTGCTCGACGAGGCGGTGCTCAGCGCCAGCCTCTTCCTGCCCGAGGACGAAGTCGTCGTCTCGACCAAATCGCGCACCCAGGGCGACAGCGTCCACGAGACCTCGGCGGCAACCTGCCGAAGCAGCCGCTGGTCGTCCTGATCGACCGCAACACCGCCTCCGCGGCGGAGATCCTCACCGCCGCGCTGGCCGACGACGGCGGCGCGACCGTGGTCGGCACCCGCTCCTACGGCAAGGGCGTCTTCCAGGAGGAGAAGGACCTCGCCAACGGCGGCGCGCTGAAGCTGACGGTCGGCGAATACTTCACCCCGACGGGCGTCAACCTGGCGCGCACCAACGGCATCCACCCCGACGTCAAGGTCAGCGACGACCCGGAAACGCCGGCGCGACGAGGCGCGAAGCAGCGGGCGCTCGGCGTGCTCGCCGGTCAGGCCGGAGGTTGAGCCGGCGCCGGCAGGGCGCGGCCGCGGGCGGGCGCGGTCGCGCGCGGAGGCCGGCGCTCGCCGGGCGGCCCGCGGGCGCGAAGGCCGCGACGAGCGGCCCCAACGCCCGCGAGGCGGTCGAGGCGCTGCTGCGCGAGCGGCTCGGCTACCGCGGCTTCCGGGCCTCGCTCGAGGTCGAGGCGCGCGCGCGGCGCGGTGCGGCCGAGCGCGACCCGGCGCGCGCCGCGACCTGACCGCGCTCGCGACCTTCACCGTCGACCCGGCCAGCGCCCGCGACTTCGACGACGCCGTCTCCGCCCAGCGCGAGGGCGACGGCGCCCGCCTCTGGATCCACATCGCCGACGTCGCCGCCCACGTCCAGCCCGGCTCGCCGCTCGACCGCGAGGCGCGGCGCCGGCCAACAGCACCTACGTCCCCGGCGCGGTCGAGCCGATGCTGCCGCACGCGCTCAGCAGCGACGCCTGCAGCCTCGCCCCGGGGTCGAGCGCCTGGCGGTGACGGCGGAGATCGAGCTGGCGGCCGGGGCGAGCCGCGGGCGACCCGCTTCTACCGCAGCCGCATCCGCTCCGACGCCCGCCTCGACTACGACCAGCTCGACGCGATCTTCGCCGGCCGAGCGCGGCCCCCGAGCGAGGTCGCCGAACCGCTCGACGCCGCCCGCGCGGTCGCCGCGGCGCTGGCGAGCAGCGGGCGCCACCAGCCTCGACGTCGAATCCTCCGAGCCCGAGTTCCGTTCGACCCCGAGGGCAACGTGACCGGCGCCCACGGCGTCGCCCAGACCGAGGCCCACCGCCTGATCGAGCGGCTGATGATCCTCACCAACGAGCAGGTGGCCGAGCG
>CAVTKC010000002.1:0-249920 GCA_963735255.1 uncultured Solirubrobacterales bacterium | reverse complement strand
CAGAAGGGATGCACCCGATGGTGAACGCGAATGGCACGGTCGCAGGCCGGCGACCCGGATGCGCTGGTCAACCAGATCGAGCGCACCCGCGAGAGCCTCGCGCGCACCGTCAACCAGCTGGCCGACCGGGTCAGCCCGGCCGACGTTGGCGGACCGCGCCCTGGGCCAGGCCCGGGAACAGCTCCGGCGGCCCGGAGTGCGGCTCGCAGGCGGGGCCCTCGCGGCGGTAGCGGTTCTTGGCGTGTTGGGAGGGGGGGTCTACCTGCTTCGCCGCCGCCGCCACTCCGCTGACTTGCCCACCTTTAGGCCCTCCACCTTAGCCGCCACATAAGGACTGATATGAGTGCCCCGGCCTTTTCAGCCGAAGGACTGTCCTTCGCCGCGGTAGGTGGGCACGGTGGCGGCGACCGTGTCGCCGTCGACCAGCTGCAGTTCGTTGAAGCGCTCGCACAGCTCGCCGGCCTTGGCGTGGCGGAACCAGACCCGGTCGCCGAGCCGCAGCCCGTCCGCGGCCGCGCCGAGCAGCGGCGTCTGCACCTCGCCGGCGCCCTCCTGCTTGTCCAGCCGCAGTCCGGCCGGGAGCTACGGGCTGCGGCAGGCGGCTGCCGTGGGCGGGCCCGGAGGCGACGTAGCCGCCGCCGAGCACGGTGGCCACCCCGGGTCCGGGCCGCCGCACCACGGGCAGCGCGAACAAAGCCGCGGGCCGCCCGGTGAACGCCCGGTAGGTGTCGAACAGGGTGGGCTGGTAGAGGCCCGGAGCCGGCGGCGACCTCGGTCACCGCGGGTTCGGCGGCGGTCGCCTGCGATGGAGCCGGTGCCGCCGCCGTTGACGAAGTCCAGCGGCGTCACCTCGCGGACCGCCGCGACGATGGCCGCGCGGCGCCGGGCCAGTTCGCCGCGGACCGGCGCTGCATCGCCGGACGGCCGCGCGTAGGCAGGCCGCCCCGGCGGCTTGTCGCCGACGCCGGCGATCTGGGCCTCGTAGGCCATCATCCCGACCAGCCGGAGCCCGGGCCGGCCGGCGATGGCCCGGGCCAGCGCCGCCGCCTGGGCCGGGGTGCGCATCGGGGAGCGGCGCGCCCCGGCGCGCCAGGCCGCCGAGGCCGCCGAAGCCCGCGTCGATGTCCAGGCAGACCCGGACCGGCGCGGGATCGGTCACGGCCGCGGCGGCCCGCGATCAGGTCGAGGTGGTCGGCGCAGTCGACCATCACGGTGATCGCGCGGCCGCCGCCGGTGACTGGCCAGCCGGGCCAGCGCCGCCCGGTCCGCGCTCGGATAGGCGACCACGATGTCGTCGCTGACCCCCTCCCGGCCAGCCACAGCGCCTCGGGCAGGGTAAACGCCATGACCCCGCGGAACCCGGCCGGGCCACGACCTGCTCGAGCAGCGCCCGGCAGCGCACCGACTTGCTGGCCACCCGGATCGGCTTGCCCGCCGCGCCGGGTCATGTCCGCCGCGTTGGACCGCAGGCCGCTAGGTCGACGACGGCGAACGGCGGCTCAGCTGGAGGTCGCCGCGTTGAGCCGCTTGAGGTCCGCCGGCGGCGGTCGCCGATGCGGCCGGGCTCATTGCTCCTCGTTGGTCAGCGCCGCGTACTCGGCCCAGCAGGCCGGCCGGCTCGTATCGTCGGTCGAGCCGGATCTTGAACAGCCAGCCCGCGCCGTAGGGGTCGGAGTTGACCAGCCCAGGATCCTCTCGACTTCCGGGTTGACCTCGGTCACCTCGCCGTCCGCCGGGCGTAGAGGTCGCTGACCGACTTCGTCGACTCCACCTCGCCGCAGGGCTCGCCGCGGTCACCCGCGCCCGGGCGGGTGCCGACACGAAGACGACGTCGCCGAGCGCACGCTGGGCGTAGTCGGTGATGCCGACCCGGGCGACCGAGTCATAGATGGCCACCCACTCGTGCTCGGCGGTGTAGTAAAGCTTTTCCGGAACGCTCATCTCGTCGCTCTCCTGGGTTCTGCTGCTCCGGCGGGTCAGGCCGCCCGGGGCCGTCCGTGCCCGCGTTGTGGTCAGTGGCGGTTCCGACGGTAGAACGGAAGTGGGATTAGCTCGGCGGGCTCGGCGCTGCCCCGGATGTCGACCGCCAGCCGCCCGTCGCCGTCCCCCTGGCCGGACCCAGCGCCCCGTTCCCGGCCGGCTTGGCCGCCTCGGGCTCGACGTACGCCATCGCGATCGGCCGCCCAGCGTGGGGGAGTGCCCGCCGCTGGTCACCGTGCCGGCGGCGCCGTCCCACAGCACGGGTACCCGTGCCGTGGTACGCGCCTGGTCAGCCGGCAAGCCGATCAGCACCTGGCGCGGCGGCGCCTGCGCCGCGGCCGCGAGGGCCGCCCGGCCGACGAAGTCGCTGGCCTTGTCCAGCTTGACGACCCGGCCAAGGCCCGCGTCGAACGGGGTAGCTGCCGGTCGAGTTCGTTGCCGTACAGCGGCATCCCGGCCTCCAGCCGCAGCGTGTCCCTGGCCGCCAGCCCGGCCGGGATCAGGCCCGCGCCGGCCCGCCTCGGACAGCGCCGCCCAGATGCCCGCGCGTCCCGCGGGTCGGTGAACATCTCGAAACCGTCCTCGCCCGTGTAGCCGGTCCGGGCCAGCAGCACCTCTCTGCCGGCCACCGTGGCCGGGTAGCTGGTGTAGTACTTCACGCCGTCCAGGTCGATGTCGGTCAGCGGGCAGGATCTCCGCCGCCCCCGGGCCCTGGATGGCGATCAGCGCGTACTCGCTGGTGCGGTCCGCACGTCGGGCCGCCCGCCCGCTCGCGCAGCCCGCTGGCGACCACGCCGGCGTTCGACGCGTTGGCGACGACCAGGAAGTCCTGGTCTTCCAGCCGGTACACGATCAGGTCGTCGATGACGCCGCCGTCCGCCGCGCAGATCATCGTGTACCTGGCCCGCCCCGGGCCATCGCCGAGGCTCGCCGACCAGCGCGTAGTCGAGGGCAGCGGCGGCTCCCGGCCGGTCGACTGATCTCGCCCATGTGGGACAGGTCGAACAGGCCCGCGGGCCCCGGACCGCGTTGTGCTCCGCGGTCTCGCTGCGGTAGCGCAGCGGCATCTGCCAGCCGGCGAAGTCGGTCATCGTGGCGCCGAGCCGCTCGTGCACCGCCGCAGCGGTGTCTGCCGGGGCTTCGCCGGGTCAGGTGTGGTCATATCGGAGGCTCTCCAGGGGCTGCCGGGCGGGTGGCCGGTGCGGGAGGCCGGGCTCCGGGCGGGGCGCAGCCAGCGGGCCGCACGGCTGCGCCGCTTACTGACGTAAAGCGGCGTGGTCAGCATACCGGCTGATGCCGCGCAGCCTGGCCGAACGGCGCCTGCTTCGGATCCAGCCCGAGGTCCGCCCGCCCGAACCAGGGACCCCTGCTGAACGACGAGTCAGTCCTAAGGTCCTGGCCAGGCTGGCCCGCGTCGATACTGCCCGGTGGCGGGCAAGTCTGTCACTTGGCGTGATGAGAATCCGATAGCGGCGCTGTGTCTCGTCAAGTACGTTTCCACAGCACTTTGGGCCGGGTATGCAGCTTTCTTAGTATCACGACGCCGGCCTAACCGGCTGACGAGCCCCCAGGGCCCTTCCTTTCGCAGGCAGGGCCCATGTCGGCGAGATTTGCGTCCCGTCGGGAACGCAGGGGGTTCGATCATGGCGTTCAGCGCCAAGGTGGCAGTTCGGTACGTTCTCGCCACAGCGGCTGCCGTTGTCCTGCCCGCCAGCATCGTCGCTGCGGCGCCTATCGCTCACCCCGCGGATCACTCAGCGTCACATCGCACGGCCCGGGCTGCGTCCAGTCCCACCCGGGGAGCATCCGGCGCGGTGGCGGGGCCGGGACCAGTGGTCATGCGCCCGGCGTCGGTGGCCCCGCGCGGGGCCTTCGGCCGGATCCTCAGCGCGCGGCAGGCAGCGTCGGCGGCCCAGGCCTGTGCCGGATCCGCCACCTACGCGGGCTTGACGCACAATGCCACCCACAACGAACTGGTCACGGCCAACGCCATCTGCGTCGCCGAATCCGGCGGCCAGCCCACCGTGTACTACTGCAACCCGACCGGCCAGGACGGCTACTACCCGCCGGTGAACTGCTCGGGCTGTACGACCGGGGGCTCTGGCAGATCGACAACCAGGCCTGGCCAGATCAGCGACACGTGCGCGTTCACCGCCAAGTGCAACGCCGACGGCGCGTACGCCATCAGCCAGCGCGGGCGCGAGCTTTTCTCCCTGGGCCACGTACACCAGCGGGACCTACTCCAACTACCTGACCGCCGCGCAGTCCGCGGTCCCCGCGCTGCGCGGTGGCACGGTGCCCAGCGGCCTGGCCGGCGTGTGCCTGTCCCGGGCGGGTTACACCCAGGATGCCCTGGCGATCACCAGCGCCTGCGGCAGTGGCGCGGGCAGGCAGCAGTGGCACGTCGCCGCCAGGCGATCCGTGACGGCACCTACTGCCTCGCGGTCGCGTCGGCGGCCAGGAGGGCGGCCGTTCATCTCCGCCGGTGCAACGGGAGCGCTACCAGCAGTGGACGGCCCTGGGCAATGGCCTGCTGCGCAACGCCCTGGGGAGCCGGTGCCTGCGCGACCCGGGCAGCACGGTCACCCCGGGCACCCCGGTCAACGTGGGCTCGTGCATCATGACCGCGTCCCGCCTGTGGTGGCTGCCGTAAGACCCGTCCGCCCTTCCGGCCGTGCCGCGTCCAGCGGCACGCTCCGCCTCCGGCCGTGCCGCGTCCAGCCCTCCCTCACACGGATTAGGCTCGCGGGACATGGGACTGCTTTCTGAGGATGACATCGGCACCGAACTTGCCGCCTGCCGGCCTGGACCCGGGCGGGGGACAGCATCACCCGCAGGTCACGCTGGCTGACTTCAGGACCGCCATGCTCTACGTCGGGGCGGTGGCCTACCTGGCCGAGCAGGCCAGCCACCATCCCGACGTGCTGATCCAGTGGAACAAGGTGACTTTGACCTTGTCCACCCACTCGGCCGGCGGCCTGACCGGAGCCGACTTCGCCCTGGCCCGGCAGATCAGCGCCCTGTCCTGACCGCCCTGTCCTGACCGCTGGCCCTGAGCCCGTTGTGAATCCGGGCCGAGGCGGAGCCGGAGGGCCCCGCCGGCCTGCGTGCCCGGCACCTTCGCCCTGGGCGGCGCTACGCCCCCGGGGAAGCGCCGCCCAGTGGACGAAGGTCCCCCTCGGCTTTCGCGCCCCTCCGCCTCCCCGTTCCGTGCCCGCGGGCCGCCACCCTGCAGGGCGGAGCGGCTGGCCGGGCGCGGCGGGGAGGCGACCCCCACCATTGACGCGCGGTCCCCCCGTAAGCCAGGGGAGTTCTAGTTATACACTCTGCGTTCATGTAATCACAGTTCGTTACCAGATTGAAGCCGACTCGCAGGTGTGAAATGCCGGGTGCCTGAGTGCGCGGGAGCCTGCCGGTTACGTCAGCGGCTGAAGTCGCAGTTCAGGTGCTTGATCCCGTTGATGAAGCTGGACAGCAGCCGGTCGGGCGCCCCGGCGGCGCGGATGTCGGGCACCCGCGTCAGCAGCTCGCGGAGCACGACGCTGATCTCCCGCCGGGCCAGGTGCGCGCCCAGGCAGAAGTGCGGCCCGGCGGCGCCGAAGCCGACGTGCGGGTTGGGGGAGCGGGTGATGTCGAAGCGGTCCGGGTCGGCGAACACGGTCTCGTCCCGGTTGGCCGACCCGTAGAACAGCACGACCTTGTCGCCCTCGCGGTAGTCGTGGCCGTTCATGCGTGTGGTCCCGGGTCAGCGTGCGGCGCATGAAGATCACCGGCGAGCCGTACCGGACGATCTCCTCGACCGCGCCGCCCGATCCGGCCCTCGAAGTCGGCCAGCAGCAGCGCCCGCTGGTCGGGGTGGTCGGTCAGCAGCATCAGCGCGTGCGAGATCGCGTTCCGGGTGGTCTCGTTGCCGGCCACCACCAGCAGGATGAAGAACGAGGCGAGTTCGGCGCTGGTGAGCTGCTCGCCGTCGATGTTCGCGGTGGCCAGCGCGGTGATCAGGTCGTCCTTCGGGCTCCTGCCAGCCGCTCGGCGCCAGCCCGGTGACCAGGTCGGCCAGCTCCGCGCCGGCCGTGAGGATCTGGCCGACCGCCTCGTCCAGGTCCTCGCTGATGAACTCGGGGTCCGCGCCGGACAGGATGATGTTGGTGTCGCGCAGCACCATGGCGTAGTGCTCGTCGGCGATGCCCATCATCTGGCAGATGATCTTCAGCGGCAGCCGGGCGGCCACGTGCTGCACGAAGTCGCACGGCCCGGTCGCCAGCAGGTCGTCGACGATCCCGCGGCCGCCTGCTGCACGTCCTCCTCGAACTTCTTGATCATCTGCGGGGTGAACGCGCGGGACACGATCCGGCGCAGCCGGGCGTGCCGCGGATCGTCCATGTTGATCATCGAGCCGAAGTACTCGTTGAACTCGGCGGGCAGGTCGATCGATGCTCGTCGCGCCCTGCCCGGAGGAGAACACCTCAGGGTTCCGGCTCGCCTCGACCACGTCCGCGTGCCGGACCAGGGCGTAGTACCCCGCCGGGGCCGCGAACGGGACTTCCGGGTCGGCGAAGAACGGCGGCTGCGGCGGCGCGCAACCCGGCGAACGCGGCCCGCCGCTGGGCGAGCGGCCGCCCCCAGAACTCCGACGCGGACAGATCAACATCGGGCACGCTCTTTTTTTTTCAACTGGGGGCACGGGCGACCGCCTTGTCCTGGGAACCGCTCGACGGGAACCTCCAAAGTGTTCATCGTCGCACAACCCGGACCCGCCGTCGCCCTCCCGGCGGGAGCCGATACGCTCAGCCAGGTGAAGCCGGCCGCCGTGCTCGTGGCTGCCGGCGTGCTGGCCAGTTCCTTCGGGGTCGGCGGCGCTCCGTCTTTACCGCACCTTTTAGGTTCGGTCCCGGTGTGCACCGCCGTGGTCGCGTCGGCCGTCGAGCATCACATCCCACTGGACACGGTCATCGCCGCATGCCGGGGGCTCAGCCAGGCTGAGGTCAATCTGGCCGTCGGCCACGCCATCTTTGAGGTGGCCGGGACCGGCCGGCATAAGACGGACTGGCGCCGCCGGGCGGCCGTGGCCGGAGCCCGCCTGGCCCAGGTGATCGAGTCCCTCGAGCGGCATGCCGTCCCGGCCCCCCCTCCCCAGCGCCCGGGCCCCGGCCCGCGCCGTCACCCCCCGGAGCCCTGGCGGGCCGCTGGGGGACGGGCCTGGCCACGCTCGTGGCGTGGCTGCTGACCATGGCCGCCGGGGCTTTCATACTGGGGCCGGCTGGATCAGGGGCGGCGGCCTGCGCCCGCCGCGCCGGCCGCGCGGGGCTCGCTCCCCTGGATCACCCTCGGGCATCCCGGCGAGCCAGCGCCGGGCTGCTGGCCTGGATCTCCTACCTGGTACGGCTCGACCGGCCTGGCCTGGCTGGCCGTGGGCGTGCTGCTATCCGCGATCGGGCTCGGCATGGCCACGCTGACCGTGTGGACGGCCCCCGGCGTCCCGTTTTTTGGGTCTTGTCCCGCCTTTTTCCCCTTTAAAAAAATAGGGCGTCTTTCCCGCCCCGCCGGGCCCCGCCCTGCGGCGCGGGGCCACCGCAACGCCGCGAGGACGCCGGGGAGACCTGCACATCATCGTCCCGGTCGTGCACGGCCTGACCGCCAGCGCCACCGTCCTGCTCGCCCTGCTGACCGCGGTGACCGCCCGGTGAGCAGGTCCGAGGCTGGCCCGGAGATCACGGCCCGCATAAGCTCGGGCAATGAGCGAGACGCTGCCCCTGTTCCCGCTCGGTACCGTCCTCTACCCGGGACTGGTCCTCCCGCTGAACATCTTCGAGGAGCGGTACCGGCAGCTCGTCCGTGACCTGCTGGACAGGCCGGAACCCCGGCGGTTCGGCGTCATCGCGATCCGCAAGGGCCGGGAAACCGGCGTGGACGGGATCTCCGCACTGCACGACATCGGCTGCACCGCGACGCTGCGCCAGGTCACCGAGCAGGACGACGGCCGGTTCCACCTGGTCACCGTAGGCACCCAGCGGTTCCGGCTGGCGTCGCTCGACGATACGCAGCCGTACCTGCAGGGCGAGGTGGAGCTGCTCGACGAGGAGGTCGGCGACGAGGCGGCCGCCGGGGTCGCGGCGCAGGCGGTGCAGCGCGGCTTTCACGGCTACATTGAGGCGCTGGCCAGCCGGGAAAGCGTCGAGGTCACCGTGCCCGAGCTGCCGGACGAGCCGTTGCTGCTGTCCTACCTGGTGGCCGCGTCGATGATCCTGGACCTGCCGGTCCGCCAGCAGCTGCTGGCCGAGCCGGACGCGGAGCGGCGGCTCGGTGCCGAGCGGGCGCTGCTGGCCCGGGAGACCACGATGCTCCGCTCGCTGACCGCCACGCCCGCCCCCGACCTGCGCAATACCCCCTACAACCCGAACTGACTTTTTTTTTTTTTTTTTTTATTTTCGCCCCCTTGCCGGGCCTTTCAGCCGGTTACCGGCACCCGCCGGTAACGGCGGTGAGCGTCGGGCCCAGCGGGGCGTCCAGATCAGGGTGGCCAGCGCGTCGCCGCGGGTCGGGCCCTGGTTGACGATCGCGACCGGGATGCCGGCTTGGCCGCGCGCCGGACGAACCGCCAGCCCGGACATCACGGTCAACGACGAACCGAGGACCAGCAGCACCCGCGCCGCGCCGACCAGCGCGAAGCAGTCCGCGACCCGCCCCGGCGGCACGTTCTCGCCGAAGAAGACCACGTCCGGCTTCAGCAGCGCCGCGCGCAGCGCGGCAGTCCACGACCTGGAAGCATCCGTCGCCCCGTCGTCGAGCTCCACGTCGCCGTCCGGGTTGACCTGCCGCGGCCTGCGTTGCAGGCCGGGTTGGCCGCGCTCAGCCGCCTTCCAGCTCGGCGCGCGGGGTCCGCTCCCCGCAGTCCAGGCAGATGACCCGGTCAGGCTGCCGTGCAGTTCGATGACGTCCTGCGCGCCGGCGGCTGGTGCAGCCCGTCGACGTTCTGGGTGATGATCCCGTCGAGCAGGCCGCGCCGCTGCAGGTCGGCTACGGCGGTGGCCCGCGTTCGGGGCGGCCCGGGCGATGTGCCGCCAGCCGAGGTGGCTGCGCGCCCAGTACCGGCGCCGGGCCACCGGGGCACGGGTGAACGCCTGGTACGTCATCGGGCTCGGCCCGCCGCGCCGCCGGTCGGCCCGCGGTAGTCCGGGATGCCCGACTCCGTGGAGAGCCCGGCCCCGCTGAGCACGACGACCCCGCCCGCCCCGATCAGGTCCGCAATTTCTCTAACGGGATCGGCCGGACCCTCGCCGAGCCCGGGAGCCGTGCGGAATGGTCCCTCGGTGTCGCGGGCAGCCTGAGTCACCCTTCTATGCTGCCCTATCTGTCCGGGGGGGCGACCCCCCTGGCCCCCCCGCGCCATTCGCCGACTCGGCCGGGAACACAGCCTGCGGCGCGCCCCGCCTCGCCGGCAAATACGCGCTGGCTGAGCAGGATGGCGACCTATGAACCCCGTGAATCTCGAGTCCCTGAGTTTTCCGTTACACGGTAGCCGTCTGATCGAGGCTAGCGCCGGGACCGGCAAGACATTCACCATCGCGTTGCTGTATGTGCGGCTGGTGCTCGGGCATGGCGGTGCTAATGCGTTCAAACAGGCGCTCGATCCGCCACAGATTCTAGTGGTGACCTTCACGTACTCTCAGGAGTTGCGCGATCATCCGCCTGCGTTTGAGTGAAGCCGCGCGGTGTTTCGGCGAGCCCCTCGGTAGTCACGATTCGCTGTTGGAGCAACTACGCGCTGATTATCCGGCTGAGCAGTGGCCCGATTGCGCCCGTCGCCTTGCAACTGGCCGGCGAGTGGATGGATGAGGCGGCGGTCTCGACCATCCATGGCTGGTGTTATCGGATGTTGCGTGAGCATGCCTTCGACAGCGGCAGCCTGTTCACCCCAGACGCTGGAAACCGATAGACAGAGCCGAATTGCTAAGCCGAGGTGGTGAGGGATTACTGGCGGCGGCATTTTTATGGGTTATCGCTGGATCAGGCGGAGGTGATTGCCGACTATTTCAGCGGGCCTCAAGAGTTGGGTCAGCTGCTTTCGTCCTTGCTGGCGCGGCGCACTGCGAGCTTCATGCATGGCGGCGCAGTATTGCCGGCCCCCGGAACCCTGGCGGCCTTGCTCAAGGCGCCTGCTGACTGGAAGGTCAGCCTCTCTGCATTGGAGCAGCTCGCACGAACGGCATGGCGCGATGACCGGCAGCAGATTGAACAATTGCTGCACGGCATGCGCAGCAAGCTGCATGGCAATACCTATCGAGGCGTCAAGGATGATCAGGTATTTACGGGGTGGCTTGAGGCCCTGGCGAACTGGAGCCAGGGCCAGGCTGCACCTGTTAATCTGAGCAAATTTGGTCAGGGGCGTTTCAAACTCACCGGTGGCGCACAGGCCCCATCGCATCCAGCGTTCGCAGCCATCGACGCCTTGGTGGACCATCAAGCAGGCAAGCAGGACATTCGGGCCCAGTTGCTACTGCATGCGCTGGCTGAAATCAGCGAGCGTTTCGATACGCAAAAACTGCGCCGTGCCGAAATCGGATTCGATGATCTGCTCAATCGCCTTGATGCCGCGCTGCAGGGACCTTCAGGTGAGCGACTGGCAAAAACTGTTCGCGAGCAGTACCCGATTGCCCTGATCGATGAGTTTCAAGACACCGACCCTGTGCAGTACCGAATTTTCAGAGCATCTACCGTATCGCCGACAACTCACCGGACAGCGGCCTGTTCATGATCGGTGATCCGAAACAAGCGATCTATGCCTTCCGTGGCGCGGACATCTACACCTACCTGAGCGCCCGTGCAGCCACCAGCGGACGGCATTACACCCTGGGTAAAAACTTCCGCTCCACCGAGGCCATGGTGACGGCCGCCAACCGCTGTTTCGAGTTTGCCGAAAAACATCCGCAGCCTTTCGGTTTGCCCGGGAAGGCTTTGCCAACCCAGTGCCGTTTTCCGCCGTGCTTGCCAAGGGTCGCGAGGCGCGTCTGGAAATAGGCGGTGGGGCTGCTGCCGCGATGACGTTGTGGAGTCTACCTGGCACTGACGGCATGATCAGCACCGGAGCGTACCGGCGAGGTATGGCAGAAGCAGCGGCTTCGGCTATTCAATCCTGGTTGGTTCCGGGTGGTGCCCAGCAAGCAGGTCTGCGGCAGGCCAAATGGCAGCTTCGTTGCCCTGAGACCGGCCGACATCGCGATTCTGGTGCGCAATCGAACCGAAGCCGAGGCCATCCGCAAATCGCTGTCCCAGCGCAAACTGGCCAGCGTCTATCTGTCTGATCCCGCGATTCGGTGTTTGACAGCCCGGAAGCCCAGGACCTGCTTTATATGCTGCGTGCCTGCGCTGAGCCTTCAGTGGATCGGCTGCTCAGGGCGGCACTGGCGACGCGCAGCATCGGCTTAAGCTGGCTGACACTAGAGCAGCTCAACCATGACGAACTTTACTGGGAGCAACAGGTTTTACGCTTCCGGGATTACCGTCATCTCTGGCAGCAGCAAGGTGTACTGCCGATGCTGCGCAAGCTGATGGCAGACTTTCAGATACCCGCGCGTTTGTTGCTGCAGACCGACGGCGAACGCAGCCTGACCAACTTGCTGCATCTAGCCGAATGGCTGCAACGCAGCGCCACTGAGCTGGACGGCGAAAATGCATTGATTCGTCACTTGGCCGAGCAGCTGCAAGCGGCCAGTGAAGAAGAAATACTGCGTCTGGAAAGCGATGCCGACCTGATTAAAGTCATTACCGTCCACAAATCCAAGGGGCTGGAGTATCCACTGGTTCTGCTGCCATTCATTTGCAACGCGACTGAACTGGATCGTAGCAGTAAGTCGCCTCGATGTTCCATGGCGACGATGACGGCGAGTTGTGCATCGAATTGGGCAACTGCGAGGCAGCCAGGGTGGCGTATGAAAAAGCCAACGACGAGCGTCTGGGCGAGGAAATGCGTCTGCTCTATGTAGCATTGACCCGTGCCCGTTACGCCACCTGGCTGGGTATCGCCGCAGTGGGTCGCTCCAATGGCAAGGCGACTGATCTTGATAAAGGTATAGGACTATCTGCTGGCTGGCGGTGAAAAGATTGTTGCCGGGCAACTTCGTTGGTTGCTCTGAACCTGCGCGGGGACTGCGAACACATCGTCTGTGAACCAGCGCCCGAGGCCGTGGATGATTGTTATACCCCACCGCTGAAAGCCGACCTGAGTCAGGCATTGATCCCCCTTCACAAGCCTGCCTCAAACTGGTGGATCGCCAGCTACTCGGCATTGTCCATCGCCGACGGCAACCAATTGATGGGCGCCGAAGACGGTCATCGGCTTGAGCCTGCCACGGCCATTGAGCAACCTCACAGAGGAAGGTCTGGCTGTGGATGAAGCAGTCGAGGCGCTTCCTGCGGGTCCGGGCATTCACGGTTTTCCGCGTGGCGCGGGACCCGGTACTTTCCTGCATGGGTTATTCGAGTGGGCGGGTAACGAAGGCTTCGCGAAAGCTCAGGCCATGCCCGAGTCGATCGACAGCACAGTAGGCCGCCGTTGCAACCTGAGAAGCTGGGAAACCTGGATCGAACCACTGGCGGCTTGGCTCAAATCCTATCTGAATACACCGCTGCGTTTTGGCGGCCACGGTAAGCCTGAGTGGCTTGAGTACCTATCAAGTGGAAATGGAGTTTTGGTTCTCCAGCCAGTCAGTATGTCCAGCAGCTCGACAAATTGGTGCGCCAGTACACCTTGAACGGTGAACCCCGACCGGTACTCAACGCCGGCCAGTTGAACGGCATGCTCAAGGGCTTTATCGACCTGATGTTTGAACACCAGGGGCGTTACTACGTGGCCGACTACAAGTCCAACTGGCTCGGCCGCGCGACGACAGTTATGACGCCGCGGCGATGGCGGACACTATACTCGCAATCGCTACGAACTGCAGTTCTGCTTTACTTGTTCGCCCTGCATCGCCTGCTGAAATTGCGGCTGCGTGACTACGACTACGAGCGGCATGTGGGCGGCGCCGTGTACGTATTCCTGCGCGGACACTTCCGCCAGTCAAGGGGTACATCGTGAACGGCCGCCCCGGGAACTCATCGAGCACATGGACCGGCTTTTCTTGGCCAGCAGACGGAGGTGGCAGTACGCGCCCGACGCTCAAACAACCCAGTGTCAGCCGGCGCAGCCGGGACGCACCGCCGATTGCCCTGTCTGGTTCTGGCCAGGACTTGCTGGGCACGTGGAGCTTTCGGGTGGTCCGGGCTGGCTGCGTGCGCTGGACCGTTGGTTCGCTGCGTTCGTCCTGGCCCAGGACCGCATGCGCCGCCGAGTGTCCTGTTGCTGGTTGCGCTGACCAGCCATCAATTGGGCCGGGCATTCCTGTCTGGACCTGCGGCCGCGCTCGGCGCGCCGGACTTGTCCTTTCGCTGCCGCCTGAAGGCGACGAAGGCGGACGCCGACCACCCCAGTGGTTGCTCGCTGGCCGGAGTCACCTGGCGTCAGCGCTGGCTCCAGTGCCTTGTCGAGCATCCGACGCCCGTTGGCGATACCCGGAGCGCCCGTTGGTGCTCGCCGGGGAACGCCTCTACCTGCGACGCTTTTGAATACGAGCAGAAAGAGGCCATAGCGCCAGCGCTCGACCCACGCCGCCGTCGGCCCACCCGAAAGCCGGCCAAAGGCTCGCTGAGTTGTTTCCCGCATCGACAGATGGCGGCGGTCAGCGGATCACCGATTGGCAGAAGCTGGCCTGCGCGTTGGCGGCCCGGCGTCATTTCAGCGTGATCACCGGCGGCCCGGGCACCGGCAAGACCACCACGGTGCGCCTGCTCGCGCTGCTGCAGGCGCCGGCCGTCGAGGCGGGCAAAGCCTTGCGCATTGCCTTGCCGCGCCTACCGGCAAAGCCGCGGCACGGCTGACGGAGTCGATCGGCAGGCAAGTTCAGCGAACTGCAGGTCACGTGAAGCCGTTCGCGAAGGACATTCCCACCGGATGTCGACCCTGCACCGCCTGCTCGGCAGTCGCCCGATACCGCGCATTTCCGGCATCACGCCGGAATCCGCTTACGCTGGATGTGCTGGTGGTCGATGAAGCCTCGATGATCGACCTGGAGATGATGGCCACCCTGCTGGACGCGCTGCCGGCGCAGGCCCGGCTTGATCCTGCTCGGCGACAAGGACCAGTTGGCGTCGGTGGAAGCCGGTGCCGTGCTGGGCGACCTGTGCCGTGACGCCGAGGCTGGCTGGTACAGCCCGCACGCGTCTGGCTGCTGAAGCAGGTCAATGAAAACCTTGGAGGCGCCGGGTTGCAGCGAAGATGTCTAGGTACGCCCACTGGCCCAGCAAGTGGTGATGCTGCGCCACTCGCGGCGGTTCGGCGAGGGCAGCGGCATTGGCCAGCTGGCAGCGCTGGGTGAACCGACAACGCCGAGGAAGCTCGCAACTGTTGCTGGCGAAGCCAGCGGACGATGTTCAGCTTACCTCTCAGAACAAGGCAGGACGGGCGCTGGAGCGTTTGTTGCTCGATGGCCATGGTGACGGCAGCGGCTACCGGCTACTATCTGAGCCTGCTGCGCATCTGCGGCCGCTCACTTGATACCCCGTCGAACAGATCGAGCCTGGATGCAGTCTGGGCGCGTCAGGTGTCTGCAAGCCTTCGACGCCTTTCGCTGCTTGTGCGCTGCGCAAGGGCCTTGGGGCGTGGAGGGGCTGAACCAGCGTGTGACCGACGCGCTGCTGAGGCGCGTTTGATCGATAGTGACCAGCTGGTACGAAGGCCGGCCGGTGTTGATCACCCGCAATGATTACGGCCTGGGCTTGATGAACGGCGACATCGGCATTGCCCTCCAGTTCCTGAGCGCGATGACGCCAGCCGGTCGCATGCTTCGCGTGGCTTTTCCGCGCAACGACGGCACGGCGGCGTGCGCTTTGTTCTTGCCGAGCCGGCTCAATGACGTCGAAACCGTGTATGCGATGACCGTGCATAAATCCCAGGGCTCCGAATTTACCCATACCGCGTTGATTCTTCCTGACGCGCTGAACCCGGTGCTGACCAAGGAGCTGATCTATACCGGCATAACCCGAGCGAAAGACTGGTTCACGCTGATCGAGGCGTGGGGTATTCGAGGGCGCGGTGAGTCGCAATGTCCAGCGCTTGAGTGGGCTGGCATTGCAGTTACAGGCTGAACTGGCCAAAGAGTCACAGCAATGATCGGTACCAAGGGATTGCCCCGTGATCCTGAGCAAGTGCGGGAGCTGTTGCCACCGCGCATCTCGACGAGCATGGGCAGATTGCCGGAGAGTACTCGGCTACGGGACTTGGGCTCGGAAAAAGCCGTGGTGCAGGATTATTCGGGGCGGGTGGTCTTCGAGCTGCTGCAAAACGCTCTTGATCGCGCCACTGGCCATATCCTGCTTCGCTGGGATCGACAACGACAGGTTCTCGAGGTGGCCAACGATGGACGCGCGATCACCACCCAAAGCGTGGATGGGCGTCGCTCCGATATTCAGGCGTTGCTGAGTATGCATTCGAGCAGCAAGTCGGCCGGCGAAAGCATCGGCAATAAAGGTGTCGGCTTTCGTTCGGTATTTGCTGTGGGCCGTCAGGTAGAGGTCTGCAGTCGCGCTGAAGATGGCCATTGGTGGGGCATGCGTTTGCAACATCCGGCGCGCTTCGACGTGACCATTGACAGCTGGATCAGTCAGGACGCTGCCAGCTTTTACGCGCCCATGATGCTTTCGACCGAGCCGGAGTTCGATTCGGGGTACGTAACTCTGATCCGCCTGCAGAGCATCAGCAAACCTGAGGTCGTTGCCAGCATTGAGGCATCCATGGCGGAGTTCAGCCGTGGGCCGCTGGCCTTCCTGCAGGCGCGCGCTGCTCTCCCGGTTTGCGGATTACCTTGAGTGTAGCGGGGGAACAGGACGTCACCCATGTGATCGGTGCCAAGGATTACCTGGCTATGGCGCAGCGCCGATTGCGTTCCCCAGTGAGGTGCGTGCCAGCACCGGGCTGGATCTGCACGTCGCTGACGTGCGGGTGCTTGCGTCCAGTGACCCGGGTAACTCGCGATACTGGTCTTATTTGCCCACCGAACAGCTCGCAGGGTTCGGCGTGCAGTTCACGGCGACTTCTACCTGAGCAATTCTCGCCGTCACCTGAGCCAGCGAAAACTGGAAGGTCTTGCGCAAGCGACTGATCCGGCCGGGTGGAATGGGACGTTGGTGCGTCTGGCCGCTGAGTGCATCGTTGAACTCTGGCAAACGCCGGAAGTTTGCCTGGCTGAAACATTCTGGGAATACGCCACGCCGCGTGCCTGTATTTGCCCGCACCTGAAACGTGAAGTCGCCACGCTGTTTTGGCAGGGACGCAGGGCGGTATGTTGAAAACATGGTGAAGAAGAGTTTTCCAGTTGACCAGAAATGGCCTTTGGGGCGCTACCGACAGCTGTTCGAGGCGCTTGAAGCCTGGGCAGATTACGCTTATCGCAACCTGAAGCTCGGTTATCTTTCATCGCACCGTGAATATCTGCTAGCGCGGATTCAGGCCAGTGGGGCCAAGGTCCTGCCGATTGTCGGCGAGGGGTTGGAGGAGAATGCGCCTGTCCTGCGCGCGCAGCCGCTGGTTCAAATTGCCAGGGGGCAGCATCGTGGTGCTGAAGGCGACCGCATCTACTACCGCCGCTCAGGACTCGAAAATCAAACCGAGCTGGCCCAAGTGATCATGCGTCAGAAGTCCTTTGTCACGACCTTCACGCCTGCCTTGGATATGTCACTCGCGCAACAAGGACTGATCAACTTTGATCGACCAGAAATACTCGCGCAACTGCGTCCTGGGGACAACGAAGACGATCATGTCGAGCTGGTCTGCGCCGCGCTGGCTTTGGCCGGTCATGAGGGCACTGGCGGCGTTGGCTCGTTTTTGCGTCGGATGAAGGAGCGTGGTGTCGGCGCGGCCTGGCGCTTTGTCAGCAAGGAAACTGCCGCCAGTGCCGGTTAAAGCCTGGCCGGCCTGATGGTAAAAGGCATGGACGACCATCGGCATGCCGCACAGGCGTGCGCGCGAGTCAGAGGTCCATGGCCGCAACTGGATGAGCTCTGGCTGGCTGAGGTGGTGGACGGTATGGCGCTGTCGCCGACCATTGATGATCTGTGTCTGTTATTGGGCATTGGCCCGATTCCGTTACCCGACCCTGAAACGGTCGTCTTGCCCCATCAGTTGCCGGTCGAAACGATGGTCGACCTGATCGCGCGCTGGCCTTTGCTGTCCGGCTTTCTCGCTCGAGAGGAAGGCCGGCATCTGTTGGCGGCCCTGGAGAAGTGCCGCTGGCTACACAACGGCGGCCCGGTTGTGATCCGTGATCAACTGCAGGGTCATGGCCCCTATGCGCCTTTGGACATCTGGCGCCAGCGCAGCAGCGGGGGATTCAGAACCTTGCTTTTGCCACGTTTGGAGGTGGAACGTGGCAATGATGCGACCTGGTACGTCCAGCTTGGGATTGCCAATGTACTGGAGACCAATGGCGCAGAGCGGGTGCGCCGCGCTTTTGAGCGCCTGGTGTGCATTGATCCGCACATGTTGGACTCGGCGGCGCTGCGTGATTTGCGCGAGCTGTATCGCAGTCTGGTGGATTTGTCCGTCAAGCACGAAAGCCTGACGCCGCCCTTGCTCTATCGAGTCGTCGGCGAAGCGGGGCGTCAGCTGGGATTGGCGTGGGGCGGCGCGGCTGATGGCATCTGGCACGATACGGGTGAAAATCCCACCGCGTTGCTCTCGTTTAATGACATCAGATTATGGGTCGTCAGAAAACTGAGCAAAGAGAACGCCAGCTGCTACGGCTTGAAAAACTTCGAACCGAAAACCGCAAAAGTCAGCTGTATCGCGATGACAATGATCCGCTGGCGGCGAAGCTACATGACAGGCTGCGCCTGGCTATACCGGATCTGATGGCCGCTGCCAGCGCGGCGCACAACGATTTCAATGCCAGCAAAGCGTTGGAAGTTTTCGCCAGACTGATCATCCGCCACTACGATGATGTCTGGATCGAATGGTCGTTCGCCGACAAGTTCGGCTGCCTGGGCAAAGACTCGGTCGGTGATGTCTTCGAACACGTCACGCAACAGGGACGCATGAGCTCTGGTTCGATGGACCGGATGTGCCCTTGGTCGAATGCGCGCATCCCCTGAGCCAACTGCTAACAGAAAAGCGGGCATTCGGTGCGTTGTTCAAGGATGGGCTGCATGCGTGGAGCAATGCTGCGGATTCTGTCGGTGAAGACAGGCGAGTGACGGGAGCCGTTCAGCGCTTTCGTCGTGAGTATGGAATTTCCAATCAGGAGGTAGCTCAATTCCGGATTCATGTTTATGACACTATACTGTTTTGACTGCCGAAGAGCAAGGAATGTTCTGGTAGCGTCAGGATTCATGAATGTACTGCAAGGCTCACCGTGGGCCTGAGTTGCGAGCCATTTCCAGGCATGGTGATCAGGCCGGAGATTTTTTTGAATGCCCGAAATGTCGCAGAAGATGAGGTGGCAGAGGCAATGGCCGGGATCAGCAAGCTTCGTCCGCTTGTCGGACTTCGCAGGCACGCATGCATCGGCGTTGGCGCTGGCCGACGCCTTGCCTGCTCTGGCAGCTGCGATTGAAGCGACTCCTCGTGAACGCTGGACTGAAGCGTTGCTGGAACAGTTCAGAAAGAAGTCAGGATTGAGCATGCCGACGAGGGCGCGGCTGAAAATGATGTTTTTTCGATCCCAGCAGTCTCATCGTAGATTGGGTGTTGAGCGCGGTGATGTGCCGATTTCATCGCAGGCCCTTGAGTTTGCCAGCGGTAGGCTGTGTTTGGGTCCGTTACCCGGATCGCCGCTCACACCGATCCTGAAATCCTTCGATGCCACTAAGGTCAACCAGAGCGCTCTTGATATCCCGCAAGGTGAGGAGCACTTCATCCATGAGCAACGGCGTAAGGCTGCAGGCGGCTTGCGTGCCGAAGAAGCGGTGCTCGCCGTTTGCGTAGCTGATGCCTTGAAGTGGTTTCGCGAGGAACCGCAGGCATTCCGTGATGCGTTGGCTATTCCCCTTGAATTTCTAGGTGATGAAGGAAAGCGCCGCGCCGAATCCCTGACCAACGAAGAGCAGATGCGTAAATTGCTGCACGTCGCGGATTACGTCGGCAATGCTGGGTTCGACGTGCTGGTTCCCCGTGATGGCACGTTCCTGCAAGTCGAAGTCAAACGGGTTTCGCAGGCAAGCAACGGGCGGTTCTTCGTGTCTGAAAACGAAAGACGCCGGGCCTTGGACTATCGCAAGCGATCCATTGACTGGCGTCTGTGGCTGATCACCAACGATGGAAAATCACAGGATGTCAGCAATCTGATGGATGTTTTCGACAAGCACCAATCGGCGCTGCAAAACCTTGCCGAAGATGGTCTGCGGCCAGGGGAATGGATGTTCATACTCAATCAATGACAATGGGCCGGCTCACGCCCCCCTCACAGTGTTTTCAACGCACCTGAGTGGGCGCGTTGATGCACTTGTAACCCGGGTACTGCATTTTGGGACATCACCTTGGCCATGCAGGATGTGACGGCTTGAATGGTAAAGGTGAAGTTGGCTTGTGTACTGAAGGCTTGATCTAGACAGTTCGCTGGTAGAAAGTCAGTGTCACTGAAAATCTCGCCATGGAGTATCGAGGATGGATCGCGCAGCAAAAGCTGAAGTTACCAATAAAATTCTAAAGAAATACGGTGTACTAATAGACGCCGACACGCTCAGTGAAGAGACGTTGACGCAGTTGCAGGCTAAGAAAAACTTTCGTCGTGTCGCAGCTGAGGAAAACCTTAGCACATGGAGTGCCGCTGTTTTTGGGTACGGCGAAAAGGTCAATATTTTCCTACCCCGCTATGTCCATCAAAATACCCGGCTCGGCACCATACAGGCGTTAAGCACTCAAATCCGGGACGTTGCTTCGCAGCTAGTTGCTCAGGTGCATGCTGAGTATGAAGATGATGACGACGTATTCGAGCCAGTGGACGATAAGGGGGACGACATCCATGCCAGGGTCGAGGCGCTACGCGAGGATAAACTTGGTGTGAGAGTGTTGGAAAACATCCAAGATGAGCAGCAAGAGCTTGAGCCGGGATTGCTAAGGGCGGTTGCTGCGGTACTTGAACGTCACAAGAACGATCCCACCTTCGATGCCTTCGATATGGCTCGCAGTCTTATGAGTGAGCTCAATCCCACCATGTCAATGGCGCGCAGAGCGATCAATGAGTGGGAAGGGCGGCGTTAACTGATGTTGGCCACTTGAGCCATGCTCTGCCGCCCCGTGATTTTGGAATCAATGAGTCTCGACGGCAGGGTAAGTTGCTATACGGCAAGCAAGTTCCGATCTAAACGTGGCCAAGATCCCTCAGTCGTATAGCCACGGCTTCAAGTCTTTCAAATTAGCCACCACGATCTGCTGCGCCTCAGGCTTGGGGTCGAGATGATTGGGATCGATCTGGTATCGCTGTAGCACATATTTCACCAACGCTCCGCAACTCGGAATTTCCAACTGCCCGTCGATCATTCCGAAGTCGGTCTGGATGATCAACTTCTGCGCCGGAGTCAGGCCCTTATCCGGCTTGATGATCACGGTAACCGGGGTGTCCAGGCTTCATCTGCATCTATGCCGTTTTCTGTTTCACCATCCTCGATATCTGGAACTCCGCGTAGTCGGCTCAGCACGAAGTCACGGTATTTACGATTCCTCTCGCAGTACGCCCGAACGTGCCAGCGCATACCGCTATAGACCAGCGTGTGCGGAGCAATCGTACGGCCTTCGGGAATCGGGCTGTTTAGCGATACATAGTCGATGTCCAGACGCAAATGATCGCGGCAGGCCTTGAGCAAGGGTCGAAGGATCTCCGCTTTGATTGAGCGATCCGGCACGTCCAATACCCTGGTGTGGGCATAGGCCAGGGCGAGGCCCTCGATATGTGGTGCCCGGGCATTATTCTGATAAAGCAGATGCAGGTACGCGCTGGCACTGTCGTCAATGAACAGTGGCTTGAACGTCTTGCTAGGCACATAGCCCTTTATTTTTTTGTCATATGTAAGGTTTTTAGACGCATGCTCGTTGATGTAGGTGTTGATGTCTTTGGATGCCTGCTGTCGGCTGATGCCGAAGCTCTGCATCAAGTGCCCCGTGGTCAGGCGCCCTTCCCACCAGGCAACGGTTTCTATCAAACGATAACGAAGTGCCAAGTCCCAGCGAACCTGTTCTATGGATTGCGTACGTTTCATGTCCCCTCCATGTGCGTGAATACTTTACCTGTATAAGTCTACATTCTAGACCTGTCGCCTAACACTACATATCTTGTCGCTGTCTTCTGGATTTCCCGAACTCACCAAGGATGCAGGTATGAACGCGTTTGACATGGTTTCTACAGGTGCATTGATGTTGCTGGGCATCATTCTGTTGACGCTGGTGCTACAAACCCTGAGGTTACGCGAAATTTGGCAAATGATGCTGGACGGCCAAAGGACGGCACGCGGGACGGGCATTGGCAATCTGGAAAATAAAGAGCTGCGCTCTGCCTTGCGGGCAGAAAAAGCGCATGTCGAGCAGCTACGGCGCAAGTTGGAGCTGCTTCAGTTGCTGATTCCGACAGCATCGGGGGAGCAGGCATGAACAGGCTCGAACGAATCAAAGGTTGCCTGCTGGGTGGTGCAGTGGGTGACGCGCTCGGTGCGCCGGTGGAGTTTCTGGATTGGTCGACCATCGAAGCGAAATTCGGCGCCCAAGGTATCGTTGATTTTGCCCCTGCTTTCGGAATCACCGGCGCCATAACCGACGACACGCAGATGATGCTTTTCACTGCAGAAGGCTTGCTGCGGGCTTATGTTCGCGGCAGTTCGCGAGGGATTTGCCACGTTCCCAGCATTATCCATCATGCGTTGCTGCGCTGGCTGATGACCCAGGATTACCCTACGGCGATACCGGTCAGCAGGGACGGGTGGCTGATCGAGCAACTGGCGCTCTGGTCTCGCCGCGCCCCTGGCACTACCTGCCTCGGTGCACTCAAGGCCAGTCCGCGGCTGGGCGCTGTCGCCGAGAACTACAGCAAAGGCTGTGGCGCTTTGATGCGCGTTGCGCCCTGCGCATTCTTTGCTAACGCCTTTGACTACGCTGCCCAGTGGCGCCTCAACCATGGGCACCCTACGGGCTACTTGGCGGCCGGGCTGTTCGCCGATATTCTCCAGCGTATTGTCGATCGGCAAGACAGCCTGGAGCGCGCAGTCACTCAAAGCTTGGCCAATTACGGGCAAAAGCCCGGTATGGAAGAAACACGTAGTCTCATCGAGCGCGTGCTGTTCTTCTTTTACGAGGGCTACCAACCCACTCCGCAACGCATAGGCGAACTTGGTGGCGGTTGGGTCGCCCGAGGCGTTGGCTATTGGGCTATGGTGCGCCCTGGCAGCGCGCTCGTTCGAAGAGGGCGTGATCACAGCGGTGAATCACGGTGGCGATAGCGACAGCACCGGGCTGATCGCCGGGCACCTGTTGGGTGTTCAGTATGGTGCTGCGGCGATTCCTGCTCGGTGGTACGGACAATTGGAGTTGCGCGAGGTGATCGTGCAGATTGCCGAGGAATTGAACATCCGGACCTCCCAGGGGCCCGTTTGGCAGGCTGAAGTTGGTGATCGTCGCCGCCCCCGCCGAACCGGCCAGCGCCAGCGTCACCATCGCGGCGGCAAAGAATGCGCGAAGAAGCTTGCCGATCATCGCCGCAGCCTAACTGCTCGCGGCGGTCCTAGCCGACTCGCTCTTGAGCTCGCGCATCGCTGGATAGATGATTACGTCCCGCAGAGTCTTGGACCCGGTCATGATCATCAGCAGGCGGTCGATTCCCAGGCCGCAGCCGCTCGCCGGCGGCATCCCGTATTCGAGCGCTTTGACGAACTCTTCGTCGTGCGGGTGGGGGTCCTCCTCGGCGCCCTTCTCCTGGCGTTCGCGCTGTTCGATGAAGCGCTTGCGCTGGTCCACCGGGTCGTTGACGTCGGTGCCGCCGCCGACGATCTCCATCCCGGCGACGATGCCGTCGAAGGCCTCGCAGACCTTGGGGTCGTCCGGGTGCACCTTGACCAGCGGCCAGATGTCGATCGGCAGCACCGTGATGTAGGTGGGCTGGATCAGCTTCGGCTCGATCAGCTTGCCCTGCAGCGTGTCGACGAGGCCCGCCCAGTCGTCGTTCTCGCCGGCGTCCTCGCCGGCGAGTCTCGGCCAGCTCGTCGCGGCTCGCCTTATAGATGTCGACGCCGGTCTCCTGCAGCAGCTCGTCGCGCAGGTTGACCCGCGGCCAGGGCGCCTTGAAGTCGATCTCGACCCCGTCGCGCTCGACCACCGTCGTCCCCATCACCTTCTCCACCACGCTCGAGACCAGCGTCTCGATGAACTCCATGACGCCGTTGTAGTCGGCCCCGCCGACAAACATCTCCAGCATCGTGAACTCGGGGTTGTGCTGGGGCGACATCCCCTCGTTGCGGAAGAACTTGCCGAACTCGTAGACGTCCTCAAAGCCGCCGACGATCGCCCGCTTCAGATACAGCTCCGTTGCCGTGCGCAGGAAGAGGTCGCGGTCGAGAGCGTTGTGGTGGGTGACGAACGGGCGCGCCGCGGCGCCGCCGGTCAGCCGCTGCAGGACCGGCGTTTCCAGCTCGACCCAGCCGCGCCCGTGCATGTGCTCGCGGATCGCGAAGGTCAGATCCGATCGCTGCTTGAAGACCTTGCGCGAATCCTCGTTCGCCATCAGGTCGAGTTCGCGCTGGCGGTAGCGCAGCTCCGGGTCGGAGATGCCGTGGAAGAGATCGGGCGGGTCGAGCAGCGCCTTCGCCAGCAGCGTGCACTCGCGCACTCCGATCGCCACCTGGCCGCGCTTGGTCACGTAGACCGGGCCCTCGACCCCGACCAGGTCGCCGATGTCGAGCTCGACGATCCGCTCGAACGCGTCCTCGCCGAGTGTGTCGCGGCGGGCGTAGGCCTGGATCGTGCCGGTGATGTCGCGGACGTCGAGGAAGGCGGTCTTGCCGTGGCCGCGCTTGCCGACGACCCGCCCCATCACCCGGTAGGTGAACTGGTCGTGCTCGCCCTCCCCCAGCTGCTCGGGATCGTGGGCGGCGAGGATCTCCTCGACGTGGGTGCGGCCTTCGAAGGAGTGGGGATAGGGATCGATGCCGCGCTCGCGCAGCCGCTCTACCTTGGCCCGGCGCTGGGCCTCGCTGGCCGCCCCGGAGCGGTCGCCCACCTCGGGAGCCGCATCCTCTACCCGCGGCGGGGCCTCACTCATCGCTGGAAGTCAGCTTCACGGTGCGAAGCCGACGGTCACCCGCTCGTCCCCTTCATAGTCCTGAAGGGTAGTGGCGTCGCGCAGAAGCTCGCGCATCGCCGGACCGTGGTGGGTGTCGTGCTCCATCGCCAGCTTCCAGCCGGAGGGCGTTTCCGCGATCAGGCCGCGGATGACGCCGAGGCCGTCCTCGCCGCAATCCCCGGTGACCGCGAGCCGCGGCTCCTTCTGGATCTCCGGCGAGCGCTCGAAGATGGTCGAGTCCGTGACGTAGGGAAGGTTGGCGATGACCAGGTCGACGCCGTCGAGCCCCTCGGGGATGCCAAGGGTGACCTGGACGTCGAGGTCGATGCCGAGGCGCTCGGCGTTCTCGCGAGCGGCTTCCGCCGCCTCCGGCGAGAGGTCGGAGGCGGTGACCCGCAGGTCGGGGCGCTCGTGCAGCAGCGCCAGCGCGATCGCGCCGGAACCGGTGCCGACCTCGTGCACGCGAGCGCCGTCGGGCAACCCGGCGCCGACCTCGACCAGCAGCTCGGTCTCACGGCGCGGCCAGAGCACGCGCTTGTCGACGGCGATCTCGAGCTGGCGGAAGGGAGCGCGGCCGAGGATGTAGGCCATCGGCTCGCGGTCGACGCGGCGCTCGACCCGCTCCTCGATCGCGGCGGCGACCTCGGGCGGTACGGCGCCGGCGCTGTCGACCGAGAGCTGCTCGGGCTTCACGCCCATCGCGTCGGCGACCAGCACTTCGGCGTCGGCGCGGGCGTCCTCGACGCCGGCCGCGGCGATCCGCTCGGCGGCGGCATCGAGCACGGCGCTCACCGTCCGCGCCGCCGGACCATCCTGGTTTTGAACGTCGACAGCCGCCATCAGCCCCTGTCCTTCTCTAGAGAAACCGCTCGAAAACTCTTGCGCGAGACTAACATCCTCGACTCCAATTCGCTCACGCGGCGGGTTGCGCCGCGGGGGCAGTAGCAGTACGGGAAACGCCGCCGTAGCGACGAACGACCACGGCGACCCAGATGGCGCCGGCGACCATCATGCCAAGGCTCTCCAGTTGGGCGGTGGTCAGTCCCAGCGCGGCAGCGTCGTTGCGGCGCAGGAACTCGACCAGGAAGCGCTCGGCCCCGGCGTAGACGAGGTAGAGCGCGAAGAGGACGCCGGCCCGCACCCGGTCGCGCAGCTGCCAGAGGATCCAGGCGCCGAGGCCCATCGCCAGCGTCTCGTAGATCGGGGTCGGGTGGACCGTCTGCTCGGTCGGAACGGTGCCGTCGGGGTAGGACATCGCCCAAGGCCCGTCCCAGGCCTTGCCGTAGTCGCCGTCGCCGGAGAGCTGGCAGCCGCAGCGCCCGATCGCGTAGCCCAGCGCCAGCGCCGGCGCCGCCAGGTCGAGCAGGGCGAGGCCGAGGAAGTCCCGGTACCAGGCCCACAGCAGCACCGCGATGGCGCCGCCGATCGCGCCGCCGTACCAGACCAACCCGGCCCCGGAGAAGAGGTTGCCGAGCAGGTCGTCCTTGACGTCGCTGTAGTTCTGGACGAGGAAGTAGACGCGGGAGCCGACGATGCCGCCGACCAGCGCCGCGAAGCCCATCTCGTAAGCCCAGTCGACCGGCTTGCCGATCTCCCCCAGCCGCTTCCAGATCAGCGCCCCGGCGGCGAGGAAGGCGAGGGCGAACATCAGCCCGAAGGTCTGCAGCGTCACCGGTCCCAGTTCGAGCCGCGGGTACATGCGAGAGGCGCCCGCCTAGTCGGCGAGCAATGCCTCCAGCAGCGCCTTCTGGGCGTGCAGCCGGTTCTCGGCCTCGTCCCAGACCGCCGAGTGGTCGCCGTAGAGGACGTCGGCGGTGATCTCCTCGCTGGGGTGGGCGGGCAGGCAATGGAGGACGATCGCCCGCTCCGATGCCGCCGCCAACAGGTCGCCGTCGAGGCGGAACGGGGCGAGGTCGGCGCGGCGGCGCTCCGCCGTATCCTCATCGCCCATGCTGACCCAGACGTCCGTATAGAGAGCGTCGGCGCCTGACGCGGCGGCGCGCGGGTCGTCGGTCAACTTGGCGCCGTGGCCCTCCTCCAGCTGGTAGCCGGGCGGGGCCGCGACGACGACCTCGACCCCGGCCAGCTCGCCGAGCACCACCAGCGAGCGGGCAACATTGTTGCCGTCGCCTACGTAGGCGAGGCGCAGCCCTTCGAGCTCGCCGAAGCGCTCGCGCATGGTCAGCAGGTCGGCGATCGCCTGGCAGGGGTGGTGCAGCGGCGTCAGCGCGTTGACGACGGGAACGTCGGCGGCCGCGGCCAGCTCGGCAACCTCCTCGTGGGAGCCGGAGCGGATGACGATCGCGTCGACGTAGCGGGAGAGCACCCGCGCGGTGTCGCCGACGGACTCGCCGCGGGAGAACTGCATCTCGTCGGCGCGGAGGACGATCGGCGTCGCCCCCAGCTCGGCGACCCCGACCTCGAAGGAGATCCGCGTCCGCGTCGAGGGCTTCTGGAAGATCAGGGCGATGCTGCGGCCGGCCAGCGAGTCGGCGCCGAGCCGCTCGCCGCGGCCGGCTTTCAGCGCCGCCGCGCGCTCGAGCAGCTTGCCGAGCTCAAACGCGCCGAACTCTTCGCCGGTGAGGAAATCCCGCTTCAAGCAGCGGATACTACGGGCCGTGGAGCTGACTGCGCTGGCCTGGAACCTCTTCCACGGGCGGGACTTCCCGCCCGATCCGGCGCTGCGCACCTGGCGCTCGCGGCTGCTCCGATTCGACGAACGAAACGCCACCCACGTCCAGGTCAACCGCGACCTCACGACCGAGTTCGCGACCCTGCTCGCCGGTACGGCTTGGGAGGTGGCGCTGCTGCAGGAGTGCCCGCCCCGCTTCGCGGTGCCGCTGGCGCGGGCCTGCGGCGCCGAGGCGCACCGGGTCCTCACCTCGCGCAACTGGCTGGGCTCGGTGCGCGGACTGCTGGCGCGCCAGAACCCGGACCTGATGGCCTCCGGCGAGGGCGGCTCCAACCTCACCCTGGTCCGCGTCCCCGGCCGCCTCGGCGGCATCGTCGAGCGCCGCGAGCTGGCGATCCACGAGGGACTGCCGGAGCGGCGGGCGCTGGCCCTGACCCGGACCGCCGCCGGCCTCTGCATCGCCAACCTGCACGCGACCAACGACCGCCCCGACCTCGCCACCGAGGACGTCCTCCGCGCCGCCCGCGCCGCCGAGGAGTTCGCCGGCGAAGCGCCGCTGATCTTCGGCGGCGACCTCAACCTGCGGCCGGCCGAGGACCCCGCCGTCTTCGAGCGCCTGCGCGAGGACTTCGGCCTCGCCGCCCCGACCGCGCCGCGGGCGATCGACCACCTGCTCGTGCGCGGGCTCGAGGTGCTGGAGCCCCCCACCCCCTGGCCACCGGAGCGGCGCGAGCTGCCGCTCGAAGGAAAGGCATTGCGCCTCTCCGATCACGCACCTTTGCAGGCGCGATTCGCATTGGCGGAGCCACCGGAGCTGCGGAACTGAGATAGTCGCGTCACCCGCGCACACACACCTTCCCCTGGAGGAACGCCGAGATGGCCGAGAAAAAAGCAGCCGGTAAAGCGAGCAAAAAAGCGAAAGCAGCGAAGCCGAAAGCGCAAGCCAAAAAAGCTCCGGCGAAAAAAGCGAAAGCCAAAGCCGCTAGACCGGCCGCCGCGCGCAAAAGCACCGCCAGGAAACCGGCCGCCAAAAAAGCAACGGCCAAAAAAGCGAGCGCGAAAAAAGCCGCGCCGAAAAGCTCCAGCAGCAAAGCGACGACCGGCCTCGACAAGAGCGTCGCCCAGTTCCGCGAGAGCCTCGAGCAGAGCGTCACGCTCAGTCGCGACCGCCTTCAGGAGATCGTCGACGACGCCGTCAAACGCGGCCGCATGACCCGCGGCGACGCCGAGAAGATGCTGAACGACCTCGTCAAGCGAGGCCGCAAACAGACCGACTCGATGCTGCGCGAGCTGGAAAAACTCGTCAAACAGGCGCGCAAAGAGGTCAGCGGCCGGGCCGAACCGGTCCGCAAACAGGCCACCCAGGCAGCGCGCCGGGCAGCAAAGAAACTCGGTTAGCGGTGGGGCAGGCCACCGGCGCAGAGCCGGCGGCCCGCGGCCCCCGTCGCGGCGAGCAGCTCGAGGTCGAGGTCGACTCGCTCGCGTTCGGCGGGCGCGGAGTCGCCCGGGCCGACGGCTTCGTCGTCTTCGTCGCCGGCGCATTGCCGGGCGACCGCGCGCGGGTCGAGATCACCAAAGCGAAGAAGCGCTTCGCCGAGGCGCGCACGGTCGAGCTGCTGCGGCCGGGCGCCGACCGCATCGCCGACACCTGCGTGCACGGCGGCGAGCCCTGCCCGGGTGCTCCCTGGCAGGGCCTCCCCTACGAGCGCCAGCTGGCGATCAAGGGCGAGCAGGTCGACGAGGCGCTGCGCCGGATCGGCCACCTCGACGGCTTCGAGCTGGAGGAGAGCGTCAGCGCCGAGCAGCAGTGGCGCTACCGCAACAAGCTCGAATACTCCTTCGGCGAAGATGGCGACCAGCCGAGCCTCGGCTTCCACGCCCGCGGCCGCTGGGACCTTGTCGTCGACGTCGACGACTGCCACCTCGCCTCGGAGGCCGGCAACGCCGCCCGCAACAAGGTCCGCGAATGGGCGCGCCTGGAATCGATCCAGGCCTTCGACCCGCGGGCGATGCGCGGCGTGCTCCGCAACCTGATCGTGCGCGAGGGGCGGCGGACCGGCCAGATCCAGACCCGGCTGGTCACCACCAAGTCCAAGTTCCCGCGCCCGCCGGTCGACCTCCACACCATCGTCGAGGACGACGCCGGCGGCAACGAAGGGCCGACAGGCGTGCTCGGCGAGGAGCACCTGCGCGAGGAACTCTGCGGGCTGAACTGGGAGATCTCCCCCTCCGCCTTCTTCCAGACCAACACCGAGATGGCCGAGCGCCTCTACGCGGTCGCCGCCGAGTACGCCGGCCTCAGCGGCAGCGAGCGCGTCTTCGACCTCTTCTGCGGGATCGGCACGATCGGCCTGACGATGGCGGCGCAGGCGGGTGAGGTCTGGGGGCTGGAGATCGTCCCCGAGGCAATCGTCGACGCCGAACGCAACGCCGCCCTGAACGGGATCGAGAACGCCCGCTTCCTCGCCGGCAGTGCTCGTACCGGAGTCCGCCCGCTGCTGGAGCAGGCCGGCAAGCCGGATGTCGTCGTCGTCGACCCGCCGCGGGCCGGCCTCTCGCAGAAAATCGTCCGCCGTCTCCTCGAGTGCGAGGCGCAGCGGATCGTCTATGTCTCCTGCAACCCGACCACGCTTGCCCCGAACGCCGCCCAGCTGGTCGAGGCCGGTTATAGGCTGAGCCGCGTGAGGCCGGTCGACATGTTCCCCCAGACCCCGCACATCGAGTGCGTCGCGCTCTTCGAGAGGACCGCCGCCGCGCCGAGCGCTGCCGTGCCGTCCGAGGAGAGCGCCTGATGCCGCGGGGCTTCGGCGTCGCCGCCGGCCTCGATCCGGAGGTGGCCCGGCCGCTGGCCGCGCGCTGCGCCGAGCTGGGTTACGAGTCGATGTGGTCCAACGACCACCCCGGCGCCAAGGGTCTAGAGACGCTGGCCGAGTTTGCCGGCGCTGCCCCCGCGGTCGACCTCGGAGTCGCCGTGATCGCCCTCGACCGCACGCCGCCCGAGGCGATCGCCGCCGACATCGAGCGCGTCGGGATCGACCCGGCGCGCCTCTGGCTCGGGGTAGGCGCCGGCTTCTCGAAGAAGCCGCTGACGAAGATGCGCGAGTCCCTGCCCGAACTGCGCGAGAAGCTGCCCGGCGTCCGCCTCGTCCTCGCCGCGATGGGCCCGAAGATGTGCGCCCTCGCCGGGGCTGAGTTCGACGGTGTCTTCTTCAACTGGATGACCCCCGGCTTCGCCGCCGGCGCTCGCGAGAAGGTCGAGGCCGGGGCCAGCGAGGCCGGCCGCGAGGCGCCGCCGGTCTTCGGCTACGTCCGCACCGCCGTCGGCCCCGACGCCGCCGAGCGGTTGGCCAAGGAGGAGTCCTTCTACCGCGACCTGCACAAGGGCTACCGCGACCATTTCGACCGCCTCGGCGAGCCCGAGGGCACCGTCGGCGTCGCCGCCGCCGACGGCGACGCCGCCCAGTCCCAACTCGGCGCCTACGGGGCGTTCGACACGATCGTCGTCCGCGGCCTCGCCAGCGCCAAGGTCGAGGCGATGAGCGCCGTCGCCACAGCCGCCGCGCCTTCGCGCTGATCCTTCAGACCTGCGTCACGATCACGCCGACCAGCGACCCGATCATCCCGATCAGGGCTACCACGACGATCCCGCAGAACCAGAGCAGCAGCTGATAAATCCCGTCTAGCCGCTCTTCCATCCGCTCGAAGCGCTCATCGACCCTGTCGAAGCGTTCATCGATCCGGTTGAACCGATCATCGACTCGGTTGAAGCGCGCGTCGACCCGGTCGAACTCGCGATCGACCTTCGTGTTGAGGTCGTCGAGGCGCTCGTCGGTCCAGCTCTCCCGCATCGTCTGCATGATGCCACCGTTGCAGACAAAATGTTACGCGTGCTCTGCGGACCGCAAAGACTTTGCAGCGGCACCGCGACCGCCGCGGGCGCTCAGTAAGGCGGCAGGTCGTCGTACCAGACGCCGAGCGTCTTGAAGGCGCGCCAGAAGCGCTGCTTGGCGCCCTCCTCGTCGAGCGAGTCGTCGATGTCCGGCACGTAGAGGGCGTCGATGGTCGGCGTGAAGGCCTGGATCTCCCCCTCGCGTTCCTCGATCGGCCGGGAGAGCGAGACCTGGAGGCCGTTGAGGATGCGCAATGCGGGCTCGCCCATGATGACAAGCATCTTCGGCTGCACGATCGCCATCTCCTCGACCAGGCGGGCGACGCACTCGCCGGCGGCGAGGTCGGGCTCGGCGATCGGGCACTTGACGCAGAGGGTGCCGTAGACGACCAGCGGATCGATCCCGAGCCGCTTGAAGCTTTTCATCAGCGCGTTGCCGGAGCGGCCGTAGAAGGCGACCCCCTCCTCGATCTCCGAGGTCATCGGCGCCTGCTTGAGCATAAAGATGTCGGCCTGCGGGTGGCCGGAGCCGAGCACGGGCATCAGCTTGCCGCGGGGGCAGTGGGGGCAGTCCTGGATCTCGCGGCTCATCTGGTTGAGCTCGCGGATCGCCCGCTCCAGGTACTTCTCGCGGATCTCGTCGTCGAGGCTTCGCATCTGCCCAGCCTTCTTTGACGAGGCGGGCACGGCTCCTTTCCCCCCGCCCGCCTGCATCAGCTCTTGCTCCCCGAGCGGCGTTTGCGCGGGCGGCCCCCGCGCACCGGCTTGGCGTCGGGCACGCGCCGTTTCGGCGCCTTCGGCCGGCCGGTCGTCTGCAGCAGCTTCAGCGCCTGCACGTAGAGCAGGTTCTTGTGCTTGCGGGTGATGTCGGCGTCGCGCATCGCCTCGAGGAACTCGGCCGGCCCATCGAACTCGTGGATCCGCGTCCGCACGCTGCCGAGCCCCTGGGCGACGTGGCTGTCGGAGCCGGCGCCGGCGACGATCCGGTACTTACGGGCAAAGCGCCCGGCCTCTTCGTTGAAGGCGGTCACCGCGACCCGCGGGTTGAAGACCTCGAGGATGTCGATCTCCTCGACGATGTCGATCAGGTGCTCGTAGTCGGGCACCGAGTGGAAGCGGTCGAACGGGTGCGGCACGTAGACGAGGCCGCCCTGCTCGCGGATCGCGGCGATCGTCTCCGCCATCGTCAGCCCCTTCGGGATCTTCTCCTCGAGGAAGAGGCCGATCACCTCGCCCTGTTCGGCGGTCTTCACCTCCTCGGCGACGATCACCTCGATGTCGTCCATCTCCGCGGCGATCCTGCGCGCCTCCAGCGCCCCGGAGACCTCGTTGTGGTCGGTGATCGCGATCGCCCCGAGGCCGCGGTCGCGGGCCGTCTGCAGCAGCACGTCGACCGGGGTCGCGCAGTCGCCGGAGTGGTCCGTGTGCATGTGCAGGTCGACCTCGATCAGCGGCCGCGAGGCGAGCCGCTCGCGCAGCTCCGGGTCCCCTGTCGGGTCGTGGCGGCGCGCCGCCAGGCGCCGGTAGATCGCTTCGAAGGCATCGGCGACCCGGCCCCAGTCCCCGTCCGCGGGAGGCTCGACCAGCTCGTAGGTCCCCGGGAAGTAGCCCTCCAGCAGCGTCCCGGTCTCCAGGCTGGCCACGGTACGGGCGTCGATGCGGCCGAAGAAGATCTCGACCAGGGGGCGGGCGACCTGGGTGGAGAGCACCCGCTCCTGGGGCGCGTGGAAGGTGGCGACGTTGAGCGAGTAGGAGTGGCGCAGCGCCGCCGAGGAGACGCTCGGAGCGAAGGGCTCGTGGACGTGGACGATGTCCAGCTCCGCCGACGGTTTCAGCCGGCTCTTGACCCGGTCGCCGGTGAACGCCCGCAGAACCTCGTGGCCGCGCCGCTCCAGCTCCACCGCAAGCCGCTCGACGTAGGCGGTGACCGGGTTCTCCACGCCGCGCCGGAAAGGCGAGACCTGGGCGATCGAGAGCGGCTCGGCCGGGGGCACGGGTAGCAGCATAAGAGCCCGCGCTCGGCGGGCTCTTATGGCTAGACGGTCGTTGCCGTGCTCAGGCCTGGGTGGCGCTGGGCGCGTCGGCGGGGGCGGGTGCCTTCGCCTGCTCGCCACGGGCGTTGGCGGCGATGAACTCCTCGGTCTGCTCGCGCGCTTCGTCGTCGGGGCGCTGCGAGTGCGGGGACTTCATCAGGTAGCTGGAGGGCCCGTCGAGCTGGCCGGCGATGCCGTTGTTGAGCGCCAGCTTGATCAGCCGCACCGCGTCGATGACGACGCCGGCGGAGTTCGGCGAGTCCCATACCTCGAGCTTCAGCTCGGCGGTCAGCGGCACGTCGCCGAAGGCCTTGCCCTCGAGCCGGATGTGCGCCCACTTGCGGTCGGTCAACCACGGCACGTAGTCCGAGGGACCGACGTGGACGTTGTCCTCGTCGAGCTCGTGGCCCATGATCGAGGTGACCGCGTTGGTCTTCGAGATCTTCTTCGAGTCCAACCGCTCGCGCTCGAGCATGTTGAAGAAGTCCATGTTGCCGCCGACGTTGAGCTGGCTGGTCCGCTCGAGGCGAACGCCGCGGTCGTGGAAGAGGCGGGCGAGCTGGCGGTGGACGATCGTCGCCCCGACCTGGGACTTGATGTCGTCGCCGATGATCGGCAGCCCGGCCTCCTGGAAGCGCTTGTCCCAGTAGTCCTCGCGGGCGATGAAGACCGGCAGGCAGTTGACGAAGCCGACCCCGGCCGCGAGCGCCTGCTCGACGTACCACTTGGTCGCGTCCTCGGAGCCGACCGGCAGGTAGCAGACGAGCACGTCCGCCTTGGTCTCCTTGAGGATGCCGACTATGTCGGCGGTCTCGCCCGGAGCTTTGGTGATCTTCTGTTTGAGGTACTTGCCGAGGCCGTCGTGGGTCATCCCGCGCTCGACCTTGATGCCGAGATTGGGGACGTCGGCGAACTTGATCGTGTCGTTCTGCCCCGACCAGATCGCCTCGGAGAGGTCCTTGCCGACCTTCTCGGAGTCGATGTCGAAGGCGGCGACGAACTCGACGTCGCGGACGTGGTAGCCGCCCAGTTCGACGTGCATCAGGCCCGGAACTTCCTCGGCCGGATCCGCGTCCTTGTAGTACTGGACGCCCTGGATGAAGGAGTTGGCGCAGTTGCCGACGCCGACGATCGCGACGCGGACCTTCTCGTCGCTGCGAGCGACGCCGTTCGTGCTGCCGTTTGCTCCGTTGGTTTCACTCATGAAATTCGAAGTCCTCCTGGATTGCGCTGAGTGGATGGACACACCCGGCGGCCTTGCTGGTTACAGATCCTGCGGTGCCTCCTCGGCGCCGTCGCTGCTGCGGGGACCGGCTTCTTCGGCGCCGGCCAACTCGTTTCGCACATGCCATACCCGCTGGAACACGGTGATGATCGTCAGCGCCGCGATCACGTAGATCGACGGGGCCAGCAATTCGAAATCGCCGATGCCGGCGCCCTTGGCGAAGATCAGGCCGATCGAAAGTAGCACCACCCTGACCGGCCGCGTGGCCAAACCGACCTTGCACTCGACCCCCAGGGCCTCGGCCCGGGCGCGGGTGTAGGAGACCATCAGCGAGCCGAGCACGGCGACCACGCACATCGCCGCCGCGAAGTCTTCGCCCTGGGCGGCGAAGTAGCCGGCGACGGCCGCGAGCACGATCCCCTCCTCGATGCGGTCCAGGGTCGAGTCGAGAAAGGCACCGAACAACGTCCCCTTGCCGGACATCCGCGAGTAGCGCCCGTCGAGCGTGTCCATCACCGAGCCGAGCACGAAGGCGACACCGGCGAGAAAGAAGAAGCGCTGGGTGACGAGCGCGGCGGCGACCAGGTTGCCGGCCAGGCCGACCATCGAGATCGCGTTCGGCGTCAGCCGCGACTCGATCAGCCGCTCGCGGGCATAGGTGCGGAGCTCGTGCCCGCTGCGGCTCGCCGCGCGGCCGTTGCGGCGACCGCCGGGGGCCCTTGGAGGCGCCGAGGAATCCATTGCGCGGAGGCTAGTCGGTCGGGAGGAGGTCAGCTTGCCGAGGCGGCGCGACGTGCCTACGCCTCGACCTCGCGGGCGCGGGTGCGGACCCGGGTTCGGAAGGCCCAGGCTTCGGGCCGCGCCTGCGCCAACCGCGCTGCCACCAGGGCCGCCCCCAGCGCGACCAGCCAGCCCAGCGCCGCGTCGACCCAGTAGTGGTTGGCGGTGACGATCGTGACCCAGCTGACCAGCAGCGGCCAGCAGGCCCAGAGGATCCGCGAGATCCAGTGGCGGCAGACCAGGAACCCGGTGCCGCCGATCATCATCGCGAAGGCGCAGTGCATGCTCGGCACCGCCGCGTAGGGGTTGATGAAGATTTTCGCCACCGAGGAGTCGTGGTTGACGTTGGAGAAGTCGTTGATCGTGTCGACGAAGCCGAGCTCGGGGAACATCCGCGGCGGCGCCGTCGGGTAGAGCGTGTAGCCGACCAGCGCGAAGCCCATCGCGGCGACGAACATGTTGCGGACGAAGTAATAGGACTCATTGCGGAAGAGGTAGAGCCAGAGCAGGAAGCCGAGCGCGATCGAGAACTGGGCGTTGAGGTAGACCTGGTTGGCGAAGTCGATGACGCCCTGCGCCGGTAAGAAGAACGCCTGCAGGCTCGGCTCGAAGAAGGTCCCGGTGGATCGCTCGAAGTCGATCACCTGGAGGCCGTGGGCGATCGCCAGCCCTTTCTCGGAGTCGACGATCCCGCGCACGAAGGTGTAGGCGAGGTCGACGCTGACCAGGATGGCGATCTGGCGGCCGAGGTCGCCCCAGCCCTTCGGGAGCTTGGCTCCGACGGTTGAAAACGCGCGAGACACGAACGAATAATTGTAATCCGCGGGTTAACGGCCTCAGAAGGAGGGGATGGGCACCCCTCCTCTCTTAACTTTTTCGCAAATCGCTACGGGTGTCCGTCATTCCGACAGCAGCGAAAAAGTGCAAGACGTTCGCAGGGGTGCCCATCCCCTCCTTCGGGGACCGTCAGTTCACGAAGCTGTGAACGCGGTCGATCAGAGACGGGTCATCGATCCAGGGCCAGTGGCCGGCTCGGGGGGCAATCTCGAGTTCGGAGGATGGGAGCACAGCCGCGTAGTCGGCGGCGAATTCGGTCGAGAGGTAGGGGTCGCGGTCGCCCCAGACGACCAGGGACGGACAGGTGAGGCGGCCCAGGTGCACGCCGGCGGTGGCCAGGCGCTCGGGGTCGGCGTGGCGGTAGAGGGCGAGGGTGGCGGCCTGGGTGCCAGCGTCCCAGTGGTCCCAGATGAGGTCGACGAACTCCGGGGGCATGGCGCCGCGGTCGCCGCGAGCCTGGCGCAGGAGCAGGGCCAGGGACCGCTTCGTGGTGGTGGCGTTGAGGAGCTCGCCGAGCCGGCGGCGACGCCAGAGCCGGGCGATCCAATGCCAGCGGTAGCCGGGCAGCAGGGGCACGGCGTTGATGATCGCCAGCTTCTCGACCAGCTCCGGCCGGCGCTGCGCGCCGATCAGCGCCAGCGAGCCCCAGTCGTGGACCACGAGTTTGTGGCGCTCGACTCCGAGCCGGTCGAGGCAGCGCTCCAGGAACGCCGCGAGCCCGTACATCGAGTAATCGAAACGAGCGGGGTCCGGTCGGTCAGAGCGGCCCCAGCCCGGCATGTCGATCGCGATCGCCGAACCGCCACGCGCGAGGAAAGGCAGCCAGTCCCCGCTGTGGGTGGGGTTGCCGTGGCAGTAGACGGTCGGCGTGCCCTCGCCCTTGACACGGAGGCAGACGACGCGGACGCCGTCGACCACGGTTTCGATCTCCTCGATGCTGGTGCCCATCCGGGTACCCACCGGGCAAACTTTAGGGTGGACGCCTGGGACGGGACCG
Organism: uncultured Solirubrobacterales bacterium; assembly: GCA_963735255.1. Lineage (GTDB taxonomy): Bacteria > Actinomycetota > Thermoleophilia > Solirubrobacterales > 70-9 > VAYN01. The sequence continues at coordinate 213,198 of CAVTKC010000002.1, read as the reverse complement.
CGCGCCTGCCGGCGATTAGGGTCCGGCAATGGCTTGGAAGCGACCGGACAGGCGGCGGGTGCGGGCGATCCGCGACCGCCTGCGGGAGATGTACGGGCAGCCGGTCAACGAACCGCACCGGCAGCCGATCGCCGAGCTGATCAAGACGGTCCTCTCCCAGCACACCAACGACCGCAACCGCGACCGCTCCTTCGCGGCGCTGCGCGAGCGCTTCCCCGCCTGGGAGGAAGTCCGCGACGCGCCGGTGGGCGAGGTCGAGGAGGCGATCCGCCCGGGCGGCCTGGCGAAACAGAAGGCGCCGCGGATCCAGGCGATCCTCGTGCAGCTCGGCGAGGACCCGAACCTCGACTGGACCGAGACCGCCCCGCGCGAGGAGTCGCTCGAGTTCCTGCTCGCGCTGCCGGGGGTCGGCCGTAAAACCGCGGCCTGCGTGCTGATCTTCACCTGGGGCATCCCGGAGATCCCGGTCGACGTCCACGTCCACCGCGTCGGCGGCCGCCTCGGCCTGTTCCCGGCCAAGGCCTCGTTCGAGCGCGCTCACGATGAGATGCTCGCCGTCGTCCCCCCTGAGGACGCCTACGAGCTGCACATGAACCTGATTCGGCACGGGCGCGAGGTCTGCCGTCCGAAACCGCGCTGCGGGGAGTGCGAGCTGCGGCGAATGTGCCCTTGGTACCGCACCGAGGGGGGCGCCAGTAGTATGCGCGCCGCTAAATGAGCAAGCGCACCTTCATCGTCTTCGGCCTCTTGATCCTGGTCCTCGCGGTCCTGATCCCGTGGCTTGCCTTCCGCTCCAAGGGCGACGCCGAGACCGGCGACCAGAAGGTCGCGGGCAACCTCAAGACCGGCCAGTCGCTGTTCCAGACCAACTGCGGCACCTGCCACACGCTCTACTCGGCCGGGACCGACGGCAACTACGGCCCCAACCTCGACGAACTGCTGGCGCCCGCCGGCCCGCCGAGCGGGTCCAGCGCCGCCGACACGATTAAGGCAACCGAAGGGCGCGTCCTCAACGCGGTCGAAAACGGCGTCAACAGCTCGACCACCCCGGGCCGGATGCCGGGCGGCATCCTCAACGAGGAGCAGAGCCAGGAAGTCGCCGAGTTCGTCGCCGCCACCGCCGGCGAAGGCTGAGCGCCGGCGAGGAGGAGCGGGTCGCCCCCGCCCCTCCCCAGCGTGAGCCGGCCGGCTAGTGGGCGAACCGCAGCGAGCTGAACAGCCCCGCGTGGTCGGAATCCCAGAAGCCGTTGACCGGCAGCAGCCCGGTCACGGCTGAGCTCTGCAGCGTGATCTCCGACGGGTCGCGCGTCATCACGTGGTCGACCTGGTGGTCGAAGTCGCTGACGCTGCCACCGGCCCCTTCGGCCAGCAGGCTCGATTTCAGGCAGCAACCCAGCGGGTCGCCGGTGCTGCGCTCGACCAGGCCGGCTTCCAGCAGCGTGCGGTAGGCCTGCTGATCGCCGGGTTCGACCGTGTCGTCGTCCGAGTTGAGGTCGCCGACCAGGACGACCGGCAGGTCGCTCGTCGCCGGCCCGTCCGCTGCCACCAGCTCGGCCGCCTGCAGCGAGCGGATGCTCGGCACCAGCGCCGCCGGGTCGAACGCCTCGAGGTGGGTGTTGACGAAGCGGAACCAGTCGCTGCCTCGCACCCTCGCGTCGGTCGCCGTCCAACCCCGTTTGATCGTCAGCGGCTGGCCGAGGATCGGCACCGCCAGCAGGGTTTTGAAATTGCCCGACTGCGGGTTCTCCGTCTGCACGCCGGAGCCGATCCGGGCGAGGATCACATCCCGCATCGTCAGCCGCCCGTTGATCTCGGCATTGGGGATGCCCTGGGCGGCAGGACCGTCGCCGGCCACACCGTTCTCGTCGCCGGGCGCCTCGAGGTCGAACTCGTTCTGGGTGACGACCACTTCGTAGCGGTCGGGTCCTTTGTTCAGCTGGTCGAGCAGCAGCTGCAGGTAGTCGTAGCGGACCGTGGTCGCGGTCGGGACGCCGCTGAGGACCGGTGCCAGGCTGGGTTCGCCGGTGCGCCAGAGTGCGACCTCCTGCAGGCCGACCAGGTCGGGCTTCTTCTGCAGGATCTCCTGAGCCAGGCCCTTGGCCCGGGTCGGGAAGTCGTTGGCGGTCACTTCGCGCAGGATCTGCCCGGTGGCGGCGACGAACGCTTCCAGGCTGGGGGCGCCGATCGCCGGCGCCAGGTCCGCGCCGAGGTAGAGGTTGCGGGTCATCACTTCGACCGAGTGGCCGTGACCATGACCACCGCCCGGAAAGCCGTGACCGGGGGGCCCACCGTGATCGTGCCCATGTCCGTGGCCGTTTCCGTGTCCATGTCCGGGCCCGTGGCCATGCCAGCCCTTGACGGGCTGCGCGTGGCCGCGCGGGGGCGGCTGCTTCTGCTTTGCCGCGGCCCAACCGGGTACGAGCAAGGCAAGGACGAATGCGGCGGTAATCGCCGGCAATAACAGCCGGCGCAGCGAGTGACTCAAGGTTTCCTCCTCTTCCGCGATCCCACCACGGGACCGATTTGGCTGAGGCGCCTCCCAGCGGCTAGCCCTATCCCCTGAGCTACCCGGTGACCTTGGAGCTACAACCACTATAAGCAGCGAACTTGAGTTCTGTGAATGATCTGCCATACTGCCACTTAGATTTCTTAGGCTTGAACAACGAAACCCCTGGAGGTACGCGAAAAAGTGGGAAAGACGATCGGGATCGACCTCGGTACGACCAATTCATGCGTCGCCGTGATGGAGGGCGGCGAGCCGACTGTGCTGGAGAACTCGGAGGGCGGGCGCACGACCCCGTCCGTCGTCGCCTTCACCGAGGGCGGTGAGCGGCTGGTCGGCACCGTCGCCAAAAGACAGGCGGTGATGAACCCGGAGAACACGATCTTCTCGATCAAGCGCTTCATGGGGCGCAAGGAGGCCGAGGTCAAAGAGGAGGAGACCATGGTCCCTTACAAGGTCGAGGCCGGACCGAACGGCGACGTCCGCGTCGACGTGCGCGGCAAGCAGTACAGCCCGCCGGAGATCAGCGCGATGATCCTGCAGAAGCTGAAAGCCGACGCCGAAGCGAAGCTCGGCGAGGCGGTCGACAGCGCCGTCATCACCGTCCCCGCCTACTTCAACGACGACCAGCGCCAGGCGACCACGGACGCCGGCAAGATCGCCGGGCTCGAGGTCAAGCGGATCATCAACGAGCCGACCGCGGCCGCGCTGGCCTACGGACTCGACAAAGAGAAAGCCGACCAGACGATCCTCGTCTTCGACCTCGGCGGCGGCACCTTCGACGTCTCGGTGCTGGAAATCGGCGACGGCGTCTTCGAGGTGAAGGCGACCGCGGGGGACAACCACCTCGGCGGCGACAACTGGGACAAAGCGATCGTCGAGTGGCTGGTCGCCGAGTTCAAACGCGACCAGGGCGTGGACCTCGCGGCCGACAAGAACTCGCTGCAGCGCCTCTACGAGGCGGCGGAGAAGGCGAAGATCGAGCTCTCCTCGACCCAGGAGACGCAGATCAACCTGCCCTTCATCACCGCCGTCGAGGGTCAGCCCAAGCACCTCGACCTCAAGCTCAGCCGCTCGAAACTGAACGAGCTGACCGCTGACCTGCTGGAGCGGATCGTCGGCCCGGTCAAACGGGCACTCGACGACGCCGACGCCAGCATCGACCACGTCGTCCTGGTCGGCGGCATGACCCGGAACCCCGCCGTGCGCGAGCGCGTCAAGGAGCTGACCGGCAAGGACCCGCACCAGGGGGTCAACCCCGACGAGGTCGTCGCCGTCGGCGCCGGCATCCAGGCGGGTGTGCTGGCCGGCGACGTCAAGGACGTGCTGCTGCTCGACGTCACCCCGCTGACGCTGGGGATCGAGACCAAAGGCGGCGTGATGACGAAGCTGATCGAGCGCAACACGACGATCCCGACGAAGAAGTCGGAGACCTTCTCGACCGCCGACGACAACCAGCCCTCGGTCGAGATCCACGTCCTCCAGGGCGAGCGCGAGATGGCCACCGGCAACAAGAGTCTGGGCAAATTCCAGCTCACCGGGATCGCCCCGGCGCCGCGCGGGATGCCGCAGATCGAGGTCACCTTCGACATCGACGCCAACGGCATCATCAACGTCACCGCCAAGGACCAGGGCACCGGCAAAGAGCAGAAGATCGAGATCAAGTCCGGCTCCGGCCTCTCCGACGAGGAGATCCAGAGCATGGTCACCGACGCCGAGTCCCACGCCGAGGAGGACCGCAAGCAGCGGGAGCTGGCGGAGGCGCGCAACCTCGCCGAGAACAGCGCCTACCAGGCGGAGAAAGCGATCGAGGACGCCGGCGACAAAGTCGACCAGGAGACCAAGGATGCGGTCACGGCCGCGGTCAAGGAGGTGCGCGAGACGCTCGACGCCGGCTCGGCCGAGGAGCTCAACGCCAAGGTCGAGGCGCTGAACACGGCGATGACGAAAGCGTCGGAGCAGATCTATGCGGCGCAGTCGCAGGAGTCCGCGGGCGGCGACGGAGCGGCCGAGGGCGCTGAGGACGAGGACGACGAAGTCGTTGACGCCGAGGTCGTTGACGAGGGCGACGAGAAATGATCGAGGGACAGGAGCCACGGCCCGCGGGTCCTGTCGCCGAGGGTGACTCCCCGGCTCACCCGCCGGGGAGCTCACCCTCGACGCCACCCGCGGGAGGAGCCGACCAGGTTGAGCAGGACCTCGACTCGCTGCTCGCCGAGGCTCATAAGGAGCGGGACGAGTACCTCGATCTCGCGCGGCGGACCAAGGCTGATTTCGAGAACTTTCGCAAGCGCATGAGTGCTGAGGTTCAGGCCGCTTCGGTTCGTGGGAAGAGCGATTTGATCAGGGAGGTGGTGCCGGTGCTCGACGACCTCGAGCGGGCGCTGCAGGCTGCTGGGCTGGACCCGGAGGGGGACTCCCCCGACGGGCTGGCCCACGGCGTACTGCTCGTCTTCCGCAGCTTGCGGGAGACGTTGACCCGCAACGGGGTCGAGGTTGTCGATCCGCAGGGGGAGAAGTTCGATCCCCAGTGGCACGAGGCGCTCTCGACCCAGGCGGTCGAGGGAACTGAGCCGGGCCTGGTGGTGGAGACGCTGCAGAAGGGCTACCGGCTCGGCGAGCAGCTGGTGCGGCCGGCCCGCGTGGTGGTGAGCGAGTAGGAGACGAGTGGCAGACGAGCTCTACAAGACGCTGGGCGTCTCGAAGAAGGCGACCGACGAGGAGATCAAGAAGGCGTACCGCAAGCTGGCACGCCAGTACCACCCTGATCGCAACCCCGACGACCCCAAAGCGGAGGAGAAATTCAAGGAGATCTCCGCCGCCCACGACGTCCTCGCCGATCCCGAGAAGCGCAAGGAGTACGACGCCGGTGGGATGTTCGGGGCAGCCGCCGGAGCCGGCGGCTTCGGCGGTGGCGGCAACCCGTTCGGGGCCGGCGCCCAGGGCGGCAGCTTCGACATGGGCGACATCTTCTCCTCGCTCTTCAACCGCGGTGGCGGCGGTGGCCGGGCGCAGGCGCAGCAGGTGCGTGGCCGCGACCTCGAGACCGAAGTGCAGCTGGACTTCGACCAGGCCGTCAACGGCAGCCAGATCAGCGTCACGGTGCCGAAGGCCGGGCGCTGCGCCACCTGTCACGGCAGCGGCGCCAAACCGGGCACCGGCCCGGTCACCTGCCCGCGCTGCGAAGGCCGCGGCATCGACGCCCAGAGCCAGGGCTTTTTCTCGATCAGCCAGCCCTGCCCGCAGTGCGGCGGCGCCGGTCAGATCATCGAGGACCCCTGCCCCACCTGCGGCGGCTCCGGCCTCACCCAGCAGACCAAGCGCTACAAAGTGAACGTCCCCGCCGGGGTCAAGGACGGCGCGCGGATCCGGCTCGCCGGCAAGGGCGAGGCCGGGCCCCGCGGCGGCCCCCCCGGCGACCTCTACGTGACCACCCGGGTCGCGGCCTCCCCGGTCTTCAAGCGGCTCGACGACGGCAACCTCGAGGTCGCGGTGCCGATCTCGATCCCGGAGGCATTGCGCGGCGGCACGATCGAGGTGCCGACGCTGGAGGGGACGAAAAAGATCAAGGTCGCGCCGGGAACCAGGCACGGCGCGGTGCAGCGGCTGCGGGGCGAGGGCCCGCCGAAGCCGAAGGGGAAGGGCCGCGGCGACATCCGCTACCGGCTCGAGATCGAGGTCCCTACCGACCTGACCGAGGAGCAGAGCGAGGCGGCGGCGAAGCTGGCCGAGGCCTTCAACGGCTCCGACCCGCGCGCGGGTCTGCTGCGCCAGGCGGGTGCGCGATGACCGCCAGCCGCCGGCGCCGGGTCGAGATCACGATCGAGGACGACCGCGGCGTCTTCATGATCTCGGTCGCCGCCGAGCTGGCCGAGATGCACCCGCAGACGCTGCGGATGTACGAGGCGCGGGGGCTGATCGAGCCGAAGCGCTCGCCCAAGAACACCCGTCTCTACTCCCAGCGCGACGTCGAGCGCCTGCGGCGAATTCAGCGCATGACCTCGGAGGAAGGCCTCAACCTGGCCGGCGTCGAGACGGTGCTGGCGCTGGAACAGCGGATGGAAAAGATGGGGGCTGAGCTGGAACGGATGCGCCAGCGAGCGAAGGAACTGGAAACGGCCCGAGGACGGGAGCATTGATGCAAGCGGATCGATTCACGGTGAAATCCCAGGAAGCGGTGGCGGCAGCGCAGGCATTGGCGGCCGCGCGGAACAACCCGGAGACGGCGCCACCGCACCTGCTGCTTGCTCTGCTCGAGCAGAGCGACGGGCTGGTGGTGCCGATCCTGCAGAAGCTCGGCGCCGACCCGGCCGCGATCGCGGCCCGTGCGGGTGCCGCGATCGCGGCACTGCCGACCCTCGGCGCGGCCGGCGAGCCGCGGATGTCGTCGACCCTGGCGGCGACCCTGCGCCAGGCCGAGAAAGAGATGGCCAGGCTCGGCGACGAGTACATCTCGACCGAGCACATCCTGCTGGCGCTGACCGAGCCGGGCTCGGGTATCGCCGACGCTCTCCCCGACCGAACCTCGCTGGAGAAGGCGATCGCCGAGGTGCGGGGGCCCCACAAGGTCACCTCCCCCAACCCCGAGGACAGCGTCCAGGCGCTGGAGAAATTCGGCCGGGACCTGACCGCCGAGGCGGCGGCGGGGAAGCTCGACCCGGTAATCGGGCGCGACGAGGAGATCCGCCGCGTGATCCAGGTGCTCTCGCGGCGGACCAAGAACAACCCGGTGCTGATCGGCGACCCCGGGGTCGGCAAGACCGCGATCGTCGAGGGCCTGGCGCAGCGGATCGTCGACGGCGACGTGCCGGAGAGCCTGCGCGACCGCCGCGTGATCGCGCTCGACATCGGCTCGCTCCTGGCCGGCGCCAAATACCGCGGCGAGTTCGAGGAGCGGCTGAAAGCCGTGCTCTCCGAGGTCGAGGAGGCCGCGGGACAGATCGTCCTCTTCCTCGACGAGCTCCACACCATCGTCGGCGCCGGTGCCGCCGAAGGCGCGGTCGACGCCGCCAACCTGCTGAAGCCGATGCTCGCCCGCGGCCAGCTGCGCGCGGTCGGCGCCACCACGCTGGACGAGTACCGCAAGCACATCGAGAAGGACGCGGCGCTGGAGCGGCGCTTCCAGCCGGTGCTGGTCGGCGAGCCCGACATCAACGACACGATCGCGATCCTGCGCGGGCTGAAGGAGCGCTACGAGATCCACCATGGCGTGCGCATCGCCGATTCGGCGATCGTCGCCGCCGCGACCCTGTCGGAGCGCTACATCGCCGACCGCTTCCTGCCCGACAAGGCGATCGACCTGATCGACGAGGCGGCCTCGCGGCTGAAGATCGAGATCGACTCGATGCCGACCGAGATCGACGAGGTCGAGCGCCGCATCCAGCAGCTGGAGATCGAGCGCGAGGCGCTGAAGAAGGAGAGCGACGACGCCTCAAAGGCGCGACTGGGGGCGATCGAGGCCGAGCTGGCCGAGCTGCGCGAGCGCTCCGGCGAGATGAAGGCGCGCTGGCAGAACGAGAAGGAGGCGATCGACTCGATCAAGGAGGCGAAGGTGCGGCTGGAGGAGGCCCGCGCCGAGGCCGAGCGGGCCGAGCGCGAAGCCGACCTCGAGCGGGCGGCGAAGCTGCGCTACGGCGAGATCCCGGAGCTGGAAAAGACCGTTACGGAGGGCGAGGAGCGGCTGGCCGAGCTGCACGCGGGCGGCACCACGATGCTGACCGAGGAGGTGACCGAGGAGGAGGTCGCCGAGGTCGTCGGCAAATGGACCGGGATCCCGGTCAGCCGGCTGATGGAGGGCGAGGTCGAGAAGCTGCTCGAGATGGAGGACCGCCTGCACGAAAGGGTGATCGGCCAGGACGAGGCGATCGAGGCGGTGTCCAACGCGCTGCGGCGCTCGCGCGCCGGCCTCTCGGACCCGCACCGGCCGATCGGCTCCTTCCTCTTCCTCGGCCCGACCGGGGTCGGCAAGACCGAGCTGGCTAAGGCATTGGCCGAGTTCATGTTCGACTCCGAGGCGGCGATCGTCCGCCTCGACATGTCCGAGTACATGGAGAAGCACACGGTGGCGCGGCTGATCGGCGCCCCGCCCGGCTACGTCGGCTACGAGGAGGGCGGCCAGCTGACCGAGGCGGTGCGGCGGCGCCCCTACGCGGTGGTGCTGCTGGACGAGATCGAGAAGGCCCACCCCGACGTCTTCAACACGCTGCTGCAGATCATGGACGACGGCCGCCTCACCGACGGGCAGGGCCGGACCGTCAGCTTCACCAACACGGTCCTGATCATGACCTCCAACGTCGGCAGCGAGCGGATCGTCGGCGAGCAGGTCGACGAGCAGATTCGCGAGCAGATCGAAGAGGTGCTGGCGGCGACCTTCAAGCCCGAGTTCCTCAACCGGATCGACGACACGGTGATCTTCCACCGGCTCTCCAAGGCCGACATCGGCCGCATCGTCGAGCTGCAGGTGAACCAGCTGGTCGGCCGGGTCCGCGAGCGCGGGATCGAGATCGAGCTCAGCGACGACGCCCGTACGTTGCTCGGCAACCTCGGCTACGACCCGGTCTACGGGGCGCGGCCGCTGAAGCGGGTGATCCAGAAGCAGCTGGTCGACAAGCTGGCGCTGAAGATCCTCGAGGGCGAGTTCGGCGACGGCGACCTGGTCAGAGTCGACGCCGCCGAGGGCGAGCTGGTCTTCGAGAAGGCCGGCGTCGCCTCAACTGCATAGCTCTGCGATCTGACCCGCATTCATGCGGGTTTAAGGGTTGTTCGTAACAATCCGACATAAGCTTTTAGAGAAGTAACGATGTCCAAACGGCTACCCGGCAATAGCGATTCGACGGACGCGAGCGCGTACTCGCGGCGGGTTGCGATCGCCGATTCGGCCTGGAGCGCCCAGGACCGCCTGCGCAGCGGCTCCGGGGAGGCGCTGAAGGCGACCGGCGAGGTCGTCCGCTCGCCCTTCGAACGGGTCAGCTATGCCGTGCGCAAGCGACTGCTGTGGCCGCTCGAGGATCGCGCCGCGACGATGGGACGACCGGCCCGGGGGCTCTCGACCGCGGCCGTGGTCCTGGTCGCCGCCGGCGCCGGCGTGGCGGGGCTGGTCTGGGCCGCCCCCGACAAGCCCGATGCGCCGCCGGCGAGCACCCGCGTGCTCGAGGCTTCCGCTCCGATCGCGGCCGCGGCGGCCCCGAAGCCGGAGCGGCCGGCCGAGCCGACCCTGCAGGGAGCGGCGCCGGTCTTCGAGACGGGCAAGGCCAAGGCCACCGCCGCCGAGGTCGACCCCGCGCAGGCGATCGTCAAGTCCGCCGCCGAGCCGGACGCCGGACCCGACGCTTCCGCCGCGGCGACGGCGCCGCTGGCGGCAACCTCCTCGACCGCCGCCGCCGACGCGTCGAAGGCAAAGCGGCAGGTCGACGGTTCCCCTGCCGGTCCGGCGGCACTCGCGGTCGCCAACGACTTCGCCGACGCCTTCGTCCTCTATGAGACCGGCGGCACCGACGGCGTCGTCCGCAAGGGGTTTGGCGCGACGGCGACCCCGGCGCTGTCGAAAGCGCTGCTGAAACGACCGCCGCGACTGCCCGCCAGCGTCAAGGTGCCGAAGGCGAAGGTCCTCAACGTCGTCGCCGCGCCTTCCCACGGCGGCGTCTACCCGGTCAGCGTCTCACTGCTGCGGATCGGCGTCACCAGCGAGCTGCGGTTGGACATGGAACATCTGAAAGGCGACGGCTGGCGCGTCACCAACGTGCTCGGATGACGATGGAGCGCGCGCGCAAGATCCGGGCGCTTGCCGCCACCCTCGTTGCTACCGCCGCGCTCTGCGCGCCGCTGGCGACCCAGGCCGGCGCCGAGGTTCCGGCCTCCGCCGACACCCTGGAAGAACCCGCCGCGGCGCTGGCCCCAGCTCCGGCTCCGGACCCCGCGCCCGCCCCGCTCGAGCAGGGCGCCACCCTGGCGCCGCCGGCGTCCGGGCCCTCCGCCCCGCCCGCCAACGGCGGCGTCTCCGCCGGCACCCACTTCGAAGCAGCCGGAACCGAGGGTGTCGAAGGCGAAGCGGCGCCCTCGCCGGAAGGCGCGACCGGCGCCCTGCCGGCGCTGCCCAGCCCCGCCGCGGTGCTGCCGATCCCCTCCCTGCCCGCTTCGACCTGCGCCGCGACCGGCGTGCCGCCGATGCTGATCCCGATCTACCAGCAGGCGGCCGCCGCCTACGGCCTCGGCCCGCAGGGGCCGGCGGTGCTGGCCGGCATCAACCAGGTCGAGACCGCCTTCGGCACCAACCTCGGCCCCTCCTACGCCGGCGCGGTCGGCTGGATGCAGTTCATGCCGGAAACCTGGGCCGGCTATGGCGTCGACGCCAACGGCGACGGCGTCAAGGACCCGAACAATCCCGAAGACGCGATCTACGCCGCCGCCGGCTACCTCAGCGCCTCGGGCATGCCGGCCGACACCTACGGCGCCATCTACGCCTACAACCACGCCGACTGGTACGTCGCCGAGGTGCTCGCCAACGCCGGTTGCTACGCGGCCGAGGTCGGCGGCCCCGGCCTCGCCGCCAGCCTCAGCCCGCAGCTGCAGGTGCTGACCTGCGAAGCCGCCCCGGACTGGCAGCAGAAGATCCCGCACGAGTACATGCGCGCCTTCGAGGACGCCGCCGCCCGCTACGAACTGGGCAAGCGCGGGGTCTGGGCGCTCGCCGCGATCGCCCACCTCGAGTCGAACTTCGGCCGCGGCATGGACCCGCGGCAGCTGCACGAGGAAGGCCCGCTCGGGCTCGACGCGACCGAGTGGGACGCCTACGCGGTCGACGGCAACCAGGACGGCCGCATCCGCCGCGCCGACCCGGTCGACTCGGCGGCGACGCTGGCGCGGCTGATCTGGTCGCGCGGCGGCCTCAGCGCCGGAATCTTCACCCACAACCAGGCCGAGTGGTACGTCCAGGAGGTGCTGCAGGAGGCCGGGCAGATCGAAGGCGAGTGCAAGTCCCGCTACGTCGACTGGGCGCTGGCGCCGCTGGCCAACGGCCTCGAAACGGCGGGGCCGGCGGCGATCCTGACCAGCACCTTGGCGAGCGCCCCCAAGGGCGCCCCGGCGGCCGTGAAGGCGGCGATCGCGGCAGCCAACTCGATCACCACCACCCCCTACGTCTGGGGCGGCGGCCACGGCTCCTTCTACTCCTACGGCTACGACTGCTCCGGCGCCGTCAGCTTCGCCCTCTACGGCGCCGGCCTGCTCGGCACCCCCCTCACCTCGAGCTCATTGGAGAGCTACGGCGAACCGGGCCCCGGCCGCTGGATCACGATCTACGCCAACGCCACCCACACGTACATGACCATCGCCGGGCTCAGATTCGATACGGCGGGGAACCCGGATGGGGTTTCAGGGCCGCGGTGGCATTCAGAGCCGCCGTATCCGGATGGGTTCGTCGTTCGGCATCCCGTCGGGTACTGAGGGTCTTTCTTCGAAGTGTCCGGTGGGGAGGTCGAGTGACCCTCCCGCGGAGACCGTCGCGCAGCTGGGGCGAGTCCCCGGGGCGCAAACGCGGTTCTTTGAGCCTCCGCGAGAGGGTCACTCGACCTCCTGCAATCGCACTCCGGAAGACGCTCAGGGTCGGGAAGCTGGCGAGGGAGCGTCGCGCACCCGGCGTCTCGGGAAGTGATTCCGCACCTCGGGACCTCTCGGACCAGGCTCCGCAGCTTGGGGAGCCTGGCGGGTCTTTGAGAGCTTCCGCACCTCGGGCCCCCGACGATTCTTGGCAGCTTCCGAACCCTGGGCCATCCCCCTACTTCGTGTTGATGGAGGGATCGGGTGCCCCTCTCGCGGAGGCTCAAGCGCGGGGGATGGAGCCCTCGCCGCGCGCCCAGCTGCGCGACGGTCTCCGGGAGAGGGGCACACGATCCCTCCTACGGCGGGGAAGCAGTACGGTTGTCCCACAGTCGCAATCAAGACCTGGAGGGGGCCGAGATGCCGACGTATCTGATGCTTACGAACCTGACTTCCGAGGGTGTTCGAACCCTGAAGAACAACCCCAGCCGGGTGGCCGAGGTGAACAAGGAGGTCGAGCAGATCGGCGCCAAGGTGGTGGCGCAGTACGCGACGCTCGGCCAGTACGACTTCGTCACCGTGGTCGAGGCGCCCGACGAGAAGACGATGGCCAAGGTCTCGGTTGAGCTCGGCTCGCGCGGGACGATGACCAGCCAGACGCTGACCGCTATCTCGGCCGACGACCTGGCCGGGGCCCTCTAGCGCTCCTTGAAGGCGCTCGTAGTCGGCGGGGGTGGGCGCGAGCACGCGATGGTGCGGGCGCTGGCCCGCTCGGCGCACGCGCCGGACCTTTTCTGCGCCCCAGGTAACGCCGGCATCGCCGCCAACGCCGAGTGCCTGCCGGATGTGGCCGCCGACGACGTCGAGGCGATCGTCGCGGCGGCAAAGCGGCTGCGGGTCGACCTCGTCGCGATCGGGCCCGAGCTGGCGCTGGTCGCCGGCGCGGTCGACGCGCTCGAGGAGGCCGGGGTCTCCGCCTTCGGTCCGACCACGGCGGCGGCCGAGCTCGAGGGCTCGAAGGCCTACGCGAAGGAGCTGATGAAGGAGGCCGGGGTCCCGACCGCCGGCCACGTCCTCCTGCGCGACCGCGAGGAGGCGCTCGACCAGATCGCCCGCGCCGCGTATCCCACGGTGCTCAAGGCCGACGGGCTCGCGGCCGGCAAGGGCGTGATCCTCTGCCCGAGCGAAACTGAGGCGCGCGCGGCGATCGACGTCTTCTTCGGCGAGAAGCGCTTCGGCGAGACCGTCGTCGTGCTCGAGGAGTTCCTCGCGGGCGAGGAGTTGTCGCTGCTGGCGCTGTGCGACGGCGAGAACGTGGTGCCGCTGGCGCCGGCCCAGGACTACAAGCGGATATTCGACGGCGACGAGGGACCGAACACCGGCGGCATGGGCAGCTACTCGCCCGTGCCGGGCTTCGACGCCGCCGCGGTCGAGGAGATCGTCGACAGCGTCCACCGGCCGATCGTCGCCGCGATGGCGCGCCGCGGCGTCCCCTTCCACGGCGTCCTCTACGCGGGCCTGATGATCGGCGCCGACGGTCCCAAGGTGCTCGAGTTCAACGCCCGCTTCGGCGACCCCGAGACGCAGGCGGTGCTGCCGCGGCTGCGCTCCGACCTGGTCGACCTCTGCCTAGCCGCGCGCGAGCCGGGCGGCCTTGCTGGCGCCGCGGCCGAGTTCTCCGAGGACTGGGCCGTGACCCTCGTCCTCGCCTCCGCCGGCTACCCCGAGTCCTCCTCGAAGGGCGACGTGATCCACGGCCTCGAGGCGGCAGCCGAGCTGGCTGAGGTCACGCACGCCGGCACCGCCGAGCGCGACGGCGAGGTCGTGACCGCGGGCGGCCGCGTGCTCAACGTGACCGGCCTCGGGCCGACCCCGGCCGCGGCGCGCGATCGTGCGTACGATGCAGCCGGCCGGATCTCCTTCGACGGAATGCAGATCCGCAAAGACATCGCCGCCCGCGCCGTCGAGCGCGTTCCCAATTGACCAGAGAGGAAAGCCAGTGACCGAGATTTCTGAGCCCCAGCCGACCGGCTCCGCCGGCGGGGCAGTACAGCCGACGACGATGCCCGCGGTGGAGGAGGCCTTCGACGAAATCGACGTCGACGAGCCGATCGTCGGGATCATCATGGGCTCGAAAAACGACAAGCCGAAGATGCAGCCGGCCGGTGCCGCTCTGCACGACGCCGGCATCCGCTACGAGGTGCGGGTGATGAGCGCCCACCGCGACCCCGAGGCGGTGCGCGAGTACTGCCAGAACGCGAAGATGCGCGGCCTCAAGGTGATCATCGCCGGCGCCGGGATGTCGGCCGCGCTGCCCGGCGTCGCCGCCGCCCACACCGAGCTGCCGGTGATCGGCGTGCCGATCCTCGGCAAGTCCCTTGGCGGACTCGACGCCCTGCTCTCGGCGGTGCAGATGCCGCCCGGGATCCCGGTCGCCTGCGTGGCGATCGACGGGGCGAAAAACGCCGGCGTGCTGGCGGCGAGGATCATCAACGCATGAGCTTCGGCGGGCGGGTCCTGTCGGGGGGGTGGACCTTCCGTCCTCCACTGTGCGGGCGGAAGGCCCACCCCCCCGCCACCCGCCCGAGGAAGGCAGGCGGCCGATGATCTCGCGGTACACCCGCCCTGAGATTGGTGAGGTCTGGACGCCGCAGAGCAAGATGGAGGCCTGGCTCGAGGTCGAGCTGGCGGCGACCGAGGCCTGGGCCGAGGAGGGTGTGATCCCGCGGGAGGCTGCTGAGGCGGCGCGCGCCAACGCCGCCTTCACGGTGGAGGCGGTCGAGGAGCGGGAGCGGGTCACCGACCACGACGTCGCCGCCTTCGTCGACGTCGTCGCCGGCTCGGTCGGCGAGCACGGGCGCTGGATCCACTACGGGCTCACCTCCTCCGACGTGCTCGACACGGCGCTGGCATTGCAGCTGCGCCGGGCCGGCGAGATCGTCGTCGCCGAGGCGCGGGCCTACCGCGACGCCCTCGTCGAGCGGGCGCTGGAGCACCGCGACACGCTCTGCGTCGGCCGCACCCATGGCGTCCACGCCGAGCCCACCACCTTCGGCCTGCGCCTCGCCGGCTTCGCCTTCGAGGCCGACCGCAACGTCAAGCGCCTCGAAGAGGCCTTCGCCCAGCTCGCCTTCGGCAAGCTCTCCGGCGCCGTCGGCACCTACGCCTCGATCCCGCCGGCGGTCGAGGCGCGGGTGATGGAGCGGCTCGGGCTCGGGCGCGAGGACGTCGCCACCCAGGTGGTCCCGCGCGATCGCCACGCGGTCCTGACCTCGGCGATCGCGATCGCCGGTGCCGGCCTCGAGCGCTTCGCGACCGAGGTCCGCAACCTGCAGAAAACCGAGCTGCGCGAGGTCGAGGAGCCGTTCGGCGCCGGCCAGAAGGGCTCCTCGGCGATGCCGCACAAGCGCAATCCGATCCGCACCGAGCGGGTCACCGGGCTGGCCCGGGTCCTGCGCGGCTACGCCCAGGCCGGGATCGAGAACGTCGCCCTCTGGCACGAGCGCGACATCTCCCACTCCGGCGCCGAGCGGGTGATCCTGCCCGACGCGACGGTCCTGCTCGACTACATGCAGGACCTGGCGACCAAGGTCGCGGCCGGGATGACGATCCACGCCGAGCGGATGAAGGAGAACCTCGGGATCACCCACGGCGCCCTCTTCAGCCAGCGGGCGCTGACGGCCCTGGTCGAGTCCGGGATGACCCGCGACGACGCCTACCGCGTCGTCCAGGAGAACGCCCAGCGCGCCTGGGACACCCGCACCGAGTTCCGCGACCTGCTCGCCGAGGCGGCGCCGCAGCTCGACCTCGACGCCGTCTTCGACTACGGCGCCTACCTCACCCACCTGCCCGAGGTCTTCGCGCGGGTCGAAGCCCTGCGGACCTGAGCCGGGCGATGACCGAGCAAGTCGAGACCGACGTCGCCATCGTGGGCGCCGGTCTCGCCGGACTCGTCGCCGCGCGGCGGATCGCCGCGGCGGGCGCGCGGCCGTTCGTGATCGAGGCACGCGAGCGGGTCGGCGGCCGCCTGCTGAACGAGGAGATCGGCGACGGCAAGGTGGTCGAGGTCGGCGGCCAGTGGATCGGCCCGACCCAGGAGCGGATCGCGGCGCTCGCCGCCGAGCTCGGGGTCGCGACCTTCCCGACCCACGACGAGGGACGCCACCTGCTCGAAATCGACGGCAAGCTCACCTCCTTCACCGGCGCCCTGACCGACGCCCGCCTGCGCCTCGTCCGCGACCTGGCACGGGCGATCTCGCCGGCGGCGCTGGCGGACTTCGAACAGGCGCGGGGCCGCCTCGACCGGATGGCGCGCCAGGTGCCGCTGGAGGAACCGTGGATGGCGCCGCGGGCGGTCGAGTGGGACGGCCAGACCTTCGCCACCTGGGTCCGGCGCAACGCCCGCACCGCGGCGGCCCGCCACCTCTTCGAGCTGGCGACCGAGGCGGTTTGGGCAGCCGAGCCCGCCGACGTCTCGCTCCTCCACGTCCTCTTCTACACCCGCTCCGGCAGCGGCTTCAACTCCCTGGTCGGGACCGGCGGCGGCGCCCAGCAGGATCGCTTCCACGGCGGCTCGCAGCGGCTGGCCCAGCTGATGGCGGCGGAGCTCGGCGAGGAGCAGGTTCGGCTCGGTGCCCCGGTGCGGCGGATCGAGCACGGCGCCGACGGCGTCGTCGTCCACGCGGACGGGCCCGGGGGCGAGTTCGGCGCCCTCGCGGTGCGGGCGCGGCGGACGATCCTCGCCGTGCCGCCGACCCTGGCCGGGCGCATCGCCTACGACCCGCCGCTGCCGGCGCGGCGCGACCAGTTGACCCAGCGGATGCCGCAGGGCACGGTGATCAAGACGATGGCGATCTACGAGCGCCCGTTCTG
The DNA here is from genome assembly GCA_963735255.1 of uncultured Solirubrobacterales bacterium. GTDB lineage: Bacteria > Actinomycetota > Thermoleophilia > Solirubrobacterales > 70-9 > VAYN01. Next base: position 196,289 of record CAVTKC010000002.1, on the reverse strand, counting down.
GCGCGAGGAAGGCCTCTCCGGCCAGGCGACCAGCGACGCCGGTCCAGCCCGGGTCGTCTTCGACAACTCGCCGCCCGACGGCAGTCCAGGGGTCCTGCTCGGCTTCCTCGAGGGGCGGCTCGCGCGGCAGTGGGGAGCGCGGCCGGCGGCCGCGCGCCGCGAGGCGATCCTCGCCGGGCACGCCCGCCTCTTCGGCGAGCGAGCAGGGCGGCCCGAGCGCTTCGTCGAGCGCGTCTGGGCCGAGGAGGAGTGGACTCGCGGCTGTTACGGCTGCCTGATGACGACCGGCGGTTGGACCGAATACGGCCGTGCCCTGCGCGCCCCGATCGGTCCCCTGCACTGGGCCGGAGCCGAGACCGCGACGGTCTGGAACGGCTACATGGACGGCGCCGTCCAATCGGGCGAGCGCGCCGCCGCCGAGGTCCTGGACCTGGCGCAACCCTGAGGTAGGCTGCGGCGGTGATCCTCTACACCTGCGGACAGAAGAAGACCGGGCCAAGCTTCGCCCACCCGTGCGCCAAGGCCGGCAAGGCGCTTGACGCCGCGGGCTACGAATACGAGCTGAAGACGGTCGGCGGCTACCGGCTGATGCCCTGGACCTGGGGCAGCCGTGGCGACGACCGGACCGAGATCAAGAAGCTCAGCGGCACCAACGAGGTACCGATCCTCGTGCTCGACGACGGCAAGGTGATCTCCGGCTCCGGCACGATCGTCCGCTGGGCCCAAGAGCACCCGCTCTCGCCGGCGAAGACAAGCTAGCCGCGACTCACAGCAGGGTCGCGATGAGACCGGCGTCGATGACGACAAGCACGCCGATCAGACTGCCACCGACTCGGATCATCGTCTGCATCGTGTCGAAGCGGGCATTGATCTGATCGAAGCCGTCCCGCATTTCCTGGCGAATCTGGGCGGTGCCGGCGGCCCCCTGAGCGATACCCGCGTCGACCCGGTTGCTCAGGTCGTCGAGCCTGTCGTCGCTCCAGCTCTGCCTCATCGCCTCCATGATGGCGAAGGCTAAGACAAAACGTTTCGCGGGTTACACCTTGAATGTGAACTTCCCGAGGCGGTTTGCGCGCTAAACGGTGGCGAGCGCGGGCTCGCGCGCCGCGTGGCGGGCGGTGACGACGACCGGGGTGCCGGCCTTGGGCGAGAGGGTGATGTTGCGGCGGCCGGTCTTCTCCGGCATCGGGTCGGCCTTGCGCAGCTCGCAGCGGGTCAGCACCTCGCGGAGCACGACCCGCATCTCCAGCTCGGCGAAGGAGGCGCCGATGCAGCGGCGGACGCCGCCGCCGAAGGGGATCCAGGCGTAGGTGCTGGGCGGGTCCTCGAGGAAGCGCTCGGGACGGAAGGCGAAGGGCTCCGGGTAGATGTCCGGGCGGGTGTGGGTGAGCCAGATCGCCGGGGTGATGTCGGTGCCGGCGGGCAGCGTCAGCCCGTCCGCGACCAGCTCCTTGGCCAGACGGCGCCCCGCCAGCGGCAGGACCGGGCGCAACCGCAGCGACTCGGAGATCGTCGCCTTCAGGTAGTCGTCCTCGCCCGCCGCCAGCGAGTCGCGCAGGCGCCCCAATGCCTCGCCGTGGCGCAGCAGCAAGTCGAAGGTCCAGGCCAGTCCGGTCGCCGTCGTCTCGTGGCCGGCCAGCAGCAGCGTCATCAGCTGGTCGCGCAGCTCGGTGTCGCTCATGCTGCCGCCGTCCTCGAACTCGGCCAGCATCAGCATCGAGAGGATGTCGTCGCGCTCCTCCAAGCCGCCCTTGGCGCGGTGGTCGGCGATCTCGGCGTAGAGCAGGTCGTCGACTTCCTTCAGCGCCCCCTCGAATTTGCCCCAGGGCCCGCGGCCACCGAGGCGCTGGGCGGCGAGGCCGACCAGCTGGGCGCGCGGCGAGGCCGTTTCCTGGAGAACGTCGCCGAGCATCCCCCGCAACCGCTCCAGCCGCGGGCCGGAGGAGACGCCGAAGACGACCCGGAGGATCACCTCCAGGGTCACCGCCTGCATCCGCGAGTGGATCGGGAACTCGGTGTGCAGCGGCCAGGTATCGACCTCGGCGGCGATGATCTCCTCGATCACCGCCTCGTAGGAGCGCATTCGCTCGCCGTGGAAGGGCGGCAGCATCAGCTTGCGGCGCGAGAGGTGTTCGGCGCCCTCCTGCAGCAGCAGCGATTTGGCGCCGAGGATCGGCTTGAGGATGACGTCGCGGCCAGGCGGCAGCCCGTGCTCACGCTCCGTGTAGAGGGCCTTGATCGCGACTGGGTCGGAGATCAGCACCATCGGCCGCTCGAATCCGAGGAAGTTGAGGCTGAACGAATCGCCGTACTTCTCGCGGCATTCCTGCATGAAGGGCAGGGGTCGGAAGGCCCAGCGCAGCGTCTGCACCAGCGAGCCGCCGCTCGGTTCAGGGGGGAGCGCCATCGCTTGAGGATCGCAGAGTGAAGGCGGGCGGGGGTCCAGCTTCCCGGATGGTTAGCATCGGCTTAATGACGACTCTCGCTGATCTCAAGCTTCATTCCTCGGGCAAGGTACGCGAGATCTACGAGTGGGACGACGACCTGCTGATGGTCGCCTCCGACCGGATCTCGATCTACGACGTGGTGATGCCGACCCCAGTCACCGACAAGGGCAAGGTCCTGAACCGGATGTCGGAATTCTGGTTCGACCTGACCGCGGACATCGTCCCCAACCACTTCCTCTCCAACGACGTGCCCGACGAGGTCACCGACCGGGCGATGCGGGTGCGGCGGCTGGAGATGTACCCGGTCGAGTGCGTCGTCCGCGGCTACCTCTCCGGCTCCGGCTGGAAGGAATACAAGGAGGGCGGCGCGGTCTGCGGAATCGAGCTGCCGTCCGGGCTGCTGGAGTCCGACCAGCTGCCGGAGCCGATCTTCACGCCGGCGACCAAGGCCGAGATCGGCGACCACGACGAGAACGTCGACTTCGAGCGGGCGGCGGAGATCGTCGGCGACCGGGCGCTGCTGGAGGAGCTGCGGCGGGTCTCGATCGAGGTCTATCAACGCGGCGCCGAGCACGCGGCCGAGCGCGGGATCATCCTCGCCGACACCAAGTTCGAGTTCGGTCGCCACGCCGGCGCCGAGGTGGTGCTCGGCGACGAGGTCCTGACCCCGGACTCCTCGCGCTTCTGGCCCGCGGACAGCTATGAGCCCGGCAAGACTCCTCCCTCCTTCGACAAGCAGTTCGTCCGCGACTGGGCGAGCGCGCAAGGCTGGGATAAGACGCCGCCGGCGCCGGAGCTGCCGCCGGACGTGATCGAGCAGACCCGTGGCAAATACGTCGAGGCCTACGAGCGGATCACGGAGACCAGCTTCTAGTGGCGAGGGCGCGGGTGCTGATCCGGCCCAAGGAGGGGATCCTCGACCCCCAGGGCAAGGCGGTCGAGCGGGCGCTGCCGGCGCTCGGCTTCGAGGGGATCGGACACGTCCACGTCGGCCGCATGGTCGAGCTCGAGGTGGAGGACCCGGAGCGGCTCGGGGAGCTGTGCGAGAAGCTCCTCGCCAACCCCCTGATCGAGGACTACGAGATCCAGACCCTGTGATCTGGGGCGTCCTCCAGTTCCCCGGATCCTGTGACGAGCGCGACGCCGTCCACGCCTGTGGGCTGGCGGGTGGCGAGGCGCGTCTGGTCTGGCACGAAGACCGCGACCTGAGCGGGATCGACGCCGTCGTCGTCCCCGGCGGCTTCTCCTACGGCGACTACCTGCGGGCCGGCGCGATCGCCCGCTTCTCCCCCGCGATGGAGGCGGTCGCCGAGTTCGCCGCCGGCGGCGGCCCGGTGCTCGGCATCTGCAACGGCTTCCAGGTCCTCTGCGAGGCCGGCCTCCTCCCCGGCGCCCTGCTGCTCAACGAGAGCATGCGTTTCAGCTGCCGCCAGGTCGAGCTGGTCGACGGCGAGGAGTGCCGGCTCTCGATCCCGGCCAAGCACGGCGAAGGGCGCTACTACGCGCCCGCCGAGGTGCTCGACGGGCTGGAGGCGAACGGCCAGGTCGCCTACCGCTACGCGCCGGGGCAGAACTTCAACGGCTCGGCGCGGGACATCGCCGGGGTCCGCAACGAGGCCGGCAACGTGGTCGGGCTGATGCCCCACCCCGAGCACGCGGTCGACCCGCTGACCGGCTCGACCGACGGCCTGCGGGTCTTCGAGGCGGTCGCCGCCGCGGGGGTGCACGCGTGAGTGTCGGCACCGCGAAACACCGTGAGCTGGGGCTGACCGACGCCGAGTTCGAGCTGATCGTCGAGAAGATGGGGCGGGAGCCGAACGTCGTCGAGCTGGCGATGTTCAGCCTGCTCTGGTCCGAGCATTGCGCCTACAAGCACTCGCGCAAACTGCTGGGGAAGCTGCCGACCGAGGGTGAGCGGGTGCTGATGGGGCCGGGCGAGAATGCCGGCGCCGTCGACGTCGGCAACGGCTACGCGGTCGCCTTCAAGGTCGAGTCGCACAACCACCCGAGCGCGGTCGAGCCCTTCCAGGGGGCGGCCACCGGGGTCGGCGGCATCCTCCGCGACGTCTTCGCGATCGGGGCGCGGCCGATCGCGATCCTCGACTCGCTGCGCTTCGGCGAGCTCGACTCGGTCCGCTCGCGTCACCTGCTCGACGGCGCCGTGCGCGGGATCGGCCACTACGGCAACTCGATCGGGGTGGCGACGGTCGGCGGCGAGATCTACTTCGAGGAGCCCTACGAGCACAACTGCCTGGTCAACGCGATGTGCATCGGGCTGGCGAAGAGCGAGGACATGGTCCGCGCCGCCGCCGCCGGGGTCGGCAACGCGGTGGTGCTGATGGGCGCCTCGACCGGGCGCGACGGGATCGGCGGCGCCTCGGTACTGGCCTCGGCCGAGCTCGGCGAGGGCGACGAGGCGAAGCGCCCGACGGTGCAGATCGGCGACCCCTTCGAGGAGTCGAAGGTGCTGGAGTGCTGCCTGGAGCTGCTGGAGAAGGGGCTGCTCGTCTCCCTCCAGGACCTCGGCGCCGCCGGCCTCACCTCCTCGGCCGGGGAGATGGCCTCCGCCGGCGGGGTCGGGATCGACATCGACGTCGCCCGGGTGCCGCTGCGCGAGGCCGACATGGAGCCCTTCGAGATCATGGTCTCCGAGTCGCAGGAGCGGATGCTGGCGGTGGTCGAGCCGGCGCGGGTGGCGGAGGTGCTGGCGGTCTGCGAGAAGTGGCAGACGGGCTCGGCCGAGATTGGCGCCGTCACCGACAGCGGCGATGTCCGCATCCTCCGCGGTGAGGAGGTCGTCGGCGAGATGCCGGTCGAGGCGCTGGTCGACGGCTGCCCGCTCTACGACCTCGAGCCGGCCGAGCCGGAGGGGTGGATCTACGGCAACCGGACGACCCTGGAGCGCGGGATCGCCGCCGAGGACGAGCTGCTGGCGCTGCTCGCAGCCCCCAGCATCGCCTCCAAGCGCTGGGTCTTCGAGCAGTACGACTCGGTCGTCGGCTCGCGCACGGTGCGCCGCCCGGAGTCGGCGGATGCCGCCGTGCTGGCGCTACCCGAGGCCGACAACGCGATCGCCGTCTCGATCGACGGCAACGGCCGCCGCGTCGCCTGCGACCCCTACGCCGGCACCGTCGAGGCGGTGCTCGAGTGCGCCCAGAACCTCGCCTGCGTCGGTGCCGAGCCGCTCGGCCTGACCAACTGCCTCAACTTCGGCAACCCCGAGAAGCCGGCGCCGGCCTGGCAGCTCGACCGGGCGATCGGCGGCCTCGCCGACGTCTGCAATGCGCTCGGGGTCCCCGTCGTCGGCGGCAACGTCTCCCTCTACAACGAGGGCCCCGAAGGGCCGATCTACCCGACCCCGGTGGTGGCGATGGTCGGCGAGCTGCCCGACCCGGCGCAAGTTGCCGGCAGCGCCTTCGCCGCCGCGGGAGACGCGATCGGCCTGGTCGGCCCCTTCTCCCCCACCCTCGCCGGCTCGGAGCTGGCGAAGCAGCGGGGGGAGCTGGAGATGGGGTTGCCGCGGCCCGACGTCGAGGCGGTCGCCGCCGCCTGCGCGACGGTCCGCGACGCGGTCCGCGCCGGGGGGCTCGCCTCGGCCCACGACATCAGCGACGGCGGCCTCGCCTGCGCCCTTGCCGAGGGCGCGATCGGCGCCGGAATCGGCTGTCGGGTCGACCTGCAGCCGCTGCGCGACCGCGGCTGCTCGCCCGAGGAGGCATTGTTCGGCGAGGGCGCGGGGGGTTTCCTGGTCAGCGGCGACCGCGCCGCCCTCGACGCGCTCGGCGCGACCTACCTAGGCGAGGTCGGGGGCACGACGATCGAGCTCGCCGCCGGCGATCGCAGCATCCGCCTCGGGCTCGCCGACGCCGAGGGCGCCTGGCGCTCGCTGCCGGCGCAGGCCGAGCACAGCGGCGCCTGAAGCGAGCGCGGCGAAGACCGAGAAGAGGTAGGCGGAGTCGGAGGCGCTGAGCGCCGCCTGCAGCGTCGCCGGTTCGCCGACCATCGCGACCAGGATCGCGGTGCCAAGCACGGCCCCGACCTGGCGGAAGGCGGCGTTGACGGCGCTGGCCGTGGCGAAGCGGTCGTCGGGGATATCGCGGACCGAGGCGGCGCCGAGGGTCGGGAAGGCAAGGCCGATCCCGATCCCGGTGAGGCAGGCGCCGGGCAGCCAGAGGCCGACCCAGTCGGGCTCGGCCCCGGCCGAGCGCAGGACCATCACCCCGGCGGCGAAGAAGAGCGCGCCGGGGACGATCACGGCGCGGTGGCCGAAGCGGTCGGCGAGGCGGCCGGCCGGGCCGGCGACGACGGTCGAGAGCGCCGGGCCGGGCAGGGTCGCGGCCCCGGCCGCGAGCACGGTGTAGCCCCAGATCGAGGTGAGGAAGAGGACGTTGCCGAGGATCAGCGAGAAGAAGGCGGCGGCGAAGAGCAGGGTGCCGAGGTTGCCGGCGCGGAAGGAGGCGTGGGCGAAGAGGGCCGGTTCGACGATCGGCCGCGGGTGGGTGCGGCTGCGGACGACCACGGCGACGAGCAGGACGGCGGCGAGGGCGAAGCAGCCGAGCGTCGCGGCTGATCCCCAGCCCCAGTCGTTGCCCTCGACGATCGCCAGGGTCAGGGTCGCCAGCGAGAGCGCCAGCAATGCCGCCCCCGGCAGATCCGGCAGGCGGCTGTCGAGGGTCCGCGGCCGCGGCAGCCGGGCGCGACCGGCGAGCAGGACGGCGGCGCCGAGCGGCAGGTTGACGAGGAAGACGAGGCGCCAGTCGGAGAGCTCGACCAATGCGCCGCCGAGGGTCGGCCCGACCGCGGCGGCGGCCGCGGCGGCCGCGCCCCAGAGGCCGACGCCGGCGGCGCGGCGCTCGGCCGGGAAGCTGTCGAGGACGATCGCCAGCGAGGCCGGGGCGATCAGAGCCGCGGCGATCCCCTGCACGACCCGGAAGGCAATCAGCAGCTCCAGGCTCGGCGCCGCCGCGCAGAGCAGGCTGGCGGCGGTGAAGCCCGCGACCCCGAGCAGGAAGATGCGGCGGTGGCCAAAGCGGTCCGCCAGCCCCCCGGCCGGGACCAGCAACGCGGCGATCACGACGAAGTAGCCATCGAGGACCCAGGAGAGCGCGTCCCGCCCCGAGCCCGCGAACGACTCCGAGATGTCGGGGAAGGCGATGTTGACGATCGTCGTATCGAGGAAGGCGACGAAGGCACCGGCGCAGGCGATCGCCACCGCGCTCTTTCTATGTCCACCGTCATACATCGGCGGCCGCGACTATACTATGTCCGTGGGCATAACGCGAATTGCCGATTCCAAAGCGGTTTCCGCCGGCGCGCGCCGCGACGGGCGCGAGCGTCTGCTCAACGGCGCCCGCCGATTGCTGGCCGAGAAGGGCTACGCGGGGATGGAGCTGCGCGACGTCGCCGAGCGCGGCAAGGCGCCGCGGGGTTCGATCTACCACCACTTCCCCGGCGGCAAGCGCCAGCTCGCGGTCGAGGCGGCCGAACTCGAGGGCACCGAGGTCCGCGCCGCGATCGAGCACTCGCTGGCGCAGCGTGGCCTGGCCGAGACGCTGACGATGTTCGGCGAGATGTTCCGCCGCCGGGTCAAGGACAAGCCCGAGCACCTCGGCTGCCCGGTTGCCGCCGCCGCCCTGGCCCGTCCCGAAGACCCGGCCCTCGCCGCCGCGGCCACCGCCGCTTTCCAGAGCTGGGAAGCGCCGATCGCCGCCGCGCTACGCGACGAGGGCGTCGGCGACGCCGATGCCGCGACCTTCGCCGGCCTCGTCGTCTCGACGATCGAGGGAGCCCTGGTCCGCGCCCGCGCCGCCGGCGACGAGGCACCGCTGAGCTCGGCGGTGGCGGGACTGCGTCAGGCGCTCGACGGCTTGCTGGATACGTCCGCCGCCGCTTAGGCTGGACCGATGCGAACCGGACTGCTGGCGACCGTCGCGGTCGCTCTCGCGCTGGCCGCCTGGGCACCGGGCGCGATCGCGACGGGCGAACCCGGCAGTGGCTGCGAAAGCGACGTCCCCACGCTCCGGGTCGAATGCCCGCGCGTCGCGACCGAAGTCGCCTCGGTCGAGGTCAAGCGGCGGGCGATCCTGGTCGCCGTCGGAGTCAGCTCCACGGCGCGGGTCCAGGTCTTCGGCCAGGTCAGCTGGCAGGTGCGGCAGCCGAACGGCAGCAACCGCGGCTTGACGCAGGGGATCAGCGCGGGCGCGCCGCGCACGATCGGCCCCGGCGCGCCGACGATCTACCGGGTGGTGCTGGAAGACACCGTCCTGCGGCGACTCAGTCGGATCACCCCCCACCAGTCCCTGCGGGCCAGCATGACCGTTGCCACCACCGACCTCGCCGGCAGGTACACCAGCCACGGCTTTGTCGTAAAGCTGCGCGGACACGATCGCGGCTAGCGGTTTAGGCAGGTACTTTCGCGGGCACCTCTAGTACGCACCTCCGTGCTCTGGCCCGGGGGCGTGGGAATGGAGGAGAGGACTTGAAATCCGGCCGCGCGATGAAGGCGACTGCCTGCCTGGTGGTCGCGCTGATGGCGGCCTTCGCGCTCAGCGCCTGCGGTGGCTCAGACTCGGGTCCGACCAAGCTCACCTTCTTCGTCGCGATCCAGCCCGGCGGCACGATCGAAGAAACGGCCGCGCGCTGCACGAAGGAATCCCACGGCCGCTACGAGGTGACGCCGGAATTTCTCCCCAACGACGCCAGCCAGGCGCGCGAACAGCTGGTCCGCCGGCTCGGCGCCAAGGACCCCTCGATCGACGTGATCGGCCTCGACGTGATCCTGACCAGCGAATTCGCCAACGCCGGCTGGATCGAACCGTGGGAGGGCAAGCAGAGAGAGCAGGCGACCAAAGACGTCTTTCCGAGCGTGATCGAAACCGCGACCTTCGAGAAGAAGCTGTACGCGGCGCCGTTCAACACCAACACCCAACTGCTCTGGTACCGCAAGGACCTGGTGAAGAAGCCGCCGGCGACCTGGGACCGGATGATCGACCAGGCGGAAGGGCTGAAGGAAGCGGGCACGATCCAGGTCCAGGCCGAACGCTACGAGGGGTACACGGTCCTGGTCAACGCGCTGATCGAAAGCGCCGGCACCCAGATCCTCTCCGGCCCGGAAGCGGTCGACCTCGAACAGGAGCCGACCGAAGAAGCGCTGGCGGTGATCGGCAAGCTCGCCCACTCCTCCGCCGCGGCGCCGAACCTCTCGACCTCCAACGAGGACAGCGCCCGGCTGGCGTTCGAGGCGGGCGAATCCGCCTTCATGCTCAACTACACCTTCGCCTTCGCCAGCGCCAAGGAAGAAGCTCCGAAAATCAACAAGGAGATGGGCGCGGCGCCGTTCCCGCGGGTCAACGGCAACCCGGCCAAACCGCCGCTCGGCGGCTTCAACCTCGCCGTCAGCGCCTACTCGAGTCACCAGAAGGAGGCCTTCGAAGCGGCCGCCTGCCTCTCCGGCGAGAAGAGCGAGCTGACCGCGGTCGAACTCGACGGGCTGCCGCCGTCGCACGAAAGCCTCTACACGAACAAGGTGGTCGAGAAGGCGTATCCCGGGTTCGCCGGCCTGGTCAAGGAATCGATCGAAGCGGCCGGTCCACGCCCGACCTCACCGGCCTACCAGGACGTCACCTCGGCGATCCAGCGGACGCTGCACCCGCCGGACAAGATCGACCCCGAAGACACCGAAGGCGTCTATGACGAACTGAAGTCGAACCTGGAAGCGGCCGTGAAGCGGGAAGGGCTGCTCTGATGGAGGCGTCGGCACAGAAGGCCCCGGCGAAGGTCAGCTCCCGCACCCGCTCGGAGCGCAAACTGGCCTGGATGCTGTGCGCACCGGCGGTGCTGGCGATGCTGGCCGTCACCGCCTACCCGATCGGCTACGCGGTGGTCCTCTCGCTGCAGAAGCTCGACCTGCGCTTCCCCGAACAGACCGAATTCATCGGCCTCGCCAACTACGGCACGGTGCTGAGCAGCGAACTGTGGTGGACCGACGTCTTCAACACGGTCCTGATCATGGTCGTCTCGGTGGCGATCGAGCTGGTGCTGGGGATGGCGATCGCGCTGGTCATGCATCGCGCGATCTTCGCCCGCGGCGCCGTCCGCACCGTGGTCCTGATCCCCTACGGGATCATCACCGTGGTCGCCGCCTTCGCCTGGCAGTTCGCCTTCGCCTCGGACTCCGGCTTCGTCAACAACCTGCCCCTGATCCCCGACGAAATGAACTGGTTCGGCGGCCACCTCAGCTCGCTGGCGGTGATCATCATGGCCGAGGTCTGGAAAACGACCCCCTTCATGGCCCTGCTGCTGCTGGCCGGGCTGGTGACCATCGACAACGGCCTCTACGAGGCGGCGAAGGTCGACGGCGCCTCCGCCTGGCAGCGCTTCGTCAAGATCACCCTGCCGCTGATGAAGCCGGCGATCCTCGTCGCGGTCCTCTTCCGCACCCTCGAGGCGTTCCGCGTCTTCGACTCGATCTTCATCATGACCCGCGGCGCCCAGAACACCGAATCGGTCTCGATCCTTGGCTTCAACCAGCTGATCAACCGGCTCAACCTCGGCCTCGGCTCGGCGGTCTCGGTGCTGATCTTCCTCTTCGTCGTGGTGATCGCGTTCATCTTCGTCAAGGGCTTCGGCGTCAAAGCCGAGGAAGGGAGGCCGGGCTGAGATGAGACACGGAACCCGCGAGTACGGACTCTGGACCATCGCGATCGTGCTGGTGCTGCTGTTCGCGCTGATCCCGGTCCTCTGGCTGATCTCGATCTCGCTGAAGCCGCCGAGCGAGATCGTCGACCAGCGCTTCATCCCCGCCAGCGTCTCCTTCGACAACTACAAGAGCCTGTTCGAAGGCGGGCTCGACGGCAGCCCCTTCCTGCGGCCGCTGATCAACTCGATCGCGATCGCCCTGATCACGACGGTGATCGCGATCACCCTCGCCTCCTTCACCGCCTACGCGATCGCCCGGCTCGAATTCCCCGGCAAGCGGCTGATCCTCGCCGGCGCATTGGCGATCGCGATGTTCCCGCCGATCTCCACCGTCGGCCCGCTGTTCGACATGTGGCGGGCGCTCGGCATCTACGACACCTACCTCGGCCTGATCATCCCCTACCTCACCTTCGCATTGCCGCTGGCGATCTACGTCCTCGTCGCCTTCTTCCGCGAGATCCCCTGGGACCTCGAGCAGGCGGCCCAGGTCGACGGGGCGACGCCCTGGCAGGCCTTCCGCAAGGTGATCCTGCCGCTGGCCGCGCCCGGGGTCTTCACGGCGGCGATCCTCGTCTTCATCTTCTGCTGGAACGACTTCGTCTTCGCGATCTCGCTGACCTCGTCCGACTCCTCGCGCACCGTCCCGGCGGCGCTGGCGTTCTTCACCGGCGAGTCGACCTTCACCGAACCGACCGGATCGATCGCCGCCGCGGCGGTGGTGGTGACGATCCCGATCATCGTCTTCGTCCTCGTCTTCCAGCGCCGGATCGTCTCCGGCCTCACCGCCGGCGCCGTCAAGGGATAAAGGAGCAACACCGATGTCAGAGATAGTCCTGGATCACGTCAGCAAGGTCTTCGACGACGGCTACGAAGCCGTCAAAGAGATGAACCTCGACATCGCCGACGGCGAGTTCATGATCCTTGTCGGCCCGTCCGGCTGCGGCAAGTCGACGGCATTGCGGATGATCGCCGGGCTCGACGACATCTCCAGCGGCGAGCTGAAGATCGGCGACGACGTGGTCAACGACCGCTCCCCCAAGGACCGCGACATCGCCATGGTCTTCCAGAACTACGCGCTCTACCCGCACATGACCGTGCGCGAGAACATGGGCTTCGCGCTGAAGCTGGCCAAGGTCGAGAAGGCCGAGATCGACAAGAAGGTCGAGGCGGCGGCCGAGACCCTCGACCTCACCCAGCACCTCGACCGCCGCCCCGCCAACCTCTCCGGCGGCCAGCGCCAGCGGGTGGCGATGGGGCGGGCGATCGTGCGCGACCCGAAGGTCTTCCTGATGGACGAGCCGCTCTCCAACCTCGACGCGAAGCTGCGGGTCCAGATGCGGACCGAGGTGGCGCGGCTGCAGTCCCAGCTGGAGACGACGATGGTCTACGTCACCCACGACCAGACCGAGGCGATGACGCTCGGCGACCGGGTCGCGGTGATGCGGGCCGGCGTGCTGCAGCAGGTCGGCACCCCGGCCGAGCTCTACGACACGCCGAAGAACCTCTTCGTCGCCGGCTTCATCGGCTCGCCGGCAATGAACTTCATGCCGGCCGAGCTGAGCGGCGGCAAGCTGGTGCTGCCGATCGGCGAGATCGACGCGGGCGAGCTGGCAGGCGGCCGCGGCGACGGCAAGGTGGTCGCCGGGCTGCGGCCGGAGAACTTCGAGGACGCGAACGTCGCCGGTGACGAGCTCAAGCGCGAGCGCGGCGTCACCTTCGAGGCCGAGATCGACATCGTCGAGTCGCTCGGCTCCGACCTCTTCGCCTACTTTCACATCGAGTCCGAGGGAGTCCAGTCCGACCAGCTCGCCGACCTCGTCGGCGACCGCCTCGACGAGACCGGCGCCGCCAACATCCGCGAGGGAGAGGAGCAGATCGTCGCCCGGCTCGACCCGACCAGCGAGGTCAAGCGCGGCGAGCGGGCCGAGCTCTGGGCCGACACCGCCAAGCTGCACCTCTTCGATCCCGAGAGCGGCGAGAGTCTGAAGGCATCCTGAGCCCGCTTGATGAGTTAGGCGGCCTATAGCGCGACCAACTCACCAAGCGACCGGGTTGCAGCCTCGGTTTCGCCGCAAAACGCGGCGATCCCAGGGCGGCGGAGCGACCACCGGCCGCTGCTACCCTGCCGGGGTAGGCAGTCCGCCTGCGCGTCCCGTCTCTCCCTACAGCGAGGAACACGCGCTCTTGACTACCGCCGAGCGGCCCTGGATCGACCGCGATGGCCCGCACGACGAATGCGGGGTTTTCGGCGTATACGCACCGGGGCACGACGTCGCCCGGCTCGCCTACTTCAGCCTCTACGCGTTGCAGCACCGCGGTCAGGAGTCGGCCGGAATCGCCACCTGCGAGGGCGGCCACATCACCACCATGCGCGACTCGGGCCTCGTCTCCCAGGTCTTCGACGAGGAGAAGCTGCGGGCGCTGGAGGGCGACATGGCGATCGGCCACGTGCGCTACTCGACCACCGGCGGCGGCTCCTGGGAGAACGCGCAGCCGGTCTGGCGCGACGACGGCCGCGAGGTGGCGCTGGCCCACAACGGCAACCTCACCAACGCGGTCGAGCTCTGGGCCGAGCTGAAGGAGCGCGGGATCGACTTCCGCGGCACCTCCGACTCGGAGATCATCGCCGCGATGCTCTCCTCCCACGGCGGCAAGCTGATCGAGGACGCGGTCGCCGACGTGATGCCGCGGCTGCAGGGCGCCTACTCGACGGTGGTGATGACCAAGCACGCGATCGTCGCCTTCCGCGACCCGCACGGGATCCGGCCGCTCTCGCTGGGCCGACTCGACGGCCGCTTCGTCGTCGCCTCGGAGAGCTGCGCCTTCGACATCATCGGCGCCGAGCTGATGCGCGAGGTGCACCCGGGCGAGATGGTCAGCCTGACCGAGGGCGGGCTGGAGACGCGGCAGGTGGTGAAGAGCGACCGCCGCGCCACCTGCGTCTTCGAGCACATCTACTTCTCCCGCCCCGACAGCCGGCTCGAGGGCAACGTGCTGCAGCAGTCGCGGGGACGGATGGGCGAGATCCTCTGGCGCGAGTCGCCGGTCGAAGCCGACCTGGTGATCGCGGTGCCGGACTCCGGCAACCCGGCGGCGGCGGGCTTCGCGCGCGCCTCGGGGTTGCCGCGCGACGACGGCCTGATCAAGAACCGCTACGTGGCGCGGACCTTCATCCAGCCGGGCCAGGAGCTGCGCAAGCACGGGTTGCGGCTGAAGTTCAACCCGCTGCCGGAGATCGTCTCCGGGCAGCGGATCGTCGTCGTCGACGACTCGATCGTGCGCGGCAACACGACGCGGCAGATCGTCGGCATGCTGCGCGACGCCGGCGCCAAAGAGGTCCACCTGCGGATCTCGGCGCCGCCGATCCGCAACCCCTGCCACTACGGCGTCGACATGTCGACCCGCGAGGAGATGATCGCCCACAACCGCACGGTGCAGGAGATCGCCGAGGAGCTCGACGCCGACTCCCTCGCCTACCTCTCGATGGAGGGCGTCTACGAGGCGATCCGGGGCGACGCCGGCGAACACTGCGACGCTTGCTTCAGCGGCTTCTACCCGCTCGGCGACCCCGAGGACGCGAACGGCAAATTCGCCCTCGAGAACATCGCCGTCGTGCCTGCGGCGCGCTAACGCACCGGTCTCTCAGGGGGTCAGCGCGCGGACGAGGTCGGCCGCCGGCCGGATCGCATCGATGCGGGCGACGCTCTGGCCCGCGTAGAGAGGGCCGGCATCGACCAGCGTCGGGAAGCCATCGTCGGTGGGACCGGCCGGAGTCAGAAGGCGGCTGGTCGGCCGCTGGGCACGGGCGAGGCGGGCCTGAAGCGAGGCGGGCGCATAGCGAGAGCCGACGGTGGAGAGGCGGTTGAGGGCGCGGTTCAGCCGCGGACCGCGAGGGTCGTCCCCGAGCCAGTGCGCCGTGGCGGCATTGGCGACGACCCGGTGCGGCGCCCCCGGCCAGCCGGCGCCGAAGAGCTCGGTGAGGACCGTCTCGTTGGCATCGAGCAGCCGCTGCCTGTACTCGGGGTGGGCGCGGCTCTCGGGCGAGAGCAGGAAGCGGGTCCCGGCGACCGCGGCGACCGCGCCGCCGTCGAGCGCCTGGCACACGTCAGAGCGATCGGCGATCCCACCGGCGAGCAGCAGCGGGCAGCTCGGCGGCAGGGCCGCCCGCACCCGCTCCAGCAGCTCCAGCGCGGGGACCGCGCCGCGAACGTGGCCGCCCGCCTCAACCCCCTGGACGATCACCGCGTCGGCGCCCGCCGCCTGGGCCGAGCGCGCCTCCGCGACCGACCCACACTGGTGGATCCAGACCCCCGGCGTGCGGCGCTTCGGCCTGCCCCAGAAGGTGACGATCACGTCGGCCCCGGCCGCGGCCTCGAACCAGGCAGGCCGGGCGAATGGCAGCAGCAGGTTGACGGCCAGCGGTCGCTCGGTGAGGCGCCGGGCGGCGGCAAGCTCGCGCTCGATCGCCTCGGCGCCGTGGACCGCGATCGTCCCCAGCCCCCCTGCCTCGGAGACGGCCGCCGCCAGCTCGTGACGGCTGATGCCACCGCCCATTCCAGCTTGGACTACCGGAGTGGTGAGTCCGATCTGCTCCAGGAACGGCATCTGGCGATCCTATGATGCGGCGGTGAGCCGCTTCCGCATCGTCGTCCTCGCCTCTGGCAGCGGCACCAACCTGCAGGCGATCCTCGACACGCTGCACGACCGCGAGGGGATCGAGGTGGTCGCGGTGGGGTCCGACAAGCCCGGGGCGCGGGCCCTGGAGCGTGCGGTCGCGGCGGGCTTGGACACCGCGGTCTTCCCCGCCGACGCCTACGCGGACCGGCTCGGCCGCGACGCGGCGATGGCCGACTGGGTCGCAGCGCAGCGGGCCGACCTGGTCGTGCTCGCCGGCTACATGCAACTGCTGAGCGAACCGTTCGTGGCCCGCTTCCGCGGCCGCGTCGTCAACATCCACCCCGCCCTGCTGCCGGAGTTCCCCGGGCTCGACGCGATCGGCCAGGCACTGGCGGCAGGGGTGCGGGAGACCGGCGTCACCGTCCACTTCGTCGACGAGGGGGTCGACACCGGGCCAGCGATCCTGCAGCGGCGGGTGCCGGTCCCGGTCGGCCGCGAGCGCCAACCGCTGGAGGCGGCGATCCACGCGGTCGAGCACGAGCTCTACCCGGAGGCGATCCGCATGATCGCGGAGGGCAGGGTTAGGATCGACGCCGACGACCCCCGGCGGGTCGCGATCGATGACTGAGACCGCCTCCGACACCCGCAGCGAGAGCGCCGAGAACGGCGCCCTGCGCGTGCGGCGTGCGCTGATCTCGGTCTCCGACAAGACCGGCGTCGCCGACTTCGGCAAGAGCCTGGCGGCGCTCGGGGTCGAGATCCTCTCCACCGGCGGCACCGCCACGGCGCTGCGCGAGGCCGGCCTCGAGGTCACCGACGTCTCCGAGTTCACCGGCCAGGAGGAGATCCTCGGCGGCCGCGTGAAGACGCTGCACCCGCGGCTGCACGCGGCGCTGCTGGCGCGGCGCTCGGACCCCGAGCACGTGGCGACGCTGGAGGCCGAGGGGATCGAGCCGATCGACCTCGTCTGCGTCAACCTCTACCCCTTCGAGCAGACCGTCGCCGCGGCCGACGTCGCCCCCGAGGTCGCGATCGAGAACATCGACATCGGCGGGCCGACGATGATCCGCGCCGCCGCCAAGAACCACGAGGGCGTCGCCGTCGTCGTCAAGCCCGAGGCCTACGACGCGGTCTGCGCCGAGCTCGAGGAGAGCGGCGGCGAGGTCTCCGCCTCGACCCGCCACTGGCTCGCCAACGAGGCCTTCGCCCAGACCGCGCGCTACGACGCCGCGATCAGCCGCTGGTTCTCGGCCGAGTACGAGGACTTCCCGGAACACCTGGCGGTCGCCTACGAGAAGGTGCTCGACCTCTCCTACGGCGAGAACCCGCACCAGCGGGCGGCGCTCTATGCCGACGCCGGGGCGCGCAGCCACATCCTCTCGCGGGTCTCGAAGCTGCACGGCAAGGCGCTCTCCTTCAACAACGTGCTCGACCTCGACTCGGCCCGGGCCCTGGTCGACGACTTCGAGCAGCCGGCCTGCGTGATCGTCAAGCACAACAACCCCTGCGGGGTGGCGATCGGCGCCGACGGGCTCGAGGCCTACCTGAAGGCGCTCGCCTGCGACCCGGTCTCCGCCTACGGCGGCGTGATCGCGCTGAACCGACCGGTCAGCCGCGAGCTGGCCGAGGAGCTGCACAAGAACTTCGTCGAGGTGCTGAGCGCGCCCGACTTCGAGCACGGGGCGCTGGCGGTGCTGCAGCAGAAGGAGTCGATCCGGATCCTCTGCGAGGAGGAGCGGCGCCAGGCCGACCCGCGCGAGCGCGACGTCAAGCGCGTCCACGGCGGCCTGCTGATCCAGGACCGCGACGGCGACCCGGAGCCACGCGAGATCATGGAGGTGGTGACGGAGGTCCAGCCGACCGAGGAGCAGTGGGAGGACCTGCTGTTCGCCTGGACCGTCTGCCGCCGCGTCCGCTCCAACGCGATCGTGATCGCCAAGGACGGGGCGACCCTCGGCATCGGCGCCGGCCAGATGAGCCGCGTCGACTCGGTCCGGCTCGCGGTCGAGAAGTGCCGTGACGCCCGCGGCGAGGAGGCCGACGCATTGCTCGCCGGCTCCGCCCTCGCCTCCGACGCCTTCTTCCCCTTCGCCGACGGCCCCGAGCTGGGGATCAAGGCCGGCGCCAACTCGGTGATCCAGCCGGGCGGCTCCAAACGCGACGGCGAGGTGATCGAGGCCTGCGACGCCGACGGCGTCGCCATGGTCTTCACCAAGCACCGCCACTTCCGGCACTAGCCCGGGAGGGGAGCCGGGCGCCGCCGTCGAATCGGACGGCGTGGACGAGCGCAGCGAAGCGATCCAGGCGAAGTTCGAATGGCCGGTGATCTTCGCCGCGCTGCTGACGATCCCGCTGGTCCTGATCCAGGAGTCGAACCTCGCCCAGCCGTGGCCGACGATCGGCACGATCCTCAACTGGATCACCTGGCTGGTCTTCGCCACCGAGGTGGTGGTGATGCTGTCGGTGGTCCCGCGCAAGCGGACCTGGCTGCGCTCGCACATCCTCGACGTCGCGGTCACGGTCCTTACCCCGCCCTTCGCGCCCGCGGCCTGGCAGGCGGGACGGGTCTACCGGGTGCTTCGCCTGATGCGACTGCTGCGCGTCTTCAGCGTGCGCCGCCTGCTCTCGATCGAAGGGCTGAAGCTGGCGGCGGCGGCGGCGATCACCACCGTCGTCCTCGGCGGCGTCATCGTCGCCAGCATCGAGTCGACGACGCGGGAACCGTGGACCGCCTGGGACGGGATCTGGTGGGCGGTGACGACCGTGACCACGGTCGGCTACGGCGGCCTCGAACCGCACACCGACAGCGGCCGCATCATCGCCAGCGTGATCATGCTGGTCGGGATCGGCTTCGTCGCCCTCCTCACCGCCTTCATCGCCGACCGCTTCATCGCCGGCCAGGAGGCCAAGGAGGACCTGATTCTCCAGGAACTGCGGGAGATCCGCTCCAGGCTCGAACGCCTGGAAGCGCGCTAGGCCGCCCTCGGCCATGCAATCTCAGCTCCAACATTGCGGCAGCTGACCGCACCCTGCCGAATAGGGTGCACAGATGCCGCTAAATAGCCCGAGTAAAACGCCTGACGCAGATAACCCCTGGATGCCGGCGCGGCTCATCCCGGTGGCGGGAATCCGCGGACAGGAGGAGCAAGAGATCCGAGCTGCCTCCTCCCTTCTCGCCGTGATGGGTGCGGTTGACGAGTTCGGCCGCGGCCTACTGCGCGATGTCGGCGCGCCAGCTGGGCGCATCTCGACCTTTACCGAGGTCCCCTTGGAAGCAGCCGACGGAAAGACCCTGAGACCGGATGGCGTTGTCGCAGTGGAAAGAGGAAAGACGGCCTGGAAATGCCTCGTCGAGGTGAAGACCGGCAACGCCCCCCTCGATGTCGACCAGGTTTCGAACTACTTGGATCTAGCCAGGGAACACAACTTCGATGCGGTCCTGACGATCTCCAATCAGATAAGCGCCGGTCCCCACGAGACGCCCATCACCGTCGATCGCCGGAAATTGCGTCGGGTGGAACTTCTCCACCTCTCCTGGTGGCGAATCCTGACCGAGGCAGTTATGCAACACCAGCACCGAGGCGTCAAGGACCCTGATCAAGCCTGGATTCTCGGGGAGCTCATCGCCTACCTGGAGCATGAGAAGTCCGGTGCCATCGGCTTCGAGGACATGGGACAGCAATGGGTGCCGGTGAGGAACGCGGCCCGGGACGGGACGATACGGGCGAACGATCCTGGTGTTCGTGATGTGGTCAATCGTTGGGAGCAGTTCATGGAGTACCTCTGCCTCGGCCTCAGCCAAGATCTGGGTGTGCAGGTCCTATCCGCGCATTCGCGGGCGAGGGAGGGTGATCGCTGGGCCGAATCACTGCTTGAAAGCCTTGAGAACGCCGGCAAGCTCACCGGCTCGTTTCGGGTGCCGGGCGCCATCGGCCCGATCGATGTTGAAGCTGACCTTCGCTCCCGATTGACGAGGGTCAACGTCAAGATCGGCGCACCGAAAGAAGGGCGACCGCAAACCCGGATCAACTGGGTCCTACGGCAACTGAAGAATGCACCAAGGGATTTGCGGGTCGAGGTTCAGTTCGCGCGAACCAAGGAGACCACCGCCCTGCTCCTTGCCGATGCCCTCGAAGAACCAAAGGCATTGCTGTCGCCAACCGATCCCAAGCGAGAGCCCCGTGCGTTCAATCTCTCGCTGGCGAGGCCCCTAGGAACGAAGCGCGGCCGAGGCGAGCGCTCATTCGTGCTGGAGACTCGCCGCCAGGTAGTCAGCTTCTACGGAGGCCTGGTCGAGAATCTGCGCGACTGGCAGGCAAAGGCTCCGAAGCTTCCGGCAGCAGAGCCAGAAGATGAGGCGGACCCGAGACGAACGGTTGTGAGCGCAATGACGGACGACGTCGTCCCTCCGGCTGCATCGCTGCAGTCCCCTTCACCTGTCGTTCCACCCTTCCAGCGCAACGACACGCAGGACGAGCCTCCGACGTTCTGATCCAGATCAGGCCATCTGCTTCTGCATCGCGCTCGCCCGGCGCACGTGGTCGCAGATCTCGCCGGGCTCGTCGGCGGTGAGCAGCAGCTCTTTGTCGCCGCGGCCGATCATGCCGTCGTCCTCGAGGGTGTCGTCGATCCAGTCGAGCAGGGGGCGCCAGTGGGCGGAGTCGACGAGGATCGTCGGGAAGTGCTTGATCCGGTGGGTCTGGATCAGGGTCAGGCTCTCGAACATCTCGTCGAGGGTGCCGAAGCCACCGGGGAAGATGACGAAGGCGCGGGCGTAGCGGACGAACATCAGCTTGCGGGCGAAGAAGTAGTGGAAGTCGAGGCTGCGGTTGGCGTAGGGGTTCGGCTGCTGCTCGTGCGGAAGCTCGATGTTGAGCCCGACCGAGAGGCCGCCGGCCTCGGCGGCGCCGCGGTTGGCGGCCGCCATCAGGCCGGGGCCGCCGCCGGTGATCACCGTGAACCCGTGCTCGGCGAGGCAGGCGCCGGTCTCGCGGCAGAGCTCATACCAGCGGTGGCCCTCCTGGATCCGGGCCGAGCCGAAGACGGAGACGCCGTCGTCGATGTCGCGCAGGGCGTCGAAGCCGCGCTCGACCTCGTCGTGGATCCGCTGCAGGCGGACGTCGTCCTCGGCCTCGACGTCGGCCGGGACGCGCAGCAGGTGCTCGTCGCGGATGGGGCCGGTGCCGGGCTCCCCGTGGGCCTCGTTTTCGGCAGCCAAATGCCCCCGGCGGGACTCGAACCCGCGCCGCGCGGCTTAAAAGGCCGCCGCTCTAACCAACTGAGCTACAGGGGCAGGCGGACCATCGTAGAGAGACGCCGAGGGCAGCGCGCTTCAGGAGAGGTCCGGCAACCCCTGGTACGGGGTCGAGGCCTCGGCATGGGTGCGGCGGGGGATGCGACCAGCGCGGCGGGCGGTGCCGCCGGCCTCGACCGCGCCGCGCAGGGCGCGGGCCATCGCGGTCGGGTCCTCGGCACCGAAGATGGCGCTGGCGGCGAGCACCGCGTCGCAGCCAAGCTCCATCGCCAATGCGGCGTCGGAGGCGGTGCCGATGCCGGCGTCGAGGATGACCGGGACGGTGGCGCGCTCGGCGATGATCGCGACGTTGTAGGGGTTGCGGATGCCGGCGCCGGAGCCGATCGGCGAGCCCAGCGGCATCACCGCGGCGCAGCCCGCCTCCTCGAGGCGGCGGGCGAGGATCGGGTCGTCGTTGGTGTAGGGGAGGACGGTGAAACCGTCGGCGACCAGCTGTTCGGCGGCGTCGAGCAGCTCGACCGCGTCGGGATAGAGGGTGCGGTCGTCGCCGATCACCTCGAGCTTGACCCAGTCGGTCTGGAACGCCTCGCGGGCGAGCTTGGCGGTGCGGACGGCATCGCGGGCGGTGAAGCAGCCGGCCGTGTTGGGCAGGGCGAAGAGACCGAGCCGCTCGATCACGTCGAGGACCGAGCCCTCGGCGGCGGGGTCGACGCGGCGCAACGCGACGGTGACGATCTCGGTCCCGGCCGCGCTCAGTGCCGCCTCCATCTGCTCTAGCGAGCGGAAGCCGCCGGTGCCGGCGATCAGCCGCGAGGACCACTGGCGCCCGCCCAGCTCCCAGGTCTCGGCCCCACCTTGGATCGCCGCCAATACCTCGACGCTCTGGCCCTCGCGCAGCGGCGTCGCCCCCCACTCGCCGCGGGGCACGACCTCGCCGTCGAGAGCGACCGCGACGCCGCGAGCCCCGCCGGGCGCGGTCGCGTCAGAAGCGCCGGGCGCACCGGCGGCCCGTACCGCGTCGACCAGCGTCGCCGCCTCCGGCAACTCCAGCGGCGCGCCGTTGAGCTCGATCCTCATCGCGCCTCCAGCGAGGCGCGCTCGGCGGCTTCCGCGGCCTCCGCCAGCGCCGCCCCCCGCGCCGCGAGCTCCGCCGCGCGATCGGTCGACCCCGGCGTTCGTTGCACTTCCGTATCGGTGCCTTTGTCCTTAGTCGCCCTGTGGGCGACCAAAGTCAAACGCGCTGGGTCGGCGGCGGCGCTCACGGGCGGTGGCGACTCGCCGGCGAGGGTGGCGGCGATCGCGGCTGCCGTCAGCGGCGCGAGGAGGATCCCGTTGCGGTAGTGGCCGGTGGCGAGGAGGAGGCCGTCGACCGCGCCGGGGCCGATCAGCGGCAGGTTGTCGGGGGTGCCGGGGCGCAGGCCGGCGATCGCGTCGAGCAGCTCCATCTCGGCGATGTCGGGGAGCAGGCGGTAGGCCTCGCGCAGCAGCTCGAGGACGCCGCCGGCGCTGACCGCGGTGTCGAAGCCGCGCTCTTCCGTGGTGGCGCCGACGATCAGGCGGCCGTCGGGGCGCGGGACCAGGTAGACGCGCTCGGAGGCGACGATCCGCTCGCAGGGCGCGGCGCCGTCGCGGGAGCGCAGCTCGAGGACCTCGCCCTTGACCGGGCGTACCGGGGGACGGGCGTCCTCCGGAAGCCACGGCGTCTGGCCGGACCAGGCGCCACTGGCGAGCACCACGGCGTCGGCGCGCAGCTCGCTGCCCTGGGCCAGCTCGGCACGCCGATCGGTGCGACCGGGCTCGCCGCTCTCGCGCGGGCCATGCCCGCCGCGCGCGCCGCCGGTCGACGCCGGCGCGACCCGCACCCCCGCCAGGCGCTCCCCCTCCCAAATCCCGTCGACGACCTCGGTCCCGGTTCGGACCTCCGCCCCGGCCGCGCGCAGCGCCGCCAGCAGGGCCCGGGTCAGCGCCCGCGGGTCGATCGACGCCTCGCCGGCGGCGAAGACGCCTCCGTGGAAGGAGGGCGTCAGGCCCGGCTCCAGCGCCCGGCAGCGCCGCGGCGCCAGCCACTCGGCCTCCAGCCCGAGCGAGCGCTGCAGGTCGTGCACGCGGCGCAGCTGCTCCGCCTCGTCGCGGTCGAGGGCGACGTGGAGCGCGCCGCAGCGGGCGTAGCCCGCGTCCTCCCCGCTCGCGGCCTCCAACTCGGCGACGAAGTCCGGGTAGAGCCGGGCCGAGGCCAGGGTCAGCTCCAGCAGCTCCGGCTCGCCGAAGGTCAGCTCCCCGACCGGGGCCAGCATCCCCGCCGCGACATTGGTGGCGCCGGCGGGCGGCTCGGAGCGCTCCAGCACCGCTACCCGGGCGCCGCGCTGGGCGGCGGACCAAGCGCAGGCGAGCCCGATCGCCCCACCGCCGATGAAGATCGCGTCGAAATCGCGTTGCTTGGTCAAGCCATTGCCTCCGCCGGCATTACCCGGATCAGGTCCAGACGGTCGGTGACCTCGTTGCCACCCTCTCAGCCCTCGCGGGCTCCCGTTACATCTCGATGCTACCCGGCCCGCCCGGCGCGCAAGCGGGGACGGTGGCGATCTCCGGCGGCGGCGCCGGTTCATAATCGCCGTATGAGCCTCGCTCCCCCCGAGTCGGTCGGCCCGCTGCGCCGCGAGCGCCTGCGCACCGCCCGCCTCTACTTCGTCTGCGACGCGCGCCCCCCCGGCGGCGACCTGGAAGCGCTGCTGCGGGCGGCGCTGAGCGGCGGCGTCGACATCGTCCAGCTGCGCGAGAAGACGCTCGGCCGGACTGAGATCGAACGCGCCGCCTCGACCTTCCGCCGCGTCTGCGACACCTACAGCGTCCCCTTCGTCGTCAACGACGACCCCGAGCTGGTCCACGCCTGCGACGCCGACGGCGTCCACCTCGGGCAGGACGACGGCTCGGTCGCGGCGGCGCGGGAGCTGCTCGGGCCGGACGCGCTGATCGGCCTCTCGACCCACTCCGAGGAGCAGATCGCGGCCTCCGCCGAGGCCGACGTCGACCACATCTCGGTCGGGCCGATCTGGGAGACGCCGACGAAGGCGGGACGGCCGGCGGTCGGCCTGCCGCTGATCTCCCACGCCGCCGAACACGCCCCCCACCCCTTCTTCGCGATCGGCGGCATCGACCCGTCCAACGCCGAGCAGGTCGTCGCGGCGGGGGCGAAGCGGCTCTGCGTCGTGCGGGCGATCCGCGACGCCGCCGAACCCACCGCCGTCGCCGAAGCATTGCGGCGGATCGTCGGGGTGGCGCCCGGTGGCTGAGCAGCCGCGCAAACGCAAGCAGCGCAGCTCCGGGTCGGACCGGATGGCCCGCGGCTACGCGAAAGCCGAGCAGCGCAACCAGGCGGCGCGGGAAGCGCTGGAGCCGCTGGCCGAGGGCCAACGCCCGACCGTGGTGACGATCGGCGCCGTCGTCTCGGCATTGATCGCGCTCTCGATCCTCGCCGGCTACCTGGCCGGGGTCAAGGTCGACGGCGAGACGCCGAAAGTGCCGCAGGTGATCGCCCCGGCGCTGATCCTCGGGGTCATGGCCTGGGGGATGTGGCGCGCCCGCTACTGGGCCGTCCTCGGCTTCCAGCTGATCCTCGTCTTCCTGATCTTCAGCGCCGTCTTCGGCCTCGCCGTGCAGGCCTCCACGGTCGGCGAGTTCGCGGCGACGCTGGGGCTGCTGGCGGTCACCGGCACCTTCTTCTTCTTCATGGTCAAGGCGATGGCGCGGATCCAGATGCCCGAACGCGCGCCGAGGAACTAGGCGATGGCGCTCGGCCTCCCCTCCCTCGACAAGATCTCCGCCCTGCCGGCAGACGTGCTCGGGGCGCTGCGGACGATTCCCGAGATCGTCGAGAACACGCAGGCGATGGTGGAGCACACGGCATCGCTGGGACGGGTGGCGGATGCGCTCGACAGCGTCGCCGCCGACACCGCCGCGCTGCCGGGCCTGCGCGAGGAAATGGCGGCGGTGGGCGAGACGATCGGGGCGTTGGACACGCGCCTGGCCGCGGTCGAGGCGGCGATGCCGGTCCTGGTCGAGGTCCAGAGCCATCTGGCGGCGTTGCCGGAGACGATGGGGCGGCTGGACAAGGGGATCGAGGGCCTCGACGACGGGATCGAGCGGCTGAGCGGCCTGATGGAGCGGATCCTGACCGCGGTCGCCGGGCTCAACGACAGCGTCGGGACCCTGCAGGGCGCGGTCTCGCCGCTCTCGCGCCTGGCCGGCCGCGTGCCGGGCCAGAAGAAGAGCTAACGCGCAAACGCCGTTCTATAGGCTCAGGGCAATGGCAGATTCCTTCGATGTGATCGTGATCGGCGGCGGGCCCGGGGGCTACGTCGCCGCCATCCGCGCCGCCCAGCTCGGCAAGAAAACCGCGGTGGTCGAGCGCGACAAGGCCGGCGGTCGCTGCCTCAACTACGCCTGCATCCCGGCGAAGACGATCCTGCGCACGGCGGAGATCTACACCGAGGCGCGCGAGAGCGCCGACCTCGGCGTCGTCGCCAAGGACGTCTCGCTCGACTGGGACGCCGTCGGCAAGCGCCGCGCCGCCGTCTCGGAGTCGCTCTCGGGCGGGGTGAAGATGCTTTGGGACAAAAACAAAGTCACCGTCATCGAGGGCGAGGGCTCGCTCACCCCCGAGGGCAACGTCAAGGTCGGCGAGGAGGTCTACGAGGCCGGCGCCGTCGTGCTGGCGACCGGGTCGGTGGCGCTGCCGATCCCCGGGGTCGAGTTCGGCGGCCGCGTCGTCGACACCTGGGGCGCCTGGTCGCTGCCCGAGGTGCCGAAGAAGATCGTCGTGGTCGGGGCGGGCGCGTCGGGCTGCGAGATCGCCTCCGCCTACGGCCGCTTCGGGACCGAGGTGCTGCTGTTGGAGATGCTGCCGCAGATCCTCCCGGCCGAGGACAAGGACGTGGTCCGGGTCGTCGAGCGCGCCTTCAAGAAGCAGAACATCACCGTCGCCACCGGCAACCCGGTCGAGAACGTCGAGGCCGGAGAGAGCTCCGTCAAGTTCACCTACGGTGGCGAGAGCGCCGAGGTCGACTACCTCTGCGTCGCCGGCGGCCGCGGCGCCGACACCGAGCCGCTGGGCCTGGCCGAGGCGGGGGTCGAGCTGGAGGAGAACGGCAAGGTCAAGGTCGACGGAAACCAGCGGACCTCGAACTCAAAGGTGTACGCGATCGGCGACCTCGTGAACAGGAAGGCGCTGGCGCACAAGGCGGGCGAGGAGGCGGTCGTCGCGGCCGAGGCCATCGCCGGTGTCGAGACCCACCCGGTCGACCAGAACCTGATCGCCGGCGCCACCTTCAGCCACCCGCAGGTGGCCAGCGTCGGCCTCACCGAGGCGGCGGCGAAGGAGGCCGGCAACGACGTCAAGGTGGGCAA
Organism: uncultured Solirubrobacterales bacterium; assembly: GCA_963735255.1. Lineage (GTDB taxonomy): Bacteria > Actinomycetota > Thermoleophilia > Solirubrobacterales > 70-9 > VAYN01. The sequence goes on along the minus strand of CAVTKC010000002.1, from coordinate 169,871 downwards.
GTTCAAGCTCGGCGGCGTCGGCGGGGCGACCGTCTACGACGACAAAGAAGGCTTGGTCAAGGTTGTCGCCGACTCCAAGTACGGGGAGATCCTCGGCGTCCACATCGTCGGCAACCGCGCCTGCGACATGATCGCCGAGCTGGTGGCGACGATGGCGCTCGAGGGCGGCTACCAGGAGCTGGCGCGGATCGTCCACCCGCACCCGACGATCTCCGAGGCGATCTTCGAAGCCGCCCGAGCCGTCGACGGCTGGGCCACGCACGCCTAAAAAAACACACCTCACACCAGCGCACCGAGCCTACAGTCAGGTTCCCTAACTCCTCCCTTTTTCACCCCTTGCCATAGGTAAGGATTTGAAGGATGGTGAACATCCTTTCACTAAACGGGAGGTGTTAACCAGTGTCCACCGTGATTATCGTGATCGGGCTGCTGATCATCGTCATCGGCCTGATCGTCTTCCTGCGGAAACCGCCGCCGCCCGATCCGCCCCCGGATGCGCTCGCCGCCGAGGGGCCGATAGGCGAACTCAAGGGTGTACTGGAAGCGGTGCTGAAGATCCTCGAAAAGTTTGACAAACGGTACCTGCCGGGAATCTTCCTGATGCTCTTCGGCCTGGGCCTGGTCGGGTTGGGGGTGTGGATCGAGGCCCGCGACGCCAAGGACGCCGCCGAGGCGGCCCTGGTGCTCACCGGGCCCGGTCTGCTCCGGCTCCGCAGCCTCTGAGACAGGGCGGCCCACGCGCGCCGGCGAGCGCGTGGGCCGTTCCATAGAGTCGCCCCGTGGCCGCGCGCGCGACCTTCTACTTCGACCTCGGCTCGCCCTACTCGTACCTCGCCGCCGAGCGGGTCAGCGCGCTGTTCACCGAGGCCGGGCTGGAGCAGCCGGAGTGGGTGCCGGTGCTGCTCGGGGGGCTGTTCCAGCGCTTCGACCGCGGCTCCTGGTCGCAGACCCCGGCACGGGGCGAGGGGATCGCCGAGGTCGAGCGGCGCGCCGCCGCCTACGGGCTGCCGCCGCTCGTCTGGCCCGACCCCTGGCCGGCGAACTACCTGATGGCGATGCGGGCCGCGACCTTCGCCAAGCAGACCGGCCGCACCGTCGCCTTCGCCCTCGCCGCCTTCCGCCAGGCCTTCGCCGCCGGGCGCGACCTCAGCGACCCCGACAACGTCACGATCGCCGCCGCCGCCTGCGAGATGCACCCGCGAGCGCTGCTGAAAGCGGTCCAGACCGAAATCATCAAGAACGGCCTCAAGGAGGCGACCGCGGGCGCCGGGGACCGCGGCGTCAAGGGCGTTCCGGCGCTGGTTGTCGGCGAGCGGGTCTTCTGGGGGGACGATCGGCTGGAGGAGGCCGTCGAGGCCGCGGGATAGGCGTGGGCGCATCGCTAAGGTGAGATCGATGGCCGATCTGCCCGATGCCGCCACTTGTTACGAGCTGCTCGCGCGCATGGCCCTGATCCGCCGCTTCGAGGAGGAGGCGGGGCGCCAGTACCAGCGCGCCAAAGCCGGCGGCTTCCTGCACCTGGCGATCGGCGAGGAGGCGACGATCGTCGGCACCACCTCGGTGATGCGCGACGAGGACTTCCTGATCGGCACCTACCGCACCCACGGCCACGCGATCGCCCGCGGCACCGAGCCGAAGCGGGTGATGGCGGAGCTGTTCGGCCGCGTCGACGGCACCAGCGGCGGCCGCGGCGGCTCGATGCACATCTTCGACGCCGAGCGGCGCTTCATGGGCGGCTACGGGATCGTCGGCGGCAACCTGCCGATCGCCGCCGGCCTCGCCCTCTCCTCCCAGTACAAGGGCGAAGACGCGGTCACCGTCTGCATGTTCGGCGACGGCGCCTCCAACACCGGCAACTTCGGCGAGACGATGAACCTGGCCGCCCTGTGGAAATTGCCGGTGTTCTTCCTGGTCGAGAACAACCTCTACGGGATGGGGACCGCAGTCGAGCGGCACTCGGCCCAGACCGACCTCTCGAAGAAGGCGGAGGGCTACGGGATTCCCGGCGCCCGGGCCGACGGGATGGACGTGGTCGCCGTGCGCGAGGCGGTCGCCGAGGGGTTGCGGGCGGCGCGCGAGGAGGACCGCCCGACCCTGCTGGAGGTCGTCACCTACCGCTACCGCGGCCACTCCGCCGCCGACCCCGAGGTCTACCGCGAGCGCGAGGAGGTCGAGGAGTGGCGCGAGAAAGACCCGATCGAGAGCTTCGCGCGGCGCTGCGTCGAGGCCGGCGTGCTGGGCGAGCGCGAGGTGCGGCAGGCGCGCGACGCGGCCGAGGCGGAGGTGACCGCGGCGGTCGAGTTCGCCGAGGCCTCGCCGGAGCCGCCGCTCGACACGATGTACGAGAACCTCTACGCGGTCACCGATCCGGGCGGCTGGTACGCCGTCGACGAGCGCAGCCCGGAGCCGCACCGCGGCGAGCACGAGGGCGAAATGCCCGACGCGGCGCGGGTCCTGGCCGAGGCCGGCGCCGCCTACGCGGAGCAGCCCGACGAGCGCGAGGGCCGGCGGCCGAACCCGGCGCTGCAGGGCGACGCGCAGGACGGGGCCGAGTCGCGGGTGTCGGCCGAGCGCGAGGTCGGCGACGAGGGCGAGGACCTCTCCCCGGAGCGCGCGGCCGATGCCGAGGCGGGGGACGCGTGATGCGGAGCGTCGGTCGACGAAGCCGAAGGGGTGGCGCCGATGGCTGAGCTGCGGATGCGCGAGGCGCTGCGGGACGCGATGGCGGAGGAGATGCGCCGCGACGAGGGCGTCTTCGTGATGGGCGAGGACGTCGCCGTCTTCCAGGGCGCCTTCAAGGTGACCGAGGGGCTGATCGACGAGTTCGGCGAGCGCCGCGTCCGCGACACGCCGATCTCCGAGAACACGATCGTCGGCACCGGGGTCGGCGCGGCGATGGGCGGGCTGCGGCCGGTGGTCGAGCTGATGACGGTCAACTTCTCGCTCCTGGCGCTGGACCAGATCGTCAACCACGCCGCCGCGATCCCCTACATGTTCAACGGCCAGGCGAAGGTGCCGATGGTGATCCGGATGCCGGGCGGCGGCGGCCACCAGCTCGGCCCGACCCACTCGCACAGCTTCGAGGCCCTCTACCTGCAGGTGCCCGGGCTGCTGGTCGCCTGCCCCTCCACCCCGGCCGACGGCAAGGCGCTGCTGAAGGCGGCGATCCGCGACGACAACCCGGTGATCTTCATCGAGCACGAGAGCCTCTACGGGGTCAAGGGCGAGGTGCCCGAGGGCGAGGACGAGGTATTGCGCTTCGGCGAGGCGGCGGTGCGGCGCGAGGGCGGCGACGTCACCATCGTCGGCGTGCTGAAGATGGCCCAGGTGGCCGAGCAGGCGGCGGCGAAGCTGGCGGAGGAGCACGGCATCGAGGCCGAGGTGATCGACCCGCGCACGCTGCGCCCGCTCGACCTCGACACGATCCTCGCCTCGGTCCGCAAGACCAACCGCGCGGTGATCGTCGAGGAGGGCTGGCCGCACGGCGGCATCGGCGCCAACATGGCGACGCTGATAACCGAGCAGGCCTTCGACGACCTCGACGCGCCGGTGCAGCGGGTGACCGGCGCCGACGTCCCCATGCCGTACTCGAAACGGCTCGAGCAGGCGGCGATCCCGCACGAGGAGCACGTCGTCAGCGCCGCCCTGGCGACTCTGGAGGGAACGATCTGATGGCCGACATCGTCATGCCCCGGTTGTCCGACTCGATGGAGGAGGGCACGATCCTGACCTGGATGAAGCAGGTCGGCGACGAGATCGCGATCGGCGACGAGATCGTCGAAATCGAGACGGACAAGGCGAATATGGCTTACGAGAGCGACGTGGCTGGGACGCTGACGGAGATCCTGGCTGACGAGGGGGCGACGTTGCCCATTGGCAGTCCGATTGCGCGGGTTGAGGGTTCTTCCGAGGGTTCAAGGGCCTCAGCTGCGGGTCCTGTCACGCAGGGTGACTCTCCGGCTCACCCGCCGGAGAGATCACCCTCCGCGCCACCCGCAGGTGAGGTGTCTAAAAGCACCGAGGGACCGAACGGCGCGGGGGACTCGAGTGGGACGAAACCCCCGAGTGAGGCGGGGAGCTCCGAGGGGCCCTCAGCCGAGAGTTGGGAGCGGGTCAAAGCGTCGCCGGTCGCACGACGGATCGCTAAGGAGAAGGGGGTCGACCTGTCAGCAATCCAGGGCTCCGGACCCGGGGGGCGGATCGTCAAGAAGGACGTGAAGAAAGCGGTTGCTTCTTCCGCGGGTGACGCGCGGGCGGGGGACCCCCGCGGCGCGGAGGCGGCCCCGCCGCCGAGCACCGTGGGGGTGGCCCGCGCGGCAGGACCCGCGGCTGAGGGCTCCGGTCCCGGTTCTCCCGAGACCGCAAAGGGGGAAGTCGTCTTCGAAGACCTCTCGAAGCTGCAGTCGACCATCGCCCGACGCATGTCGGAGTCGAAGGCGACGGCACCGCACTTCTATCTGCGGGCGGAGATCGATATGGGGCGGGCGGTCGAGGGGCGGGCGCGGCTGAAGGCGTCGGCGGCCGAGGGCGAGGTGGTGCCGTCGTTCAACGACATGATCGTCAAGGCCTGCGCGCTGGCGCTGCGCGAGCATCCGCGGGCCAACGGGGCCTATCGGGACGGGCGCTTCGAGCTCTACTCGCGGGTCAACGTCGGTGTCGCCGTCGCCGCCCAAGACTCGCTCGTCGTCCCCACCGTCTTCGACGCCGACCGGAAGGGGCTGCGGCAGATCGCCGCCGACTCGCGGGCGCTGGCGCAGCGGGTCCGCGACGGCCAGATCACCCCGCCCGAGCTCTCCGGCGGCACCTTCACCGTCTCCAACCTGGGGATGTACGGGATCGACGACTTCAGCGCCGTCATCAACACTCCGCAGGCGGCGATCCTCGCCGTCGGCGCGATCGTGGAGCGCCCCGCCGTCCGCGACGGCGAGATTGTCCCCGCCCACCTGCTCAACGTCACCCTCGCCTGCGACCACCGCATCCTCTACGGCGCCCCCGCCGCCGAGTTCCTGGCGCGGATCCGCGCCCTGCTCGAAGAGCCCCTCTCGCTCGCCCTCTAGTGAGCCGTCAGTTGTTCCCGCATACCGGGAACAACTGACACCTCAACTCAGCAGGTCTTGCGGGCGCCGGTGACCGCGTTCCAGGCCCTGCCCAGCGAGAAGTCGGCGGCGACACGGAAAACGCCGGGGTGGGCGGCGCGGGCGACGGTCCAGTCGCCGCGGCGGAGGATGCAGCCGGCGCCGCGGGCGATCGACCAGTAGGGAGTGAAGTTGACGCGGACGAGGAACTCGCCCGGGTGGGTGACGTCGAGCGTGAAGCCCTGGCGGCCGACCCGGAGCGTTCGCGCGGCGGCCGCTCCGATCGGCGCCACCAGCGGCTTTGGGTTCCGCACCTCGTAGATCCGCCAGTGGGGCGTGCGGAAACGCAGGCTGAGGTAGGACGGCGCGGCGAGGATGAGGCGGCGCTCCGCCTGCGAGGAGTAGTCGAGCGGGGCGTCGGGGAGGGCGACGTAGGAGATCGCGTTGCGGCGCAGCCAGGAGCTGTAGCTGCCATGGGTCAGCTCGTCCTGGCCGTAGAAGATGTCGTCGCGGGTGGTGTCGAGCTGGCGCAGCCAGCCGCGCGCGAGCTCGAAGCTCGGGGCCAGGTAGGCCGACTCCCAGTGGTTGGCGGTCGGCGGGACCTCGATCCGCGTCCCATCCCCACCGTGGGCGCCCAGCCAGGCGCCCGCCGGCTCGAAGTACTCGGCGGTGGTCGACGGGTCTCCGACGCTGCGGGCGATCTGGTTGACGCTCGCGGTCAGCTGCCAGTAGAGGCCACCGACCATCGCCAGGGCGACGAACCAGGTCGCGACCGGCGGCCGCCGCGCCAGCACCACGGCGGCCAGCACCGGGCCACCGAAGAGGGCGCCAAGGCGGACCGCGTTGCCGCCCATCGCGTTCGGCGCCAGCCAGATCACCGTCGCCGCCAGCACGTAGCCGACGAGGATCCGGCGCAGCTGCCGCTCCTCCGGCAGACCGCGGATGACGAAGAGGGCGCCGCCGCAGAAGAGCGGAATCGCCAGGTAGGAGGAGAACTCAAAGGGGAACTGGCCCGGCTCGGGGAAGGCGATGTTGGGGACGACGGTGAGGGTCAGCGCCAGGCCGGCTACCGCCAGCGCCACCCGATTGGCGCGCCGGCCCGGTTCGATCGCCCCGGCGAGGACGACGCCGGCGAGGAAGGCGGCGGCGACCGGGCTGGCCAATGCGCAGGCCGCGGCGGCGGCGATCGCCAGCGGCCCCCGGTCGGTCTGCAGGCAGCGCAGCGAGGCGAGTCCGAAGGCGACCCCGAGCGCGAAGGTGAGCTGACCGTCGGCCAGCAGCGTCACCACGCCGGCGGCGAACCAGAGGGTGGCCCAGCGCGCCTCCGCTCCCCAGCGGTCGCGGACCAGGCGGTCGAACAGGTAGGAGGAGGAGACGACCGCCAGCATCCCCACCACCTGCGGGCCCAGCAATGCCGCCAGCGGCGGGAAGAGGACGCTGTAGGTGAGGGTGTAGTGGCCGCCGTACCAGCTGCCGTTCCAGATCGCCAACCCCGCCTGCTCGAACAGCTCGGTGCGGAAGACCTGGGCCGCGAGGTCGCCGACCGGAGGGCTCCAGACGAGCATCAGCAGCGCCAGCGCGGAGCTGAGCGCAACGGCCGGGAGCCATTCGGGGCGGAGTGGCTTGGACTGGACCATCGGAGAGGACGCCAAGGATACGGGCGCGTCCTGCAACGATTTCAAGGGTGAGCGCCGAGATCCTGGTTGTCCGCTGCGGAATCGTCCCTTACGAGGCGGCGCGAAAAGCGCAGTTGCGGCTGCGGGAGCGCCGCCAGCGCGACGAAGTCGCCGACGTGCTGCTGCTGCTCGAGCACCCCCCCGTATACACGCGCGGCCGCCGCGCCAGCGCCGACGAGCTGCCGATGGGGCGCGAGTGGTACGAGCTGCAGGGGATCGAGGTGCGCGACACCGACCGCGGCGGGCGGGTCACCTACCACGGCCCCGGCCAGCTGGTCGCCTACCCGATCGTCTCCCTGCGCCCCTACGGCGACGACGTGCTCGCCTACGTGCGCGGGCTGGAGCGGACGATGATCGAGGCGCTCGGCGAGCACGGCGTCATGGCGGGGCTGAGCGAGGGCCAGACCGGCGTCTGGGTCGGCGGCCGCAAGATCGGCTCGATCGGCGTCCACGTCAGCCGCGGGGTGACGACGCACGGGCTGGCGGTCAACGTCAGCAACGATCTGCAGCCGTTCGATTGGATCGTCCCCTGCGGGATCGAGGGGGTGGCGATGACCTCGCTCTCGCGTGAGCTTGGGTCCGAACAGAGCCTCGCCGCCTTCGCCGAGACCGTCACCGCGCGCTTCGGCGCCGTCTTCGAGCGCTCCCCCACTCCGACCGATCCGGCCGACCTGGGCCTGGACCTGCCGCCCGCTACGCTCGGTGTACCCCGATGAGCGAGACGATCGAGCAGACCGAGCGTGCCGCGGCAGAGGCCGAGCCGGCCGCCCCCGCGGACGCCGCCGCCACCACCGAGCGCGTCCACGTCACCCGCTCCCGCGCCAAGCCCGGCGGCACCGCCGCCGCGGCCGCCGGCACCGTCCCCTTCAAGCGCGCCCGCAAGCCGCCGTGGCTGAAAGTGCCGGCGCCGGGCGGGCCCAACTACCGGCGCCTGAAGGCGACGATCGGCTCCGACAATCTCCACACCGTCTGCGAGGAGGCCAACTGCCCCAACGTCGGCGAGTGCTGGGAGCGCGGCACCGCGACCTTCATGATCCTCGGCGACGTCTGCACCCGCCGCTGCGGCTTCTGCAACGTGCAGACCGGCAAGCCGACCTGGAACGACCCGCTGGAGCCGCTGCGCGTCGCCAACCAGGTGAAGCAGATGGGGTTGCGCCACGCCGTCGTCACCTCGGTCGACCGCGACGACCTGCCCGACTACGGCGCCGGCGCCTTCGTCGGCGTGATCCGCTCGATCCGCATGCAGGCGCCCGGCTGCAAGGTCGAGGTCCTCACCCCCGACTTCCGCGGCCAGGAGATGCCGCTGGCCAAGGTCGTCCACGAGAAGCCCGACGTCTTCAACCACAACGTCGAGACGGTGCCACGCCTCTACCCCATCGCCCGCCGCGGCTCCCAGTTCGCGCGCTCGGCCCGGGTGCTGCGGATGGCGAAGGAGATGGGCGGGCCCGACGTCGTCACCAAGTCCGGCCTCATGGTCGGGCTCGGCGAGAGCTTCGAGGAGATGGTCGAGACCTTCGGCCTCCTGCGCGAGCACAGGGTCCAGGTCCTCACCGTCGGCCAGTACCTGCGCCCGACCGAGAACCACCTGCCGGTTACCCGCTACTGGCACCCGGACGAGTTCGCGGCGCTGGAGAAGGCGGCCTACGGGCTCGGCTTCGAGTCGGTCGCCGCCGGCCCCCTGGTCCGCAGCAGCTACCACGCGGACCAGAACCTGCCCGAGGGCAGGCGGGCCGAGAGCCTGATCGCCTAGCGCCGCGCCCGGCTACCCGTCCAGGCCCGGGGGAACGTCCACGCGCCGGGCATACCATCCCGCGCTCAATCGACTTCGAACGAGGAGGCAGCGTGCCGTTTCACACCCCGGGTAGGAAGCTTGGATCGCCGATGCGGAAGGTCCTGCTCGCGGCGCTGGCGCTGGTCGCCCTGGCGCCGGCGACCTCCCAGGCGTTCACGCTGCAGGAAGTGAGCGGGCTCAACGCGCCCGCCAACGGGATCGCGCTCGGCCCCGACGGCAACATCTGGGCGGCCGAAGAAGCGGCCGAAACCCTCGTGCGCGTCTCCGCCTCCGGGCAGGTCATCGGCCACTATCCCGTGACCGGGGAACCGGTCGGCGTCGCCGCCGGCCCTGGCGGCCGGGTGTGGACGACGGTGCCGGAATCGGACAAGCTGGTCTGGTTCGACGCGACGTCCGCGGCCCCGACCGCCCACAGCATCAGCACCGTCAGCCCCGGCGGTTGCGGGCCGATCGCGATCGTCTCGGGAGGCAACGGTCTCATGTACTTCTCGAAGCCGAGCGATGGCGCCTGCACCAGCGAACTCGGCCGGGTCAAAGACGACGGCACCGGCCCGGTCGAATCGTTCGCGACCCTTGGCATGACCCCGGTCGGGCAGGCGTTCGACCTGGCCGTCTCTGGCGGCAAGCTCTTCGTCCCGGACTTCGAAAACGACGCGGTCCGGCGGTTCGGCCTGTCATCGCTCGCGCCCGAGGCGTCGATCGGTGCCGCCGGCAACCCGGACGGCATCACCGTCGATTCAGCCGGCAACGTCACCGTGACCCTCTTCTCGGCGGGCAAGTTGGCGCAGTTCCCCACCAGCGCAAGCGGCGGCAACGCTGCCATTCTCACCCCCACCGGGGGCACCCTCGGCGAACCGTTCGGGATCGTCACCGGGTTCGACGGGAACACGTACGTGACCTCGACCAGCGGCGCGCGGCTCCTAACCGTCACGGCCGGGCCCACGTTCGCCTTCACCCCGCTCCCGGTAAGCGCGGAACCGTGGAGCATCGTCAACGGGCCGGACAAGGATCTCTGGATCACCGACCTCGCGAACAATCGCCTGTTCCACCTCGTCACGCCGCCGGCGCCGGCGACCACGCCCACCGGCTCCACCACGACGGCAGCGCCGACCGTGACCGTGAAGCCGGCGCCGAAGCTCTCGCTCAGCGGCAAGAGCAAACAGGCGCTCGGCAACTTCGTGCAGCTGAAGGTGAGCTGCTCGGTCAGCCCCTGCAGCGTCGGCGCCACCGGTGGCCTGAAGATCAAGCCCGCCGGCAAGGGGCCGACGACGCAGCCGAAGCTGAAAGCGGTGAAGAACCTCCAGGTGCCGGCGGGCAAAGCGACGGTCCTGAAGCTGAAGATCCCGGCCAAGGCGAAGGAAGCCGCGGCCGCCGTGCTGGCCGAAAAAGGCGGCAAGGCGACCGCCAAGATCACCGTCCAGGGCAAGGGCGCCGGCGGCAACAGCCCGGCGGTCGTCTTCAAGGTGACGCTGAAGAAGTAGCGGCGCGACGGAGCGGGCGGGCTTGCCTCAGGCGAGTTCGACCCGTTCCGGCGTCGCGGGGTCGTAGCGGACGTCGAGGGTGCGGCCCTGCTCGATGCGGCCGAGGCGGCCGGCGGAGAACTTGCGCTTGACCTGGAACGGAGTGCCGTCCTGCGGCCGCACCTCGAGCGTCAGCTCGACCATGTTCAAGGACATGAGGGATCTCAGCAAGACCGGCAAGGAAATGAAGAAGGAACGCGGCGGCAGCCTGAAGATGATGAAAGACGGCCTCGCCCAGGCAAACCAGGCCGTGCAGGAAGTCCAGGGCAACCAGGTCCTGGCCGAGAAGCTCGCCAACGAAGGCATCGACGGCACCGCGACGATCCAGCAGATGGTCGCCACCGGCCGCACGATCAACATGCAGCCCGAGCTGCAGTTCCAGATGACCGTCGACGGTAGTTCAGCCGCCTCCCGCGCGAGTTGGCGCAGATTCGTCACGAATCGGTCTAGATCCGCGACATCGAGGTCTCTACGGTCCGCCGAATAGCGGACCGTACGGCTCCCTCCGCGCTCAATCTCAAGGCCAAAGGAGACTTTGCGGAGCTGATGGTCGCCGCAGATTTGCGGCGACGCGGATTCAAGATCGCCATCCCGTTTGGCGAGGACTGCGATTTCGACCTGGTGCTCGTGCGGGACACCAAGCTTCAACGCGTCCGGGTGAAGTATGTGAAGTCCGACCAGCGCGCTGAGAACTACCTGGATCCCTAACGGATGATGGAGCCAACCGGGATCGAACCGGTGACCTTCTGATTGCAAACCAGACGCTCTGCCAGCTGAGCTATGGCCCCGTCTCCAGAAGTTTAAGCGCCATCGGCCCGCTCCGTCAGCGCCCTAACGGACGACGGCGCGTTTGTATTTGCGCACCGAGAGGGTGGCGAAGACGGCGATGATGCCGAGGGACCAGGCGACGGCGCCCCAGACGTCGTTGCCGGCGGGGGCGCCGAGGAAGAGGTGGCGCATCGCATCGACGACGATCGTGAAGGGGTTCACTTCGGCGAAGGCCTGGAGGGCGCCGGGCATCGACTCGACCGGGACGAAGGCCGAGGAGACGAAGGTGAGCGGGAAGATGACGATGAAGCCGAGCGACTGGGCGGCCTCGGGCGAGCTCGAGGTGAGGCCGACGTAGGCGAAGACCCAGGAGAAGGCGTAGCCGAACAGCAGCAGGATCAGGATGCCGGCGACGATGTTGCCGAGCGGGGCGTCGAAGGCGAAACCGGCGATGACGCCGACGACCAGCATCACCACGATCGAGATCGAGTTGGTGACGACGTCGGAGAGAGTGCGGCCGGCAAGCACGGCGGCGCGCGACATCGGCAGCGAGCGGAAGCGGTCGACCAGGCCCTTCTTCAGGTCCTCGGAGAGGCCGAGGGCGGTGACGAAGCCGCCGAAGGACATCGTTTGGACGATGATCCCCGGCATCAGGAAGTCGATGTAGCTGTAGCCGGGGGTCTTGATCGCGCCGCCGAAGACATAGGCGAAGAGCAGCACGAACATGATCGGCTGCACGGTGAAGGCGAGCAGCAGGTCGGGCGCGCGGGGGATGCGCAGGAGGCTGCGACGGGCCAGGACCAGGGTGTCGGAGAGGGCGTAGCGGAAGCCGCTCATCGCTCGCCCTCCTCTCCCCCGGCGCCGTCCCCGTCCTCGGCGGCGTGGCCGGTGAGGCCGAGGAAGACGTCGTCGAGGGTCGGGCGCCGCATCGCCACGTCGTCGATTCCGATGTCGGCATCGTTGAGCCGGCGCACCGCCTCGGCGATCGTGCCCTTGCGCCGGCGGATCGGCATCCGCAAGACGCCGTCGGCGAGCGCCGGGCGCTCCGCCGCGATCGGCTCCAGCGCCGCGATCGCCGCCTCGACATCGGCCGCGGACTCGAGCGTGATGTCGAGCCGCTCGCCCCCGACCTGGTCCTTGAGCTCGTCGGAGCTGCCGGCGGCGATGACGCGACCGCGGTCGATCACCGAGATGCTGTCGGCGAGCGCGTCGGCCTCGTCCAGGTACTGGGTGGTGAGCAGCACCGTGGTGCCTTCGGCGACCCGGCCTTCGATCGTCTTCCAGAGGCTGATGCGGCTGCGCGGGTCGAGCCCGGTCGTGGGCTCGTCGAGGAAGAGGACCGGCGGGCGGGCGACCAGGGCGGCGGCGAGGTCGAGGCGGCGGCGCATCCCGCCCGAGTAGGTGCGGACGAGGCGGTCGGCGGCTTCGTCGAGCTCGAAGCGCTCCAGCAGCTCCGCGGCGCGGGCGCGCGGCTCGCCCTTCGGCAGGTGGTAGAGGCGGCCGACCATCTCCAGGTTCTCAGCCCCGGTCAGGTTCTCGTCGACCGCCGCGTACTGGCCGGCGAGGCCGATCTGCGTCCGCAGCCGCGGCGCCTCGCGGGCGACGTCGAGGCCGGCGACGCGGGCGCTGCCGCCGTCGGCCGGGAGCAGGGTGGTGAGGATGCGGACCGCGGTCGTCTTGCCGGCGCCGTTGGGCCCGAGCAGCCCGAGCACGGTCCCGGCCGGCACCTGCAGGTCGACGCCGTCGAGCGCCCGCACGTCGCCGTAGGACTTACGCAGTCCTTCCGCTTCAATGGCCAGCTCGGGAGAGGGCATCCGGGCAAACTACTGAGTGCCCGGTACCGGACGAGCTAGTCGCCGAAGTCGATGTCCTTCGGCGGCCGCTGCTCAAACCAAAGGTTGTCGTCCTCGGGCGCGTCCTCGAGGAACTCGGGGGTGTCCTCGAGGACGTCCTCGTGGTTGGCGGCGGGCGGGGGCTCGGCGGCCGGCGCGTCGTCCTCATGTGCGGCGGGAGCGTCGCCCTCTGTGGACTCCATTTCCTCGGAGTCCAGCTCGACCACTTCGTACTCCTCCGAGGGCTCCTCGGCGGGGACGGCCTCGACGTCGTAAAGGGCGGTGGCTTCCTCGGTCGCCGGAGCGCCGGGCTCGTCCGGCAGCGGCGCCTCGAGCGCCTGGTTCAACTCATCGGAGAGCCGCTGCTCGCTGAAGAACTCGTCGAATTCGTCCTCGTGCTCCTCCTCGGCGGCCGGGGCCTCGGGCTCGGCGGCGGCGGACGCCTCGATCCCGGCGATCGGGTCGACCGGCGCCAGCCGTGGCTCCGCCAGCTCGGCGTCGACCAGTTCCTCGTCGGAGGGGGCGTCGGCCTCGGGGCCCTCGGTGGCCGCGTCCTCGAACTGGCCCTCGACGTCGAAGATTTCGGTCGGCTGCGAGGCGATCGCGTGCCGCTCCTCGGTCGAGGGACCGCTCTCGGCGATCACCTCGTGCTCGCCAGCGGGGTGCTCCTCCTCGGCCGGGCCGTCGTCGGCCTCGGGCGGCGCGCTCGGCTCGGCGAACTCCACCGGCGCCTCCTGCAGGTCGGTGATGTTGGGGACGCGCCGCCCGCCATCGTCCTCGCCCGAGGCGGGCGTCTCACTGCCCGGGGCGACCAAGAACTCGGTCGGCGCCTCGGCATAAGGATCGGGCTCCTCCGGTCGCGCGGGCGGCCCAAACGCCTCGTCCTCGAGCTTTTTAAGCTCGGCGTCATCCGCGCCGTGGGCGCGCTTCAGTTCCAGGTGCTCTCGGATTGCGTCGTCGAGGATGCTCATAGCCGGTTCCCGGGAGGCTGGCAAAGACTATGCGGTTATCCTTCCGCTTGCGAGGCAGTGGGATCAACTTCCCAGCCACGCCCTCGGGGCTATAGCTCAGCTGGCAGAGCGCCTGGATCGCACCCAGGAGGTCGGCGGTTCGAATCCGCCTAGCTCCATCCGCAGAACCCCCTGCACGTCGGGGTGTTCACTTTTTCAGGATCGCTCGAACCGCCCCCTGAAAAGCGCTCCACTACTGGCACTAGTGGCTGAAATCGCGTAGATGCGCGGGGATTAGCGGCGATTACGGGTTATTCCGCCTCGGTCCTGTCCCCGCTGCCCATCGCCGCTGAGAATGCCTCAAGGCAGGCTTCGAAAGGCGGATCGACATCCAATCCATAGCTCCCGAAGATCTCATCGATCGACTCCCAGGCCAGGCTGCAGAGGTGGCGGACCCACCCGGGATGCACGACTCGATCGCGGTCTCCGAATCCGAATGCAGGGCGGCGATGGTGGCGATGGAGAGGATTTCCGCAGGGCTCCAAATCGAAGGCCATCAAGCTTCCCCACTCACCATGGACCTCGGTGGAGTAGGGCTGGAAATTGAGGACGTAGAGATCCTTGAGGCCGGCCTCGATCGCCATCTCTCGGATGTTCTTGCCGGAGAAGCCGCCGCCGAGATCGATCGTCTGGAACTCCTCCATCTTGTCGACGTTGACCTCCGCCTCGAGGCGACGATGTATTGCCTCCAGCCCCTCGTATCCCTCGAAGTCGTCGTTGTCGACGAACTCCTCGATCTGGAGCTTGAAGAGCTTGCGCTTGCCGATGCCGTACTCCTTGAAGCGCCCGTACAGCTCGGGATCGTTCTTCTTGAGCAGCCAGCCGGTGACGATCCGGGTATCGATCATTGAGCGCGCCAGGTGCGGTCCCATCTGCGCGGTCCAGAGACGGAAGTCCTCGACGAAGCGCTGCAGCAACCGGAGGTGGCGGGAGGCGAGGCCGAGCTTGACTTCATCGGGAGTGGGTTCGTAGAGATCGACCTCGCAGCGATCCGCCAGCACCCGCAACTGCTTGCCGAGCTCCGCGACGGCAGCCGAAAACGCCCGACAAAGCTCTGGGAGCGACGGCACTTCAGCCGCCTGTTGCGGCGAGGCGTCCTCGTCGCCCTTGCTGTCGTCCTCGTCGAGCCCGTCAGCGACCTCCGCCGGCATGTAGCCACGGAAGCTCTCCCAGGGCTCGCACTGGGAGATATGCCAGCTATGTCGCCAGAAGTACTCGGCCCAGCTTTGACCGATGGACTCGTCGTCCATCTGGAAGAAGCCGTTCCACATCGCTCTTCCCAGCGACTCGGCAATCCGCTGCTCCTCCTCGTCGAGCCCATCGGGGTACTTCGGCATCAAGGTCACGAACTCGCTATCGGGCGGGACATGGACCTTTCCGTGCTTGACGTAGCGCGCCAGGACCATCAGGCGCAGCCGGCTCGACTCAGGTCCCTTCGGGTCGAGCAATGGGGCGACGAGCCGCTTGAGGTAGCCCGCGCCGATCTCCGGGTCAGCCGAGTTCTCCTCCGCCCACTCCTCGTAGAGCCAGGCCGCCGGGCAGTCGGGGTAGAGCGCGAAAGCATGACCCAGGGCGTCGGGAAGGCCCCAGGCAACCCTTTCGATGAGGGCGCCGCGCGCCTCGGCGCGTCGCGCCTCCGGAATCAAGGCGAATCGAGAGATACGGCCATCGAGGATTTGAGTGCCCTCGGGAAAGAACTCATCGAGAGCGTCTAGCGGCTGATGGGCGGCCGGCAAATGCCCGGTCTCCTGCTCGACGGCGGCAAGCCAGAGGATGTCGGGAAGCCCTTCGTGGGTCCAGCTCACCTCTTGCATCTGGGGCAGCTGCTTGAGAGGAGGAACCAGGGTCTTTTTTTGGCGCTGATGGTCGCCGAGGCTCGAGGAGCCGCGCTTGCGCTTGCGCTTCCCGCCTCTGCCCTTCTTTGCCATGCCCTACTCGGTCATTAAACCGGGCGCAGCGGAACCCAATCCAAGAGCGCCGGCAGGACCCGCTTATCCGCTTGAACCGGCGGAGGCCAATGGACGAAGGGATGCTTAGGCGGCCAGAACTGCGCAGCCGGCGGAGGTTCGCCATCAATTCGCTCGGATTCAAGCGGGTCGGTGAAGCCGGTGACATAGAAGCCGATGCCGGCGAAGGTGAGGATTGCCGCATAGTTTCCCTTGGGCTCCGGTGGTTCTCCAGCACCGGTCACGACCCCCGATCCCGTCTTGAGAGCGGGTCCGTCACTCCACGAGAAAAAAGCGACCCAAGTGTTCTCGGCAACCCGGCCTTCCCGAACCGCACGATGGTGGTCGAGAGGCACGACGTCCTCCTGGCTCGGATCTGCTGCGATCAGCGCCATCGCCGTCTTATCCGCCCACAGTGCCAGGAGTGCCTGGCTGGTCTGATCGAGGCTGAGCGTCAACCCCTTCGCCATCGGCACAAGCAGCGGAATGACCGCATCCTCTAGGTGCTTGAAGTGGGTGTTGCAGTCACTGCAGAAGATCCGCGCGCGATAACTCGCAAATGAGACCGGCTGCTTTCGCGGCGTGCCACCAGCAACGACCGTGTCGCCGGGCGCTAGGTATTCCTTGACGCCCAGACGCTTGGCAATCCACGCTGGGATTACGTGCTCTCGGCTGTTGGCTTTGGCGCCGCAAAAGATGCATTTAGGCACAGCCTTGACAGGTGGACGAAACACCTTCCAGCCACTAGGGCTCTCGGCTCTACACAGATGCTTTCCGCACTCCGGGCAGTCGGCGTGCCCAGAGTCCTTCCGCTCCCTCGGCGCCGGCAGTTCGATTCGAATCTTCTCCTCACAGGCAGGACAGTTGAACTGCTCGATTGAACCCACTACCAACAACTCGGGATCTAGTGAGATAGCCAAATAATCCTGTCGGACACTTCTTTCGACCTCCTCTTCCGGATCCTCGTGCTGTTGGAGCTCCGCCTCCCGCTCCGGATCGCGATGCTCGACCACTACGGCCCAATGTTTAGGCCAGGGCTTGCCGGGAAGACCGTCGAGGTTGATTTCTCTCGATCCCAGAACTCGAATGTCCGGGTACCCGTCGAGAATCTGATCCTCGGCCTCATCCTGGGTCTCAGCGATAACCGCAACCCCGCGAGCCATCAGGGCCTCTCACCTGGGAACAAGCAAATCGGAGTGGGCACGACCTAGCTCGTCGCCCAAGAGTTGTAGGGCGTGTCGAGCATCAGCGCGGCGTAGGGCTCGAACACGTAGCTCTCGAAGTCATCGGGGATGGCCACCACCCGGAACTCCATAGCCGTGACGCGCTGCTTCTGGCGGCGGAACTCCTGGTGGAAACGGCTGTCTAGCTGCAGCTCGGCGCGGGTGGTCGGCAACCCCTCGAATTGGCCCGCCACGGCCTCTACTGCCAATCGCCACGCAAAGCTCGCCTGGTTTTGGCCCGAGGAGGGGCGGGTATGACCGGCGAGCCGGGTGCGGAAGTTCGAATGCCCGCCACCCTTCTTCGCCGCCCGCTCGGTGAGGCCGCAGCGGCCGACGTAGAGATCTCGCCCGGCTTCGGTGAACAGGTAGACGCCGTGTTCGTGCGGTGGCGGTTTCCGGCCGGGACCGCGGCCGAACACGTCCGAAACCAGCAACGCCTTGAGGTAGCCGGGGAGCTTCGCCTCTACCTCTGCCCATGCTTGCTTGCGTATCTGGCCAGTCATCGACGGCATTCTTCCCCATTCCGCTGACCTCGATCCCTCCTCTGTACCCTGCTCAGACTTAACGTGGACAATGAGCCTTTGGCAAGGGTGCCGGTGCCGCAGCGACTGACGTGTCGAACGACTCGACGAAGATTCGGCATGACCGCCCGCAAGACCGGGAGCGCGATGAAACTCAAGACTATTAGCGTCACCGACGCATTTCCAGTCCGTCGCTTTGCGGTCGATGACTTGGCAGACGTCGTAGTTCTGGCTGGCCCCAACGGCGTAGGAAAGACTCGGCTATTAACTGCCATCGTTAGTCATCTCCGCAGCCCCGCGGCAGGTGGCGAAGTTCGGGCGGTGGTGTCTGCAACCTCGGACCAAGAGCGCCAGGACTGGGGGAAAACCGACCTCGATCTTTCCGATCCCAACGACGCTCAACTCTTGGTGCAAACGCTCCAGGTAGGTAGGCGGCGCCGAAAATGGACGAGCAGCTTGGTCAACTTCGAGAGTGATCGGTCAATCCGCAACCTTCAGCCACTCCAGTGGTCGTGGGAGAACATGCAGGATCCTGAGGAGGAGGAAATATCCTGGGATATCCCATTTGGATTCATGCGTGATCGCTTTCAGGACACTGTGCATTCAATGTTCCGAATGATTGAGGGACAGAAGCAGAGAATCGCCAATCGCGCCGTGCAGCTCAAACGCGATGGCAAGGACAGCATGAATTTGACGTTCCCTGATCCGATGGAGGAGTTCAAGCGCGTATTCGAGATGCTCCTTGGACCCAAGCAGCTTGCCGATCCACAGGCCCGCCTTCAGCGGCTGCAATACATTCAGGGGGGTGAAACGCTTGACTTTGAATCTTTAAGCTCGGGGGAGCGAGAGGTAATCAACATCGCGTTTGATTTCCTTCTGCGCCAGCCCCACGATTGCATTGTCTTCTTCGACGAGCCAGAGCTTCATCTTCACCCTGAGCTCAGCTACAAGCTGCTTCGAACTCTGCAATCTATCGGCGGACGGAATCAGTTCATTCTCTCGACCCATTCGCCGGACGTCATATCGTCGTCGCTTGACCAGTCTGTCGTGTTTATCGCGCCCTCTAAAACTGCCGAGGACGGTACTTATCTGAACCAAGCGATACCAGTTGCAGAGTCGGACGAAACTAACCAGGCACTTCGATTGCTGGGTCAATCGATTGGCATTGTGGCGCTTGGCAAGCGAATCGTATTGATAGAGGGAGAGGAATCCAGCCTCGATAAAAAAACCTATGGCTCTATCCTGGGCAACCGCCACCCGGACCTTGTTCTCGTTCCCTCCGGCGGAAAGCATGTGATTCAGTCCTTTGACACTGTTTACGATTCAGTGTTAACTCGTACTCTTTGGGGTGTTGAGTTCTACATGCTTTGCGACGGCGATTCAGCACCACCCGAGTCAACGTCCGCTCAGAAAGCCAGTAATGAGGGGCGACTACGGCGCTTGAGCAAGTATCACCTTGAGAATTACTTCCTCGATGAGAACGTGTGGGTCGAAGTCTTCGCAGCAATGGAGCCTGAAGATTCCTGGCTTCGCGATCCAGCCAGAGTTCGCGCCAAACTTCGTGAGATTGCCGCAGAGTTTGTGTCTTATGCAGTGGCCCTAGCCGCCTCATCAAGCCTTCGCCGTCAGGTAGGGAATGTCGATTTAATGCCAAAGGGTTGTCACAAGAAGTCACTTGCCGACACCAAGAATATGTTTGCCATAACGGCCAGCGATGAGCTTGATCGAGTCAAGGCAATCTTAGCTAGCGACGCTGTAAGCCAAGAAGTTGAAGATACATTTTCGAAGTTAGAAAAAGCCATCGCTGATGACTCAGACGACTGGAAGACCCTCATCCCAGGAAAGCCAGTGCTAGCGAAGTTTGCCGCCAGCGCAAATCTCTCTCCCGCTCGCGCTAAGACTCTCTATATCGATCGAGCGTCTAGCAGCGACAGCCAGCCATTCAAGGAGATCGTGGAACTCTTCGACCTGATGAGCGCTACCGAACCGGGCGAGCCTGTAGACCCCTAGCTACGCGCGCGAGCGCCAACGCCGAGCGTCGGGGTCCCAATGACCGCCAGCCTCCGATCGAAGCACTGGGTCGAGTAGCCGAGCGGCTGTGGTGTGGCCAGTCTCGATGTCTACCGCGACCGCAATCTCGCGAGCTAGCACCGCGTACGGCATCGCCCACGACGACGGTGGCAACGGCATGGCGCTCGGGAGCGGCTGGCGGGCGCGTTGCCCAAAAGTTGCTTCGAGCGCTTGACGGAGGCGCTTGGCGTCGATTTCGGCCGACTCGCCGATCAGCACAAGGTCGACGAGATCCTTGACTCGGGTGCTCTCCCGCTGGTCTCGTCCGAAGGACCCGGTGTAAGCGTGGAGCTTCTCGGCGACGTGCTGCTCAAGCGAAACGACCGGCAGCTGCAACTCTGCAACATCGGCGAACTCCAGCGAGTTCGCGCCGAAAAGCGGCTCCCCTTGGATCGACGACGCTTCGCTGAACGCGATGTCGACGGGGAACTGCTCGAACGGGCGGCCATCGAGGTCGGCGCGAACCGTGTAGCGGACAGCGTGGAAACCAGTGGCCGCGTCGAGTGCTGGCGTGCGGCGAACCTCGAATTCGAAGAAGTCGCCG
This sequence comes from uncultured Solirubrobacterales bacterium, assembly GCA_963735255.1. Lineage (GTDB taxonomy): Bacteria > Actinomycetota > Thermoleophilia > Solirubrobacterales > 70-9 > VAYN01. Next base: position 149,894 of record CAVTKC010000002.1, on the reverse strand, counting down.
AGGTCGATGCCAGTGGCAGCGTTCAGGTGCTCGGTTGCCGCTTCCTCGTCGTCGGCTCGCCCGAGGTCGATGTCCTTCGTCGTTCGGGCGCGAAGCCCAAGGCGCAGCTCCAGAGCGAACGCGCCCTTGAGAACCCAGCCACTTGACTCCGAGGTCGCGAGCCTGGCGAGGAATCGCTCGAAGGCCACGCGCTTGCGCAGGCGCAGCAGGGCGACGCCGGTCGCCTGGGCCTCGTTCTTCAGGCGTTGCTCGAGCGCGGTGCGGAACGCGTTTGCCGTTTCGTATCTCACGGCTATCCATCCTTCTCCGCAGCGCGGCGGATGAGATCGGCAACGCGGCCTCCGCGCCGATCGGCTCGGGGAAGAAGCGAACGACGGGTAGTCAACCCTTCGTGCAGTGCTTGGCGGACGGCCATCTCGATCTGCTCGGGGGCCGTCCCGGCGCCGGCCGCATCGAGGATCGACCGCACTGGGTCGGTGACGCGGATGCCTTCGCGGGACACGACTTCGGACGGCTCGAGGGGCTCCTTCGTCGTGTGCAGGGTCACCCCCTGACGCCGCCTGATACCACGGTCATCGCGATCGACCAGGAGATGCACGCTGTTCGGGATCACATCCGAGAGTTCGTGAAGGTCGAGCGCACTCTCGTGGGAGACGGCGGCTCGCTCGGCACCGACCGAAAGCCACTTCTCACGCACCTCCTCATGGCTCGAACCCGGATAGCCGCGCAGCTTGTACAGGCCGCGACGAATGTGCTCGTAGCGCCCGGAGCGAACATGGTGGGCGAGCAGCTGCGGGGTGAAGCCGGCTTCGCGCGCCTGCTGGGTCGTGAAGTAGCCGTCCTGTCCGTAGGAGACTTGGTTCAGCGCGATCGCATCTGGAGCCTGTGTGTCAGACATAGATAAAGCATAGCTATATGTATATGCGACATTGAAGGCCGGTGCCGTTTCCAACCGCCCTGCGCAAATTTCGGGCACTTCTCGCCAGGAGTGCCCGACTCCCCGCATATCGCTGCATGTCCCTGCGTATCCGCTGCGAAATGCCGGCGCGCCGAGTGGTTGCGGAGTACGGCTAAGTCCCTGCTAATCGCGACTTTTGAAGCTACCGCTCCGATTTCGCCCCGTTGGATCGCACCCAGGAGGTCGGCGGTTCGAATCCGCCTAGCTCCATCAGAGGATGTCCTGCATGTGGGCAACTTCGCCATCCGGGGGAAACTTGAACCATCCCCACGCATCCCCCGCATTTGGGGAACTAGCCCCCCAAAGACCTGGCATGCGTGGATTGACGCTGACTAAGCGTCGCGGACGACAGCCGAGAGAAAGCGTATGGCTCCCTCAACTCGGCCCTTCAATGCCTGCAACGCCACGACATCGAGGGCACCGGCATCGCCGTGGGTCCCGTCGTTGAACACCCGGAACAAGCCCAGTACGTCGTCGACGTCCGTATCGACGAAATCGCCGAGACTCTGGTGATCAGTGGCGCTCCGGGTCAACAGGAAGCCGATCTTGTCCCGGCGGATGACTCGGCCGTCATCGGTGAGTCGACTCTGTGGCTGCTCGGTGAGAACCAGATCGTCCGGTGCCTTGAGATCGATGATCCGAGTCAGGATCTCGCGGGAGCTGGTGCAGAAGTGGCGTGCGGCGTCGGGGTTCTGTGGATTGATCGAGTACAAGGCCCCCTGCCAGCGATCATCGAGGTCAGCAGAGATCAGCCTCAGCTCGTCGGTCAGCACCGTGCTTTCGATCCGGGGCTCGTCTCCCGCTCCATTGCCGAGCAAGACGTTTGCGGTTGCGGCACTGTTGGCGGCCTCTCCCTCGGCCAGATCAACGAGGGCGTCCTCGCGGCCGGACCATTGCTCCTGATCGGCGGCGTTCTCGACTCGCTCGAAGGCTCGGTGCAAAGTGGTGGTCGACTGCTCGACGACCTCGAAACTCGCCGTCACGGGCTGCCGCGCCATGCGATTCATCTCGGCCTGGAGACGTTGACGATTAGCCCGCACCTTGGCGTTATGAGCCAGGACGTCACGGTTGTAGCGGTCGACTTCTTGCTTGTTTTTCCTATTTTGCTGCTCGACGGCCTGGCGCACTTTGTTGTTGTGCTGGCGAACCTTCGAGTTGTAGGCATCAATTTCTCGGCGTCGCTTCGCTTCTTCCTGTCGGATGATGCTCTGAAGCTGTGCCGGGGTTACGCGACGCACCATTTGAAAACTCCTCCTGATCTCGTCTACGAAGATTAGGAACTTGCTGAGACGCCTAAGGCTTCGAGCCGTGGGATAAAAGGGGTTCTCCGGACCTCAGTTGTTGTTGCGAATCGCGATCGCTTCCTCGACCCAAGTAGCAAGGTTGTCCTTGATCGAGGCGTAGGCAGCTTTGCTAGTTGAGCCGGCAGGGTTCACGGCAGGGACGATCGACGCCATTGACTTCTCACCGATCTTGAAGGCATCGAACGGGTTGGCACCTTTGGTTGCTTGTTCCCCGGCCAGGTTTTTGATCTGGTGGATGTAGACCCCGAGCACGCCCTTGCCGTCTTCCCAGCCCTTCCGGATCTCGTGCTTGACCCACCTACGGCTGGCCGTTTCGCTGCCGATCAGCACCACCACGCAAGTCTTGCCATTCATCTCATCGGCGATCCATTTTTCGATCGCCGCGTCGCCACCGCGTTTGACCTCCTCCCAGCCGTTTGCGCTGAGAAGCGCTTGCCCCTCGACCTTTCCAATCGAGCGGATTTGGGAGACTCGGTGAGAGTCGGGTTTGTAGTAAAAGCTGTGGAATACCCTTCGTGCCATGTCGGTCGCCTTTCGCGTATTGATGGTCCAATTGGAATTTGTCGAGTGATTCAGCAATGAGAGACGAGCGAAGAGTCAAGGACCAATGTCCCTTCTGCGCGATCGCCGCAGGCAAGGACTCCGATGTCGACATCGTTTGCGCCGGCGAGCATTGGGTTGCCTTCTTTCCACTGGACCCCGCCACCCCCGGGCACACCCTGGTGATTCCGCGCATCCATGTCCCCGACCTCTGGTCGGCCGACGAAGCGACTGGGACGGAGATTATGGCCGCGGTGATCGAAGTGGGCAACGCGATCCAAACCGCGCTTTCGCCCGAAGGGATGAACCTGGTCAGCTCCGCAGGCAGTGTCGCCGAGCAAACGATCTTCCACCTTCACCTCCATCTGGTACCGCGCACGGAGGGGGACCGCCTCGGCCCGATCTGGCCGGAGGACGTCGAACTTGCCGTCGAGATAAGAGCCGAATTGCTGGCCCGGATCCGCGCGCAGTGCGAACCGTACTCCTAGCCGATCCGCACCCAAAGTACGTGCTTGATCGTTTCGGCGGCGGGGGTGTCGTCCATCCCCGCGGCGACCAGCGAGACGATGATTAGGGCAGCGACGATCGTCGCGTAGAGATTTCGAATCGCAGGGCGGCCAAACGCCTTCAACCAAGAGTCGACTCTGCCGCCAGGATCCTTCTTTGCGATTACCAGGAAGCCGGGGGCGGTCGCGCCCATGAAGAAGGGCTCGATGCCCCCGGTCCCCTTTCGAACGTGCTCGTGGAGCGCGCGGAAAAGTCGCTCGGCGCGCAGGAAGCTGGTGTCGAGGGCCCAGAAAGCAAGCGTTGGAAAGCAGGCGATTGCCGCCAGCTTCCACTCCTCGGAGTTGATCGCCAGCCCTGCGAAGACACCAGCCACCGTCACAGCCCAGCCTTTGACAACGAAGCCCTCGTTGCTGAGCCGGGTGATCACCGCCTGGATCATTTCCAGGTGCTTGATCCGGTTCGGCTCGAATTCGGCGTAGCTGGACATCGCTCGCGTAGACCCTAGCCGCAGCCCTGCGGCAGGCGACATGATCGGGCACGCGCTTGGCTATCTTCCCGCAGCCTGCGCTGCGGTCTCGATCCAACGCGAGGCGTTGTTGTAGCCATCGTCATGAACCCAGTCGTACACCGGGTACACCGAGGAAAGCAGTTTCGTCCCTCCGAGCACGGTAGGGATCGTCAGCTGGTCGAAGGGATTTGGCCCTGCGGCTTCGGTGGTCTTGTCCCAGGCGGGGATGTTGTTGAGGTTGATCCCCACCAAACCCATCCTCTCATTGTGGGACTTGGCGATCTCATAGAGGACCCATTTGCGATCGTAGGTTTGCGCGCCGATCAAGGCGACCGTCACCGAAGCGCCCGACATCCCGCCATCGATCAGAAGCTCGGACAGCGTCGTCGCCCTTGGTCTTCGCCTCCTCCCAAAGGGAGTGATCGAAGTAGCCGACCTCCTCGTCGGCCTTGCGAATGGTGTGGGAGTTGCGGACTACGTTCGCGCGTTGGATATCGCGCTGATAATGAAACGAGAAGTAGACCTGACGTGCCATGTGAGAAGCTTGTGTAGCAATCCTACACGGTTTTCTGGAGTGCACTAAACGTACTGCCCTAACTGAGGAGGCAGAAGTGGCGAGGCGTGTCTATTTCGCATTTGACTACAAGGATGTTTTCGAGGTCAACCAGATTCGCCTCTCCGGCGCGTTCACGGGCGTCGCCGTTGCCGGCTTCTCTGATGCCTCCCAGTGGGAGAAGCTAAAGAAGAAAAGTGACATCGCGATCAAACGCGCGATCGACGAGTCGGTGAAGGGGACCTCGGTCACGGTGGTCTGCATCGGCGCGAGGACGGCGAGTCGACGCTGGGTTAAGTATGAGCTGAAGGCAAGCGCGGCACGGGGCAACGGGCTATTTGGGGTCTACCTGCCACGCCAGAGCGGCCACCCCAAGCCGGCCGAGCTGGGCGGCGCCCCGGTCTACCAGTGGAACGCGACGCGGTTCTCCCACTGGATTGAGGCCGCTTACCTGCGATCTAGGTAGATCTATCCTCCGCTCATCTACTGCAGGCGACGGGCCTGATTTGGCCACTTGCTGACAGTTTGAGCCGGGCGTCGCCATTTCGGGAACTACCCGCTAGAAGTTCCCGACTCGGATCACATCGCTCACTGTCACCCTCAGCCGAGGTCGGCGGCGATGTCCGGCCCGGCCGGTTGGGTCCCGGATCGGCGGCGAGCTGACTCTGCATATCGCTGTCGGCCATGTCTGACCTCATGCGGTTGTGTCGCTCGCCGCCGTCCGAGGATCCCCGGCTTGACTTGATAGGAGCGTGGCACCGCCCCGAGTGAGGTTCGTCAGCCGGAGGTCCGCTTCAAGGCAACGACCAATCGAAGGGACAGAGCAGATGATCGTGATCGGAGCGGATACCCACAAAGCCACCCACACCTGCGCCGCGGTGGCTGCGGCAACCGGTCAGCTCGCAGGCGAGCTGACCGTGGCAGCGAGAAAGCCGGGCTTCGCGGAGCTGCTCGCCTGGGGGCGGGGGCTCGATGCAGAGCGGGTCTGGGCGATCGAGGACTGCCGCCATGTCTCCGGGGCGCTGGAGCGCTTCCTGGGTCGCCGCGGGCGAGCGGGTGGTGCGGGTGCCCCCGAAGCTGATGGGCCAAAGCCGCCGCGGCGAGCGCAGCGCCGGCAAGTCCGATCCGATCGACGCCCTTGCGGTCGCCCGCGCGGCTCTGCGCGAGGGGCCCGAGAGCCTGCCCGTCGCCCACCTGGATGAGGGGGCGTTGGAGCTAAAGCTCCTGCTTGACCACCGCGAGGACATCGTCGGGGCGCGCTCTGCAGATCAGCAGCGCCTGCGCTGGCACCTGCACGACCTTTGGCCCGAGCTGGCGCTGCCGGCGGGCTGCCTTGACCGTCCCGCCTGGCTCGATCGCCTCTCCCGCAAACTGGCCCGCGCCGAGCAGAGCGCTCGCGTGCGGATCGCCCGCGAGCTGGTGACCGAGATCCGCCGGCGCACCCGTCGGGCTCAAGCGCTCGAAACCGAGATCGCAGCGCTGGTCGAGGGCCGGGCTCCTGAGCTGCTGGAGCTCAAGGGCTGCGGCGTGCTCACGGCCGCCAAGCTTGTGGCCGAGACCGCCGGCGCCGCTCGGTTTGCGAGTGACGCCAAGTTCGCCCGCCTGGCCGGCGTCGCCCCTGTGCCCGCCTCATCGGGAAAGCGCGTCCGCCATCGCCTCGATCGCGGCGGCAACCGCCAGCTGAACTGCGCCTTGCACCGGATCGCCGTCTGCCAAGGACGCGTCCACCCACCGGCGCGGGAGTTCCTCGAGCGAAAGCAGGCCGAGGGAAAGTCGCGACGCGAAGCCCTGCGCTGCCTCAAACGTCACCTGGCCCGCCGGGTCTGGAAGCTGTTGATTGATTCTGAAATTGATCTATCCAGGAAGAACCCCGTCGACCCTCAGAGAGGCTCCCGGGGATCTCAGATTGCGGCGGTGGCTTGACATAGGAGCAACCGCATATCCCTGCGTATCCGCAGCAGAAGTACCACGACGGGAGACGACCACAGGATGCGACTGATTCCCTGCTAATCGGGGGTTCTTGAAGCCATGCCTCTGCCTCCGGACTCGTTGGATCGCACCCAGGAGGTCGGCGGTTCGAATCCGCCTAGCTCCATCGCACGAAGTCGCTGCACGTTGGCATCTTCGCTTTTTCAAGCCCTTTCCAACCGCCGCTAATTTTGCGCTCCATTTCGGGCACTAGTGCCGAAATCGCGGCGATGCGAAGGGATTGGCGGGGCCTCGCTTCGGCTTCCTCGGCCGCTCTGCTGGCGGCGGCGATCGTCCCACTCTCCACCGCCTACTCGATCTCCGAGACCCTCGGCCGCGGAGGCCGTATTGCGACGGGAGTCGCCCTGGCCGTGATCGCCGTCTCGGTGCTGGCACTGGGCACGCTGGCAATCTCCTGAACTAGACGCCGAGGAGAAGACTCAGCACCAGCATCAGGGCGGCGCCCGCCGCGATCCCCACGCTCGGTCCGGCCCAACCGCCTGCGGCGAATGCCTTGGGCAGCATCTCGACCACGATCAGGGCCAGCATCGCTCCAGCCGCGAAAGCGAACGAAACCGGCAGCAGGCCGCTCACCTCTTCCACCGCGAAATAAGCGATCAGGGCGCCCACCGGCTGCGGAGCACTGGTCGCGACCGCAGCCCAGAATTGGCGGCCGCGGCCGAAGCCCGCCTCCTCCATCGGGATCGCGACGCTGGTCCCCTCGGGGATGTTCTGGATCGCGATCGCGAGGATCACGAACAGGCTCAACCCTGCCCGGTCGGAGGCGAAGGCGGTACCGACCGCAAAGCCCTCGGGCAGGCTGTGGACGAAGAGGACGAGGAAGACCAGGGCCGAGGTGCGGGTGCCAGGGCCGCTGCGACCCATGAACGAAGCGTCGGGGTGAAAGCGCCAGCGGACCAGGGCGAGAAAGCCGACCCCGATCGCGAGCCCGCCGGCGACCTCGGCCGCCGAGCCTTCCTGGGTCGCCGGGATCAGCAGCCCCGCCACGGCGGCGACGGCCATCACACCGGCGGAGAAGCCGAGTAGCGCGGCCGCCAGCGCCGCCGCGCGGGGGCCGAGCAGGAAGACCGGCACCGCCCCCAGCCCGGTCGCCAGCGCGGTGCCGCAGGCGGCGAGAAAGAGAATCAGCACTTCGGGCATGGGGTGAAGCTAACCTCGCTGGCGGTGCCCGAGCTGACAGATGCGGAGTTGGCCTGCGGGACGCGCTGCACCGGGTTCGGCAAACCTGGTGCTCCCGCGCTGCCGTCGCGCCTGGCCTGGCTGGCATCCGACACCGGCAAGACCCGCGAGGTCGCCGATGAGCGCCTGGGCGCGGTGGTCGGCCAGCTCGAGAAGACCGGGGCGCCCGTCGAAGGGACCGTGGGCGCGGACGATCCACTGCTGGCATTCGAGGACGCGATCGCTGATTTCCACCCTCACCACATCCTGATCGCCTTGCGCTCCTCGGAGGAATCCGGGTGGCAGGAGCGCGGTCTAATCGAAGAAGTCGGCGAGCGCTTTGAGCTGCTTATAGCGAAGGGTGCTCTGGCCGCCGCTGCAGAGGGCGGAAGGTGGCGCTGAGCCGGTCGGACGGCGCTCAGCCGTCGAAGTGGACGCCGACCTCGCGGCTCATCCGGCCGATCGTTTCGTAGAAGCTGGCCAGGAGGTTGCGCATCAGCGCCGCCTGCAGGTCGGGGTGGTGCGCGGCCAGCCGCTCGAAGTCGGTCACCGAGAGGGCCAGACACTCGCCGTCGCTCTCGCCGCGGACGCTGACGGGGCGAAGCGGGACGCCGGCGAGCGCGACCTCGCCGAAGGCCAGTCCCGGGGTCAAGGTCGCCAGCCGGCGCTTGCCGTCTTCCACATCGACCTCGACCCTCACCTCGCCGGCGAGCAGGAGGAAGGCCGCGTCGGCCTCATCGCCCCGGGCGAAGATCGTCTCGCCGGCGGCGAACGGCCGCGGGCTGAGCAGCTCCGCGAAGGCGGCGAGCATCGGCGGATCGAAGCCGGCGGTGAGTCGATGCTCAGCGAGAGGCACCGGTCCGCCGACATCGGACGGGGTGCCCTCGGCGGCGAGCAGCCGCTCCTCGCACCACTCCGTCGCCGCGTCGCGGTCGGGGAAAACGCGAGCACCGTCCTCCGGCAGCTCGGCCAGCACGTGACTGTGCGGGGGGGCGACGAAGACCAGCGCCCTCCCCTCCCCCTCCATCCAGCTCGCCAGCCCGGCCAGGAGCCGGTTGGCGGCGAGGTCGATCTCAGTGACCTCGGTCAGATCGATGACCACGGCCTCGATCTCCCCCGGCTGCTCGACGATCCCGCGGACGACGCTCTCCATCGCCGCGAAGACGAGATCGCCATGGAGGACGTGGACGACACAGCGCGAGCCAGTGCGGTCGAGCACCGCGCACTGCTCGGGCGGACGGCGGCGGCGCGAGGGAACCTCGGCGACGCTGTAGCTGCGGCGCACCGCCGAGCGCGAGGAACGGGCGACATGGAGCAGGTTGAGGTCGAGGTCGGTCGAGATCTGCCGACAGACCTCGACCCCGCGGACGCTGTTGCCGTGCCGGTCCAGCGGCGGTGAGAAGACCGCGATCCCGAGCTGGCCCGGCAGCACCGCGAGAACGCCACCGGCGACGCCGCTCTTGGCCGGCATGCCGACGTCGACCACCCACTCGCCCGCCGAGTCGTACATGCCGCAGGTCGTCATCACGCTGAGCACCCGGTCGACGTACTGGCGCTCAAGCACGCGCTCGCCGCTCAGCGGGTTGACGCCGCCGTTGGCGAGCGTCGCCGCCATCAAGCTGAGGTCACGGCAGTCGACCGCGACCGAGCACTGGCGGAAGTAGAGATCCAGGGCCAGCTCCGGATCCCGCTCGAGGATGTGGGCGCCGCGCAGCATGTGGCCGATCGCGCGGTTGCGGTGGCCGGTGCCGCGCTCGGCCTCGTAGACCTCGGTCGCGACCGCCAGCGGCCGCCCGGCAAAGCGGCCGTAGGCCTCGACGACCTGTCGCTCTCGCTCGTCGGCGTCGGCGCCCGGCAGGAGCGAGGCGGCGGTGATCGCACCGGCGTTGATCATCGGGTTCAGCGGCCGACCCGTGTCGGGCGCCAGGCTGATCGAGTTGAAGGCATCGCCGCTCGGCTCCACCCCCACCTTCGCGTCGACCGCGGCGAAGCCGTGCTCCTGCAGGGCGATGCCATAGGTGAAGGGCTTCGAGATCGATTGGATCGTGAACTCGCGGCGAGACTCGCCTACCTCGTAGCAGTGCCCGTCGGTGGTCGCGACGGCAATCCCGAACCAGTCTGGGTCAGACAGCGCCAGCGGCGGAATGTAGTCGGCGACGGCACCGGAGCCTTCGCCGCGCCAGCGCTCGTACAAGCGCCCTAAGTAGGCGTCGATCGGGGTGGCGGCCATTGCCCAACGCTAACCGGAGTCACCCTTAGGGAGGGTCGGCCCACTCGCCCAAGATTCTCAGGTGCTCGTCCAGAGAGGAGTGCCTTGCCCTGCCGGCTTGGCTGTTAGCAAGGCGTCGCTCGTGTCCCTGGGATGGGGGCGACGCGACCAAAGGTTTCCACTCGACGGCGAAATGTCCGGTGCTGGACCTGTCCATCAAAGTCGTCAACCCGGCCGGATCCAGATGCCCAGACCTACTAACCCCTTAAGGAGAAGCGGTCGAGGAACGGTGCCCCGCGAGATCGACCGCTTCAGCCTTCAATGCCAAATACGCTGGGCGCATGCGCTCGCAGTCACTCGGCCGGCGTCTGACCCGAATCGCCCCCTGGATCGGCGGTGTCGCCCTCGCCATCTTCGTCCTCGACCTGCTCGGGATCCCGGTGCGGGAGTGGATCGAAGAACTGTTCGACAAACTCGGTGAGATCCCGACTTGGGCGATCGTCTCCGGCGTCGTCCTGCAGAGCATCCAGACGATGCTGGCGGCGCTGGCCTGGTTCGGGATCCTGCGGGCGGCGCCGATCGGGCCCGGGGTCAACTACCGGATCGTGCTCGCCTCTTATGCGACCGCGGTGGCACTGAACAGCTTCCTGCCGGCCAACATCGGAACCTGGGTGATGCTGCTGATGTTCGCCACCCTGTTCGCGGGCGCGACCTTCACGATGATGCTCTCCGGGCTCGTCGTCCAGAAGATCCCCTTCACTGTTTTCAGCCTCGCGCTCTACCTCTACCTCTTCCTCTCGGTCGCCGGTTCCTTCTCGGTCAAGCTCGGCTTCCTCTCCGACCACACCGGGCTCGTCGTCGGGATCCTGGTCGGCGGCGCCTTCCTCCTCGTCCTTCTCGGCCGCATTTTCTGGCCGAAGCTGGCGAAGCTGCGCGCGCAGGCGGCGCAGGGCGGCGCGATCCTCGGCCAGCCTCGCCGCTTCCTGCTCGACGTCGTCGCCCCCTCGCTCGGCAGTTACCTGGCGCGACTCGCGATCGTCGCCATCTTCCTCGGCGCCTATGGCATTCCAGCGAGCTTTCACAACGTCGCCACGGTCACCGCCTCCAACTCGATCTCCAACTCGGTCTCGGCGACGCCCGGCGGCGTCGGCGTCACCCAGGCGATGAACTCGCTCGCCCTCTCCGGCTCGACCGACACCGCGACCGCCACCGCCTACTCGATCAGCCAGCAGCTGGTCACCTCGGCCTGGAACGTCCTCTTCGCCGTCGTCCTCGTCTCCTGGGTCTTCGGCTGGGTCGGCGGCAAAGCGCTCGTCGGCTCCTCCTACGCCGACGCGAAAGTGAAAAGCCGCGAGCTGAAAGAGAAACGGCGACACAAAACCCCGGCTGCCTAGCCGCGGCAGATCGGCGATCTGACAGCAGACACATGAAGAGAGTGATGTCCTCCACCCCAGGAAAGCCACCCCACCACGCCACCCGGCTGCGTCGCTGGATACCGGGGCTCGAGCTGATCCAGAACTACCCGGGCCAATCCGCCCGACCCGATCTGGTGGCGGGAGTCGTACTGGCCGCGATCCTGGTCCCACAGGGAATGGCCTACGCGGAGCTTGCCGGCCTGCCGGCGGTCACCGGCCTCTATACGACGATCGCCTGCCTGGTCGGCTACGCCCTCTTCGGCCCTTCGCGGGTCCTGGTGCTCGGTCCCGACTCCTCGATCTCCCCCCTGATCCTCGCCGCAATCGCGCCACTGCTGGTCGTCGACGATCCGGGGTCGGCGATCGTCCTCGCGGGCATGCTCGCGATCTTCGTCGGGCTGATCGAGATCGGTCTCGGCCTCGGCAAGCTCGGGTTCGTCGCCGACCTGCTCTCCAAAGAGGTGCAGGTCGGCTACATGAACGGCCTCGGGATCACGATCATCGTCGGGCAGCTGCCGAAGCTGTTCGGGTTCTCCACCGACGCCGACTCGTTCCTCGGCGACGTCAAGGCGTTCGTCGAAGGTCTCGGCCAGACGCACACCACCACGCTCGTGCTCGGGCTCGCAGTCCTCGCCATCCTGCTCCTACTCCCGCTTGCCACCAAACGCCTGCCGGCGATCCTCGTGGGGGTCGTAGCGGCCACCGTCGCCTCGGCCGCCTTCGGCCTAGCCGACCACGGGGTCGCGACGGTCGGGGCGCTGCCTCAGGGGGTGCCAACCCCCGGGCTCCCCTGGACGGACGCCGGCGACGTTCCGGCGCTGCTACTGGCGGCGCTCGGCATCACCCTGGTCTCGCTGACCGACACGATCGCGACCGCGACCGCCTTCGCGGCCCGTCGGGGAGACGAGGTCAAGCCCGACCAGGAGATGATCGGCGTGGGTGCCGCGAACGTGGCCGCCGGCTTCTTCGGGGGGTTCGCGGTCTCGACGAGCGGCTCGCGGACCGCCGTCGCCGAGCAGTCGGGGGCGAAGACCCAGCTGGCCGGGCTGGTCGGGGCCGGGCTCGTCGCGGCTCTCCTCCTCTTCCTCAACTCACTGCTCGCCGACCTGCCACAAGCGGCGCTTGCGGCGGTGGTAATCGCGGCGGCGCTATCGCTGATGAACCTGCCCCTGCTGCGCCGCTACTACGAGATGCGCAGAAGCGCATTCGGCGTCTCCCTGGTCGCCACCGCCGGGGTGGTGCTGCTCGGCGTTCTGCAGGGAATCGTGGTCGCGGTCCTGCTGGCGATCATCCTCTTCTTCCGCCGCAACTGGTGGCCGCACGGCGCCGTTCTGGGACGTCCGCAGGGAGTCGAGGGCTGGCACGACGTGAGCGCCTACCCCGACGCCGGCGAGGTTTCGGGGGTCGTCGTCTACCGCTGGGAGGCGCCGCTGTTCTTCGCCAACTCGGGCAGGTTCCGCGACGAGATCAGACGGATCGCGCGCGAGCGCGAGCCCGGCTGGATCGTCCTGCAGTGTGAGGCCGTCACCGACGTCGACGTGACCGCGGCGGAGATGCTCGAGCAGCTCGACCGCGAGTTGAACGCGGCGGGAATACACCTCGCCTTCGTCGAGCTGCGCGACCGCCTCAAAGAGTTGACCCTGCGCTACGGGCTGATGGACACGCTCGACAAAGACCACTTCTATCCCTCGATCGAGGCGGCCGTCGCCGCGATCCGGTTGGAGGACGGCACAGGGCGCAACTAGCCCAACGTCGCTCCCTCGATCGCCGCCCGCGGCTCGACTTCCCGCAGCCGCATCATCCGGAAGGAATTGAAGAGCCCGATCAGCCCGGCGAGGATCGGGACCATCAGGGCCACCTGCAGGGAGCGGTTCGTCGCATCGGCGTTGATGCGGATCACTTCGTCCTGGACCGCCTGCGGCTCTTCGGCCAGGAGCTGTTCGAGCTTCGCGCCGCTCGTCACTTCCGCGTCTTCGTCGAGCTTTTCCGCGATCTGCTGCTGCTGATCTGCCGGGATCACGCTGCTCGCTTCGGTCATGTTGGTGAAGCTGAGCGAGAGAACCGCCAACAGCACGCCGCCGGCCATAGCCAGTCCGAACGAGAGCCCGAAGGACCCCGCCGCGGAGTTCACCCCGGCCGCCTCGCTGATCCGCTCCTCGTCGATCGGGGCGAGCGTGTAGTTGTTGAGCTGGGAGACCAGGAGCCCCAGCCCGGTCCCGGCCAGCATCAGCGGGACGACGAGATACCAGCCGGAGCTCGCCTCGGGGACGATCGGGACGAGCAATGCCATGCCGAGGGTGCTGAGCGCGAAGCCCACGCGGATGATCGAAGCGGGGCGCCGGTTGCCAGCCCTACGCCCCGCGAGAACCGCCGCCGCGAACATGGTCAGGGAGAGCGGAGCGAGGGTCAGGCCGGTCTCCAGGGCGTTGTATTCGAGCGAGATCTGGAGGAAGATCGGCAGCGCGATCATCGCTCCGCCCAGGGTGATGTTCTGAAGCGCCTGCTGGGAGATTCCGAGCCTGAAGTTGGGATGGCGGAAGAGGTCCGGGTCGAGCAAGCTCGGCTTTCCTTCGCGGTGGCGCCGCACCAGCCAACGGGCCAGGGCCCAGAGCGCGAGCGCGCCGATCGCGATCGTCAGCCCGACGACTCGCCGCCCTCCTGCCAGATCAGAATCCCCAGAACCACGCCGCCCATGCCGATGACCGAGAGGACCGCCCCCGCTCCGTCGATTTGGCGAGGGCCGGTGTAGGGGACGTCACGAACGAGCTTGATGTTGAGCAGGACGACTCCGATCACCACCAGCTCGAGGAAGAAGCCGACGCGCCATGAGAGGAAGGTCGTCACGAAGCCGCCGAGCAACGGTCCCACCGCAGCAGCGACAGCGGCCGACGCGCCCACCAGGGCATAAGCCTTTTTCTGTGCCTTGCCCTCGAAGTTGCCGCGGATCAGCGACTGCATGGCCGGAAGCAGCAGCGAAGCGCCGAGGCCGCCGACGATCGCCCAGAAGACGATGATCACGCCGAGCCCCTGAGCCAGCATCATCGCCAGGGCGCCGGTCGCATAGCCCAGCAGGCCCAGCACGAACGCTCGTTTTCGTCCGATCAGGTCGCCGACCTTGCTGCTGATCAAGATGAAGGCCGCGGAGACCAGGGCCTCCAATGCGATCGCCGACTGCACACCGCTGACGGTCGTATCGAGATCGCCAACCACGGCCGAGATCGAGACGTTCATCAGCGAGGTGTCGACGACGAGGACGAACATCGCCATCGCGAGAACAAAGGCCAACCGCGTGCTGCCCGCTGCCTCCGAGCCGACCGGGGCAGGTTCCGAAGTCACAGGCCCTGCTCGGCTGATCCGGCGTTCACGCCGGCCGCACCGTGCTTGTGTGCTGATTCACCAGCCGAGAGGGCGCCCTTCGCGAACGTAGCTGTCGAAGTGCTTTTTCGCGTCAGCCTGATGTTTGACCGTGCGGTCCCGCATACCGTTGCCGCGAACGATCAAGTAGAGCAGCACACCCAAGAACGGCAGGAAAACCAAGAAGAAGACCCAGACTGCCTTCGCCACCCCCGACAACTCGTGGTCGCGAAAGAGGTCGCCGAGAATCGAGATGAGAATCCAGATCCAGGCGAACAGAAGGAAGAACTCGAAGACGAGGAGCAGTCCTTCGCCAAAGCTGATGTCTGCGAGCGCGATCACCGAACCTCCTCTCCGCCCCAGTTAACAGTCAGCTGGTAGATGATCACGACGTCGAGGACGATCATCAGGAACGCCCACAGCGGTGCCGCCGGGAACCAGACGACCTGCAAGACGGCGTTTAGCGCCAGGAGGAAGATCCCGAGGACGCGAGCCACTTCGTTGCCGACGAGCAGGCCGAGGCCCGTCAGCCCGATGACGGCGCCAAGGACGAGCTGAACCCAGCCCCAGGTGGTGATGTCGAGAACCAGAGCGCCGTGACCGCCGACCACCACGACCTCATCGTTGAGGATCGCCGCTAGCCCCCAGATCACATCGAGGGAGCCGAGGATTACCATCATTACCCCGGCGAACGCGATCCACATGGAGTTCTCACTCCCGACGGGTCGTCTCGAACCCTGCTGACCAGCCTCCATTTTGGAATCTCCTTTTCTGGAAGGCGGTGCGGCCCGGTTCTGAGCCGGCAGCCTTGAAAGCTGCTCGCCAAGAAGACTCTAGACCGAACTCCGAGACAAGTAAAGATTCTTTATCCGAAGAGTCACAGTGTGGGTGCCCGAGACCGACGTACCTAGAGAGCCTCTGGCTGAGGCAGTCAGCCTGGCTGGCGATTCTCCTAAGACGATGATGCCGATTCCAATCAGGACAAACCCAAGAAAGATGAGCACCGCGCAGGCTCCTCTCGGAGTCGCGCTATGAACTCAGCGGCGCGGGTCACCTACGTCGGCCACGCCACCGTCCTGATCGAGCTCGACGGGGTCCGCCTCCTCACCGATCCGGTGCTGCGGAGCCGGGTCGGCCCACTGCGCCGCCACGGGTCGCCTCCCGACCCGCGACTGACGGAGGACGTCGACGCGGTGCTGATCTCTCACCTCCACCACGACCATGCCGACGTGCCCTCGCTGCGGCGACTGAGCAGGGCGGTGCCGGTGCTCGCCTGCCCCGGCGCCGGGGACTTCCTCGATCGCCTCGGCTTCGGCGACGTCCGCGAGCTCGCCCCCGGCGAGGCGGCCGACGTCGGCGGCGTTCGCGTCACCGCCACCGACGCCAATCACCCGGCCGGCGGCCGGCGCTTCGAGCGAGCCTCGCGGGCGGTCGGCTTCGTGCTCGCCGGACGGCGGCGCATCTACTTCGCCGGCGACACCGACCTCTTCGACGGCATGGAGGCGATCGGCGGGGGCGAGCTCGACCTCGCCCTGCTGCCGATCTGGGGCTGGGGCACGAACATCGGCGCCGGGCACCTCGACCCCGAGCGGGCGGCGCGGGCGGCGGCGCTGCTCTCAGCGAGGCTGGTAGTCCCGATCCATTGGGGCACGCTCTACCCGCTCGGCCTGGCGCGGCTGCGGCCCGAGCCCCTGCGCGAGCCGCCGCGCCAGCTGACCCGCTGGATGCGCGAGCTGGCGCCTCAATCGGAGCTGCGGGTGCTGGCGCCGGGAGAGACGACCTCGCTCGCGTAGCCGTCATGCCCGAGGCCGGCGAGCCAGCTCCGGAATATCCGGTGGACTCGCTCGGCGCCGACGACGTCCTCCGCCGGCCAGGCGAGCTCGGACGGGTGCAGCACGAAGGGATGGGCCTGGGTCCCCCCCATGCCGCCGTGCGAGCCGACCAGCTCCTCGAAGGCGGCGACCTCGCCGAACTGTGGCCAGTAGGTGCTGTTGACCATCAGGTCGGCGCAGTGGGGGAAGCCGTCGGTGCGCCGCAAGTGGTCGGCGGCGTGCGGGCCGAACGGCTCCAGCGGATCCTCGCCCTCGACCCGATCCTCGTCGAGGAAGTGGATGCCGCCCGCCCCGATCGCGACTGCCCCGGAGCGCTCCGAGCGGACCAGGAGGAAGCCGATCCCAGGATGCTCGCGCAGCGCCGGAACCAGCAACGGGTAGATCGCCTCGATCCGCTCCAGCGAGACTCGGCCGGGCTCGCGCGGGAAGCTGACGAGGCCGAGGCAGCCCGAGGCCATGACCGAGAGCTCCGGCACCTCTCCCCCGTGCGCCCGGTCCACCTCCTCGCGGACCTCGGCGTCGAGCGTCACCACGCCGCCCGCGCGGCGGCCGCGGGTCGCCGTGCGGACCGTGCGCGCCGCGATCGTGTCGTCGCGGGCGACCTCGGTCAGACCGGCGCTGAGGTAGGCGAGCGCGTCGTCCTCGCCCTCCTCGACCGCGATCGTGCTCTCGGGATCGCAGGCCGACCGAACCAGATCCTCAAGGGTCTCGCCGTAGCGGTCGCGGAAGGTTTCACCCTGCGACTGGCCGTGGTCGGAGAGGACGACCAGCCGGTAGGGGCGCGGAGCGTCAGCGCAGGCAAGGGCGATCCTGGCGATCTGGCGGTCGAGGTCGCGCAGCACGGCGAGGGCGTCATCGCGTTCGATCCCCGAGTGGTGGGCGACCTCGTCGTAGGCGAGGAAGGTCGTGTAGACGAGCGGCCGGCCGGCGAGGACGTCACCGACGACGCTGGCGACCTGGAGGTCACGCTGGACGACGGTGGCCCAGGCGCGCACGGCGGCGTAGGAGCGCGGACGGGCGATCCGCGGCCGGACATCGTCGCGGAGCTGTCGCCGCACCGCCCGGCGCTCGCGGAAGATGTCGACGAACGCCAGCACCAGCGTGCGCGCGACCGCGTAGGGACGGGCGAAGTAGGCCGCGTAGTCGACCCCGATCGGCCGCCTGCGATGCAGCACGGTGCTCATCGTCAGCATCGAATGCGGCGCGTCGCCAGAGAGGATGTTGGCACGGCTGGCTCCGCCGGCGTGCAGCAGCCCGCGTCCGTCGGAGTGCCGCCGCTCCAGCTCTTCGGCGTCGCGCGGGTGGTTGGTGACGATCGCCGCGCCGCGGTCCTTCTCCCACCAGCGAAAGGCCGGCATGTCGTCGTTGTCGCCGTGCAGCAGGCCCGCCTGGCAGGCGCCGGTCTGCGAGGACCAGTCGGTCTCCCACCTGCTCAGCCGGTGGGAGCCGTCGCGCAGCCAGGCGGCGAGATTGGGTGCGTCGCCGGCGGCCAGCGCCCGGTGCAGGACGTCGTGGGCGAGGCCGTCGATCTCCAAGAAGAGGATGCCCGGCACCTCGCTCTCCACATGCTGCCCCCGCCGCCGCATCTGCCGACGGACCACATTGCGGTACCAGGAGTCGTCTTCGTCGATCGCCAGCAGCGAGTAGAAGCCCGCCGTGAGCGCCGTCATCGCCACCGTGACGACGATCCCCTCGAGCACCCCGTCGAGGTGGGCGCCGGGCAGGAGGTTGACGGCGAAGGTGACGAGAGCGCCGTTGAGCAGCAGGGCCGCGCCACCGAGGGTCAGGACCGTGAGCGGCAGCGCAATTCGTGCCAGGACCGGCCAGATCAGCGCGTTGAGCAAGCCGATCGCCGCCGCCGCGCCGATCGCCGCCAGGGCGCCGTCGAGGACGAAGCCGTCGAGCAGCGCGGAGAGCAGCAGCAGAGAGAGGGCGTCCAGCAGCAGGACCAGCAGGGCACGCCAGACGATCCGGATGCTCATCCACGTCCGCCGCGTACAGCGATCCGCGCCAGCGCGCGAACGGTCTCCCAGGCGCCCTCGGGCATTGCCGCGGACGGGGAGGCTCCGGGGTGTGCGCCGGCGATCCGCACCCCTAGCGCCGCCGGCCGGATTTTGAAGCGCAGCGGCGCATCCAGAGTTACGGCCTCGCCATCGATCCCCGCCGCGATCGGGCCATCGGCGTCAACCTCGAACGCGGGCGTGGACCACTCTCGCCAGGGGCGCTGGAACAGGCGCCGAGCTGCGGCCGGCGGGGAAGCGACGGTGACCCCCAGCAGTCCATCGTCGATCCTCGGCCGGGTGCCCGAGCCGACCGCGCGCCCCAGGCGGTAGCGATTGTTGGAGACGAGGATCGCCGCGCCGGCAGAGTGCTGAGGCCCTTCGGGGCTGGTCCAGCGCAGGTCCAGCCCCTTGCCCTCGGGCCCCAGCGCCTCGGGCAGGGTGTCGAGGATGGTCCGCAGCTTCGCCTCCCGGTAGCCCTCGCGCTGGACAGCCTCGGCGTAGAGGCCGATCGAGACGTTGTTGACGAAGACGCCACCGTTGACCTCGGCCAGATCGACTCGCCGTTCGCGACCGCCGACGAAGGCATCGAGGGCACCGACGACATCGTCACGGTCGACTCCGAGGTCAAGCGCGAAGTGGTTGCGGGTCCCAGCCGGGATACAGGCATAGGGCAGATCCTCCTCGGCGGCAACCATGGCGACGACGGCCTGGGAGCCGTCGCCGCCGGCCATCGCCAGCGCGTCGGCCCCATCGGCCACCGCGCCGCGTACAAGCTGCTCGAGGTCGGTGCCGAGCTTCAGCTCGATCGGCTCGATGCCACGAGCGCGCGCCTCTTCGGCAAGGCGGAACCTCTCGGCCTTCCCCCCGCCCGACTTGGGGTTATAAAAGAGCACGGGGTGCCGAGGGTCCGGTGCCGGGTGGAGCGGAACGTGGACCTTGAAGGCGGATCGCGTCGCAACGATCATCAGCCCCAGGCCCGCCACGATCACGAGAGCCTGCACGAGATGATCGCCGTCGGCGATCAACACAACCACGATTCCGACCACTGCCAGGATCGCTATCCCAGATCCCAGAAGCCTCGCTCCACCGGTGCGGGTCAGGCCATACCAAGCCGATGCGAACACGATCACAAGGCAGGCGAGAACGATCAGTCCCCGGGGAAACTGCGAGACGACGATGTCGATACTGAGGACTCCAAGCACTGCAGCGCTCGCGAGCGCTGCCAGGGCCGCCAGCCGATGCGAATCGCCCTCCTCAGCCGACATTCAAGTGCTCCTCATCCTCGTGCGATAAACCACCGTGACAAATGAGACATCGACTGTGGCGGCGCTTCGGCCAAGCCTACCCGCGGTAACCCGCGGCGACAAGGAGATGTCCTACTTCCGGCTGGCTGTGCGGTCGGCGGTTCGAATACGCCTAGCTCCACTCCATGGAGCCCTGCTTGTCGGGGCCTTCTGCGTTTTCGGAACCGGCGAATCGGCCCGTATCGCAACCTCAGCTTCGGCGACCCGGCGACCCGGCGACCGCGGTTAGCTCGCGAGTCGATCCAAGGCTTGCTCCACCACATCCATGCGGCTGCGTCCCTCGTGATCGGCAGCGATGAAGGGGCTGCCGATGAACAGGGAGAAGACGAGTAGGCAGCGGGCCTCGACATCGTTGCCGTCTCGACAGAAGTCAGCAAACAACGTGCGCATGAACTCCATTCGCCGGTTGTCGACCCGCTTCAGTCGCTTGGCGACGGCCTTGTCACGCCGGGCCCAATCGCGGATCGCGAGCTCGACCCTCAGATGTTCACTGGGCACAGAGGAAGCCAGGGCGAACAGTCGCCTCAACCTCGCCCGGGCGTCCCCACCCTCTCCGTCCACGCGCTCGATCACCTCATCGATGACCCTCCGCTCCCAGGTGTCGAGCATCTCCTCGAGCAATGCACGCCGGTCGCTGAAGTAGCCGTAGAAGCCGCCCTTGGTAACGCCGAGCGCTTGGGCCAGCAGCTCGATCCGGACGGCATCGGGACCCCCGACCGCAAGCGCCCGAAGCCCCTCTTCGACCCACCTAGCTGGGGGCGTGCGAGTCGCCGGCATCTCTCCCTATCGCGTCTTGCAGAGGTTCAAGAGACCCCATTATACGCAGCTGTATATATGCGCTACCGTATAAAAAGTGAAGCTTCCGAAGGCCGCGCACACCTCCCAGGGCTGGCGGATCGACGAGATCGTCCCTGACTTTCGACTCGAGGATGTGTGGGCGCTGCCAACGCCCGGCGGGCCGAACGATTTCCCTCTTTTGGTGCAGGGGCTCGCCTCGGCCGACCTGGCGAAAGACTTACCCCGCGCCGCGCGGCCGCTGTGGAAGCTCCGCTGGAAGCTCGGCGAGCTGCTGGGCTGGGACGATCCCAGCGCCGGGCTGGGTTCGCGAGTTGCGAGCCTCCGAGATCGACTGCCGGCCGATCTGCGCGACGCTCCGCCGGGCCCAACCTTCGACGCACTCCCCTTCACCTCGCTGTACCTGCTCGAGGACGAGTGGGCAGCCGAGGTCGCCAACGGGACCGTCCACGGGGTTATGCACATCGGTTGGGTGGCGGCGGGGACCGGCGGTTACCGCGCGCAGATGGCCGTCTATGTGAAGCCGAAGGGTGCGCTCGGCAGCGCCTATATGGGGGCTATCAAGCCATTTCGGTACCTGATCGTGTACCCGCAGGTGATGCGGGAGATCGAGCGACGTTGGCACGAACGATGACCGCACCGAATGAAGTCCATTAAGGACTTTGACGTTGTGGTCGTCGGCGGGAGCGTTGCCGGCTGCACGGTGGCGCGGTTGTTTGCGCAGCGTGGCGCATCGGTCGCCCTGGTGGAGCGACGCATCGACCCTGCGGCCTACAAGGTCACCTGCACCCACGCCATCCTGCCGCCCGCCACGCCGGCGATCGAACGGCTTGGGCTCGCTCCGGCACTGACCGAGCGCGGCGTACCGCGAACTTGGTCGGAGCTCTGGACCCCTGACGGGGGATGGTTCGGCACTCCCGATAGTCGCGGCTGGGGCGTGACGCGCCGCACGCTGGACCCGCTCCTTCGCGATCTCGCCGCGAATACGCCAGGGGTTGGGTTCTTCCCGGGGTGCACGGCAAAGCGCGTTCTCCGCGATCGGGGTCGACCGGCAGGGATCGAAATCGAGGACCGTGACGGCAGGTCGGCGCGGTTCGGTGCCCGGCTGCTGGTTGCGGCCGATGGGCGCAAGTCATCGGTCGCACGCCTCGCTGGAATTTCAGGGCGTGTTCGGCCACATAACCGCTTCTTCTACTTCTCGTACTGGCGGGGGGTAGAGCGAGTGAGAACGCCGGCCGGCCCTTCCAACCGATTGTGGCTTCCCCACCCAGAGGGTGCATCGGAATTTCCCAACGAGGACGACCTCACGGTTCTCGTGGCCGTCTACCCGCGCCGGCGCCTGGCCGAGGTCAGGGCCGATCTGGAGGGCTCTTACATGCGAACGCTCGCCGAGCTTCCCGGACGGGCCGGACCTGAACAACGCCGAGCGCGTTTCGAAGATCCTCGGCAAGATCGAGGTGCCCAACATGATCCGTCCGGCAGCGAGGCCTGGGATCGCCTTCGTTGGCGATGCGGCCCTGGCCGCCGACCCCACCTTCGGGGTCGGGATCAGCTTTGCCTTCATGGGCGCGGAATGGTTGGTCGATGAGACGAGCGGCACTCTGGACAATCGACGTGCACTCGACACCGCCCTGCGCCGCTATCGCCGCAAGTTCGCCTGGCGCCTCGCGCCGCACCATCTGCAGATGGCGGAGTTCTCGACCGCTCGCGGGATAACGTCACTTGAGCGTCGTGCTTTCCGCCGGGCCACCGTCGACCCAACTTTCGCACGCGCGCTCAGCGAGGTCCTCTCCAGAGAGCGTTCGGTTTTTCACCTGCTCGACCCGCGGGTCGCAAGCCGGCTCTTGATCCCTGGCGCAGGCCCATCGGAGACAGCATGAATTGGCGCGAACGCACCCTGCTCGCCCTCGCGATCGTCGGGTTCGTCGTGCCCAACACCACGATCGCGCTGTTCGCCGTTCGGCACGGCCTCAGCTTCGATGGGTACTTTCGCCACTGGGGCGAGTCGCTGCCGGCAACCCAGCTCGCCCTCGATGTTGGCATCGCTTTCCTCGCGTTCGCGCTCTGGGCGGCTTGGGAGGGTCAGAGCCTGGGGATGCGCTCGTGGTGGATCCCGATCCCGGCCTCGCTGTTGGTGGGGTTGTGCTTCGCCCTACCGCTATTCCTGCTGCTGCGTGAACGCACGGTTCGCAAACGACCCACCCCTCGCAAGGGACAAAGGCACGAACCGGCCCTGCCGAAGGCGACGCCATAGGGCCATGACAGCCCGAGTCCGTCGCTTCGCGGCCGGCCTTATTTTTTGCCGCCGCGCGGTTTCTTGACCTTGAAGGACCAGGTCGCCGGCGTGGCGTCGGTGTTGCCGGCGGCGTCGACCGCCTGCACGGAGAAGGTGTGCACTCCGGGCGTCACTTTCTTCTTGAAGGGAGAGAGGCAGGGGGTGAAGCGTTTGGCGATGTCGAGTTTGCATTGGAAGCTCGAGCCGGCCTCCGAGGAGACGAAGGTGAACTTGATCTTCCTCTTCGCCGACTTCCGCTTCGGCTTGGTCACGATCGTCGTCACCGGCGGTTTCCTGTCTTTTGCGGCCGGGGGCGTGCCGGGCTGCTGCCCGCCGCCGCCCTGCCCGGAACCGCCACTCTGCCCGGAGCCGGAGCCGGAGCCGCCCGAACCCCCGCCGCCAGCCGGGATGACCGCCGAAGCATCGGCGCTGACCGCCAGGGTGCCGCCCGCGCCGCCCACCGCGCCGTCGTTCGGCCCGGCCAGCGAGGCCGCCTCCCAGCTGATCGACGACAGCGGCGCGCCGGCATTCTCGAAGTAGAAGTTGCTGCCGTCGACCGAGCCGAGGATCATCCCGCCGGCGCCGGAGACGAGCAGGGTGCCGCCGGAGTAAGCGACGTCAGTCGATTCGGTGAACGAGCCGACTTCGATGTTGACCAGGTCGAAGGGCCTGGCGCTGCCCCAGCCATCCGTCGTCTGCCCCGTCATCGAGACGCCGTAGGGGCCGGCCGCGACCGCCCACATCCGCGCCGGGTTGTCGGGGTCACCGGCGAGCCGGACGTTGTCGCCGTTGCCGTTGCCGCACGATTCCCGCTTGGTTGCCGCGGTGGCAAGGTTGTCGGTGGTGGAGAAGGCGGTATGGAACGAGCCGACGCAGAAGTAGCCGACGTTCGGATTGGCGGGGGCGAAGAAGGCGTCGCCGAAGCCCTGCGCGTAAACGCCGCCATCGACCTTGCAGGTGCTTCCCGAACGGTTGGCATCGACCCAGGTGCCGGTCGCGCCGACGTTTGCGGGCGAGCCGGAGGTGCTGCGGGCCAGCTGGGAGCCTTCGGCCATCAACCAGACCGTGTTGGCGCCGGCGAAGCGAACCGAGTTGACGTCGCCGAGCGGGGCCGAGGCGGCGCAGTCGGGGAAGGTCGATTCCGAGGCCTTTTTCGAGACGGGGATCGAGCTGACCGTTGCCCACGAGGTCCCGCCGTTGATCGTGCGAAGGACCTGGCCGGCGTCGCCGACCGCGAGTCCGACTTCACTGGGGGCGGGAAGGAACTCGATGTCGTTGAGGGGAATGCTCGACGCCGCCCGCTGTTTGACGAAGTTGCCACCGGCGCCTTTGCCGAAGATCTCGCCGTTGGCGGTCGTGAACCAGAAGCGGGTGGGACTCTGGTATTCGACCGCGGTGATCGTGCTGGTCGTACCCGACGGCACCGAGCTTCCAGCTCGTCGCTCCCGCGCCGGCCGGCAAGGCCAGAGCCAGCAGCACACTCACCAGAACAGATACTCGGATTGCTTTCGGCATCGGCACTCTCCTCGAAGGACGTTGACGGCTACCGCGCAACCTACCCTTCCAGGGAGGCGACTGGCCATTCGTCGGATTTGAATCGGGATCGTCGAGTGGCGAACAGGCTGCCGCCACGGCCAACGCGCCGGCGGGTCAGACGACGAGGCCGGGATACAGCGGATACGCCGCCGTCAGCTCCGCGACGGTGGCGCGCACTTCGTCGACCAACGCCCGCGGGAGCTCCGGCTTCCCGCGAACGTCCTCGATCGGCCCTGCCGCCCGGAGGACGGTGGAGATCAGCTCGGCGATTCGGCCCATCTCCCCTTCGCCAAAGCCGCGGGTGGTCAGTGCCGCGGTCCCGAGCCGGATGCCGCTGGTGAACCACGGGCCGTTCGGGTCGTAGGGCAGCACGTTGCGGTTGAGCACGATGTCGCACTCGCGCAGGGCCGCCTCCGCCTGTCGACCGTTGAGGCCATGCCGGCGCACATCCACGAGCAGCAGATGGTTTTCGGTGCCGCCGGTCTGCAGCACCTCACTGCCGGCCACGAGCGCCTCGGCCAGCGCGCGGGCATTTGCGACGATCGCCGCCGCGTAGTCGCGGAACTCCGGCGCGAGCGCTTCGTGGAACGCGACGGCCTTCGCCGCCATGACGTGGGGCAGCGGGCCTCCGAGGATCATCGGGCAGCCGCGGTCGACGGCGTCCGCGAACTCGCCCGTGCACAGCACGAGACCACCGCGCGGGCCGCGCAGCGTCTTGTGCGTAGTCGAGGTCACGACGTGCGCGTACGGAACGGGGTCGAACTCGCCCGCGAAGACGCCGCCGGCGACAAGGCCCGCGAAGTGGGCCATGTCGACCATGAACACTGCGCCGACCTCGTCCGCGATCTCGCGGAAGCGGCGGAAGTCGATCTTGCGCGGGTAGGAACTGTGGCCCGCGAGAATCAGCAGCGGGCGGGTCTCCAGCGCCAGCTCGCGCACTCGGTCGTAGTCGATCAGGCCCGACTCCGGATCCACCCCGTAGGGGACGATCTCGAAGAGTTTGGCGGACAGATTCGCCCGCATGCCATGCGTCAGGTGACCGCCGGAGGTCAGCTCCATCGCGAGCATGCGCTGGTTGACGAGGCGCTGGCGCAGCTCCTCCCACTGCTCCTCGGAAAGGAGCCGCGAGTCCCGCACGCCCCGCTCTTCGAGGTACGGCTTCTCGACGCGCTCGGCGAGGATCGCCGAGAAGGCGACGAGGTTGGCGTCGGCGCCGCTGTGCGGCTGCACGTACGCATGGTCGGCCCCGAACAGCTCCCGAGCCAGCGCCGCGGCGGCGCCCTCGACCGTGTCGACGTTCTCGCAGCCCGCGTACCAGCGCTTGCCCGTGGCGCCCTCGGCGTACTTGTCGGTCATCCACTGGCCCATCGCCAGCTGGACGGCCGGCGAGCTGTAGTTCTCGCTCGCGATCAGCTTCAGCGCGTGCCGCTGGTCCTCGAGTTCGCCGCGGATCGCGGCGGCCACCTCCGGCGCCACGCCGCCGACCACCTCAAGTGCGGACTTGAAGGCCTGGCTGGCCGTGGAAGCGTCGCGGATGGTCTCGGGCACCGTGTCGATCAATCCTACGCGCTGCACAAACATGCTGGTAATCGGCCATTAATCGTTGGGAGATAGACCTTAAGTACTAAGTCTGAGTCCTTTTGATATCACAGCTATACCCCTATATATATGAGGGAGTGAGTCAGGGGCGGGGGACATGGAGGGTGCTTGCTTTGCTGGGCCTCGTGGTGGCGCTCGGCGTCGTCACGGCCTCGCTGGCGCGGGCCGAGCTGACCGCGAGCGGCAACCTCTTCATCACCTTCAACGGGGACCTCGAACCGGAAATCCTGCCGCGCGACAAAAGGGCACCGGTGACGGTCTGGATATCGGGCCAGGTCCGCACCCTCGCGGGCGAAGAGCCGCCCTCGCTGCGCGAGATCACGATCGGCATCAATCGCGACGGTCACCTCGAAACCCGCGGCCTTCCGGTCTGCCCGATGGCGCGGATCAAGCTGGCCACGAGCGAGGAGGCGCTCGACGCCTGCGGCGACGCACTCGTCGGCGAAGGCCGCTACCGGGCGAGATTGACCTTCCCAGAACAGGCCGATAGCTCGGTTCAAGGCAAGATCCTCGCCTTCAACGGCAGGATCGGCGGACGCCCGGCGATCTTCGGCCACATCTACAGCGACAACCCTGTGCCGAACATCGGAATCATCAACTTCAAGATCACCCACCCGAGCGGCACCTTCGGCACGGTCCTTGTCGGATCGGTCCCCGAAAGCCTCAGTCGCTGGGGGTACCTGAAACGGATCAGCCTCAGCCTGCATCGGAACTACACCTATAAGGGCAAGCACCTCAGCTACCTCTCGGCGCCCTGCAGCGCCCCACGAGACCTCCAGCAAGCGTCCTTCCAGTTCGCCTTCGCCAAGATGGTGTTCGACGACAGCCGCACCCTCTCTTCAAACCTGACCCGGACCTGCAAAGTCAAGCCCGAAGGACGATGAGCGCTCTGCCGGCCCGCCTGGCCTCGGCCGCTGCGGCGCTGGCCCTGCTCTGCGTGACCAGCGCCTCAGCGGCGCCGGCGCCGCTGAGGCCGGTCGACCTCTCTGCCGGCGGTAACGACGCTGCCGCCCCCCAGGTCGCGGTCGACCCCGCCGGCGACGCGGTCGCGGTCTGGTCGCGCTATGACGGCGCCAACAACATCGTCCAGGCCGCGAGCAGGTCGGCGGGCGGGACCTGGTCGGGGGCCGCCGACCTATCCGTCGCCGGCGGCGACGCGGTCGAACCGCAGGTCGCGGTCGACGGCTCCGGCAACGCGGTCGCGGTGTGGTTGCGCAACAACGGCTCGCGGACCGTGGTTCAGGCGGCGACGATGGCGGCTGGTGGCGGCTGGTCGGCCCCGACCGACCTCTCGAATTCCGAATGGAACGCCCAGACGCCGCAGGTCGCCATCGACGCGGTCGGCGACACGGTGGTCATCTGGTCCCGCTACAACGGCCTCAACAACATCGTCCAGGCCGCGAGCAGGTCGGCGGGCGGGACCTGGTCGGGGGCCGTCGACCTATCCGTCGCCGGCGCCAACGCGGTCGAACCGCAGGTCGCGATCGACGGCTCCGGCAGCGCGGTCGCGGTCTGGTCGCGCTATGACGGCTCCAACTTCATCGTCCAGCTCGACCCGCGCCGCCGGCGGGCCGTGGTCGAGCCCGCCGACCGACCTCTCGGCCGCGGGAGGCCCGGCCGGGGAACCACAGGTCGCGGTCGGCGCGAGCGGCGAAGCGGTCGCGGTCTGGTCGCGCAACGATGGCGCCACCCTGATCGTCCAGAGTGCCGCTCGGGCGGGCGGCCCCTGGTCGGGAGCGGTCGATCTTTCCGCGGCGGGCAGCAACTCGCAGGAACCGCAGGTGACCCTCGCGCCGGGAGGCGAAGCGGTCGCGGTCTGGAACCGCGACGCAGCGGACTTCCACACCCTCGCCCAGGCTGCTCTGCGACCCCCTGGCGGGAGCTGGTCGGGGCCGGCCGACCTCTCGTCCGGCAGATCGATCGCCGAGGCGCCCCAGGTCGCGGTCGACCGCGCCGGAGACGCGGTCGCCGTCTGGTCGGACAGCGCTAACAGCCCCTCCGTGATCCTCGGCGCCACGCGACCCGCCGGCGGCGGCTGGGGAGGGCCGCAGCGGCTCTCCGAACAGGGCGAGAACTCGGTTGAAGCGCAGATCGCCCTCGGCCCCGATGGCAATGGCGTCGGGGCCTGGACCCGCGAATCCGGCTCGCACCCGATCGTCCAGGCGCTCGGCTTCGACGGCACCCCTCCGCAGTTGACAGCCGTCTCGATCCCAACGGTCGCGACGATGGGGAAGCCCCTTTCCTTCTCGGTCTCCCCCTTCGACGTCTGGTCGCCAATCGCCTCGGTCCGCTGGTCCTTCGGCGACGGAACCAGCGCGACCGGCCCGGCTGTCGCCAACTCCTACGCCCGGCCGGGCACCTACAGGGCCTCCGTGGCCGTCGCCGACGCGCTCGGCAGGAGCGCGGAAGCAAGCGCGACGGTGACCGTCTATCCGAATCCCTGGGCCGGGCGCAACGTCCGCGTCAACGGGCGTCGCGCCAAGCTCCGCGTCCACTGCGCCAGCCCGGCCGGATGCGAGGGCGTGGCCAAGCTGATCGCCCCAGTCAAGCTCGAGCGCGGCACTCGCGTAATTCGGAAGCGGCTGCCGATCGGCACGAAGAGCTTCGCGATCCCGGGCTCGACCTCGGTGACGCTCTCGATCAAGCTCACCAAACCGGCGCTGACCGCGGTTCGCGCGGCGGGCAGGCGGGGGCTGAAGGCGCAGCTGACCGGCCCGGGCATCAAACATCGCCTGGTAGCGCTCCTAGCGGCGCCCCACTAGGGCCGGCTCAGAGGCCGGGGGCCTCCCTTTATCCGCTGGACGACTGCGGAAGCTTCGCCGCGCCGCGCTTCGTGACCGGCGCCGACGGGGGCGGCACGACGGGGCCGATGTCGCCGTCCCGGGCCTCGTCGAGGTCGACGATCACGGGGGCGTGGTCGCTCGGGCCTTTGCCTTTGCGCGCCTGGCGGTCGACCCAGGCCGCGCGGACCCGGGCGGCGACCGGCGCGGCGGCGAGGACGAGGTCGATCCGCATCCCCAGATCCCGGTGGAACATCCCGGCGCGGTAGTCCCAGTAGGTGAAGACCCGCTCGCCCGGC
Source organism: uncultured Solirubrobacterales bacterium (assembly GCA_963735255.1). Classification (GTDB taxonomy): domain Bacteria; phylum Actinomycetota; class Thermoleophilia; order Solirubrobacterales; family 70-9; genus VAYN01. Next base: position 120,976 of record CAVTKC010000002.1, on the reverse strand, counting down.
CAGCGGTCGCGGACCACGTCCCGCAGGCCCAGGGCCTGGAGCTGCGCCAGCGCCGCGCGCTCGGGCGGCGTCACGTGCGTCTCCCCCGCATAGGCGGCCGGGTCGAACACGTCCTCGTCGGCCGGGGCGATGTTGACGTCGCCGCAGACAACCGCCGCCTCGGGCCCCGCGGCCACCACGTCGCGCAGCGCGGCCAGCCAGGCGAGCTTGTACTCGTAGTGCTCCGACCCCGGCTCGCGCCCGTTCGGCACGTAGACCGAGTGGACGCGGATACCGCCGCAGGTGGCCGCAAGCGCCCGCGCCTCCTCGTGCGGGAAGCCGGGAGCGCCGGCGAGGCCCTCGACGACGTCCTCCAGGCCCGCCCGCGAGAAGATCGCGACGCCGTTCCAGCTCGCCTCGCCGTGCACGGCGACCTCGTAGCCGCGGTCCGTCAGCTCGTCGCCGAGCAGATCGAGCAGGGCGCCGTCGGCGAGCTTCGTCTCCTGCAGGCAGACCACGTCCGGATTTCGCTCGTCCAGCCAGGGAAGCAAGCGGGGCAGCCGCTGCTTCACCGAGTTCACGTTCCAGGTGGCGATCCGCATCGAGCTGACGGTACTGCGAATGGCACCACCGGCATGGCCGAGAAGCGCCTCGCTTTCCGCCGATGCTCGAGCGTCACAGGGTCTTCGGGGGGCAGGGGATCTCGGTTCGGACCTTCAGGGACCCGAAGGGGTCGAACCGGGTCGGACTGATCCTGGAGGTGCCCGACATGTCCGCCCTGCAGGAGCTCTTGGAGACGGAGGAGGCAGCGGCGGCGATGCAGCACGACGGGGTCCGCCCCGAGACCCTGTCGATTCTCGAGGAGGGCTAGCGGCCGGCGGCGGGCTTTTTCGGTTTCGGGCCGAGGGCGAGGTTGACCTTGCCGTCGGCGGGCCTCGCGCCCGCCGCGGGGGTCGAGGACCTGACGACGAGGGGCGGCGGTCGCCTGCCCTCGCGTGGGCGTGGCCGCCGCACCGTGCCGAGCTCGCATGCCGCCGCCTTCAGCGCCGTTTGCCTGCGCCCTGCCGGCCAGAGTTGTCGTACCCGGGTGGCAGGGCGATCGGGGCGGACGTCGAGGCACGAACCGAATCGGCCGCCGGGACGGCCCCGGGCGAATCGCTCATCCCAAGGAGGTGAGCGGCGCCTCATCGGTGCGGGCGAAGCCGCCATCGGGGCCACTGGCGCTCCATTCGAGTTCGAAGTCGTCGACCTCGAAATCCTCGTCGAGGGGATAACCGAAGGGGAAGGTGTTGAGCGTCTGCGTCCCGGGCGGCCTGGTCGGTGGCGGCGACGCAGACAACGTTGTCGACCGTGCCCTTCCCTTCGACGAGCGTCGTCCCAAATCGAGGCATCGCTCCAGGATATGAGCCTCGACCTGAGTTGCAACCAGCTTCAGCTTCCTGCCGCCAAGCGGTCGAGATTGCGCTTGCCGACCTCGTTGGTGAGGCGCAGGAAGTCGGCGATCCGGGTCAGCTCGGCGGCGGTGAAGCGGCTCGCCAGGGACGCCTCCCAATCCGCCGCCAATGGGCCCCAGATCCGCTCGGCGCGCGCGTAGAACTCCGCGGTCACCTCGACCTTGACGCGGCGGCGGTCGGCCGGGTCGGGGACGCGGCGGGCGAAGCCGGCGCGCTCGAGCCGGTCGACGACGCCGGTCACGGCGCCGCTGGTCAGCCCCACCGCGGCCGCCAGCTCCCCGGCGGTGAGGCCACCGGCGTTCTCGATCGCGTTCAGGCAGTGCAGGTCGGTGTGGTTGACCCCGAGCCGATCGGCGGCGAGGTTTTCGAAGGCGCTGTCCTGGTTTCCGCCGGCGCGGAAAGCGGTGATCAACTCCTCGATCAGCTGTTGCTTCGGACTTGCGGCCATATCTCTTAGTTACTAAGATACTCGGAAGATAAGGAACTTACCGGGCGAGATAATCATAGGACGCCCGGACGACGAAGGGAGTGCGGATGACGGACGCGGGAAACACGGCATCGAAGATCGCGTGGCGACTGGAGCTGGTGCAGGTGCCGGTCTCCGACCTGGATCGGGCCAAGGCCTTTTACATCGACCGGGTCGGCTTCCTCGCCGAACACGACCACCAGGTGAGTGAGGAGCTGCGCTTCGTGCAGCTGACCCCGCCCGGCTCGGCCTGCTCGATCGCGCTGACCACCGGCGCGCACCAGATGCCGCCGGGGAGCGTCTCGGGCCTGCAGCTGGTTGTCGAGGACGCCGACGCGGCCAGGGCGGAGCTGGTGGAGCGTGGGGTCGAGGTGAGCGAGGTGCAGGAGTTCCCCTGGGGCCGCTTCGTCTTCTTCGCCGACCCGGACGGCAACGGCTGGGCCGTCCAGGAGATTGGGCAACCCCAGGGCTGAGGCGGTTAGGCTCGCGGTCGTGAACGTCCTGGTGGCTGCCGACATGGAGGGCGTTGCCGGAATCGAGGACTACGGCGACTGCCTGCCCTCGCACCCGCGAGCGTACGCGCGCGGCCGCCGGCTGCTGACCGACGAAGCGCTGGTAGCGATCGAGGCATTGCGGGCGGGCGGAGCCGAGCGGATCTCGGTCGGGGACTGGCACATGGTCGGCACCAACATCGAAAGAGAGCGGATGCCGGCGAACGTCGAGGTGCGCCCGATCGCCGACCTCGCCCTGACCGAGGCCCGGCCCTCGATGACGAAGGCGCACGGCGGGCCGCTCGACGCGGTGGTGATGATCGGCCACCACGCCAAGACCCCGAGCCCCCGGGGGTTCTGCTCGCACACCTTCATCTGGGGAATGGAGGTGCTGCTCGACGGCCACTCGCTGAGCGAGGTGCAGGTCTACGCGCAGGCCCTGGCCGCGGAGGGGGTCCCAATCCTCGTCGCCGGCGGCGACCGCTGGCTGCTCGAGGAGATGGAGGCGGGCGAGCTGGGCAGCGCCCGCCTGCTGACGACGAAGGAGGGACAGGGCCGGGCGGGAGCGAAGTCTGTCGCGCCGACCACGGTCCACGCGGAGCTGGCCGCATCGATCTCCGCGGCGATGGCGGGGCCGCTGCAGCCGCCATCGACGCGGAACTACCCCGCGGAGCTGGTGGTCAAGGTCGAGGGCGAGGAGATCGCGCGGACGACGGTGTCCGCGCCCGCCGACCTCCTCACCGCCGTCGCCACCGTCTTCCGCAATAGCCAGGTCTCCCGCGAGTACCGGCAGCTGGCCAAGCTGCTGCCTCCCGATCACGACTCGCGACTGCGCTCCGTCCAACGCCATCTCGGCAGCCTGCTCGCGACGCCGGTCATGCGCGCCAAGGAGCGCCGCTGGCTGGCCGCGGTTGGGTGAATTAGGCTGAGCCGGTCTGGGAAGCAGTTCGACCGAAAGGCCTCACCGATGACTCGTCTCGCACTCGCCCTGGCGGCCTGCGTCGCCTGCTTCGCGTTCCTCGCCCCCAACCTGGTCGCCAAGTCGTCGACCCCCGTGGCCGGCGATTACGGCGGCAAGGCGAAGTCGGCGATCGAACAGGAAAGCCACGACACGCCGCCGATCTACTTCACCTACCAGGGCGGCAAGGCGAAGAAGTTCGAAGTCAACATGCCCTTCGCCTGCGGGACCGGTGGCATCAGGGATGGCTTCGACTACCCGTTCGGGCCCAAGGCCGCCGCGGTCCCGGCGCCGCAGGGCAAGTTCACCGCGGTCGAACAGGGCACGGTCGAAACCGCGAGCCAGGTCGGCGACGACGTCGTCTACAAAACCGCCAGCGTCAAAGCGGTCTTCCAGGGCAAGATCGCCGGCAAGCAGGCATCCGGCACCTACGCGATCGCCTCCGCCGACGGCAGCGGCTGCTCCGGCCACGGGACCTGGAAGGCAAAGCTGGCCGGGTAGCGCCCCTAGCTCGCCACGGCGTCGAGCCGGTGCAGCTCCTGCTCGTAGGAGACGGCGTGGCGGCGCAGCTGTCCGTTTGGCTCGACCGAGTAGCTGCCCATCCGGATCAGCGGCGGCGAGTAGGCGTGGATGGTCACGGCGGGCTCGGTGCCGGCGTGGAGCACCCGGTGGATCTCGCTTGCGCCGAAGTCGAATGAGGCGCCGGCGCTCGCGATGCGGGCGATCGGGGAGTCCACCGGCCGGCCGAGCACGAGCCGCTCCTCGCGCACGCTGCCGGCGACGACGGCGACCGCGCCGGCGGAGAGGTCGTGGTCGTGAAAGCCGGTGTCGTGGTCATGCGACCAGCAGTTCAGCCAGACGTCGAGGTGCTCGTCGTGCAGCAGGTGCTGGTAGGTCCGCTGGTCCGGGTCGTGGCGGACGTACTCGGACCAGAGGTCCGCTCGCGCCGCGATCTGGGTTGCGACGGCGACCAACTGCTCGTTGGTCAGGTCGCACCCGGCCGGCCGCGCGAGGTTCTCGATCGGCTCGATCATGCGGGGTCTCCTTCCAACCTGGGGTTCAGCAACCGCTGGGGATTGGTGCTGAGCAACGCCCGCCCAAGCACCGGGTCCACCTGCGGTGCGCGCGCTCCGATCACGGGGCGGTCGGAGCCGAAGACGAGCTGGCTCGCGCCCACCGCGTCGACCATCGCCGCGATCATCCGCGGCCCGTAAGAGGACGTGTCGTAGAAGACCAGCGGGTCGGTTGCGGCAGCATCCGTGCCGCCGCGGGCGGCGAACCGCTCGAGCTGCATTGGCGCGCCGCCGGCCAGCATCGCGAACAGAACCCGCAGGCGGGGATGCGCGCGGCGACCCGCGTGCAGGAACGAGAACCATGCCGCCTGCATCTGCGCGACGTAGTCGGTGAGGGCGGGCCACCAGGCGGGCAGGGAGGCCGCCGCGGGGCCGGAGCTCGCGACCGGGCCGGGGTGGACGAACAGCGGCGCGTCGTGGCGCTCGAGCTGTGCCAGCAGCGGTCCGATGCGCTCGAGGGCAGCGGGAGTGGCAAGCGCGGTCGCCGGCAGCGAGATACCAACGCAGCCCCTCGCGATCGCGGCGTCGACATCAGCGGGGTCGGGGGCCTCCAGTTGCACCGCGCCCCAGCCCGCGAAATCGCCCGGCAGCGCCTCGATGCCGAGGTGATGGGCCTCGAGCAGCGGCTGTGCCTCCGCGGCCGGAAGCGTCTCGATCCCGAGCGCGGTGGAGAGCGCCACCAGCGCCCGGTCGATGTTTTCGCGCCGCAGCTCCACCGTGCGCAGGGCGACGTTCGTCGCATCGAACGAGAGGGCGCTGTCGGGCTCGCCCGCAACGCGGAACGTCCATCCGTCACGGCCGCGAACGAGCGCGGGCGGCCTCTGGCGCCGAGCCAGCTCGGCAATCAGCGGCTCCGAGAGAAGGTGCTGATGGACGTCGACGGTCTCCATTGTTGTGTAAGTCTATCAAGATTGTCGACTAGGCCCTCTCGCGATCAGAACTGGCTGCGGATCAGCTGCGCGGAGGCTTCCGTGAGTTTGATCGATTCGACCGTCAGCTCACCCTGCTCCTGGCCCCGGCCGAGGTGGTAGACGAGGCGGCCGCTGCCGTTCCGCGTCTCGAGCAACGCTGGGCAGGCGACGTGCCCGCCCGCCATCGGGCGGCAGTCGATCTCGACGACCTCGGCGCCGATCAGCGGCAGCGCCTTGATCTGGCGAATCGCCTCGTGGCGGAGCGCGACCGGCAGGCCGGCCTGGCTCGAATCGCGGTCCCCGAGGACAAGCAGGGCGGCCGCGAGGAGCAGCCCGATAGCGAGGGCGACGGCCGCTCGGCGGAGCCCTGGCGTCCTCACCGCCACTCCGAAGCCCCTATTTCTGGGCCAGCGGGGTTTTCAGGGTCGTTGAACCGCCGCCGTTCACCGTGTAGGTCGTTTCCAGCGTGGCGACGGCTTTTTCCGTATAGCTCCCCGCTTTGGCGTTGACTTCGATGTTGCAGACTTTGACTTCGAACGGGACGACTTTTAGCCATTTCTGACCTGCGCAGGTTTTCCCGCCGACGAATTCGAAGAGGGTTGCTTGTTTACCGGTGATGACCTGATTGGTAATTTCGAAGTTCGCGGTCCCGCTTGTGACTTCCCCCGCGCCCGTGCTGACGGTCACGGGTTTGCCGTTCGAACCTCCACCTCCCAACGGTTCGATCAGGACCGATGCCGGTGCCACTTTCATCCCCGCGCAGCCGCTGACGCCGACCGCTATCGCCAGCAGGGCGAGAACGCCGAAGACGTGGGCGTGCGCCCGTCGTGGCCTTCGCAACGCCGATCTCGAGGTGGTGGATCGCATGTTCGTCCCGATCCTGCCTAGCCCACCATCAGAGCGGTCTGGCTGCCGGCTTCTTCGGTCGCGATCGCTGTGAAGTTGCTCGTGTAGGTGGCGGTGGTCGATTTGCCGGCCGCGGCACCACAGGCGAGCAGAGTCCCTTTCAACACGTTCACTTTGATTTCGGAGACGCTCACTGTGGCGATGATCTCTTCGCTCGATCCCGAGCCGCTGTTGTGAGTTTCAATCGTTTTCAGGGACCCCTGGGCCGGAACCCCGTATTCGCAGAAGGCGATGGCTTCGCCGTGTTTCGTCGCGTTTTCGTAAACACGCATTTCCAGTTCTTTGCCGGCGGGACAGTCGATAGCGGTGCTGGCGCTGCCTGTGGTGCCGCCGAAGCTGGTGATGGTCGCTGTGACCGTGCAGCCGTTGGTGGTACCTGTGACCGGGAGTGCCAGCCCGTTCGATTTACACAGGCTGGGGCTGCCTTCGCCACTGACGCTGAGCGTTTCCGAGGCGGCCGAGAGGGAGCCGTTGACAGCGGTTCCCGTGCAGGAGATTTCCCTGGCGCCGGAAGCGACTTTGAAGACGCTGGTATTGGTCGACGTGCCGGTCACGGTGGCGACGTATTTGCCCGCTGTGAATTTCGCCCCCAGCGCCTGGGCGGCGGCATAGGCCGTGAGCACCAGGGTCGGCACCAGCACCAGGATCAGGGCTTTACGTCGTCGAGACATCGGCGCTGGTGTAGCAGCCGCGGCTTCACCGATCAAAAGGGATTTGCGCAAAGGGCAAACGGCGACCGCGCGGGCCCTCGCCGCTCACGCGCTCCCCTGCAAAGCGCGGACGAGAGATCGGTGCTCGCGCCGATCCGTGACAGACGCAAATTTGCGCGTCCTTGCGTCAACCCGCTCGATCGGGAACCATTAGGGCCGGGTCACAACCGAGGGAGATAGAGGTGAAGTCAGTGGACACCGCCGGCCCCGTAACGGGCACCGGGCCGAAGGCGCTCGGCGCCGCGACGCTGTGTGAGGCGTTCCAGACGACCGCGGCAGAGTGGGCGCGGACGCCGGCGCTACGGCTGAAGGACAGCGACTTCGGGGCGAGCTACGCCGAGTACGCGGCGACGGTGCGGCGTCGCGCCGCCGGGCTCGCGGCGCTGGGGGTAGGGCGCGGCGACACGGTCGGGTTCATGCTGGTCAACCGCCCCGGCTTCCTCCTCACCGACTGCGCCGCGATGCACCTCGGCGCCACCTGTTTCTCCGTCTACAACACCTCCTCGCCGGAGCAAATCGAGTACGTCGTCGCCGACGCGGCCAACCGGGTGATCGTCACCGAGCCGGAGTTCCTCGACCGGGTGCTGGAGGTGCGCGAGCGGGTCGACACCCTCGAGCACGTCGTCGTGATCGGCGGCGAGGCGCCGGCGGGCACGATCGCGATCGAGGAGCTGGAGGCGATGGGCGACCCCGGCTTCGACTTCGAGGCCGCCTGGCGGGCGGTCGAGCCCGAGGACGTGCTCTGCCTGATCTACACCTCGGGCACGACCGGGCCGCCGAAGGGCGTGCAGCTGACCCACGACAACATCATGGGCGGCTGGCGGGCGACGGCTCCGGTGTACACGCCGACCCCGGAGCCGCGGATCATCTCCTACCTGCCGAGCGCCCACATCGCCGACCGCTACGCCTGCCTCTACGCGCAGATGGTCTTCGGCGGCTGCATCTACTGCTGCCCCGACGTGCGCCAGATGATCGCCTACTCGATCGAGGTCAGGCCGACCGTCTGGAGCGGCGTCCCGCGGATCTTCGAAAAGCTGAAGGCGGCGCTGGAAACCGGCATGGCGGTCGAGACCGACGCCGAGAAGACCAGGGCCACCGAGTGGGCGATGGAGATCGGCCGCCGCTGGGTCGCCGCCTATATGGAGGGCGAGGTCCCCGCTGAGCTGCAGGCCGAATGGGCGCGGGCCGACGAGCTCGTCTTCTCGAAGATCCGCAGCGTCGTCGGCCTCGACCAGGTCGAGTGGTTCGGCGTCAGCGCCGCCCCCACCCCACCCGAGGTGATCGAGTTCTTCCTCGCGATCGGGATCGAGATCTGCGAGCTGTGGGGAATGTCGGAGGCGAGCGCGACCGTGACCCTGAACCCGCCCGGCCGCATCCGGGTGGGGACGGTGGGACCGCCCCTGCCCGGAATCGAGGTGAAGCTGGCCGACGACGGCGAGGTGATGATCCGCGGGCCGATCGTGATGAGGGGCTACCGCAACATGCCCGAGCGCACGGCGGAGGCGCTGACCGAGGACGGCTGGCTGCTCAGCGGCGACATCGGCGAATTCGACGAGGCGGGCTACCTGAAGATCGTCGACCGCAAGAAGGAGCTGATCATCAACGCGGCCGGCAAGAACATGTCGCCGGCGAACATCGAGGCGAAGCTGAAGACGGCGACGCCGCTGATCGCCCAGGCGGTCGCGATCGGCGACCGCCGCCCTTACAACGTGGCCCTGATCACCCTCGACCACGAAACCCTGGCGGCACGCGGGCTCGGCCCCGGCGACGCCGAGGTCGTGGCCGAGATCGAGCAAGGAGTAGCGGACGCCAACGAGCGCCTATCGCGGGTCGAGCAGATCAAGCGCTACGAGCTGGTCGAGGAGGAATGGGTCCCCGGCGGCGAGGAGCTGACCCCGACGATGAAGCTGAAACGGCGGCCGATCGCCGCCAAGTACGAGGCGGAGATCGAGGCGCTGTACACCTAGCCGGTTAGCGCTCGCCCCAGGCGGTGGCAACGAGCGAACGGGGGCCGCCACTATCGCGGTGCTCGCAGAGGTAGATGCCCTGCCACGTCCCCAGCGCGGGACGGCCGTCGGCGATCGGCAGGGTCAGGGTCGGGCCCAGCAGCGCCGCCTTGATGTGAGCCGGCATGTCGTCTTCGCCCTCGAGGGTGTGGGTCCAGTAGGGGGCGCCTTCCGGGACGGCGCGGTCGAACCAGGACTCGAAGTCGCGGCGCACTTCCGGCGAGGCGTTCTCACTCAGGGTCAGCGAGGCCGAGGTGTGCTGGATCAGCAGGTGCAGGATGCCGACCGAGATCTCGCCCAGCTCGGGCAGAACGTCGAGCACCTCGGCGGTGACGAGGTGGAAGCCGCGCGGCCGCGGCGGCAGCCGGATCGTTCGCTGAACCCACATCAGCCAGTGAAAGTACGGGGTTCCGCAGGGGCTATGTTGGGGGCATGCGAAGTCTCCCCGCCTTGCTGGTCGCGCTGGCGCTCCTGAGCGGCGCCGCGGCTGCCTCGGCCGAGGGGATCGTGCCGGTGGAGGGCGACTGGCGGGGTGAAACGTCGGTCGGGCTACCGCTTCACTTCACGGTCGAGGACGGGCGCGTCACCGACACTCAGTTCGCCTTCCGCTGGGGCTTCTGCGGAGTCTTCGAATCGAAGGACAAGAGCGCCGACCTGGCGATCGATCAAAACGGCCACTGGCTCTTCGAGGATCCCCGCGGCCAGACCTTCGAGGGCACCTTCGTCGCCCCCGACCGCGTCGAAGGCAAGGTCGTCTCGGTCGAACGGCAGCTGCCGGGGTGCCCGCGGACGGAAGCGACCTTCACCGCCGCGCCCAACCCGGAAAGCATGGCGGCGGCACGGGCGGGGATCGAAGCGCTGCCGTACGAGATCGACCTGCGCGAACCGGCCGGGGTCGCCAACACCCTGATCGGGCGCGTCCACGGCAGCCTCGGCGAGACCTTCCGCTTCTTCCTCTCCGTCAATCGCAGCGCCGCCAAGCGGCTGCCGGGGGTGCCCGGCTACGGCTTCCACGGGCCCCACAAGCAGATCCTCAACCACAGCCTCGAAGGCGGGTCGCTGGGCAACACCGACGTCATCCTCTTCACCGTCTCCAGGCGCGGCGAGAGCAAGGCGCAGACCAACGAGCGCTACGACATCCAGTTCGCGATCGAAGACGGCGTCTGCCTGCGGCAGACCGGCCACGTCTGCCCGGCGCTCTAGGCCACGAAATCGACCGGTTCGAAAGTCGTGTCGATTTCGCCGCCTTCCGCTCGTCGTAGTGGGTAGAGGCGGGAATATCGGGTGACCGAGCCCCGCGAACGAGACGAAAGGACCCGACGATGAGAGTGATGGCGATGGTCAAGGCGACGAAGGACTCCGAGGCCGGCGTGATGCCGAGCGAGGAGATGCTCACGGAGATGGGCAAGTTCAACGAAGAGCTGGTCAAGGCCGGCGTGATGCTGGCCGGTGAGGGCCTGCACCCGACCTCGAAGGGCGCCCGGGTCAGCTTCGGCGACGAGGGCGAGCGCACCGTGGTCGACGGTCCCTTCGCTGAGACCAAGGAGCTGATCGCCGGCTTCTGGCTGCTGGAGGTGCGCTCCCTCGACGAGGCCGTTGAGTGGATCAAGCGCTGCCCGAACCCGCACAACGAGGGTGGCGAGATCGAAATCCGCCAGGTCTTCGAGACCGAGGACTTCGGCGACGAGCTGACGCCGGAGCTGCGCGAGCAGGAGCAGCGGCTGCGCGCCCAGGCGGAGCAGAACCAGTAAGCCGCGGGAGGGCGCGGCGGGCGAGACGATGAGCGAGCAGGACGCCCGCCGCGCGATCGACGCGGTCTGGAGGATCGAGTCGGCCCGGCTGATCGCCGGGCTGGCGCGGATGACCGGCGACGTCGGCGTCGCCGAGGACCTCGCCCAGGACGCGCTCGTCGTCGCCCTCGAGCAGTGGCCCCAGGGCGGCATCCCCGACAACCCCGGCGCCTGGCTGATGACGACGGCTAAGAACCGCGCGATCGACGGCATGCGCCACCGCGAGATGGCTACTCGCAAGCAGGAGGAGCTGGGGCGCGAAGTCGAGCTGCGAGCACGCTTCGATGAGGTCGACCCGGCCGCGGCGGCCGACGACGAGATCGAAGACGAGCTGCTGAGCCTGATCTTCACCGCCTGCCACCCCGTGCTCGCGAAGGAGGCGCGGGTGGCGCTGACCCTGCGCCTGGTCGGCTCCCTGACCACGGCGGAGATCGCCCACGCCTTCCTCGCCAAGGAGTCGACGGTGGCGCAGCGGATCGTGCGCGCGAAGCGGACCCTGGCCGAGGCGCGGGTGCCGATCGAGGTCCCCGGCGCTGCCGAGCGCGAGCAGCGGCTGGCCTCGGTGCTTGAGGTGATCTACGCGATCTACAACGAGGGCTACGCGGCCAGCGCCGGCGCGGACTGGATCCGCGCCGACCTCTGCGCGGAGGCGATGCGGCTGGGCCGGATCCTGGTCGGGCTGGCCCCGCGCGAGCCGGAGGCGCTGGGCCTGGTCGCGCTGATGGAGCTGCAGGCGGCCCGCTTCGGGGCCCGCACCGGCCCCGGCGGCGAGGCGATCCCGCTGCTCGAGCAGGACCGCTCGCGCTGGGACTTCGTCCTGATCGGGCGCGGCCTGAAGGCATTGGAGCGGGCCGAGGCGCTGGGTCGCCCGCTCGGTCCCTACACGCTGCAGGCCGCGATCGCCGCCTGCCACGCGCGGGCGCGGGCCCCGGAGCAGACCGACTGGGAGCGGATCGCCGCCCTCTACGACGGGCTGGCCGCGCTCACCGGCTCGCCGGTGGTGCGCCTCAACCGCGCCGTCGCGGTGGGGATGGCCTTCGGCCCCGCGGCGGGCCTGGAGCTGCTCGAAGGGCTGGCCAGCGAGGCGGAGCTCGACGGCTACCACCTGCTGCCGGCGGCGCGGGGCGAGCTGCTGGAGCGCCTCGGCCGCGAGGAAGAGGCGAGCGCCGAGTTCGCCCGCGCCGCCGCGCTCAGCGCCAACGAGCGCGAACGCGAGCTGCTGCGGGCGCGGGCCGAAGGCCGCCGCTAGCGCGGCATCCCGGCTGCCCTCAGGCGTCGCGCCGGACCGCGCAGGCGGGCGTGCCGCCCGGCAGCCGCTGGCGGTTGTCGGCGATCAGCCGGTAGGACCGCGCCGCCGCCCAGGAGATCCCCGGCAGGACGAGGATGCGGCCTGCCAGCCGCCAGACCGGGCCGGCGCTGGCCAGCATCGCGGCGATCGCCTCGTGGCCCGAGCGAACGCCGCCGTCGCGCCCGACCCACTGCACGGCGTCGCTCGCCTCCTGCTCGGTCACCCCCAGCCCGGCGAGGTCGGCGAACTGCCAGGCGACGATCTCGGCCTCCGGGTGGACTCTCCGTTCGAGGAAATGCACGCAGCTGGTGCAGAAGGCGCAGTCGCCGTCGAAGATCAGCACCGGGCGGTTCATCGGTCCCAAGACTCGCTGAGGAGCCGGTCGACGGCGAGCCGCCGCACATCCGCCCGTGACCTGCGGCCATGCTCGGTGGCGACGAAGTAGCTGCCGATGAACAGCGAGTAGGCGAGCATCGCCCGGGCCTCGGCGTCGTCCTCGTCGGCGACGAACTCCCCGAACAGCGAGCGCAGGAAGGCCATGCGGCGGTTGTCGACCCGGTGCAAGCGGGCGGCGACGTCGGCGTCGCGGCGCGACCAGTCCCGCAGCGCCAACTCCACCGCGAACAGGCCCTGTGCCGCCGGCGCCAGCTCGAACAGGCGCCGCACCTTCCCCCGCCCGTCGGGTGGGTCGCTGGCGACGCTCGCGATCACGTCCTCGGTGCCGCTCTGCTCCCAGGCATCGAGCGTCTCCTCGAGCAGCGCCCGGCGGTCGTCGAAGTGCCAGTAGAAGCCGCCCTTGGAGACCCCGAGGTCCTTGGCCAGGGCCTCGACGCGGACGGCGTCGGGGCCGCCGGCGGCCAGAGCCCGCATCGCCGCCTCGACCCAGTCACCGCGGGGAGTCCGAACCTTCGCCACCCGGATATCTATACGGCACCGTATTGACAAGCGCAAGCCCGCCGCCTAGCATCGTCCATACGATGCCGTATGGATCTATGGAAAGCGGTCGGATCCCGAACTCGGTTCACGAAGCCGGGCCCTGGCGCATCCGCGAGATCGCCGCGGACTTCGTCCTGGAGGACGTCTGGGCGCTGCCGGCCTACGGCGGCGCGGAGGACTTCCCGAAACTGCTGGGGATGCTGGGCTCCGTCAACCCCGCCAACTCCGAGTCCGCCGCCACCCGCTTCCTCTGGCAGCTGCGCGATCGCCTCGGCGAGTGGTTCGACCTCGGCCGGATCCGGGTCCCCGCCGGCGCCGACGTCGCCCCGGATGGGCTGCCGATCCCCGGTACGCGGGAAACGTCGCTGAGCGAGCGGCTGCCGCCGGACCTGCGCGGCACGGCCTCGGCCATGGACTTCGGCTCGCTGCCCTTCTCTCCCCTCTACCGGACCGATCTCGAGGCCGCCGCCGAGGTCTCGAACCAGACCGTGCACGGCATCGCGCACCTGGCCTGGGCCGACCAGGGCGACGGGCGCTACCAGGGCCAGATGGCCGTCTACGTAAAGCCGCGCGGCCGCTTCGGCCAGGCCTACATGGCGGCGATCAAGCCGTTCCGATACCTGATCGTCTACCCGGCGCTGATGCGGCAGTTCGAGCAGGCCTGGAAGGCGACCTAAGATGTCGCCTCATGGATGACGCCCTCTCCCGCTACCTGGCCGCCACCGAGGCGGGGGACGTCGACGGGTTCATGGAGACGCTCGCCCCCGACGTCGAGGTCGTCTCCCCGATCTCCGGCCGCATGGTCTTCCGCGGCGCGGCGGACGTCCGCGTTCTGCTGGGCGCCGTCTACGGCACCCTGAACGGACTGCGCTGGACCAGGAGGGTCGGCGAGGGAACCGGCCACGTCGCCGTCGGCGAAGCGCGCGTCGCCGGGATCCGGATGACCGACGCGATGGTCTTCGACCTCGCTCCCGACGGGCGCATCCAGCGGATCAGCCCCCACCTCCGCCCCTGGCTGGCGCTGACCCTGTTCGCCCTCGTGCTCGGCCCGAAGGTCGCCCGCCACCCGGCGATCGTCCGCCGGGCGCTGACCGGTCCTCGCTGACCTGGGGTTCATCTTCGACCCCCTTTGCTGTGGGAGTTACGCGGTGCCGACCTCTTGCACGGCTACCGCGGTCTCGGCCCGCTGAAGCGGGCGGTCGGACCTGCCGGCGACGAACCCGAGGCTGCCGAGCACGCGCTTCAGCACCGGCGCCGCCGCCGGGCCCGGCTCCGCGCCGTCCATCGAGACTTCCGAGAGGCCGACCAGGTAGCGCGACAGGGTGGTGACGTCACGCTTCTCGACGGTGCGGCGCAGCGCCCGCCAGTACTGCTGGGACTGCAGGACGGTGGTGCGGGCGATCGGCTCGTCTGCCTCGCCGGCGGCCTCGCCGTGCTGGGCCCGGCACCAGGCCTCGGCGATGGTCCAGCCGGGCCCCGGCTGCGACTCGGTCAGCGCCTCGCGCGAGAACGGCAGCGAGCGCGAGGTCGGCGCCCCGAGGAAGGTCCCGCGGACGAGCAGGTCGGCGATCTCCTCGCGCGGCACCGTGCCGCCGGAGATCTCCTCCAGGGCACCGACCGCCGGCGCCGCCGCGACCTCGTCGAGGAAGTCGTCGATCCAGAGGACGTCGCCGCTGCTGGAGCCGATCTTCTCGCCGCCGGCCCAGGTCACCGCCGCGTGGTAGAGGCGCTGGTGTGTTTCGTTGCGCGTCCCCGGCCGCAGCCGTTCGTGCACCTCGCACAGCACTGTCACCGGCGGCTGCCACTCGTAGCCCGCGACCTCCACGTACGGTTCGCCGGGTTCGAGCTCGTCGAGGATGCGGTCGTAGGTGCCGAGCAGCCGCGCGTGCTCGGTCGGGCAGCCGTCCTCGCGGATCAGGACCATCGTCGGGTACTCCGAGCGCTCGCTGCGGTAGACGACGGCGCCGGACTCCTCGCGTTCGACGATCCCGTTGGCGACGCCTTCGTCGAGCAGGGCGGTCGCGCGGTCGAGGTTCTCGGACTCGAAGTCGTGGTGGTCGATGCTGATCCCCATCCGCGCCAGGGTGCGCTCATGGCCGTCGAGCACCCAGCCGCGCATCCGGCCCCAGAGCTCGCGCTCGTCCTCCGAGCCGGCCAACCACTCTTCCATCAGCGTGTCGGCGAGGTCGCCGATCTTCGTGCGCTCCTCGGCGTTGGGGTCGCCCAGCATCTTCCGCATCTCGGCGCCGGCCCCGTTCTCGCCAATATCGCCGTAGTAGTCGCGGCAGCAGTACTCGACGAATCGATCGCCCGCGAGCCCGCCGTCCTCGGGACTCTCCCCCGCGTGCGATTTGACGTAGCCGCCCATCGCCTCGCAGACGCGGCGGCCGATGTCGCCGACCAGGTTGTGGCGCCGCACGGTGACGCCGGCGGCGGCGTAGGCCGAGGAGAGCGCCTCGCCGACGATGACGTTGCGCAGGTGCCCGACGTGAAGCGCCTTGTTGGTGTTGGGACCGAGATAGCTGATCGTCACCCGCTGCCCGGCGAAGGCGTTGCCCGGCCGCATCCCCGCCGGCTCACCCGCGCCCAGCCGCCGCTCCAGGTCCACCAGCGCCTCATCCTCGAAGCGGATGTGGATCGTCGACTTGCGGCGCTTGGCGCTCTCGATCGAAGGGTGGTCGTCGAGCACGGAGACGAGGTTGTCGCCGCCCTCCGACTGCAGCCAGCCACGGTCGTCGAAGATCAGCCGCAGGTCCGCCTGGTGACCCTCATGTCTGCGCGCCTCGATCGCGGTGCAGTGCTCAGATGCACCCAACTCCGCCACGATCGCCTCACACTGCCGGCACAGATCAAGAGGGTCGGCGGTCACTCGAGCGACCCCCGTTTGCGTTTCCTGCAGGCGTTGAGGACACCCCTGTCGACACCAGCTTCGCAAGAGCGCGCCCGACGGGACTCGAACCCGCATTTGCGGCTTAAAAGGCCGCTGCTCTTTAGGCCATGACTTGCTCCGCCTCGGCCTCGCGCTCGGTACTCGGGCGCTACCAGCTCACCGCTTTGCCGACATCGATCTTCTCCACGATTAGTGTCGCTTTCAGGAGCAAGGTATTGAGATGTGAGGGTTTCGCTTTTTGCAGACCTTTGACCAGTTGAACTACGGGCGCATGAAATTCCCGGCACGTAGCAGCCCCGGCAATTACCGCTGCGCATCTGCTCTGTGGGGCGATGAACATGCATAGGAAGTCCTGAATGATAAGGCCGACCTATGCGTTGTCAAGACGATCCTTGATTGATCTGAAGTTCTTGACTTTCGGCGATTCGAGGGCTAGGATTCCGCGCCTTCGGGCGCGCAGCCGCCCGGGTCGAGCTTCCCCTTGACCTTGAAGACGTAGTCGGGCTCGGGGTAGATGTCGGGCTCTTCGATCAGCAGTTCCACCGCCGGGTCGTTTTTGATCCAGGCGTAGATCGGGAACTGGTACGGGTTCGGAACTTCGGCGTTGTAGGGGCCGACGTCCTCCGTGTACTGGCTGAGGATGAGGTAGTCGTAGTCGCCGGCGTTGATGCGGCGGCGGAACTGCTCGCAGCTGGTCGCCAGCCGGTAGGTGCCGGTCGGGCCGGGCACGCCGATGTACTGGACGTAGTTGTCCACATCCTCGCCGTAGAAGCCGTACTGGCCGAAGATGATCTCGCTGGAGCCGGCGATCCCGATCCGTTTGCCGTGCTGGCGGCGGGCGAAATCGTAGGCTTTCTGCGGCCCGCCTTCCTGCAGGAAGAGGGTCGAGCGCGTGTAGTGGTGGTTGTAGAACTGCACCTCCTGGGCGCGACCGAGCACGACCGCCAGCAGCAGCACCGCGCCGCCGGCCACGAGCACTACCGTGCGGCTGACCAGCCGCCGCGAGCGCGCCAACCCGAGGCCGGCCGGGGCCCAGACCAGGGCCAGGGTGAGGAAGAGGGTGCCGACGATGAAGCCGGGGTACCAGCGCGGCGTCGTCAACACCGTGATCGCGTAGACACCGGTGAGGAAGAGCAGGGTCAGCCAGGCGCGGCGGTCGGGTGCCCGCAGCGGCCGCGCGATCGGCAGCAGCAGCAGCGCCAGCAGCAGGCCCGGCGCCAGGTAGCGGGTGTTGGTGAAGAAGCCCGTCGGCGCCCCTTCCTGACCGGCGGCGGTGAGCGGGGTGAAGACGTAGACGACCGCGGTCGCCAGCGCCGCCACGGCGATCACCCGCAAGATGATGTTGCGCGAGCGCCAGGCGATGTAGATGGCGGCGGCACCGGCGACGATCAGGATCAGCGGCCAGAGCGGCCCCAGCGCGTTGTCGAGCTGGGGGAAGAACCACTTGCGGTAGATCGTCGGCTCGGTCAGGTAGTCGGCGACGGAGAAGCGCGGGCGCGGGTCGAGCGGCATCTGGTCCGGCCGCGGCAGGTGCAGCGGGCCGAAGCCGATCTGCGGCGTCGGGTTGCCGCCGGTCTTGATCGCCGCCCGCACGTACCAGTAGCCGCCGGCGACGAAGGTCGAGAGGGCCAATACCCAGGCGGTGGTGAAGCGGCGGCCGCGGCCGCTGAAGGCGATTACGCCGAGCCCGATCACGACGACCGGGACCAGCAAGGTCAGCTTGACCGAGATCGCCAGCCCGGCGGCGACCCCGGCGATGACCAGCGGGCCCTTGTCGAGCAGCGGCGCGTCGCGGTCGGGTTCGTCTTGGACCGCGCCACTGGAGGGAGCCCGGCGCTGGTGGGCGTTGATCAGGAAGGCGACGAAGGCAATCAGGAAGGCGAGCCCCATGATGTCGTTGCGCCCCTCCCCCGGCTGCGTCTCGATCATCACCCCCGCGTCGAGCACCAGCGCCCCCGCGACCAGCGTCGCCGGGCCGACTTTGTAGGGACGGCCGACGCAGAAGGCGCCGAGCAATGCGATCGCCACCCAGACGAGGTTGATCAGCGGCGAGAGCCAATCGCTCTTGAAGAGGACGATCCCGGCGCCGTGGACGAGTTCGGAGCTCTGCGGGTAGAACCAGACGGCAAGCCGCAGCGGGTCCGTGTAGAGGACGTGCGCGATCGAGTGTTCCTGGGCGATCCGCGCCGCGAAGGGCATGTGGTACCAGGTGGTGTCGCCGCCGAACATCCCCTGGTCGAGGCTGAGCTGGGAGGGGAAGGTCCACTCGGCGACGGTGAAGGAGGCGACGGCGAGGGCGATGAAGAGCGCGACCGTTGTCACCTGCGGGGCCGAGACTTCGCGGCTGCCGCCACGCGGCGCCTGGCGCCAGCCAAGCAGCGCCGCGAGCAGGCCGAGGGCGATCGTGAAGAGGACAATCCAGCCCAGCCGCAGGAGGCTGAGGGTGCCGAGGATCTGCAGCGACATCACCAGCAGGCCGGTCGCCAGGGTGGCGTCGGCGAGCCGCGCCAGCGCCCCGGAGAATTCCGGCACGATCCAGCGCCGCAGCCAGTAGCCGCCGAGTCCGACCGCGGCGACGATCCCGATCACGGCAGCGCAGCCGCCGATGTAGGAGGCGAAGGAGGGGCTCATCGGCGCGGGATGCTATTCGGCGAGGCGCTCGGCCACCGCCTCGCGGCGGTAGTCGAAGATTCGCTCCACGTCGCGCCGCACGAAGAGGCGGTGGGCGAGCTCGCCGAGCGGACCGAGTGGCAGCGCGTAGCGGACCCGGTCGCGGATCGTCGTCGCCCCTTCGGCGGCCGGCTCGAACTCGTGCGTGTGCTCCCACAGCGCGTAGGGCCCGCTGACCTGGACGTCGACAAAACGGTGCGGTGGCTCCCAGGCCTCGATCCGCGTCCGCCAGCGCACCGGCACCCCGTGCAGGCGCAACCGGTAGTCGAGGCGGGCGCCCGCGGCCATCGTCACCGGCGCCGGCGTCGTCACCGCGAAGCCGAGCCAGGGCGGCGTGATCGCCTCGAGGTTGAAGGCGTCGCCGTAGAACTCGAAGGCGCGCTCGACCGGCAGCCCGACCCGCTGCTGCCGCTCGAGCACGTGGATCCGGTTCACGCGGCCGTCAGTACCACTTGCCGCGGGCAAAGCCCCCGAAGGCGATGAGCCCGACGAGCGTCACGACCAGCCCGATCCAGAAGCTCCAGACGATCATCAGAACGATCCCGACGATGACGATGATGCCGCCGACGGAGATCCCACCGATGCCGCCTCTATCTGCCTTGGTGTCCATGCGTTCCTCCTACTTGCTCCCTTGGCCCTGCCTGGGGAATGGGTACCCGAACCGGGGCGGCGCGAACCGGGGCGGCGGCCCGGTCACAATGTCGGCGTGAGCACCGAGCCCGCGATAACCCTCGCCGACAACGCCGACCAGCAGCGCTACGAGGTGCGGGTGGGGGACGAGGTGGCCGGCTTCGCGCAGTACCGGGCGCGGCCGGGGCTGATCGCCTTCACCCACACCGAGGTCGACGACCGCTTCGAGGGGCAGGGGCTGGCGAGCCGCCTGATCTCGTTCGCGCTCGACGACGCCCGCGAGCGGGGGCTGGCGGTGCTGCCGTTCTGCCCCTTCGTCAACGGCTACATCGAGCGCCACCGTGAGTACGTCGAGCTCGTTCCCGCGGCGAATCGCGAGCAGTTCGGCCTCGCCTAGGTCAACGCGGGTCGGGCGGCGTCGCCCCCGGCGTGATCCGCTCCGGGAACCGGGGCAGGCCGTCGTCGGGAATTGGCGACCAGGCCGGCGCGTAGTCGACGAACTGGTGCGCGCTGGGGCGGATGCCGGGATCGCCGTCGAGCGCCCCCAGGCGGATCGAGACCAGCTCGGGGTTCCCGGGATTGGTGGTGAAGAGCTGGCTGCCGCACTCGTGGCAGAAGGCCTTGACCCAGCCGCCGTCGCCCGGGTCCCAGGAGCCGATGCTGCCGGCGCCGGCGACGGTGCGGTAGGAACCCGGTGCGGTCAATGCGCTGACCGAGAAGCCGGTGCCGGTGCGGCGCTGGCAACGGGTGCAGTGGCAGTAGAGGGCGCCGAGCAAGGGCTCGGAGACCTCGAAGCGGACGGCTCCGCACATGCAGCCGCCGGCCAGGGGCAGCTCGGGATCGCCGCTCACCGGGCGGCGCCCCGCAGCTTCTCGCGCAGCAACAGCAACGCGATCAGGGTCTTGGCGTCCTCGATCCGCTCCAGCGCCGCGTCGAGCTCGACCAGCGGCAATCGCACGACCTCAATCGCCTCGGTCTCGTCGGTCTCGCCGGGTGCCGGCGCCAGCCCGGTCGCCGCGAAGATCGTGTGCCGCTCGCTGAGGTAGCCGGGGCTGGGGTAGATCGCCTGCAGCTCGCTCCAATGCTCGGCCCGCAGGCCGACCTCCTCGCGGAGCTCGCGCTGGGCGCACTCGAGGGCGGACTCGCCGTCGACGTCGAGGGTGCCGGCTGGGATCTCCAGCAGCCCGTCCTCGCCCACCGCCTCGCGCGGCTGGCGGACCAGGTGGACGTGCTCCTCGTCGTGGGCGAGGATCCCGACCGAACCCGGGTGGATGACGACTTCGCGCTCGACCTCGTCGCCGTCGGCACGCCGGAAGCGCCCGCGGGCGACGGAGACGAACTCGCCGCCGTAGGCGCTGTTGGCTTGGACTTGCTCCATCGAGGTGAGAGCATCCCAGGTCGATGACTGACTTCCTCGTCAAGCGCGGCGATCTGCGCGAGTGCCGCATCGCCGAGTCGGCTCCGCCCGAGCTGGAGCCGGGCCGGGCGCTGCTGCGGGTCGACAGCTTCGGGTTGACCGCGAACAACATCACCTACGCGGTGATGGGCGAGGCGATGTCCTACTGGGACTTCTTCCCGGCCGCCGACGGCTGGGGGCGGGTGCCGATGTGGGGCTTCGCCGAGGTCGAGCGCAGCGAGGCCGACGGGGTCGAGCCGGGCACGCGGCTATACGGGTACCTGCCGCCGTCCTCGCACCTGGTCGTGACCCCGGGGAGCGCCGGCGCGGTTGGGTTCGTCGACCGCTCGCCGCACCGGGCGGCGCTGCCGTCGGCCTATCACCGCTTCCTGGCGACCGGCGCGGACCCCTTCTACCGCGCCGACACCGAGGCGATGCAGATGCTGCTGCGGCCGCTCTTCTTCACCTCCTTCCTGATCGACGACCAGCTCGCCGACGAGGGGCTGATCGAACGCGGCCCGATCCTGATCTCCAGCGCTTCGAGCAAGACCGCGATCGCCGCCGCCTTCCTCCTGGCGCAGCGCGCGGGGGTCGAGCTGGTCGGCCTGACCTCACCGCGCAGCGCCGGGTTTGTCGATGGCTTGGGGATCTACGGCCGCACCGTCGCCTACGACGCGATCGACTCGCTCGAGGCGGGGCCCGCCACCTACGTCGACGTCGCCGGCGATGCCGAGGTGCGCCAGGCGGTCCACTCCCACTTCGGCGACCAGCTGGTTCACAGCATGGCCGTGGGCGTCACCCACTGGGAGGAGTTTGGGGGCGGCGACGTCGAGCTGCCGGGACCGACGCCGAGCTTCTTCTTCGCCCCGTCCCGGGTCACCAAGCGCAGCGAGGACTGGGGTCCCGCCGAGCTCGAGCGCCGCGTCGCCGACGCCTGGCACCCCTTCTGCGAGTGGACCGGCGGCTGGCTGCGGACGATCCCGGGCGAGGGGTTCGAGGGGGTCCGCGAGGCCTACCTCGACGTGATCGAGGGCAGCGTCGACCCGACCACCGCGCACGTGATTACGCTCGGGACCTGATGCGGAAGCTGATCGTCACCGAGTTCGTCTCCCTCGACGGGGTGATGGAGGCCCCCGGCGGCGAGCCGGGCTACCCGCACAGCGGCTGGGTCGGCGACTTCATGGGGCCCGAGCAGATGCGGTTCAAGCTGGAGGAGACGCTGGAAGCCGGCGCGCTCCTGCTCGGCCGGGTGACCTACGACGGCTTCGCCGCTGCCTGGCCCGAGCGCGAGGGCGAGTTCGCCGACAAGATGAACTCGATGCCGAAGCACGTGGTGACCTCGACTCTCGACGAGCTGGACTGGAACAACTCGACGGTGCTGAAGGGCGACCTCGCGACCGAGGTGGCGAAGCTCAAGGAGGGCGACGGCGGCCCGATCCTCGTCGCCGGCAGCAGGACCCTGGTTCATGCCCTTATAGAGAGGGACCTCGTCGACGAGCTGCGGCTGATGGTCTTCCCGGTCATCCTCGGCTCCGGGATCAAGGTCTTCCCCGAGTCGCCGGAAAAGAAGGCATGGGCGCTGGCCGAGACCCAGGCCTTCCCGAGCGGCGTCCAGGTCAGCACCTACACGCCGGCTGTCTGAGGACTTAGTGGGGTTGGAGCAACAGTAAGTCCTCAACCTCGCGCTAGTGACCGGTCGCGGAGAAGTGCTGGTAGTCCTTCGGCCAGGGCCAGGCGCCGCCCCACTCCCAGCCGACGGCGGCGAACGCCGCGACAACGTCACCGCCGCGGTGGATCAATCCCTGGGCTCGCTTGCCCCGATTGACATAGGGCGCCCCGGCCGGCGGTGAGACGTAGCCCGAGGCGGTCACGTACGGGTTCTCGATCGGGTTGACGTCGATCGCGTGGCCATAGGCGTGTTCGGACCAGACGCCGCCGCTGCCGGCGACGAAGCGGCAGTTGAAAGCGGAGGTGTTGTCGGCGGCCATGCTGCGGTGGTCGTCGCCGCCGTAGGCGTCGACCAGCCGCATCTGCCGGATCGGGTAGCGGGCACGGAACAGGGACCGCATCGCGACGAGCATGTCACCGGCGGCATCGCGGTTGACGACCAGGCGGCCACGGTGGACCCGGCCGTCGAAGCCCCAGTGGCTGACCGTCAGCAGGCGCAGCTCGCCGAACCCGACCGGACAGCCGCGGTGCCAGGAGACCCCGCTCATCCGCGCCCGGGTCGCCGCGTCGATCGGGGTGGCCCGCCCGTGGAAGGCCGGCACCGGGGCGGCCTTCCCCTCGCTCGAGGAGCCCCAGCCGATGGCCAGCGCGAAGGCCGAGAAAAGTACGAGAAAAGGCTTTATGCGCACCATTTTCCCTTTCTGCTCCTCTAGCATCGCCGCGGTGAGCCTGGGGAGCGTCTCGAGACTGCGAACGGCTGGCGTCGCCTTGGCAATCGTGGCGACGGCGCTTCTGGCAGCGGCGGTGCCGGCCCTGGCCACCTGGAGCGGCGCCACCCAGGTCACCGGCTACTCCAGCACCAGCAACGTCGTCGTCGCCATCGAGGAAGACGGGACCCAGCGCCTCGGCTTCCTGGCCATCACCGCACCCGACGGCCAGGGCCTCTACGACCTGACCCGCGCACCCGGCGTCTCCGCCTGGACCCGGGCGAAGGTCTTCGGCCCGATCAATAACGGTCGCTTCGCCTTCGCCCGCAACGGCGCCGCCGTGGCGACCTGGCAGGGCGCTTTCGAGGGTGGGAAGCCAACCGTGTGGGCGGCCTACCGTCCCGCCGGCAAAGCCTGGGGCAGCCCGGCCAAACTCGACAATCCGGAGCAGCTCGGCACCGGTCCGTTCGCCGTGATCTCGGCCAGCGGGCAGGCCGCGGCGGTCTGGACTCGCAAGAGCGCGCCGGGGGTGCGCGCCGTCGACCAGATCGTCTACGCCCCGACGAGCGACGTGACCTGGCCGGGCTCGTCTTCGCTGCTGGCCTCGATCGACCTCGGCCAGCCCGCCGACCCCGCGGGCTTCAATGCCTGCCTTCCGGGCTCCAACGTGATCGCCGGCATGCTCCCGAGCGGCGCCCCGATCGTCGCCTGGAACGACCCCTACGCGTCCTTCAAGGAAGAGGTGACCGACCTGGTGCCGCCGGACCAGTCGGGGAGCAACGAGAAGGGGGTGTGCGGAGTCAAGGTCGCCACCCCCGGCGATACGAAAGCGATCACGCCGCGGCCCAACGTCGGCTGGAACGTGACCCCCACCGCGAACCTGCCGTACTGGTGGCCGTTCGGTTTCGAGGTCGACCCGGACACCGGCAGGACGGCGCTGATCCTGCGCGGGTTGGAAGACGCGGTGACGGAAAGCGATGCGGTCTGCGACTTCCCGGGGGTCCAGGAAAGCGACTACTGCTTCGACTCGGCCGCGTTCGAGACCCGGGTTTCGCTCGGCAACGGCAACGCCATCGCCCATCCCGGCACCGTGACCGCTCGCAACGTGCGGATCGCATTGCGCAACGGCGTCGTCGCGATGGCGACGCGGGAACCGTCCGCGCTGGCGGCAGGGCTCGGCCCCACCCTGCCCTCTGTCTCGCCGCTGGCCACGAACGCCTCCCTGAACAGCTCCGCGATCGCCGTCGGGCCCAAAGGCGAAGCGCAGTTCGTCGCCCACGACGCCGGCTTCCTGAAAACCTTCGGCGCCCCGACCGGCGGTCAGTTCGCGGCGTCGAATGACGTCGAAACCTCCCAGGCGACGCCTTCGCTGGCGATCGGATGCAACGGCGACGCGCTGCTGGGCTGGAACCGCGGCGCCAACGGCCTCTTCGTCGCCACCAACCCGACCGGCACCGCCCAATGCGAAGGTTCAGGGCCTGACCCCGACCCGGGCCCAGGGCCCGGCCCTGGTCCCGGCCCCAGCCCCGGTCCGCATGGCGAAGAACCGAACGGGCCGAGCGAGAACCCCTCCGCCCCCGGGAACTCGACCCCGAGCGGCAATGCCGGTACCGGTTCGAGCGCCGGCAGCGGCGCCTCCTCACCGGCCGCCAAGCAGTCGCCGCCCAAGTGCAAGAAGGGCTGGCAGAGGAAGACGGTCGGCGGCAAGCCCAAGTGCGTCAAGAAGAAGACGCACAAGGGCAAGAAGAAGCGTTAGCCGGCGTCCTCCGGCAGCACCGCCAGGCCCTTCGAGACCAAGTCGCGCTCGTCACAGCTGACCAGCCGGCGGCCGCGTAGCGCGGCGGCGACGGCGTAAGACGCGTCGTAGACCGAGATGCCGTGGCGCTCCGCCAGCTCGGCGGCATCCCGAAGCAGTGGGTTGTTCGAGATCACCAGGCCGCCGTCCTCGGCAATTCGGTCCATGGCGGCAAGTAGCGGAGGCACCGACCCAGGGGCCCGCCAGGACCGAATCGCGACATTCACGACCTCGTAGCGGGCGAGATCGAGAGTCGCGAGCGTGGGCCCGTCGGCGGCCATGACCGCTCGTGCCGCCTCGTTGTGCCGATTGCCGGTGTGGAACGCGGCGAGCACGACGCTGGCGTCAAGCAAGAAGGCGCTCAACGCCTACGGCCTACCTTCCTTGACCAGGCGCGCTACGTCGCCCCCTCCGTGATCCGCGGCGTGATCCCGAATCAGCTCCGCGACCGCCTCCGCCCGCGCCCCTCGCCGTCGCTGAATGGCCGCCTCGGCGAACCCGCGCAGCACGGCGCTGCGGGTGCTCCCCAAGCGCTCGGCTTCACCGTCGACCTCGGCCAGGAGCTCATCGGGCATCGAAACCATCACTTTCGCCATCTTGGAGTTCAGTATACCTGGGTATACTCCACCAGACCTCGGTGCGGCCCACGGCCCAGTCGAATTCCTCCCCCACATCGGTCTCCCGGTAGAGGCCGTCGCCGCGGTGATGGAAGCAGCGGCCGTCGGCGGTCAGTAGGAGGGGCCGGCGTGAGCCGAGATGCTTATAGACCTCGAGGCGAATGCCGCCGCGCAGCTCGAGCCGGTACATCCACGCGAACTCGTCGACGTAGATCCGCGCCAGGTTCAACAGCGGCTCCCAGTTCGGGTCGACCTCATCGAGCAGCTTGCCGCGCTTTGAGCGCGGCTTCTTCTCTTTGGTCGGCGGCGCCAGGTCGGTGGGCATCGGCCCGATCCTCGCCGGAAGGGTGTGACCGAACAAGACAAAGGCGTGCCGGTTCCGGCAAAACTTGCCCGCCCCTTCCCCACAGTGAGAGCATTGCCGGGCGATGAGCTTCCTCTCCCCCGCGCCACCGCCGTTCGACCTCGAGGAGTGGAAGCGCAAGCCGCACCTGGCGCGGATCAAGCCGCTGGTCCAGGACTGGGGTGAAAACGGGTTCGGCTCGCCCTCGTTCGTTTATCTGCTCTACGCCTTCAAGCTGGTCGTCTACTTCGGCGGGGCGATGCTGGCGATCTCGACCACGTCGGGGCTTGGGGGCATCGGCGATTTCGGCGACTGGTGGACGGAACCGATCGTCTTCCAGGAGTTCGCGGTCTGGACCCTGCTTTGGGAGATCCTCGGGCTGGGCGCCGGCTCGATGCCGCTCAGCTTCCGCTTCCTGCCGCCGATCGGCGGACCCCTGTACTGGCTGCGGCCGGGGACGGTGCGGCTGCCGCCTTGGCCCGACCGGGTCCCGTTCACCGCCGGGACGCGGCGGACGGCGCTCGACGTCGCCCTCTACGCCGGCGTCCTCGCAGCTGGCCTCTACCTCCTTTTCGCCTCCGGGGTCGAGGCGGACGGGCTTGGCGCGGGACGGATGGCGCCGGCCGGGATCGCCGTGCTGCTCGCCCTGCTCGCCCTTCTGGGTCTGCGCGACAAGGTCTCCTTCCTCGGGGCGCGGCCGGAGATTTACGCGACGATGCTGGCGGTCGGCCTGTTTCCGATCGACCAGTGGATCGTCGCCTGGCAGTTCACCTTCATCTTCATCTGGTGGGGCGCCGCCTCCTCGAAGCTGAACCGCCACTTCCCGTTCGTCGTCTCGGTGATGATCAGCAACGCGCCGCTGGTCGGTTCGAAGGCGCTGAAGCGCAAGCTCTGGCGCGACTACCCGGAGGACATGCGGCCCTCGCGGCTGGCGGCCGGGATATCGCACTTCGGCACCGTGCAGGAGTTCGGCTGGCCGCTGCTCCTCCTCACCGTGGACAACGACGTGGTCCGCACGATCGCGATCGTCGGCATGATCCTCTTCCACCTCAACATCACCTCGATGTTCCCACTCGCGGTGCCGCTGGAGTGGAACATCTTCATGATCTTCGGCGCCCTCTTCCTCTTCGGTCACTACGGCGAGGTGCCGCTGTCCTCGCTCGACGACCCGCTGCTGATCGCGATGATCGCCGTCGTCTGCCTCGGCCTCCCGGTGCTGGGCAACTTCCGTCCCGACAAGATCTCCTTCCTGCCGTCGATGCGTTACTACGCCGGCAACTGGGCGACGACGCAGTGGCTGTTCCGCAAGGGGAGTGGCGCCGAAGACCGGCTCGACGAACGGATGACGAAGCCGGCGCACGTGGTCGGCAAGCAGGTGGGTGAGATCTACGACCCCGAGACCGCCGACTTCCTGCTCAACAAGGGCCTCGCCTTCCGTGCGATGCACTCGCACGGACGGGCGCTGAACGGGCTGCTGCCGCATGCGGTCGACGACGTCGAGGGATATGACGCGCGCGAGGGGGAGCTGATCTCCAACGTCGTCAACGGCTGGAACTTCGGCGACGGCCACTTCCACGGCCGCCAGCTGCTGGAGGCGGTGCAGGAGCGCTGCGGCTTCGCCCCGGGCGAGGTGCGGGTGATAGCGCTGGAGTCCGAAGCCGTCGGCAGCGGCCGCCAGCGCTACGCCATCTACGACGCGGCGACGGGGCTGGTCGAGGAGGGCTCGGTCGCGGTCGCCGACATGGTCGTGCGCCAGCCCTGGCTGGAGGAGTCCTGGGACTTCCCGGTCGAGGTGACGCGCCGGGTCGGGAGCGAGCGCCCCCCGGCCCCCGTCTCGTGAGCACGGCCACGGTCGTCGGCTCCGGGCCCAACGGCCTGGCCTGCGCGGTGGCGCTGGCGCAGGCCGGCGTCGAGGTGACGGTGCTGGAGGCGGCGGCGACGATCGGCGGCGGCACCCGCAGCGCCGAACTGACCGTTCCGGGGCTGATCCACGACGTCTGCTCGGCCGGGCACCCGACGGCGGCCTCCTCGCCCTTCTTCCTCTCACTCGGGTTGGAGGAGCACGGGCTGGAGTGGCGCTGGCCGGAGGTCGACCTCGCGCACCCGCTCGACGACGGCAGCGCCGCGACGATGGTCCGCTCGCTGGAGCGGACGGCGGCGGGGCTGGGCGAGGACGGGGCGGCCTGGCGGCGGCTGTTCGAATCCCCCTCGACCCACTTCGAGGCGCTCAACGAGGACATCCTGCGCCCGCTCCTCCACCTGCCGAAGCACCCGCTGCTGCTGGCGCGCTTCGGGCTGCCCGCGGCGGCGCCCGCGACCCTGGTGGCGCGGCGCTGGCTGACGCCCGGCGCGCGGGCGCTGTTCGGGGGCGTCGCCGCGCACTCCTTCAGCCCGCTGACGCGGCCGTTCAGCGCCTCGGTGGGGATGGCGCTGATAGCAGCCGGCCACCACATCGGCTGGCCGGTGGCGGCGGGGGGCTCGCAGTCGATCCCCGATGCGCTGGCGTCGGTGCTGCGGGCGCACGGCGGGCGGATCGAGACGGGGGTGCGGGTGCGCGCCCTGGGCGAGCTCGGCAGCCCCGACGCGGTCGTCTTCGACCTTGCCCCCGGAGCGGTCGCCGGGATCGTCGGCGGGCGCCTGCCGGCGCGGGTCGCTCGCGCCTACCGTCGCTACAAGCACGGCCCCGGCGCCTTCAAGGTGGACCTCGCGGTCGAGGGCGGCGTGCCGTGGACGGCGGAGCCGTGCCGGCGAGCGGGGACGGTGCACGCGGTCGGTTCCTTCGAGGAGACCGTCGCGGCCGAGCGCGACGTCAACCGCGGGCGGATGCCGGCGCGGCCCTTCGTCCTCGTCTGCCAGCAGTACCTCGCCGACCCCCAGCGCTCGGCCGGCGACGTCCACCCCGTCTGGGCCTACGCCCACGTCCCCAGCGGCTACGACGGCGACGGCGAGAAGGCGGTGCTGGACCAGATCGAACGCTTCGCCCCCGGCCTGCGCGAGCGCATCGTCGCCACCTCCGTCCGCACCCCGGCCGAGTTCGAGGCCGAGAACCCGAACTACGTCGGCGGCGACATCGTCACCGGCGCCAACACGCCGCTGCAGATGGCGATCCGCCCCCGCCTCGCCCTCGACCCTTACGCGACCGGCGGCCCCGGCCTCTTCATCTGCTCGGCGGCGACGCCCCCCGGCGGCGGCGTCCACGGCATGGGCGGCTACAACGCCGCTCAGTCGGTATTGCGGTACCTGGCGTAGACGACGAGGTCGAGATCGCGTCCGGCGACGCGTTCGGCCCGGCGCTGTATGCCCTCCTGCTCGAAGCCGAGGCGCTCGGGGACGGCGCGGCTGCGCCCGTTCTCGACCGCGGCCCGGATCTGGACCCGGTCGAGCTCCCAGACCGTGAAGGCGTGCCCGGCCAGTACACGCACGGCGGCGGTGACGATGCCCCTCCCCTGCCACTCGCGCGCGAGCCAGTAGCCGATGCTGGCCGAGCGCCGCCCCCAGTCGAGCTCGGAGAACCCGGCCATGCCGACGATCGCCCCACTGGCCTCGATCGCCGTCTGCATGCCATCGCCGGCGCGCAGCTGCTCGCGGGAGCCGCGCACGAACTCCTCACTGTCGGCAAGCGTCTGGGCCGCCGCCCAGGGCAACCACTCGGCAAGGTAGGGGCGGTTGGCCGCGATCAATGCCTGTAGCGCGGCGGCGTCCTCGGGAGCGAGCATGCGCAACCGGAGCTCATCCGAGATCCGCAGTCCGTCGCAGTCCATCGGGTCCACGCTGCGAGCGTAGCCACTAGCCTCTCTGACCTTGAACGGGATGAGGGAAAAGCTGGGCCTGGCGATCGCGATCGCCGCGTTGGGAGCGGGGTGCGCCGCCGCCGCACCCGCCGACGGCGCCATTCCCTGGGGGGCCGGCTGCACCTCGCTGCCGCCGTCGGGCCAGCGGACCAGCTCGACCTGCGGTGCCAGCCTGGTCGACGGCCGCGCGATCGCTCCGCCCGGCGCACCCGCGGCGGTGAAGCAGGTAATCGCCGCCGCCAACCGCATCGACGGCCGGCCCTATGTATGGGGCGGCGGGCACGTCAGCTGGTTCACGCGCGGCTACGACTGCTCCGGCGCCGTCGGCTACGCGCTGCACGGGGCGGACCTGCTGAGCACGACGATGGTCTCCGGCCAGCTCGCCTACTGGGGGGAAGCGGGCGCCGGCGACTGGATCACGGTCTACGCCAACTCCCACCACGTCTTCATGGTCGTCGCCGGCCTGCGCTTCGACACCCGCGACGCGCCGCCCGGGGTGACCGGCCCCCGCTGGCACCGCGCCGGCGTCGAGGCAAGCAACTTCGTCGCCCGCCATCCCACCGGCCTCTAAGCCCCGACTTGGACATTTGTCCGGATCCATAGAATCAAAGTTTACGAAGAGGTACTTGGGCATTTCTATATAGCTACACTTCGCGGATGTCTGCGGGCAGCGGAGACTTCGCCGACGACCTCCTGGCCGCGAAGGAACGGGACCTCAGGCCCCTGCTCGAGGAGGGCGCCAACTCGCTCGAACTCGACCGCGAGCAGTTGATCGCGATGGAGACCTTCCTCAACGAGGCCTGGGTCTCGGGCACCCGCACCGGCCAGGCCCAGGTCCACGCCCGGGCCGTCAAGCGCCAGCGGATGGTCGGCCCGGTCGACCTCGCGCCGATCGAAGCCGAATTCAAAGACCTGATGGAAGACTCCGCCGACGCGCTCAACCTCACCGTCAACCGGACGATCTCGATGTGGGACCTGCTCAGCCGCGCCTGGATCGCCGGCACCCAGACCTGCGAAGCCGAGCTGATGGCGCTGCTGATCGAAACCCGATCGGACGTCGCCGCCGAAGCGCTTCAGTGGCTGAAGGAAGAGGGCGACTCGCCCGACTCGCCTAAGTGAAGCCGCATTCTTTGAGGCCGTATTTGGCGGCCTTTTCTTCTGGCGCAGCAAAGGGATTTTGCGGGGTGAAGGTGCTGAGCGGCTTCTTTTCGCTCTCTTCGATCGCTGCCTCGAGTCCGTCGAGTATTGCCGAGATTTCGCCCTCGTCCCCTTTAGGCGCGCCAAGCGCTCGCAGTTCTTCCAGCTCGGTTTCAATCGCGGGCAAACCGACTACCCTGACGAGTTCTTCTTCTTCCTCTTTCGAGCCGGTTTTCTTGCCGTGCTCTGCCTTGAAGGACTTGTAGTTCTCCACCTGCTGTTCATCGGCCGCGTTGCAGATCTTGTCGGCTCGAACGATGAACGCGGCTTTGGTGGACGACTCGACCGTGGCGGGCGTCGCTGAGGTATCGCCGGCGGTCGTCGACGCGGTGCCGGTATCGCCGGCGGTCGTAGATCCAGTGCCGCCGTCGTTGCTACCCCCGCAGCCGGCGAGCGCTGCGATAACGACCAGCGCCGCAAGAGTTGTCGATCGAAATTTGGTCATGGCTTGATTTCCTAAGGAAGGAGCGCGCGGCCCGAAGACCGCACGCTCCTTTCACGCTAGAAACTCAGAGTCGCTCCTTACGGATAAATCCGCGGGATTTCCCCGAGTTCCGTGTCGATGACCTGACGGGTTTCGTTGTTCCCGGCGGCCGAGGGGAGCCCCGACTGCGTGTTGACCAGGCCGTTGATGCTGATCGGAATGAAGCCGAACAGCGTCAGGACGCATCCGCTGGCACCAGGTGCCGAGAAGGAATTGTCCACGTATTCCCCACCGTTGATGTGGAGGATTTCCGTTGCAGGGTCAAACGAGAGCGTCGGTTCTTTACCCGTGATCGGTTTGTTCGGCAGCGGCGGATTGGTCGTGCCGACGATCATGTGCAGTTTGATCGGGTTCGTGTTCGAACCGACGTAGCAGCTCGGTCCGAGAACACCGGTCGAGTTCTCCAGATGCACCTTGATCGGTAGGTCGATTTCGGTAGCTCCGTGAAGGACCGGCTGGCCTGCCAGTTCGGTCGTCGCGTAGAGAGTCAACGCTTCGATGCCGAGGAATTCAGCGAGCCAGGTCAGACCGGTCAGGCCGATGACGCCACCGGGCACCTTCTGTTTGACTTTCGAAAGCCCGCCTTTGGAGTTGTAGACGAAGTTTTCGAATTCTGCATTGGTCCCGCCAACGAGCGTCATCTGTTTTTCGATAGGCACGTTCTTGTTGCCCATCTTGAAGTTCCCGCTTTTAACGACGGAAGCAACGCAGATTTCGACCGTTTTAATTTCCGTTTTCGGATCCGGGCAGCCCGCAAACTGCGAGAAACCGGGTGCAGGCGTGGTCGCCTGAGCTGCCGGCGCAAACAGCGCCACGACGAGCGCGGCCGTCATAACCGCGCCCAGCAGCTTCCCAAGGTGCTTAGACCTCATAGAGACTCCTCCCACTAATTGATTGCTTTCTCAACTATCTCGATCTATGCTGAGTGCATTGAGAACAGCCGAGTTGACCGGTGAGACCGTATCGGTATTCTTTGGTGCCTGTCAAGGTACTTTTTGCGCCGCTCGCCTAGGTTTGTCAAAGAATTGCGACGCCCGTCCATAACTTTCGAGGCTCGCTGAAGCGCGGAGGCAAAATTTGACTTGCACCTAGACGGCATGCGAGAGGATCGCTCGATTGCTCGAGAGGCACCCGGCGTCATTGCCCGTGCAATCTGACCGCGCTACGGTTGTTCCGAAATGGGGTCCCGCCGCCCTTTGACGGCGGGCTCTCCCGTAGAAGCGGCAATGGTCGTGCCGAGGCGCTAGCTGAGAAAGACTCCAACTTGGGCCCCGCTGGCACTTGTCCCGGTAACTGTGAGTTTTCCGGTCAATGCTGCGGTGCCTTCGGCATTTACCGCGATACCGCAAGTGGCGAGGCCAGACGGCCCTGTGTTGGTGAGTTTGAGTTTCGAGAGCGTGCTTAGGTTAATGGTGAGGTCACGGCTTCCGCCCGCGCCGGCCGAGGTTATGTCGGCTCCGGTGAGCGTCTGCGGTTTGATGTCATATGTGCACAGTGCTTCGTTATTCTGGTGCGCAGTTGCATTTTTGTAGACATGAATTTCGAGCTGTTTGCTCGCCGGACAGTCGAGGGTGACGTGAGCAAGGACCTTGGTCTCTGCGTTGACCCTTGTCGCTGTTGCTGTATACGTGCAGCCGTTGTGTGTCACTGTCACAGGGATGGTTGTCAGGCCGTTTGAAAAACATTTTTCGTAGGTGGGTGTTGCGGTCACCGTGGTCGCCGACCCGGTAAACGATCCACTCGCTTGTTTGGCCGCCGCACATTCTATGAAACGGGCACCGCTGCCAATCGTGAGGCGGGCGAGTTTCCCGTCTTCGGTGCCGGTGACGTCATTGATGTCCAAGGTCGTCACGTTCGGCGCTGCCAGTTCCGATGCGATCGGTGTTTCCGCGTGGGCGGCTCCGGCTGCGATGCCGCTAAGCGAAAGCATGCCGATCAGGACCAGCCCAAGAGTTTTCAGTCTGTGGTTCATCGCTCTCCCTTTGCTTGGTTAGTGCCCTCGTGAGGACGGGCACCAATCCCTAGCGATGAGAAGAGCGGAGGTCAAAGGAAATCCCGCGGAGGCGAGGGGCGAGGGGGCGGGAGGCTCCGCGTGCCTGAGATTGTTCCTGCATCTGCCGTTCCGCATGGACCCGCGCGTGCTCAAGCGCGCGCTCGGCTCGCTGGCGCTTCCTGTCTTAGTCGCCCTGTGCACCTTGCTGGTCTTGCGACCGTAGTGCTGTGATTGCTCGTGACCTCTCCGGAAGTGACCCGCCTTTCCCATTGGGCGGGCCACTGCCAAAGGTACAGTGCACAAAGTGGCCAAAGGCGTTTAGCCAAGGAATACCCCAACCTGGACTTGGGAAGCATTTGTGCCGGTAACTGTGATTTTGCCGCTGAATACTCCGGAACCTTCGCCCCCCACAGTGAGAGCACATGAGGCGAGCCCTGCGGTGCCGTCGTTGACCACTTTGAGTTTTGCGCCCGTCGTCATATTGAGAGTAATGTCACGGGTCGCGCCCGCACCGGCCGAGGTCACTTCGGCAAATGCAGCCACGGTTTGAGGTTTTATTGTGTATGTGCAGAACGATTTGTTGGCCGCATGCGCGGCTTCGCTTTCATACACATGAACTTCGACTGATTTCCCTTCCGGGCAATCGATAGTTAAGTCCTCAAAGACCTTTTGTTCGCCATTTTCTTTTGTAGCTGTCAATGTGAAGGTGCAGCCGTTATGTGTGACTGTCACCGGCACAGTTTTGAGGCCATTCGAGAAGCACGCTTCAAACGTGGGTGTTGCGGTAACCGTGGTCGCCGAGCCGATGACCGTTGCATTGCTCAATTGTTTCGCCGCTGTGCATTCGATGTAACGGGCCCCCCCGCCGATCGTGAATCGAGCGAGTTTCCCGTCTTCGGTGCCGGTGACGTCGTTGGCATCCAGCGTCGTGACTGCCGGCGATGCCAGTTCCGACATGATTGGTGTTTCCGCATGTGCCGCCCCAGCTGCAATGCCGGTTAACGCCAACACGGCGATCAGAGCAACTCCGAGGACCTTCAGTCTGTGGTTCATCGCTTCTTCCTTTCGCTGGTTTGCGTCCCTCTAGGGGACGGTCAACTCCTAGCGGCGGGAGGAGCGGCGGTCAAAGAGCCAGGGCAGCGAATGGCAGATCGCCGGACGAACGCATCAGCCTTCGGAGCTTTGCCCTGCATCCGCCGTTCGATATGGGCCCGCGTGCGCCCAAACGCGCACTCGGCTGCCTAGCGCTTCTTGCCCTTGCTTCTTGCACCCTGGTCTTGACGATCGGTTCGCTTCGTCTTTGCCCGGCGCTGCTTGGCGCAGAGGTTGGCGCTGGTGGCGAGCAGACCCGGCTTGCCGAGGATCGAGCCCTTGGGGCACTGGTTGGCGTTGAACTGGACTCGGGTGCAGGGGCTCTGGATGTGGGCGTTGTCGATGAACTCGGTGCCGGGCAAGGTGACCAGGGCCTTGCCGATGTTGGAGTAGCCGCCGCCCTTGCGGTAGGTGAGGACGGAGTGAAGGGCGGGGTGGTCGTTTCGCTTGGTGCCTCCCTTGAGCGCCAGGGAGAGCTTTGGCTTGAAGGCGAGGGCTCCGCGGAAGAGATGATGCCCACCGTCCTCCTGAGCGGCGGGCATATAAAGGGCCACTGCGGCCCGAACAGGCTCTAGCCGAGGAAGATCCCGACTTGGGCTCCGGAGTTGAAGTTTGTTCCGGTCACTGTCATTTGCCCGACGAATCGTGCGGTGCCTTCGGCGTTTACAGCAATAGAGCACGTGGCCACTCCACCTGGACCTGTGTTCGTGAGTTTGAGGGTCGAAAGCGCATTCAGATTCACGGTGAGGTCACGGGTTGCGCCCGCGCCGAATGAGGTGATTTCGGCTCCGGTAAGGGTCTGCGGTTTGATGTCATATGTGCAGATCGATTTGTTGGCTGCATGCCCTGCTGCCCCTTCGTAGATGTGAAGTTCTATCTGTCCGCCGGCTGCGCAGTCTATGGTTACATCGCCCAATACTTTGCCTTCTTTTTCTTTTGTAGCTGTCAGTGTCGCGGTGCAGCCGTTGTGTGTGACTGTGACTGGCGTTTTACCGTTTTCGACGCATTTTTCATAGTTTGGTGTCGCGGTAACCGTGGTCGCCGAGCCGACGATCGCCGCATTGGTCAGTCTGGCTTCTGTGCATTCGATGAAGCGAAAACCGGCGCCGAACCCGAGGCGGGCGAGTTTCCCGTCTTCGGTGCCGGTGACGTCCTTCACGTCCAAGTTCGTCACGTTTGGCGCCGCCAGTTCCGACACGATCGGTGTTTCCGCCTGCGCGCCTGCGGCTGCAATGCCGCCGAGCGCCAGCACCGCGATCAGAGCAAGCCCGAGAGCCTTCAATCTGTGATTCATCGCTTCTTCCTTTCGCTTGGTTTGCGTCCCTCGAGGGGACGGTCAACTCCTAGCGGCGGGAGGAGCGGCGGTCAAAGGACGGCGGCAGCGAACAGCAATGGGGCGGACGGATGCATCAGCACCTTTGAGCTTTGTCCTGCACCCGACGTTCCGCAGGGGGCCGCGCGCGCCCAAATGCGCGCTCGGCTGCCTAGCGCTTCTTATGCTTCTTCTTGCCCTTGTGCTTCTTGCAGCTGGTCTTGACGACCGGTTCGCTTTTTCGCTGCAACCCGTTCTGGGCGGTGAGGGAGAGCTTTGCGCGGCGCTGCTTGGCGCAGAGGTTGGCGCTGTTGACCAGCAGGCCCGCCTTGCCGCCCTTGAGGTCGATCGTGAACTTGGTCACCGGGGCGTCGGGCAGATCCTTGAAGGTGGTGCGCAGGCGGGCCTTCTTGGCATCGACGAAGCCGACCACGGTGGCGTGGATCTGGCCCTTGAGGTCGACGACGATGTCGGGCAGCAGGCGCTCGCCGCCGTTTGAGCGGAAGTAGACCGGGCCTTCCAGCGGGGCGTCCAGCAGCGGTGAGGTTGCCTTGGCCTTGCCGAGGATCGAGCCCTTGGGGCACTGGTTGGCGTTGAACTGAACCCGGGTGCAGGGGTTCTGGATGTGGGCGTTGTCGATGAACTCGGTCCCGGGCAAGGTGACCAGGGCCTTGCCGATGTTGGAGTAGCCGCCGCCCTGGGGGTAGGTGAGGACGGAGTGAAGGGCGGGGTGGTCGTTCCGCTTGGTGCCGCCTTTGAGCGCCAGGGAGAGCTTTGGCTTGAAGGCGAGGGCGCCGCGTGTGAGCGAATCACCTGGAAGCGAGTAGGCCTCTTTTGCGCGATCTCTCCCTCGATGATGCCTAACGCAAAGCGACCCGCCGCTCTCTCGAGCGACGGGCCCTTACTCAAGCCGCCACGTTCGCTAGTGGCCGAGTGAGGATCTAGCCGAGGAAGAGCCCGACTCCCGCTTCGGTGGCAGAGTTTATCCCGGTAGCTGTGAATTTACCGGTGAATGCTCCGTTACCCGTAGCGCCCACGGCGAGACCGCACGAGGCGAGCCCGGCGGTACCGTCGTTGGTTACTTTGGCCGCCGAGAGGGTGCTCAGGTCGATGTCGAGATCACGGGCTGCGCCCACTCCTGTCGGGGTGATCGTCGCCCCCGTCAGCGTCTGCGGTCCGATTGTGTATGTGCAGAACGATTTGTTCGCCGCGTGCGCTGCTGCGCTTTCGTAGACGTGAACTTCGATGGTTTTCCCGGCTGGGCAGTCGATAGTCACGTCACCAAGGGTTACGCCTCCGCTTGGGGGTGTAGCTGTCAATGTCAGCGTGCAGCCGTTGTGTGTGACTGTCGCCGGCACGGTAGCGAGCCCGTTCGAGAAACATTTTTCATAGTGCGGTGTTGCGACAAGCGTGGTGGTAGATTTGGTGAACGGGGTCACGGTCAGCTGGTTCGATTCTGTGCATTCGACATAACGTACCCCCCCACCAATCGAGAGGCGGGCGAGTTTCCCGTCTTCGGTGCCGGTGACGTCTTTCGCGTTGATGTTCGTCGCCGGTGATGCCAGTTCCGATTCGACTAGTGTTGATGCCTGCGCGGCTCCGGCGACGACGGCGCCGAGTGCTAGCACGGCGATCAGAGACAGGCCGAGGGCCTTGAGATTGCGACTCATAATCTCTGCTTCCTTTCGTTGGTTGTATCCCGGTTTGGGGACGTAGGGAAGCTGTAGTTGGCGGCGGAGATGCGGTCAAGCACGCTTGTGTATTCGACCCGCGTGCTGGACGCGCCCCAAACTGACCGACGGAAACCGCCTGCAAGTGCCGTGCGGTGACTCTGCGCGCGCGCAGTACGGCGTCATGCATTGTTTGCGGCTGCCTGCTGTCACCATCCTTATAAGAGGCCCGCCGCTCTCTCGAGCGACGGGCCCTTACTCAAGCCGCCACGTTTGCCAGTGGCCGAATGAGGGATCTAGCCGAGGAAGAGCCCGACTTGGGCTCCGGTGGAGGAGCTTGTCCCGGTAGCTGTAAATTTACCGCTGAATGATCCGTTACCCGTCGCGCCCACGGCGAGGCCGCAAGAGGCAAGCCCCGCGGTACCGTCGTTGGTGACTTTGGCGGCCGAGAGGGTGCTCAGGTTGATGTCGAGATCACGGGTTGCGCCCGCTCCTGTCGCGGTGATCGTTGCTCCCGTCAGCGTCTGCGGTCCGATTGTGTATGTGCAGAACGATTTGTTTGCCGTGTGCGCTGCTGCGCTTTCGTAGACGTGAACTTCGATGGTTTTCCCTTCCGGGCAGTCGATGGTCACGTCACCAAGGGTTACGCCTCCACTTGGGGGTGTAGCTGTAAGTGTCAGCGTGCATCCGTTATGTGTGACTGTCACCGGAACGGTGGTGAGGCCGTTTCTGAAACATTTTTCAAAGTGCGGTGTCGCGGTAGCCGTGGTCGTCGATTTGGTGAACGGAGTCACGGTCAGCTGATTTGATTCTGTGCATTCGATGAAAAGGGCGCCGGTGCCAATCGTGAAGCGGGCGAGTTTCCCGTCTTCGGTGCCAGTGACGTCTTTCGTGTCGACGTTCGTCGCCGGCACCGCCAGTTCCGATTCAATCGGTGTTGATGCCTGTGCAGCGGCCGCGGCGAAGGCGCTAAGTGCCAGCACGGCAATCAGGACAAGCCCGAGAGCCTTCAATCTGTGATTCATCGCTTTCCTTTCGCTTGGTTTGCGTCCCTCGAGGGGACGGTCAACTCCTAGCGGCGGGAGGAGCGGCGGTCAAAGGACGGCGGCAGCGAACAGCAATGGGGCGGACGGATGCATCAGCACCTTTGAGCTTTGTCCTGCACCCGACGTTCCGCAGGGGGCCGCGCGCGCCCTTTTGCGCACTCTGCGTCTAGCGCTTCTTGTGCTTCTTGCAGCTGGTCTTGACGACCGGTTCGCTTTTTCGCTGCAGCCCATTCTGGGCGGTGAGGGAGAGCTTTGCGCGGCGCTGCTTGGCGCAGAGGTTGGCGCTGTTGACCAGCAGTCCCGCTTTGCCGCCCTTGAGGTCGATCGTGAACTTGGTCACCGGGGCGTCGGGCAGGTCCTTGAAGGTGGTGCGCAGGCGGGCTTTCTTGGCATCGACGAAGCCGACCACGGTGGCGTGGATCTGGCCCTTGAGGTCGACGACGATGTCGGGCAGCAGGCGCTCGCCGCCGTTTGAGCGGAAGTAGACCGGGCCTTCCAGCGGGGCGTCCAGCAGCGGTGAGGTTGCCTTGGCCTTGCCGAGGATCGAGCCCTTGGGGCACTGGTTGGCGTTGAACTGGACCCGGGTGCAGGGGTTCTGGATGTGGGCGTTGTCGATGAACTCGGTCCCGGGCAAGGTGACCAGGGCCTTGCCGATGTTGGAGTAGCCGCCGCCCTTGGGATAGGTGAGGACCGAGTGGAGGGCGGGGTGGTCGTTTCGCTTGGTGCCGCCTTTGAGCGCCAGGGAGAGCTTTGGCTTGAAGGCGAGGGCGCCGCAGTCCGATGCCTGGAAGTAGGAGCTGAGCTGAGCCACCGTGCCGAGCGTGGAGGTCGCGGTGCCGGTGACCGCGGAGGGTTCGCAGCTGGTCGGGTTGAGGACGAAGTCGGGGCGCTCCAGCTGCAAGGAGACCGAGCGCACGTCCAGGGGCAGGCCGTGGAGGATCCGCGGCAGCGGATCGGAGACCGCTTTTACGATCGTCGTTTCGGGGTCGATGTAGAGGGGGGTGCGAACGGCGACGACGCCGAGGTCGAAGGGGCCGGCCAGCGCCGGGGTGACGATCTCCATCGAGATCGGGGCGCCCTTGTAGGGGCCGGCGAGGTAGGCCGAGCCGGAGACGTAGTAGGGATCGGGGCCCGCACCGGCCCCGGCTGAGACCGAGCCGATCCGCGAGGCGGCGGGGCAGGAGGGCTGAGCTGCCTCGAGGGCACCCTGGCCTTCGCCGCTGCGCGAGGCGGCCTGGGCGATTTGGGCCTCCGAGCAGTAGGGGATGCCGGCGAGGCGGCCGATCAGGCCCTTGGGCAAGGTGGTGGAGATCGAGCCCAGCTGCTGGGAGCCGTCGGCGCGATCGAGCTTGAAGACGAAGGGCGAGTAGGTGCCCGCCTTGGGCGAGAGGGTGCCGGCGCTAAAGCCCGGTGAGTGGGGCTGCTGGGAGGCCGATTGCGGGCAGGGCCCCGAGCCCGCGGCCGGGGAGTCGATTTGGAAGCCGATCGTGCGCCGCAGCGGCACGCTCGGGTTGGAGTAGGGATAGAGGTCGGCGGTGGCTTCATAAAAGCCGCAGGTCGGCGGGGTGATCAAGGGCGCGCGGTCGCCGCCTTGGAAGTGAAAGAGCAGGTGCCCGACCGGGAACTGGGGCATCTCGTCGAAGGTCGTGGTGAGCCGGCCGGTGGCGGGGTCGGGTTCGACCTTGCCGGCGAGGCGCACGCTGATCCCGAGGTCGGGGTTCTTCAGCACGACGTAGAGCGCGAGCAGGGAGTCGAAGGGGTTGTCGTGTTGCTTTGCGACGTAGACCGAGCCTTCCACGGCTTCGTCCAAAAGCGGCGTGGTGGCTTCGACTCGCCCGACCTTGGAGGCCTGCGGGCAGCCGGTGGCGAGGTTGGAGTCGATCGGCCCTTCTTCTTCGAACTGGGCCAAGCTGCAGACCTCCAGGCCCGAGGCGATCGCGGGATTGGTGGTGATCCCCTCGGGCAGGGTGACGACGGTCTTCTTGATATCGGATTCGGCGGTACCGCCGACCGCGGTCAGGCCGGGATCGGATACCTCGAGGTCGACGTCAAAGCCCGAGGGCGATTCGGCCTTGGTGGAGGTCGGATAGCCTTCCGCGACGGGGCCGAAGCCAAGGGCCTCACAGCCCGCCATCGTCACCGGTTTGCCTTCCCCCGATACGAACCTCTCCGGTTCCTGCCAGGAGTTGGCGCTGTAGCGGATTGCGAGCGGGCCGGTGCAGGCGCGCGGCAGGGTCAAGAAGGGCTTGGCAGAGCCGGCGGGGACGCCGGGGATCAGCAGCTTGGAGCCATAGATCGGCACCGCGTTTGAGGTGTAGTGAAGCGAGGCGACGATGTTGAAGGGCGGGTCGGGGTTGAGCCTGAAGTCGATCGTCACCGGCACGTGGATCACGTGAAAGCCCATCCGCAGCACCTGCCCGGGGGGCGAGGAGATGTTGTAGAGGGGGACTTCGAAGACTTCGCCTGGCCCGGTGACGAAGGCTTCCACGGTGCCGACCCGGGTCGAGTCGGGGCATTTTTCTTCGCTGAAGGTGACGTTGGAGCAGCTGGGCAGCGCGGTCGCGTCCCCGACGAAGCCCGGCGGCAGGGAGACGGTCACGTCCTTGACGTCGCCGTCGGGCACTTCGCTGAGCAGCGAGCCCGGTGGGGTCAAGACGGTGTCGAAGAACAGCGAGGTCACCTGGGCGAAGGGGTGGGTGCCGGCTTTGCTCGCCTGGGTTTTGTCTTCGTTGATGAAGGCCGAGTTGAATTCCTTGACCCCGAAGGCGCCCTGGGCGGGGGCCGCGAGGGCGAGGGCGAGCAGGCCCGCGGCGAGCAGGCTCTTGGTCAAGCGCCTCATCGTGGGGCCCTCCCCTTCTTGTTGGCCGACTTGTGCTTCTTGTGCGCCTTCTTCTTCTTGTTGGGCTTGCAACTGGACTTGCCCTTCTTGGTCACCCGGTGCTTGCCCTTGGGGCACTTGCCGGGCTTTACCGGCGGGTTGCCGGCGCGCTTGACGTTGCTGGAGGGCGCCGGCGGGTTGGGCGCCGGTGCGGGGCCGCCTTGGCAGTTGCCGGCGTCGACGTTGCAGACCGCCGGCGCGATCGGCTG
This sequence comes from uncultured Solirubrobacterales bacterium, assembly GCA_963735255.1. Classification (GTDB taxonomy): domain Bacteria; phylum Actinomycetota; class Thermoleophilia; order Solirubrobacterales; family 70-9; genus VAYN01. The sequence continues at coordinate 79,620 of CAVTKC010000002.1, read as the reverse complement.
CGGGAAGCCGCCGCCCACGCGGGCGTCATAGAGATCGATCTGGGCGGGGTCTTGGGGCAGGAGGCTGAGCTCGGTGGTGAAGAAGACGTCGCGCCCGTCGGCGCTTGCGTCGATCACTTCGGAGCTCTGTCCGCCCTGCCCGCCGGAGATCAGGCTGATGCAGCCACCCGCGGCGGCGGCGAAGTATTCGGCGCCCAGGGCTTCGCACCCGCTCTGGCTTGCGGCCCGCTGCCAGATGTAGACGTCGATGGCGCTGTTGCGATCGCGCGGGACCAGGGTGTCGAAGCTGTTGAACAGCACCCGGTTACCGTCGGCCGACAGCAGGCGCGAGGGATGCAGCGCTTCGGGCCAACCCGGCAGCGTCGAGGAGGTGGCGATGCCCGCCGAGAGCACTCCGTGGGGGCGAGCGCCCGAGGGGTTGCAGGCGATGCAGCTGAGCTTGCCGACCGGACCGCTGTCGGCGTCATAGAGGTAGACCTCGCTGTCGGGGACGCCGTTTTGGGCGTCGGTGTTGTCATAGCCGGTCAGGCGCGAGGCCGTGGCGAAGGCCAGGTGCTCGCCGTCGGGGCTGACCCGGGAGCGCCGCGCGAAGGGCTGGGTGTCGGCGAGGTTTTGGTTGCCGGTCAAACGCGCGATGAACACGAAGCCGCCGCCGGCCTTGCGCAGGTAGAGGTTCTGGGCCCCCGCCAGCGCTTCTGCTCCCTCGCTGTTTTGCTGGGCGCCGGTCAGCGCTTCGACCGAGACGAAGTAGAGCTGCCCCAGGTCTTCGCTGAAGCCCGCCACGCCGCCGACGCCGTGGGCGATCAGCTGCGAGCTGCCCCCGGCGACGTCGTATTCGAACAGGTCTTCTCCGGCCAGGGTTCCTGGCCCCGGCCACGGTTGCAACCCCGTAGATCGCCTTCGTCCCCGCCTGATCGGCGCCCCAAAAGCGCGCTTTGCCGCTGGTCGAGATCGCCACCGTGCAGGCTTTCGCCGCATCCGTGCAGGCCCCGCCGGCGATCGGGCTCGGCGCCGCCGTCGCGTTTACCCGCAGGTAGAGGTCGCCCGGGCCGTTGCCGAGGAAGGCTTCCCCGAAGGCGGGATCGCGCGAGTCGCTCCAAAACACCTTCGAGCCGTCCCCGGAGATCGCCCCGATCACGCTTGCTTCCCGGAAGCCGTCGACTGCGCCTTCGAAGGTCCCTGGGCTCGAGTTGGTGCAGGTCGCGACCGCGCCTTTGCTCGGCGGCAGCACGCTGACCAGCCGCAGCGGTCCTTCCTCGGAGCTCACGTAGACCTGGTTGATGCCCGTCGTCGTGCAGGCGTTGTTGGTCAGCTTCCCCGGCGCTCGGATCACCGTGTGGCTGCCGTCTGCCGAGTAGGCCAACGGGTTCGGGAGATAAAATTCGGGATCGAGTTCCGGCGCCGGCCCGATGCCCGGCGGATCGACCGGGGTAAGCAGGTCGAAGGCCCCTGCCGGATCGCAGTAGTCGCGCCTATAGAGGGAGCCGACGCCCGCCGGTGCGCCTTCCACCAGGGCCAGGTCGCTGTCCTGCAGGAACCAGCCCTCGCAGATGCCTTCGTCGAAGGCCTTGAACTGCCCGGTGAAGCCCGGGGGCCACAGGAAGGTCGCAGAGCGCGGCGGCGAGACCGCCTGCGCGACCCAACCGCCGGGGCCTCTGGCGGAGATGTATTGGTTGACGATCGGCGCCGCGGCGGGGTCGGCGAAGGGCCGCAGCGAGGAGTAGGCGGCGCGTTCTCCGCTTGCCGAGCTCTTGCGCGGGGCGGTGAAAGCACCGGCCACTTCCCCGTCGGCGATGTCGCCGCCGTTCTTATCGGGCGGGGAGACCAGCTCATAGGCGCGGCAGCCGGCGAGGTCCTGGGAGAAGGCGAGGCCCGTCACCGGGTTGGCGTTGGCCTGCGCGCGCAGGGCTTCGTTCGGGCAGGAGCGCGATACCAGCGGCGCGCTATAGGTAGTGAAGGTGCCTTCGGCGCCGTCGGCGAGCTCGGTGCCACCCACCCCCCGCACCGGTCCGCCGCCCGAGCTTTGCGCGACGAAGCGGAAGTGGTAAGTGGTTCCCGGCGCGAGGCCGCTCAGAGCGACGTTGGCTTTCACGTCTTCGCTCGTCACCTCGGTTCCCAGCGGCACCTCCGGCGTGGTTTGGGTGCAACCACCGCTCGAGCAGGGGCCGGTGCCGTATTCGAGGTGATAGGTGGCATCGGGCCAGAAGTTGGGGTTGATCTGCGCCTCCAGCGTGGCGCTGGCGGTATCGGCGGTGCTCGGATACTGGACGTCGATCTCCGGCGCGACCGCGGGCGGCGGACAGATCGTCGGGTCCGGCGGCGGGCCGAAGGCGCGCACGTAGCTGTTGGCGATGTTGAAGTTCGCGACGTAGAAGTCGGCGCCGGCGATCCCGCAGGCAGAGCTGGTCGCAATCCCCGTCGATTTGTCGAAGCCGGCGGAGAAGGGGAATTCCGGCGCCTCGATGCCCGCCGGGCTGAACTTGTGGATCTTCAGCTCGTTCGGACCGCCTTTCTGGCCGTCGACCGCGTAGAGGTTACCGGCGATGTCGACCGCCAACGCCCGCGGGTCGGGCACCGCGATCGTTGCCTCCACGTTTGCGGTCGGCCCGGTGTTCGCTAACCGCAACACGTCGGGTTTCGAGGAACCGACGCAGAAAGTCGTCATATCGCAGCGCGCCACATACAGATCGCCGTCGTTCACCCCACCGCTGCGGTCGATAGCCAGCGACTGCACCGTCTCCCCCGCCAGCGCGATGCTTTCGATGTAGTGGCCTTCTTCGTCGAAGCGCTGGATCCGGTTTTCATCGCCCACGTAGACATCGTCGTTTGGAGCGACGGCGATGAAGTTGCCGACCACTGGCCAGGCTCCGAACTGTCCCTCGCCGGTTCCAATGGCGCCCGTGCGGCAATCGTCCCCCGACGCCGCCGTGCAGAGGTTGCGCTGTGCTTCGCTCGTGCCGACTTCGTTGCTTTTCGTTTCGTTGACCCCACCGCCGAACATCAGCAGGAGTTTCGCGTCTCCTCCGGGGCCGCCGTCGGGGTCGAACTTCTGCACCCGATGGCTGTTCCAGTCGGTGACGTAGACATCGCCGTGGCTGTCGACGGCAAGTCCCATCCCATGATCGAGCTGCCCGTCTCCGAGCCCTTCAAGCCCTTCCATGCACCCCGTTGCCGCCGTGCAGGTCTGAAGTTCGGAAGCCCCGGTGCGCACACCCCAGCCCCAGGCCTTGACGAACGCTCCCCAGATCGTGAACTCGTCGATCCGGACATTGACCCGGTCGGCGACGAAGACATTGCCAGTCGATTCGTCGACCCCTACGCTGCTCGGCGACACGCACTTACCGGCGGCGGATCCAGTCGAACAGGCTTTCCACAGCCCGGCCTGCTCACCGGCGCCGACGGCCCCTGCGGGCCCGAACAGGCCAACCAGCAGTGAAACTCCCGCGATCACGGCGATAATCCCCGACTTGCCCTTCAAAAGACGCTCCTCTCCCTGCTGTCCCTGATGAATCCCGCAATCACTATATAGGAATGCCTAATTATTCGCTGAGCCTTCGCGAGTGCTTCGGCAAAAAGGCCCGTCGCTCTCCCGAGCGACGGGCCACTTACTCAGACCATACTTGGCCGACCGAGGCTCTAGCCGAGGAAGATCCCGACCTGGGCTCCGGTACCAGCGTTTGTCCCGATAGCTGTGAAGTTACCGGTGAATGAGCCATTACCCGTGGCGCCCACAGCAAGACCGCATGAGGCGAGTCCGGCAGTGCCGTCGTTGGTAACTTTGGCAGGCGAGAGGGTGCTCAGGTTGAGGTTGATCTCACGGGTTGCGCCTGCTCCCGCCGTGGTGATCGTCGCACCCGTCAACGTCTGCGGTCCGATTGTGTATGTGCAGAACGATTTGTTCGCGGTGTGCGCTGCTGCGCTTTCGTAGACGTGAACTTCAATGGTTTTCCCGGCTGGGCAATCGATGGTTACGTCACCGAGGACCTTTTTTTCCGCATTTTCTTTTGTAGCTGTCAGTGTCAGCGTGCAACCGTTGTGTGTAACTGTCGCCGGCACGGTGCTGAGCCCGTTTGAAAAACATTTTTCGTAGTGCGGTGTAGCGGTAAGCGTGGTTGCCGATCCGACGATCGGGTTCAGGGTCAGCTGGTTCGATTCTGTGCATTCGACGAAGCGGACTCCGCCGCCAATCGTGAGGCGGGCGAGTTTCCCGTCTTCAGTGCCGGTGACGTCCTTCGCGTCGAGGTTCGTGACCCCTGGAGATGCCAGTTCCGACACGATCGGTGTTTCCGCCTGTGCGGCTCCCGCAGCTACGGCGCTGAGTGCCAGCACGGCAATCAGAGCCAGGCCGAGGGCCTTGAGATTGCGACTCATATCTCTGCTTCCTTTCGTTCGTTGTGCCCCGGATTGGGGCCTGCGGAAGCTGTAGTGAGGAACGAAGAAGCGGTCAAGAAAGCTCGTACATTCGGTCCTCGGGGCAGGCATTGGCAGGCTGAGGGGCCGAAAACCCCTGCAATTGCCGTGAGACGACTTTGCGCGCGCACAAGATGGCGCGGTGCACCGTTTGGCGGTCGCTCCAGCCGAACTAGCTCTCCGCACCCGCCGCTCTTTCGAGCGACGGACCGGTTTTAAGCCACTACGGACGGCACGAGCCGGACAAGGGCTATCCAAAGAAAACACCGACTTGGACTCCGGCAGAGTTTGTCCCGGTAGCTGTAAATTTCCCGACGAAGGCTCCGGTGCCTTCGGCCCCCACGGCGATACCGCATGAGGCGAGTCCGGCGGTGCCGTCGTTGACCACTTTGGCTTTCGAGAGCGTGTTCCGACACGATCGGTGTTTCCGCCTGTGCGGCTCCGGCGGCGACGGCGCTGAGTGCCAGCACGGCAATCAGGGCGGCCCCAAGGGTCTTTAAATTGGATTCATCGCTCTCCCTTTCGCTTGGTTGCATTCCTCGAGATGGTCAACTAGTAGCGATGGGATGAGCGGCAGTCAAAAGCATTGGGGCGAGCAGGGGCGCAGCGGTCGGCTTCGTGAACTACGTCCCGCTTTTGCCCGCACTCGTCGTGCACTGCTAGAGCGCGCGCGCATTTCTGCACACTCTGCGCCGCAACCGAGAGTCCTTCTCCTTTACCCGAATGCGCAGCCGGTCAGCCCGTACTGGCGTGCGATCTTGGCAGAGTCGCGGTAGTTCGGTTCGAATTCGGTCAGGCTTTTAAGCGAAGGTCCGGTAGCGACTTTTTCGGTATCGCCTTCGAAAGCGACAACAAAGGCAGAGATCTGATCCTCGTCTCCCTCGGGCGCTCCCAGGGCACGGATGCCCTTCGCCAGATTGGTCATTAGCGGCGGGATTTCCTGCCTGATCGCTTTTCCGGCTACTACTTCGGCTTCCCGGGAAGTCTTTCCACGATGCTTTTCCTCGTAGGCGTTCACCTTTTCGATGATCGGGGTGGTCCAGGTGGTACAGACTTCTCCCGCCTTCTTGATCCACTGTGCCTTGCTAAGGCTGGAGGTCTTGAAGGCCACGGTCGAGCCGTCCGTCGACCCATCGTCACCACTGCTGCCGCAGCCGCCGAGGAGGGCAGCGATGATTGCCAGGGCCACTGCCAGGTACACGGTGCGGTGCAATGAATTCATGCTCAACCTTCTCCGTTTAGTCAAGGGACGGGGAAGTTATACCACGCAGGCCGCGAAATGGAAACGGCCGGGCGTCCGCCCGGCCGTTTCCATGATGGGTGCTGCTGCGATTGGTGCGCTCAGGGAGCGCCGGTGACTGCCCAGGTTCCGTACGAGAATGCCCCGGCAGCTTTCGTTTCGGGCAGTTCTCTGATCAAGATGGTCCCCGTGGTTCCGACGGCGCCGCCGGAAGCGGCAGGATTGATTGCTTCGACCGGCTTTTCCCAGGTTTCGCCGGCTCCCGGCCCACTTGGGCTTACTTCGGACTCGTACACGCATAGGACTCCCGGGGATGCCTCTGGGTTGGCGGCACTCGGTTCGCCGGCGTGTGCTTCATTTTTACAGGCGGCAGGCACCGGGGTCCCCTTGAGAACGAAGATCGTGTTCGCTTCGCTGATCGTGTTTTTCAGCGGGATCGGGATCGAGATGGTGGCGGTGGCCAATCCGAAGAACTGACCCGTGCCGCTTTCGCTGCTCATGAAGTACGACCCCGTCTCGGTTGCGCCAGCGGGGAGGGCGTTGTCCGGAGTCCAAGGCTGACCGGTTTGGCCCTGTTCGCCTTCGGCTCCATTGCAGACGGTCGCGATCCCGCTCGCCGACGTCACTTCGAGGCCACCCTGGCCTTCCGTACAGCTTCCTTTGGAGCCGGCGAACGTTTTCGTCGTGACGCTGGTCCCGTTGGCACCGGGACCGCCGGGGGAGCCGGCGTCGCCCTTGGCGCCCGCGGGGCCGCTCGCGCCGGCGGAGCCGTTGTCGCCCTTGGCACCGGTATCGCCCTTCGGACCCGGCTTGCTGATCGCTTTCAGCACGCTGGGCTTGATCTGGTTGGTCGAAGTGATCACGTACTTCTTCGCCGCATAGGCGCCGCCGACCATGGCGAACACCAGGGCGATCACCGAGATGACACCCGGGATCCCGAATCTGTTGCTGCGCATCGTTGTACCTCCGAGCTAGTTCCTCGAGTTGGGGCTCGGTGCCTTGGTCCCTGGCTCCCGTGGAATCGCTGCCTGCGGTGGCTCAGCGCCACTGCGTGATCGGCAGGTCACCCCCGGTCCCAAAGGTCAGAACCTCCCCTTCTCCCACGTCCGGGCCCACCCGGACAGCTTGAGAATAGGGGAACGGACGATTATCTGTCAAGAAATGAGCGAGCCCTTGTCCGCTTGGGAATTCCCCAGCGGAGGGCCGCTGAGCATGCCGTGGAGGCCGTCGACGAGGTTGACCGCGAGGGCGCGGCTGCCGCCGAGCTCGAGCCGATCGCGAACACCGTCGAGGGTCGCATCGATCCAGGCGGCGGCGGTGCCGACGGCCCAGGCGTCCGCCTGGCCTTCGAGGTTGGTGACGCAGGTCGAGATCCGGCCCGCTTTGACCTCCACCCTGACGCCGGTCACCGCCCGATCGCCGTTGACGCCCGTCTCGACCGCCAGCCGGCAGGACCCCGATGTCTCAACGTCGAGACGGACGAGGGGCAGGGTGAGGAGGAACGCCGCCTCGACGTCGAGGCGGCCGATCGGCGCGCTCTGCTCGGGCGCGTTCAGGCGCTCCCAGCGCGCGGCGGCGGCGAGCGCGGCGATGCTGGCGCGCAGCCAGGCGGTGACCGTGTACGGGGTGCCGGGGCTGTCGGTCCGCACCGGCTTGATCTGGCCGAGCCTGCGCATGACGCCCAGGCGCCGCTCCAGCGACGGGTAGTTGATGCCGGCGATCAAGCGGTCGAGCTCGGTCAGGGTCAGCGGCTTGGCCGCGAGCGCCCGGACCAGGGTCGAGGACCAGCCCTCGACCAGCGCGTTGACCGCGGCCTTGGCCCCCTGGGTGCCGAGGGTCAGCGGTTCCCAGGGGCATTCGGCCAGCCAGCGGCGGAGGATCTCGTCGACCGTCAGCAACCCCCGCCCCGCCGTCGTCAGCTCGTACTCGATCGCCCGCGGGAAGCCGTTCTCCCGGTTGCGCTGGATCGCCCCCAGCTCGCACAGTTCCCGCAGCCGGATTCGCAGGGTGCTCTGGGACGGGGTGCCGGCGGCGCGGCTGAGCTCACTCAGGGGGGTCGGGCCGGCGGCCAGGGACTCCAGCACGGCGACGTTGATCGGTTTCGCCAACAGCGACAGCGCTCGCGCGCCGGCTCGCTCACGACGTGCTCTTCTCCCCGTAACTTCAGCAGCGATCAACATAATTTGACTGTCCTTAGCTTGGCGTTCGTCGGTTGTCGTCTGGCTCGCCGGAGACTTGTCGACCCGGCGTGTCGCTCCGCGCTCAGGCGGACAGAGCTGCGCGTTTGAACAGCTCGGGCGACGGGATCCCGATCACGTCGCCCTGGAAGCGCTTGGTGGTCCCGTAGACCACCCACGTGGTGTCGATTTCGCCGATCTCGAGATCGACGCGCAGCCGCTCCGGATGAAGGGCCGCGTGTTCGAGGTGGGTTAGGCCGGATTCGTAGCGGCCTTCGAGCAGCTCGGCAGCGATGATCGGCTTCGACTGCACCTCGACCACCTCGTCCCAGTCGTCGAGGTCGACGTACCCGTTGGTGGCGGGGACGATCCCGAGGGACCGCGGCCGCTCGACCTCACGGCGGGTCAGCACCGCGAGCGCCTTGGTCGGGTAGATGAAGGTGTCGACGACGAAGACCTCGGTCCAGTACTTCTCGGTGATCTTGTGGACGAGGGGGTGAGCGCTGCACTGGACGAGGAAGGCGTTCTCCCGCCCCCGGATTCGCTCGAGGCCGTCGAAGAAGTCGTCGATCAACTCGATCTCGAAGTCCTCGACGCCCTGGAAGGCCATGTATTCGGTGGTGGCCCGCTCGTGGCAGGTTCCAGCCGGTCCGAGGGTCAAAAGAGTGACCTTCTCCCGATTTTCTGGCCCGAACGACATCCCGTTGCACAAGGTTAATCGATTAAACGGGAGAGTCAAACTCTAGGTGCCGCCGGACCCCTTTTGCTGCCGGCCGGCGTGGCGGTGCCGCAGCATGACCGGGGCGATGTAGCCGATCAGGGCGCCGATCGCGACCGCCACCAGGATGACGACGATCAAGGGGGCTTCGGCGTTGGCCGTGAGGACGTCGATGCGGACCTGCTGCGAGTTCTGCAGGGCGACGATGACGACCAGGGCGACGAGGATGCCGACGGCCCAGGCGCGCCAGTTGGCGGTTTTGCGCTCGCTGTTCACCCAGGGCGAGCTTAGGCGCTCGCAACGGCGGGCGTGAGGTCGGCCCACGGGCGCGCCGCTTCCAGCTGAGCGCCGAGCCGGATCAGCGTCGCCTCGTCGAACGGGGCGCCGGTGAGCATCGTCCCGACCGGGAGGCCGGCGTCGGTCCGGTACAGGGGCAGCGAGATCGCCGGCAGGCCGGTGATGTTGCCGTAGGCGGCAAACGAGACGGAGGCGACGACGTCGAAGGTGGCCTGCTCGGGCGCGGCGTGCTGGGCCGCGAGCACGGAACCGGCGGGCGGGGGCAGGATCGCCGAGGTCGGGGTGAGGAGGACGTCGAAGTCGCGGCCCCAGCGGGTGACTTCGCGGCGGGAGAGGCGCTCGAGCGCCTGCGCCGCGACCACGTAGTCGTAGGCGCTGACCTCCTTGGTCGCGGCCTCGTAGCTGTGGCGGTTGTGGGGCTCGACCCGCTCCCAGTCGACGCCGTCGTAGGCGGCGATGCCGGCGGTAGCCATGATCGTGAAGGCCGGCACCAGCTCGGCGGAGATCGTCGGCACCTCGACCTCCTCGACCTCGTGGCCGAGCTCCGCCAGCAGCGCCGCGACGTCGCGGGCGCCGGCGGCGCACTCCGGCGCGGTGGGGATGCCGAGGGGCGCCTCGGCCATCAGACCGATGCGGAGCTTCCCGGGCGGGGCGCCGAGCTCCTCGGCGAAGGGGCGGGCGGGCGGGATCGCGTTGTTCCAGGCGAGCCGATCGGGGCCGGCGGTGACGTCGAGGACGGCCGCGGCGTCGGCGACGGTGCGGGTGACGACTCCCTCGACGACGGCGCCCATCCAGTCCTGCGCTCGGCGCGGGACGCGGCCGCGGCTCGACTTGAGGCCGACCAGGCCGCAGTAGGCGGCGGGGATGCGGATCGAGCCGCCGCCGTCGTTGGCGTGGGCGATCGGGAACATGCCTCCCGCCACGGCGGCGGATGCGCCCCCCGACGAGCCGCCCGATGAGCGACCGGTGTCCCAGGGATTGAGGCTGTTGCCGTAGCGATCGTTCTCGGCGACGGTGATCGGGCCGAACTCGGGGGTGTTGGTGCGGCCGCAAAGGACGAAGCCGGCGGCCTGCAGCGACTCGACCACCAGCTCGCTCTCCGCGCTCGGCCCCTCGGGCGCACCGTGCGAGCCGAAGGTCAGCGGCCAGCCGGCGACGGCGGTCAGGTCCTTGATCGGGATCGGCACGCCGAGGAACGGCGCCTCGTCGCCCGCGGCAAGACGCGCATCGGCCTCGCGGGCGGCCGCCCGCGCATCCTCGTCGTCGCGCCAGATGACCGCGTTCAGCTCCGGGTTGCGCTCGTCGACCGCGGCGAGGCAGGCATCGAGCAGCTCGAGCGCGGAGAGCTCGCGGGCGCGGAGCGCCGCGGCGAGGTCGAGGGCGGAGCTGAGGGGGCCGGACTGGCTCACCAGCCAAACCATAGTGCCCCTTGTCCCCGCTGCGATCATGCTGCGGACGAGATGGCGGCAGCGGGGCGCGCCCAACAGGAAGGCATCGAGATGGCGATCACCGAGTTCGAGTTGCAGCAGATCGAGAAGGCGAACGCGGGTGGGAGGACCCCGGTCGTCTTCATCCACGGGCTCTGGCTGCTGCCGAGCAGCTGGGACAACTGGGCGGGGGTGTTCGAGGAGGCCGGTTACGCGGCGGTGACGCCGGTTTGGCCGGACGACCCGGAGACGGTCGAGGAGGCGCGGGCGAATCCGGACGTGTTCGCGAAGAAGACGCTGGGGCAGATCGCCGACCACACGGCCGAGGTGATCGGGGCGCTGGACAGGAAGCCGGCGGTGATGGGGCACTCGACCGGCGGGCTGCTGTGTCAGATCATCGCCGGGCAGGGGCTGTCGACGGCGACGGTGGCGATCGACCCCGGGCCGTTCCGCGGCGTGCTGCCACTGCCGATCTCCGCTCTTAGGTCAGCGAAACCGGTCCTTCAGAATCCCCTCAACAAGGGGCGGGCGGTGACCCTGACGCTCGACCAGTTCAAGTACGGCTGGGCGAACGCGCTCTCCGACGAGGAGGCCTTGAAGCTGTATGAGACCTACCACGTGGCGGCGCCGGGGGCGGCGCTGATGCAGATGGCCAACGCGAACCTGAACCCGTTCACGGAGGCCAAGGTCGACACCATGAACCCGGAGCGGGGGCCGCTGCTGATCATCGACGGCGAGGTGGACCACACGGTCCCCTGGGCGATCGCCAACGCCTCCTACAAGAAGCAGAAGCGCAACGAGGAGAGCGTGACCGAGATCGTCAAAATCCCGAACCGCGGGCACTCGCTGACGATCGACAGCGGCTGGCGCGAGGTCTGCGACACCGCGCTCGCCTTCGTCAGGCGCTTCGCCTAGGCCTCAGTACGCGGTGTTACGGGACCGCGGCCGCGGGACCGCCTTGTAGCGGGGCTCGCGGCCACGGTTCCAGAGCGCGACGTCGATCCGCGCCGCCGAGAGGCGGTCGGCGGTCGCCGCCGCCAGCAGCTCGATCGCGTGGACGGCGCAGGCGCGCAGCTCGACCTCCTCGGGTGAGCCGTGGACGAGCAGCTCGCCGGCTTCGATCCTTTGCTCCAGGCCCGCGTCGAGATGGAGGACGCCGTCGATTCGCAGCACGTGGGGCACCAGGTTGTCGGCGAAGGCCGTGAGGCGGTGGAGGTCGGAGAAGGAGGCGACGCCGGCGCGGTCGATGTCGGCGGCGGCGAGCTGGGCGCGCTTGAAGAAGGGGACGGGGTGCCCTCTATATAAGGAGACGTCGGCGAAGGCGTCCCACTCGGCGAGCAGGCCGGCGAGAGCGACGGCTGAGCCGGCGGCGGCGTCGATCAGCTGCTCGAAGCTGCCGGCGTGCTCGTCGCGGACGTGGGAGCCGACGTCGCGCAGGGAAGCCGCGAACTGGGGCATCAGCGGGTGCCCGGGGTCCTGGCCGACCACTTCGGCGATGGCCTGGGCATCGATCGTGGTCAGCTCCAGTGCAGTCCAGGCGCGGCCAGCGCGGAAGCGGTCGGTGACGCCGGCGGCGATCGTCCCGTAGCCGCTGAGACCTTCGCGCTTGACGATCGTCGGCCACCAGCCGGAGCCGAAGTTGATCGCGTCGAGGCAGACAGCGAAGGCGGCCAGCTGCTCGCGCTCGCCCTCCAGCAGCTGCGTCCGCGGATCCGGCTCGAGCGGCGGCTCCGCGGCCAGAGTTCCCGCGTACCCCTCGAGCGCGTCCACGTCGATCCGCACGAAACGCGCCTCGGCGGCGACCCGCGCGCAGGCGGCGCGGACGTGGTCCGGAACCGGTTCCGTGGACGCGATGGCCATGCGGGCGATCATGGTGGAAACTGGGGCCGTGGGAGCGAGCGAGACCGAGATCCGCCGCGCCGGAGTCGAGGACGCCGGCGCGATCGCGCGGCTGCTGCACGACTTCAACACGGAGTACGCGGAACCGACGCCGGGGGTCGAGGCGCTGACCGGCTACGCCCGGCAGCTGCTCGAGAGGGGCGAGATGACGGTGCTGCTGGCCGGCGAGGGGCCGGACGGGATCTCGGTGATCCGCTTCCGCACGGCGATCTGGACCGGCGGACCGGAATCGCACCTGCAGGAGCTCTATGTGGTGCCGCCGTTGCGCGGGCAGGGGATCGGCCGCGCGCTGCTGGAGGCGACGATCGCGGCTGCCCGCGAGGCTGGCGCGACCGGGGTCGACCTCAACACCGGCGAGACCGACACCGCCGCCCGCGGCCTCTATGAGAGCTTCGGCTTCACCAATCGCGAAGGGTCGCCCGACGGCCCCTCGATGCTCTTCTACGAGCGCGAGATCTGAGCGGAGAGATCGGCGAAGCCGATCTCTGGCGGCGCGGCGACGCGGTCGGGGTGCAGCAGGTGGGCGAGAAGCTCGGTGCCGTCGACCAGGCGCGGGCCCGGGCGCGAGTAGGTGGAGGCCGCATCGACGGCGAAAACGCGGTCGGCGCCGAGCGACTCGATCCGCTCGCGGTGCTCGATTGCCTGCGCCTCTGAAGCCTCGACGTACCAGCCACAGGGCATCGCGACGACGACGTCGGGGGAGAGCCCGGACAGCTCCTCCCACTCCACCTGCGGCGACTTGGCGCCGGTCTTGCCGACGACGTCGATACCCCCGGCGACCTCGATCATCTCCGGGATCCAGTGACCGCCGACGAACGGAGGGTCGAGCCACTCGAGCGCGAGGACCCGCGGGCGCGGCGCGCCGGCGACCGCCGAGCGCACTGCCCGCAAGCGCTCCTCGAGCGCGGCCCGCACCCGCGCGGCGCGCTCTTCGATCCCAGTGGCGGCGCCGAGCCTGGTGACGTCCTCCAGCACCTCGGCCAGCGTGCTCGGGTCCTGCTGCAGAACCCGCGGCCGGCTCGGCAGCCGTGCCGCAACCTCGACCACGTCGTCGTAGGCGACGGCGCAGACGTCGCAGACCGCCTGGGTGACGATCAGGTCCGGCGCCAGCTCGGCGAGCCGCTCCTGGTCGAGGCTGTAGAGCGCCTTGCCCCCGCCGACGACCTCCTTCACCGCGGCGTCGATCTCGCCGGCGTCGAGTCCCTCCGGCAAGACGGTCGCCGTCAGGTGCGGCAGATCCCGCGCCGCGGCCGGATAGTCGCACTCGTGCGTGACCGCGACCACGTCGCTACCGAGACCGAGCGCGAACAGCATCTCAGTCGCCGACGGGACAAGGCTGGCGATTCGCATTCCCCCAATATGCCGGACGTCCGGCAGACTTAAGGAAATGGGCACCGCGCAGATACCCGACCCGACCGAGTCGGTCCGCCACCAGCTGCGGCCGCTGTTCGACCAGATCGTGATCAAGGAGCTGGACCAGGACCGGGTGCGGCGCTCCGGGCTGGTCGTCCCACCCGGCACGCGCGAGGCGCCGCCGGAGCAGGGAATCGTGCTCGCGGTCGGGCCCGGGCTCGACTGGTGGGCGCAGGCGGGGGTCGAGATGCCGGTGCAGCCGGGTGACCACGTGGTCTTCCCGGCGGCGGCCGGGGCTTGGGTCGAGATCGACGAGGAGCGGCTGCTGGTCTGCCGCGTCACCCAGCTGCTCGGGGTGCTCGAGTCGGCCTCGATGCCGCAGTAGCGCGCCGGCGCGTCGCTCTCAGCGCTCGAAGAGGAGCTGCTTGCTGTCCGCCTTGAACCTGAGCAGGCGCTCGTCGGCGGCGTGCAGCAGAGCCTCGAAGTCGTGGCCGTCATCGGGAAAGACGGCCCAGCCGACTGAGGCGCTGGGCATCGGCCCGGGAGCGTCGGATTCGTGCAGGCCGACGGCGGTGCGGATCGCTTCCGCCATCCGCTGCGCGCCCTCGCCGTGGGCGCCGGGGGCGATCACCGCGAACTCGTCGCCGCCGATCCGGGCCAGGGAGTCGCTGGAGCGGAGGATCGCGTGGGCGCGCTTCGCCGCCTCGCATAGGACGGCGTCCCCGACCTGGTGGCCGTGGCGGTCGTTGATGCCCTTGAAGTTGTCGAGGTCGAGGACGAGCAATGCGAGCGGGCTGTCGTCGGCGCCGCGGCGGCCGCGGGGGCGGGTCCGCGCCTCCAGCTCGCGGTGGAACCTGGCGTCGAAGCTGCGGCGGTTGCCGATTCCGGTCAGCGGGTCGCGGTTGGCGAAGTCCCGCTGGCGGGCCTCGGCGTCGACGAGGCGGCGTTTCAAGCCCACCATCACCCAGGTCGCCGCGAGGAAGGAGATGGCGAGAGCCGCGTAGCGCGGCACGAAGGCGTTTGCGGTCGCGTCGGGGTCGTAGAGCAGCGGCGTGCCGGCGATGACGATCAGCTCGATTGCCAGCGGCCAGGCCCAGCGCGAGGGGAAGAAGAAGGCGGCGTAGAGCAGCGAGCAGACGAGGAAGGGTTCGACGTAGCTGAGCGAGCCGCCGGTCAGGAACAGGGCCAGGCCGACGACGGGGATCGTCACCACCATGCCGAAGGCCAGTTCGTTCATCGAGGCACGCTGCCAGGGGATGCGGCCGGTGGCGCTGCCGAGCCCGTAAAAGAAGGTGAGGGCGCTGACGGTCAGCACCCAGGGCATTCCCTTGTGGATCGCGCCCGGGAGATAGGCGGCGCCGGCGCCGATCAGGGCCGCGACCATCCAGAGGCAGCCGGAGATGCGGCCCATGCGGCCGCGCTCGTCGGGAGCTTCGGCGAAGGGCCCGACCTCGGTTACGCGATTTGGTGCGGTGCTCGCCACGTCGATCTTTGATCGGCGAGCAAACGGAATCCTTGACTAATTGGACTTACGTTGCGTTGAGGGCCCTGCAGCGGTCAGTTCGCCTCGGAGTAGGCGGGCGCCGCCGCGCCCTGCTCCTGCTCGCCCTCGGGAGCCGGCATGCCGTGGGCGCCGGCCGGCGCCACATCCCGCAGTACGAAGACCGCGATCGCGACACTGATTGCCGCCAGCCCGGCTCCGATGAGGTAGGCGACGTGGTAGCCGGAGGTCAGCGCCTGGGCGTTGGAGACGCCGTCGTCGAGCAGGCTCTGGGTGCGCTCGGTCGAGAGCGTCGCCAGTACCGCCAGCCCGATCGCGCCGCCCACCTGCATGCTGGTGTTGACCAGTCCCGAGGCGAGGCCGGAGTCCTCCGGCGTCGCCCCCGACATCGCCAGGGTCATGATCGCCGGGAAGGAGGAGCCCATGCCGACGGCGATCAGCAGGAACGGCGGCAGCAGGTCGGTCAGGTAGTTGCCGTCGACCGGGGTGCGGGCGAACAGCAGCAGGGCGACGACGGTGAGGCAGACGCCGGGGATCAGCGTCCGCCGCGGGCCGAAGCGCATGATCAGCTTTTCCGAGAAGCCGAGCGAGAGCGTCCCCATCACCACCGTCGTCGGCAGGAAGGCGAGCCCGACCTCGAGGGCGCTGTAGCCGAGCACCCGCTGCAGGTAGAGGGCGCCGAGGAAGAACATCCCGAACATGCTGGCGACTATCAGCGCCTGCAATACGTTGGCGCCGGCGACGTTGCGGGAGCGGAACAGCCGCAGCGGCATCAGCGGGTTGGCGATCGTCGCCTGGCGGTGGATGAAGGCGGCGAGCAGGGCCGCCGAGACGACGCTGAGGGCCAGCGTTTTGGTGTCGACCCAGCCCCACTCGGTGATCTGCAGGATCGTGAAGACGCCGATCATCAGCGAGGCGGTGATCATCGCCGCGCCCGGGAAGTCGGCCCCCTCGTGCAGGCCGATGCCGTCGCGGTTCGGGACCAGGCGCAGCGCCAGCCAGGCAACGAGGATCCCGATCGGGAGGTTGATGATGAAGATCCAGTGCCAGCTGATCGCCTCGGTGAGGACGCCGCCGGCGAGCAGGCCGATCGAGCCACCGGCCGAGGCGACGAAGCCGAAGACGCCGATCGCTTTCGCCTGCGCGGCGGGCTCGGGGAACATCGTCACGATCATCCCCAGGATCACGGCCGAGGCCAGCGCGCCGCCGATCCCCTGCACGAAGCGGGCGCCGATCAGCATCTCCTGGCTGACCGAGGCGGCGCAGACCAGCGAGGCGGCGGTGAAGACGGTGAGGC
Source organism: uncultured Solirubrobacterales bacterium (assembly GCA_963735255.1). Lineage (GTDB taxonomy): Bacteria > Actinomycetota > Thermoleophilia > Solirubrobacterales > 70-9 > VAYN01. Next base: position 63,301 of record CAVTKC010000002.1, on the reverse strand, counting down.
CGACGAGGAAGATGCGGCGCTGGCCGACCAGGTCGCCGAGCCGCCCGGCCAGCAGCAACAGGCCACCGAAGGGGATCATGTAGGCGTTGACGACCCAGGCCAGCTTGCTCTGGCTGAAGCCGAGGTCGTCCTGGATCGTCGGCAGGGCGACGTTGACGATGGTCGCGTCGAGGACGATCATCAGCATCCCCGCGCAGAGGACGTAGAGAGCGATCCAGCGCGTGCGGTCCTCGCCGGCGGCGGCGCTCGCACCGTTGGTCGCGTTGGGGGAAATAGCGGTATCGGGGGAATTCACTGGTTGCCTCCTGCCTTCGGGGGATCCTGACCGAGTGGTCGTAGGTAATGACTGGGTGGCGGGCGAGAACTCATCGCCCACGCTGTTCAAGCCAGTCGGTCCGGGAGGCCGAAGCGATCGAAGACCGACTGGACTCGCTGCGGGTCGGCAGCGCGATCGGGCCACCGAGAATAGCCATCGGGCGTGTCGGCCGGGCGGACGACGAATGCCGTTATCTCCTTGATCCGCTCTCCCTCCATGGTGAGGACGTCGAGCGAGAAGGGGATGTGGGCGCGCTCGGCCTCGATCCAGGTGTAGGTGCCGACCGCGAGCTGGCCGTTGGCGCGGCCGGGACGGTGCTGCCAGCGCCAGTCGCCGGAGAGCGGGCCGTTGCGGAGGAAGACCTCGATCTCGGCCAGGCCGCCGTACCAGCTGGCCAATGGCGGCATCGACCAGGCCGCGTCCTCCGCGGCCAGCATCGAGACGACGCGGGCGACGTCGCCGCGGCGCATCGCCTCCATGTAGTCCTCGACGATCTCGCGCATGCGGGCGTCGCCGAGCCGGCGCAGGGTGACCTGCTGGCTCTGCTCGGGCAGGCGCTCGTCGACGGTCTTGCGGGCGCGCTGCAGGGCGCTGTTGACCGACGGGACCGAGGTCTCCAGCGTCTCCCCCACCTCCTTCGCGGAGAAGCCGAGCACCTCGCGCAGGATCAGGACCGCGCGCTGGCGCGCCGGCAGCTCCTGCATAGCGGCGATGAAGGCGAGCTCGACCGCCTCGCGCTGCTCGTAGCGGGCGTCCGGCGAGGCGCGGCCGTCGGGGACCTCGAGCGTCTCGTCCGGGTAGGGCTCGAGCCAGACCCCCTCCGCGACCGGCCGGCCCGGCGGCTCGTTCGGGTCGGCGGCGGGCGCGTACTCCGCCGGCAGCAGGCGGCGCTTGCGGCGGGCGGCGATGTCGAGGCTGGCGTTGGTGGCGATCCGGTAGAGCCAGGCGCGCAATGCGGCCCGGTCGCGGACGCCGTCGAGCCCCCGCCAGACGCGGAGCAGGGCGTCCTGAAGCGCGTCCTCGGCATCGTGGAGCGAGCCGAGCATGCGGTAGCAGTGGGCGTGCAGCTCCCGCCGGTAGGGCTCCAGCAGCCGCTCGAAGGCGCCTTCGTCGCCGCCGCGGGCGGCCTCCAGCAGGGCCGCCTCGGTCACGGCCGCTCGGCCTCGCCGTCGTAGTAGTCGACCTTGCTGTCGCGGCGGACCATGACGTCGACCTCCGGGTCGCCGGTCCAGATCCCGACCTTGTCGCTGTCGGGGTAGACGGTGGCGGTGGGGACGACGAGGGTGGAGAACATCAGCACGCGGACGGTGGCATCGGTCTCGTTGCGGATGCCGTGGGCGCCCTCGGGCCCGCGCGGGAAGCAGACGACGTCCCAGGGCTCGAGCGTTTCGCTGCCCTCGGCGTGGCGCAGCGTCGGCCGTCCCTCCAGCACCAGCAGCCACTCCTCCTCGCCGACCTCGTAGTGGTATGGGCAGACCGCCTGGCCGGGCGGAAGCTCGTAGACCGTGACGCCGGTCTCGCCCGCGCCGAGCAGCTTGCTGAGCTTCGCCATCCCGGCGCGGAACCCCTCCGGATCGTCGCCGTCGTACTCGAAGGACGGAGCCGCGATGTTGACCCGCTTCATCGCCTCGAAGCTAGCAGCGGTGACGCTTGATGTCTTAGGCGGCCTATAGCCCGCTTAAGGCAGCGAACGGCGACTAGGATCAGGCCGATGCGCGCGGCGGTGATCCACGAGTACGGGGGTCCGGAGGTGCTGGCGGTCGAGGAGACGGCGGCGCCGGAGCCGATCCCGACCGAGGTGCAGGTGCGGGTCCACGCGGCGGGCATCAACCCGGTCGACCTGAAGACGCGGGCGGGCAAGGGCGTCTCCGGCGTGCTGGGCGAGCCGCCGCTGGTGCTCGGCTGGGACGTAGCCGGGGTCGTCACCAAGGTCGGCGGCGGGGTCACCCGCTTCCGGGTCGGCGACGAGGTCTTCGGGATGCCGTGGTTCCCGCGCGAGGCGGGCGCCTACGCCGAGTACGTGACCGCGCCCTCGCGCCACTTCGAGGCCAAGCCGCACCCGCTCGCCTTCGAGGAAGCGGCAGCGTTGCCATTGGCGGGGCTGACCGCCTGGCAGATCGTCGTCGACACGATCGCGCTCGAGGACGGGGCCGACCTGCTGATCCACGGCGCCGCCGGCGGGGTCGGCCACCTCGCGGTCCAGATCGCCAAGGCGCGTGGCGCCAACGTGATCGCGACGGCGCGGGCCGAGCAGCATGAGTGGCTGCGGGGGCTGGGCGCCGACGTCACCATCGACTACCGCGAGCAGCGCTTCGAGGACCTGGTCGGCGAACTCGACGCGGTGATCGACTTCCCCGGCACCTACGGCGAGCGCTCGCTGCCGGTGCTGCGTCCGGGCGGGATCCTCGTCTCGGTCCCGAGCGGCGTGCCGCGGGAGGTCCTCGACCTCGCCGCCAACAGCAGCCGCCGCGCCACCGGCTTCCTGGTCGAGCCGGACCCCACAGGGCTCGCCGGCCTTTCGCACCTGGTCGAGGACGGCCGGCTCCGGGTCAAGGTTGACCGCGTCTTCGACCTCGAGGAAGCCGCCGAGGCGCACCGCCAGGCCGAAGCGCACCACGGCGGCGGCAAGCTCGTCCTCCGACTCGCCTAGGCGGAGCTAGTCGCCGGCGCGCACGCGCCGCGATTCGGCCAGCAGCTCCGCCAGCTCCTCGCGGTCGACGGCGCCGAGGCGAACGAGGACGTTGGCGTAGCCGTCGTAGTGCGGCGTGGTGAAGAATTTGCCGGGGTCGCCTTCGATCAGGAAGTCCTTTTCCTCCAGGCTCTCGCACCAGATCACCAGCACCCCCTCCTCGCGGATACGGGCGAAGAGCTTGTCGCGGGCGCGGAACCCAGGCGTGCCGTAGGAGGGCTTCTCGATCGCCCCCGGCAGCGCCAGGGCAAGCTCGCGGACATCGTCCTCGGTGGCCATCGGGCCAAGCTAATAGTCGCGGCGGAGGGCCCCGCGCACAAGCAGCGCGGCGGCGACCGCGGCGCAGGAGGCGACAATCGCGAGGGCAAGGGCCGCTCCGGTTCCGAGATCGAAGAGCGCTCCCACGGTTGCCAGCGTCGAGAGCACGGCGACGGCAGAGCCGTAGACCTGAAGGTTGTTCAGGGCGCGAGCCTGGCGGTCTTCGAGTTCGCGATGCTGGAGGTCGCTGTAGGTCGCCATGTCTTCCTCCAGGTCGCGGAAGAGGAGATCGGTCCCCTGCGCTTCCCGCAACAGCTTCAGCAGCTCTCGCGGTGGATCGGCCGACGACGAAGGTTGGGACCACCAGAGCAGGTTGCGGAACGAGAGCCAGCTGTCGCGTAGGCCGGCGAGCCGCCGTCCGGTCTCCTTGTGCGGGAGCGCGCCAATCTCAGCCAGGCAGCCTTGGAACTGCTCGATGTAGCTCTGCTGCAGGAGGCCGAAGACGAGGCTCTCCGTCCAGTAGGAGCGAAAGTTCATCGCCGCCATGCCGTCGATAGGTCTGCGGGTCGAGAAGATCGAGCAGTTCCGCAGCACCAGCGCGTCGACGTCGGCTATGCGAAGCGTCCGCGCCTCCTCGCGCTCCAGTTCGTCGGGGTCCTTGCGGTCGTCGTCGAACTGGTACGAGCGGATCGCGAGGGCATGACGCCACTCCCTCTGCAGGCGGGGATCCGCGAAGCGCTCTTCATCGGGGCAGGAGGTCATGAAGGCCGAGTAGTAGTGCCGCTCCAGGTGGGGATGGGGATCGCCGAACAGCTCCTCGACCAGACGCCGCAGCGGTCGTTCCCCGAGGTCCGTCTCCCGGCCTCCCCGGCAGAGCTGGAGGTCTTGCGGGTTGGTCCGCTTGAGGAAGGTGGTCCTGATCGCGGATGCCCACGAGAGGGCGCCGTCCGAGTCGTCCTCGTCGCAACACAGGGTCAGGTGGATCAGTCCCAAGGTGCCCCCCATGTCGACGGGCGTCGTCAGGCGCTCCAGCAGATCGATGCGAGCGCGACGAGTTGGACGGTGGGTGTGGGTGATGTCGACATAGAGATCGTCGGGGCAGCACACCTGGCGCTGTCCCCCAGGCGGAAACAGGACCCCGGCCACGTGAGGGCTGAAATATGGGGTCTCACCGTTTGGATAGCGCTTGAAGGGTTCGTGACCACGTGGATTGGTCGACGCCCGGGCGCTGATTCCGTTTGGCGAGGCGCCGACCGCCTCGTCCCAGGAATGCCAGCAAAGGTTGCCCGCCGGTCGCTCGGCCGAGTTCAGCCGCACCACGATCAGCGCCAGCGCATCGCATTCGAGTCCCGCCACTCAACGGAACTCGTCAATTCAGGCGACTTACTTTAGTGGTGAGAATTACCGCCCCCGGCGGCCGAAGCTGTGGCCGGCGGGGGCGACGGCGCGGAGCTCGGCGACGGCGAGCTCCCGGGAGCGGCGGGACGGTGGGCCCGGGGGTCGTTCGTCGCGATCGGGCCGGGGCGCCGCCGCCCCGTCCTGACCTCGGTCCAGCTCGGCGACCGTGGCGACGAGGACGTTGGTGGTGCCCTCGCGGCGCTCGAGGCGGCCGCGGGCTCGCAGCATCGCGGCGCCGCGGACGAGGGAGCGGTGGCGGTCGTAGACCGGCGGCGGCACGATCAGGTTGACGACGCCGCGCTCGTCCTCGAGCAGCATGAAGACGATCCCCTTGGCGGTGCCGGGGCGCTGGCGGGCGACGACCATGCCGGCGACCTCGACCGTGGCGCCGTCGTCGACCCGCTCGAGGTCGGTGCTGCGGAGCAGCTCGGGGCCGAGGCCGGGGCGCATCAGCTTCATCGGGTGCTCGCCGAGGGTGAGGCCGGTCGAGCGGTAGTCGGCGATCAGCTCGCCCCACTCGCCGAGCGGCTCCAGCGCCGGTGGCTCCGGCGCCTCCAGCGGCAGCGCCAGCTGGGTGCCGCCGCGGGCGGCGCGCCCGGCCCCGGCGACGCCGACGCGCCAGAGTGCCTCCCGGCGCTCGCCCTCCCCCCGACCGGGATCCCGTCCAGCGCCCCCGCCCAGGCCAGCCGTTCCAGGCTCGGCAGCCCGGTGCCGCAGCGCGAGGCCAGCTCGGCGATCCCCCGGAACGGCCCGCCGCGCTCGCGCTCGGCGACCAGCGCCTCGACCTCCTCCTTGCGCACCCCCTTCACGTAGCCGAGGCCGATCCGCACCCGGTACCCCCCGCGCACCGCGTCGGCCCCCTCCTCGCGCGGCGATTCGACGTGGCAGAGGACGCGGCTGCGGTTGGCGTCGGGCGGGGCGAGGCGGAGGCCACGGCGCTGCGCCTCGTGGGCAAGCGAGTCGGGCGGGTAGAAGCCCATCGGCTGCTCGTTCAGCAGCGCGCAGAGGAACTCGGGCCCGCGGTGGACCCGCAGCCAGGTCGACTGGTAGGCGAGCAACCCGAAGGCGGCCGAGTGCGCCTTCGGGAAGCCGAAGCCGGAGAAGCCCTGGATCTTCTGCCAGATCCGCTCGGCCAGCTCGGGGGGCGCGTCGCTGAGGCGGGCGGCGCCGTCGATGAAGCGGCGGTGGTGCTCCTCGATCGCCGCCTCGGAGCGCTTGCGGCTCATCGCCCGTCGCAGTCCCTCCGCCTGCGAGGAGGTGAAGCCGGCGAATGTCATCGCCACTTCCAGCACCTGCTCCTGGTAGACGATCGTCCCCAGCGTCTCCTTCAGCGCCGGCACCAGTGCGGGGTGCTCGAAGGGGACCTCGTACCCCGGTTCCTCGCGCAGCCGCTTGCGCCGCTCTATATATGGGTGCACGGCGCCGCCCTGGATCGGCCCCGGGCGGATCAGCGCCACCTGCACCGTGAGGTCGTCGAGGTCGCGCGGCCGGGTGCGGGGCAGCATCTGCATCTGCGCCCGGCTCTCGATCTGGAAGACGCCGGTGGTCTCGGCGGCGCGGATCGCTTCGAAGGTCGCCTCGTCGGCGAAGTCGATGCGGGAGAGGTCGAGCCGCTCGCCGCGGGTGCGCTCCAATTCCTCGACGCAGCGCTCGACCGCCGAGAGCATCCCCAGGCCCAGCAGGTCGATCTTCAGCAGGCCGGCATCGGCGCAGGAGTCCTTGTCCCACTGGACGATCTGGCGCCCGGCCATCGCCGCCGGCACGATCGGGCAGATGTCGACCAGCGGCTCGGTCGAGATCACCATCCCGCCCGAGTGTTGGGAGGCGTTGCGGGGCAGGCCCATCGCCCCCTCGCAGAGGCCCAGCAGCGCCCGCCACTCGGGCGCGGCCGCGCGCTCGGGGCCGAGCGCGGAGACGACGTCGCGCTCGATCTCCCCGCTCGACTCGTGGAAGCCGACGGTCTTCGCCACCTTCTCGATCTCCCGCGGCCACAGCCCCAGCGCCTTGCCGAGGTCGCGCACGATCCCGCGCGGGCGGTAGGTGGGGAAGGCGGCGACCAGGGCCGAGCGGTCGGCGCCGTAGACCTCGTGCACGCGCGGGATCAGGACCTCGCGGATGTCGCGCGGGAAGTCGAGGTCGATGTCCGGCATCGATTCGACTTCGTCGTTGAGGAAGCGGCCGGCGAAGAGCCCGTTGGCGACCGGGTCGATGTGGGAGAGGCCGGAGAGGTAACAGACGATCGAGCTGACGCTGGAGCCGCGGCCGCGACCCGGGGGCAGGACCGAGCGGGCATTGTCGCGCCCGCGCACCTCGGCGGCGACGTCGCGGGCGAGCTCGAGCAGCTCGCGATGAAGGAGGAAGAAGCCGGAGAGGCCGAGGTGGCGGATCGTCCCCAGCTCCTGCTCGAGGCGGGCCTGGGCCTCGGCGCGGTGGGCGTTGCCCGCGGGGTAGCGCTCGTCGAAGCGGGCGGCACAGACCTGGGCGAGCTCGCGGGCGGCGGCGGGGTCGCCGGCGCGCGGGTAGCGGTAGCCGAGCTGCTCGGTGAGGTCGAAGCGGAGGCGGTCGGCGAGGCGGACGCTCTCGGCGACCGCCTCGGGGTGGGCGGGGAAGCGGGCGGCCATCGCCGCGGGCGAGCAGAGGACCGAGCTGGAGTTGCCGCGGCGGTGGGGCTCGGACTCGGCCAGGGTTTCCCCGCGCCCGACGGCGACGAAGGCGTCCTGCACGTGGGCGCGATCGCGCTGGTGGGAGTGGACGTTGCCGGTCGCCACGCAGGGGACGCCGAGGCGGTCGGCGAGCAGCGCGAGCCAGCGGTTGCGGGCGTTGTCGCGGCGCCAGTAGGGCCGCTGCAGCTCGACCCGGAAGCGGTCACGGCCGAAGGTGGCGAGCAGGCGGCGGGCGAGGCGCTCGCCGCCGGCGGTGTCGCCGCGCTCCCAGGCGCTCGCCAACGCCCCGTCGCGGGCGCAGCCGGAGAGGCAGAGGAGCCCGGCGGCGTGCTCCTCCAGCTGCTCCAGCGTCGCCCACGGCTGTTCGGCCCGGCGCGGCGTGTTGTCGCGGGTGTGGGCGTGGGCGGCGGTCAGCAGCCGGCAGAGGTTGCGGTACCCGGTCGCGTCTTCGACCAGGAGGGTGAGATGGACGCAGTCGGGAGGGGTCGCGGCGGCTGGGCCGGTGGATGGCGCAGCGCCCGCCACCGTCAACTCGGCCCCGGTGATGGGACGAACCCCGAGCCCCTTGCACGCTTCGGCGAACTCCATCGAGCCCCAGACGCCATCGTGGTCGGTGAGGGCGAAGGCGGGGTAGCCGTGGGCCGCGGCGGCGCCCGCCAGCTCCATCGGGGTCGAGGCGCCATCGAGGAAGGAGAAGGCCGAGTGCGCGTGCAGCTCTATATACGGGGGCGTCGAGGGCATCAGGCGCGCTGCCGGAACCAGCGGCCGCGGCGGGCGCCGCCGCGGAAGACGACGACGGAGCGGCCGTCGGCGAGGGCGAGCTCGAAGTAGTGGCGGCGCAGCGGCCGCAGGGTCCACCAGCGGTCGCCGACCAGCCACTCCTCGCGGACCGCCTCGACCGCGACGCCGTCGACCGCGCGCGGCACACCAGCCGGATCGCTCTCGACCCGGGCAGGCTTCGGGGCGTAGAGGCGCCGCAGGCCAGCCATCAGCGGCGCGATCGCTGCGCCGGCGCCCCCGCTCGACCGGCCGACTCTCGGTCAGGTGGTGTGCTGCATTGCCACCTCGAGGGTGACGGCGCGATCGGGCGCGGCGAGTGCAGCGGCGGCCGCTGCGATGAGTGCTTCGGGGTCGAGCCCGTAGTACGCCGCGACCGTGCGTACGGGCTCCTCGATCCCAAGGTCTGGATAGAGAAGCTGCAACTCGACAGGCTCGCCGTTCCGAAGAGCCATGATCGCGCGCGGATGTCGGTGATCCGCTTCCGCGGCACGCGCCTGCTCGACCAGAGTGATCGAGATCGCGTTTGCCTTGCTGTCGTAGTCGGCGCGCATGTCAACCATCCGGAAACGTCGTGATGACGAACTCGGGATCGTCCCCGGCAAGGACAACGATGATCGCACGGCCGGAACGATCCAATCCAGTCTCCCCGTGAACTCATCAAAGCTCCGGGAAGGGGGTGAGGAGGGCCCAGCGCTCCGGCACCCGCGAGGACGCATCGACCGGGAGGATCTTCAGCAGGGCGTTGGCGCCCTGGGCGGCGCGGACCTCGCGGACCGCGGCCCCGAGCCGGCGGCGGCGCGGCTCCACCCCGCCGACCGCGAGCTCGATCTGGTCCGCCGCCGGCGGGCCGAGGCCGAGAGCGCGCAGGCGCAGCGCCGTCGCCGGCCCCGGCAGCGCCCCCAGCCGCGGGGTCAGCAGCGAGCAGAGGACGCGGGCCGAGGCGGTCGGGCGACCGAGACCCTGCTCGACGCTCCAGCTGCCGCCGGCGCTGAGCAGGGCGCCGAGGCGCAGCCCGAGCAGGGTGCGGCCGCGGCGCTGCGGGGCGGCGAGCAGCCGGTCGACCAGCAGCTCGACGGCGCGGTCGAGCCGGTTCCCCGCGGTCCCCTCCGGCAGCTCGATCTGCTCGGCCAGGTCCTCGTGCGGGACGCGCGGGCGCAGCGGCTCGTCTTCGCCGCGAGAGAGTCGCAGGGCGGAGAGACCGAGGGCGCCAAAGCGATCGGCGATCTGGTCCGGGGAGATCGCGGCAAGCGCGCCCAGGGTCCCGATCCCGAGCCGCTCGAGGGCAACGATCAGCTCGCGCGCATCGCGCTCGGGAACGCCGAGGCGAAGGCGCAGGGACGCGACCGGCAGCGAGGCAAGGAAGGGGTCGAGCCTCGCCGCCGGCACGCGCGCGCCTTTCGTCCCCCGGTGCGCCGCCGCGAAGGCGGCGAAGCGGGTCGGGGCGATTCCGATCCGTGCCGGTGGAGCGGCGGAGCGGGCGGAAGCACCCGTGCCGCGGGGCTCGGCCACGACCGCTGGCTGCCCACCCCCACCGGCCTCAACAGCGCGGCGCGCGGCGGCGATGACCCCGGCGTTGTCGCCGCCGTGGAGACCGCGCAGACCGTCGAGCGCGAAGAAGGACTCCCCCGCCCGCTCCGACTCGACCGCGGCGCCGATCGCCTCCAGCCGCCGCACCAGCGCCTCGGTCCGCTCCGCCGCCTCGACCGGATCGGGAAGGACGGTGCGCCCGGGCCGAAGCCCCCCGGAATGGCCCGGGCGCACGGGAGACCGCCGGCCGACTTCGATGATGCAAGCGATCTCCATACGAACATATGTTCGTAATCGGACGGAGCCGAGTCAAGGCAAATTTTTCCGGTGCAGACAGCGGCACCGTTTAGAGCCGACCCCTACGCAGCCGCCGCGCCTCCGGGCCTGTCGAAGCGATCGATCAGGCGCAGCAGCGCCTGGGTTTGAGCCTTGGTTTCCTCGGTATTCGAGCGAATGTCCTTGCCCATCTCTTCGAGGCGGACGATGACATTGCTGTAGACCTTCTCGTTGCGGAGGAGGATCTCGCGGTTGAACTCACGCATCTCCTCATCGCGGCGTTCGAACTGGCGCTCCATCTCCGCGTCGCGACTGCGGAGATACGCCATCGTCTCTTCGTGCTCGCGAGACGATTCCTCCCGCTGGCTGCGGATGAGCTCCAGAAGCGTTTCGCGGCGGCGACCGATCACGAAACCTATTGTCTCAAGTCAGAGCACACCTGTTACGGCAAGAGTGCAAAGAGAGTGGGGCTTTTCTGCCCGCTAAGTCCCTCAGCTGAACTTGCTCGGATCCAGCTCGCAGTAGTCGAAGTCGAAGGCCAGGACCTGCAGGTTGGCCAGGTTGGCGTTGTGGGTCAGCTGCAAGACGATCGCCTGGGCCTTGGTCTTGTTGCCGGCCTTGAGCTGGTCGGCTGCCGCCTTGAAGAGGTCGGCCTCGGCTTTGACGTAGGCGAGCCATTTGGCGAGCTTGGAGGCGTCGGCGCTCGGTTGGGGCACGGCGCTCAGCTGCGCGTAGGTGCCCTTGAGGGCGGTGGCGGCCTGGGCGAACTGCTTGCCGGCCTGGGCGAGCTTGCCCTGCTTGACTTTGTCTCTGGCGCCTTTGAGCACGCGTTCGTTGGTCTCGGTGTTGGCCTTGCAGATCGGCTCCACCGCGGCGGTGTAGGTATCGCGGGTTACTTCTTCGGCCGCGGCCAGGGAGACGCCGAGGGTCAAGAGGGCGAGCGTCAGTGCGAGGAGCGCTCTCATGCTCACTTCCCCGGGGTGCAGGGTCGGACCACGTCACCGGCGGCCTTGGTGCCGTCGGTGAAGGTGAACTCGCCGTGGGCATAGAGGGTCCCGCTGGGGCAGGTGGCAAGCAGCAGGCTCTGCTTCTTGCCCTGGGCGCTCCAGGTTTTCTGGATGTGGGCCTGGAAGGAGGTGAGCGAGCCCTGGCCGCTGACGATGGTCGGAATCGCGACTACGGCCTCGGTCCCGTATTTGCCGCCCTGCTTGGAGATCGTCGCCGTGGTGACGAAGGTGGTCGGGGCGGGGACGTGGGCGTAGACGTGGAAGATCAGCACCTGCTTACCGCCTTTGGGGGCGCCGTTGAAGATCAGGAGCGGTCCGCTTGCGTTGAAGGGGGCCTGTTCGGGGAAGGCGATCTCGGCTGAGACCTTGCCTTCTCCGACCAGGGCGTCCTTGCAGGCCGCCTTGGCCTGGGCGGTGAGGGTGCTCTGCAGTTTTGCTGTGGTGCAGGTGGCGAGGCCCTTGGTGTTGAGCTGGCCGTGCTTGTCGAATTCGAGGTCGAGGGTCTTCAGCACCGGGGGGTGGGAGCCGTCGGTGGTCTCGAGGTCGCCGGAGAGGTCCAAGGCGATCGGGGTGGGGACAGTCTTGGAGAGCTTCTTCGGGGTGATCTGGCCGTCGATCGTGATCGTCAGGTTGCCGATGCGGACGGTGTCGGCTTGGGCGAGGTTGGCGATCAGCAGAGCCCCCAGGGCAAACAGAGCCAGGCAGGCACTCAGGGCGGTCGTCACTACGTTCCTTCGTTGCATCACTTGCCTCTCACCTTGCAGTCGCGGATCAATTTGGCCGAGAGCGTTCTGCCGTCGGCGAACTCATAAGAGGCTTTGATGAAGGGGAAGGAGGCTCCCGGGAAGCCGGCCGGAGCCGGGCAGCTCGCCGAGGCGAAGCTCATCTGCTTGCCGTGGCTTTCGTATTGCCGGGAGAGCGCCAGGCTGAAGGCGGAGATGTAGCCGTATTCGGAGGCGATCGGGGGCAATGAGGCGGTCAGCTCGGTGGCGAAGGTGCCGCCCACCTTCTTGACTTCGAAGGCGATCACGTAGGTCAGGGGCAACGGAGCTTCCGGAGGAGACCTGGGCCAATACAGCGGGCCTGCCGTGCAGCTTGCCGTTGAAGGCGAGCAGGTCGGCGTTGGAGGCGAAGGCTCCCTGGCCCGGCAGGGAGACCCGGGAGGTGACGTTGCCGTGGCCGACCAATGCGTCGCCGCAAACGCGCTTGGCCTCGGCGGAGGGCAGCGAGTTCAGCCTGCCGAGTGAGCAGGTTGAGAGACCCTTGTTCTGCAGCTTGCCGCGGGAGTTGATCGCCAAGACGATTCGTTCCAGTTTCGGCGGGGTGGTGCGATCGGTGGTGGCGATCTTGCCGCCCATGCTCACCGCCACCGGGGCGAGTTCGGTGCGCGGGAGCGAGCGCGGGGAGATGCCGCCGTTGAAGGAGCCCTGGAGGTTGCCCTCGCGGACGACCTCGGCTTGGGCCAGGGCGGTGGCGGCGAGCAGGCAGACACCCGCCGCCACCGCGACAACCCGGAGGGTTCTGGAGCTGAACTTCATGCTTTGGACCTACCGAACCAGCGCGTAGGCGCAGATGAAGGCCGAGGCCGAGTCGACCGACTGTTCTGAGATCTTGCCCGTCCCGTCGACGACCACGGTGGTGTAGTTGGAGCCGGTGCCGACCGCGGAGTAGTAGCTGTCGGTGAACATGTGGTCGGTGCCTGCTCCCGTCCCAAGGTTCAGCACCTGGCGGGTCGAGTAGAGGGCCATGACCGAGGGCAGGTAGCCGCCCTTGGCGGCGCAGCTGTCGGCCGCTGCTTTCAGGTTCGGGGCGGCGGGGTTGGGGGCGGCGTCGAAGCAGACGCCGCGGATCAGCGTGGTCCCGCCGGGGCAGGAGGCGGCGTGGCCGCTGACCGTGTTGGCGTTGCCGGCAGAAGCGGCTGAGGTCGCGTTCGGAACGGTCCCCAGGGCGCCGACGTTGATGTCCTCGCCGGTGAGGGAGCCCTGGGCCACCTTGGCGGAGTTGATCGCGTTATTGGCAATCTTGCCGGTGGTCACAGCCTTGGCCTTCAGTTGCTTGGAGCCGACCGTGTTCTTGCCCAGGGCCGCGTAGGCGGAGCCCGAGAGCGCTGCGAATAGCGCGATGAGGGCGACGATCATCGCGGGTGAGGGTCGGCTGATCTTCATTCTTCCTGCCTCTTTCTTCTAGGTTCGGTGTGGTTCGGGCCGAGCGCTTAGCGCTTGGCCTTTTTCTTGGCCTTGGACCCGCTCCCACACGGGGCCTTGACCTTGACATTCTGGGTCAGCTTGCGGCCGTTTTGAGCGACGTATTCGACGGTGTTGATCACCGGCTTGTTGCAGAGGCCCCTGGTGTTGACCAGGTAGCCCTGCTTGGCGCCCAGGAGGGTGAGGCGGAACTCGCCGATCGGGGCGTCCGGGACGACCGGGACGACCGTCTTCAGAGCGCCATTGTTGACCGCGCTGGTTTTCGCTCTAGGCACCAGGGGGACCTGGCCGTTCAAGACGAAGGCAAGCCGGGGCAGGCCGCCGCCACCTGAGACCGCGTAGACCGGTCCGCTCAGGGGCTGATCGAGGAGCGGGGTCTTGGTGGTCGCCGAGCCGATCGTCTGCTTGCCGGCGCATTTGGTGCGAACCAGTTCGGCCTCCGAGCAGATGTTGCCGAGGTGGCGTTGGTCGATAGCGAAGGCTTTGGAGAGCGTGACCGCTACCGATTTGATGTTGGCGTCGCCCACTCGCGTCTTGAGGACGAATTCCAGGCTCGGGTTCTTTGCCCGGGCCTTGCCGCCGGAGAGGTACTTGACCGACATCTGCGGTTTGAACGCGAGGTCGGCGCAATTGGCGGCCTGGAAGTAGGAGCTGAACTCGGTGCTCGAGCCTTCGGCGCCGATCCCCTTTGAGAGAACCGACATCGGTTCGCAGTTGGTCGGGTTGAGGATGAAGTTCGGCTTGGTCAGGTTGACCTGGATCTGGCGCAGCCTGAGCGGGATGCCGCCGATGATCGAGGGCACGGTGTCGGAGATCGCGGTGACGTGTGCGTCGAGCGAGTCCACACCCACGGCGACCCTGATCACGACGGTGCCGTAGTCATAGGGACCCGCCAAGGCCGGCGTGATCGCGACCAGGCTCAGGGGCGCACCCTTGAACGGCCCCGCCATATACATCTTTCCGAGCGCGTGGAAGGGGTGGCCGCCGGGACCGGCGGCCACATTGGTGTCGCCGACCTGCGAAGAAGAAGGACAGCTGGGGATCGCCTGCTCGGTGCGGCCCGTCTTCTGAGAGGCGGAGGCGATGCCCGACTCGGGGCAGTAGGTGAGGCCCTTGAGCGAGGCGAGCAGGCCCGGGGGCATCGTGAAGCCGAGGTCCTTGAGGTACTGGTCTCCGTCTTCGCGGTCGAGGTCGAGCGTGAAGCTGGAGAAAGAGCCGGCTTCCGAGTTCGAGGTACCCGCGTTCAGCTTCGGGTTGAACGGCCGCGTCCCGACCGGGCAGGGCCTGCCATTGGGGCCCGAAGTCAGGCTGAGGCCGAACTGGCCTTTCTGGTTGGCGATCGTCGGATTCCAGGGGAACATGTCGGTCTGCACGGGGTAGACGGCGCACTGGGTCGGCGTTGCGAAGATGCCGCGATCGGAGGCGAAGATGTGCATTTCGAACTTTTCCAGGGCCAGCTGGGGCAGATCCTCGAAGGCGGCGGTCACCTGACCCGTTTGGGGATTCGGCACGAGCTTGCCGATCAGCTTCACTTTCATCCCAAAGCCTTCGGCGATGATGAAGAGGCGGTACTGATTGCCTGGCACCGGTGCCCCGAGGTAGATCGAGCCGCTGAGGTCGCCTTCCAGCGATTCGGATTTCATCGTCACCGTGCCGACCTTGGAGCTGTCGGCGCAATGGGCAGGGGTTTCGGTACCGAACTCGGCTTCGGCCTCTGAGCATGCCGTTTGTCCGTCGGCGGCGTCGGGGTTGATCGACATGCCCTCGGGCAGGGTCAGGGTGGTTGCCTTGAGCGAAGAGGGAGAGGCCGCCTTGGTCTGGGCCTGGGGGATCGTGAACTGCAGGTTTAGGCCCGAGGGCGCGTCGGCTTCCCCGGTAGTCAGCTGCGCCTGGGCGACGGGCTGGAAGACCTGCTGGTTGCATTCGATGGTTTCGGGATAGGACGCATCGGCGTGGACGAACACTCCTGGGCGCTGGTAGGTCTCGACCGAGAGCCTGGTCGCCATCGACTGACCGCAAACCGAGGGGTTGCTGACGAAGGGGCGGTTGGGGACGGACGCTTCCACCGGGGAGAAGATGCCGCGGTAAATGAGGTTGTAGAGGAAAACGCATTCGGGCTCTCCAACCGATTCGATGAGTTCTTTCGAGCATCCAGCGGGTTCTCCCGGAGCGCCTTTGGCGAAGCGTTCCGAATCATGGGACCCGGGTTCTTGCCTGGTCGCGGCCGGAAAGCCCCAGAAGGTCAGGTCCACTTCAGAGAGCGGCACCGACTGGGTGATCCCCGAGACGGTGAAACGCAACCCGTAGTCGGTCGCGGAGCGGACCGTGACCGGGATCGCGATCGGGATGTTCAGGGTCGGCACGATGAAGGCAAAGCGCGCCGCTTCCTCGGGGCCGGCTTCAAGGGTGAAGATCGGGGCCAGGCCCATCAGGTGGTTTGGATCGCCTTCGTAGTCGGCATGGATGACGACGTTGCCGACCTGGGAATTCGGCGGGCACTGCTGCTGGGAGAAGTCCAGGGCGGTGCATTGGGTCAGGACCCGAGGGTTGCCGAACAGGCCTCGCGGGGCGTCGAAGGCGACGTTCTTGGCGACTTCCGGCGTCCCGTCGTTGCCCAGTTTGAAGTGGGTCTTGAGATCGGGATGGGCGCCCGCCTCAGAGCGGGTCGTGGTGGTTTTGAACTCTTCGATCGTCAGCGCGGCCCTCGCGGGCGCAGCGCCTATCGCCGCCACCAACAGGACCAGCAAGGGGATGAGCAGAGCCCTACGCATTGCGACCACCCCGCTTTCCGTTCGTGCTGGCGGCTCGCTGCTTAGCCCCGCCCTTCTTCTTTTTCGCGTGCTTCTTCTTGCGCTGGGCCGGCTTCTTCACGCACGCCCCGCGCTTCTTGACCCGGTTCTTGGGACAGACCAAGACGTTGCCGGTGGTGGTCTTGCCCGAACTCTTGATGTCAGAGGGGCCGGGGGCAGGGGTGCCGGGGCCGTGGCACTCGTCGGAGGCCTGACAGGGCACGGTTGGCGGCAGCTTGAAGTAGCCGCCGCCTTCGCGAGCGTCGTAGATCCGCATTACGGCGCCATTTCGGTCTTCCCCGGTGGCGAGACTGTCGTGGGTGAAGAAGAAGACGTCGGTGCCATCGGCCGAGGCGGAGAGCAGGCCGGAGTCAAAGGTCCCGGTGCCGGCGGAGACCAGCTGAGGCTCCCCGTTGCTCCACTCATAGACGTCCTTCTTGCCGTTGGGGTCATTGAGGACGAGCTGGGCTTTGGTGGTGAAGAAGAGCCTGCCGTCGGAAAGCAAGGCAAGGCCGTGGGGTGGCAGTTCGGCGTCGGCGAAGACGCCGGGTTCGCCGGCGCCGGTCCTGTCACAGGAGGCACAGGCCAGGCTGCCGGCGCCGGCATCGAAGCGGTAGATGCCGGCGAACCCGCCGGTCCGCAACCCGGCGAGGACCAGTTTGCTCGGGAAGGCGACGTAGCTCCCATCCGGCGTCACCTGAAAGTCGCCGGTCCTGCGCACCGCGCTGGCTTTCACCGAGTCGAGCGCTAGCGGGTTGCCCGGCTCGAGCGTGGCGACGAAAGACGATGAGCCACCGGGCTGGGCCAGGTAGATGTTCGGCTGGTTCAGCGTGCCTTTGGCCCCGTCGAGCTGCTCGGGGCTGAGGAAGTAGATCGCTCCGGTCGAGGAGGCCACTCCCCCGCCGCCGGAGATCGCCACAGCCGAGCAGTCGGCCGTGGCGCTGCCGGTGTTCCAGTGTTCGCCGTTTGCGTTGGACACCGGGCTGCAGGCGTCAGAGTTCTTCGTGGTGATGCGGTTGAGCGTGAGGTTGCCCGAGCCGTCGACCGCCACTTCGTAGAGGTCGGCGCTGTTGTCGGTGTCGCCTGCGACCAAAGCGTCCTTGGTCGTGAAAAAGACCTTGGAGCCGTCGGAGGTCATCCCGGCGAAGAGCACGCCTGCAGAAGCACCGGGGGCGAGGTCCACGCTGTTCGGCGAGTTGCCGATGTGCATGTAGGGGTGGGTGAGTTCGTTGCCCTGGGCGTCGTCGCCGAGTTTGGTTGCGGTGATGATGCGTGAGCCGTTGGCGGAGACGCCGAGCTCGGAGACCGTGCCGGTGAGCGGGTTGCCAGCCTGATCGGTCGAGACGATCTGGGTCGTGCTCGTCACCAGGTTGCGGTCATAGACCGTGAGGCCGGTATTGCTGGCACCGGGCTCGAAGGCGTATTCGGAGGCGAAGACCAGGTGCTTGCCGTCACCGGAGAAGTACTGGGCGACCTTGCCTTCGGGTTTGGCCGTGTCGGGGACCGAGCCGGCGAGGGAGCCGCTCATGCCCTGGACCAGCTGGCCGCTCGGCAGGCGCAGCGGGATCCCGGTTCTGAGGCCGCCGTCGGTGAAGCAGGGGTCGCAGAGGTTGGACCCGGCGAAGGCCAGGCTCGTCAGGCCGGGGTCCGCTTCTCCCAGGACCGAGGAGAAGGAGCCGGCTTCGGGGTTGAGGTTCGAAGGCAGACCCTTGTAGTCGGTGCTCCAGCCGTTGGCGGTGCGGGTGGCGATGTAGGGGTCGGGGCCATGGTTGGTCGCGTTCCAGGGACCGGGCACGGCACCGGAGTGGGTTGCGTAGAGCACCCGATCCCTGGCCAGCGGGAAACCCGGGAACGGGTTCTGGCCCGGAGCGAGGTAGGACTCGACGTCGTAGCCGCCGGTGTCGGCCGCAGAGACGAGCTCGTAGGCGCGGCAGTCGGGCAGGCGCTGGGCGACGGTCTGCTTGCGGGCGAGGGCATTGGGGCAGGGGTCGGCGCCGGCGCCCGGTGGCACCGGATAGGTCTTGAAGGTCCCGTCCGGTCCGTAAGTGGTACCGGCGGAGTTGGTGGCCACCAGGCGAACGTGGTAGGTGGTGTTCGGCTGCAGGCCGGACACTTGAGCCGCCGCATCGGTCGAGAAGTAGTTCAGCAGCGCTTGGACGGCTGGGGTGGACTCACCATAGGTGGCGTCGGTCCCGTATTCGAAGCGATAGGACGCCGCCGCCCCCCCGTCGGACATGCTTCCGCTGAAGATGCCCGCGCTAGAGCGGACCTGCCCGGCGGATGGAGGCGTGAGATCGTGAGGAGGGGAGGGTGGCTCCCGGTGGAAGACGTGGATCTTGTCTTCTTCCGAGAGATAGAGAGTCTGTCCGCTGGGGTCGAAGGTGACTCCACGGGGCTCCCTCAGCCCAAAATCCGTACTGAGCGCTTGATATGGAACGCTGGAGGTGGGACCCACCGCCTGCACCCCTGCACCGCCTGCACCGTCGGTAGTCGGGCGGCGGGGCAGGTAAACCTCGTGCGTAGCTGGATTGATTTCCATTGGCAGGGGAAACCCAGATTCGCTGAGACCCGTCGGGCCCAAGTACGAGCCGTCGTCGGCGTCGAATCGCCGAGTTCCGCTCCGGCCGGTGTACAGGTTTCCGATCCCGTCGAAGCGGAGATAGTTGATTTTCCCCTCATTTTCCAAACGCAGTTTTTTCCCAAGCGAGGTAAAGGGTGGCGTGACCTCAGATGGTGGGGTGAACTCAGATATTTCGCCAGTTTCGTTGCCGAACCAGAGATTTCCGTCCGGACCGACCCCGACAGCGCTGGGGAGACCTTCAGCCCAGGTTTCAGCCAGTGGGAAATATTCGCCTGGCCCCACAGCGCCTTCGCCAATCGGGCTTCCGTCTGCTCGGTAAGCGTAAAGTCGAAAGTCGCCAAAGTAACCGCTATAGAAATAGATGTTGCCCTGTGTAGCGCTGCCGCTGTTGTCTAGGACGAAGTTCCCACGCGAAGGCAACGTTGGGGAGTCGAGCGCGGCGAATTTGACTGGCTCACCGTTCGCATCGAACTGGTGGAGGTTTCCGTCGCTGGCCAGCACGAGAAGGTTCCCCGTCGCGTGGTTCACCGCCATCTGCTCGTACTGCAGGCCCGCGCCCTCCCCGAAGGTGCTTTTGTAGACCCAAGGGTCGCTGGGAGCCGCCTGCGCGCTCCCCATGATCCCCAACACTCCAACAGCGCTAAGCGCGATCAGCGCCAGTACGTATAGGCGCCTCATCGGCCGGCCCTCCTGTTCTTAGTGGCAGCTCGCTTCGCCTTGGCGGCGCGCTTTGCCTTTGCCTTTTTGCGGGCCTTGCCGCAGGGGGCCTGCAGCACCGGCTTTTGATTCAGGGTCGCGCCGCTTTGACCGGTGAAGCGGGCATCGACCTTCTGCGTGTTGGTGCAGATGTTGGTCGAGTTGACCAAGAGGCTGCGTTTGCCGCCGAACATCTGCAGGGTGAACTTCGAAACCGGGGTATCGGGGACGCTCGAGAAGGTCGTGCGGATGCTTTGGTTGGGCGAGTCGATCTTGCCGACCAGGACGACCTGGATCGGCAGTGAGGCGGGACCCCTGAGGTCGGCGACCAGGTCGGGCAGCGGATTGCTCGACGCCCTGAGGTAGACGTTGCCCTGCACCGGGTCGTCCAAGAGCGGCGTGATCGCCTTGGCCTTGCCGTAGATGCTGCCGGCGGGGCAGTTGTTGGCGGCGAACTGAACCCGCGTGCAGATCGTGCGGATGTGGCTCTGGTCCAGAAACTCCGAATGCGGCAGGGTGACCACCGCCCTGGCGATGTTCGAGGAGCCGCTGGGGTCCTGGGTCAGGGTCGCGGTCAGCGCCGGGTTGCCAGCGCGCTTGACCGGGCCTCTTACGACCGTCTTCAGGCTCGGTTCGAAGTCCAGGGTGCCGCAATTGGCGACCTGGAAGCGGTTCTGTGGTTCTGCGCTTGCTCCTTGGTCTCCAGTTAGAAGCCCGGTGACCTGGAAGGGCTGGCAGCTCGTTGGGTTGAGCGTGAAGTCCTTGCGGTCGAGGTTGATCAGGACCGACTTCAAGCGCAGCGGGATGCCGTCGATCGAGCTGCGGGAGCGGATCGGACACTGCAGTCACAGCTGCCGTGTTGGGATCGACGTTGACCGGGATCCGGTTGACGACGTTGCCGAGGTCATAGGGGCCCGATACCGCCGGGGTGACCACGGCGAAGCTAAGCGGGGCTCCCTTATAGGGGCCGCCGAGGTAGACCTTGCCCGGGGCGTAGTAGGGCCTGGAGCCAGCTCCGGCTCCGGCCGAGGTGACGCCGACTTGGGAGCCCGTCCGGCACTTGGAGTTGGCGAGCTCGGATTTGCCGGTCCAAGAAGAGCTTTCGATCTCCCGCAGCGTCTGATCGGAGCATTTGGCTACGCCCTTCAGCGTCGCGGTGAACCCGGGCGGGGTCTTGACCCCGATCGTGTTCAGGGTCTGCTCGCCGTCTTGGCGGGTGACGTAGGTGGAGAAGGGGCTGTGGGCTCCGGCTCCGTTGGAGGTGCCCGAGGCGCGGAAGGAGGGCTTAAAGGGGAGATCCGTTCCCGGACAGGGGCTTCTGCCGGGGCCCGAGGTGACCTTGAAGAACTGGATCGAGGTTTGGTTGGGCCCACCCGACCACGGTTCGAACTCGCTTTCGACCGGATAGGTGCCGCATTTCTCTGGGGTGGCGAAGAGGCCGCGCTCAGAGCCGAAGAAGTGCAAGCTGAATTCGGTAACCGGTGCTTGCGGCAGGTTTTCGAAGATCGCGGTCAGCTGACCGGTCTTGGGGTCGAGCTTGGTCGAGCCGGCGAACTTGACGTGGGTGCCGTAGCCGTCGGCGGTGACGATCACGCGGTAGCGATCGCCGGGCTTGGGGTCACCCAGGTAGATGCCGCCTGGGATCGGTCCGGGGAGAGCCCAAGAGTCGATCAGCGAGGTGCCGATCTTGGCGAACTCCGGGCACTGGGCTTCTTCCTCACTGCCGTAGGCGCCGAGGTGGGCCTGCTGATCTGAGCAGGAGCTCTTGCCGTCGGCCGCCGAGGGGTTGATCGAGAGGCCCTCGGGGAAGCGCACGACCGTGCCCTTGATCTCGGAGTCAGATGGCGTGTTGGGGCTGTCGGACTGCGGAACTTTGAGGATGACGTCGAGGCCCGAAGGCGAATCGGCAGCTTCCGTCGTCGGGTTGGCCGACTGCGAGGGGTTGAAGTTGAGCTGGTCGCAGCCCGTCGTTTCGGACCACGGGGCGGTCGCGCTATGAACCCCGCGGTCATATGCGGTCGAGGTGAGGGTGGTCGTCAGCGGCCCGACACAGCTGGTCGGGTTGGAGAGGAATGGTTTTTCCGGACTGTTGGAGGCGTATCCGTAATAGGGGAGACCGTTTACGGGGTCGATCCTCGCACGCGTGGAATCATGCGTGGATGCGGCAGGAACACCCCAAATATCTTGTTGGAAATACTTCAGGGGAAGGAACTGGGGGATGCCTTTGACTTCGCCATTGAGCCCGTAGTCGCTGCCCGTTCTCGCCCCGATCACCGTGTAGACAGGGATCTGGAAGACTTCCACCTTGAAGGCCAGTAGACCGGCCTGTCCAGGCTGCGGCACGAGATTGTACAACGGCTGTTTCTGCTGCTGGAGACAGCAGCGATCGATACCCAACACTCCGGCCAGGGTGGTACCGACCTGGGAATCGATCGGGCACTGCCCAAGCGTGAATTGGGCAACCGTGCACTGTGGGACCGCGTGGGGATTGCCGATGAAGCCGGCGGGGAATTCGATCCCCACGTCTTTGGCGGTGTTGCAGAAGCAGGAATCGGGAATGAAGGGGTCGATGCGCGTACCCAGTTCGAACTCGAAATGGACGTCCGGGTGAGCGCCGGCCTGATCGGTCGAGCGCGTGTTGACGTACGATTTGACTCGCGCGCCCTCTGGCTGAGCAAAAGCGGGAGCGGCCAACACCATCGAGCCGAGCAGGGCCAGCAGCAGCGCCGGCAAGGCGCAACGGACGACGGACCGCTTCGGAACCTCAGCCATGACGCTTGCCTCCCTGCTTGGCGCTTGCTTGGTCTCGCTTTGCCTTCGTGGCTCGCTTCTTCCTATGCTTGTGTGCCTTCTTCTTGTGCTTCTTGGCCTTATGCGCTTTTGCCCTGCGCGTAGAACCGAAGCCGGCGCTGGTGCGGTCAGGCGGCAGCACCGGTGCGTTGGCGCCCGGACCGTGACACTCGTCTGCCGCCACGCACTTCGGTTCTTCGCGTTCGGCCGGGAAGCCGCCGCCGGTGCGCGCGTCGTAGATCTTGAGCTGGCCCCCGTTGTGGTCCTGAGTGACCAGGTTGTCGAGCGACCCGAAATAGACGTCGGTCCCATTGGCACTGATACCGACAAGTCCCGGCATGAACAAATTGTTAAGGACGTCGAAGCTGGGCCCGCTGCCACTCGTGATCAGCTGGGCCTTTCCTTCCGTGAACTCATAGACATCGTCGGCCTGGTTGGTGTCGCGAGGCTGCAGTGCGTCTTTGGTGGAGAAGAAGGCACGCCCGTCGTCGGCGAGGAAGAGCCCGTTCTGACTTCCCAGCACATCGTTGACAGGTTGGGACCCGTCGGGTCGGCAGGAGGCACAGGAAACCCGGTTCAGAACGGAGTCGTACGAGTACATCTCCAGATGGCCACCGCTGTCGTAGCCGGTCAGGTTGCTGCCCGTTATCAGCGCCATGTACCTGCCGTCGGGGGTCACCTGCATCCGCGCAACCCGGTGGCTCGGGTTCATCGTCGCTACATAACGGACGGTCCCATCGCGATACAGGTAGAGGTTCCTTTCGCCCATTTCGCCCTTCGCGCCAGCCAGTTGCTCGGGGGATTCGAAGTACACGTCACCGCTTTTCGAAGCTAGATATGTGTCGGAGTGGCCATTACCACCTTCCCCGTTAGTGCGCCGGGTAGCGGTGAAACGAACCGTTGCGACTCCACAAGCAACGGTCCATCCAGCATTGGGCGTGCAGGCGTCGGTGTCCCCCGTGCTGCCGTGGTTGCCGACCGAGACGCGGGTCAGCGAGTCGGGGTCGCTCTGATGCCAGACGAAGAGATCGCGGCTCTGGTCGTGATCGTCCGACGTCAACTGTTCGTTGGAGGACAGGTACACCGTGGCACCGTCGGCGGTGCTGGCGAGGTATTCGAGTTCCCGGCCCGGGGCGATTTCGTAGGTTCTCTGGGCACCCACCCGCAGGTATAGCGGCCCCGTGACTTCTGCCCCGAGGATTGCTTCCTTCGGGACCACAGGCGCGCCAGCCCCACCTAGGAGGGTCGAGGTCTCGGCCATGAGAATGTGGCTGCCATCCTCGGAAACGTCGAACACGCGTCCCTGAAAGGGCGTTTCGTCGGTTCTCCTTGACGCCAGCGCAACCGTGCCCGACCGCAGGTCATTGTCGTATATAGACGCTTTGGGCCACGCAGTATCGAGGGGAATCCCAAGCGGGCAGCATTTGATTTCCCCAGCGCTTTCTTCACCGTCCTCGGCGAAGACCACGTTCGAAGAGAAGATGAAGTGGCTGAAATCCGCCGAAGCCTGGGGGATCCCGACATAGTCCTCAGAGCCGGTGACCTGGGCGAGATTGCTCGGCCAGCGTCCCAGCAAATTCCCGTTCGAGCTATCCCACACGTACGGTGCGTTCGAGCCAGGGATATGAGATCCACCCGGCTCTGGAAACCATTCGCCCTGCCCTGGAAAGCCCCAGTTGTAAATGATGACGCGATCCAGGCTCGAGCTCGCTTGCGTGCCCTGCAAGTTATCCCCAGGACCAACGCCCGTAAAAGGGTCGAAGATCACAGTTCCCGGAGGGCCGCCGGTCAAGACGCCGTGGCCGCCGACGCCACGGCCACCTTCGAACCCGACGTACCGCTGGCTCCAGCCGCTGTCAGACCGGGTCGAGACGTAAACGTCGGCCATCTCGTTCATCCCTTCGCCGGTCGATTCCGGAAAGAGGCCGTAGTTGACGCCGTAAGCGAGCCGGGCAGGATTGGTCGCGAGCCCCGAGTCGGGCCCGTGCGCCGAAAGGATCGTTGCCCCCTGCCCAAAGCTCGGCGTCACCAGCTCGTAGGCCCTGCAGTCGGGCAGATCGTTGGAGCGGGTTTCCTGGCGCAGCTGGCTGTTCGGGCAGTTGGGCGGGTAGAAGCCGAAGGCCTGATCGGACGAGGTCGTGGTCCCGTACTGGTTGCTGGCGACGAGTCGGAAGTGGTAGGTGACACCCTCCGCCAGGCCATCGAGGTGGATGGAGACCGAGGTGGTCGAGTTGCCGGCGCCGACGTCGCCGGCGGGCACCGGCGTGGAGTTGCCGTAAGCAGTGGTCGGCCCCCACTCAAAGTGGTAGCTGGTCTGACCCAGGCGAGGATTTATGTCACCCAGCAGTTCCGCCGAGGTCGCCTTGACGTTTGCCGAACGAAGGTTGGAGACGCTCGGGGCCCGTGCCGTCTTGAAGGAGGCGTCGGCACTGACCGTTCTGCCGTCGGGATTGCTGGCGACTACCCGATAGTGGTAAGTGGCGCTCCCTTCGAGGCCGTTGATCACAACTGGCGGCGCTTGGACTCGGCCACTGGCCGCCGGGACGCTGTTGCCGGGGGGCGCGGGGGTGAGGCTCCCGTAGGCCGTGGTGGCGCCCCATTCGAAGTAATAGTCGGTCGCGTTGACGCCATCGCCATCGAAGGAGGCGTTCAGCTCGGCGCTGGTATCGGTGACCGCGGTCGCAGCGTCGGCTTGAAGATTGTCTACAGCCAGGGTGGTGAAAGTCGCGTCGCTGCCGTCTTCGGTGGATTGGGTGTCGCTGACCACGAGGCGGTAGTGGTAAGTGGTCCCGCCAACCAATCCGCTGATGGCAATCGGGGGAACCGTCGAAACCGCGCCGTTTTGGCCGAAGACGACTGCACCGGGTGGCAGCGGAGTCGTGTGCCCGTAGGCTTCGGTCTCTCCCCATTCGAAAAAGTAGTGGGCTTCTCGCCCATCGTTGGCGAAGCTGCCATTGAGGACGGCGCTGCCGCGGTGGATTTCGGTGGCAGGTTCAGTGGTGACGCCAAAGGCCGCGAAGGCGGGTGAGGCCGCAAAGGCAAGAGCGCAAAGAGCGGCGGCGAGCGCCGCCGCAGCGATCCAGATGGATCCCACTACGGGTGCCTTCGCGTGGCTTCTCACGTATTGCTCTCCTTGTCCCTTGAGCCTCGTTGACGGTCGCTCCCTGCGACCTGAGGCGCCTGTTCCCTGTCCCTGATTCCCTGGCGACGGACGAAGCCGTCCCCGAACTGCGGTGCTTATTGAACTGTTTCGTACATGAAGTAGGCAGAAAGGAGAACACAGAAGTTTGCAACTGTCAAGCGACAGCCACGAAATGGCTCTATAGAGGGAGAAACAGCGGGGAGTCTGAGGTGCTTCTCAGCGTTTGCCGGAGCGCTTCGAGCGCTTCTTGGTGCGCTTCGCGGCTTCCTGCAGGGTGCGTTCGCCGGCTTTCTCGGTCGCCTCGGACATCGCGATCTGGAACATCGCGAGGACGGCGTCGGAGGCCAATGCCCGGGTCCGGTCGAGGGCTTCGCGGACCTTGGGCCAATCCTCCTCGGGCTGGCCGGCCTTGTCGAACGGCTCCCAGATCTCCTTGACGAAGAGGTCGATGAAGGTGCGGGCGGAGGCGTCGGCCTGGCGCCTGAGGCTCTCGGCGACGTCGAGGGTTGCCTGGGGGTTGACGCCGAGCTCGACCAGGGCGCCACCGGCCCGCTGTAGGCGCGGGCTGATCGCCTCGATCTTGCCGTCCGGCAGTTCGCGCTGGATGCCGAGCTTTTCGCCGCGGCTGATCATCTTCGGGTCGAGCTCCTTCGCCCCCCAGATCTCCGCCAGCTCCCCCGGCTCGAAGATTTCCGGCGCCTCCTCCTCGAAGGGGGCCCGGATCGCGCGGGCGAAGTCGACGATCTCGGCCGAGGAGCCTTCGGTGCTCTCGAGCACGCGGCGGATCGCCTCCAGGTTGAGGCCCTCGGCCTGCATTTCGCGGGTCAGCTCGATCCGCGCCAGGTGCTCGTCGTTGTAGTAGCCGGTGCGCCCGTGGACCTCGGGAGGCGGCAGCAGGCCGCGCGTCTGGTGGGCGCGGATATTGCGGACGGTCATCCCCGTGCGCCGGGCCAGCTCGCCGATCGTCATCTTGCCCGCGGGCGCCTTCGGCCGTTTGGGCGCCGGGCTCATCGACCCATGGTAAGCGGCAAACGCTGCCCGTTCATCTTTTCGGCCGCGTCGGAGCAGAGAAAGGCGATCGCCTCGGCGACGTGCTCGGCGGGGGTGAAGGTGGGGAAGTCCTCCTCCGGGCTCTCGGCCCGCATCGCCGGCGTCAGCAGCGCGTCGATGACGATGATGTTGGCGGTGGCGCCGCCGGAATCGAAGCCGTCGGCGAGGGCGAGGGTCCAGGCCTCGGCCGCCGCCTTCGCGGCGGCATAGGCGGCGTTGGTGTTCGAGGGCGCCTGCGCCTGCTTGGCGGAGACGAGGACGAAACGCCCGTGCGCGCTGGCCGCCAGCTGATCGTGGAAGGCGCGGGTGGTGTGCTGGACGGTGCGGATCAGCAGGTCGTGGAGGAGGTCCCAGTCGGAGAGCGGCGCCTCGTGCAGCGGTTCGCCGCCGCGCCAGCCGCCGACCAGATGGATGAGGCCGTCGACGCGCCCGAAGCGCTCGACCAGCGCCGCGCACCAGGCTCGGGTCGCCTCCTCGTCGAGCAGGTCGACCGTGGCGCCGTCCCAGCGCTCGGGCGGCAGGCCGAGGTCCACGGCGATCGCGTCGAGCGTTCCCTGGTCGCGATCGGTGCCGGCGACCGTCGCCCCACCGGCGGCCAGCCGGGCGGCGACCAGCGGCCCGAGGCCGCCGCCGACTCCGGCGATGGCGATAACGCGGTCCTCGAGCGAGTTCGGCTTCACGCCACCATCCTCTCGCACGCCGAGGATCCGTTCTCGATTCGAAGCTTTCTGTCTGAGACATATGCGAACATGCGTTCGTGAACGAGAGAACTGCCCCAGCAGGACCTCACCGTCGCGTGCGAGCGGTCAATCGCCGCGTCCAAGGCGACCTGGGCGAGTTCTCGGCGATGGAGTGGCTCGCGAGCAAGGGTGCGCATATCTGGGTCCCAGTCGGGCATAGCCCGGACGTCGACCTGATGGCGAAGCTCGACGGCCAGCTGATTCGGGTCCAGGTGAAGACCTCGACCTTCCGGGCGAAGGCTCGAAGCGGTCGCGAACGCTGGGACGTGGCAATCGCGACGAGTGGCGGCAACCGAAGCTGGGACGGCACTACGAAGAGGTTCGATCCAACGACAGTCGACTTCCTCTTCGTCCTGGTTGGCGATGGGCGACGCTGGTTTTACCGGCCCACGCTGTCGAGGGAACTCGAACTCTCGGACTCGGAAGCACGAAGTACTCCGAGTTCGAGGTCGAGCGTGGCTCGTCACTCGAAGCACTCGTCTATGGGGATAGCAACAGCATTAGGATTGCTGCGATCGACTCGGGGGAGTGCCAGAGCGGTCAAATGGACTCGGCTGTAAACCGAGCGGCTACGCCTACGCAGGTTCGAATCCTGCCTCCCCCATCCAGAAGTCGGCAGGTGCTCCTGCGACCCAAACGGCAGGTCACGATCCCGAAGACCCCCGGCGAAGAGGCCGGGGTCGTGCCGGGAGATCGGCTGAAGGTCAGGGCCGACGGACCGGGCCGCATCGTCATCGAACGGATCGAGGAGAGGACGGAGCCGGTGAGCGAGGGTCGCGGCGGCGACTAGGCCTGCGCGGCGTCGAGGCGCGCCTTCATCTGCTCGTTGAAGGCGGTGATCGCCGAGAGCGGGCGCATGAAGACGGTTAGCTCGCGGACCCGGCCCTCGTCGTCGAGATCGAGGAAGTCGATGCCCTCGAGCTCGCGGTCGCCGACCTTGGCGGTGAAGCGGAGGCAGACGCTGTCGCCGGTGGCCAGCTCATCGACGTAGGTGAGGTCCTCGAGGGTGGCGGCGACGTGGGTGAGGACCTGGCCGACCATGTCGCGGCCCTCGAAGCCGCGGAAGAGGATCGGGCTGTGGAGGACGACGTCCTCGCGCAGGGTCTCCGTCATCAGCTCGACGTCCTTGGCTTCGGCGGCGACGCGGAATGGATGCGGTCCGGGCATTGCGCTCACTCTAAGGGCTGGGATACTGCCCCGGTGCCAAGCGACCATTTCTACGCGCGCATCTCGAACTCCCTCGGCGCCACCGGGCTGCGCTGGACCGGGAAGTTGAACATCCCGCTTTACCGGCTCAGCGGCGGCCGCATCGGGGGCAAGGTCGGGCGCGCGCCGGTGCTCCTGCTGACCACCACCGGGCGCAAATCAGGGGAGCCGAGGACGGCGCCGGTCGTCTACCTGGCCGACGGCGACAGCGTCAGCCTGATCAACACCAACGCCGGCAACGCGAAGACGCCGGCCTGGTCGTTCAACCTCAAAGCCAACCCCGAGGCCGAGGTCGAGATCGGCCGCAAGCGCCGCCCGGTCCGTGCCCGCATCGCCGAGGGCGCAGAGCACGACGACCTCTGGCGCAAGCACAACCAGCAGTACGCCGGCTTCGACGACTACAAGGCGAAGCTGGACCGCGAGCCGTCGATCTTCGTGCTGGAGCCGCGCTAAGCGGTCTCGCGCAGCATCTGCGCCTCGGGCAGGCGCTGCAGCTTTTTAAGCGTGTTGTTCTCGATCTGGCGGATCCGCTCGCGGGTGACGCCGAAGGTCCGGCCCACTTCCTCGAGGGTCAGCGGCTCGGTGCCGGCGAGGCCGTAGCGAAGTTCGATCACCCGGCGCTCGCGATCCGGAAGCGCCCCGAGGGCCCGCTGCACGCCCTCCTTCTGCAGGTGCTCGCTCGCTTCCTCGAACGGCTCCAGCACGGCATCGTCGGCGACGAAGTCGCCGAGCTCGGATTCGTCCTCGTCGCCGACCGGTTTCTCCAGCGAGACCGGCAGCTGGGAGACGCGGAGGATGTCACGCACGTCCGCGACCGGCCAGCGCAGCTCCTCGGCGATCTCGGCCGGCTCCGGCTCGCGCCCGAGCTTCTGCACCAGCTGACGCTCGACGTGGGCGACCCGGTTCAGCTTCTCGACCATGTGGACGGGGATGCGGATCGTCCGCGCCTTGTCGGCGATCGCCCGCGTCACCGCCTGGCGGATCCACCAGGTCGCGTAGGTGGAGAACTTGTAGCCGCGGCGGTAGTCGAACTTCTCGACCGCCCGGATCAGCCCCAGGGAGCCCTCCTGGATCAGGTCGAGGAAGCTGAGACCGCGGCCCAAATAGCCTTTGGCGATGGAGACGACGAGGCGCAGGTTGGCCTCGACCATCTGTCGCTTGGCCAGCATGTCGCCGCGCTCGATCCGCTTCGCCAGTTCGACCTCCTGCGCCGCGGTCAGCAAGTCGACCTGGCCGATCGAGCGCAGGTAGAGGCGCAGCGAGTCGAGGCTCGGCTCAACCGTCAAGTCGAGCTCTTCCTTCTTCGCCGCAGCGCCACTCTCGGAGTTGCCGCCGCCTGTGCGGGCCTGCTTGTAGGCGCTGACGCCGTCCTCGGCGATCACGTCGACGCCGTGCTCGACCAGGTGCGAGTGCAGGCCGGAGACCTGCTCCTTGGTGATCTCCACCTCCTCCAGCGTGGCGGCGATCTGCTCGAAGGTCAGGTAGCCGCGTTCGCGGCCCAGCGCAATCAGTCCGCGCAGCTCCTCGATCTCCGCGACAGGGCTCTGCTCGCCGTCGCGCTCCATGACGTCGGTCACCGTCTCCAGCGGTTCGATAGTCACTTCACCTCTCCCCCAATTCCCCATGTGCCGGCCAGGACGCTCCAGCTCGGCGAAGTATAGGCGGAAGATTGTCCTCAATGGTCGAAGGCCTCCGAGCGGCGGCGTCGCCGGACGGCCGAGCCCCGCCGTCGCTTACTCTTCATAAGCCGATGGCCGACCAGCCGACCGCCACCCCCGCCGCAGCCGACGTCCAGGCGTCACTGCCGGCGACCCAGGTAAGCCTCTCGCGGGTCGGCGTGACCGGGGTCGAGAAGGTGATCCGGGTCAAGGCCGACGGGGCCGAGAACCTCTTCTACGCCGAGCTGGAGTGCTTCGTCGACCTCAACCCGCGGCAGGCCGGCGTGCACATGTCCCGCTTCGAGGAGATCGTCGGCGAGGCAATCGACGAGGTGGTCCTGGGCGAGGCGTTCAAGGCCGAGGTGCTGGCCGCGCACGTCGCCCAGAAGGTGCGCGAGCGCCAGGGCGGGCTGCGGGCCGAGGTCTCGTTGACGGCCCGCTACCCGGAGACCGTCGCCACCCCGGAGAGCGGCAAGAGCACCCAGGAGATCTACGTCCTCTTCGGCACCGCGGTCGACTCCGAGCAGGGCACGCGGACGCTGACCGGCGTCCAGGCCCAGGGCATGACCGCCTGCCCCTGCGCGCAGGAGATGGTGACCGGGCTCTCACGCGAACGGCTCGCCGCGGAGGGCTTCAGCGCCGAGGAGATCGAGCGCGTCGTCGACGTGGTCCCGATCGCGACCCACAACCAGCGCGGCATCGGCACCCTCCACATCGGCTGCCCCGAGGGCGGCCCGGCCTGGATCGACGCGCCGGAGCTGCTGCGGATCGTCGAGAGCTCGATGAGCTCGGAGATCTACGAGCTGATGAAGCGCCCGGACGAGATGGCGGTCGTCGTCAAAGCGCACGAAAACCCGCGCTTCGTCGAGGACTGCGTGCGGGAGATGGTGCGCCAGGTGGTCGAGGGCTACCCCGACCTCCCCGACGAGGCCTTCGTGATGGCGCGCCAGGAGAACCTGGAGACGATCCACCGTCACAACGTGGTGGCGGAGCGCTACGGGACGCTGGGCGAGCTGCGAGCCGAGCTGGCCAGCGGCGAGCGTCAGGCCCGCCACCTGACCCGGCGCGAGTGGCTCGAGGCGCCGCGCCCCTAGCCCGCTCGCCTAGCGGCCGCAGCCCGAGACGCGCAGCTTCGCCCGCTGCTCGACCTCGACGCCGTTCTGCCCGGTGATCGCGACGTCGGCGAGCGGCACACGGCCGCAGGCTTTGCGGCGCAGTTGAAAAACCCCGCTCTCGCCGCCGCGGAAGCGTTGGGTGAAGGAGCTGAGGCTGAAGTCCGGCAGGTCGGTGAGCTTGGTCGCGGTGGCGCCTTTGACGACCGTGGTCTGCCCCTGCAGGATCACGTCGATCCCGGAGCCGTGCAGGTAGGTCCAGACGTCGGGGGTGCCGTCGCCTTCGGGCTGGACGGCGTAGATCTTGCCGCTCAGGGCGCCGTCGAGCAGCGGTGTTTGGGCGGAGGCGGTCCCGACCTCGGCGGCGCGCCCGCAGCGCCCCGAGAGCGCGTCGCGGCGCGAGCAGATCGCGTCCACGGCGCCGGAGTCGAACCGCAGCAGGCGCGGCAGGGAGACGTCGGCGGCGCCGATGTTGGCGTTGCCCGCGGGTAGGCGCCCGGAGATCTCGAGGCCGGGGCGGCCGCCCTTGCGCAGGTCCTTGCGAGCGCCTTTCAGGGCGAGGCCGAAGCGCGGCTTGAAGGGCAGCGCCAGGCAGCCGCGAGCGGCGAAGGGGGTCGAGACCCGGGCTCGGGCGCCTTCGGTGGAGCGCACCGTCGCCCCGACCTCGGTGCGCTTGCAGGAGGTCGGGTTGTGGATGAAGCCGGGCCGGTCGATGTCGAGGCCCAGCGACTGCAGGCGCATCGGCACGCCTTCGATCGCGCTCGGCAGCGGGTCGGTCGTGACCGTGACCTGGCCGCTGAGGGGATCGGCCGCGATCGTGCCGCGGACCACCGCGGTGCCGAGGTCGAAGGGGCCGATCTGCCCGCGGAAGGCGATCGCGACCCCGAAGGGGGCCTTGCGATAGGGGCCGGTGAGGTAGACGTCGCCGCCGAGGCGGGCGGGCTGGGGGCCGGGCCCGAGCTTCGCCGAGGCCGAGCCGATCCGCGAGGATGCCGGGCAGGCGCCACTCGCCGCGGCGCCCTCGGCGCAGGGGTCGACGGAGCCGAGCGCGGTGCCGGCGCCGGGTGGCAGCTCGATCTCGAGCCGTTCGGGCAGCTGTTCGCCGTCGCGGCGGGTGAGCGTGGCGAGGAAGGCGGTGGCCTGTCCCGCGCGGGCATCGGCGCTGCCGGCGCTGAAGCCCGGGGCGAAGGGCAGGCGGGCCGGGCAGCCGCCGATCTCGACCGCGGAGTTGCGCAGCTGGGGGGCGGTGCCGCTGTAGGGGGTGAGGGTGGCCTGCAGGGTCGCGGTGCCGCAGCGCGCCGGGGTGGCGAGCAGGGCGCCCTCGCCCCCGTCGAAGCCGAGCTTCAGCGCTTCGAGGGGGATTTCGGGGAGGTCGGTCATGTTCGTGACCAGGCGGCCGCTGACGGGATCGGGGCGCAGCGTCGCGACGGTCTTCAGCTGCAGGCCCGGGCCGGTGGCCCAGATCAGAAGGCGAAAGCGGTCGCTGCCGTGGCTCTCGCCGAGGAAGATCCGCCCCCGCATCGGGCGAGGCGTCGCAGGCGTGCGCGCTTCGACGGTCCCGGCGACCGAGCTGTCGGGGCAAGCGGGGTCGCCTTCTCCCTCGAGGTCGAACTGGGCGTCGGTGCAGGCGCTGAGCCCGGCGGCGCCGCCGGGGGAGATCGCCATCCCCTCGGGCAGGGCGACGCTCGCCGCCTTCAGCTGCGAGGAGGCGCGGCCGTCGGGATCGGTTTCGTGGGGGATCGCGAGGGAGACCTCGGCTCCGGAGGGGGTGTCGACCTTGGTGGAGCCAAGAGACAGGGTGGCACTGGGATCGAAGGGCACCTGGGCGCACCCGGTCTGAGGCCGGCCGGTGTCGGCGGAACGCCGGGTCCAGACGCCGGGACGCTGCCAGGTGTCGACTTCGACCGAGAGGGTCGGCGGCGGGCCGTCGCAGCGGGACGCCAGCGAGAGGATCGGGGTCCGGGGCGCGTCCGGCAGTTCTTGGTGATCGGCGGGCACGCCCCAGAGTTCGAGTTCCAGGTAGGAGATGGGCAGGTCGACGACCGTCGCGGGGGCGACGAGATCGGTCACGTGGACCGAGATCCCGTTGCCATCGGCCCGCGGTTCGACGTAGGCCGGGACCGGCCGGAAGACGCCGCCGCCGAACACGGCAGCATGGTTTGGGTCGGGCTCGACCGCGTAGAGGGGGTTGGCCGGCAAGATGTTGTGCGGCACGGTCACGTAGCCGACCCATGACGTGTTGGAGCAGTCGGCCACGTAGAAGCTCGCACCACCACAAAGAGGGAGCCCGTTCAGTTCTCCGGCAAACCCGGGCGGCAGGTCGATGTTCACGTCGCGGGGGTCTTCCCAGACGCCGTCGTCGCCGAATTCGATCGCGACGTGGAGCCGGTCGGGGTGGGCGCCGGCGCGGGTCTCGGCTTTGCCGGCGGCATCGAGGTACTCGATCCTGACGTCACCGGGCCCAAGCACCAGGGCCGCCGTGGCCACCGTGGGCAGCAGAGCCAGGGCCGCAGCGCAGAGGGTTAGCGAGGCGAAGCCGCGCAGCGCTCTCATCGACTGCCTCGCAGGACGAAACGGGTCGAGGCAGTGGTGCCGAGGCCGCTGAGGCGAAGGGCGAGTCTGACGTCGAGGTGGCGGCCCCGAGCCAGAGCGGCGCGAGCCGGGCGCGAGAGCCGCAGGTGGATCTCGGCCTGCCCGGGGACGCTGACATTCACTCCCCCGGCCGCAACGGTCCGCGTGCGCCGGCCGAGCCGCGCCCGGGCCTGGGCGGAGAGACGGCCCGGGGCCGGGACTTCGGCAAGCACCACGATCCGGCCGGTGGCGACGATGCGGCGACGATCGGTGGCGCTCAGCTGCCGCACCTCGATGCGGGTACCGGTGCCGGCGGTCGCCGGCGAGGGGCCCGAATCGGTGCCTGCGCGCCGCGGCGAGTGGCAGCCGGCGCCGGCACATTCCACCGGTGGTGGCGGTTCGGGAAAGCCGCCGCCGATGCGGGCAACGTAGAAATCGCGCTGGCCGCCGTCACGGTCGCGGGGCAGCAGCGTGTCGGTGGTTTTGAAGAAGGCCGAACTGCCGTCTGGCGTCGAGCCGACGAAGCTCGACCCCTTGCTGTCGGCCGCGCCGGAGCTGATCAGGCCGAGGCCGGACGGCGTCCACTCGTAGACGTCGCTGACCTGGTTGGCGTCCTCGGGCAACAGACTCTCGCCCGTGTTGAAGAAGACGTGATTGCCGTCAGCGCTGATCACCCGGTAGGGGTGGCTCGGAACGGTTTCGGAGAAATAGTCCGGGTAGATCTGCGCGCCGGTCGGGCCGTCGCCACCGGCCGAGAGCTCCTGGAGGGACCCGGCGACGGCGTCGAAGCGGTAGATGTCCGCGCTTTCGTCGTGGTCTGAGGCGACGAGGGGCGACTTGCTCGCAAATACTGCGTAGCGGCCGTCTTCAGACGTTTGAAGGAATTTCCCAAACCTGGCAGTGAAGGAGTTCGGGATGACGAACCCTCTTCCGACTCCCGGGACCAACCGCACATCGCCTGCTTCCGCCAGATAGGCGTCCTCGAAGTCCCCCAGGGAGCCGCCGTCCCATTCGCGGGCGGTGAAGTAAACGCGAGAGCCATCGACGGATGGGTACACGGGCACGGGCGAGACCCCCAGTTCGGGCCCACCGGCAGGGGCGGAAAGGAGAGTCAGGGCATGGTCGGCGCTGTCGTAGCGATAGAGGTCCGCGCGGGTATTGGCGTCATCGTCGGTGAGCCTCTCCTCGGTGACGAGAAAAACGTGGGCTCCGTCCCGGGTCGCGCCAACGAAGGTCACGTCGGCTTCCGGGCCACAGGACGGCAGGTCGCATTGGGATGCGGATATCTCCCTGGTCGTGTTCCCGTCTTCACGCAGGAACACGCGAGCCGAACCCCCGCACCCTGGATGCGAGCTGAAGAAGACACGCCTGCCGTCGGCAGAGACGGCGGGCGCGAACGGTGTCGGTTGCGTCTCAAGAACGGCAATCCCGATTGGCACAGCGGATCCGCACTCGGAGATCAGGGAGCCGTCGTCGGCGACGTCCACCAGGTGCAGCGAGCCGCCGGAAAGTTCGTAGACCGAGCTGCCTTCGGTGCGAGCGGCATCGCCCGGCAGAAGGTGGCTCGGGGAGTTGAAAAAGATGTGCCGCGTGTCCGTCGAGGCACCCACGTACACCCCGCCGGCGCCCAGATCCGCGATGTCTTCGAAGGGGCGGTTGACAGGCCAGCGGAAGAGATGAGCATCGGTCGCTTTGAACCCATCACCGTCCGTGGAGCCGAGGTCGCGCAGCCCATACCAGGTGTCGAGATTCGGGGTGAACAGCTGCGGGCCGTAGTAAGCGTTGAGCCCCTCGCCCGGGAAGTTCCCCCGGTCCGAGTAAGGAACTGTCACGGGTGAGTTGGTCCAACCGGTGGGTCCGCGCTCGGCAGCGGCGGGAAAACTGGATGGCTTGCCGCTTGGTGCGCCCGACAGGGGCGAGTAGGTCATGTACGCGACGCGGTTGCCGTCGATCGCAATCGCTCGCGCGTTGTAAAGCGCCGCCGGTACGGGTTCCGGCGAGGTGACCAGCTCCCAGGCCCGGCCCTGGTCCGGAACGCCAGGGGCGACCGGGAGCGGCGTGGCGGGGTTCAACTCCGCACTTGCACCAGTCCCCGCTGAGAGGAGTGCAACAGCGGCCGCAGCGACGGCGACC
Organism: uncultured Solirubrobacterales bacterium; assembly: GCA_963735255.1. Lineage (GTDB taxonomy): Bacteria > Actinomycetota > Thermoleophilia > Solirubrobacterales > 70-9 > VAYN01. Next base: position 27,715 of record CAVTKC010000002.1, on the reverse strand, counting down.
GCAGCTGTCACGCCGGTTTGAAGGGGTTCGCGCCTCATCTCGCGGAACTTATGTACTAGTCCGTACATCGCGGCCGACCCTACGGCTAGCCCATCCCGCCGGACAACCGTTTCGCCCAAAGGTGGCAGGAACTCTCAGCCTCGACTGGGCAAGGCAGGGAGAGTGGTGTCGAGGTCAGCCGCGCCCGCAGGCAACGCCCAGCCGCGGCGCCAGGTGCCGCAGGGCCTTGTTTTGCCCTTCGACGTCGATCGGGACGCCGAGGGGCTTGGCGCAGGGGGAGCGGCGCAAGACGAAGAGGCCGTCCTCGCCACCGTCGAGGTTGAGGGCGAAGGAGCGCAGGGGGAAGTCGGGGAGGTCGACCAGCTTGGCCTCGATCCGGCCCTTGTGGAGGGCGATCTCGCCCTTGAGCAGGATCTCGACGCCCTGGCCCGAGAGGGTGGCCCAGACGTCGGGGGTGCCGCCGCCTTCGGGCGCCACGGCGTAGACGGCTCCCTTCAGGGGGGTGGCGAGGCTCGGGGAGATGCCCGAGGCCTTGCCGACGATCGCAGCCTTCTGGCAGCGATTGCGGATCGCGTCCGCGCGCGAGCAGATCGCCTTGAGCTGGGAGGAGTCGAGCTTCAGCGCGGCGGGCAGGTGGATGTCGGCGTTGCGCATGTTGGCGCCGCCGGGGGCGAGCTTGCCGCCGATCCTCAGGCCCGGGCGGCCGTTCTTGCGCTGCTCGGAGCGGTCGGTGAGCTTGAGGGCGAAGGAGGGCTTCAGGGGGAGGTCGACGCAGCCGGAGACGCGGAAGGGCGAGGAGGGCTTGGCGCGGGCGGCTTCGGTGGAGCGGATGTCGGCGTCGACCGTGGAGGGCGCGCAGGAGGTCGGGTTGCGCAGGAAGCCCGGGCGGTCGATGGTGAGGCCGAGGGAGCGCAGGCGCACGGCGATCCCTTCGATTTCGCGCGGCAGGGGGTCGGTGGCGACGGTGACCTGGCCACTCGCGCGGTCGAGGTCGATCGTGCCGCGGATCGCCAGCGAGCCGAGGTCGTAGGGGCCGATCTTGGCCGGGAGGACGATCTCGATCCCGAAGGGGGCGCTCTTGTAAGGGGCGGTGAGGTAGAGGTCGCCTTTGAGGCGGGCGGTTTCGGGGCCGGGGCCGAGCTCGGTGGTGGCGGAGCCGATCCTGCTCGAGCCGGGGCAGGCGGCGACGCGGGCGGCCCCGTCGGAGCAGGCCTCGACCGAGCCGAGGGCGCCGGCCAGGCCCGGGGGCATCTGGATCGTCACCCGGTCGGGCATGCCTTCGCCGTCTTTGCGGCCGATCCGGGCCACGAAGGAGGTCGGGGCGCCGGCCAGGGCGGAGGCGGTGCCGGCGCTGAAGGTGGGGGCGAAGGGGACCGCGGCGGGGCAGCCGTCGATGCGGACGGCGGCGCTGCGCGTAATCGGGGCGGTGGCGCTGTAGGGGGTGAGGGTGGCGTCGGTGGTGGCGGTGGCGCAGGTGGTGGGGGTCGCGAGCAAGGCGCCGGGGCCGCCGTCGAGGGAGAGGGTCATCTTCGACATCAGCACTTCGGGCAGCTTCGCGAAGACGACGTTGAGGCGGCCCGTCTGCGGGTCGGGGCGCAGGGCGCCGGCGATCTTGATTTTGGTGCCGGGGCCGTCCGCCGCGATGAAGAGGCGGAAGCGCTCGTCGGGGTGTTCTTGGCCGAGGTAGATGCGGCCGGCCAGCGGCTTGGCCTCGGGATCGGTCTGGACCTCCACCGAGCCCACCCGGGAAGTGGGTGGGCAGGTGGGCTCTGTTTCGTTGCCGAGGCCGAAGCGCTCGTCACCGCAGGTGGCGAGGCCGGCGCTGCCGGGAAGGGAGATCGTCATGCCCCGGGGCAGGGCGAGGTCGAGGCCCCTGATCGCGGAGTTGGCGCGGGCGTCGGGGTCGGCATTCAGCGGAGCGGTGATGTCGAAGCTCGAGCCGGTCGGGGAGTCGGCGTGGGACTGCTCGAGCGTCATCGCGATCGCTGCGTCGAAGGGGATCTGGGAGCAGCCGGTGAGGGGTTGGGCGGTGTTCGTCGCGGCGGTGACCCAGCGCTCGGGCTGCTGCCAGCTGCGGGCGCTCACGATCAGGCTCGGCACCTTGGCGCAGTTGGTCGCGGTGGTGAGCAGGGGCCGGCGGGGGATCGCGGTGCCTTCCTGGTGGTCGGCTGGGATGCCCCACAGTTCGATTTCCCCCTCCCTGCCGTTGGACGCTCCGACCACAAGCGCGGGTGGCGTCGGGATATCGACGATCCGCATCGTCAGGCCTTCGCCATTGGCGCCCGCGGTCGTGAAGACCCTTCCCGCTTCCGCCGCGAAACTGGCCCCGAAAGCGGTCGACTCCCCCGGCGCGGGTTCGAGCAGATACATGGTCAGAGGATTGGTGCCAAAGATGTTCCCGACCTGCGAGTCAGCCCCGCAGGGAGCACTGAAGAGGTAGGGCAGTTGCTCGAACCCGACCCTGCTGCACAACGGCGCGGCACCGGATCTGCCGATCAGGCCGGAGGGAAGCTCGATCTTCAGGTCCCTGAGGGTTTCCGCCGGGCCGGGCCCTTCGCTCACTTTGTAGTGGAGGATCATCCGGTCAGGTGTGCTCCCGGCGCGGTCCTCAGTCTGCCCGCCCGCCTTCAGCAGTTCGATGCTGACGTCCCCCGGTTTGATCTCCAGGCTCGCCTGAGCCAGCGGTGGAAAGGCCGAAAGGGCCAATAGCGCAAGCACCCCGAGCAGCGTCGACCGCATTCCCCGGCTCACCGTGAACCTCCGAGGACGAAGCGGGTGGTCGAGCTGGGGCCGCCGCCGACGCCGGCCACGAGGCTGACCCGCAATGCACCCCCGGCCCCGAGGGCCCGGCGAGCCGCCCGGGACAGGCGCAGATCCAGACGCACCGTGCCGGGCGCGGGCACCTGCTGGCGGGCCGCGCCGATCAGGCGCGGACGCGCGCCGATCTTCGCCTTGGCAGTCGCGGTCAGCGACCCGGGTCGAGGCGTTTCAACCAGGATCTGGAGGTGTCCCGTGGCGACCGAGCGGCGGCGATCGGCCGCACTCGGAGGAGCAATCGCGAGGCGTCCGCTGGACTCCGCCGTGGGCGTCGCGGGGTCGGCCGGCGACGCTCCCGGGGCGATCCGGCAGGTGGCGACGCTTTCGCATTCACCGGGTGGCTGAGTTTCTGGGAACCCACCGCCGATGCGGGCGGCATAGATGTCGACCCCGCCGCCATCGCGATCGCGGGGAACCAGCGTCTGTGCGGTACGCAGGAAGACCGTCCCGCCATCGGGAGTGGAGCCGAGGAAAATCGTCGAGGTGTCACCGGCGGCCCCAGAGCTGACCAGGCCCAGCTCGCCGTTCACCCACTCATAGACGTCGGCGACTTCATTGCGGTCGGCTGGCAGGAGCGGCTCGTTGGTGGTGAAGAACGCTCGGCTGCCGTCTTCCGTCAGGGCCCGATGCGGATGGCTTCCGATTCCCCACGAGAAATACGCAGGCGCCGCGGTGGCTTCGAACGGACCGTTGCCGACCGACACCTGGGTGAAATCGTCGCTGACGGCGTCATAGCGGTAGAGATCGACCTGTCCATCGGTGTCAGCGGGACTGAGCGCAGCCGCGGTTTCGATCAGGGCGAAGCGGCCGTCGCTTGAAACGGCGGCAAAGATCGACGGCGCGAGCTGGTGGGTTCCGGCGCCGCGGGAGACGAAGTAGCAGGCAGGTCTTCCTTGATTGTCCAGGCAGGTTCCCCCTGACGTTTCTCCGACATGGAGCGCTTGGAAATAGACCCGCGAACCGTCCGCCGAGGCAAGCACGCCCGTGAGAGCGGGGACTGCGTCGGGACCCCCGGGTCGGGAGGAAAGCAGGGCCAACTGGCCGCTTTCGACTTCATACCGATAGAGATCCTCATGTTCGTTGCCGTCGTCGTCGGTCAGGCGCTGGTCGCTGACGATGAAGGCCGCGGAGCCGTCGGGTGTGGCGCCGACGAAGGTGGCGTCGGCTTCCGGTCCACAATCGGCCAGGGTGCACTGCGAAGCCGAGATCTCCGTCGTCGTCGTGCCGTTTTCGCGCAGGAAGACCCGCGCCGGACCGGTGCAGGAGGGGTGCGTGACAAAGAAGATGCGGCGGCCGTCACGGGAGATCTGGTTGGGGACATCGGGGGTCCCGTGTTCCTGCGAACCTTTCAGCGAGAAGACGGAGGAGCCGCAGGTCGAGAGCAGCGAGCCGGCGCCTGTCACGTCAACCAGCCTCAGGGTCGAGCCGTCGAGCTCGTAGACGGAGCGGCCTTCGGTGCGGGCCGCATCGGCGGGCAGGAGGTGCTCTTCAGAGGAAAAGAGGATGTGGCTGAGGTCGGCCGAGGTCCCGGACAAAACGGCTTCCGGGCCGATGTCAGCCTGAAGCGAGTACCCCGCTCCGGCCACGTACCGGAAGAGGCCCACGTCGTTGGAGACCTGACCGGACTGCAGCGGCAGGTGGCGCTGGAGAACCGCGCTCGCGAGGTCAGGAGCGAAAGCATCGGGGCCCAGATAGAACGCCCCCCCTTCCGTGGGAAACTCGTCGTTGACCGGATTGGGGGGATTCATCGGCCTCGTCTCCCAGCCGCTCCCATTCCTGATCGAGATCGCCGGCTGGATAAACGGCGAGCCCGAGGTCGCGCCCGGCAGCGGCCCGCGCGACATGAAGCCGATCCGGCTCCCGTCGGGGGAAAATGCCTTGACCTGCGCCACCACGTTGGCGGTCGGCTCCGCCGGGGTGACCAGCTCCCAGGCGCGGCCCTGATCCGGCACGCCGAGCGCGACTTGAACCGGCGTCCCCTGCGGCGGGGCGGCGACTGCCGTGGCCGTGCCAGGGAGACAGGCCAGGAGTACGGCGAAGAGGCCAATCAATTTTCTGCCTCGGCCCCCACATGCATCCGCCGGCTCTTCGATAAACGTCATTGTCTACCAGGCTAGAGTCGGCGGCTCCGGCAAAGCAACCGTTAGCGTCAAAGCTGGCGATAACGACATCGCGTCCCAGCCGCCGCGATTCCTGGGCGAGAGTTCGGCCGCTGCCGCGATGCGTCGGATCGAACTCGTTCTCTTGGTGCCCATGCGCTCTCTCGTTCTAGAAGCCGTCGCGGTCCTCCAGACATAGCTTTTAGGTACTGCCATGTCTAATCAAAGGAACGTATGTGTCGGCTCAGCAACCTGACAACGGTTTGCTCCAAAGCCGGTGCTAAAGCGGCGAGGTGGCTGGGGAGTCAGCGCCGTGGCGGCGGACCTGAGTCGCCTCAGCCGGCGGCGCGAGTCTTCGCCGCGGCGCGATCGCGCTGCTGCTGCTCGATCCGGCGGCGCAGGCCGAAGAAGTAGTCGGCGCCGCTGATGACGGTGACGACGAGGGCGGCGTAAACGAGCAGGTCGACCCCGAGCGGGGCCGGGTCGGCGACGATCAGGGCCAGCACGGCGGCGATCTGCAGCGCCGTCTTCAGCTTGCCGAGCCAGCTGGCGGCGATCACGATGCCGCGCTCGGCGGCGATCGTACGGAGGATGGTGACGGCGATCTCGCGGGCGATGATCACCATCGCCACCCAGGCTTCGAGGCGGTTGAGCGAGACCAGCGAGACGAGGGCGCCGATGATCAGCAGCTTGTCGGCGAGCGGGTCCATCAGCTTGCCGAAGGTGGTGACGGCGTCGCGCGAGCGGGCGAAATAGCCGTCGAGGCCGTCGGTCAGGGCGGCCAATGCGAAGACCAGGGCGGCGAGCGTGTCGCCGTTCGGGGTCTCCCCCAACAGCGCGACGACGACAACCGGCACCGCCAGGATGCGCAGCAGGGTCAGCGCATTCGGCAGGTTGAGCGGGAACATCGCCTTACTTTGACCGTTCGGCGTCCCGCTTGGCGAAGAACTCCTCGCCCTCGATGCTGATGTGGGGGACGATCCGGTCCATCCAGCCCGGCAGCCACCAGGCGCGCTTGCCGAGCAGGACCATCACCGCGGGGACGAGCAGGCAGCGGACCAGAGTCGAGTCGATCGCGATCGCCACCGCCAACCCGACCCCGAACTCCTTCACCACCGGGTCGCCGTTGAGGACGAAGCTGGTGAAGACGCAGACCATGATCGCCGCCGCCGAGGTGATCACCCGGCCGGTGTTGGCGAGCCCTTCGACGACGGCGCGGCGCTCGTCGCCGTATTGCTTGAAGTGCTCGCGCATCTGCGTCAGCAGGAAGACCTCGTAGTCCATCGAGAGCCCGAAGAGGATCGCGAACATCAGCAACGGCACGAAGCTGACGATCGGGATCGGGTGGTCGAGCCCGATCAGCGAGGAGCCCCAGCCGAGTTGGAAGACCGCGGTGACGACGCCGTAGGCCGCCGCGACCGAGATCAGGTTCATCGCCGCCGCCTTGATCGGGACCAGCAGCGAGCGGAAGGCGATCAGCAGCACGAGGAAGCTGAGGGCGACGACGATCGCGATCATCAGCGGCAGCTTTTCGGCGATCTGGGCGCCGAGGTCGATGTAGCCGGCGGTCTGGCCGCCGACGTAGGAGGCGGCTGCGGTCCCCTTCAGCGCCGCCGGGATCGTCGTGTCGCGCAGGTCTTCGACCAGTTCGACCGTGGCGTCCGCCCAGGGCTCCGATTTGGAGAGCACGGTGAAGACGGCCACCGTCCCCTGCTTGTCGAGAGTCGGTTCGCTGACCGCTTCGACGTCGGTGGCGCCGCCAACCGCCTTCTCCAACCCCGGCAGCACCTGCTTCGCTTCCGCCGCCGTCTTGAATTCGGAAGCGATCAGCAGCGGCCCGTTGACGCCGGGGCCGAAGCCCTTGTTGAGGCTGTCGTAGGCCTGGCGCGAGGTCGTGTCCTTGGGCAGAGCGCTGATGTCGTTCTGACCCAGCTCGAGCTGGAAGATCGGCAGCGCCAGCACGACCAGCACGACCATTGCCACGATCGCCGAGCGCCAGGGCCGCGAGGCGACTCCCTCCGCCCAGCGGCGCCAGCCGTGCGGCTCGGAGTCCTCGGGGTTGCCCTTGCCGCGGCGGATGCTGAGCGAGTCGATGCGGGGACCCAGCGCCCCCAGCATCGCCGGCAGCAGCGTCGCCGCGGCGCAGACGGCGACGACGACGGCGACCGCGGCGGTGAAGCCGAGCGTGCTGACCAGCGGGATGCCGGCGAAGGCGAGCGAGCAGAGGGCGATGACGACGGTGAACCCGGCGAAGACCACCGCCCCACCGGCGGTCGCGGTGGCGCGGGCGATCGACTCGCGCAGCTCCATCCCTTCGGCCAGCTGGAGTTTGTGGCGGGTGACGATGAACAGCGCGTAGTCGATCCCGACCCCGAGCCCGATCATCGTCGCCAAGGTCGAAGCGACCCCCGGCACCTGCAGCACATGCTCGAGCAGGCGGATGATCGAGAGCGCGCAGGCGAGCCCGATCACCGCCGAGACGATCGGCAGCATCATCGCCGTCGCGGTGCCGAAGGCGAACAGCAGGATGATCACGGCGGCGGCGAGCCCGATCGCCTCGCTGACCTCGGTCGAGGGCTTGGAGAGCTGCTGGCCGACGTAACTGCCGACGGCGGTGTGGAGGCCGGCGGCGCGCGCGGGCTGGGCCGAGTCGAGGATCCGCTGCGCCTCTTCTTCGTCGATTTCCCCGGGGCCGATGCCGAGGACGACCGGGATGTAGCCGATCCTCTGGTCCTTGCTGAGGAAGTTCGCCCCCTGGGTGCTGAGCGGGCTGGTCGCCGCGTTGACGTCGTGCAGGCCTTCCAACCGCTTCACGGTTTCGGCGACCGCCGCGGAGTACTTCGGGTCGGTCAGCTTGGCGCCGGCGGGCGCTTCCAAAGTCAGTGGGTTGCTGCCGTAGGCCTGTTCGGGCAGGTTGTCTTCGAGCAGTTCCGTCGCCGTGGTCGAGCCGGTCCCCGGCAGGGTCAGGTTTTCGCTGGTCTTGCTGCCGCCGGCCTGGCCGATCAGGACGAGGGCGATGGCGAGCACGACCCAGGTGCCGATCACCGGCCAGTGATGACGCGAGCAGAAGCGGCCGATCGCGTAAAGGGGACCGGTCATTCGTTCAGTTTCTCCGATGGGTCGGGCGTCGTGCCACCCTCGAAGGCCTCGGGTATGGATTCGGCCGTGTCCGCCCCCAGCGCCTGCCGCAGGAGCACCAGGTGCTGCGCCTGGTTGGCGGCGATCGAGCCAAGCAGTGCGCGCGGCGTGGGCGAGGTGAGCTTCGCGATCGCTTTCAGGTTGTCGGCGATGGAGACGCTTTCGACTTCGTAGAGGAAGCCGAGCGCGTCGGCCTGGGTCTCGAGACCTTCGCTTTCGATCTCTTCCCGCTCCGGCGCGGCATCTTCGCCGAGGCGCCGCAGCGCTCTGAGGATCGCGTCGATGTGCTCCTGTTCGTCAGCGCGGAATTCGCGCGCGCCGGCCAGAGCGGTCCCGTGCAGCAGCGGGAAGGTGCGCTCGTAGGCGCGGGTCGCCGCCAGCTCCCGGGCCAGGACTACGTTGAGGACTTCGGCGTCGGCCGGCTTGTCGGGCACAGGTGCCGCACCGTCGTCGTCGCCACCGCCACCGCAGCCCCCGAACGCCGCCACCGCGAGGACAACGAGGACCAAGAGAAAGAGGGCACGACGCGCGCCGGCGCTGCGCGTGATTCGGTTCGGGGCCATGGCGAGGCGGCAAAGCCTATGAGCAAAGCCCGCGCAGAGGCGCTTGCCACCCTGGCGGCGGAGATCCACGGCTGCCATCGCTGTCCGCGCCTGGTCGCCTGGCGCGAGGCCGAGGCCGCCGACCCGCCGAAGCGCTACCGCGGCCAGGACTATTGGGCGAAGCCGGTCAGCGGCTTCGGCGACCCGGCGGCGCGGGTGGCGATCGTCGGCCTCGCGCCGGCCGCGCACGGCGCCAACCGGACCGGCCGCATGTTCACCGGCGACCGCTCCGGCGACTGGCTCTACGCCGCCCTCCACCGGGCGGGCTACGCCAACCAGGCGGAGGCGATCAGCCGCGACGACGGCTTGCGGCTGCGCGGCGCCTACGTCACCGCGACGGTGCGCTGCGCGCCCCCCGCCAACAAGCCGACGACCGCGGAGCGCGACAACTGCCTCCCTTACCTGGAGCGCGAGCTGGAGCTGCTGGAGGGTTGCCGGGTCGTCGTCGCGCTCGGCGCCTTCGGCTGGGACGGCTTCCTCCGCGCCGCCCGCGCCCTCGGCGCCGAGGTCCCCCGCCCCAAGCCGCGCTTCGGGCACCTGGCCGAGGCCGACCTCGGGCGCTGGCAGCTGCTCGGGTGCTTCCACCCCAGCCAGCAGAACACGTTCACCGGCAAGCTGACGGTGCCGATGATCGACGCCGCCTTCGCCCGGGCTCGGGAGCTTTCCGCCTAGTCCCGCGATACCCGCGAATTGCAGGTGTTTTTTGCGGACTCCCAGAGTACCGGAACTAATTCCAGCAATACGCGGGTCTCCACCACTGATGCACATCGCCGGCCCGGGCCGGCCAGACAAACAGGGGGAACCGATGACGATCACGACCGTGCGGGTGCTGCCGATGGCCTCTACTCACAAGAACGGCTGAAGGGCCACCCCGTGCTCCGGCCGCGGATCAAGCGCACCACCGAGCCCGTCGGCTCTCCCGACGGCGACATCTACCTGATGCGGCCGAGTGCCGGCAACGACATCCGGATCGAGAAGCCCAACCAGGAACAGCGCGAACTACTCGAGGCGCTGGACGGCAAGCACACGCTCGAGCAGCTTCAGGAGAGGTTCGGCGAGGAGGAAGTCGGCGACCTGATCTCCCAGCTGCAGGAGCTGGAAGTGATCGAGGACGCGGCCGACGACGATCTCGTCCCGGCGGCGGAGCTGGCGCGCTTCGACCGCCAGCTGCGCTATTTCAGCGACATCGGCAAGGGCGATCCGACGCCCTCGGAGGCCCAGCGCCGGCTGCGCGAGGCGAAGGTGGCCGTGTTGGGGGTCGGCGGGCTGGGCGGCTCGGCCGCGCTCTGGCTGGCCAGCATCGGGGTCGGCGAGATGTGGTTGATCGACGGCGACCGGGTCGAGGCCAGCAACCTCAACCGCCAGATCCTCTACACCGAGGCCGAGATCGGCCTACTCAAGGTCGAGGCGGCGACGCGGCGGCTGCGCCAGTTCAACTCCGAGATGCGGGTGACCTCGACCGCGCGACGCCTGGAGAGCGAGGCGGAGATCGCCGATTTCATCGCCGGGGCCGACATCGTCATCGACGCCGCCGACTGGCCCGCTCACGACATCGAGCGCTGGTGCAACACGGCCTGCTTCGAGGCCGGGATCCCCTACATAACGATGAGCCACTTCCCGCCGATCGCCCGGGTCGGGCCGCTCTACATACCCGGCCGCACCGGCTGCTTTGCCTGTCAGGAGACCGCCTACCGGCGCCAGTACCCGCTCTTCGACGTGGCCGTGGAACAGCGGCGGGCGAAAACCTCGCCGGCGGCGACGCTGGGGCCGGCCTGCGGGATGATCGGCGGCCAGGTCGGGCTCGACGTGATGCACCTGCTGACTGGGCTGGCCGAGCCCTCGACTCTGGGCGTCGCCCACATCTCCGACCTGCGGACGATGGAGGTCGAGCGCGAGCCGGTGGTGCCGGAGCCCGATTGCCCGGTCTGCAGCCACCTGCTGACGGGAGGCGAGGAGCCGGTTACGGAGGGCGCGGAGGGGTAGGTTGACGGCGTGCCGCCGAGGCTCGCCACGCCGCTCGCGATCGCCCTGTTAACCGCCCTTGTGGCCGGGTGCGGATCGACCTCGATCGAGATCGATGAATCCCGCACCGGGACCGTGGAAGGGAAAGTCGAAATCGGGGAAGTCCAGTACGAAGCCGAACCGGTGCCCGACGCGGGCGCTCCGGCTGGGGCCGCCGCCACGAGCTGCGAGACGCAGGCGGTCGACGCCGAATCCCTGCGCGCCACCGGGGTCCCCTGCGAGCAAGCGCGGCAGCTGATGTTCGGCTGGCAGCGCGCGTCCGCCTGCGGACCCGGCGGCGCCCGCGGCGCCTGCAGCGTGCGCTCCTATCGCTGCGTCGCGACCCGGGCCGAACGCGGCGTCGCGGTCAGCTGCGCGCGGCCGGGGCAGTCAGTCGCCTTCCTGGCGACGCGCCGCTAGCTTCGCGCCCGCGGCCCCTTCAGGTACTTGGCAGGGTCGAAGAAGAGGGCAATCCACATGATCTGGGCGATCGTGGTGGAAACGAGTGCGACCGGGATCGAGATCAGGAAGACGGCCGAGGTGTAGAAGGCGCGCAACCCCTGCTCGCGGTGGGTGTCCGCGTCGATCCTGGTCAGCCCGGCCCGGTGGGCGTCGGCCATCATCCACATCCCGGTGAGGACGACGCCGGCGAGATTGGCCGCGTAGAGGATGACCCCGGCCGCCTCTCCCCCGTGGTCGCCCAGCACCTCGCTGCTGAAGGGGATGAGAACGATCCAGGCGAGGTAGAAGATGTTGAGCCCGAGCAGGCGGCTGTCGAAGCCGGTCACTTCGCTGAAGAAGCGGTGGTGGATGACCCAGAAGCGGCCGATCACCGCAAAGCTGAGCCCGTAGGCGAGGAGGGCGTCGCGCTGTCCCCACAGCGCTTCCGCCAGCGTTTCTCCGTGCAGGTGGTCGGGGACGCCGAAGGCGAGGACCAGCAGCGTGATCGCGATCGCGAAGACCCCGTCGCTGAAGGCGACGATCCGCGCGAACTCGATCTCGTTCCCGTCCCGCCGTTTCGACTCGCGCTCCCTGGACACCCCGGGATCATCGAGGCTGGCCGCGACGGAACCGAACGCGCAGGCCTCCTAGAATGCCCCGAGCGCGCCGGCGTAGCTCAGTTGGTAGAGCACTTCATTCGTAATGAAGGGGTCCCCGGTTCAAGTCCGGGCGTCGGCTCTCCTGCCTGCCATTCAGGTGGATGTGCGGCTATCTGGCAGGTCGCCGTGTGCCGATTCGAGGTCTTTCAGGTCGACGAGATCCCGTTCGCGTCCGACGGTTCGCTTCATTGCAACGAGATCGGCAAGCGAACAGATCGGGGCCTCCGCACCGTCGACGCGACGAGTCTCGGCACGCTCCATGAGGTCGGAGAATGACAGCGCGGCGGCAGTCTCCGAGAGAAGATCGAGATCGCCATGCGGGGTGGAAAGGTGGATCGTCCGATCGCCGGCAATCCCACCCTCGGGGACGGGTGAGCCGTCGGGTCGGGTGGCGCCCCACTCGTCGACCAAGAAGCGGATCCGCTCGACGTTGTCGGGGTCGGGGTCGAACACTGCGTCGATATCTCGCGTCGCCCGCACGACTCCGTGCCGAATCAGTGCGATTCCTCCGATCAGCACGTAGCGGACGCCTGCGCCATTGAGATCGTCGAGGATGCGGCCGAAGCCCGTCAACTGGCGGATGCGGCTCGGCGGCTTGAACGCTTAGCGCGATGCCCTTCGCGAGCAGCTCGTCGGGGTCACGAGAGGCATCCTCAATAAGGCGGTATCGGCGCCATTCCTCACCCGCTCGGGCATCGTCGCCGCGACTTTCCGCCTCGCGAGCGCGCGCACCGGCTTCCGTCAATCGATTTTCTGAAGACGCCTTTGACATAGAGGCAGGATAGCCCTGGGCCTCCCTATTAGCTGGGAAACTCGGTGTCCCGAAATATGTCCCCAACTCTGCAGTTCTGTATCGGGCTCAGCCGAACTCCCTGGACAGAATCGCGCTTAATTGGCTCAGATTCAGCTCTAGAAAGGCGTTCGTAATGAAGGGGTCCCCGGTTCAAGTCCGGGCGTCGGCTTTTCGGCTTGGTCCGGTCCGCTTCAGCGCGCTCCAGTCCGGAGCCTCGGAGCCGCGCAGAGTCGCTTCCAGCATCTCCTCGAGCGCAGACCAGATATTGGCCGCTTCGAGTGCCGCCTGGCGCTCGGCTCGGGGCAGCGCTCCCAGCCCCCCACCGATCGCCGCCAGCCGCAGCCGGGCGTCGTGTGCGGTCTTCACCTCTCCGGTCCGGAGCTGCACCCAGCCCACGAGCGGTTCCCTCCCCTCGTCCCTGGAGCCGATCTCCACCAATAGGCCGTCGAGGAGACCGTCCGCGAATGGCTTGGCGACGATTCGGTACCCGCGCTTTTCCCGGGCGAAGTCGACCGCGGCCGGCTCGTTCGCGGCGTTCCAGCGTTCCAGCGCCTTGAAGCCTTCGAGCCGGCAGCGCCAGTTCCGGTGCTTGCGGCAGGTCTCCTCCAGTCGTTCCCAGATTTCGAGCTCCTCGGTCCACCAGCTGAGCAGACTCGAAGGTGCCACCGAGCGTGTTCCGGCGCGATCCCGCCAGGAGGTGGCAAAAGCAGCGGCGCTGCGCTTCAAGATGAGCACGGTGTGGCGGTCGACCCCCTCGCGAGATGGCCGGTCCTGCGGCAATCCGAACCCGAAGCGCTGACTCCCCCAGAGCTTGAATACGGCAGCGTTGTAGAGCTCGTCGAGGTCCGGATCTTCGAAGGCGATCCAGTCGGCCATTGCCGCGACCCGGGCGCTGCGCGCGTGGTAGGAGAACGACTCCAGCTGCTCGACCGCGGCCTTGACCCAACGGGCCGTTTTCACCTCTGTCCGGTCGATCCGGATCGACTCGGCGGAGAGCTGGGTGGCGATGGTGCAGGCGGCGTTGTAGTGAAACTGCCAGGCGTCGTCGCGGCGGTCGCCCAGCCAGACCCTGGCACGCCGCAACAACGTCAGGACCCAAAGGCGATCGTCCCAGTCAGGGAACGGCCAACGCCTCAACAGCCTTCGGTGGGCGCCCCTGGCCTCGCTGAGAGCAGTTCCCCCTCGCGGCTTCAGGCGTGTCTCGACGCTCTGGGCGAGGCGGGCGCGCACCAGCACCTCCGAGGCCTCGACCGCGAGCGGTGGCAACTCCCTCCAGGCCAGCCACCGGCGCAGCGGCCGGCGGCGACAGCGTCGGTCCGGCCAGCGGCTGCCGCCGCGGATGCGCCGGCGGCTCATCCGCTCCTTCAGCTCTTCGAGCCGGTCCAGGCTGACGATCTGCAGCACCTCGGCGACCCGGTCTGTCCTCCCTGCGGACCCGCGGGCCTGATCTTCGAACGGCTCGATGAGCGCTTCGCGCGAAGCGTCCTGCGCCAGCGCCCCCAGCAATTCGGAGGCCGTCGCACCGGCCGCGCCGCCCGCGGCCGTTCCCTTTCCCTCCTTGAACACGTCCTCACGCTGGAGGGCGCTTCGCAGTTCTGTCCGCAACCGTTTCAGCCTGTCGTCGTTACGGACCCACTCCGCGGCCAGGTGGGGGTTCCAGAGGTGGATCGAGAGGCGGTAGAGAGCGACCAGGCGGGTACGGCGATGGGGGCCCGTCCACACCCGGCGGTCGCTCTCGGCGACGATCGCCCAGTAGGTGAACCACGCTCCAAGGTGGAGGTCGAGCCGTTCCTCCAGCATCGCGACCTTTAGCCGCAGCTGCGGGTTGAGCGGGTCCTTCTCCACGGTTTCGCGAAACCCGGACAGCGCCTGCTCGAACTGGTGGTTCTGTTCGTGCTCCAAAGCGCCCTGGTAGAGGCCGAGCAGATCCGGTGGGACCGCCTGCTTCCAGTCGCTCCAGGGCCCCTTGTGGCGATTAGCCAGATTGGGATAGAGGGCACCGGCAGCCGCCATCGCCGCCGCCCGCGCACAGGTGTTCCAGTCGGCCGCGTCCGAGGTGAAGCTGACCAGCGTCCTGTTGCCGCCGGCGCGCTTGATCAGCTGAATCGAGATCGATCCGGAGCCCTCGCCGCGCGGCTGCAGGGTCGCCCACACCTCATAGGCGCAGTCGGGAACGACCGCGCGCCAGAGCCGACCCAGGACCTTGCCCCACTCGACTCCTTGCCCGACCCCCTGCCCAACCCCTTCGACGATCTCCACCAGCGGCGCCCCCGGCGCGCGGTCGGGAACCGGGTCCAATCCGTCCAGCCGCAGTGCCTTCAGATGGTCGCGAAAGAGTGCGGTAACCCAAAGCGACTCCCGGTCCCCCTCCCCCGCCGCCCAGCTGAACGGGGTGATCTGCACGCTGGGAGAGCGACCGCGAATGCGGAGGACCACGACCCGGATGCCGTAACACAGCAACACGAGTCCGACTCCGCAGATGATGAGAGGAGCGACGCTCTCGAGGATGTCGAAGTTCAACGCGGCCGTTCACCGACCCTACCTATGGATTAATCGAGGAAACGGGTGACATTCGGGTGATTGCCTCGGCGTAGATACCGTGACGAGTGTGCGCTGGGCGCACCCCGGCAACCCCGTAGGCCTCGTACATCGCGCGCGCAAGAGTCGCCTTGAAGGTGCGGCCGTGCCACGCATGGGCCTCGGCGGCGCGGCCGACGTGGAGGTGGGTGAGCTCGTGAAGCAGGGTCTCGAGCACGTCGCCGGCGCCGATGCCCGGGTAGGCGGTGACGGAGAGGCGGAACTGGGTGGGAACGGCGAAGCCGACCCGGTTGGGACGGCGGCGGGCGCGGCGCACCTTCAGCTCCGGCGGGCGCTCGGCGAGCGGGCCGTCGGCGAACACGGGGAGGGCGCGCAGGCGGTCCATCTCGCGGTCGAGGGGGACGCCGGCGACCAGGTAGTAGGCGGGCGGGCGCCGCCGCGGCTGGGCGTTCAAGCGGCTAACCCTGGCAGTTGGGGCACCAGTAGGTGGTGCGGTTGGCATCGCCCTGGCCGCGGGCGGCGATGCGGCCGCGGCAGACCGGACACGGTCGCCGAGCGCGGTAGACAGCGTAAGTGTGGCGACCGCTCTCGACCGCGCTCAACATCTGCGAGCGGGCGGCGGCGAGGACGGCACCCAGCTCATCGTCGTCGAGGTCGCCGACGGGGCGCCAGGGGTCGACTCGCGCGGCGAAGCAGGCCTCGCTCTTGAAGATGTTGCCGATCCCGGCGACCAGATTCTGGTCGAGCAGGGCGTCGCCGAGCCCCCGGCCCGGGTCGGTGCGCATCGCCGCGATCACGGGCGCGGGGTCGAAGGCCGGCGCGAGGACGTCGGGGCCGAGGCGGGCCAGCTGCGGGTCGCGGGCGAGCCGCGCCGCGGGGATCAGCCGCAGCGTCGGCCCGCCGAACTGGACCGCCTCCTGGGCATCGCCGGCGAGCACCGCCCAAGCCGAGCGGCGCGGCTTGCGCCAGCGAGCTCCGCGCGGGTAGACGTGCCAGGACCCGTTCATCCCCATGTGGCTGTGGAGGACGAGGTCGCCAAAGTGCAGCAGCAGGTTCTTGCCGTGTGACTCGACGCTCTCCAAGCAGCGGCCGTCGAGACGCTCGACGCGGGCCGCGCGGCCGCGCGGGTTGGGTGCGCTCACGGCGATCGTCTGGCGGGTCAGCGCGGCGTCGAGCCGGCGGGCGGCGCGCAGGATCGTGTCCCCCTCTGCCATCAAGTCCATGATGACCAGTGGCGGGCAGCGGCTAGATTGGAGCGGATGCTTCGCAGGCGCAAAACGGACCCAACCGCTCGGCAGCTGGCATTGGCGCTGGGCGCGGCCCGCACCGGCCTCGGCATCGGCGCCCTCTTCGTCACCGGCCCGACCCTGAAGGCGCTGCTGTTCGGCGAGACCGACAGCGTCGGGCGGGCCCTGGCGAAACTGGCGGGCGGGCGCGACTTGGCGCTGGGCCTGCTCATCCTCGCCGCCCGCGACAACCCGGCGGCGCTGCGTGACCTGACTCTGGCGGCAGCGGTCCTCGACGCAGCCGACGCCTTCTCGCTCGGCCTCGCCGCGCGCGACGGCGACACGCGCCTTGCGGGCGTCGGCGGCGTCGCCTCCGGCGGCGGCGCGGCGCTGCTCGGCGCCTGGGCCTGGCGCCGGCTCGACCGCCGTTAGCGGGCCGGCGGGCGCTTCGGCGGCGGCGTCTTCGCCACCCCGCAGCTGCGCGTCATCGTCGAACTCAGCGTCCGCCCGTCTTCGAAGCCGAAGGAGGCGCGGGCGAAGGCGAAGTTCACCGCCGGGAAGCCCGCCGGGGCCGGGCAGCTGGCGCTGAGGAAGCTCTTGGCCTTGCCCTTGTATTTGTAGGTCCGTTCGAGCGTGAGGCTGACCGCTGATACGTAGCCCCATTCGGCGGCGACCTGGGGCAGTTCGGCGCTGAGAGTGGTGCGATAGGCCCCGGAGGCCTTGCCGAGCTCGAAGATCAGGACGTTCGACTGCGGCAGCGGATTGGTCCCGTAGACATGGGCGTAGACCACGTGATGGCCGTTGTAGATGCCGTTGAAGGCGATCACTTCCCCTTGCGAGGGAAAGGGGCTCTGTTCGGGGAGAACCACGTTGGCGGCGAACTTGCCGGTGCCGATCACCGAGTCCGGGCAGGTTTCGATCGCTTCGCGCGTGGAGGCGGGCTGGATCTGGTGGTAGTGGCAGGCCGGCAGGCCCTTGTAGTCGAGCTTGCCGTTGCGGTTGATCGCCAAGGAGATCGTGCGCAGCTGTGGGGGTGCTTGGCCGTCGGTGGTCTTGATGTCGCCGCCCAAGGTGACCTTGACCGGGGCTGTGCCCTGGCGCGGCAATGCGTGCGGGGCGAGGCCGCCGACGAAGGAGACCCGCAGGTTGCCTTCCTGGGTGACCTCGGCGGAGGCCAGGGAGGCGGAGGTGAGAAAGCAGAGGAGCGCCGCGGCAGCGGCGCTCCTCCTGAATGCGGTTGTGCTCATGTGGCTGGCCCTAGCGCCGGGGGCCTAGCCGCGACGCTGCTTGGCCCGGGAGGACTTCTTCTTGGCCTTCTTCTTCTTCGCCTTCGAGCAGCTGTTCTTGACGACCGGGCGTTCGTTGTGGGTCATCCCGTTTTGGCCGACCATCTTCACCTCGGCCCTGGAGACCGATTTGCAGAGGTTGCGGCTGTTGACCAGGAGGCTCTTCTGGCCGCCCTGCATCTTCAGGACGAATTTGCTCACTGGGGCATCGGGCACCACTTCGAAGGTATTGCGGATGCCGCCGTTCTTGGAGTCGATCCGTCCTGCCAGCTCGACGTCGAACTGGCCGTTAAGAGCGGCGACCAGGTCCGGCAGCGAGTGATTGGAGGAGCGCAGGTAGACCGGGCCACGCAATGGCTCGTCCAAGAGCGGGGTGACCGCTTCGGCGGTGCCGTAGATCGAGGCCTCGGGGCATTTCTCGGCCGCGAACTGGACCCGGGTGCAGACGGTGCGGATGTGGCTCTGTTCGAGGAACTCCGAATGCGGCAGGGTTACCGCGACTTTGGCGATGTTGGCTTCCTTCTTGCCGGTGGTGAGCACCGCCGACAAGGCCTGGAAGTCACCGCGGTTGGTGCCGCCCTGGACTTTGAAGGCCAGCTTGGGCCCGAAGTTCAGGGCGCCGCAGTCGCCGACCTTGGTCGGGACCGAGGGGTGGGCTACCGCTCCGTCGATCGAGTAGATGTTGGTGGTCACACGACGCTGTTCGCAGGAGGTCGGGTTGACCGTGAAGTCCGGTTTCTGGACTTCGATGCGGACATCCCTATATGCGATCGGCACCCCTTCGAGGATCTGCGGCAGCGGGTCGCTCTTGGCGATCACCTGGGTGGTCACCGGGTCGAGGTCGATTGCGGTTCGCACCACGATGTTGCCGAAGTCGAAGGGACCGGCCTGGGCCGGGACCTTGGTGATCAGCGAATACGGGGCGCCCTTATAGGGACCCGCCAGGTAGAGAGCCGTCGGGCTCTTGCCCGGCTGGGGGGTGAAGAGCGGGAAGGCGCCGGTTCCGAGGGCGGTGGTGGCGATGCCGACCTGGCTGTTGTTCGGGCAGCTGGCCGAGGCGGCCGCCGCCTCGGGGCAGACTCCGGTGCCCTTCAGTTTTGCGAGCTCGCCCTCGGGCAACGTCACCTCGAGGCGGCTGATGTTCTGTTCACCGTCTTGGCGACGGATCCGGATCGTCAGAGGCGACTGCGCACCCGCCACCGGGTTAGCGACGCCGGCCTGCAGGGTCGGCTTGAACTCCCCGCCGCCGGCACAGTCTTCGTTGATCGGCATCGGGACCGTGGCGACCACGGGACTGTTGGGACGTGCCCAAGGGAAGACTTCGGTCTTGATCGAGTAGTCGCCGCAGATGTTGGGGGTTACCAGCGGCGCGGTCGGGCCACCGCGGAAGTCGAGGTGGACGTTTTCGAACGGGAGCTGGGGCAGATCGTCGAAGATCACCCGCAGCTGACCCGTGCGCTGGTTCAGGTTCATTTCCCCCGGGAGCTTCAGGTAGAAGCCCGGGCCTTGGGCGAGCAGGTAGACCGCGTAGGTGGAGTGGAAGGGGTTTTCGTTTTGCTTGGCGAGGACCACCTCGCCCTGCAGCGGGCTCTTGAGCAACTGGGTGTCGACCGTGACGTTGCCGAGCTTGGAGCCATCGGGGCAGCTCGGCGGGTTGCTGTCGCCGATTCCGACCTGGGCTTCTGAGCAGGCGTCGAGTCCTGCGACCGCCGACGGGGAGACCGTCATCCCTTGCGGGAACTCGATCACGGTCTTCTTCACCGCCGAGGCTGAGAAGCCATCGGGGCCGTCGTTGTTGGGCACGTCGATGTTGACGTCGAGTCCCGTCGGGGAGTGGGCCCGGTGGGTGCCGGGCAGCGGCACCAGCGTCGGTTCGAAGGGCAGGTTTTCACACCCTTCCCAGACAAACGGAGTCCCGTTTTCATCCGTGCCCAAGGAGCGCACGTCAAAGACGCCGGGATGCTCGTAGGAGTCGCCGCGGGCGATGAAGGTATCCGCCTTGTCGGGGCAGGCCGTGGGAGCGTAGAAGAAGGGCACGTTCGGAGCGGTGGTTTGAAGTGCCCCGACCGTCTCGGGCATGATTTCTTCCGAGCGAATGCCGAAGTCATTCCCGCCGTAAACCCGTTCGAGATCGTGATCATGGCTCGCCGGCACGCCCCAGAACGTCACTTCCGCGCCGGCGACCGGCAGTGCCTGGCTGATTTCGAAGCTGCCGGCGGAGATGCCGTAGTCACCTGGCCGCACGCGAGGCGTGATCGTCGCGTGGTACGCCTGAAAGGCGAAACCGAAGCGAGCCGGAACGTTGGCACCGTGTTCGAGATTGTAGATACCGACCCAGACCCCGTCGGCGACCGATGTGCCCGGCAAGGGACTGTGGTGGAGACGCGCGGTGCCGATCTGGGTGCTACGCGGGCATTCGGCCCAGCCATTGTTTTTCGAGAAGAACTGCGTTTCCTTGCACTCCGGGAAGGGGACCGGGTTGCCGACGAGGCCGGGTGGGAGGTCGAGGTCGACGTCACGTGGCGCCTCCCGCGGAATCCTTCCGTTGGAATTGAGAGGAAGTTCGAACTTGAAGCTGAAATCCGGGTGCCCGCCGGCCTGGCGCGAGTACTTTCCGGCGGAGTCTTCAATCGAGATTCCGGCTTGGGAGAATTCGAGGGCGGCGCTCGCGCTGGGAGCGGCCACCGCGGCGATCGCGAGGCACCCTGCCACCGCGATCAACGCTCGGCGCCAAAGACCTATCGTCCGCTTCATCTTGGCTGCTCCCTTGCTCTGCTTCGTCTCGTCGTTTCCGCTACGGGTGGGTGCCTGAGGGATCCTCATCGTCCCGGCCTCCGGTAGTTCTTGGCTCGCTTGGCCGACTTCTTCTTCTTGGCATTCGGATGCTTCACGCAGCGGGTCCTGCCTTTGACCTTGCGGGCCTTCGTGCCCGCGGCGCAGCGCTTGCGCGCCTGGCCCGCGACGTTGCCCGGCCCACTCAGCGCTTCGGAGCCGCCGAAGGGCAACTCAGGCCCGGCGCTCGGCGTCGCCTTGCAGTCGTCGCGCAGGCACTCCTGAGGCGGCGGCGGGCTCTGCAACGGCAAACCGCCTCCCACCCGCGCGTCATAGATGTCAGTCGATTCATCACTGTCGCGGCCAACCAGCTTCTGAGCGGTCTGGAAAAAGACGTCTTTGCCGTCCTCGGAGATGTCGAGGAAGAGTGCGTCAAAAGGTGCGTTGCCGGGACTGATCAGCTCCGCCGCCCCGTCTCGGTAGGCGTAGACATCGGAGCTGCCGTTGACATCCCCCGCAACAAGGCGGTCCGTAGTGTCGAAGTAGACGGTGCCGCTGTTATCGACGACCTGAGGCTGGCGGGCGTTAATGGCCGCTTCCTGATTAGGCAGCCCTCCAGAAGCCGGCGTGCCGTCAGGGAAGCAGGCAGCGCAACGGAGCTGGCCGGAATCGGCGTCGTAGATGCGAATCGTGTTGTCAGGGAAGACCAGGTAGCGGCCGTTGGGACTGGTGTACATAAAGCTGCCCTGCACTCTCGCCGGGTAGATGGAATGGAGGGCACCGTTTCGCCAGACGGTGAGTTCTTCCGCTCCGGATCCGCTGACGGCGTTGAAGTAGATCGTGGTGCCGTCGCTGCTGACCTTGGGAATCCAAGCGAGGGTTAGGCCTTCGAAGAGAGCCTGGGCTCCGAGGTACTCGAGGCTGCCGTCGTCGGCGTCGTAGCGATAGAGGTCGCCAACCTTGCCCGGAGCGTCGTCGGTCAGGGCGGCTGGGGGGTCGATCTGGCCAGGCCCTTTCAGTGCCGCGAAAAAGGCAAAGCGGCCATTTTCGCTCGATCCCAGGAAGAGAGCACGCTGGGGAGTACTCGGATCACCGGGAACATGGGAGACGGAGATCGCTTTGCTCTCATCGCCTTCGCGGAGGAAAACCCCCTCTTCGGAGCCGCCACCGCTGGCGGTGAAGTAGACCCGTGAGCCGTCCGCGGAGACGCTGCGCTGTTCGCCCAGGTCAGTACTCCGACGAACGGCACCGGTCATGTCTCCATCCGGCAGGACCGAGACCACCTCGAGACCGTCAGCCTTGCTCCAGCGATACAGCGCCGCTTGCGGAGCGCCTGCGACCAGCGGGTAGTCCGAGGCAAAGACGACCCAGTTCATGTCCGGCGCGGCAGCAATGAACTTGTCGTTCTGCTTGGTTCCGACGAAACTGAGGAGGCCGCCGGAACCCGGGGGGTCGAAGCTGGCGACGAGCTGGTAGGAGCGAGTCTCGAGGTCGACCACGTAGAGGTTGCCGGCCGTGTCGCTTTCGATCGATCCTGGCGCCAGTGCCTTGTTCGAGATTACGAAGGCGTGGGTGAAATCGGTGGAAACGGCAATCGTAGTCGCGACGCCGAGAACCGATGGTGAGGCGCCCAGCGGCGGATCGAGCGGGATATCGCCGTGCCAGTCTTCAGCACCACGCCGGCTCATCCAAAACACATTCAGGAGCGACGATTCCGGGCCACCCCGCGCCGAGTAAACCAACCCTTCGCCGTCGGCCTTGGCAAAAGAGCCGAAGCGAATGACGAGGGAGGTGGGCTTGTTGACCGGGGTTACCTGCTCATAAGCACGTTGGACAACACCACCTGCAGCGGTGGTGGTGAAGGTGCGGTCCGCACCTTTGGTGGTTCCGGCCGAGTTGGTAGCGACAAGACGGAAGTGGTATGTGGTGGCCGGTCGTAGGCCGGTGATCGAGCGGAGGAAGGATTTGGCTTCGTACGCGCTGCCCGCGACGGCCTCGATCGTTGCGGGAATCCGCGCACCGTAAGCGGTCGTGGGCCCATATTCGAAGTGGTAGGTGGTCTGCAGGCCGATCGTGTGGACCGTGCCGTTTAGCGTCGCGCTCGTTTCGCTGACATCGGTGGCGGCGGACGTGTAGACGACCGGCGCGGTCGCAACCGTGGTGCCGTTCGTCGCATCCGAGGGGTGGGTGTTGAAAACGTTGAAGGCGACCGCCCTGACTTCATAGGTGCGGTTTGGCTCCAGGCCGACGATGTCGGCGCCGAAGGAGGCGGGCGCGTTGACAGGCTGGTTCGGGGTTTCCGACCACGGTTCCGAGCCGAGCAGGCGGTACTCGAAGCGCATTTCGCTGCCGGCCGGAAGGCTGCCGTCTTCTTCTTCACCGGGGTCGACTTCGGTGCTGACATGGAAGCCCTCGGGGGTCACGGCGGAGACGGTCGGCGGTTCAACCCCCGGGTAGGCGGCGGGAACGTATGCGTTGATTTCTCCGCCGAAACTTTGGCCACCCGTCCATTCGTAGAGGCGGCCGCTATCGCCATCGATCGCCAGCGCACTCGTACTGCCGTGGGCGACCGCCTCGGACTGAAAGACGCCGGCAGCGGAATAGCGTTTTATACGACCGGCAACCGCAACTACTACAGCGCCGGTCGTTGGGTCGACGGCGAGGGATAGCGTCGGGCCCTGAGACCCGAGATGATCCAGGGTCCCAAGCATCGTCCCCGAAGCGCTGAAGTGGTCGATCGGTCCGGGTTTCCCATTGATTCCTCCGGACTGCGTCCAGATGGAGCCGTCCGGGGCGACGCTCATAAGTTGGAACGAGGGGGGGGCGTCGATCGTACCGAGCAGGACTCCGGTCGTCTGGTTGTACCGCTTGATCTGTTGATTGTCAGGGTACGCAACGAGGAGATCGCCGGTGGCGGGGTCGATAGCGAGGGCCGTCGAGTTATTAGCGGTCTGGGCGGGAACTGAGAAGGCCGGGTCTTCGGTATAGGTCGGGACCGGCGCGCCATCGGAGACATAGCGTCGAACGTGCCCGTCGAAAAGGGCATCCGCAACAAAGAGGTCGCCGTCCGCAGGATCGACAACGACATCCGACGGGGCGGGCTGAGAAGGAGTGGACACGCCAGTCAGCAGGACACCGCCCGCTGCGGCATCCGGTGCGAAGACGACGACTCCCGGTCCGCCAAAGTTCAAGGAACTATCGCCGTTGGCGACAAACACCTTCCCACCGTCACCGGTCGCGAGGGGTGAGCTCGCCTTGCCCCCGTTGATGAAGACGCCAGCGAGTTCACCCCCGTTTCCGAAGGAGGTGAGGTAGCGGTAGCCCGGCTGCGCGGCGGGAGCGGCGTTTGCCGCAGGAACAATCACCGCCACGAGCGCGGCGGCGAGCGCGGTGAGAAGGGTCAGACCTCGGCCGATGCTGCAGGCCGATCCCGCGGACGGTGCCTTCGCCTTGCTTCTCACGTAGCTCTCTCCTTGTCCCATGAGCCCCTCTACCGGCCGCTTCCCTAAAGCGGCCCCCTTGAGCTCGGTTGTCCCTGATGCAGCGTGTTCCCTGTTCGCTCGGTGGGTGAGGGCAGTTCCCAGAAGGTGAAGCCCGTACCGACGGAGCGGCGCCAGTGAAGCAGCAAAGAACTGCGTTGTCAAGCAGAAGTTCCCAAAGGAAAAAGAGCGTTCCTAGATCCGTTCCCGAGCGACGACAGGCGCGTACCGAACGGCGTACGAGGCGACCGGGCGCTCAGGCGGCGGCGCGGGCGAGGCGGGTGGCCTCGTCAGGGCCCAGGTACGGCGAGAGGATGAATTCGGCGAAGTCCGGGAGGAGGTCCTCGAGCCGGGCGGCCTCGCCGGCGGCGACCTTGCGACCCGCCAGCGAGACGAGGGCGCCGGCGATCGAGTCCTCGGTGTTAGGCGGAAGCTCGCGATCGCTCGCGCGCTCGCCCCTCCCCACTCGCAGCGGCGGCGCCAGCTCGCGGACCGCGGCGTGGAAGTGGGCCGCGACGGCCGGCCCGGCGCTCTGCGCCTCGACCAGGCAGAGGCGCGCCAGGTCCGGCTCGGCGGCGAGGAAGGTGAGCGCCGAGCGCGCCGCCGCTACCGCCCCCCCGGGCCAGTCCGGCGCCGCCGCGGCCGCCTCGGCGACGAGTTCGCGGATGTGCGCGGCGACCGCGTCGAAGGTGACGAGGAAGCACTCCTCCTTGCCGGCGAAGTTCTCGTAGAAGACGCGCCGGGAGACCGAGGCGGCGCTGGTGATGTGGGCGATCGTGACCGCTCCGTAGCCCTGCTCGGCGACCGCGGTGGCGAACCCGGCGAGCAGCCGCTCGCGCTGGTTATGGGCGACCTGCTCGCGGGTGAAGCCGTGGCGGCCGGCGGGGAGCGGGCCGAGCCTTCATCGGGCACGGGATGAGGATATGGCGCGATCCACAGAATGTCACGAGATAGCAAAATCTCTGTAAAGTGCTATCTCTCTAAGCATTATTAGCTATATGATCGAAGGTGATTTCAATCCCTAAGCGAAAGACGTCGTTCGAGGTGGACATGAGTAAAGTCGCGGTCGCAAAAGAGGTTCTCGGCACCAAGACGCTGACCGAAACCGTGGATGTAGCGCTCGATGAAGTCGTAAAGCGCCAGCAGCGCCGGGAACTGCTCGACCTGCTGTCCACCCCAGGAGCTTTCGAGCTCGATAACCCCGAGGTCATGCGCCGAGCCTGGCGCTTGGACGAGCGCCATTGAACTACCTCGTAGATACGAGCGTGCTGGCTCGTTTGGACACTCGCCTGGAGGTCCGCGATGCCTTGAATCCACTGCTGCTCGAGGGCGAGATCGCCACCTGCGGTGTCGTCGATTTGGAGTTTCTCTACAGCGCCACCAGCGCAAAGATCTACAGAGCGACGGCAGCTGCCCTACGAGGCATGCCACGGGTCGGGGTGGGCGAGGAGTGCGTGAATAGAGCCTTGGAAGTCCAGAGCATGCTGGCGGCACGCTCCCAACACCGGGGAGTGACCCTGCCCGATCTCCTGGTTGCGGCCTGCGCCGAGCGAGCCGAACTGACCGTGCTCCACTATGACGCGGACTACGAGCGGATTGCGAAATTGACCCGGCAGCCAACCCACTGGGTTGTCCCGCGCGGCAGCGTCAGCTAGATACGGCGAGCTCGGCCTCGCGCGCCGCGCGCTCCTCGCCGACGTAGGGGCGCAGGACGAACTCGATCGCCTCCGGCAGCAGGCCCCGCAGGGCGTCGGCTTCGTCGCCGATCAAGCGCTGGTTGAGGACCCAGAGAACGCCGCCGACCAGGGTGTCCTCGAGCGTGCCGGGCAGCTCCGCCCGCCGTGGGTTCAGCTCCCGCCCCGGTTCCAGCAGGGGGATGAAGCGCTTCAGCATCGCCTCGTGGCGGGCGACCGCGTCGGGGCCCGCGGTCAACACCTCGACCAGGCAGGCACGGGCGACGGTGGGGTGCTCGACCACCTGCTCGAAGAGTGCCCCCAGCCCAGCGGCGACCCGGTCCGGCCACTCCTCCTCGCGGTCGTAGGCCGCCTGGATGCGGTGGGCGGTGACCGCGTGGGCGGCGTCAAGCAGCGCCAGGTAGGCCTGCTCCTTGTTCTCGAAGCTCTTGTAGAAGGTCGCGTAGCCGACCTTGGCCTGCCGCACGATCGCCTCGATCGTCGCCCCCTGGTAACCCTGCTGCGCGGCGAGGTCCGCGGTGGCCTCGAGGATGCGGCGGTGCTGGTCGGCGGCCGCGGCGGTGCGCGCCACCGGCTCCGCTCCTGGGGGCTGCCGCGACGCCTTTCCGGGCAGGGCACGCACCGGCTCAGGATAGCGCCGGTTCCCATAGGTACGGCATCAGTATTCAAATTGCTGTCAGTTCCTGAAAAACAGTTACAGTGTCTGAATCGAAAGGGCGCGTACACTTCGACTCGTCGGATCCTGGCAGGAGACCGCCTCGCCGGAGCCCAAAGGCGACAGCGGCGTCCTCGAAGCGATGCTCCTCAGCGTCGGCTCCGATGGCTACGAGGCGACGACCGCGAACCAGGTCGCCGAGCGCGCCGGCATCTCCCCGGACGAGTTTCACCGTCGCTTCGGCGACAAGGACGAGTGCTTCGGGCGGGCCTACGAGGAGGCGGCGGAGCGGCTCCGCGAAGACCTGCTGGAGGCGGGCAGATCCGCGCCCAGCTGGCGGCTCGGCTTTCGCGCCGCGCTGGCGGAGCTGCTCCGTTTCGTCGCCGAGCAACCGCTGCTGGCGCGGGCGCTGCTGCTCGAGGTCCGCGTCGCGCGGGGCCAGGCCTGGGATTCGCACCAGCGGCTCGTAGCGGCATCAGTCGCCGCGCTCGACAGCGCCCGCGCCGAGCCCGACGCGAAGCCCTCCGCCTCGGCGATGACCGCCCAGTTCATGGTCGGCGCGATCGAGGAATCGATCTGCCTCGAGATCGGCGCCGGACGCGCGGCCGGGGTCGAGCGCCTCCTCCCCGACCTTTCCCACCTCGTCGTGCTGAACTTCTTCGGCGAGGACGAGGCCTGGCTGGAGCTGCGCTCCGAGGGCGCCACGACCTCGGTCGGCTGAGCCCTCCCTCTCGATACCAGGTCGTTTATTCAAACTTCCTTGCGCTAAAGCCCACTATGTGTCAGGCTGGGCGGGAGATGTTGGCCAAACATCGGCGAGGCGCGGGAGAGCACGGCGGCGCCAGCGGTGACAGCCGCAACCCAGGTGGCGCCACGCCACCGCCGTAGCGTCCCGCGCCTCCGCCAAATCCGCGGCAGAGCTACTGCTCGCGGGCGATCTTCGCCGCCTCGTCGCTGCCGAGGTAAGGCGTCAGCGTGAACTCGACGAGGTCGGGGAGCAGGCTCTCCAGCTCGGCGGTCTTGCCGGCGATGATGCGGCGGGAGATCAGCGACATCATGCCGCCGACCAAGGCCTCCTCGGTGGTCGGCGAGAGCCGCGAGAGCACTTCCGGCGAGCGGCCTTCGCGGCCGCCCTGGAAGTAGGGGACGAAGCTCTGGATCGCGCTGTCGTAGCGCTCGACCACGACGGGCCCGGCGACCAGCGCCTCGACCATGCAGAGGCGGGCGAGGTTGGGCTCGGCCGCGAGGAAGCGCAGCATCGCCGCGATCCCGGCCCGGACCGCGTGCGGCCAGTCGTCCTCCTCGTCGAAGGCCTGGCCGACGCGCTCGCGCAGCTCCGCCATCACCGTGTCGTAGGCAGCGACGAAGCACTCGTCCTTGCTCGCGAAATGCTCATAGAAGGTGCGCCGCGAGACGGCGGCATGCCGGGTGATGTGGGCGATGGTTGTGCCGGCGTAGCCGTTTTCGGCGATCGCCTCGGCGATGCCGGCGATCAAACGCTCGCGCTGGTTGTGG
>CAVTKC010000001.1:0-269960 GCA_963735255.1 uncultured Solirubrobacterales bacterium | reverse complement strand
TGTCGAAGCGCTTGTCGATGTGCTCGAACTGCCCGTCGAGACGATCGTCGTTCCAGCTCACCCGTCCGGCCTCCATGTCCAAGACGCTAGCGGACAAAACGTTACGTATGGCTGGCAGGATTGCAAATTCTTTGCTCGTTCGTCGCCGCCCAGACGCATAGCCTGGGGGCGATCGTGCTCTTCCCGCTCCCGATAGCGGCGGTCGACGCCGCCGGGGTCCTCACCGACCTCTTCGTCGTCCTCGTCGCGGCGAAGCTCGGCGACGAGCTGTTCAAGCGCATTCATCAGCCGGCGATCGTCGGGGAGATCCTCGGTGGGCTCTTGGTCGGGCCATCGGTGCTGGGGCTGGTCGAGGTCAACGAGGTGCTGCGGGTCTTCTCCGAGCTCGGGGTCGTCTTCCTGCTCTTCTGGGTCGGGCTGGAGACGCGGCTCTCGGAGATGCGGGCGGTGGGTCGGATCGCGGTCACCGTCGGCAGCGCCGGCGTCGTCCTCCCCTTCCTTGCCGGGATCGGGCTGGGACTGGCGCTGGGGGAAAGCACGGCGACCAGCGTCTTCCTCGGCGCCGCATTGGCCGCGACCAGCGCCGGCATCACCTCGGCGACCTTCCTCGACCTTGGGATCGCCCGGCGGCCCGCCGCCCGCACCGTGCTCGGCGCCGCGGTGGTCGACGACATCCTCGCCCTGATCCTGCTCTCGGTCGCGGTCGGGATGGCCGCCGACGGCGGTGTCGACGCCGGCAAGATCGCGCTGGCGCTGGCGGTCGCCGTCGCCTTCGTGGCCTTCGTCGCACTGGGTGGTACGCGCCTGCTGCAGAACCGGCCGCGCCTGCTCGATGCGCCCCGCTTCGCCGACTCGCCGCTGCTGCCGGCGGTGATTCTCTGCCTCGGGCTGGCCGCGTTCGCCGCCGAGATCGGCCTGGCGGCGCTGATCGGCGCCTTCCTCGCCGGGATGATCGTCGCCGAGACCAAGGACCAGAACTCGATCGAGGAAGAAGTCCGGCCCCTCTACGCCTTCTTCCCGCCCTTCTTCTTCGCCTTCATCGGGATCGAGCTCGACCTCGACTCGCTGTTCAGCGCCGACGCATTGCTGCTGCTGGTCGCGGTCACGGCGCTCGCCGCGGTGACCAAGCTGATCCCCGCCTACCTGGCCGCGCGCGGCCTCGGCCGCGAGGAAGCGGCGATCGTCGGCATCGGCATGATTCCCCGTGGCGAGGTGGGCATCGTCGTCGCCTCGATCGGCGCCGCGGAGGGCGTGGTCGGGCCCGAACTGTTCGGCGTCGTCGTCGGCATGTCGGTGCTCACCACCCTGGTGGCGCCGTTCGCGCTGCGGCGGCTCAGCCGTGGGTCGGTTTAGTCTCGCTATCCGCGACTAAGTCGACCCAAGCAGGCCGCGCTCAACCAAGAGCTCGGCAACTTGGACGGCGTTGGTCGCGGCGCCCTTGCGCAAATTGTCGGCGACGACGAAGAGGTCGAGAGCGCGCTCGTTGCCGGGGTCGCGGCGGATGCGGCCGACGAGGACGTCGTCCTTGCCGGCGGCCTCGATCGCCATCGGAAAGCGAGCGGCGGCGGGGTCGTCGACTACGGTCACACCGGGCGCGGCTTCGAGCAGCTCGCGGGCGCGCCCGGGGCTGAGCGGCTCCCGCGTCTCGACGTTGACCGCCTCCGAGTGACCGGTCACGACCGGGACCCGCACACAGGTGGCGGAAACCTTGATCTCGGGGTCGCCGAGGATCTTGCGGGTCTCGTTGATCAGCTTGCGCTCCTCGTCGGTGTGGTCGTCGCCGGCGGCGAAGCTGCCGGCCTGGGCGAGCACGTTGAAGGCGATCTGCTGCGGGTAGATCGCCGGCTCGGCGGTCGCCTGGCCATGGAGGATCGCGTGCGACTGATCCATCAGCTCGTCGATCGCCGCCTTGCCGGTGCCGGAGACCGCCTGGTAGGTGGAGACGACCAGCCGCTCGATCCCGGCCTCGTCGAACAGCGGCTTCAGCGCCACCACCATCTGCATCGTCGAGCAGTTGGGGTTGGCGACGATGCCGTTGTGACCGTCGAGCGCCTCCGGGTTGACCTCGGAGACGACAAGCGGCACGTCGTCGTGCATGCGCCAGTAGCTGGTGTTGTCGACGACGGTCGCCCCGGCGGCGACCAGCTTCGGCGTCCACTCGGCGCTGATCGAGCCGCCGGCGGAGGAGAGGACGAGGTCGAGGCCCTGGATCGAATCCTCGCTAAGGACCTGGCAGGTCAGCGTGCGGCCGTTCCATGCCAGCTCTTTGCCGGCGGAGCGCTCGGAGGCAAACGGGACCACCTCGGCGGCGGGGAATTCGCGGTCGGCGAGCAGGCCAAGGATCGTCGTCCCGACCAGCCCGGTCGCGCCCAGAATCCCGACTCTGTATCCGTCGCCCGCCATCGTCCGAGTATGACGAGCGGTTAGCCGGCTACCGTCGGCCGGTGCTGGGGACCGGTCGGGTCCTCGGGCCGGACGGCGTCGGCGCCCAGCTCGAACGTCTTGTGCAGGACCTTGACCGCGTCGGGAACGCGGTCGGCGGGGATGACGCACGAGATCTTGATCGGCGAGGTGGAGATCATCTCGATGTTGATCCGTTCCTCGCCGAGGACCTCGAAGACCTTGGCGGCGACGCCGGGGTGCGAGCGCATGCCGGCGCCGACGATCGAGACCTTGCCGATCTGCTCGTCGGTGCGGACCTTGAGCGAGACGTCGCCGAGGGCGGCGATCGTGTCCTGCGCGGTCTGCAGGTCGGCGCGGTCGACGGTGAAGGAGAGGTCGGCCAGCTGGTCGCCGCCCACCGGCTCGTTCTGGATGATCACGTCGACATTGACGTTGGCCGCGGCGAGGGCGGTGAAGATGCGGCCGGCGACGCCGGGCTCGTCGCGGACGCCGGTCAGCGTCACGCGGGCCTCCGCGTTGGAGTGGGTGACGGCGGTTACGAAAGGTTGCTCCATCGTTTGATCCTCGGCGACGACGAGGGTACCGGGACCGTCCTCGAAGCTGCTGCGGCAGTGGATGCGGACGCCGTGGTTGCGGGCGTACTCGACCGAGCGCAGCTGCAGGACCCCGGCCCCGGAGGCCGACATCTCGAGCATCTCCTCGAAGGAGACGCGGCCGAGCTTGCGGGCGTCGGGGACCAGCCGCGGGTCGGCGCTGAAGACGCCGGCGACGTCGGTGTAGATCTCGCAGACGCTGGCGTCGAGGGCGGCGGCGAGGGCGACGGCGGTGGTGTCGGAGCCGCCGCGACCGAGGGTGGTGACGTCGTGGCTGTCGGTGGAGACGCCCTGGAAGCCGGCGACGAGGGCGATCCGGTCCTCCTCCAGCGCCTGGCGGATGCGCTCGGCGCGGACGTCGACGATCCGCGCCTTGGTGTGGAACGAGTCGGTGACGATTCCCGCCTGGGAGCCGGTCAGCGAGATCGCCTCGTGGCCGAGGTCGTGGATCGCCATCGCGCAGAGCGCGCAGGAGATCCGCTCCCCCGTCGAGAGCAGCATGTCCATCTCCCGCGCCACCGGGCGGGCGGAGATCTCCTGCGCCTGGCTGACCAGTTCGTCGGTCGTCTTGCCCCGCGCCGAGAGCACGGCGACGACCCGGTTGCCGGCTTCGCGGGCGGCGACGATCCGCCCCGCGGCGCGTTTGATCTGCTCGGCGCCGGCAACGGAGGTGCCGCCGAACTTCATTACGACGATGTCGGATTCCACCCCGCTCATGAGGCCCTGAGGATAGTCACCCCCTAAAGCTACGTTCCGGTGCGCCGATAACCCGGCTCATGGAGCCGAAGACGAGCATGCTGCCGATCGCCGGCTCGAGCGTGGACGCGGCGGCCGGCTCCGGGCGCCTGCTGGTCGCCAGCCGCCTCGCGACCAGCCTCTCCAGCTGCCATACGGTCGCCGACGTCGCCGGCGAGGCGGTGCGGCAGCTGCACCAGTCCTTCGACTACTACCTGGCGGTCGTCCAGCGCCTCGACCCGGACGGGATGCTGCGGGTCGTCGCCGGAGCCGGCCCGCTGGCCGAGGAGATGACCGACTTCCTCGCGGTCGAGCAACCGGTCGAGGTCGGGGTCAACGGCCGCGTCGCCCGCTGCGGCCGGGCGGCGATGGTCAACGACACCCGGCTCGACTCCGACTACCTCAGCCGCAACCCCCGCACCGACCCCGGCTCGGAGCTGTCGCTGCCGATCGTCGTCGCCGGCTCGACCTGGGGCGTGATGAACCTCGAGCAGGAGGAACCCGGGGCCTTCGCCGAGCAGGACCTGCTGCTGGCGCAGATCGTCGCCAGCCAGGTCGGGATGGCGATCTACCGCTGCCAGCTGGTCGGCGAACTCGAGGGCGCCTTCCTGACCACCGTCGGCGTGCTCGCCGACGCGGTCGAGCTGCAGGACGCCTACACCGCCGACCACGCCAACGAGGTCGCCGACCTGGCGGCCCGGGTGGGCAAGCGGATGGGCGTCCGCGGGGCCGAGCTGGACCGGCTCCGCTACGGCGCCCTGCTGCACGACGTCGGCAAGATCGGCGTCCCCGGCGAGATCCTCCGCAAGCCAGGCCCCCTGACCGCGGCCGAGCGCGAGCGCATGGACGAGCACACCGCGATCGGCGCCCGCATGCTCGAGCGCATCCCCTTCCTCGCCCCGGTCGCGCCGCTGGTCCGCTCCGCGCACGAGCGCTTCGACGGTGGCGGCTATCCCGACGGCCTCGCCGGCGAGCAGATCCCGCGCGGGGCAATGATCATCGCCACCTGCGACGCCTTCCACGCGATGACCTCGAACCGCAGCTATCGCCGGGCGATGAACGAAACGGACGCGATCCGCGAGCTCGAAGCCCACGCCGGCACCCAGTTCGACCCGGCCGTGGTCGCGGCCCTGGTCGCCGAGTTGGGCTGAGCCGAACGCTCAGCCTGCAGTCGGCTCTGGATGCAAGATCCGCACGCTGCCATCCTCGGAAACCACGACCGCGGCGTAACCGCGGTCGAGCGCGTCTGTGATTTCGCGCTCCGTGAAAGGCGTATCGGCGTTGATGAATGCCGACGCTTCGGGGCAGATCGGTTTTTCGGCGATCGCCGCTTCGATCGCTTGGTCCATGACCCGGCCCGTCTCGGCGCCATCCCGGGTCGCGAACAGCAGGACCACGGTGTAACCAACCAGAACCCCACGCTCGGTGACGAACTCGATCGCGAGGTCGATTCCCAGCAGGTAGTCCAGTTTCTCGACGTAGCTCGCACTCACCCGCCGATCGTGGAAGTGATCGGCGCACGTGTGGCGCGCTGGAAGTCAAAGTTTTGTCGCCGACCAGACGCGAAACGGGGTCATTGCGCCGGACCGGATATCGCTACCCCGACTACGACTACCTAGGAGCCCCCGCCGAGGTTGCCGAGCATCGCCTGTTCGGCCATCCGCACCAGGCCGAGGCCGCTGTGCGGGCGCATGTCGCTGCTGCGGACGCGGACGTGGGAGCCGTGGGGGCCGACCACCTCGACGATCGTGCAGACGTCGCCGATCTCGCAGTCGTCGCCGTAGTCGCCTTCGATCGCCTCCATCTGCTCGGCCACGACGCGGCCGATCTTGCTCTGGTCGAGCGACATCTCTGAGCTCCTTTTCGCGGGATTTTGGAAAGCGGGTACTGAGTGACCATAAGTGATTGACATCACACTTGAAGATATATCGGAGCGATATATATTGACGCGTGGAGCAACTCAGCCCGACCGCCTACGTGATCCTCGGGATGATCCGCAACGAGCCGCGGTCCGGCTATGAGATCAAGGGGCTGGTCGACGACACCACCCGCTTTTTCTGGGCCGCCAGCTACGGGCAGATCTACCCGGAGCTGAAACGCCTCTCCGAGGCCGGGTTGGTGGTTGGCGCCGACGCGCCCACCGGCGGTCGCCGGCGGACCGTCTACGAGATCACCGCCGACGGCGAAGAGGAGCTGCGGGCCTGGCTGCGCGAGCCGCCCGAGACCTTCGAGATGCGCGAGGAAGGCCTGCTGAAGCTCTTCTTCGCCGACGCCCTGCCGCCCGAGGAGGCGCTGGAGATCCTGCGGGCGATGCGCGAGTACCGGCTCTCCGTCGCCGCCCGCCTGCGCAAGATGGAACCGAAGGCGTTGGAAAAGGAGGACCCGTTCCCGCTGGTCGTACTGCGGGGCGGCATCGAGTTCACCGAGTGGTTCGCCGATTGGTGCGAGCGCATGGAGGCACAGCTCCTCGCGTCCGTTCCCGAGAAAAGGAGCAGCTGATGTTCGACACCCTCGCCCGCTTCGCCGACGGCAACGCCCGCCGCATCGGCGTCTTCGCGATCCTCTTCTTCCTCGCCGCCGCCGCGCTCGGCGGCTCGGTCGCCGACCGGCTCGACCCCTACGGCGCCGACGATCCCGCGACCGAGACGGTCCAGGCCAAGGAACGGCTGCTCGACGCGGGGCTGCGGGTGCCGGCGGTGATCGTCGTGGTCACGGACGCGCCGGTCGCCAAGGCCTCGACCCGGGCCCGGGTCGAGGCGCTCGAGCGCAGCGTGCACGAGCGGCCCGACGTCAAGTCGGTAACCGGGTATTTCGACACCAACTCCCCCGTCTTCGTCTCCAATGACCGCACGGCCACCTACTTCGCCGTCGCCCTGAGGCCGACCGGGGACAAAGCCTGGCAGGACGCCGGCGCCGCGATCGCCGACCAGCTCTCGGGCCGCCCCGGGGTCGTCGTCGGCGGCGCCGCGGTCGCCCAGGAGCAGGTCAACACCCAGGTCGAGGAAGACCTGCGGATGGCGGAGATGCTCGCCTTCCCCCTCCTCTTCCTGCTCTCGCTGCTGTTCTTCCGCAGCCTCGTCGCCTCGGTGCTGCCGCTGATGATCGGCGGCCTGGCGATCGTCGGCACCTTCCTGATCCTGCGCCTGGCCAGCGAATTCGGCTCGATCTCGATCTTCGCCCTGAACCTGACCACGGCATTGGGCCTCGGCCTGGCGATCGACTACAGCCTCTTCATCGTCTCCCGCTATCGCGAGGAGATCGCCAAGACCGGACCGGGGTTGGAGGCGATGCGACGGGTCCTCGCCACCTCGGGGCGGACCGTCTTCTTCTCTTCGCTGACGGTCTCCGCGGCGCTCGCCTCGCTGCTTGTCTTCCCCCAGCGCTTCCTCTACTCGATGGGGCTGGGCGGGGCGCTGGTGGCGCTGTTCGCGGCACTGATCTCCCTCACCGTGCTGCCGGCGGTGCTGACGATGCTGGGCTCGCGCGTCAACGCCGGCGCGCCGAAGTTCCTGCAGCGCCGCGCCGAAGCCGACGCGCGGCCGGATTCGCACGGCTTCTGGTACCGGCTCTCGCGCTTCGTGATGCGGCGGCCGCTCCCGATCGCCACCCTCAGCGCCCTCTTCCTGATCGTCCTCGGGCTGCCTTTCCTCGGGATCAAGTTCAACACCGTCGACCCGACCGTGCTGCCGGAGTCTGCCAGCGCCCGCCAGGCCTACGACACGGTCAGCACCGAGTTCCCGCCCTATCGCGAGACCCCGATCTGGGTCGACGTCGAAGGCGGCGGACCGAAGGCGGCGGCGGCGATGACGGCGCGGATCGACCGCGTCAACGGGGTCGCCGAAGTGCTGCCGCCGCAGCGCCTGCGGGGCGGGGTCTCAGCGCTGCAGGTGATTTCCACCCACCCCTTCGTCTCCGACGCCAGCCACAACACCGTGCGGGCGATCCGCGAGCTGCCGACCCCGGCGGGGACGACGGTCCTGGTCGGCGGCGCCAGCGCCGACTTCATCGACTTCCAGGCCAGCCTCACCTCGCACTTGCCGATCGCGCTGGCGATCGTGATCGTCGCCACCCTGGTCATCCTCTTCCTGATGACCGGCTCGGTGATCCTGCCGATCAAGTCGCTGATCATGAACTTCCTCAACCTCAGCGCCGTCTTCGGCCTACTGGTGCTGATCTTCCAGGACGGCCGTTTGGAGGGGTTCCTCGACTATTCCAGCCCCGGAGCGATCGAGCAGACGATGCCGATCCTGCTCTTCGCCGTCGCCTTCGGCCTCTCGACCGACTACGCGGTCTTCCTGCTCTCGCGGATCAAGGAGGCGCGCGACGCCGGCGCCTCGGAGTCGGAGTGCGTGGCGATCGGGCTGGAGCGGACCGGGCGCATCGTCACCGCCGCGGCGCTGCTGTTCGCGGTCGCGATGGGCGCCTTCGCGACCTCGCAGATCATCTTCATCAAGGAGAACGGGGTCGGCACGGCATTGGCGGTGCTGATCGATGCGAGCATCGTGCGGGCGCTGCTGGTACCGGCACTGATGGAGCTGCTGGGCAAATGGAACTGGTGGGCGCCGGGGCCGCTGCGGCGACTGCACGAACGCATCGGCATCAGCGAGTCGGCGCCGACGCCGTCGCGCGAGCTGGAGCCGGAGGGCGCATGAGCGAGGAGACGAGCACCGTGTCCCTGCCCGGGTTCAGCGCCGACACCGCGGTCACGCCGCTCGGCGCGGGGCGCTTCGGCGCCGAGATGAGCGAACGCTGGTGGGTCGGCAAAGGGCCCAACGGCGGCTTCGTCGCGGCGACGATCCTGCGGGCGATCCAGGCGATGGCGCCGGCCGAGCGCGAACCGCGCTCGCTGACCGTGCACTTCCAGCGCGCCCCCGCCGCCGGGCCGGTCGAGATCGCGGTCACGGTCGAGCGCGAGGGCGGCCGCGCCACCTTCGTCTCGGCGCGCATGGAGCAGGAGGGCAAGGTGCAGGCGACGGCGCTGGCGGTGCTCTCGGAACCCTGGAGCGAGGACGAGGTCTTCGCGGAGGCGCGGATGCCCGATGCCGGGGAGCCGGGCGAGCTCTTCACGATCGACCCCGAGACCCGCTCCAGCCGCCCCAACATGCTGCAGAACTACCGCGTGCGGCCCGCCATCGGCGACCAGGCCTTCTCCGGCGGCGAGCCCCGCAACGGCGCCTGGATCCGCACCCGCGAGCCGCGCCTGCTCGACGCGCCGCTGGCGGCGGCCCTGCTCGACACCTGGTTCCCGGCCCCCTTCGTCCGCCTGGACCGCCCCTACGGAGCGCCGACGATCGACTACACCGTCCACTTCCGGGCGCCGCTGCCGCCACCCGGCGCGGAGCCGAAGGACGTCTACCTGGTCGCCTTCGAGTCGAAGATCGCCCGCCACGGGTTCTTCGAGGAAGACGGCGAGCTGTGGTCGCCCGAC
This sequence comes from uncultured Solirubrobacterales bacterium, assembly GCA_963735255.1. Lineage (GTDB taxonomy): Bacteria > Actinomycetota > Thermoleophilia > Solirubrobacterales > 70-9 > VAYN01. Next base: position 260,801 of record CAVTKC010000001.1, on the reverse strand, counting down.
GGCATCCTGCTGGCGCAGTCGCGGCAGCTGGCGCTGCTGCTCGAGCTGCCGGAGTAACGGCTCGCGGTGCTTTCTTCGGCGTTGTAGACGCTGGTGTCGAAGCCGGTGAGGGCGATTTCGGCGGCGTAGCCGAGCGGTTCCAGGTCGAACAGCTGCTCGATGCTGAGCAGCAGCGAGAAGTGGTTGAAGTAGGCCGTTTCGTTGACGGTCCCCGGGGCGACGAAGGGTGAGATCAACAGCAGGCCGACCCGGCCTCCCCCTCCTGCCGGTTTGACCGGCCCCGTCGCCGCTTCTTCGGCCGCGGGGTCGGCGGGCAGGTTCGGGTATTTGGGCGCGACGCAGCAGGAGCCGGCGTCGGGCGTGGGGCCGGTCTGGCGCGCCTGCGAGGAGGTGATCGCGATCAGGCCGCCTTCCTTGTAGGCGCCCGAGGCCTCGATCGCGGGGACGACGCGCTGGAGGAAGGTTTCGGCCTCGAGCGCCCCCGCGGGCAGGTTCGGTTCACATGGAGCTTCGCCGCCGTCGTGACAGGCGTTGGGGACGATGTAGGAGAGGGCTGGGGTCTTCTCGGCGCTTGCAAGGTCGGTCGCCAGCTGGTCGAGGCCGACGTCGTTCTGGGCGCATTCGGGGCTGTCGCGGATCGCCTGGAAATAGACGAAGGGATCGAGTGAGCCTTCCTCGTAGGTGCACGGGGTTGCCCGGTCCTCGACGTAGGCCTTCCATTTCAATTTTTTCTCGACCAGCTGACCCGGCAGCGTCTTGGTCGCGGCCGGATACACACAGCCGGCGCCTTCGACCTGGCCTTCGACGGAGACGGTGCCGGGAGCGATGTCGGCGTAGGTGGGGCAGTTGGCCGCCGTCTCCGGCGTCGGGCCCTGGCCGCTGAGCAGGGCGATCTGGTTCGCCAGGTCGCCCTTGGTCACCGCGTAGTAGTTCGACAGCAGCTCGCCTTTTTCGGCCAGCTGTTTCGACAGGTACGGCGCCGGCGAGGTTTTGCCGAACGCTTCCTCGAAGCTGTTTTCGCCGAGCACGATCAGGAACAGGTGTTTGACCGGCGGCAGCGCTTCTTCTTCTTCCAGTTCCGGCGGCAGTTCCAATGGCGGCGGAGCTTCTTCGGCCGCCGGTTCTTCCGCCAGCGGAACCGGTTCCGGGAAGCTGGGTACCGCAGTCGGCACGACGGGGGCCGGTTCCGGCGCCGCCGCGGTCGCGGCCACCGGTTCGGCGGGTTCTTCTTTCGCCGCCGGCTTGGCGGAGGGTTCTTCGAGCACGATCGAGGTGAGGCCGGCGCTCTGGGCCACCTGACTGGTGGCCGATCCGAGCAGGACCCCGAGCGTGAGCATCCCCATCACCGCCACCGCCGCCGCCCAGGGCGAGGGCATGAAGCGGCACTCGAGACACTGGTCGCGCTTCTTGCCGGAAATCGGCGCGCCGCAGTCGACGCAGCGTTTGGCGTCGGTACCGCTGCGGGACTCGTCGTCGGGAGTGGCGGGCTTCACGCTTCCGCGCCAGTCTCACCTCACACCTTTGCGAAGTTGTGAACATCCTGAGTCCGGCGGGCCGAAGGCGGTACTCCGTTTCACAACTCTTAAACACCAGCGCCCAAGGGCGACCCGAAGATGCGCCGGTGAGCGAACAGTGCCCGTCCTGCGGCGCCCACATGGCCATCGATCAGCGGTACTGCCTGGAATGCGGGCAGCGCCGCGGTGACCCGCGGCTGCCCTTTATGGATGCTGTCGTCTTCATGGACGCGGTCAAGCGCCCGGCGGAGGCCCCCTCCTCTCCCCCTCCGCCGGCGCGCGAACCGCGCTCGCGCATGACCGCCAACGCCTCGCTGATCGCCGGCGTCGCCACCCTGGTGCTGGCGATCGGGGTCGGCGTGATGATCGGCCAGTCGGGTGACAACAGCGCCCCGACCGCGGCCGCGGCGCCGCAGATCATCAAGGTGGGCGGTGGCGGAGGCGAAGGCGAAGGCGAAGGCGAAGAAACGGCGACCGCATCGAGCGGCGGCGGTGGCGAAACCGGGGGTAAGAGCGGCAAGGCCAAAAAGGGCGAGGCGCCCGAGAAGGCGATCGACAGCAGCGGCACCTCCGAAGCCGCGGCGGAAATCCTCAAACCGGCCGGCGACGTGAAGCTGCCGCCGCCGACGGTGAAGCAGGGCGGCGATTGCGAAAGCGGCGCCGCCGGCTGCGAGGGCGGCAAATTCACCGGGGAATTCTTCGGCGAATGAAACTCGGCATCCCCACCCGCAAGGCCGCCACCCCGCCGGCCCCCTCCAGTCCGGCGCCGGCGCCCACCCAGGCGGCCAGCTCCGCCTACGGGCAGGAGTTCATCGTCGACCTGCAGCGGCGCCGCGACCAGCTCGTCGCCCGCGTCGCCGAGCTGCAATGGGACCTCGGCGGGCTCGCCTACGAGATGGCGACCCGCAACCGGATCAAACCCGAGGTCTTGACCCGGCGCGCCGCCGACCTGCAGGACGCCGACGCCGAACTCGGCGAGGTGGAACGGATCCTGCGCATGGACGAGACCGCCACCGCCGGCTCCTGCGTCTCCTGCGGAGCGCCGCACAGCAGCGGCGCCACCTTCTGCTGGCAGTGCGGCAAATCGCTGCTGCCGCCGGTCTCCGGCGATGCGATCCTGCGCGGCTAGCCGTACCCGGTTCGGCGCTGTGCCCGGCCGCCGCTAGCCGAAGCGGCCGTTGACGTAGTCGCGGGTGCGCGGGTCGCGCGGCTGGCTGAAGATCGCCTCGGTGTCGTCGAGCTCGATCAGGGTGCCGACCGGCTTGGCGTCGTTGCTGTCGAGACTGAAGAAGGCGGTGCGGTCGGCGACCCGCGCCGCCTGCTGCATGTTGTGGGTGACGATGACGATCGTGAAGCGGCCTTTGAGGCTGTGCATCAGGTCCTCGATCGCGCCCGTGGCGATCGGGTCGAGCGCCGAGGCGGGCTCGTCGAGCAGCAGCACGTCCGGCTCGATCGCGATCGCGCGGGCGATGCAGAGGCGCTGCTGCTGGCCGCCGGAGAGCCCGAGGCCGCTGTCCTTGAGCCGGTCCTTGACCTCGTCCCAGAGCGCGGCGCCGCGCAATGCCTTCTCGACCCGCTCGTCGAGGCCGGAGCGCAACCCCAGGTTGCGCGGCGCCCAGGCGACGTTGTCGTAGATCGACTTCGGGAAGGGGTTCGGTTTCTGGAAGACCATCCCGATCCGCCGGCGCACCTCGACCTGGTCGACGTTGGCGCCGTAGAGGTCGTGGTCGTGGTAGAGGATCTGGCCCTCGAGGCGGAAGCCGCCGACCGAGTCGTTCATGCGGTTGAGGCTGCGCAGGAAGGTCGTCTTGCCACAGCCCGAGGGCCCGATCAGGGCGGTGATCTGTCCGCGCCGGATCCGCAGCGAGACATCGGTGAGCGCCTGTTTGGCGCCGTAGAAGACGGAGACGCCGCGGGCGTCGAAGACGACCTCCGGGGCGATGTGCAGCGCGCCGGCGCCGCTGGTCGTCGCGGCGCCCGGCAGCGGCGGTGCCTGGTCGCGCAGGCGGACACGCGGCGGCACCGCGGGCCCACCCGGCTCGAAGTCGAGGTTCTCGATCTGCTCGAAGTCGGTCATGCGCCCAACTTCCTGCGGCTTCGGGCCAGCAGAGCCCGGGCCCCGAGGCTGGCGAAGAGGATCAGCGAGACGAGCACGAACGAAAGCCCCCATGCTTCGGCGAAGCCGCTCGGATTCGCTTCTTCGGAGAGCTGAAAGATCCGCACCGGGACGTTGGGCAGCGATTCGAAGGGGTTCGTCGAGAAGCTGCCGGGGTCGAAGATGAAGCAGGCGAAGATCAGTGGCGCGGTCTCGCCGGCGGCACGGGCGGCAGAGAGGATGGTCGAGGTGACGATGCCGCCGAGAGCGCTCGGCAGGGTGATCCCGAGCACGGCGCGCCAGCGGCTGACCCCGAGCGCATCGGTGGCTTCGCGCAGGCTCTTGGGGACGAGGAGCAGCACCTCCTGGCTGCCACGGGCGATCAGCGGCACCTCGATGATCGCCAGCGCCACCGAGCCGGCGAAGGCGGAGGGCTGGCGGTGGTTGACCATGAGGCCGAAGATGAAGAGCCCGATGATGATCGAGGGCAGGCCGTTCAGCAGATCGAGAGTGAGGCGGATGCCGTGCGTGGCGCGGGTGCCGGCGAACTCGGTCAGGAAGAGCGCGATCGCGACCCCGAGCGGCATCGCGATCGCGGTGGCGATGCCGACGATAATCGCGGTGCCGACCAGCTCGGGCCCGATCCCGGTCGGGGCGGCGTCGAAGACGAAGTCGAGACTGAGCGCGCTGGCACCGCGGGAGACGACCGTGTAGATGACGATCCCGAGCACCGCGACCGCGAGCACGGCAGCAGCGGTCGCCCCGTACTCGGCGAGGCGGCTGAACAGCTGCCGGCGGCGCAGGTTGCCGCTCGGCGTCAGCGGCGCCAGCGGGTCGAAGGTGGCCCCCGCGCTCACCGCGCCGTCGCCCCCTGGTAGCTGAAGCGGCGGCCGATCCACTGCGCGACCAGGTTGGAGGCGAGGCCGATCACCAGCAGGATCACGCCCAGGTAGAAGAGCGAGGCTTTGTGCATCTCGGTCAGCGCGCCGGGGAACTGGTTGGCGATCCGCGCCGCCAGCGTGTCGCCGGTCTTGAACAGGGAGGCCTGGATTTCCGAGCCGGCGCCGATCACCTGGGCGACCGCGATCGCCTCGCCGAGGGCGCGGCCGAGCCCCAGCAGCGAGGCCGCGACCACCCCGGACGCGGTCGAGGGCAGGACGACGCCGCGGACCACCTCCCAGCGGGTCGCGCCGAGGGCGCTGGCGCCGTCCTGGATGTCACTCGGGACAGCGGTGAAGAGGTCGCGGGAGATCGAGGCGATGATCGGCACGACCATGATCGTCAGGATCAGGCTGGCGGTGAAGATGCTGGCGCCGGTCGTTTCCGGCGCCCCGAAGATCGGGATGAAGCCAAAGGTGTCGTGCAGGAAAGGCTCGAGCGTCCCCTGCACGAATGGGCCAAGGACGAGCACCCCCCAGAAGCCGAGGATGACGCTCGGGATCGCCGCCAGCATCTCGACCAGGGGCGCCACCACCCCGCGGATCCCGGACGGGGCCAGCAGGCTCAGGTAGAGGCCGATCGAGATCGCGATCGGCGCCCCGAGCAGGAGCGCCGCGAAGGAGCTGACGGCGGTGCCGAAGATCAACGAGCCGGCACCGAATTCGCCGAAGTTGGGCTGCCAGGCGGTGTCGGTGAGGAAGCCGAGGCCGTATTTGGCGATCGCCGGCTGGGCCCCGTGCACGACCTGGAAGGCGACCATGACGATCACCGCGATGGCGAGCAGCGAGGCGGCGAGACAGACGCCATATAGGGCCCTGTCGCCGAAACGATCGAGCTGCTTGCGCCGCCTGGCCGAGCGCGCCTGGGCGGCCGCGGAGCCGAGAACCGCCGGCGTGGCGGCGGGGCTCATCGGCGGCTGGCCAGAGGTGGCGGAGCGGCGGGCATCGCGGCGCAGCGTAATCAAGTTCGCACACCTATTTGTTACGAACTTTCACACTTCCTGTCACATTTTTGTAACACCCATCTTTCACGAGATTGACACATGTGTGCGATTTCCCACCCTGATGCTATGCCCCGCCCGGGCTGCAACCTTGCGCCCGAATAGAGACACGAAACAAGTCGAAAGGAATTCTCTTGAAGAGCATCAGGTTGCTTGGGGTGGCCATCGGGGCCATCTTGATCATGGCGACGGGTGTGGCCAGCGCCTCCGCCGCAGGTCTAACCGGAGCCGGGTCGACGCTGGTCGCGCCACTCATGGCGAACTGGATCAACGGCTTCGAAATCAAGGAAGGCATCCCCGTCAAATACGGCGCTGTCGGCTCTGGGGCTGGGATCGCCCAGATCACCGCCCGCACCGTCGACTTCGGTGCCTCCGACGCCCCGCTGACCCCGGAGCAGGCTTCGGCCTGCAACAGCTGCGTGCAGGTCCCCTGGGCGCTGTCGGCGACCGGCATCGGCTTCAACGTCCCCGGAGTGAAGAAACTGAACCTCACCGGTGCGGTCCTGGCCGGGATCTACTTCGGCAAGATCACCAAATGGAACGATCCGAAGATCACCAAGATCAACCCGGGGGCGAAGCTGCCGAGCCTCACCATCACCCCGGTGTTCCGCAGCGACGGTTCGGGTGACACCTACACCTTCACCGAGTACCTCTCCAAGATCAGTCCTGCCTGGAGGAGTGAAGTCGGCTTTGCCACCACGGTCGGCTGGAAGGCCGGAGTCGGTGCCAAAGGCAACTCGGGCATCACCGCGACCGTGGTGAAAACCCCTGGTGCGATCGGCTACATCTCCGCCTCGTACCTGATCGCCGCCGGCCTCGGCGCCGCCGCGGTCCAGAACAAGGCCGGCAGCTACGCCCTGCCGAACCTGAAAAACATCGAAAGCGCTGCCTCGACGGTGAAGAGCGTGCCGTCCAGCAACGCGATCAGCATCACCAACCCCCCGGCGTCGGCGTCGACGGCTTACCCGATCTCGACCTTCACCTACGCGATCGTGCCGCACAACGCCCCGCAGAAGGGGTTCCTGCAGCAGTTCCTCAACTACGCGGTCACCAAAGGACAGGTCTACGGAGCGGCGCTTGACTTCGCACCGCTGCCCAAGGTCGTCCTCAGCGCAGCCAAAAAGAGCATCGGCACGCTGTAAGCGGCTCCTGTGTCGCCTGCCGCCTAGGCGAAAGCCTGGGCGGCACGGCGGCGCAGATCGGCATTCAGCATGCCGGTCACCTGGCTGGGCTTCTCCCCCGCCGAGGGGACCGCGGCGCCGATCAGGCCGGCGGCACGGAAGCCGTAGAGCGGAGCGACGAAGCCGAGCTCGCGGATCTTGCGGACCAGCCGCACCGCGTCCTGGGTCTCGGCCCCGGGACCGCAGAGGACGATCGCGGTCGGGTCCAGGGCGCCGAGCGCCCGCTCCATCCGCTCGTCGCCGAGCTCGTTGGAGAGGACGAGGACGCGGAAGCCGGCGCGGCGCAGTGCGAGGTCGAGGGCCTGCGTGTGGACCTCCTCGGCATCTTGGCCATGGCTGGAGTCGAGCAGCAGGATGCCGGCCGGGCGCGAAGCGGTCGCGGCGAGGCGGCGGGCGCCGTGCAGCCAGCCGGTCGCCCAGCGCGAGGCGAATTCCAGCTCGGCCTCACGGTCGGGGTCGGCGGCAAGCTCGTCGATCGCCGGCAGCAGCAGCTCCTCGACCGTGCGCTCCAGCGGCCGCAGCGCCAGGCTCTCCTCGATCGCGCGGTCGGCGGCGCTCTCGTCGAAGCTCTCGAAGGCGGCGAGCATGCTGCCACCGCTGGCCGGCGCCGACTGGCGCTGGCGGGCGAGCTCGATCGCGGAGGAGATGTTGCCGGTCTGGGCGAGCGCGTCGCGCAGGGTCTGCAGCTCGACCAGCTCGTAGTTACGGTGGTTGCCGACGGTGCGCTTCGGCGTCGGGTAGCCGTAACGGCGCTCCCAGCTGCGCAGCGTGTTCGGGCTGACGCCCAATACTTCGGCCGCCGCGTTGGTTCGGATTCCCGGCATCTGCGGGGCATTCTGGCACCCGAAATCCAGGTTTACATCAGTTATGGACGGATTTCCGGAATCTGTCAGCGATCTTGCAAGGCGCCCAGGCCCACCGGCTGCCCGACCGCGCGTGCACGCCACATCGCCGCGTCGGCCTTGTGCAGCAGCAGGTCGACGTCGGCGCCGTGTTCCGGACAGGCGACGACACCGGCCGAAACGGCGATCCGCAGCCCCCCCGCCCGCTCCAGCTCTTCCAGTTGCCCGAGCAGGCGCTCGGCCATCTGCACGGCTTCGATCGTGCGCAGGTTCGGGGCGAGGACGCAGATCGCGTCCTCCTCCAGCTGGAAGGCCTCGTCGACGAGGCGGATGCTGTCGCGCAGAGCGGCGCCGACGACCGCCATCACCGTCTCCTGGCCGCCGGCGGCGTCGCCGTTGCGCGTGCCGGGGCCGGAGGCGTCGAAGACGGCGAGGGCGAAGGGGTGGCCGTAGCGGCGGTTGGTCTCGGCCATCTGGTCGAGCCGGCGGCGCATCTGGCCGGGCCGGAAGAGGCTGGTCAGCTCCGGCTGTTCGTCCGGCTCCTGTGGCGGCGCGTCCGGCTGCTGCTGCACCGGGGCGGCAGGCCCTGCCGCCGCCTGCTCATAGGCGGCGTCGACCGCGGTGGCGGTCACCGAGCCGAAGTCGGCGGCGAGGCGCTGGGCCGCGTCGGCGAACTGCTCGGGGCCGCCGCGGTCGAGTTCCTGGCGCAGTTTCGCCAGCAGCGAAGCCTGCAGGGAAGAGACCTCGCGGGCGATCCGGCCGGCCGGGGAGCCGCTCCCGGAACCGCTGCTGGAGTTGGAGTCCGCCGCCACGCCTGTGACCTTCGCGAAAGCGACGGACGCCGGGGACGCGAAAACCCGCTATTTGCGGGCCGATGGTCGTCCAGGACAGATATCCAATTTGCGGGTTAATCGAGGCTGCGGCGGCCGGCCAATGCCTTGCCCAGGGTGACCTCGTCGGCGTGCTCGAGGTCCGCGCCGACCGGCAGGCCGCTGGCGAGGCGCGTTACCGCGACCTGGCCACGCAGCGCTTCGGCGATGTGCAGGGCGGTCGCCTCGCCGGTCGTGGTCGGGTTGGTGGCGAGCACGACCTCGCCGATGCCGCCCCGCCCGACCCGGGTCAGCAGCTCGGCGATCTTCAGGTCTTCGGCATCGACGCCGTCGATCGGCGAGAGGGCGCCGCCGAGCACGTGGTAGAGGCCGCGGTATTCGTGGGTGCGCTCGATCGGGATTACGTCGGCCGGCTCCTCGACCACGCAGATCAGCGCCCGGTCGCGGTTCTGGTCGGCGCAGATCCGGCACAGCGGCCCCTCGGCGAGGTTGAAGCACTCCTCGCAGAGGCCGACCTTCTCCTTCACTTCGCGGATTGCGTCGCCAAGGGCGAAGGCCTCTTCGTCGGGCGCACGCAACAGGTGGAAGGCGAGCCGCTGGGCGGTCCGCTGGCCGATCCCGGGCAGGCGCGAGAGCTCGGCGACGAGGCGCGCGAGCGGAGCCGGGCCCTCGGTGCTCACATTCCCGGCAGGCCGCCGCCGAGCCCGCCGGTGATGCCGCCCATTTTCGAGCTGGCCAGCTCCTGCGCCGCGCGCAGGCCCTCGTTGACCGCCGCCTGAACCATCTCGGCCAGCATCTCGGCCTCCTCGGGGTCGATCGCCTCCGGGTCGATCGCGATCGCACGCAGGGTCAGGTCGCCGCCCATCGTCACCTTGACCATGCCGCCGCCGGCGCTGGCCTCGACCGTCTCGTCCTTGAGCTGCTCCTGCGCCTGCAGCATCTGGTCCTGCATCTGCTGCGCCTGTTTCATCAGGGCATTCACGTCGAACCCCCCGGGACCGCCTCCGCGTGCCACCTAACTGACCTCCTCCGCGTCGAACTCGCTCTTCAGTCGCTCCAGCATCGCTTCCTCGTCCATCTTCTCGTCCCCCCCGGCGGGTGCCGGCTCGGCCTCCGCTGCGGGCGGCGCCGAGTTCTCGCCATCGAGCAGAACGTAGACCGGTTTCAAGCCCTGGCCAGTGACCGCCAACAGAGCCTCCGCCACCCGCTCCCGCTGCTCCGGCGTCTCCGCCTTGCGTTTGTTGAACGTAGCTGCGGCCGGGAACGAGATCTCCAGCACTTTCTGGCCGGGCTCGAAGCCGACGGGGCGAGCGTCCTCGAAGAACGCCGCTAGAGCCGGGGCGGTCTTGGCCAGCTGATCGAGGACGGCTGGCCAGACCTGTTTCAAGGCGTCAAGGTCGAGGGACGAACTGCCGTCAGCCGCGGGTCCTGTCGGGGAGGAGGGGGAGGCGCTGCGGGCGGGGTCGTCCTCGACCTCCCCCTCCTCCCCGCCACCCGCGGGTGAGGGGTTCGCGCCCTCGGGCTCATCAGCTTCAAAAGGGGCTGGTAGCGCCGGAGCATCAGAAACCTCAGCGACCGCCGGCGGCTCGTCTGGAGAGTGGTCCCTTGGCGCACCTGCCTGCTCCGACTCGCTCGCATCAGACGACGCGGACTGTCCCGATTGCTCTGACTCGACCGAACCCTCTTTATCGTCAGCTCGTGGGGGATCTGACGCGGGTGGCACGGGGGGAGGGGGGTCGAGGACGACCCCGCCCGCAGCGCCCCCCTCCCCCCGTGACAGGCCCCGCGTCCCATCACCCCCCGTCAGCTGATTCTCAAGCCGCTCGATCCGCCTCAGCAGCCCCTCGGTCGACGGATCCAAATCTGGACGTGCTGCCTTGAGGAGAGCGATCTCGACCGCCATTCGCGCATCGTCGCCCTCTCTTACAGCCGTCAGCGCGGTCGCCAGCTCGTCGATCGTGCGGATCAGGGTGGCGGCACCCAACGCAGCCGCTTGGGCTTCGAGGCGGGCGGAGTCGGTGGCGGTCACTACGAAGGAGGTGGGGACGTCGCCGGTCGTCTGGGTGACGAGGAGGAAGCGCAGGTGGGCGAGCAGGTCGCGGGCGAACTGGGCGGGGTCGCGACCGGAGCGGGCCATCTTCTCGACGCCCAGCAGCACGCCCTTGGGGTCTTCGGCGACGACCGCGTCGACCGCTTCGAACAGCAGCTCGGCGTCGGCGGCGCCGAGCATCTGCAGGACGTCGTCGAGTTCGACGTGGCTGCCGCCGAAGGCGACCAGCTGGTCGAGGGTGCCGAGCGCGTCGCGGAAGCTGCCGGAGGCGGAGCGGGCGATCATCGCCACCGCCCCCCCGTCGACCTCGATCGACTCGGAAGCGGCGACCCGGTTCAGGACCTCGGAGATCTGCTCCAGCGAGGGCCGCTGGAAGTCGAAGCGCTGGCAGCGGTCGGCGATCGTCGCCATCACCTTGTGCGACTCGGTGGTGGCGAGGACGAAGACGGTTTTCGGCGGCGGCTCCTCGAGCGTCTTGAGGAAGGCGTTCCAGGCCTCTTTGGTCAGCATGTGCGCCTCGTCGAGGATGTAGACCTTCCAGCGGCCGCCGGAGGGCGCGTAAGCAACGCGCTCGCGCAGGTCGCGGACGTCGTCGACCGAGCGGTTGGAGGCGGCGTCCATCTCGATCACGTCGATCGAGGTGCCGGCGGCGATCGTCACACAGGACTCGCATTCGCCGCAGGGGGTGATGGTCGGCCCGCCGCGCTCGCAGTTGAGCGAGCGGGCGAGGATCTTCGCCATCGAGGTCTTGCCGGTCCCGCGCGAGCCGACGAAGAGGTAGGCGTGGTGAACCTTGTCCTGCTCGACCGCGTTGCGCAGGGTGCGGACCACGTGCTGCTGGCCGACGACCTCGTCGAAGGAGCCAGGGCGGTGGCGGCGATAGAGGGAGGTCGACTCGGTCATCGGGGGACTGGGGCCAGTGTATCCACGGCCCACCGGCGGCCCCGGTAGCTTGCGCGCGTGCCATCGAGGGTCTCCAGCTGGCTGGCGCCGGCCGCCTGGGTAGCCGCGGTGACGGCGCTGCTGCTGCTCGTCTTCCCGGTCGGCTTCCCCAACTACGACACGATCTACGCCCTCGTCTGGGGGCGCGAACTGGCGCACGGGATGAGCCCGGACGTGGGCTCGGCCCTGCCCCCCACCCCGCATCCCCTGACCGAGCTGATCGGGTTGGTGACGACGCCGCTGGGCGACGGCGCGATCACGGTGACGATGGCGATCGCCTACGCCGCGCTGGGACTGATCGGCTTCTTCATCTACCGGCTCGGCGCGATCTGGTTCGACCGCTGGGTCGGCGCCGTCGCCGCCGCGATCGTCCTCACCCGCGCTCCCTTCCTCTCCAACGGCCTGCGCGCCTACATCGACCTCCCCTACATCGCCCTCTGCCTCGGCGCATTGCTGGTCGAGGCCAAGCGCCCCCGCGCCGGCTGGCCCGTCCTCGCATTGCTCGCCCTCGCCGGCCTCCTCCGCCCCGAGGCCTGGCTGTTCTCCCTTGCATACCTGGCCTATCTGGCAATCGACCCAGACAAGTGGTCCGAGGGCCAGGAGAAGGCCCCTCTCGAACGGGCGGATACTCAAAGAGCCGGCCTTCTTAGGCCGGCTCTTGTCCGGACAAGAGGGGCCTTCTCCTGGCCCCCCGCCCACCTGATCCTCCTGGCGATTGCCGGACCGGCCCTATGGGTGTTGTTCGACGCGATCACCGCCGGCGACGCCCTCTACTCGTGGACCGGAACCAAAGAAACGGTGGAGACGCTGGAGCGGCAGACCGGGCCGGTCGACCTCGTCCTCTACGGGCCGCGCCGGCTCGGCGAGGTGTTGCAGTGGCCGGGCATGGCCGGCGCCGCGGTTGGCGTCGTCTTCGGCCTCGCCACCCTGCGCCGGCGCTCGATCCTCGGCGTCGCCGCGGCCGCGCTCGCCCTGCTCGCCTTTGCCCTGCTCGCCTGCGGCGGCCTCGCGATCCTGCCCCGCTACACGATGCTGGCGGCGGCGATCCTGGCGATCTTCGCCGCCCTTGGCCTGCTCGGCTGGCGGCTGCTGGAGCCGGGCCACCGCCGGCGCCGGGGCTGGCAGGTCTGCGCCGCGGTCGTCGCCCTGATGTTCGTCGCCTGGGCGCCGAACCAGTGGGACCTCGACTCGCGGGTCGACACCGACCTCACCAACCAGGCCCAGATCGAGGGTGACCTCACCGACCTCGTCGAAAACGGGGCCTTCGAGCCGCTCTGCGGCAAGATCGCCGTTCCCAACCACCGCGCGGTTCCCCGGCTCGCCTTCGGCCTCGACGTGCGGCCGACCCGGATCGTCAGCGCCAGCGAGGAAACGATCCCGCGCCGCGGCTACTTCGTCGCCCCGGCCAGCCCCTTCGTCGTCCACAACTTCGTCCTCGACCCGGGCGACCCGACCAAGCTCGACATCCCCGTTCCGGCGGGCTTCGAGCCGGTCGCCGAAAACGAGTCCTGGAAGGTCTATCGCCGCTGCTGAGCTGCCTACTAGGGCAACGCCGGCGGCGTCATCTCGAAGCCGCGGTGGAAGCGCAGCGAGCCGACTCCGTCGCAGCTCTCGCGAGCGTCTTCCGGGCCGGCGCCAGAGCGGTCCTCGGGCACGATCACGGCGGCGTTGAAGACGTCACGGACGCCGAACTTGAATTCGACGTGGACCTGGCCATAGCGGCCGCCGCCGTCCTCCTGCCAGTTGAGGATCAGTTTCCCGTTGGCGGGGATGGTGCGGCCCTCTGGGGCCCCGGGGCCGGCACTGAAGAAGCGCTGTTCGCTGGTCGGCGAGTCGGAGGCCTGACAGGTGATCTGGATGTTGAAGTTGAGGTCGCGCACCTTGCGGTTGCGGACGGTGAAGACGACGTACTCCCCGCGCGTCCCGAGCACGCCGTAGGTGCCGTTGGGGACGACGGCGGTCGGCTGCTGCGCGGGACGGGCCGTGGAGGTGCCGGCGGCGAGGAGGCAGGCCGCGGCGGCCAGCGCCACGACGACGACGATGGCGAAGGCTTCGCGCTTCAGGGAGGGAGACGAGTTCAGTCGCATCCCGGACCTTGTCGGCTGCTCCGCCGTCGAACTTGAGCGCCGCCACGCCGCCGCGTCGCGACCCCTACGCTGGGCCGATGCCGCGCCGCCCCAGCCGTGCCACCGCGATCGCGATCGCCGCCGCGCTTCTCCTCGCCCTCACCCTCGTCCCCGCCGCCCTCGCCCGCTGGCAGCCGCGGCCGACGACGGCCCCGTGGCAGTGGCAGCTGCAGGGCAGGATCGATACCTCGGTGGCGGCCGGCGTCTACGAGGTCGACGGCTTCGAAACGCCGGCCGGGACCGTCTCCAAGCTGCACCGGCTCGGCCGCAAGGTCATCTGTTACCTCGACGTCGGCGCCTGGGAGAGCTACCGGCCCGACGCGGGCGCCTATCCGCGCTCCGCCCTCGGCGCCGCCTACGAGGGCTACCCCGAGGAGCGCTGGCTGGACATCCGGCAGATCGCGGCGCTGGCGCCGATCCTCCGCAAGCGCTTCGACCTCTGCCGCCGCAAGGGCTTCGACGCGATCGAGCCGGACAACATCGCCGGCTACGAAAACAGATCCGGGTTCCCGCTCACCGCGGCGGACCAGCTGCGCTTCAACCGCTGGGTCGCCCGCGAAGTCCATCGCCGTGGCATGGCGGTGGCGCTGAAGAACGATCCCGGCCAGGTGCGGCAGCTGCTCCCCGTCTTCGACTTCGCCGTCGTCGAGGAGTGCTTCGCCTACGACGAGTGCGCGCGCTTCAGCCCCTTCGTCGCCGCCGGCAAGGCCGTGTTCGCCGCCGAGTACGAGAGCGAGCCCGCGAGCTTCTGCCCGGGGGCAATCGACCTCGGCTTCAGCGCGATCGGCAAGGGCTACGACCTCTTCGCCCGCCCCTGGCAGCCCTGCACCTGAACAGCGCGTTAGCCCGAGCCGCGCTCGACTGCGTCGATCGCGGCGTGGGTCGCCGCCGCCAAGTCGGGGTCGCCGAGCTCGATCTGCGGCGGCAGCTCGATGTGAAGGTCATCGGAGGGGTCGAGCCGAGCCCGCAGGCCGGCGGCGCGTGAGTCGAGCACGTGACCGCCGCGCGTGCGGTCGTCGCTGACGAAGTGCAGGTGGTAGCCGGCGACCTCGATCCCCTCGACGTAGGTGGGGAAGCGGAAACCGAGCATCGTCCCGGCGAGGTCGGCGAGCTCGAAGACGTGCTGGTCGGCGACAACCTCGGTCAGCGGCCGGTAGGGCGGGTCCTGAGCCGGGACCGAGCGGGCGCGGACGAACTCGAAATGGCCGTCGAGCCGGACCGCGCAGGAGGAGGCGGCGGCGGGGACGAGTCGGTCGAGCCGGGCCAGCAGCTCTGCGTGGCCAAGCCGCTCCTCGATCCGGACGTCGACCGTGGGCTCGAACCCGGAGACGACCGCAAACGGGGTGCGCGCATCGGGGGGCACCGGCTCGACCCGGCCATCGACGTCGGCCCGGAAGAAGTTGCCGTCGAGGGCGATCATCTCGCCGTCGAGCCGGTTCAGGGTGCCGATCCCGAGATCGCCGTGCTGCGCCAGCTCGGCGAAGCTGAGGTCACCGTCGTAGGCACCCTCGAGCAGAGCGCCGATCGTCGACGCCTGAAAGAGCACATGCGGGTCGCGCTCGGCATGCAGGTCGCGCCGTCGCATCGTCTCCACGTGCAGAGACCTGATCCAGCGCTCGTCCAGCACGCCGCCAGTCTTCCACGGGGTTAGGCTGCGCGCGTGTCCGGGGGGTTCAAGCGGTCGGGGCTGTTCGGGCTCGCCGGCGCCTTCGTGGTCGCCGCGATCATCGCCGTCATCGCCACCACCACCGGCCAGGGCGAAGCAAACCCGAAGCTGACCCTGGGCCTGATCTTCGGGGCGATCGCGATCTTCTGCGCGATCCTCTTCGCTCTCCAACGCTCCGACCTGAGCCGGGCCGCGAGCGGCGACGCCGCGGCGAGCGGGCGCGCGGCGGCCGCGGGTGGCCGAGAGGTCGAGAACCCGACGACGATGAGCGAGCCGGAGCTGTGGGCGGCGTTGGCGATCGCCCCGATCGACGCCGACGCGGTCCGCGCCCGCGACGAGGTCTGGGACGTGACCCGCCGCAGCCAGAACCTGGGCATCGTGGTGACGGTGCTGATCTTCCTCACGGTGCCGACGATCTACCTCACCGAAAGCTTCGTGCCGCTGCTGATCGGCGGACCGCTGATCGCGATCGCCGCCCTCTACGGCGCCTTCCGCGCGATCGGCCCCAGCGGTGAGATCGGCCAGAGCTACGAGCGGACCGACCGGGCGATGAAGCCGCTCGGGTTGCAGGTGAGCGAGCGCCCCGAGGGCGGCTTCGAGATGCGGATGCCGTCCACGCCCGGCTTCGACTACCGCCTGCGCGGTTGGACCGTGCTCAGCGGCGAGCGCCACGGCCGGTCGGTCGCGGTGCGACTGGGCGGCCATGAAGATGCCGGCACCAGCGAGGTCTGCGTCGGCGGGTCGGCGCCGGCGTTCGCGGCCCGCTCCAGCGACGGCCGCATCCGCCCCACGGACGCGGCCCCGGCGGCGATCGAGGCGGCGCTGGCGGCGGTCCCCAACTCGACCCGCTGGAAGCGACTCCAGGCCAGCGGCGGCGAGCAGGGGATCGTGGTCATTCGCAAGAAGGGCGAGCAGGGCGACTGGCTCTGCGACCTCTGGCTGGCGGAGTGCCTCGCCTCCGCCTGAGCAGACCGGTGTCGACCCCGGCGCCGTGAAAGCATCGGCAGTCATGGCGGCGATCGAACTCAGCGGCGTGTTCAAGCGCTTCGGCCCGATCACGGCGGTAGACGGACTCGACCTCGAGGTGCCGGAAGGGATCTGCCTCGGCTTACTCGGCCCCAACGGCGCCGGCAAGTCGACGACGATGCGGCTGCTGACCGGACAGGCCCGGGCCGACGCGGGCAGCCTGCGCGTGCTGGGCTACGAGCTGCCGGGCCAGTCGAAGCCGGCGCGGCTGGAAATGGGCGTCGTCCCCCAGCTCGACAACCTCGACGTCGACGTCACCGTCGAGGACAACCTCGCCGTCTATGCCCGCCTCTACCGGGTCAAGGACGTCGGCGCCGCGGTCGACCGCGCCCTCGACCTCGCCCGTCTGCACGACCGCCGGCGCGACGCCGTCGACAAGCTCTCCGGCGGCATGCGCCGGCGCCTGCTCCTGGCCCGCGGCCTCGTCCACGAACCGCGCCTGGTCCTGCTCGACGAGCCGACGGTCGGGCTCGACCCGCAGATCCGCACCGAGCTCTGGACCCTGATCGGCGACCTCAAAGCGGGGGGCACGACGATCCTGATGTCGACCCACTACATCGAGGAGGCCGAGCGTCTGGCCGACGAGGTGGCGGTGATGCACAAGGGCAAGGTGATCAGCCGCGGCAAGCCGGCGGAGCTGATCGCCGAGCACGCCGGCACCCACACCGCCGAGATCTACGCGCCGCCGCAGCGCCTGACCGAGCTGCGCGCCGCCGCCGAGTCAGCCGGGCTGCGGGTGCGGCCAGCCGGGCCGGCGATCGCGATCGTCGGCTCCGAGCGGGCCGAGGACGGCGCCGTGCCCGACGACGCCGTCGTCCGCGCCGCCACGCTCGAGGACGTCTTCGTACTGCTGACCGGCGAGGAGGCGGAGTGAGCGCCGGCGCCGACACTCCCCCCGTCCGCGGCGTGCCGCCGCGGACCATGCGCCGGCTCGAACCGGCGGCGATCGCCGGGGTGATGAGCCGCGAGGTCGCCAACTTCCGCACCTACTGGCGCGGCACGACCTTCTCCAGCGTGCTCGAACCGATCGTCTACCTGCTCGCCTTCGGCCTCGGCCTCGGGGCGACGCTGATCGACGAAGTCGAAGGCGTCCCCTACATCCAGTTCGTCGGCACCGGCATGGTCGCGACCGCGGTGATCTTCTCCAGCGCGTTGCCGTCGATGTTCGGCACCTTCGTCAAGCACCGCTTCCAGAACACCTACGAAGCGATCCTGGCGGCGCCGGTCGACGTCGAAGAGCTGGTCTCGGCGGAGATGCTCTGGATCGCCATTCGCTCCGCCGTCTACGGCTGCGTCCCCCTCCTCGTCACCTTCTTCTGGGGCCTCGACCCCACTCCGGGAATGCTGCTGGTGCCGATCTTCTGCTTCGTCACCGCTCTCGGATTCTCTGGCTTCGGCGTCGCGATGGCGGCGACCGTGGCCAAGATCGATCAGTTCAACTACGTGACGGCGCTGTTCATCACGCCGCTCTTCCTGGTCGCCGGCACCTTCTTCCCGATCAGCGGCCTGCCCGAGGGCGTCCAGCTCGTCGCCCAGGTCAACCCCCTGCACCAGCTGGTCGAACTGGTTCGCGGCGGCGCCTTCGGCTTCGAGGCCGTCGACCTCGCCCGCTTCGCCTTCCTCATCGCCTTCGCCTTCGCGATGTGGCGCGTCGCGATCAGCCGCATGTCCAAGCGGCTGATCGACTGACGAAGAAATATGGACCGTGCGCCCGCCTTCGAAGCGAGGTCACCGGGCGTGTCCGTCGTTTTTGGCTCTTGCCGGGCTCACCTGCGGCACCCGCGGCATCCGCTTAAGGCTGCTTCCTTCCGGACCTGACCTGATTCGCGTGCCCACGTCGCGCAGGACCCGGCCGTCAACGCCGCCGCGACGCACTGACCCCGACGGCCAGCCCCTCGGAACGGGATTCGGCCCCGCTAAAGCGGATTGCGGGTGACAAGGCACCGCTAACTCCCCGCCTAGCACGGTCCTCGACGATCCTACCCTGCCGGCCGTAGGATCACCGCTTGCTCGCCCTGCCGACAGCCGCGATCGAGGTCGACACGGGGTCCTTCTTCGCGATCGTCGTCGTCGCGGCGCTCGCCGCCGTCACCGTCGCGGTGGTGCCGAAACGACTCGCGCCGCCGGTGGTGGTGGTCGAGCTAATGCTGGGAATCGTGATCGGGCCGGAACTGCTCGGCCTCGCCCACTCCGACGAGTTCATCGAATTCTTCTCCAACCTCGGGCTGGGGATGCTCTTCTTCTTCGCCGGCTACGAGATCGACTTCAACCGGATCAAAGGAAGGCCGATGAAGCTCGGCGCCTGGGGCTGGCTGCTCTCGGTGGCATTGGCCTACGGGATCGGCGGCGTCCTCGCCGCGGCCGGGATCGTGCTCTCCTTCCTCTACACCGGCTCGGCGATGGCGACGACGGCGATCGGCACGCTGATCCCGATCCTGCGCGACAACGGCGAGCTGAAGACCAAGTTCGGCACCTACCTGCTGGCGGCTGGCGGCGCCGGCGAGTTCGGGCCGATCCTGCTCGTCACCCTGGTCCTCTCGACCGCCAGCCCGCTGCACGAGTCGGTAATCCTGCTCGGCTTCATCGGGTTGGCGCTGGTCCTGGCGCTGCTCTCGGTCCGCTACGCCTGGCGCGGCTGGCCGGCGCTGGAACGCACCTTCGAGGCGAGCAGCCAGCTGGCGGTGCGGGTCACCGTCGTCCTCGTCTTCGGCCTCGTCCTGCTCGCCAGCAAGCTCGGCCTCGACCTCCTGCTCGGCGGCTTCGTCGCCGGGATGATCGTCCGGGTCGCCTTGCAGGGGCACGAGCTGCAGGTTTTCGAGTCGAAGCTGACCGCGGTCGGGTTCGGCTTCTTCGTGCCCTTCTTCTTCGTCACCAGCGGCATCGAGTTCGACCTCGCCGCGCTCGGCTCGGTCGAAGCGGTGGCGAAGCTGGTGATGTTCTTCGTCCTCTTCCTCGTCGTCCGCGGCACCCCGGCGCTGCTGCTCTACCGCGGCGTGCTCGGCGCCCGCGACCGCGCCGCGCTGGCCTTCTACTCGGCGACCGAGCTGCCGCTGGTTGTCGCGATCACGACGATCGCGATCGAGACCGGGCACATGAAGAGCTCGACCGCCGCCGGGCTGGTCGGGGCGGCAATGCTCTCGACCCTGGTCTTCCCCTTCGTCGGCATGGCCCTGCGCAAGGGCAGCGAGGAAGGCGAGAGCGAGGCGGACCCGCCGGGCGCGAGCCCCTCCCCACAGGGGGAGGGGCCGATCGCCCAGCCGGGACTCGCCGGCTAGCGGCGCCGGATCAGCTTCAGGCGCTTGTAGACAGTCGCCTTGGCGCTGCCGGCCTTGACCGTCTCCTTGAACAGCAGGCGCTTGCTCTTCGCGAGCTTGGCCCTGGCCTTCGGCTTCACCTTCAGCACCAGCGTCTTCGCCTTGCCCTTGGCGACCTTGCTGGTGCGCTTGTTCGTCGCCGGCTTGCGCTTCTTCAGCAGGCCCTGCAGGGAGAGGCTGCAGGTGCGGCCGACCTTGGTCGGGCAGGCACCCTTGACGAAGAGCCGGTTGCCCTTGAGCACCGCCGTGCCGCCCGTGTCGGCCTTCAGCAGCGAGAGCAGCTGGCTGTTGGAGAGGCCGTCGGCGCCATTGCCGGCGCCGCCTCCATTGCCCCCGCTTCCGCCGCCGCCGTTGCCGCTGCCACTTCCGCCCCCGCCGCCGGAAGTCCCGACGGTCAGGGAGACGTTGTCGAAGCGAAGGGCAGTCGAGCCGAGCAGCCCGACGTTCGCCACCGTGGAGCTAGTTTCGGCGTCGATCGAGATCGCGTAGACGTGACCGGCGACCACCGTCGCCGCCCCGTCCTTGCCGGTAAAGCCGGCGTTGGCGCCGGCGACCGTGTCGGTGATCGCCTCCGAGCTGACTCCGGTACTGCGGTCGATCAACGTCACCACATAAGTGGCTTGAGGGGCCAGGTCGATGAGGTTCCCCGAGGCGAGCTCACGATCGACGTGCAGCGTCGCCGCCCCACCCTCGCTCGCGGTGAAGTTGGGGGACTGGAATACCGCTGTGGCTTTGAACAGCCCTCCGAGGTTGACCAGAATCGTCGTCTTCGCGGCCAGCGAACCGGATGGGTTCCCGCCTTCCTCGTCATATCCCGCCGTGGTCGTGCAGAGCCCCATAAGCGGGATGTTGCAGGTCGGTTTGGCCGGCACCGTCCAACCTTCGAGACCCCCGTTGAAGGCCCCTCCCCCGTCGGGATAGGTGGCCGCCTGCGCCGAGCCGGCAAGCAGGCAAAGAGCCGCGCCTGCCGCGCAGCAGGCGGCGAGCAGCGCTGGCAGATTTTTTCTTGCGGATTGCATCGCTTGCTCCTTCTGTTCGATGGATGCTTTCTCCGCATACTTAAAAATCTCAAGCCATATACCTAATTTTATGGACTACTATTCTATTTCGGCTGCGAAACGACGCCTGCGCCCCGCCCCCGTCCCGCTATCGCGCCCGGGTCGATCCGCGTAAGATCCGCCTCTCCCGGGCGCGTAGCTCAGTGGGAGAGCGCTCGCTTCACACGCGAGAGGTCGCTGGTTCGAAACCAGCCGTGCCCATCAGAAAGCCCTTGCCGGCCCGGTTCCTCCGCCGGAACCTAGGGAGGATTACGAACTCACGAGCGCGTCTAACAGCTCGCCCCAATACGCGATGGCGTCCTCCTTTGCCCCAATCTCCCGCAGCTTTGCTTCAAACGTATCGGGAAGGACTCCGCAATTGCCTCGGGGGGACTGCTCGAAAACACGGCCAGAACATTGAGCAACTCAGCCGTACTCGTAACCGTAAGAACAATAACGCCGAGTTCCTCGGCGCGGATCGCAAGAGTTCGATCATCCAGTGCAGGCTGATCCTTCGCAAGGGCGACCAACAGACCCGTACTCGAGCCAATTTTGGCCGCTGCCTCAGCGAGATCCAACGCGGCTTCATCACCAATAACCCTTTGCTTGACCTGCACAACCGGCGACGGGATCTCGTCTAGCGTTCCTCGGAAGGCGATCACATCAAAGGCGTCCGGATCGTGAATCGACCCAAGTTCGACCCGCGGAAACACGCACTGAAGTGCAGCAGCAGCTAAAGCCTGTCCACGACGGCCGGTTTCCGGATCGTCATTGATAAATGACTGGAGAACGCCTGCGAGGCGCGGCAATGAAAGCGTTGTCTTCCGCAATACCTCAGCCGCCGCCGCCCGCTTCGACTCAGCGACTTTTCGGCGAGAGAAGATGAAGGCGGCGAGCGCATACTCGCTTTCTTTGCTGGTCAGCGAGTCGACCTCCTTCAAGAAAGCCTTCAGTGAGCGCAAATAGGTTCGCGACGGTGCCCTCACTGCCCCAGGGTCAATTTCATCAACGCGCTCTGCGTGGAACCAAGGTTGGTTGTTAAGCGGCTCCGCCCTATTGACTCCGAGGTCGTATCCGAAATCGCGCGCGCCTCCCACTAGCACCGAGACAGTTCCGCGTGCAGAAAAACCGCGCGTTCCCGACCGGCTCTTGATCGAGCGCGGGTCGATCTTCTCCCCGTAAGCCGCACGGGCTAGTAATGCATTGCCCAGTACCGCAATCATCGTCCTGCTTGGCGATGCGCCAATGTGCTCGGTGCGCTGGAGCCAGATTGCAGGCAAATCGATACCGCGGTCGGCAATAGCCACCCCCCGCTCCAACGCTCCCTGCAACGCCTGCTTGTTCACCTTCAGACCCATTGCGACCCAATAAGCGTACGACTCCGGGTCACCGAGGCGCTATGCAACCTGGAGTGATCGATCCCACAACTGCGCCGAGACCTTCAAGCTCTCCCCCAAGGCGCGGGCGACCTGAAATGCCAACTCAGGGGGTACAGCATTCCCGATCTGGCGAAGCTGAGCAACGCGGGGCCCTTCAAAAGTCCAATCTGCCGGAAACGATTGAAGCGCTGCGGCCTCCTCAACGGTAATTCGGCGCAGACGACGGGGGGCACGTTTGAGGGGTCGTCCCCCATTGAGCAAGCGGCGATGGTACGCAACCACCCAAGGAGCAGCGCCATGATCTAACTCCTCCTGATCGATGATGGGCGTGCCGTTGCCACCCATGGAGGCAGGCAACGTCTTCGCAGGGCTGTCGAGGTGCAACGGTCTTCCAGAGCCGTTAAATAGAAGACTGCCGCGAAACGCAGTTGGGCGCATCACAGGGTTGGCGGCAGGGCGGACTCGCGCGTTGACAACGCTGTCATTTCCGGCCTCACCAAAGGGAGGCAACCCAGCCAACGCCTCTCGAACGGTCAGATGCTTACCTGCCGTAGTCGGTTGCGGTGTAGGTGACACGCCATCCTTAATTCCAATGAGGAACATCCGCTCGCGGGATTGGGGCACGCCAAAATCTGCGGCATTCAATAAATGGATGTTGACATCGAAGCCGAGTCGCTCCGCACGGTCGATGAGTGACTCACGCACCGGGCGCCACCGATCATTTACCCCGAGCGCCTTAACGTTCTCCATGACAAAGGCCTTGGCGTCAACCCTCTCAACGACGTCCAGAAAATGGAAGACGTGCTTGCTGCGCGGATCGCTCCTCTGCATCTTGCCAATCACCGAAAAGCCTTGGCAGGGCGGTCCACCGATTACGACCTCAGCCGACATCCCGCTCGGTGGCGCCGCTGCGAGGACATCGTCACAGACGATGTCCTCGCTGAGATTGCGCCGGTAGGTCTTGCATGCCCAAGTATCAATCTCGTTCGCCCAGGCAATATCGAATCCGGCGCGGATAAAGCCAGCGTCCAATCCTCCGGCCCCTGAGTAGAGCGAGATGGTCCTTAGCGAAGACATCGAGGCCCGCAATTTTGGGAACTCCGGCGGACGCCCCGCGGATCCCCCGTCAAGACGGCATTACGAACTGCATTCCGCTGCTTGATCGATCCCACCGGCAACCCCGGGATTAAGGCTCTTGTAGCACCGACAGCGTGTTCCCGGCCGGGTCCTTGAACCACGCGATCAATGGGCCGCCTTCGCGCATCACGCCCTTCTCGTCCTGCGGCATCTCGTCGTAGCGCTCGAACTCGACGCCGCGCTCGCCGAGCCAGTCGACAGCGGCGTCGATGTCGTCGACCGGGAAGTTGAGGATCGTGTAGCTGGGCGGGGTCATGCCTGGGCTGAGGTAGGCGAGGACGTCGCGGCCCGCGAGGTGCAGGCTGAGCAGGCCGTTCTCCTCGTCGAGCAGCTCGACGTCGAGGCCGAGGGTCTCGCCGTAGAAGCGCTGAGCCCCTTGGAGGTCATCGACGGCGAAGCCGCTGAAGGCTTTGGAGTTCGCGAGCATGATCGGGTCCTTTCGCGTGGGTGTGGTCCGTCTCTACCCATAAGACCGCTCGGCATCCCGGAACTCATCGGCACGGCTCCGGTGCGGTCAGTCTTCGCCGCCCGGCCGCCGGCGGCCGCGCTTGCGTTCGCCCGTCCTCCGCTTCTGTTCGAGGCGGCGGTAGCGCGATGCCTTGGTCGGCCTGGTCGGGCGGCGGCGGCGCGGCGGCGTCAGGGCGACGGCGATCTTGTCCGCCAGCCGCCGCAGCGCCAGTTCGCGGTTGCGGAACTGGCCGCGGCTGTCCTGGGCGACGGCGGTGACGGTGGAGCCGGCGCGCCGCAGCAGCAGCTCGCGCTGGGCCTCGTCGAGCGCCGCCGAGGCCCCGACGTCAAAGACCGCTTCGACCCGCGAAGCGGTGACGTTGGCGTGCTGGCCACCCGGCCCCGACGAGCGGCTGGTGCGCAGCTCGATCTCCGCCAGCGGGATCGCCAGGCGGTCGTCGATCCGCAGCTCCTCGGCCACGGCTATCCCGCCAGCTCGGGGATGTGGCGCTCGAGGTGGGTGGCGATCGTCTGCCGCACCCAGCGCTGGGTCTCGGCGTCGGCCATCCGGTAGCGCCCCAGCAGCAGCTTCTGATCGGTCAGCGGCAGGCCGGCGATCTCCCAGCTGACCGCGAGCCGCTCGAACAGCGCCTCCGAACGCCGCCGCCAGGCGTCCTCGAGCGAGGCCGCGTCGCCCACCGGCGGCTCGCCGATCTTGGCGATCGTGCCGGCGCTGAGTGCCTGCCGCAGGCTGAGGACGTTGCCCTCGGCGTCGGTGTACTCGACGGTCGGCGCTTTCTCGCGAGGCCGCCGCGGCTTATTGCGCTTCGCCATCGCCGCGGCTAGGCCAGCGCGTCGATCTTCGCGGCGAGCTCGAAGTCGGCCGCGGTCAGGCCGCCCTCGGAGTGGGTCGAGATCGTCACCGTCACCGTCGCCCAGGAGATCTCCAGGTCCGGGTGGTGGTTCATCCCCTCGGCCGGCTCGACCAAGCTGGAGACGAACTTCGCCGAGCCGACGAAGTCGCCGCGCTCGAACTCCTTGCGGATCGCCCCGCCCGTCCGTTCCCAGCCGGACAGATCGGAGAGCTTCGCCTCCACTTCGGAATCGCTGAGGAGCGCCATCGGGCCTATGCTGCCACGAGCACCGAGGAGGCGCAATGATCGACGACAAACCGACCCTGATCCAGCTCGACATCTCGCACTACAGCGAGAAGATCCGCTGGGCGCTCGACTACAAGCAGGTCCCCCACCGGCGCCGCTCGCCGCTGCCGGGATCGCACATGCCGATCGCCTTCGCGCTCACCCGCGGCGAGAGCATCACCCTGCCGCTGTTGCAGCTGGACGGCCGCACGATCGCCGACTCGACCGCGATCCTCGCCGCGCTCGAGGCGCGCTACCCGCAGCCGCCTCTTTACCCGGCCGATCCCGAGCAGCGCCGCCGCGCGCTCGAGCTGGAGGATTTCTTCGACGAGGAGCTGGGACCGCACGCGCGGCTGCTCCCCTTCCACGAGCTGAGCAACGAGCCGGAGATGTTCGCCGCGGTCGCCGCCGAGGCCGTGCCCGGCCCGCTCGGCAAGGCCAAAGGGCTGGTCGGGCTCTACGCCCGCACCTACACCGGCCTGCGCTTCGGCGTCCGCGACGAAGCCGCGGCGGTGGCCGCCCGCGCCGCGATCGTCGCCGCGCTCGACCGGCTCGAGGCCGAGCTGGAGGCGAACGGCGGCGGCGAGTTCCTCGTCGGCGACAGCCTCAGCGTCGCCGACATCGCCGCGGCCTCGCTCTTCTACCCGGTGGTCGGCCCGGACGAGGGCCCGCTGCCGGCCGACTCCCCCACCCCACCGGCGCTGGAAAGCTTCAAGGACTCGATCCGCGAGCGCCCCGGCTACGTCTGGGTCGAAGAGACCTTCCGCCGGCATCGCACACCGGCGGCAGCGATTGCGGCGAGTTCCAGCCTGAACTAGAAGTTCCAGAGAAGTCACTCTTTGCAGACAATAGGTTGCGCTTGATCGCCTAGGCTGCCAGCATGGAACGAATGGCATGGACCGACGAGCGCTTCGAGGAGCGATTCAACGGGATCGACCACCGCTTCGACGAGGTCGATCGGCGTCTGGACGGTGTGGAAGGCCAGCTCACCGAATTGAGAAGGGTGATGGCCGGACTTCACTCGAGCATCAATCGTGGAAGCTTCGGCATCATCGCCAGTCTGCTCGGCGTCATCGCGGCCATCCTCCTCAAAGGGACCTGACGCTCAGCCGCCGATCGGGACCCGCGGGTTGGCTCCCCAGAAGACGATCGTGCCGAGCATGCCGAGGATGTGGACGGCGATGATGTTGAAGACCATCGACTTCGCCGTCGCGGTGCCGACCCCGACCGGGCCGCCGGAGGCCGTGTAGCCGTAGTAGCACCCGACCAGAACGATCACGGTCGCCATCGTCATCCCCTTGATCAGGCTGAACAGCAGGTCGGTCGGACTCTGGAACATCCAGAAGATCAGCTGGTAGCCGCCGGAGGAGACGTCGCCGACCTGTTCGACGACGGAGAAGTAGGAGGCCGCGTACATCACCCCGATCGAGGTCAGGTAGAGAAACGGCAGCGCGATCCAGGCGGCGAGCAGGCGCGACCCGCAGAGAAACGTGATCGGCGGCACCCCCATCACTTCCAGGGCGTCGATCTCGTCGGAGATCCGCATCGCGCCGATCTCGGCCACGATCCCGGTCCCGACCTTGGCCGAGAGGATGTAGCCGAATGCATAAGGGAGCGCCTCGCGCAGGTCGCAGAAGGCGGCGAACAGGCCCGCGTAGGAGGGGGCGCCCTGGGAGCGGAAGAAATAAGCGCCCTGCAGGCCGCACTGGAGGCCGAGGATGAAGACGAAGCCCCAGACGATCAGGGCCGAGCCGAAGATCAGAATCCCCGCCTGCCGGATCCCCTCGCCGAAGTAGACGAAGGCGCGACCCGAGTAGACCTGGCCGGCGACGCGGACGCCGAAGCGGGCGATCTCGCCGAAGGAGTCGAGCCAGCCGCGCGGCGCGTCGAGCCAGCCGATCACCGGATCGCCTGCAGTTCCGGGTTGGTCGCGAGCAGGACCGAGGTGACGACGAACTGGAAGAAGAAGACGGCGACGATGGCGATCACCACCGCCTGGTTGACGGCGCGGCCGACGCCCGCGGCCCCCCCGGAGGCAGTCATTCCCTTGTAGCAACAGACCACGGCGATGATCGCGCCGAACATCGAGCACATCAGGACCGAGGCCCAGACATCGGTGGCGGTGGCGTTCGAGAAGAGGGTGGCGAAGAAGCCGCCGAGCGACTGGTTGTAGAGCAGCTCGGCGGCGATCCCGGCGCTGAGGCCGAAGACGATCGCGAAGATGTCGAGCAGCGCCGTCACCACCATCAGCGAGAGGAAGCGGGGCACGACCAGGTTCTTGATCGGGTCGACGCCGAGCACCTGCAGCGCGTCGAGCTCCTCGCGGATCTTGCGGGCACCGAGGTCGGCGGTGATCGCGGTCCCGGCGACTCCGGCGACGACGATGGCGGTCACCAACGGCCCGATCCAGCGGATCGCGGTGAGGACGAAGAAGCCGCCGAGCCGGTCGAGGGCGCCGAGAATCTGCAGCGGACCCGCCGCTTGCAGCCCGGGCGCGCCCAGATTGAGGGCGAAAGTCGAGATCAGCAGCGGGAACCAACAGAGCTTCAGGGTGAACAGGGCCTGGTCGACCAGCTCCTCGCCATATGGGTATGGCGGCCGCAGGGTTGAGACGATCGTCCTCGTGGTGAGGATGATCATGGTCCCGACCTCGACGAAGAGGTCGACAACCGAGCCGAACCCCCTGCTTACGGCTTCGAACGCCACCAGCTCATCGCCCTGCCGAGCGGTCCGTTGCCGCGTGCCTGCGCCTGCTCGCGCGCGTTCTGCTCCGCCCGCCCGCGCGCCTCCGCGAGCTGGGCGATCAGAGTGTCGCGGGTCTGCTCCAGCTCCTCCACGCCGGCAACGTGGGCGACCGCCCGCCGCGGCGCCGTCGGCAGGTCGGCTTTGAGGTGGCGCGTATAGCTAGCCAGCTCCGCCTCGAGCCGTCCGATCTGGCGGCGCAGCTCCTGCCGCACCTCGATCGCGTCGCTCTCCTCGGTCGGGTCGGGAAGGTCCGGCACCGCCACACCCGCTCCCGCGACCTCGTCGGGGATGCTGGCGCAGGCCATCGCGACGATCGCGAACTCGCGCGGGCTCAGCCCCGCCTCGTCGGCCTGCCGCAAGGCGTCGGCGGCGATCTCCTCCAGCCGCGGCGCCGCGACGACACCCTCGGCGACGAAGGTGCCCTGACCCTGGCGGCTGACGACGAGGCCATCGCGCTCGAGCCCCTCGTAGACGGCGCGGACCGTATTCAGGTTGACCCCCGCCCAGGCCGCCAGCTGGCGGAAGCTCGGCAGCCGCTCGCCCTCGGCGAGCTGCCCGGTCGAGATCAGCGCCCGCAGCCGCCAGGTCAGCTGCAGGCCGACCGGCAGCTCATCGCCGGGGTCGATCGCGAACGGATTTGGCCCTGGGCCGGCCAGGCTTTGCTGTGTCATCAAAGGACACAGTAGATGGAGATACTGTTCTAGTCAACTGGCACAGCTAGCCCCGGCCCCCTGAGGACTGGCGCCGCCGCCATGCCGCGCCGCCGCCCAGAGCCGCCGCGGAGCGATCACGCCGCACAGGCCCGAGGACCAGCCGTGGCGCCCATCGGCGAGGAGGAAGAGGCCGAAGCGGCGGCCGATGCCGTCGGGCAGACCGCAGGCCGCCGAGCCCCGCGGGCTCAGGACCGAGATCGTCGAGCCCGGCTCGATCTCGCCCCGCCCTCGGTAGACGTGCAGTACTTCATAGCGGTACTCCGCTCGCATCCCCCCTTGCGGGGTAACCCCGAGCAGGCGGGCGCTGACCGCGGCGTCCGACCCGGCCAGCGATTCGGCCGGCGTGCTCGGGGCGCAGGAACAGGCGAGCGCGCCGCCGGCGAAGACAAGCCCGAGCAGCACGGCGATGACTGCGGCGATTGCGACGCGCCCCCCGCGCACCGGCCCAGGCTAAAAGGAAACGGGAAGATTTACAAACGTCCGCCCGGAGGCTCAGGGGGTGAGGACGATCTTCAGCGCTTCGCGGCGGTCGTAGATCGCGTAGGCCTCGGCCGCCTGGTCGAGCGGCATGTGGTGGGTCACCAGCGGCGCGGGATCGAGCTTGCCGCTCTCGATCAGCGCCAGCACCGGGTCGACGTGGGCGATCACGTTGGCGAGGCCGAGCCGCAGATCGAGGCCCTTCAGCCAGGCCAGCCCCAGTGGCACCTCTCCCTTGCCGGCGTAGGCGCCGATCCCGGAGACCGTGCCGGCGTCGCGGCAGAGGCTGATCGCCAATGCCAGCGGCGCCGGGTCGCCGACCGCGTCGACGACGACATCGACCCCGAGCCCGCCGGTGGCGGCGCGGATCGCCTTCTTCGGCTCCTGCTCAGTCAGGTGCAGCGGCGTGGCGCCAAACGACGCGGCCATCTCCAGCCGTTCCGCGACCGAGTCGATCGCGAAGACCTCGACGGCGCCGCCGGCAATCGCCGCCTGCACGGCGCAGAGTCCGACCGGACCGAGGCCGAGAACCGCGACAGAGTCGCCGGAGCGCATCCCGGCGTGGGCGACCGCGTGGTAGCCGGTCCCCATCACGTCGCCGGCGAAGAGGGCGACATCGGCCGACATCCCCTCCGGCACCCGCCGCAGCGTCAGGTTCGCGCGCGGCACCAGCAACAGGTCCGCCTGCGCCCCCTGCAGATCGCCCAAATTCGCCCCGTGCCCAAAAGTCTGCCCCGTTCGACAGCGGTGGTAGTCCCCCCGCAAACAGGAGCTGCAGGTCGCGCAAGCCGTATGAAACGTCCCCAGCACGCGATCCCCCACCCCCACCCGCTCGACATCGTCCCCCACCTCCAGCACCGTCCCCACGAACTCATGCCCGATCGTGAACCCGCGCTCCACCGGCACCCGCCCGTGGTAAATGTGCAAATCCGACCCACAAATCCCACTAGCCTCAACCCGCACAACGGCATCGTCCCCAGCAACAACCTCCGGATCCGGCTTCTCCTCGATCCGCACTTCCTCCGGAGCTTGAAACGTCACCGCGCGCATGAGCCCAACCGTATCGCGACGCTAATCGCAACCCCGTTGCCGCGGCCGCGCTTCCCGAGCCCGTCCCGGTAGGGGTGGAGCGTCTTCAACTTTTTCGCTGCTGACGGGCCGGCGGCCAGCCGAGGCGACCTGCGAAAAAGTTAAGCGAAACCCCTACCGGGACGGGCTCGCTAGGACTGCCGCAACTAAGCGCTTACGCCCGCGACCTGGAACCGGCTGCCCTCGCCCTCAGGACTAGCCGTCTCCGCAATCCGCGATTCCAGCGCCAGCTCCTTCTCGAAGTCCGCCGCCTCCCCATGCTGGAAGGAGACGTCTTTGCCCTCGAGCAGCTCGATGAAGACCTCGACGAAGCGGGCGTCGAGCTGTTTGCCGGCGACCCGACGAAGCTCGACGATCGCGTCGTAGCTGGACATCGGCGTGCGGTAGGAGTCGCGCGCGGTCATCACGTCGTAGGTGTCGGCGACGGAGATGATCCGGGAGAGTTCCGGAATGTCGTCCCCGGCCAGGCCGCGGGGATAGCCTTTGCCGTCGATCCGCTCGTGGTGGGCGAGGATGATCTCCGCCACCGGGCCGTAGCCGTCGAGCGAGGAGACGACGCGGGCACCCTGCTGCGGGTGGCGCCGGATCAGCATCCAGTCCTCGTCGGTGAGCGGCACGTTGGCCTTGAGGATCCGATCGGGAAGGATGAACTTGCCGATGTCGTGCAGCAGCGCGGCGATGTGGACCAGCTCCTCCTCGCGGCGCGAGAAGCCGGCGCGCTGGGCGATTGCCCGCGAGTAGCGGGCGACGGCGGCGGAGTGGCGGGCGGTCATCTGGTCCCGCAGGTCGAGCGTGCGCAGCATCGCGCTCAACATCCCGACCTGGAAGCTGGCCAGCTGCTTGCTGCGCAGCTCCAGCTCGCTGGCCCGCTGCTGGGATAGCAGCAGCTGTCCGAGCAGGTACTGGAAGGTGACGAGGACGACGCCGAAGAGGGCGATCGCGGCGATCCCGATCTTGGCGTAGATGAAGGCGACGGCTACCGCGAGCATCGCGCTCGCGAACTCCGACGGCAGCACCGGCGGCAGCACCTTCAGCTTGGTCTTGAAGGAGGAGCGCTCGACGTAGCAGCCGTAGCTGGCGATCATCAGGAAGTTGAACGCGAGGGCGAACTGGAAGAGACCGAAGACGCAGAGGTAGAACATCGGGTCCGAGGCCGTCAGCCCGATCGCCCCGATGCCCTCGTGGAAGGCGATGCCGCCGACCAGCGGGAACAGCGCGTAGGTGAGCACGTTGTCCAGCAGGTAGTGCCAGTCGTCGCGCCAGCGGATCCAGCCGACGAGGATCGTCGCGACCCCGATCAGCGCCGCCGGGGTGCCGCCGAGGAAGACCATCGCCACGACCAGCGCCAGGAAGCTGCCGGAGACCTTGACTTTGGACGCCGTCGAGACGGCCGTGAGGTCGCTGAAGATCGAGAAGGCGAGGAGGACGGCGAAGAAGCTGAGATCCCAGTTGCAGGCGGGGGCCCGCCAGATCGCCACGGCCGCGGTCAGCGCCAGCGCCCCGGCCATACCGGCAAGCGCAAGACGGGTGGGGCGAGTCTGGGTCATTGGCTGCAATCTGCGGGGGTGGGCGCGGGGCCGACGGAGATACTGATTCAGGGGCGCGCGTCCATTCCCTGCGCCAACGGTTCCGTCGCCTACTTTCGCTAAATGCGAACTCGAAAGTTAGTAGCGCTTAGACCAATAGGCAAGGTTCGCTGGCCGCATGGCCAAAATCGCCCAAAACGCTCTAACGGCCCCCGCTGGCCGCCGAATCGCG
This sequence comes from uncultured Solirubrobacterales bacterium, assembly GCA_963735255.1. Taxonomy (GTDB): domain Bacteria; phylum Actinomycetota; class Thermoleophilia; order Solirubrobacterales; family 70-9; genus VAYN01. Next base: position 229,355 of record CAVTKC010000001.1, on the reverse strand, counting down.
TGGCGGCGGGGCGATCGCGCAGGTGGGGGCAGTCCGGCCCCGAAAGCACGAAGGGCGCCCCGCTGGGGCGCCCTTCAGAAAGACTGGTGCGGAGTCCTTTTACAGAGTCCGCTTGAAAGATCTAGTGACGAAAACCCATTGTCAGTCCCCTTCCGTGGTGGTTGAAGCCCGCAACGTTGTGCGCTGCATCCAATGAACTTCCAAATTGCCTGGCAACTTTGTAGCACAAGTTCGCCGAAAGTTGTGCAACTGCAGGAAATCTTGTGCATAAATGCAGTAGTACCCCCGCCTACCAATGCGTAGCCGACGCCTGACCGACCCATTGCGGCGACCCCTCTTTCGCCGGCTCGCGACGACCTACGCGGTCAACGAGCTGGGCGACTGGATGGGGATCATCGCCCTGTCCCTGCTCGTCTTCGACCGCACCGACAGCGCCCTGGCGACCGCCGGGCTCTTCCTCGGGACCCGCTTCCTCCCCGCCCTGCTGGCGCCGATCCTGGTCGCCCGGGCGGAGCGGCCACCGCCGCGGTTCGCGTTGCCGGTCATCTACTGCGGCGAGGCCGCGGCCTTCGGTGCCTTGGCATTGCTCGCCGACCACTTCTCGCTCGCCGCGGTGATCGTCGTCGCCACGATCGACGGCGCCCTCGCCCTCGCCGGCCGGGCGCTGACCCGGGCGGTGGTCGCCGCCCAGCTCGAGCCGACCGGCGAGCTGCGGGCGGGGAACGCATTGCTCAACGTCGCCTTCACCGGCGGTGCCGCCCTCGGCCCCGCATTGGCCGGACTCGTCGTCGCCGGCTTCGGCGTGCAGACGGCGCTGCTGCTCGACGCCGCCTCCTTCTATGCGATCGCCTGGATCCTGCTGACCGCGGGGCCGATGCCCCGGGCCGAGCCGGAAGCGGGGCGGATGCGGGACCGCGTCCGCGCCGGCATCGCCTACATCCGCGAGAAGGCGATGCTGCGCAGCCTGCTGATCGCCCAGGGTGCGGCCTTCATCTTTTTCGCGGCGGTGATCCCGGTCGAGGTCGTCTACGCGAAGGAAACCCTCGGCGCCGGGGACTCCGGCTACGGGCTGATGCTCGCCAGCTGGGGCGGCGGCATGGTCGTCGGCAGCCTCGTCTTCGCTGCGGTCCGACGCACCTCGCTCGCGGTGCTGCTCTTCTTCAGCACGCTCGCGGTCGGCGCCGGCTACCTCGGGCTCGCCACCGCCCCCACCCTGGCCCTGGCCTGCGTCGCCTCGGTGCTCGGCGGCACCGGCAACGGCATCCAGTGGGTCTCGACGATCAGCGCCGTACAGGAGATGACCGTGGCCGGGATGCAGGCGCGCGTGATGAGCGTCCTCGAGTCGATCGGGGCCGCGATGCCCGGAATCGGCTTCATCCTCGGCGGCGTCGTCGCCACCGCCGCCAGCCCACGCACGGCGTTCCTCATCGCGGGGGTGGGGGTCTTCGCGATCGTCGCCCTGGCCACCCCCCTGCTTGGAGGCAAATGGCCTGAACGGATTGCAACGTCCGGTTCAAATGAGCTTGACGGGGGTAACGACGTTGTGCTGGAGTTGATTCCCGGGAGCAGGCCTGTCCAGTCCAATACGGAGGTAATGCGTTGAAGAAACTTCGCGTTCGCAGCGCGGTACTCGCACTTGCAGCGGTCGTTTCGGTTGGACTGGTCTCATGTGGTGGCAGCAGCAGCTCCGGTGGCAAGGAGGGCGGCACGCTCAACGCCACCTACGCCTCCTTCCCGGATTACCTCGACCCGGCGCTCTCCTACACGGCCGAAGGCTGGACGGCGATGTACACGACTTACATCCCGCTGCTCACCTACAAGCATGCGAACGGCCAGGAGGGCAGCGAAGTAATCCCCGGGTTGGCCAAGGAAATGCCGAAGATCAGCAACGGCGAAAAAACGTACACGCTGTTTCTCCGACCCGGTCTCAAATATTCCGACGGCACCCCGATCAAGGCCTCGGACTTCACCTACGCCGTCGAACGCCTCTTCAAGGTCAATTCCGGTGGTTCGCCCTTCTACACCGCCATCGTCGGCGCCCAGAAGTTCGCCGAAACGAAGACGGGCGGAATTCCGGGCATCAAGACCAACGACAAGACCGGCGAAATCGTCATCAACCTGACGAAGCCGCGCGGTACCTTCACCAACGAGCTGGGCCTGATGTTCGTCGCCCCGGTGCCGCCGGACACGCCGAACTCGAACCAGTCGACGAACCCGCCGCCCGCCAGCGGGCCGTACATGATTACCAAGGCCGATCCGGGCCGGGGCTGGGAATACGAACGCAACCCCTACTGGGAGAAAGTCAACGGTAAGGCGATGCCGGACATCCCCTCCGGGCACATGGACAAGATCGACGTCACGATCGTCCGCAACCCCTCGACCCAGGTCAACGACATCGAGCAGGGCAAGTTCGACTGGATGCAGACGCAACCGCCACCGGATCGTTTCCCCGAGGTCAAAAGCAAATACGAAGGCACGCAGCTGCGGGTCGAGAAAACGATCAGCACCTATTACTTCTGGATGAACACGAACCGGCCTCCGTTCGACGACGTCAAAGTGCGCCAGGCGGTCAACTACGCGGTCGACCCGGCGGCGCTGGAGCGGATCTACGTCGGCTCCCTCGTCGGCACCCAGCAGGTCCTGCCGCCCGGGATCCCCGGCTACGAGAAAATCGAGCTCTACCCACACGATCTCGCCAAGGCGAAGGCGATGATCAAGGAAGCCGCCCCCGCCGACATGGACGTCACCGTCTGGGGCGACAGCGAAGCCGAAAACGAAGCGGCCGTCACTTATTACAACGACGTCCTCCAGCAGCTCGGGTTCAAGACGACGCTGAAGATCGTCAACCCCGACAACTACTTCACGGTGATCGGGAACCAGTCGACGCCGGACCTCGACACCGGCTGGTCGGACTGGTTCCAGGACTACCCGCACCCGAACGACTTCTTCCAGCCGATGCTCTCCGGCGAAAGCATCCTCCCGACCAACAACGGCAACTTCGCCGAAATCGACGTGCCGGAGCTCAACGAGAAGGTCTCCCGGCTCGCCGAAGTCCCGCTAACGCCCGACGTCGAAGCCGAATACGCGGCGCTCGACAAGGAATACATGGAAGAAGCCCCGTGGGCGCCCTACGGCAACCGCGCGGTCTCGACCTTCGTCTCCGACGCGATCAACCTCGACGAGGTGATCTTCAACCCCACCTTCGGGCAGGACCTGACCAGCTTCCAGTTCAAGTAAGGCGGCCGGGTGGCAGGCACGGGTCATAGCCCCTGGTACCTGGCGTACCGGCGACTGCGGCGCAACCGCGTTGCGCTCGCCGCGCTGGGGGTCTTCCTACTGATCGTCGTCTTTGCCCTGGCGGCGCCGTTGTGGGCGAACCACGTCGCCGACACCGGGCCGAACGAGACCCACTCGACCGAGAAGATCAGCGTCGACGGCGAAAAGCGCGAAGTCGTCAGCATCGAAGGCGAGCCGATCGGCCCGCAGTGGTTCGAAGCCGGGGGCAAGTTCTTCCTCGGTGCCGACGGCGGGCTTGGCCGCGACGAGATGGTGCGGCTGATGTACGGGGGCCGCACCTCGCTCTTCATCGGCCTCACCTCGGCTGTGATCACGACGATCCTGGCGACGATTCTCGGCCTGCTCGCCGGCTACTTCCGAGGCTGGACCGACGGCGTGATCACGCGCGTCTTCGACGTCATCTGGTCCTTCCCCGTCGTGCTCCTGGGTATCGCCGTCGGGACCGCGGCCGCGGTGGGCGGGCTCAAGATCGGCCCGCTCGAGATCGCCGGGAACTCGCTCTGGATCCCGATCCTGATCATTGCCGTGGTCTACACGCCCTACATGGCGCGGCCGATCCGCGGCGAGGTCCTGGCGATGCGCGAGAAAGAGTTCGTCGAGGCGGCGATCGCCCAGGGCGCGGGGCCGCTGCGAATCATGTTCGGCGAGCTGCTGCCCAACCTGTGGTCGACGGTGATCGTCTTCTTCACCCTCAACATCGCCAACAACATGCTGCTCGAGGCGTCGCTCTCCTTCCTCGGCGCCGGGGTCCAGCCGCCCAACTCCTCCTGGGGCAAGATGGTCTCGCTGGGGACCGAATCGATCTACTCCACCCCGCTGCTGGCGTTCGCCCCCGGAGTCCTGATCCTGCTCACCGTGCTCTCCCTCAACGTCTTCGGCGACGGCCTGCGCGATGCCCTCGACCCGCGCTCGAAAACCCGCATCGCCCGGGCCGAGGCGGTCGAGTCAGCAGCCGGAGGGACGATCTGATGGCCCGCTTCGTGGTCAGGCGCCTGGTCGGGATGGTGCTGGTCCTGTTCGCGGTGTCCCTGCTCGTCTTCGTGATCTTCAACGTGATCCCGAACTCCGACCCCGCCCAGCGGATGGCGGGGAAGAACGCCAACGCGACCCTGGTCAAGAGCATCGAAGAGGACTGGGGCTTCGACGAACCGCTCTGGGTCCAGTACGGGTCGATGATGGAGAAGATCTTCAGCGGGGAACTGATTTCCTACGGCGACCAGCTCAACGTCGACGACCGCATCGTCGAAGGGCTCCCCCAGACTTTCTCGCTCGGCATCGGCGCCGCCGTGATCTGGCTCTTCTTCGGGGTCCTGCTCGGCTTCCTCTCGGCGACCAGGGCAGGTGGCTGGCTCGACCGGGCGCTGACCGTGGGCTCGGTCGCGGGGATCTCGATCCCGGTCTTCCTGATCGCCACCCTCCTGCTCTACTTCCTCACCTTCAAAATCGAACTCTTCCCCTCCGGGGGCTATGAACCGCTGCTCGACGACCCGGTCCAGTGGGCCTACCACCTGGTCCTGCCCTGGTTCACGCTGGCGATCCTCAACGTCGGCTTCTACAGCCGCGTCCTGCGCTCGAACATGCTCGACGTGATGAGCGAGGACTACGTCCGCACCGCTCGCGCCAAGGGCCTCGACGAGCGCCGGGTAATGGTCCGCCACGTGCTGCGCAACTCGCTGATCCCGATCGTCACCCTGTTCGGGCTCGACTTCGGCGCCACCATCTTCGGCGGCGCGATCATCACCGAAGTCGTCTTCAGCTTCAACGGCGTCGGCGCCTACGCGGCCGAAGCGGTGACCAACCTCGACCTGCCGCCGTTGATGGCGATCACCCTCTTCGGCGCCTTCTTCGTCGTCCTCTTCAACGCCCTCACCGACATCGTCTACGCCTACCTCGATCCACGGATCCGGCTCGGGAGCGAGGCGCGATGAGCGGCGAGGCGATTCTCTCGGTCGAGGACCTGCGGGTCGGCTTCACGACCGAAGCGGGACAGCTGCAGGCGGTCGACGGCGTCAGCTTCGAGCTGGCGCCGGGGGAAGTGCTGGCGATCGTCGGCGAGTCGGGATCGGGCAAGAGCGTCACCGCCCAGACCATCCTCGGGCTGACGCGCTCGCCGAACTCGACGATCGAGGGCTCGGTGCGGCTGCGCGAGAACGAGCTGATCGATGCCGACGAAGCAGCATTGCGCAAGGTGCGCGGCGAGCGGATCGGGATGATCTTCCAGGACCCGATGACCTCGCTGAACCCGGTCTACCGGGTGGGGGCGCAGATCGTCGAGGCGATCCGGGCGCACGACTCGGAGATCGACAAGGGAGCGGCGCGCGAGCGCGCCGTTGAGCTGCTCGACTCGGTCGGTATTCCCGACGCGGCCCGGCGGGTCGACGACTACCCGCACGAATTCTCCGGCGGCATGCGGCAGCGGGCGATGATCGCGATGGGGCTGGCGCTGGACCCCGAAGTGCTGATCGCCGACGAGCCGACGACGGCGCTCGACGTCACGATCCAAGCCCAGATCCTGCGCCTGCTCGAGGACCTCAACCGCTCCCGCAACCTGGCGACGATCCTGATCACCCATGACCTCGGCGTGGTCGCCGAGGTCGCGGACCGGGTGATGGTGATGTACGCGGGTCGGGTCGTCGAGGAAGGGACCCTGGACGAGATCTTCTACGACCCCCAGCACCCCTACACCTGGGGCCTGCTCGGTTCGCTCAGCCGGCTCGACCGGCCGCGCCCGAAGCGGCTGCCGCAGATCAGCGGCGCCCCGCCTTCGCTGCTCTCACCGCCCCAGGGCTGCGCCTTCCGCCCCCGCTGCCCGCACGAGTTCTCGAAGTGCGTCGAGCAGCCGCCGCTGGAGTCGCGGGTCGCCGAGGCGCCCTCCCACTGCGACCGCTGCTGGCTCGGCGCCGACCAGAAGCGCGAGAAGCGCCTGGTCGCCGGGCAGATCGGGCTGGAGGCACCGGCCTGATGGCGGCCGGCGCGCCGCTGGTCGAGGTCACCGACCTCGTCAAGCACTTCCCGATCAAGGAGGGGCTGCTGGTCGACCGCGAGGTGGATCAGGTGAAGGCGGTCGACGGGGTCAGCTTCGCGGTCGCACCGGGGCAGACGCTGGGCCTGGTCGGCGAGTCCGGCAGCGGCAAGTCGACCGCCTGCCGGGCGATGCTGCAGCTGCTGCGGCCGACCTCGGGCTCGGTCCGCTTCGAGGGCGAGGAGATCGCCGGACTCTCGCGGCGCGAACTGCAACCGCTGCGGCGGCAGATGCAGATGATCTTCCAGGACCCGTACGCCTCGCTCAACCCGCGCCAGCGGATCGGCCAGATAATCGGCGCCCCGCTGCGGCTGCAGAAGGTCGCCTCCGGCGACGAGCTGCGCAAGCAGGTGCGGGAGCTGCTCGACCGGGTCGGCCTCTCGCCCGAGCACTACGACCGCTACCCGCACGAGTTCTCCGGCGGCCAGCGGCAGCGGATCGGGATCGCGCGGGCGATCGCGCTGAAACCGAAGCTGGTCGTCGCCGACGAGCCTGTCTCCGCGCTCGACGTCTCGATCCAAGCGCAGATCATCAACCTGCTCGACGACCTCCAAGACGAGCTCGGCCTCACCTACGTCTTCGTCGCCCACGACATCGGCGTCGTCCGCCACATCTCCGACCGGATCGCGGTCATGCACAACGGCAAGATCGTCGAGCAGGGCGAGGCGGACCAGGTCTGCGAGCGGCCGCGCGACGACTACACGAAGAAGCTGCTGGCGGCGGTGCCGATTCCGGATCCGCGGGAGAGTCGCGAGCGGCGACGAAGTCGGTGAGGCGGGGGTGTGCTCCCCAGACACATCTCGCCTATGGCTCGATGTTGAGTGTCTGGGGAGCACACCCCCGCCTCCCTATCCACGGCTTGCGTAGGGTCGCGTAGATGGACTTAGCTCTTTCGCCACGTGGGGTCGCGTAGATGAGCCTTCCCCTCTCTCCCCCGATCAAGCCGCAGTTGGCGTTGACTCGGAAAGCGCTGCCGGTTGGCGAGGAGTGGGCTTATGAGCCGAAGCTGGATGGGTTTCGGGCGATCGTCTACGTGGACGGCGAGGACTTCTACATTCAGTCGCGGGGGGGGAAAGAGCTGCGGCGGTACTTCCCGGAGCTGAGCTTTGCGCCGGGGCGCTGGGTGCTGGACGGGGAGCTGGTCATTCGGGATGCCGAGGGCAACCTCGAATTCGACGCGCTGCAAGAACGGATCCACCCGGCGCAGTCGCGGATTGAGCGGCTCGCGCAGGAGATCCCGGCCGATTACATCGCCTTCGACCTGCTGGCCGAGGGCGACGAGTTGCTGCTGGAGACGCCGCTGGCGGAGCGGCGCGAGCGGTTGGCGGCGATCGCCGAGCGGGCCGGCCTCGAGCTGACGCCGCTGACGACCGACACGGCCCAGGCAGAGAAGTGGCTGGGCAGCATCGAGGGGGTGATGGCGAAGCAGCTCGACGCCCCCTACATCCCCGGCAAACGCAAGGGGATGGCGAAGATCAAGCGCGAGCGCACGATCGACTGCGTGGTGATGGGTTGGCGGCCCGGCAAAGAGGAGGGCACGGTCGGCTCGCTGATCCTCGGCCTCTACGACGGCGACGAGCTGCGCTCGGTCGGCCACATCTCCGGCTTCTCGGCGGCGGCGAAACGCTCGATGCGGGCGATGCTGGCGCCACTGGAGACGGGCGAAAGCGGCAGCGCCGAGCCCAGCCGCTGGACCGGCGGGCGCGACCTGGAGTGGGTCGAGCTGCGGCCGGAGCTGGTGATCGAGGTGGGGTACGACCATGCGGCCTCGGGGCGGATCAGACACGGGGCCAGGTTCCATCGGTTCCGGGACGACAAATCTCCGGCGGATTGCAAGTTCGAGCAATTGGACGAAGGGGGTTAGGGACGAAGGGTCGCCGGCCGGGCGGGGCCTGTCTCGGGGGGAGGCGCCTGCGGGCGAGGTGTACGTCCTCGACACCTCCCCCCGAGCCACCCACCCGGAGGGTCGCCTTCGGCTGGCCGAGTTGGGCAGTACTAGAAGAGCGCTCGCTGGGGAGGTGGTGTGGGTTGAAGCTGGGCGGGCGTCCGAGGAGCGCCTTGCCGCGTGGCGTCGTCGGAGCTGGTGGCGGGGGACGTGGAGTCGGAGCGGTCTACTAGGGAGGTGCGGAGGCGGTTGCGGCCCCAGCCGCGGACGGCTTGGGTGGCTTGTTGGCGCTGGGCGGGGAGCATGTAGGCGCGGCCTTGGTAGAGGGCCTCGTAGCGCGGGAGGAGGTCGGGGCGTTTGATCTCCAGCCAGGCGAGGAAGACGTCCTTGACCTCGTCGCGGAGGTGCAGGGCGACGCCGCCGAGGAAGCTGGCTTTGGCCTTCCGCGCCCGCTCGACGATCGGGCGGACCTGGTCGGGGTCGTCGTTGATGCCGGGCATCAGCGGCGCGATCAGGACGCCGGAGTCGATCCCGCGCTTGCGCAGCTCGGCGACCGCGTCGAGACGGGCGGCGGGGCTCGGGGTGTGCGGCTCGGTCGCCCGCCAGGCGTCCTCGTCGAGGGTCGGGACCGAGAGGTTGACCGAGACCGGCAGCCCCTTCTTCGTCATCCGTTCGAAGATCTTCAGGTCGCGCATCACCAGCGGCGACTTGGTCAGGATCGAGACCGGCGTCTGCGCCCTCTCCAGCGCTTCGAGGATCGCCGGCATCATCCGGTAGCGGCTCTCGACCCACTGGTAGGGGTCGGTGTTGGTCCCCAGCGCGACCAGCTCCCGCTTCCAGCCCGGCCGCGCCAATTCCGCCCGCAGCAGCTCCGGCACGTTGACCTTGACGACGATCTCGCGCTCGAAATCGCGCCCGGCATCGAGGTCGAGATAGGTGTGCGTGCGGCGGGCGAAGCAATAAACGCAGGCGTGGGTGCAGCCCCGGTACTGGTTGACCGTGTAGCTGAATCCGAAGCGGCCGCCGGGGACGTGGTTGAGGGCCGAGCGGGCGCGGACCTCGTGGAAGTTGATCCCCATCGCCTCCGGCGCGTCGAAGGTGCGGGTGATCGTGCCGGCGCCGACGCCCGGCAGGCGCAGGTCGTTCTCCACCAGTTGTTCATCCCATCTCATACGAACGTATGTTCGCATACGTTCGGGATGGAATCGAACGGCTAGATGCTGGAGCCGGTCTCCTCACGGCGATAGGCGGCCAGCTGGTCGAGCGCTTTCGCCCGCGCTTTCGATCGCAGCGGCGGCAGCAGCGCGACCAGGTGGCCGCTGGGGCCGAGCGCCTGCTTCGCCCAGTTGCGGAAGTCGAACTCGTCGACGTGGTCGGCGATGCGGCCATCGGCGGCGAAGCGGAAGGTGGCGCGGATGTCGTTGACGACCGGGCGGCCGGTGGAGAACGTGTAGCGGGCGATCCAGTGGGCGCTGCCGGTCTCCTCGTTGGCCTCGTGCTCGCGCAGCTCGATCTCGAGGTCGGTGGCGCGGCCGGTCAGCATCCGCCACATCGCCCCGATCTGCTCGCCTTCGAGGTCGCCGAAGGCGGGGTCGCGGAAGTGGGCGCCGGGCGCGTAGCAGGCCGTCATCGCGGCGCCGTTGCACTGCTTGAACGCCTCGTAGAGGCGCTCGACCGTGGCTTGGTTGACCTCGGCGGAAGCGATCGGTCCAGCCTACGCCTATTCGCGGGGCAGCTCGCCGCGAATCACGTAGCGCAGGACATCGACCACCTGCTGGGCCGTGCGCGCGGTCGCTTGGGCAGCACGGTCGACCTCCTTCAGCGCGTGGTCGAGCTCGGGGTCGTGGAGGGTGACGACCGGCTTCCCGAGCGCGGCGGCGAAGCCGGCGTCAAAGGCCGCGTTCCACTGCCGGTACTTGTCGCCGAAGCGGACGACGACGAGGTCGGCGGCGCGGATCGACGTCTGGGTGCGGATCGCGTTGACGCCGGCGCCCTTGTGGTCGCGCCAGAAGGAATCGGCCTCCTCGCCGAGGGTGCCGGTGCCGGCGTCGTCGGAGGCGGCGTGGTCGGTGACCGGTGCGCTGAAGACGACGGGCAGATCCTCCGCCCCGGTCCCCGCTTCGATCTGCTCGCGCCAGTCGGAATGGATCTCCCCGGCGAGATAGACGTTCCAGGTCCGCTCGGCCATGACTCCATCGTAGATCAGGCCCACGAGTCTGCTCCAAGGCACCCTATGGATGCCTAAAAGCAGACTCGTGGCCCTTGCTACGCTAATTGACGTGAACGTAAGAAAGAGTTTGGTCGGGCGCGCGGGGGTGGATGCCGATCACGAGCACTACAAGTGGTGGGCTCTCTCCTGCACCAGCCTCGGGATGCTCCTGGTCGCGACCAACTCGGGGACGCTGATCATCGCCCTGCCCGACCTCGAGCGGGCGCTCGGGACCAGCCTGCTGGAACTGGTCTGGGTGATCCTCGCCTACATGATCTCCTCGACCGTGCTGGTCCTCACCGCCGGTCGCCTCTCCGACCTGTTCGGGCGCAAGACCGCCTTCGTCGGCGCCTTCCTGCTCTTCGCCGCCGCCTCGCTCGGGGCCGGCTTCGCCGCCGACGGCACCCAGCTGATCCTCTGGCGCATCCTGCAGGGCGTCGCCGGCGCTTTCATCTTCGCCAACGGGCCGGCCCTGGTCACCGACGCCTTCCCCCGCGAGCAGCTGGGGCTGGCGATGGGGACGAACACGATGGTGGCCGCGGTCGGGCTGGTGATCGGCCCGGTCCTCGGCGGCGCCCTGGTCGCGATCTCCTGGCAGTGGGTCTTCTGGTTCAACGTGCCGCTGGCGCTGGCCGGCGCGGCCTGGGCGGCGCTGATCCTGCGCGAGCTGTCCAGCCGCGACCCCGTCCGCGGCCTCGACCTCGGCGGCACCCTGACCTTCGTCGTCGGCCTGACCGGACTCGTCTACGGGATCTCGCGCGGCGGCATCTCCGGCTGGGACGACTCGCTGGTCATCGGCAGTCTCCTCGTCGCCGCCGTGCTGCTGCCGCTGTTCGTGCTGATCGAGCACCGCGGCAAGGCGCCGATGCTGGACCTCTCGATCTTCCGCAACCGGCTCTTCGCCGCCGCCACCAGCGCCGCCTTCATCAACGGGCTCTCGCGCTTCGCGCTGATGTTCATCTTCGTCTTCTACTACCAGGGGGCTCAGGGGGACGACCCGATCACGGCCGGGATCAAGCTGGCGCCGATGGCACTCGGGATGCTGGTCGCCTCGCCGCTCGCCGGCATCTGGGCCGACCGCCACGGCTCCCGCATGCTGGCGGCGCTGGGGATGTTGGTGACCGCGCTCGGCCTGGCGTTGATGACGACCCTGCAGGCCGACTCGGCCTACTGGCAGGGCGGCCTCTGGCTGGCCCTGGTGGGGATCGGCTCGGGCATGTTCAACTCGCCGAACACGGCGGCGATGATGGGCACGGTGCCGACCGAGCGGCGCGGGATCGCCGCCGGCGCGCGGACGATGCTGCAGAACACCGGGGCCGTGATTTCGATCGCCTTCGTGCTCGCGATCGTCACCAACTCGATCCCCAAGGAGGTCCTGTTCGCGATCTTCTCCGGGCTCGCGACCGGCCTCTCCAGCGCCCAACTCGACCCCTTCATCGCCAACATGCACACGGCGCTGTGGGTGCTGGCCGCGACCTCGGTCCTGGGCGCCGGGGTCTCGCTGCTGCGGCCGCGCCACGTCGCCGCGAAGGAGGTCCAGTGGGCGCGGAGCTGAGGATCGGCGAGGTCGCGAAGCTGGCGGGGACGACGCCGCGGACGATCCGCTATTACGAGGAGATCGGGCTGCTGGCGGGGACGAGCGGGCGCGAGCCCGGCGCCCACCGCAGCTACGCCGAGACCGACGTCGAGCGGCTGACCGAGCTGCTGCGGCTGAAGGACCTGCTCGGCGTCTCGCTGGAGGAGCTGAAGGTCCTCGTCGAGGCCGAGGACGCCCGGGCCGAGCTGCGGCGCGAGTGGCACGGCGGCGTCGAGGACCCGGTCCGCCGCCGCGAGATCCTCGAACAGTCCCAGACCTACACCGCCCGCCAACTGGAACTGGTCCGCCGCCGCCGCGACGAGATCACCGCACTTGAGAAAGAGCTGACGTCGCGACGCAAGCGTGTCCAGAAGCTGCTCCGCGACTCCGCAGCGCCACAACCCTCCAGCTAACCCGAAGCGAGAAGGCTGGGGAGGGAGGGCGCGGCGACCCCTCCCAAAACACTCCAGCGCGGCGTCAGCCGCGCGTTTTGGGAGGGGTCGCCGCGCCCTCCCCCGCCGTCTGCTCCTCGAAGTGCTTGCTCAGCATCGTCACCTGCCCCTGGTAGTTCGACCCGAGCCCAGCCCCATAGAGCCGCTCCGCCGGCTCCTCCATCCACTCCAGCCCCAGCTTGCAGACCGGCTGGCGGTGCTCGACCATGAAGGAGACGTCGCGGGCGCGGACCTCGAGGGCGGCGCGGCTGCCGGGCCTCCCCCCCGCCGGGTCGTAACCGAAGCCAGGGTCGAAGAAGCCGGCGTAGTGGGTGCGGAGCTCACCGGCGGTCGGGTCGTAGGCCATCATCTCGGCGGCGATCTGGGGCGGGATGCTGACCCCCTCGGCCGAGAGCAGGAGGTAGAAGATCTCCGGCTCCAGCACCACCCTCCCCCCCGCCTCCGGGAAGACCGGATCCCAATAGTCGTTCCAGCGGTAGGCGCGGATGCGGGAGAGGTCGACCGGCAGGCTGTTCTTCTTCGCCCGGTAGCCGACGGTGCGGTCGGCGGGGCCGGAGAGGTCGAGGCTGAGGAAGAGCCCGTCGGCGATCGCCAGGTCGGCCTGCGCCACCGGCTCCGAATCGAGGTAGAGCAGCGGCTCCTCACCCTGCAGCTCGCGGATCCGCGCGTCGCCGAGGCGGACCTCGCCACGGGCCAGCCGCAGCTGGTTCAGCGAGAGCCCGGTCTGGACCTGAATCGCGAAGGAGCGCGGCACCACCTCCAGGTAGAGCTTGCCGCGGTAACCCGGGCGGACGTCGTCGAAGCGGTGGTGACGGTCGGTGATGACGCGGGTGAAGACGTCGAGGCGGCCGGTCGAGCTCTTCGGGTTCGCCTTCGCCCGCACGTCCTCGGGCAGCGCCAGCTCCTCGATCAGCGGCACCAGGTAGGGCCGGTCGCGCTCGAGCACGGCGCCGTCGCGCAGGTCGATCTTCTGGAAGGCGAGGCCCTCGACCTTCTCCTCGACGGTCGAGTCGACGTCGGGGAGGAAGGAGCAGCGCAATGCCCAGGCGAAATCGCCGAGCCGGAGGTCGATGCTGGCCGGCTGGATCGCCTCCGGGCGGATCCGGTAGTCGCCGGAGCTGACCCACTCGCGCTCGATCGCCGCGTTCAGCGCCTGCGAGGGGAAGACGCCCGCCTCAGCGCCGGTCCGGGGATCGCCCAGGGCCGCCGCGCTTGGAGCCTCGCTCATCCGGCAGAGATTATTCGCCTCGCCTCGGCCGCGCCGAGGTAGGGCGTCAAGGCGAACTCGAGCACGTCGGGCAGCAGCTCGTCGATTCGCTCCGCCTCCCCCGCCAGCACCCGCCGGCCGAGCAGCGAGGCGATGCCGCCGACCACGGCCTCGTCCATCGCCGCCGGCACCGGGTCGCCCTCGGGCGCCTTCGGGGCGCCATCGCGGAGGTAGGGGACGAAGCTCTCGACCGCGGCCTGGTAGCGGTCGTAGATACCGCGGCCGGCGCGCAGGCCCTCGACCAGCGAAATGCTGGCCAGCGCGGGGTCGGCGGCCAGCAGTTTCAGCAGCGACGCGATCGCGTCGCGGACGCGCAACGACCACTCGGCGTCCTTGCGCTCCGCGCAGGTGTCGGTCACCTGTTTGCGGATCCGTTCGACCGCCGCTTCGTAGGCCGCGAAGAAACAGTCATCCTTACTTTCGAAGTGCTTGTAGAAGTCACTCTTGGAGACCGACGCCCGCTGACCGATCAGAGAAACAGTGGTCTTCTGGTACCCCACCTCGAAGAGGACTTCGGTTAGCCCGGCAATCAGCCTCTCACGCTGATTACGGGCGACGAACTCGGGCGAAAGACCGTGGCGGCCACGGGGTAAGCGCTCCATTAACCATTGGAGTCTGCCACCGTACTGTCACTTTCGTCTCCCGGCTCCCTGCCAAGTTTGGCAATGCCCTGGTAAGGCGAGAGCACAAAGTCGAGCAGTTCCGGCATCAGATCGAGTGCCCCCTCGGCTTCGCCCCGGCGGATCTGCTGATGCAGGATCCAGGCCACACCACCCGCCAGGGTCTCCTCGATCGTCGCCGGCAGATCCGCTCCGGTCGGCGTGTTTTCCCGCAGCAGGTCGACAAATCGCTGCATTGCAGCGTCGTAGCGGGCGGAGGCGGCCGGTGTCGCCGACATCGCCTCGACCATGCACATGCGGGCCGCGGCGGGGTTCTCGGCGACGTAGCCGAGGAAGGCGCGAAGGCCGGCGGCGATGCGGTCGATGTCTTCCGCACCGGCCTCGGCGCAGGCAAGGTCGAGCCGCTCCCCAACCTCGGCGACGGTGGTGTCGAAGGCGGCGAGAAAGACCTCTTCCTTGCCCTCGAAGTTGTCGTAGAGCGTTTTGCGGGCGACGCCGGCGCGGCGGACGATGTCGGCAATCTTCGTTGCCTCATAACCTTGTTCCGCGGTCAGTTCGGCCATCGCATTCATGATGCGACGTCGCTTACGCACTGCGATGAACTCTCGTGGAAGCTCGGGCCGAATCGACCTCACCGAGGCTCCCCCGGGTGGCGTTGGGGGCATTGGCCGAAGGATAACCGCGGCCTGCGAAAACGGAAGCACGCCAGCAACTCTTCTGGTACCTTGAGGAAACTTCTGACGTACTATTTGGAAACGCAGTGGTTTCCCGGTGCCATTCGATCGAATCCAACTGAGCGAGGAGAAGCTGGTCGCGGCGATCGGCGATCAGTGGCCGTCCTCGCAGGTCGACGCCGCCGTCGAGCTGCTCAGCAGTAGCGACGGAAGGTTCCCCTCCGGCGTCCGCAAGCTGCCGTCCGACCTGGTCAGCGCGGTCCAGCGCGAGCGCCTGCTGGCGGCGATGCTCCGGGCCGCCGCCGAACTCGGCTACCGGGAAGCCAACGTCCAGGACGTGATCGAACGGGCTGGAGTTTCCCGCCCCACCTTCTATGAGCACTTCGCGAACAAAGAAGCGTGCTTCCTCGCCGCCTTCGACGTCACCGCCGCACGTCTGCGCGAGCGGGTCGCCGCCGCCGCCGCGAAGGGCGGCGACAACTGGCGCGACCGGCTCCGCTTCGGCTTGGAAACGCTGCTGCACTTCACTGCCGCCGAACAGGATGCGGCCCGTACCCTGATCGTCGAGGCACGCGCGGCCAGCGTCGAGGCGGTGATGCGGCGCGACGACCTCCTCGACCATTTCGCCGGCTGCATCGACGCCCAGGTGCGCGAGCTGATGCCGGACGCACCGTCGCACTCGCCAGTCACCGCCGCCGGAATCGTCGGCGGCGTCGAAGCGCTGCTCTACTCGCGCCTGAACAAGCACGAGGTCGACGACCTCGACGCTCTCCTGCCCTCGATGATGTATTTCCTGGTCCTTCCGTATGCGGGCCACGAGGCCGCGAGCGAGGAGCTCGCGCTGGCGCTGCAGTAGTCCTCCTCCTCGCCCATGGTGGCGTGGGGATCCGCCTTTGCGGGGATTTTTCTCAAAAACGTTGTTAACTCCCGCGCATGCGATCTGCCCGTAGCGCCCGGGTGGCCCTGGGCTTCCTCTTCGCCTCGGCCCTGCTGATCGGGTTCACGGCCGCGGTACTGCCGCGGACCTTCTACGAGGACTTCCCCTTCCTCGCCCACTGGGTCGAGCTGCTGCCGCCCTACAACGAGCACCTGGTCACCGACGTCGGCGGCCTCTACCTCGGCTTCGCGGTCCTCTTCGCCTGGGCCGCCTGGACCCTCGATCGCACCCTGGTCCGCGCCGTCTGCGTCGCCTGGCTGCTGACCGCGACGATCCACCTGCTCTTCCACGCCGGTCACCTCGAGGGCTTCGGCACCGCCGACGCCGTCGCCGAGCTCGTCAGCCTGGCACTGCTGCTCCTGCCGCCGCCGTTGGCAATCTGGGCCGTCGAGCCTCCGAACCCCTGACCCGCGCCCTGCGGCTGTCAGGGCAAGCCGGGCAAGGAAGCAGGGAGCGAAGCGTGCTCTGCACGTGAGCGACCGATGACGCCGCCCGGCGCCGCCCTGACGGCCGCAGCGGAGGGGGTGGGATTCGAACCCACGAGCGCCTTGCGACGCCAACAGTTTTCGAGACTGCCCCGTTCAACCGCTCCGGCACCCCTCCGGGGAACTCAGTCGGTCGCTGATTCTAGGGATGCGGGGCGGGCCGCAGGCTTAAAGGCCGTCTCCCCGCTGTCGATCAACACAATGTGGACAACGGCACCCAGACCCGAGCCGGGCGGTTCTTCGACCGCCACCAAGGCCTGCTGCGGGCACTGGCGCTCCTGGCGCTGCTGTGGGGGGTCGGCTACCTGACCTGGCGGATCGGCTGGAGCGGCGAAGGGGCCAACCCGGTGCTGTTCGCGATGCTGCTGGCGACCGAGGTCTACGGGATCTACGCGTTGGCGATCCTCACCTGGTTCTCCTGGTCGACCCCGCCCGCGCGACGGCCGCAGGCGACGCCCGGGCGCGCGATCGACGTCTACGTCTGCACCTACGACGAGCCCGTGGAGGTGGTGATGGCGACGCTGGCCGGCTGCCGCGCCCTCACCTACCCGCACACGACCTACCTGCTCGACGACGGCCGCCGGACCGAGATGGAGGAGCTGGCGGCAATGGCCGGCGCCAGCTACCTGGTCCGCGCCGACAACTCCCACGCCAAGGCGGGCAACCTCAACGCGGCGCTGCCGCGGACCGACGGCGACCTGGTGCTGGTGCTCGACGCCGACCACGTGCCGATGCCCGACGCGCTCGATGCTCTGGTCGGCTACTTCGACGACGAGCGGATGGCGGTGGTGCAGACGCCGCACGACTTCTTCAACCACGACTCCGCCCAGCATTACGACGCCGGGCGCCACGAGCAGTCGCTCTTCTACCGGGTCGTCTGCCCCGGCAAGGACCGCCACGGCGCCGTCTACTGG
Organism: uncultured Solirubrobacterales bacterium; assembly: GCA_963735255.1. GTDB lineage: Bacteria > Actinomycetota > Thermoleophilia > Solirubrobacterales > 70-9 > VAYN01. The sequence continues at coordinate 212,017 of CAVTKC010000001.1, read as the reverse complement.
TGCGGCTCGGCGGCGCTGATCAACCGCCACGCGCTGCTCGAGATCGGCGGCGTCGCGACCGAGACGATCGCCGAGGACTTCCACACGACGATCCGGCTGCTGCGCCACGGCTGGCGCAGCCGCTACCACGACGAGGTTCTGGTCCAGGGGCTGGCGCCGCACGACCTCGACGGCTACCTGCTGCAGCGCGACCGCTGGGCGCGCGGCAACCTCGCCGTCTTCACCCTGCCCGAGTCGCCGCTGCGGGCGCGGGAGCTGCGGCCGCTGCAGCGGCTCTCCTACCTGGCCAGCCTGCTGGCCTACCTGGCGCCGCCGATGCGGCTGCTGCTGCTGGTGACCCTGGGGCTGGTGCTGTGGACCGGGGCGCTGCCGATGAAGATCAGCGTCCTCGCATTGGCGGCATTGTGGCTGCCGGCGCTGGCGCTCAACCTCAGCGCCGGGATGGCATTGGCGCGCGGCTACATGCGGATCCCCGAGACCGCCCACTACGAGCTGCTGACGATGGAGATCTACACCCGCGCATTGCGCTGCGTCGTGCGCCCCGGCAGGACCGCCTTCAAGGTGACGCCGAAGCAGGGCCGCGACGGCGGCGGCCTCGACGCCGTCCGCAAGCTGCGCCTGGTCGTCTTCTGCACGGTCTTGCTCGCGACCGGGACGCTGCTGCGGCTGCTCGACCTGGCCGGGATCGGGCCGCTGCCGGACATGCCCGGGATCGCGGCCGTGATCGTGCCGTTGCTGGGCCTGTTCGAGCTGCGGCGACTGGGGAAGACGCTGTGGACGGTCGGGCGGCGGCGCCAGCGGCGGCTCGTCTACCGCTTCGAGGGCGACGCCGAAGCGCACTGCTTCACCGCTGACGCCTACGTGCCGGCCCGGCTGGTCGACGCCAGCGCCTCGGGCGTCGGCCTGGTCGCCGAGGGGCCATTGGAGATCGGCGCCCGGCCGGCCCTGCTGCTGAGGCTCGACGACGCCAGTGGCGAGCCGCACGAGATCGCGGCCCAGGTCGAGGTGCGCAGCTGCCGCGAGGTCGAGGGTCGCTTCCTGGTCGGCGCCACGATCGCCGACATCGACGCCGACTCGCGCCTGCGGCTGATGGAGTGGTGCTACGTCGTCTGCAGCCACGAGCGCCTGCGCGGCCACCGTCCCGCGGCGGCACCGCTGCCCGAATCCGAGGCGATCGTCGTCACCCTCGACGACTACCGCGACGCGCAGCTGCCGGTGCGCCCCAGCGTCCCCGCCCTGCGCCAAGCCTGATCGCGGTTTGCGGCGGCGCGCAGCTAGGCTTTCCCGAGCACCCCGGAGAGGTGTCCGAGTGGCTTAAGGAGCGCGATTGGAAATCGCGTGGGCGGGGTTAACCCGTCTCGAGGGTTCGAATCCCTCCCTCTCCGTCGCGTAGGGCGGCGCATGGCGGCGTCATCGAGGTCCGGTCGTGCAGAGCACTGCCCGGACCTCTCTTCCTTGCCCTGCTTGCCCTACCCACCGCAGAAGGATTGGGGAAAGAACACTGGGTCAAACCACTCCTGGGGACGAGGACCCAGGTGTCGAGCTAATTCGGGAGGCCGGGGGTAGGGGTGGAGCGTCTTGCACTTTTTTGCTGCTTCGCTTCGGGCGACAGCCCTAGGGATCCCCAAAAAAGTTAAGCGGAACCCCTACCCCCGGCCTCCCGGACTACGCATTGCGACGCGCCGCGAAGAACTCCCTCAGGAGGGTCGCGCACTCCTCGGCACGGACGCCGGAGATCACCTCGGGGCTGTGGTTCAGAGCCGGCTCGCGGAGGACGTCCATGACGCTGCCCGCGGCGCCCGCCTTGGGGTCGGGGGCACCGACGACGACGGTGGGGATGCGGGCGAGGACGATGGCGCCGGCGCACATCGCGCAGGGCTCGAGGGTGATGTAGAGGGTCGTCTCCGGTAGGCGCCAGCCGCCGAGGGCAGCGGCGGCGGCGCGGATGGCGAGGATCTCGGCGTGGGCGGTGGGGTCCTTGCGCAGCTCGCGCTCGTTGCCGGCGGCGGCGAGGAGCTCGCCGTCGCGGAGGATCGCGGCGCCGATCGGGACGTCGCCATGGGCCTCGGCGCGGGTGGCCTGCTCGAGGGCGAGGCCCATCGCCTCCTCATGGGCGACAGCGGCGTTGCCCCCCCCATTCGATCCGTCGGCTGTGCTCATCGATCCGGGAGTATGTACCCCTACAACTTCGCCGGCCTGCTGGTGTTAGCTCTAGGGCTCGCCCGGAACGCAGGGGGAACCGGCGGGAGACCGACGAGATGAGACGACTGCTTCCGATACACGCCTGCGCGGCCCTGCTCGCGCTGCTCGCCGTGGGTGCGGCCCCCGCGGGGGCAAGCACCGGGCTCGGCGCCGCGCACGGGTTCGCGCCGCAGCGGCTGATCGTCAAGTTCGACGGCGAGCGGCACGGGCGCACGGTCGCGCTCCCCGCCGGCGCGGCGGTGCCGGCGAGCGCGGCGGCGCTGCGCCAAAGCCCCGGCGTCGCCTACGCCGAGCCCGACTACATCGCCACCGCCTCCGCCTCCCCCACCCCCGAATTCGGGTTGGTGCTGCCGAACGACCCCGGCACGCTGGAAGGCGCCTCGGAAGCCTCGGCGAGCGCCGGCGACTGGGCCTTCAAGCAGTGGAACTTCCTCCCCGCCGGCGGCAGCGCCGGCGGGCGACTGCCGATCTCCCCCGGCGGTATCGACGCGGTCAACGCCTGGCGCCACCTCGACGAACTCGGCCACCCCGGCGCCGAAGGCGTCACCGTCGCCGTGCTCGACACCGGCGTCGCCTACCGCGACCGCGGCAAGTTCGTCCGCAGCCCCGATTTCGCCTCCGGCCAGTTCGCCCCCGGCTACGACTTCATCGACAAGGACCCCTTTCCGCTCGACGAAAACGGACATGGGACCCACGTCGCCGGCACGATCGGCGAGAAGACCGACAATTCGGTGGCGCTGACCGGGCTCGCCTACCGGGCGAAGCTGATGCCGGTGCGGGTACTCGACAAACACGGCCGCGGCCGTGCCAGCGACATCGCCAAGGGCATCCGCTTCGCGATCGCCCACGACGCCCAGGTGATCAACATGAGCTTCAACTTCGGCTGCGGCAAGGAGGTGCCGGAAATCGACGAAGCGCTGCGCGAGGCCTACGCCGCCGGCGTCGTCGCCGTCGCCTCGGTCGGCAACCTCGGCTCGGAGACCTGTATCTCGGAGCCGGCCACGGGCCCGCGGGTGATCGGCGTCGGCGGCACCACCGAGGGCGGCTGCCTCGGCGACTACTCGCTGCCCGGCAAGGGGCTGGACGTGCTGGCGCCCGGCGGCGGCATCCCCACCGCGGGCTGCCCCTCGATCTCGGCCCGGCCGATCTACCAGGTGACGCTGCGCCCGGCCTCGACCCGCATCTTCGCGATCCCCGGCAACTACGTCGGCACCTCGATGGCCGCCGCCCACGTCAGCGGCGTCGCCGCGATGATCCTCGCCGCCGACACCTACCGCGGCCCGCGCTTCTACCCGGAAACCGGCGTCGGCGCGAAACCCCGCGTCAACGGCGTCGCCAAACAGCTGCGGCTGACCGCCCGCGGCATCGAACAATCCCCGTACCGTCAGGGCGCCGGCCTGATCGACGCCGCCAGGGCCACGGACCCGGCTGACGCCGCGGCGCCGCTTCCTGGTCCTGGCGACTAGCCCCCAGACCGATCAGAACCTCAGGTGGTCCTGACGATGATCACGCTGCAGGGGGCGTGGTGCGAGATGTTGTTGGGGACGCTGCCGAGGAGGAAGCGGCGGGCGCCGGTCATCCCCTTGTTGCCGACCACGATCAGGTCTGCCTTGGTCTCTTCGGCGACGGTGAGGATCCCCTCGGCGGGGTCGCCCTCGACCGCGTGGGTCTGGACCTCGATCCCCTCTTTGCGGGCTTCGGCGGCGGCGCTGTCGAGGACGAGGTTGACGTCCTCGCGCGGGCCGAGCTCGTACTGGACGTCGGCCGGGGCCTCGCGCTGCTGGTCCTTGACCTTGCGGTCGGGCACCGGCGCGTAGGCGCTGACGATGCTGACCGTCGCCCCCGCGAGCTTGGCCAGGTCGAGCGCCTGGCGAACCGCCTCGCCGGCGGTCTCGGAGCCGTCGGTACCAACCACGATACGAGTGAACACGCCGCCTCCTCTGCTCGGTCGCTGACGCGCCCGATACTAACGCCGCGAGTGGGCAGGCAACCCGCGGAAGCCGTCGCCGAGGATCTCGGTCGGGGTGGTGGCGAGGCGGACGATCGCGATCGCCATCGAGGCGATCAGACAGACGACGAGCACGACCATCCCCGCTTTCCAGATCCAAGGCACGCGCGGAACCCTAGCCGGGGTTACCCTTGGGGCATGGGGCTGGAGCGAGTTGCCGACGGAGTCTGGCTGCTGCGCGGCGACTTCCGCGGGGCGATGAACATTTACTTCATCGAGGACGGCGACGGGGTCGTCCAGTTCGACGCCGGAACCAAGGCGATGCGCCGGAAGGCGCGGGCGGCGGCGGAGCAACTCGGGGGCGTCAAGCGGGTGGTGCTCGGACACGCCCACGCCGACCATCGCGGCGCCGCTCCATTCATGGGGGCACCGGTCTACTGCCACGCCGACGACGTCGCCGACGCCGAAAGCGACGCCGCGATCGCTCCATATATGGACCTCTCGCAGCTGCCGGTCGCCTGGGTGCGGCGGCTGTACCCGTTCCTGCTGCGGCGTTGGGACGGCGGCGCGGTGAAGATCGCCGGCACCGTCGCCGAGGGCGACGAGGTCGCCGGCTTCCGCGTCGTCCACTTCCCCGGGCACGCGCCCGGGTTGATCGGCCTCTGGCGCGAGAGCGACCGCGTCGCCCTGGTCAGCGACACCGTCTACCTGGTCGACTCGGCGCGGCTGAAACCGCTGCCCGAGGGCGAGGCCAGCGTCCCCCACCCGGCCTGGGCCTGGGACCACGAGCAGGCGAAGGAGTCGGTGCGCAAGCTGGCGGCATTGGATCCCAAGGTGGTCGCCCCCGGCCACGAGCACCCGCTGCGCGGCGAGAGCCTGCGGGCGACGCTGGAACGCGCGGCGGAGAAGCACTGAGCCCGGCGGGCGCCGCCGCGGGCGGCATCGTGCGGCCGGCTGCCATAAGTTGCCGTTCCTGATGATCGGGACCTACGCCTCGGCGGCGCTGATCTGCGCCGTTTCGCTGCTGGTCGGGCGGGCGCTGCTCTCGCTGGCGGGCCGGCGTTCGTGGTCGTGGCTGGAGCCTGGGGTCGGGTTGGCGGCGGTGCTGGCGGTGACCGGGGTGCTGGCGCGGGCGCCGGGGCACGGGACCAGCGTCACCCTCGGGGTGGTTCTGCTCGTGGTCGTCGCCGCGGCCCTCGCCTGGCGGCTGCCCTACGCGGCACCGGGAGCGTTGCGGGAAGGCCTGCCGGTCGCGCTGGCGATCGCGTTGGTGCTGGCGATCCCGTTCGCGATCGCCGGCCGCTGGGGCCTGCTCGGGGTCGGCTTCAACAACGACCTCGGCCTGCACCTGGCCTGGGCCGAGTGGCTGCGCAGCGGCTTCGGCCCGGCGCCGGACACCGGTTACCCGCTGGGACCGCACGGACTGGCGGTGGCGACCGCGGCCTTCCCCGGGATCGGGCTGGGCCAGGCCTTCGTCGGCGAGATCGTCGCGATCGGGGTGCTGACCGGCCTGACCGCGCTCGGCGCATTGCGCGACCTCGCCCCCGGCCGCCGCGTCCTCGCCGCCTCCCTGGTCGCCCTCCCCTACCTCGCCGCCTCCTACTACGCCCAAGCCGCCTTCAAGGAGACCGCCGAGGCCCTCTTCGTCCTCACCACCGCCCTCTACCTACTCACACTCGACAGGGAGAACGATTCCGCCGGCCAGGAGTCCGCGCCGAGCGCGGCCAGCCAGGGTGCCGCCCCAGACACTCAACAGCGAGCACCGCGAGCTGTGTCTGGGGCGGCACCCTGGCTGGCCGCGCTCCCACCCCTCGCCCTAGCCAGCGGCATCTTCTTCTCGTACAGCTTTGCCGGCCTCGCCTGGCCGGTAGCCATCGTCGCCCTCTGGAGCCTGACCCAGCCGCCGGTGCGGCGGGCGCTGCGGCCGCGGGCGCTGCTGCGCTTCCTGCTGCGGCCGGCGACGCTGCTGACCCTGGTCCTCCTTGCCGGGCTGGCGGTGGTGGCGACCGTGGTCGGGCCCTTCGGCTTCGCCAGCAGCTTCAACAAAGTCGCCGCCAGCAACACCTACGGCCCCGTCTCCCCGCTCGAGGCGCTGGGAATCTGGCCGGCGGCGAACTACCGGCTCGACGCCGCCGGCGGCGCCCAGCTGCCGGGGTTGGCCGGGGCGATCGCGGCGCTGGCGCTACTGGCGGGTGTCGCCTGGTGGGCGCGACGGGGCGAGCTGACGATCCCGGTCGCGCTGGGCGCCTGCGCCCTCCTCTACCTAGCCTCGCTGCCGACCAGCGGCGACTACTCCCAGGCCAAGGCGCTGATGATCCTGGCGCCGCTGGCGATGCTGGTCGCGATCCGCCCGCTGCTGAGCGAGTTCGGGGGTCGGCGCCCGCTCGGCCTCGCCTGGTCGCTGCTGGCGGTGGTCTTCGTCGGCGGTGCCGTGTACTCGAGCTTCCTGGCCTTGCGCGACGCGCCGGTCGGGCCGCCCGGCCACGGCAGCGAGCTGCGGGCCTTCCTGCCGATCGTCCACGGCAAGCCGGTGCTCTACGCGGGTCAGGACCGCTACGCGGCATACGGGCTGATGGGCGCGGACACGCACGTGCCGCTGGTCGAGTTCCCCGACTCCGACGTCTCCGCCAACCCCGAGAAGCCGTTCGACACCGGCGACGCCTACGGCCCGATCGACTTCGACTCCTTCTCGCACGGCACGCTCGAACGCTTCGACTACGTGGTCGCCGGGCGCGCCGCCTGGAACAGCAAGCCGCCGCCGAACTTCAAGCGGATCGCCGCGACCCCCTCCTACGTGCTCTGGAGGCGCACCGGACCGACCCCGGAGGACCGTCATGTCCTGCTCGAGGGGACCGAGGCCGGGGCGCTCGCCGGCTGCGCCGCTCCCGAGATCCGCGTCCTGCTCGCCAACCCCGGCCGCGCCTCGCTGTTCCCAGGCGCCGCGATCGGGCCGAAAGCGGCCTGGGACGAGGGCAGCATCCTCGGCACCGGGGCCGAGACCTCGCAGACGCTGGCGCTCCCGGCCGGGGCCTGGAACCTCTCGATCCAGTACTTCTCCCCCTTCGATCTGACCCTCTCGGCAGCGGGCTTCCGCGCGCCGCTGGTGGCGGCGCTCGACGGCCAGCGCCCGAACACGATCAGCCTCGGCAACAACGGCCAGTTCTGGCCCGCCGGCCGCTACGAGAGCGACGGCGGCAGGATCCGCTTTACCGTGAGCAGCGCCGACGCAACCGCGCTGCAGCGCCTCAGCGGCTACGACGGCGAGGCTTATCTGGGCGAGCTGGTCGCCGTCCCGGACCGGCCCCACCGCCGGGTCGCCCTCGCCGCGGCCTGCGGTGGCTGGATCGACTCCTATGAGTCAGCGGCGACTCCCTGAGCCGGCGACACCGGTCTCCAAAAAAACCGTCATTGTTTAGGAAACCGAGCGGTACGCGGGTTCGAACCGCTTGCCATTTTTCCGACATGTCGGTATACATGCCTCTGAACGGGAGATAAACACGTTGTTTCGACAGTACTCGGCCAGTAGTTCCCGTCACAGAAGTGGGAGTAGTACTTCAACCATCGTTGTTCATAATCAGCAGGGGGATACAGGGATGCAGCACTCTACGGAGGCCTCGGCCACTGCCGGAGCTGCAGGATGGCTGGAAGTTATCGCCGACCCGATTCGGCTCAGCATCCTGCGGTCCCTCAGTCAGGTCAGCGAGGCAACGACATCTGACCTGGCGACCCGGGGGCAGGCCAGCAGCCAGACCCTGCGTCGCCACCTCGACGCTCTGGTCTCGCTCGGCGTGATCCGCGAACACCCGGCGCAGAGCGACGGCGAAACTCCGGGCCGCCCCGCCGCCCGCTACAGCCTGCCGGGGGAAATCCGCCGCAGCGTCCGCGCCGTCTTCGACGTCCCCGCCTTCGGCGTGGAGAGACGGGAAGCGGTGCAACCGGTCGGCGCCCGCTACTAAGCGGAGGCGGGCTTCGCGGCGGCGGCTTTCGCCTCGATGAAGGTCATCGCCGCCTCGGCGCCGATGAACGGCGCCAGTGCCACGTAGGTGGTGAGCGGGAGGATTTCCAGCATCCGTTCGGTGCGGCCTTCGCCGACGTGCCAGCGCATCAGGCCGACGATCGCGTTGCCGATCGCCTCCGAGCAGAGGCGGGGAAGTCGTTCGGCCTCCGGCCGCTGCCGGTAGCCGTCTTCGAAGAAGAGGCTGTAGGCCATGCGGTTGTCGAACGAGCGCCGCAATGCTGCCTCGCCGGCCGCGTAGCTCTCGATCACGTCGAGGTAGACCACGGCGGGGTCGGTCGAGACGTAGCTAAGCAGCGCCTCGAGCCCACCCCAGACCCGGTCCGGCCAGGTCTCGCCGGCGAAGAAGCCGGCCCCGGTCAGCGGGATGCTTCTTTCGATGCCGGCGGTCTGGGCGGCGAGGAAGGCGTCTTCCTTGTTGCGGAAGAGCTCATAGAAGACCTCACGGGTGACCGGTGCCGCCTTGACGATGTCCGCCACCGTCGTCGCCAGGTAGCCCTGGGTCCGCGCCAGCTTCCCGACCGCGGCAATGATCCGCTGCCGCTGGGCCGCCGTCACTTCCTCCGGACTGGCGGCGCTGCGGCCGCGGGGAAGCTTCTCGACCGGCTCGTCGGCGACGAAGCCGGCGCCGGTTTTCCCGACCAGCCCGGCCCCGAGCGCGCGCCATTCCTCCGGGCCCAGACGGGGCTGGTCTTCCGCGACCGCGTAGGAGCCGAGCCAGGCGAGGAGGTCGGGGCGGAGCCCGGTGAGGCCGGCGGTTTCGCCGCGGAAGCAGCGGATCAGCAGCAGGCCACCGATGCCCTCCGAGACCGCGCGCCCGGGCACGGTCAGCCGGTAGCCGTGCTCGCCGGGGCCGGCGAGCCAGCGCTCGAAGGTCGCCTCGACGACATTGAGGACGAAGCGGTCGTTGACCTTCCGCACGCGGGGCCCACCGGCCAGCGCCTCGACCAGGAGAATGCGGGCGGCGGCAGGGGCGCGGGCGATGTTGGTGAGCATGTCGTCGAGCAGCTCGTTGCCACGGGAGGCCGGCGAGAAGTCGGCTTCGATCCGCTGCAGCGCCATCGCGACCCGGCCGGCTGCGAGCTCGAAGGCGGCGAGGAAGCAGGCTTCCTTATCGGCAAAGTGCTCGTAGAAGGTCGCCCGCGAGACACCGGCCTGCTCGACCACACGGGCAACGCTGGCATCGCGGTAGCCATGGCGGGCGGCGACCTGGGTCATCGCTTCGATCAAGCGTTCACGCTGCCCTCCCTTCGCGGTGGCGCGAGGGGGACGATTACGCGTCTTTGGCGGCACGCCCTACCCCAGGCCAGTGGCCTTGGCGGCCATGCGCTCAGGTGAGACCCGGACCACGTCCCAGACGAGACCGGTCTTCTCGAGGCCGTCGATGACCAGAGCCGAGATGTCGAGCTGGAAGCGCCCGAGCCCGTGGGTGGCCGAGGTCGGGAAGGCGTGGTGGTTGTTGTGCCAGGCCTCGCCGAAGGTCGGGATCGCGATCAGCGCCAGGTTGCGGGACTCGTCCGTGGTCTCGAAGTCCTGCTTGCCGAAGACGTGGCAGAGCGAGTTGATGCTGTACGTGAAGTGGTGGAGGACGAAGACACGCACGAGGCCGCCCCAGAGCAGGCCGGTGAAGGCGGCGAAGAGGGTGCCGCCGATCGCCCAGCCGAGGAAAAAGGGCAGCAGCAGCCCACCGATCGCCCAGATCAGGAAGGTGCCGTCGACCCAGCGGATGATCGGGTCCTTGAGCAGGTCCGGCGCGAAGCGCTCCTTGTTGCCGCGCTGGGTGTGGATGAAGAGCCAGCCCATGTGGGCGTGGTAGAGGCCGCGCAGGGCGCCGCTCCAGCCGTGGCCGTGGTCCACGTGGGGGCTGTGCGGGTCGCCTTCGACGTCGGCGAAGGCGTGGTGCTTGCGGTGGTCGGCGACCCAGGAGATGACCGGGCCCTCGATCGCGGCCGAACCAAGGATCGCCAGCAGCCCGTGCAGCCAAGGCACCGCCTTGAAGGCGCGGTGGGTGAGGTGGCGGTGGAAACCGACGGTGATCCCGAGCCCGGTGAGGAAATAAAGGCCGAGAAAGAGGAAGACGTCGCTCCAGTGCAGGGCGCTGCCCCAGACCTGCCAGGCGGCGAGACCGATCGCGACGAAGGGGATCAGCGTCACCAGGCCGGTGATGATGCGATCCCGCATCTCGTTCTCGACCGGTTGGATGTCAGAAGGCAGTGGGCCGGCGGCGGAGGACACTGCGGCGATCATACGGCTCAGAGCACCGTCATGGCGCGAATAAGTCATGAATCGATGTCGAATATCGCCCATTGTTAGGGTGCGCCGCGATGGCCTTCGCGAACACGGCGACTCTGCGGCGGGAGATCGAGGCGCGGATCCCCGAGCGGCCGTTCGCGGTCGAGTTCTGGGACGGCAGCAACCTGCCCTCTACCTCCGGCGACGGGCCGACCTTTTTCGTCCGCTCGCCGCGGGCCGCGGCGCACGTGCTGAGGGCGCCCGGGCAGCTCGGGCTCGGCCGCGCCTACGTCAGCGGCGAGCTCGAGGTCGACGACATCGAGGCCGTGATCGAGCTGCTCGACGGCTGGCAGCCGCCGGCGCTGGACGGGGCCGACAAGCGGGCGCTGCTGCTGGGCGCGGTGCGCGCCGCCGGCCTGGTCAAGCCGCCACCGCGGCCGGCGGCTGAGCTGCGGCCGAGCGGGCGCCGCCACAGCAAGGAGCGCGATGCCCGCGCCGTGCGCCACCACTACGACGTCTCGAATGAGTTCTTCGAGCTCTTCCTCGGCCCGACGATGGTTTACAGCTGCGCGATCTTCTCGCGCGGGGCGCAGACCCTGGAGGAGGCGCAGGAGGAGAAGCTGGAGACGGTCGCCCGCAAGCTGGCGCTGGAGGAGGGCGACCGGGTGCTCGACGTCGGCTGCGGCTGGGGCGGCTTCCCGCTCTGGGCGGCGACCAAACACGGGGCGAGCGTGCTCGGCATCACCCTCTCCCCGCCCCAGGCCGAGAAGGCGCGGCAGCGGGCGAAGGCAGCCGGGGTCGCCGACCGGGTCGAGATCCGGGTCATGGACTACCGCGACCTGCCGGCGACCGGCGAGAAGTTCGACGCGGTCGCCAGCATCGGCATGGTCGAGCACGTCGGCGCCGCCCAGATCGAGGTCTACGCGCAGACCCTGGCGCGGATGCTGAAGCCGGGCGGACGCCTGCTCAACCACGGCATCACCCGCCTGCGCCACAACGACGGCGAGGCCGGCGCCTTCTCGGAGCGCTACGTCTTCCCCGATGCGGCGCCGCTGCACCTCTCGCGCAACCTGCTGGCGCTGGAACGGGCGGGCTTCGTCACCCACCACGTCGAGGACTTCGCGGCCGACTACGCGGAGACGCTACGACACTGGGCGCGCAACCTCGACGACAACCTCGACGAGGCGATCCGGCTGGCGGGGCCGGAACGGGTGCGGGTCTGGCGGCTCTACCTGCGCGCCGCGCGCAACGGCTTCGAATCCGGCTTCACCTCGATCTACCAGGCGCGCTGCGAGCTCGCGTAGAGCGCCGCCGATGGGCACGCTGCTCGCGATCAGCGACCTCCACGTAAACCACGCCGAGAACCGCGAGTTCGTGGCGACCCTGCGGCCGCACTCGGCCGAGGACTGGCTGATCGTCGCCGGCGATGTCGGCGACTCGATCGCCGACCTGGAGTGGGCGCTGGAGCTGCTGACGGCGCGCTTCGCGAAGGTGGTCTGGGTGCCGGGCAACCACGAGCTGCTGACCCCGCGCGCGGCCGCGGACGCGGGGCCCGACGACGAGGAGGAGCTGCGCGGCGACACGCGCTACCGGCGCCTGGTCGAGGTCTGCCGCGAGCGCGGGGCGCTGACGCCGGAGGACCCCTACCCACTCTGGGAGGGGGAAGGCGGCCCGGCCCTGATCGCGCCGCTGTTCCTCCTCTACGACTACTCCTTCGGCCGCGAGCGCTTCGCCGACAAGGAGGAGGCACTGCGGCGGGCGTACGAGACCGGCGTCGTCTGCGTCGACGAGTTCCTGCTCCAGCCCGACCCCTACCCGACCCGGGAGGCCTGGTGCGACGCCCGCCTGAAGGAGACCGAGGCGCGGCTCGAAGCCTGCCCGCCGGACCTGCCCAAGGTCCTGGTCAACCACTTCCCGCTGCTGGAGTCGCCGACCCGGATCCTCCGCCACCCCGAGTTCGCGCAGTGGTGCGGGACGACCCGGACCGCCGACTGGCACCTCCGCTTCGGCGCCGAGGCGGTCGTCTACGGCCACCTCCACATCCCGGTCACCACCTGGCACGACGGCGTCCGTTTCGAGGAGGTCTCGCTCGGCTACCCGCGCGAGTGGGTCGGGCGCAAATGGAAACGACCGGGGCTGCGGCCGATCCTGGCGGCGGAGGTGCCCGCGTGATCGCGGCGATCCTGCCCGCCGGTGTCGCCGTCGCCGAGTCGCGCGGGGACGAGCCGGCCGAGTTCCGCTTCGCCGCGGAGGAAGCATTGGTGGCGCGGGCGGTGGAGAAACGGCGGCATGAGTTCGCCGGCGGCCGCGACTGCGCCCATCGGGCCCTGGCCGCGCTCGGGGCCGAGCCGGGGCCGATCCTCGCCGGCGAGAAAGGCGAGCCGCAGTGGCCGGCCGGCGTCGTCGGCGCGATCACCCACACCGCCGGCTACCGCGGCGCCGCGGTCGCCCGTGATGCCGAGCTGGCGGCGGTCGCGATCGACGCCGAGACCCACGCGCCGCTGCCGGACGGGCTGCTGCCGGACGTCGCCCGGCCGGAGGAGCGGGCGCGGTTGGCCGAGCTGTCCCGGGCCGAGCCCGGCGTCCACTGGGACCGGCTGCTGTTCAGCGCCAAGGAGTCCGTCTACAAGGCCTGGTTCCCGCTGGCCGGGCGCTGGCTCGGCTTCGAGGACGCCAGCCTCGAGCTCGACCCCGGCGAGCGCCGCTTCCAGGCGCGGCTGCTGGCCCCGGGGCCGCGCCTGGACGGGACCGAGGTCCGCGCCTTCGAGGGCCGCTGGCTGGTCGAGGACGGGCTGGTCCTGACGGCGATCGCGCTGCTGCGGTAAACCGGTGTCGGCGGATTCGAACGAGGAGGCGGAAGTGAAGCTCGAGATGCTGAACGTCGGCTGGATGAGCGCGGCGCGGGGGATCTGGCGGCAGGGGGAGGAGGAGCCCGAAAAGCCGATCCGGGTGCCGATCCCCGCCTACCTGATCGAGACCGGAAGCGAGCGGATCCTGGTCGACACCGGCCTGCACCCGGCCGCCGCGGCCGACGCCGAGGCCCACTACGAGAGTGCCCCCGCGGTCGCCTTCTTCACGCTCGAGCAGGAGCGCTCGGTCGCCGAGCAGGTCGACCTCGCGACCGTGACCCGGGTCGTGCTCACCCACCTGCACTTCGACCACGCCGGCGGCCTGGCGCTGCTGCCGGCGGGAGTTCCAATCGCGATCCAACGGGCCGAGTGGGAGGCCGGCCAGGACCGGGCGGCGGTCGAGCGCAACTTCCTCCAGCCCCGCGACTACGCGGGCATCGCCGACGACGTCGTCCTCCTCGACGGCGACCACGATCTGCTCGGCGACGGCTCGATCGAGCTGCTGAGCACGCCCGGGCACACGGCCGGCCACCAGTCGGTGCGGGTCGGCGACGTCGTCATCGGCGCCGACGTCGCCCACTACGCCTCGGTCCTCGACGACCACCGCTTCCCGCCCTTCGGCGACGACCTCGAGGCGCAGGGCCGCTCGGCCGAGCGGCTGCGGGCGCTGCGCGACGCCGGCCTGGCGGTCCGGCCCGGGCACGACCCCGAGGCCCTGCGGCCGGGGCCGGTGGCCCAGCCTGCCTAGACCCCGAGGAACTCGGCGATCGCGGCCGCCGTCTCGGCCGGCGACTCCCAGAGCACGTTGTGGCCGTTGGGGACGGCGACCATCCGCAGCAGCGGGCCCAGCGCCTGGCGGTAGCGCAGGTCCTGGGAGCTGCCGGAGTGCGAGGAGGCGACCGGGCGGACCAGCAATGTCGGCAGCTGCGCGATCGGCGGCGGCGCCAGCGCCATCTCGCTCCAGGCGGTGACCAAGGCGGCGGGCGCGTAGCGGAAGCGCAGGCGGCCGTCGCTGCCGCGGACGAGGTCGTCGGCGACGTAGGCGGCGATCGTCGCGGCCGGGGTGGCGACCACGGTCTCGGCGCTGAGCAGCGCGTTGGCGGCTCCCTCGGGGGTGCCGAAGCTCCAATCCTGGCGGTCGCGTTCGGCCCCGATCAGGGCCAGGTCCGGCGGCATTCCGATACAGGGATCGAGCAGGGCCAGGCGCTGCACCCGCTCCGGCGCCCGCGCCGCCAGCGTCGCCAGGACGAGGCCGCCGAAGCTGTGGCCGATCCAGGTCGCGACCTCAACGCCGTGGCCGGCGGCGGTCTCCAGCAGGTCGTCGACGTGGGTCGCCAGGTTCCAGGGCGGCTCGTAGCCGGAGGCGCCGTGGCCGCGCAGGTCGACCGCGAGCACGCGGCGGCCGGCCGCGGCCAGGGTCTCGGCGAGCTCGTCGTAGATGCCGCCGTGCTGGGCGAGCCCGTGGACGCAAACGACCGCCGCGGCCCCGGCCGGGCCGTACTCCCGGGTGTGGAGGAGCACCGCTAGCCGTACTTCCGGAACAGCTCGATCTTCTCGGCGCCGACCCGCTCGCGCAGCTGCCGGTCTTCGATCCCGAGGCCCTCCTCGGGGGCCAGACAGAGCACCCCGACCTTGCCGATGTGCTTGTTCGCCTGCAGCTCGTGGGCCGCCTGCGGCGTCTCGTCGAGGCTGAAGACCTGCGACAGCGCCGGCTGCAACCGGCCCATGCCGATCAGCCGGTTGCACTCGAGCGCCTCCTGCAACGTGGCCCCGTGGCTGCCGATGATCCGCTTCGCCCGCATCCACAGGTAGCGGTTGTCGAATTCGTGTTCGTAGCCGGTGCTGGAGCCGCAGGTGACGACGCTGCCGCCGGGACGGACCATGTAGACGGAGGCCGGAAAGGTCTGGGCGCCGACGTGCTCGAAGACGACGTGCGGGTCCTCGCCGAGCTCGCGGCGGACGACTTCGCGCATCCCCTTGCCGAGCGCCTTGCCCTCGAGCTCGGCCAATCCCTCCTCGTCGCGGCGGATGATCACGTCGCAGCCGAGCTCCTCCAGCAATGCCGCCTTGGCCTCGGAGTTGACGACGCCGACGGCGATACCACCGCCGTTGCGGATCAGCTGGACCGCGTAGCTACCGAGACCGCCGGCGGCACCCCAGACGAAGACGATGTCGCCCTGTTTGAAGGGGGCCCCGTGGGGGCTGACCAGCATCCGGTAGGCGGTCATCGCGCAGAGCGTGTTGCAGGCCGCCTCCTCCCAGGTCAGGTGGCGCGGCTTCGGCATCAGCTGCGTCGACTTGACGATCGCGAAGTGGGCGAGGCCGCCGAAGTTGGTCTCGAAGCCCCAGGCGCGGCTTTGCGGAGTCTGGATCATGTCGTGGAACTCCATCGAGTGCTCGGCCTCGGTCCAGGCCGGGAAGACCACGACCGGGTCCCCGGCCGACCACTTGCGCACCGCCTCGCCGGTGCGGATGACGATCCCCGCGGCGTCGGAGCCGAGCACGTGCTGGGGCTGCTCGTGGCGCTCGTTCCAGCCACCGGTCTTGGCCAGCTGGTTGAGGAAGACGAAGGTCGGGATCGGCTCGAAACGGGCCGACCAGACCGTGTTGTAGTTCATCCCCGCGGCCATCACCGCAACCAGCGCCTCGTCCGGGGCGAGCTCGGGCATCGGCACCTCGCCGACCTTGAGCGTCTCCCGCACGTCCTTGTCCGGCTTGTCCCAGAGCCGCGCCGCGTCCTCGGCCTCGACGTAGGCCGCCTTGTAGGTGGACGGGACGCCGGCGGCCAAGATCTCCTCCGCCGTCGCCCCGGTGATCGCTGCATCGAGCACGCTCATGCGCGTACCCCCTCCCCTGTGTCGGTGTTGGTTTTGAGTTCTTTGCCGAGCGATTTCTCCAGCCAGGCGGAGATCGAGCCGGCGGCAGCCTCGACGTGGGCGTCCATCATCGTCATGTGGTTCCCCGGCGTCTCGAGCAGCTCCAGCGGGACCCCCCACTCCGGCAGCCACTCCGCCATCGCCGGGTTGTCGACGATCGGCTCCGCTGCTTTCAGCAGCAGCACCGGGCAGCTCAGCGACTCGATCTCGATTTCCGAGAGCAGGCGCATGTAGGTGAACGCGGTCGTCAGCCTGGTGTCGTCGACCGGCCCGGCGGGCTCCGCCGACGCGGTGATCCAGCTCAGGACCCCGAGGCCGATCGCCCGGGTCTCGGGATCGTCCGAGGTGGTGAAGGCGGTCTGCCGCGGGTGGTAGCTGTCGAGCAGGATCACCGCGGCGGGCGGGCGCCCGAGCTGCTGCAGGCGCTGGGCGATCGCGTAGGCGAAGGCGCCGCCGGTGGAATGGCCGGCGAGGACGACCGGCGCCTCGCCGCAGGCGCGATCGATCGCCCCCACCTGGAGGTCGACCGCGACGCCGGCGCTGGCCGGCAGCGGCTCGCTGGCGAGGAAGCCGGGCCAGCGCAATGTGGTGATCCCACGGTCGCCGCTGAGGGTTCGGGCCAGCTTCACGTACTCCTGCGGGCCGCTGTGGGTCATCAGCGAGGGCACGCAGACCAGCCGCTCCGCGGCCGGGCCGTCGGCGAGGCGAACGGCGTAGGGCTCGATCCCGGCTTCGTCCGGGTCGACGAAGGTCATGCGGAAGGCGGCCAGAGCGTCGACCAGGGCGAGGAACTCGTCGACCCGGCCGAACTCGAGCGCGTTGCGCATGAACGGCACCAGGGTGCCGGCCCCGCCCTCCTCCGGTTCCGCCGCGTCCTCGCGCAGCTGCTCGAGCATGTGGTCGGCGAGCGTCGCCGGGGTCGGGTGGTCGAGGGCGACGCTGACCGCCATCCGCAGGCCGGTGGCCACGTTGAGGCGGTTGCGGTACTGCATCGCCGTGACCGAGTCGAAGCCGAGCTCGAGAAAGGGGCGGTGCGGGTCCAGCTCGGCGAGCGAGTCCTCGCCGAGGACCTCGGCGAGCTCGGCGAGGACGAGCTCGAGGGCGGCGGCGCGGCGCTCCTCCTCGGGAATCCCGTCGAGCCGCGCGGCGAAGGACGGCGCGGCGTCGGGCTCCGCTCCGCCCTCGTCCCCGGCGGCAACCGCGGTCGCGGCCTGGCCGGGGGGCGGCGAGGCGAGCCAGAAGTGGCGGCGCTGGAACGGGTAGGTCGGCAGGTCCAGCCGCCGCGGCGACGGTGCCGTCGCCGCCGACCAGTCGACCGCGACGCCCGCGGCCCAGGCGGAGCCGAGGGCCAGCGAGAAGTCCCGCAGCGAGCCATGGCCGCGGCGCAGGGTCGGGGTCAGGGACGCCTCGGCCTCGGCCTCGCCGAGCTCGTGCGCGAACGCTTCCTGCAGGGCGACGGTGAGGACCGGGTTGGGGCTGACCTCGACGAAGCGCCGGTGCCCCTCGCCCAGAAGCCCCGCGATCGTGGGGCCGAAGCGAACGGTCTCGCGGGCGTTGCGGAACCAGTACTCGGGATCGAGTTCGGCTGTGTCGAGGCGGCCGGCGGTGACGGAGGAGTAGAAGGGAACCTCGCCACTGCGCGGGGTCAGATCGGCCGCGACCGCCACCAGTTCGTCGTGGAAGTCGTCGATCAGCGGCGAGTGGCCGGCGCCGACCGCGGCTGGCACGCGGCGGTGCCAGATCCCCTCCTCCTCGCATCCGGCGAGAACCGCGTCGATGCCGTCGTTGGGGCCGGTGAGGACGGTCAGGGCAGGCGCGTTGAGGGCGGCGACGGAGACCCGGTCCGCCCAGCCGGGAACCCGCTCGGTGAGCGCCTCGGGGCCGGCGGCGACCAGCGCCATCGCTCCCTGGCCGGCCTTCTGGGAGAAGATCTGGCTGCGCTTGGCGACCAGCATCGCGGCGTCCTCGAGCGAGAGCCCGCCGGCAACGTGGACGGCGGCGATCTCGCCCTGGGAGTGGCCGACGACCGCCCCCGGCACGACCCCGTTGGCGCGCCAGAGCGCCGCCAGCGCGACCATCGTCGCGAACAGCACCGGCTG
This sequence comes from uncultured Solirubrobacterales bacterium, assembly GCA_963735255.1. Lineage (GTDB taxonomy): Bacteria > Actinomycetota > Thermoleophilia > Solirubrobacterales > 70-9 > VAYN01. The sequence continues at coordinate 193,796 of CAVTKC010000001.1, read as the reverse complement.
CAGGACATCGATCCGCTCCAGCTCCGAGGCGGCGTCGCCGCCGCGCAGGATCGCTTCCAGCGACCACTCGACGTGGGGCTCCAGCGCCTGCTCGCACTCGCCGATCGCGCCGGCGAACACCGGCGAGGAGCCGAGCAGCTCGACCGCCATCTCCGCCCACTGGGCGCCCTGGCCGGGGAAGAGGAAGACCGGGGCGGCGCCGAGGGTGACCGGGGCCGGGGCCGTGAAGGCGCCCTCGGCCTCCGCCCCGGCGGCGATCGCGGCGAGCCCGGCGAGCAGCGGCTCGCGTTCGTCCGCGACCACCGCGGCCCGGTGCTCGTAGTGGGGGCGGCGGGTCGCGAGCCAGCCCGCAACCGTGGCGGGATCGAGCTCGGGATGCGCCAGCAGGTGGTCGCGCATCCGCTCGGCGCTCGTGCGCAGGGCGGCCTCGCTGCGCGCGGAGAGGACCAGCGGAGCGGCGGCGGGCGCGGCGGCGGCCTCCTCGGCGGCGGCGCGCGGCGGCTCCTCGAGGATCAGGTGGGCGTTGGTGCCGCTGAGGCCGAAGGAGGAGATGCCGGCCCGGCGCGGCCGTTCCCCCGGCTCCCACTCGCGCGGCTCGGCCAGCAGCTCGACCCGGCCCGTCGACCAGTCGACGTGCTGGTTGGGCTGCTCCAGGTGCAGCGAGCGCGGCAGCTCGCCGTGGCGCATCGCCAGCGCCATCTTGATCACACCGGCGACGCCGGCGGCGGCCTGGGTGTGACCGAGGTTGGACTTGATCGAGCCCAGCCAAAGCGGATCCGCGCCCTCGCGTCCCTGGCCGTAGGTGGCGAGGATCGCCCCGGCCTCGATCGGGTCGCCGAGCGGGGTGCCGGTGCCGTGGGCCTCGACCGCGTCGACGTCGGCGGGACCGAGGCCGGCGGCGGTCAGGGCCTCGCGGATGACCCGTTCCTGGGCCGGCCCGTTGGGCGCGGTGGGGCCGTTGGAGGCGCCGTCCTGGTTGATCGCCGAGCCACGGATCAAGGCGATCGGCTCGTGGCCGTTGCGCTCGGCGTCGGCGAGGCGCTCGAGCAGGACCATGCCGACGCCCTCCGAGAAGCCGGTGCCGTCGGCGGCGGCGTCGAAGGAGCGGCAGCGGCCGTCGCGGGAGAGGCCGCGGTAGCGGCTCATCGAGGTGAAGATGGTCGGGGTCGAGAGCACGGTGACGCCGCCGGCGATCGCCAGCTCGATCTCGCCGTCGCGCAGCGCCTGGCAGGCCAGGTGCATCGCCACCAGCGAGGAGGAGCAGGCGGTATCGATTGTCAGCGCCGGGCCCTTGAGGTCGAAGCCGTAGGAGAGGCCGCCGGAGATGACGCTGCCGCCGGTGCCGGCGCTCTGCGGCAGCCCCTCGGTCGCCGTTTCCGCCACCCCGGTCCCGTAGTCCCCGTACATCACCCCGGCGTAGACGCCGGTCTGGGTGCCGCGCAGGTCGACCGGGTCGACGCCGGCGCTTTCCAGCGTCTCCCAGGAGGCTTCCAGCAGCAGCCGCAGCTGTGGGTCCATCGCCGCCACTTCGAACGGCGGGACGCCGAAGAAGCCGGGGTCGAAGCGGGTCGCGTCGGCGACGAAGCCGCCCTCGCGAGCGTAGCTGGTGCCGAGCGTGTCGGGGTCCGGGTCGTAGAGGCCCTCGAGGTCCCAGCCACGGTCGCCGGGGAAGGGGGAGATCGCGTCGGTGCCGGCGGCGAGCAGCTCCCAGAGCTGGTCGGGAGAGTTCACCCCGCCGGGGTAGCGGCAGGACATGCCGACGATCGCGATCGGCTCGGTGGCCCGCGCCTCCAGCTCGCGCAGGCGCTCGCGCGTCCCCCGCAGCTCGATCGTCACCCGCTTCAGCGAATCGAGCAGCTTGTTCTCATCCCGTGTCATGTGGCCCCTATCTCCTCGTCGACGATCTGCAGCAGTTCCTCGGCGCTGGCGGACTCGATCCGCTCGACCGCGTCCGCCTCGGCGTCGCTGGTCTCCTGGCCCTCGGCGAGCAGCGCCCGCAGGCGCGCCTCCGCCCCTTCACGCTCCTCGGCGGCCAGCGACTCCAGCAGCGAGCGCAGCCCGTCGAGGGCGGCGTCGACCTGGAGGTCGGCGTTGCCGCTGCCCTCGACCTGGGCGAGCAGGTAGCCGGCGACGTCCTGGCAGCTCGGGTAGTCGAAGACCAGCGTCGCCGGCAGCCGCAACCCGGTCACCTGTTCGAGCCGGTTGCGCAGCTCGACCGCCGCCAGCGAGTCGAAGCCGAGGTCTTTGAAGGGCACGGCGGGACCAACGGCGGCGGCCGAGGGCTGGCCTAGCGCCGCGGCGACGTGGGTGCGGACCAGCTCGACCACGACCGCCTCGCGCTCCTCGGCGGCGATGCCGGCGAGGCGCTCGGCCAGCGAGCCGCGCTGGGCGCGGCGGGCGGGCATGCGGACGAGGCCGGCGAAGAGCGGCAGCAGCATGCCGGCGCCGGCGGCGGCGCGCAGGGCGGCGAGGTCGAGGCCGACCGGAAGCAGGTGGGCCTGGTCGAGGGCGCGCGCGCGGTCGAACAGCTCCAGGCCCTCGGCGTCGGAGAAGGCCCGGGCGCCGGCGCGGGCGAGCCGCGAGCGGTCGCCCTCTCCGTCCCCGGCGCTGAGCTCGCTCTCCTGCTCCCAGCCGCCCCAGCCCAGCGAGATCCCGGCCAGGCCTTCGGAGCGGCGCTGGGCGGCGAGGGCGTCGAGGAAGGAGTTGGCGGCGGCGTAGTTGCCCTGGCCCGGGTTGCCGACCGCGGCGGCGAAGGAGGAGAAGAGGACGAGCTCGCAGCCGGGCAGCTCGCGGGTCAGCTCGTGCAGGTGCCAAGCGGCACCGGCCTTCGGGGCGAGGACGGTGGCGAGGCGCTCGGGGTCGAGCGAGTCGATGACGCCGTCGTCGGTGACGCCGGCGGCGTGGAGGACGGCGGTCAGCGGGCGCTCCGCCGGGATCGCCGCCAGCAGCTCCTCGAGCTGGGCGCGGTCGCCGGCGTCGCCGGCAACGACCTCGGCATCGGCCCCGAGCTCGGCCAGCTCGGCGACCAGCTCGGCGACACCGGGCGCCTCCGGCCCGCGCCGGCTGCTCAGGATCAGGTGCCGAGCGCCGTGGGCGCTCGCCAGGTGCCGGGCGAAGAGGGCGCCGAGGGTGCCGGTGCCACCGGTGATCAGCACCGTGCCCTCGCCCCCCAGCGGCGGTGCCTCGCCCTCAGGCTCGCCGGCGCGGGCCAGGCGCGGCGCCAGCGCCAGGCCCTCGCGCAACGCGATCTGCATCTCCTCCTCGCTCGCCGCGGCGATCGCGACGGCGGCCTCGGAGGCCTCCTCGCCGTCGCTGTCGACGAGGACGAAGCGCTCGGGGTGCTCGACCTGGGCGGAGCGGACCAGGCCCCAGGCCGCGGCGGCGGCCGGGTCGGCGACCTCGTCCTCGCGGGTGGCGACGGCGCCGTGGGTGACGAAGGCGATCCGGGCCGGGGCGGCGTCGCCCTCGTCGGCCGCGATCGCCTCCTGCAGGGTCGCCAGGACCTCGGCGCAGAGGGCCTGGGCGGCGGCGGCGCGATCGCCCCCCGCCGGCGCGGCGCACTCGACCAGCCGCACCTCGGCGGCGGGCTGCTCGGGCAGGATCAGGCGCCGCCACTCGAGCGCGAATAGCGAGTCGCCCGGGGTCGCGGCCTGGGCCTGCAGCTGGGCGAGGTCGATCGGGCGCACGGCGAGGGAGCGGATCGAGCCCAGCGGGATCCCGGAGGGGTCGGCCAGCAGCAGCGAGAAGCCGCCCTCCTCGCTGCTCAGCTGCACCCGTAGCGCCCCGGTGCCGGTGCCGAGCAGGCGGATCCCGCTCCAGCTGAAGGGGACCGGCAGCCCCTCGACCCCGGCGCCGCCGAGCATCGCCGGGTGCAGCGCGGCGTCGAGCAACGCCGGGTGGATGGCGAAGCGCGCGGCCTCCTGCACCTGCTCGGCCGGCAGCTCGATCTCGGCGAAGACGTCGTCGCCGCGGCGCCAGGCGGCGCGCATGCCCCGGAAGGCCGCCCCGTACTCGATCCCGACCTCGGCCACGCGCTCGTAGAAGCCCTCGACCGCGACCGGCTCGGCCCCGGCGGGGGGCCACTGGACCAGGCCCTCGACGGCGTCGGCCCCGTCGAGCTCGGGGATCAGGGCGCCGGAGGCGTTGCGGAGCCACTCGGCGCCCGGCCCCTCGACGGTCTCGGGACGGGAGTGGATCGAGAGCGGGCGCCGGCCCTCCTCGTCGGCGGCGCCGACGCTGACCTGGAGCTGCACGGCGGCGGCATCGGCGAAGACCAGCGGCGCCTCGATCGTCAGCTCCTCGACCTCGGCGCCGCCGCTCTGCTCGGCCGCCTTCAATGCCATCTCGACGAAGGCGGTGCCGGGGAGCATGCTGGCGCCCATCACCATGTGCTCGGCCAGCCAGGGGTGGGTGCGCGGGGAGATGCGGCCGGTGAGCAGCCAGCCCTCTTCCTTGGGCAGCGGGATCACGGCGCCGAGCAGCGGGTGTTCGGCGGCGCTCTGGCCGGCGGCGGCGACGTCGCCCGTCGCCGCGCCGCCCCCGGCCCAGAAGGGCTGCCTCTGGAAGGCGTAGGTCGGCAGTGCGACGCGCTTGGGCGCCGCCGGGGCGAAGAAGGAGGCCCAGTCGACGGCGGCACCGGCGACGTGGGCGGCGGCGAGGGCGGAGACCAGGGTCTGGGCCTCGGGGCGTTCGCGGCGCAGGAGCGGGGCGACCGTGGGCGGGGTCTCGGCGCCGGTCTGCTCGGCACTCGCTCCAGCTCTTTGGCCCCTATGGGGGCCCAAACCCTGGAGTGCAGTCTGCTCGGCGCTTGCGGCGGCGGCGAGCGTCGCCTTGGCCATGGCGCTGAGGATGCCGTCGGGGCCGAGCTCGAGGAAGGTGGTGACGCCCTGCTCGGCCAGCTGCTCGACGCCCTGGGCGAAGCGGACCGGCTGACGGACCTGCGCGGCCCAGTAGGCGGGGGAGGTGGCCTGCTCGGGCGTCAGCGGCTCGCCGGAGACGTTGGAGACGATCGGGATGGTCGGCTCGGAGTAGGTGAGGGAAGAAGCAACGGTTTCGAACTCGGCCAGCATCGGCTCCATCAGCTCGGAGTGGAAGGCGTGGGAGACGGTGAGGCGGGAGGTCTTCCTTTCCTTTTCCTTCCAGCTCTCCTGGAGCTGTAGGGCTGCGTCCTCCTCGCCGGAGACGACGACGGAGGTGGGCGAGTTGATCGCGGCGATCGAGAGGCCCTCGGGGAGGTCCTCCAGGACCTCCTGCTCGGAGGCCTCGATCGCGACCATCGCCCCGCCCTCGGGGAGAGCGCCCATCAGGGCGCCCCTTGCGCTGATCAGCTTGCAAGCGTCGGCGAGGTTCAAGACGCCACTGATGTGAGCCGCCGCCAGCTCGCCGATCGAGTGGCCGACGAGGAAGTCGGGCTTCAGGCCCCAGCTCTGCAGGAGACGGAACAACGCGACCTCGATCGCGAAGAGGGCGGGCTGGGTGTATTGGGTGCGGTCGAGCAGGGCGGCGTCCTCGGAGCCGGGCTCGGCGAAGAGCGGGTCCTTGAGGGGGCGCTCCAGGTGGGTGTCGAGCTCGGCGCAGAGCTCATCCAGGGCGGTGGCGAAGGCCGGATAGCTCTCGTAGAGCTCCTTGCCCATCTCGGCGCGCTGGGCTCCCTGGCCGCTGAGCAGGAAGGCGAGCTTGCCGGTCTTGGCCTTGCCTTCGACGATTGCGGCGTGGGGCTCGTCGGCGGCGAGAGCGTCGAGCCCCGCCAGCAGCTGCTCGCGCTCGGTCGCGACGATGGCGGCGCGGTAGTCGTGGGGTGGCCTGGTGGCCAGGGTGAGGCCGACGTCCACCGGCTCGAGCTCGGCGTCCTCGCGCAGCCGGGAGACGAGGCGCTCCGCCTGACCCCGCAGCGCCTCCTCGCTCCTCGCCGAGACCAGCCAGGGGACGACCGCCGGGGCGACGCGACCCTCCCCCGCCTCGACCGGCACCGGCGCGGCCACCGCGGGTGCCTCCTCCAGGATCACGTGCGCGTTGGTGCCGCTCATCCCGAAGGAGGAGACGCCGGCGCGGCGGGGCCTATCCCCAGCATCCCAATCGCGCGGCTCGGTCAGCAGCTCCACCGCTCCCGCGCTCCAGTCCACATGCGGGGTCGGCTCGTCCACATGCAGCGTCTGCGGCAGAACCCCCTGGCGCATCGCCATCGCCATCTTGATCACGCCCGCAACGCCCGCCGCCGCCTGCGTGTGGCCGAGGTTCGACTTGATCGAGCCCAGGGCCAGCGGCTTCTCGCGGTCCTGGCCGTAGGTGGCGAGGATCGCCTGGGCCTCGATCGGATCGCCGAGCGTGGTCCCGGTGCCGTGGGCCTCGACCGCGTCGACCTCACCCGGCTCCAGCCCCGCGTTGGCCAGCGCCTGCATGATCACCCGTTCCTGGGAGGGGCCGTTGGGCGCCGTCAGCCCGTTCGACGCCCCGTCCTGATTCGTGGCGGACCCCTTGATCAGGGCCAGCACCTCGTGCCCGTTGCGCTCGGCGTCCGACAGCCGCTCCAGCAGCAGCAGCCCGACGCCCTCGGAGAAGCCGGTGCCGTCGGCGCCGCCCGCGAAGGAGCGGCAGCGCCCGTCGGTCGACAGAGCCCGCTGGCGGCTCAGCTCGATCAGCAGCCCCGGCGTTGCCATCACCGTCGAGCCGCCGGCCAGCGCCAGCCCGCACTCGCCGCCGCGCAGCGCCTGCGCCGCCAGGTGCATCGCCACCAGCGAGGAGGAACAGGCGGTGTCGACGGTCAGCGCCGGGCCCTCGAGGCCGAAGGCGTAGGCGACGCTGCCGGAGACGAAGCTGCCGGCGGCGACCGAGCCTGCCTGCCCGCCGAGGGCGGAGGAACCCGACCCGCCCTGCCCGTAGTCGTGGTGCATCAGGCCGGTGAAGACGCCGGTATCGGTGCCGGCGAGCGCGGCCGGGTCGAGGCCGGCGGCTTCGAAGACCTCCCAGGTCGCTTCCAGCAGCAGCCGTCCCTGCGGGTCGGTGACCATCGCCTCGTGGGCGCCGATGCCGAAGAAGCCGGCGTCGAACTCCGCGGCGTGGTGGAGGAAGCCGCCTTCGCGGGAGATCGTCGTGCCGAGGTGGTCGGGGTCGGGGTGGTAGAGCCGCTCGAGGTCCCAGCCGCGGTTCTCGGGGAAGCCGGAGACGGCGTCGGTACCGGCGGCGACCAGCTCCCAGAGCTCCTGGGGCGACTCGACCCCACCCGGGTAGCGGCAGGACATGCCGACGATCGCGATCGGCTCCTCGACCCGGGTGCGGGCGCGGACGACGGTCGCGGCCCGGGTCCCGCCGACCTCGGCCAGCAGGAAGCCGGCGACCGCTTCGGCGTTCGGGTAGTCGAAGACGAGGGTGGCGGGGAGCCGCAGGCCGGTCGCGCGGTCGAGCCGGTTGCGCAGCTCGACCGCGGCCAGCGAGTCGAAGCCGAGGTCTTTGAAGGCGAGCGCGGGATCCACCGCATCGGCGCCGGGGTGGCCGAGGACGGCGGCGACGTGACCGCGGACCAGCTCCAGCACGAGGCCTTCGCGGTCGCCGGCGGGAACGTCGGCGAGGCGCTTTGCCAGCGAGCCGGCGCCGCCGCGGCGGGCGGGGACGCGGACCAGGCCGGAGAACAGCGGCGCCATCGTGCCGGCGTGGGCGGCGTCGCGCAGTGCCCCGAGGTCGAGCCGGACCGGCAGCAGCTGCGGCGCCCCGAGTGCCCGCGCCCGCTCGAACAGCTCGACGCCCTCCGCGACCTCGAAGGGGACGATGCCGCCGCGCGAGAGCCGCATTTTGTCGGCCTCGGTGAGGTCGGCGACGACGTCGCTGAGCTGCAGCCAGCCGCCCCAGCCCAGCGAGGAGCCGGCCAGCCCTTCGGCGCGGCGCTGGGAGGCGAGGGCGTCGAGGAAGGCGTTGGCGGCGGCGTAATTGCCCTGGCCGGGGTTCTGCAGGGTGCCGGCGACCGAGGAAAAGAGGACCAGCTCGCAGCCCTCGATCTCGCGGGTCAGCTCGTGCAGGTGCCAGGCGGCGTTCGCCTTGGGGCCCATCGTCGTGGCGAGGCGCTCGCGGTCGAGCGAGTCGATGACACCGTCGTCGGTGACGCCGGCGCAATGCAGGACGGCGGTGAGCGGGCGCTCGGCCGGGATCGCCGCCAGCAGCGCTTCGAGCTGGTCGCGGTCGCCGGCGTCGCAGGCGACCGCCTCGGCCTGGGCCCCGAGCTGGCTCAGCTCCGCGAGCAGCTCGGCGGCGCCGGGGGCCTCGGCGCCGCGGCGGCTGGTCAGGACCAGGTGGCGGATGCCGTGGCGCTCGGCCAGATGGCGGGCGAAGAGGCCGCCGAGGAAGCCGGTGCCGCCGGTGACCAGAACCGTTCCCGTGGGGTCGAGCGCCCGGGGCTCGCCCGCGGGCGCGGGGGCGCGGGCCAGGCGCGGTGCGGTGGCGACGCCCTCACGCAGGGCGATCTGGGGCTCCTCGCCCCAGGCCAGCGCCAGGGCCGCCGCGAGCGCCGCCTCGGAGGCCTCGCCGCCGTCGCTGTCGATCAGAGCGAAGCGGCCGGGGTGCTCGGCCTGGGCGGAGCGGACCAGGCCCCAGAGCGCGGCGGCGGCGGGGTCGGGGGACTCGCCCGGGGCGGCGGCGAGGGCGCCCCGGGTGAGGAAGGCGATCCGCGGCGCCGCCTCCTCGGCGATCGCCTCCTGCACGGTCGCTAGCACCTCGGCGCAGAGCTCCAGGGCCGCGGCCGGGGGGTCGAGGGCGGGGTCGGGGACGCACTCGTGGCGGCGGACCTCGGCGGCCTCCTCCTCGATCGCTTCCGGCAGCGCCAGCTGCTGCCACTCGAGGGCGAAGAGGGAGTCGGAGCGAGCGGCGCCCGCTCGCAGCTGGGCCGGGTCGATGGTGCGCAGGGCGAGGCTCCGGACCGTCGCCAGCGGGACACCGGTGGCATCGGCCAGCTCCAGTCCCATGCTTCCCGCGGCGCTCGTCATCCGCACCCGCATCTCGGCACTGCCGCCGGCCGCCAGCCGCACCCCGCTCCAGCTGAACGGAACCTGGATGCCGCCGGCCGCGGGCTCGCCCGCCGACCCCTCCGCGGCATCGAGCAGCGCCGGGTGGAGGGCCGCGTCCAGCAGCGCCGGGTGGATCCCGAAGCGCTCCGCTTCCGGCCCCTGCTCGGCTGCCAGGCCAACCTCAGCGAAGACCTCGTCGCCGAGCCGCCAGGCGGCCTTCAGCCCCTGGAACGCGGGCCCGTACTGGAGCCCCAGCTCCGCCAGGCGCTCGTAGAAGCCCTCGAGCTCGACCGGCTCGGCGCCGGCGGGCGGCCACTCGCCGGAGGCCGCGGACTCGACCTCGACCCGGCCGAGCGAGCCGGAGGCGTTGCGGGTCCACTCGAGATCGGGGTCGTCGGCGCTGTCCGGGCGCGAGCGGATCGCGAGCGGGCGCGAGCCGTCCTCGTCGGCCTCGCCGATGTGGACCTGGACCTGGACCGCGCCCTGCTCGGGCAGGGCCAGCGGCGCCTCGAGCGTGAGCTCCTCGATCGCCTCGGCACCGACCCGCTCGGCGGCCGCCAAAGCCATCTCGACGAAGGCGGTGCCGGGGAGGATCGCGTTGCCGAGCAGACCGTGATCGCCAATCCAGGCGTGGCTCTGCCGGGAGAGGCGGCCGGTCAACAGGAGGCCGTCGCCGTCGGGAAGGGGCACGGCGGCGACCAGCAGAGGATGCTCGGCCGCGGCGAGCCCGGCGGCGCGGACGTCGCCGCCGCCCGCCGTAGCGCCCCCGACCCAATAGCGCCGGCGCTGGAAGGCGTAGGTGGGGAGCGCCACTCGGCGCGGCTGAGCCGGGGCGAAGAAGGAGGCCCAGTCGACGGCGGCACCGGCGACGTGGGCGGCGGCGAGGGCGGAGACCAGGGTCTGGGCCTCGGGGCGTTCGCGGCGCAGGAGCGGGGCGACCGTGGGCGGGGTCTCGGCGCCGGTCTGCTCGGCACTCGCTCCAGCTCTTTGGCCCCTATGGGGGCCCAAACCCTGGAGTGCGGTCTGCTCGGCGCTTGCGGCGGCGGCGAGCGTCGCCTTGGCCATGGCGCTGAGGATGCCGTCGGGGCCGAGCTCGAGGAAGGTGGTGACGCCCTGCTCGGCCAGCTGCTCGACGCCCTGGGCGAAGCGGACCGGCTGCCGCACCTGCGCCGCCCAGTAGGCGGGGCTGGTGGCTTGCTCGGCGCTGAGCATCTCGCCGGTGACGTTGGAGCAGATCGGGATCTGGGGGTCGCTGTAGGTGAGCGACTTGGCGACGCCTTCGAAGTCCTGGAGCATCGGCTCCATCAGCTCGGAGTGGAAGGCGTGGCTGACGGTGAGGCGGGAGGTCTTGCGGCCTTTGTCCTTCCAGGACGCCTCCAGTTCGTGCGCGGCCTGCTCTTCGCCGGAGACGACCGCCGAGGTGGGCGAGTTGATCGCGGCGATCGAGAGGCCTTCGGGGAGGTCCTCCAAGACCTCCTCCTCGGAGGCCTCGATCGCGACCATCGCCCCGCCCTCGGGGAGAGCGCCCATAAGGGCGCCCCTGGCGGCGATCAGCTTGCAGGCATCGGCGAGGTCGAGGACGCCGCTGATGTGGGCGGCGGCCAGCTCGCCGATCGAGTGGCCGATCAGGAAGTCGGGCTTCACGCCCCAGCTCTGCAGGAGGCGGTAGAGGGCTACCTCGATCGCGAAGAGGGCGGGCTGGGTGTATTGGGTGCGGTCGAGGAGGGCGGCGTCCTCGGAGCCGGGCTCGGCGAAGAGCAGGTCCTTGAGGGGGCGCTCCAGGTGGGTGTCGAGCTCGGCGCAGATCTCATCCAAGGCGGTGGCGAAGACCGGGAAGCTCGCGTAGAGCTCCTTGCCCATCTCGGCGCGCTGGGCGCCCTGGCCGCTGAGGAGGAAGGCGAGCTTGCCGGTCTTGGCCTTGCCTTCGACGATTGCGGCGTGGGGCTCGTCGGCGGCGAGGGCGTCGAGGCCGGCGAGTAGCTGCTCGCGCTCGGTCGCGACGATGGCGGCGCGGTCGCCGAGCGCCGCCCTTGCCGTCGCCAGCGTGAAGCCGACGTCGGAACCCTCCAGCTCGGAGTCCTCGCGCAGATGGGCGGCAAGACGGGCGGCCTGCTCGCGCAGCGCCTCGGTGCCTTTGGCGGAGAGCAGGATCGGGATGGCCGGCAGCTGGGCACGGGGCTCGCCGTCGCCTTCCTCAGAGTCCTCGCTCTCTACGACCTCGACCTTCGGCGCCTCCTCGACGATCACGTGCGCGTTGGTGCCGCTCATCCCGAAGGAGGAGACGCCGGCGCGGCGAGGGCGGCCAGCGTCCTCCCACTCGCGCGCCTCGGTCAGCAGCTCGACCTCGCCGGCGCTCCAGTCGACATGGGGCGTCGGCTCATCCACGTGGAGCGTCTGCGGCAGCACCCCCTGGCGCATCGCCAGGACCATCTTCATCACCCCGGCCACCCCGGCGGCGGCCTGGGTGTGGCCGATGTTGGACTTGATCGAGCCCAGGGCCAATGGGCCGGCATCGCCGCGGTCCTGGCCGTAGGTGGCGAGCAGCGCCTGCGCCTCGATCGGGTCGCCCAGCGTGGTCCCGGTGCCGTGCGCCTCGACCGCGTCGACCTCACCCGGCTCCAGCCCGGCGTTGGCCAGCGCCTGCATGATCACCCGTTCCTGGGAGGGGCCGTTGGGGGCGCTGAGCCCGTTCGAGGCTCCATCTTGGTTGGTGGCGGAGCCGCGGATCAGGGCCAAAACCTCGTGGCCGTTTCTTTCCGCGTCGGAGAGGCGCTCCAAGAGCAGCAACCCGACGCCCTCGGAGAAGCCGGCGCCGTCGGCGGTCGCGGCGAAGGACTTGGAGCGACCGTCGATCGCCAGCCCGCGCTGATGGCTGAACTCGATGAACAGGCCCGGCGTCCCCATCACCGTCGAGCCGCCGGCCAGCGCCAGCCCGCACTCGCCGCCGCGCAGGGCCTGCGCCGCCAGGTGCATCGAGACCAGCGAGGAGGAGCAGGCGGTGTCGACGGTCAGCGCCGGGCCCTCGAGGCCGAAGAAATAGGCGAGGTGGCCGGAGACGATGCTGCCGGCCGAGACGGCCCCCTGCAGGCCGCCGATCTCCGAGCCCCCGGTTCCGCCGAGGCCGTAGTCGTGGTGCATCAGACCGGTGAAGACGCCGGCGTCGCTGCCGGCGAGCGAGGTGGGGTCGATGCCGGCGTCCTCGAAGGCCTCCCAGGCGGCTTCCAGCAGCAGCCGCTGCTGGGGGTCCATCACCCGCGCCTCGCGCGGGCTCACACCGAAGAAGGGAGCGTCGAACTGGGCGGCATCGTGGAGGAAACCCGCCTCCCGCACGTTGCTGGTGCCGATGTGGTCGGGGTCGGGGTGATAGAGGCGGTCGAGCTCCCAGCCGCGGTTGGCGGGGAAGGGGGTGATCGCGTCGGTGCCGGAGGCGACCAGCTCCCAGAGCTGCTCGGGCGAGCGCACGCCGCCGGGGAAGCGGCAGGACATGCCGACGATCGCGATCGGCTCCTCGACCCGGGCGGCGGCGCGGACGACGGTCGCGGCCCGGGTTCCGCCGACCTCGGCCAGCAGGAAGCCGGCGACGGCTTCGGCGCTGGGGTAGTCGAAGACGAGGGTGGCGGGGAGGCGCAGGCCGCTGGCCTGGGCGAGGCGGTTGCGCAGCTCGACCGCGATCAGCGAGTCGAAGCCGAGGTCCTTGAAGGCGGCGGCGGGGTCGATCGCGGTGGCGCTGGAGTGGCCGAGGACGGCGGCGACGTGGCCGAGGACCAGCTCCAGGGCGAGGGCGCGGCGCTCGTCCTCGGGCTTGCCCTCCAGGCGGGCGGCGAGCGAGCCGCCCTGGGCGCGGCGCACGGGGACGCGGACCAGGCCCGAGAGCAGCGGCGCCAGGGTGCCCTCGCGGGCGGCGGTGCGCAGGGCGGCGCTCTGCAGGCGCACCGGCAGCAGCTGGGCCTCCCCGAGGGCGCGGGCGCGGTCATATAGCTCCAGGCCCTCCTCGCTGGAGAAGGGGACGACGCCGCTGCGGGCGAGGCGGGCGCCGTCGGCCTTGGCGACCTGGGCGGTCAGCTCGCTGAGCTCGGCCCAGCCGCCCCAGCCCAGCGAGGAGCCGGCCAGCCCTTCGGCGCGGCGCTGGGAGGCGAGGGCGTCGAGGAAGGCGTTGGCGGCGGCGTAGTTGCCCTGGCCGGGGTTCTGCAGGGTGCCGGCGACCGAGGAGAAGAGGACCAGCTCGCAGCCCTCGATCTCGCGGGTCAGCTCGTGCAGGTGCCAGGCGGCGTTCGCCTTGGGGCCCATCGTCGTGGCGAGGCGCTCGCGGTCGAGCGAGTCGACCATGGCGTCGTCGGTGGTGCCGGCGATGTGGAAGACGGCGCCGAGCGGGTGCGCGGGGTCGATCGCGCCCAGCAGGGCTTCGAGCTGGTCGCGCTCACCGACGTCGGCGGCGAGGATCTCGGCCTGGGCCCCGAGCTCGCTCAGCTCCGCGAGCAGCTCGGCGGCGCCGGGGGCCGCGGCGCCGCGGCGGCTGGCGAGGAGCAGGTGGCGGGCGCCGTAGGTGGCGGCGAGGTGGCGGGCAAACAGCATGCCGAGGGTGCCGGTGGCGCCGGTGAGCAGGATCGTGCGCTCGGGATCGAAGGGGGGCGCCTCGGCCTCGGGGGCGGGCACGCGAGCCAGGCGCGGGACCGAGGCGAGGCCCTCGCGCAGGGCGATCTGGGGCTCCTCCTCGAACGCCAGGGCCGCCGCGAGCGCCGCCTCGGAGGCCTCGCCGCCGTCGCTGTCGATCAGAGCGAAGCGGCCGGGGTGCTCGGCCTGGGCGGAGCGGACCAGGCCCCAGAGCGCGGCGGCGGCGGGGTCGGGGGACTCGCCCGGGGCGGCGGCGAGGGCGCCCCGGGTGAGGAAGGCGATCCGCGGTGCCGCCTCCTCGGCGATCGCCTCCTGCACGGTCGCTAGCACCTCGGCGCAGAGCTCCAGGGCCGCGGCCGGGGGGTCGAGGGCGGGGTCGGGGACGCACTTGTGGCGACGGACCTCGGCGGCCTCCTCCTCGATCGCTTCCGGCAGCGCCAGCGAGCGCCACTCGAGGGCGAAGAGGGAGTCGCTCCCCGCTCCCGCGGGGGCCAGGCGCTCGGGGGCGATCGGGCGGGCGAGCAGGGCCTCGATCGCGATCGCCGTCTCGCCGGCGGGGTCGGTGGCGAGCAGCGCCAGGGAGTCGGAGTCGGCGGGCGAGGGGGCGAGGCGGACCCGCAGCCGCTGGGCCCCGGCGGCGCTCAGCCGCACCCCGCGGGCACCGAAGGGGACGAGCGGCTCGGGACGATCGGCGAGCGCCAGCAGCTGGGAGTGGAAGGCGGCGTCCAGCAGCGCCGGGTGGACCCCGAAGCGCTCGGCTTCGGGTGCCTGCTCCTCGCCCAGCTCGATCTCGGTGTAGAGGGCGGGGCCTTGGCGCCAGGCGGCCTTGACGCCCTGGAAGGCGGGGCCGTAGTCGATCCCCAGCTCGGCGGCGCGCTCGTAGAAGTCCTCGAGCCCGATCGGCTCGGCTCCCGGCGGCGGCCACTCGCCGAGCGGCTCGGGCTCGGCGGGAGCGGCGGCGGCGAGGGTGCCGGAGGCGTTGCGGGCCCACTCGGGATCGGGATCGTCGCGGTCCTCGGGGCGGGAGTGGATCTCGATCGCCCGCGAGCCGTCCTCGGCGCTCTCCCCGACGCTGACCTGGACCTGGACCGCGCCCTGCTCGGGCAGCGCCAATGGGGCCTCGAGCGTGAGCTCCTCGATCGCCTCCATCCCGGCCAGCTCGGCGGCCCGCAGGGCCATCTCCACGAAGGCGGTGCCGGGGAGGATCGTGGTCTCGAAGAGGGCGTGGTCGACCAGCCAGGGGTGGGCGCCCAGGGAGAGGCGGCCGCTCAGCAGCCAGCCGCGCTCGCCGGGGACGGAGGTGAAGGCGCCGAGCAACGGGTGCTCGGCGTCGCCCTGGCCGATCGCGGCGGCGCCGGCGCCGCCGCGCCCGGAGGACTCCAGCCAGAAGCGCCGGCGCTGGAAGGCGTAGGTGGGGAGCGCCACTCGGCGCGGCTGGGCCGGGGCGAAGAAGGAGGCCCAGTCGACGGCGGCACCGGCGACGTGGGCGGCGGCGAGGGCGGAGATGAGGGTCGAGGCCTCGGGACGTTCGCGGCGCAGGAGAGGAGCGACGGTCGGGGGTTCGTCGGCGCTGGCGAGGGTGGCGCGAGCCATGGCGCTGAGCACGCCGTCGGGACCGAGCTCGAGGAAGGTGGTGACTCCGGCCTCAGCAAGCTGTTCGACACCCTGGGCGAAGCGAACCGGCTGGCGCACCTGCGCGGCCCAGTAGGCGGGGCTGGTGGCTTGCTCGGCGCTGAGCATCTCGCCGGTGACGTTGGAGCAGATCGGGATCTGGGGGTCGCTGTAGGTGAGCGACTTGGCGACGCCTTCGAAGTCCTGGAGCATCGGCTCCATCAGCTCGGAGTGGAAGGCGTGGCTGACCGTGAGGCGGGAGGTCTTGCGGCCCTTCTCTTCCCAGGTGCTCTGAAGATCCAGGGCGGCTTTCTCCTCGCCGGAGACGACGACGGAGGTGGGCGAGTTGATCGCGGCGATCGAGAGCCCTTCAGGCAGGTCTTCGAGCAGCTCCTCCTCGGAGGCCTCGATCGCGACCATCGCCCCGCCCTCGGGCAGAGCGCCCATAAGGGCGCCCCTTGCCGCGATCAGCTTGCAGGCGTCGGCGAGGTCGAGGACGCCGGAGATGTGCGCGGCCGCCAGCTCGCCGATCGAGTGGCCGACGAGGAAGTCGGGCTTAAGGCCCCAGCTCTGCAGCAGCCTGAACAGGGCGACCTCGATCGCGAAGAGGGCCGGCTGGGTGAACTGGGTGCGGTCGAGCAGGGCGGCGTCCTCGGAGCCGGCCTCGGCGAAGAGCAGCTCCTTCAGGGGACGATCGAGGTGGGTGTCGAGCTCGGCGAAGATCTCATCCAGGGCGGTGGCGAAGGTCGGATAGCTCGCGTAGAGCTGCTTGCCCATCTCGGCGCGCTGGGCGCCCTGGCCGCTGAGCAGGAAGGCGAGCTTGCCGCTTCGCGCTTTGCCTTCGACCACTGCGGAGTGGGGCTCGTCGGCGACGAGGGCATCGAGTCCGGCGAGCAGCTGCTCGCCGTCGCTGGCGACGATCGCGGCGCGGTCGCTCAGAACCGCCCGGGCCGTCGCCAGGGTGAAGGCGGCATCGGTGGGATCGAGCTCCGCGTCCGCGCGCAGGCGCGCCGCCAGCTGGCCGGCGGTCTCGCGCAATGCCTCGGCCCCCTTGGCCGAGAGCACGATCGGGGTGGCGGGAAGCGGCTGCCTCTCGACGTCCTCACCCTCCGCCTTGCTCCGCGGCGCCTCCTCGACGATCACGTGCGCGTTGGTGCCGCTCATCCCGAAGGAGGAGATCCCGGCGCGCCGCGGCTTGTCGCCTCCCTCCCACTCCCTGGCCTCGGTCAGCAGCTCGACCTCGCCGGCGCTCCAGTCGACATGGGGCGTCGGCTCATCCACGTGCAGCGTCTGCGGCAGCACCCCCTGGCGCATCGCCAGGACCATCTTCATCACCCCGGCCACCCCCGCCGCGGCCTGGGTGTGGCCGATGTTGGACTTGATCGAGCCCAGGGCCAATGGGCCGGCATCGCCGCGGTCCTGGCCGTAGGTGGCGAGCAGCGCCTGCGCCTCGATCGGGTCGCCCAGCGTGGTCCCGGTGCCGTGGGCCTCGACCGCGTCGACCTCACCCGGCTCCAGCCCGGCGTTGGCCAGCGCCTGCCTGATCACCCGTTCCTGGGAGGGGCCGTTGGGCGCCGTCAGCCCGTTCGACGCCCCGTCCTGATTCGTGGCGGACCCCTTGATCAGGGCCAGCACCTCGTGCCCGTTGCGCTCGGCGTCCGACAGCCGCTCCAGCAGCAGCAGGCCGACGCCCTCGCCGAGGGCGACGCCATCGGCCGCCGCGGCAAAAGACTTGCTGCGCCCGTCCGGCGCCAGGGCCCGCTGGTGGCTGAATTCGACCAGGCAGCTGGGAGTGGCGAGGACCGTCGAGCCGCCGGCCAGCGCCAGGCCGCACTCGCCGCCGCGCAGCGCCTGCGCCGCCAGGTGCATCGCCACCAATGCCGACGAGCAGGCGGTGTCGACCGTGACCGCCGGCCCCTCGAGGCCGAACGAGTAGGCAACATGGCCGGAGGCGATGCTGCCGGCGGCGGCGCTGCCTCCGTGGCCTCCCATCTCGGCCGAGTCGGGGCCCCCGACCCCGTAGTCGTGGTACATCAGCCCGGTGAAGACGCCGGCGTCGCTGCCGGCGAGCGAGGTGGGATCGATGCCGGCGTCCTCGAAGGCCTCCCAGGCGGCTTCCAGCAGCAGCCGCTGCTGGGGGTCCATGAGGCGGGCCTCCCGCGGCGAGATCGCGAAGAAGCCCGCGTCGAACTCATCGCCGGCGGCGAGGAAGCCACCCTCCCGCACGTTGCTGGTGCCGATGTGGTCGGGGTCGGGGTGATAGAGGCGGTCGAGCTCCCAGCCGCGGTTGGCGGGGAAGGGGGTGATCGCGTCGGTGCCGGAGGCGACCAGCTCCCAGAGCTGCTCGGGCGAGCGCACGCCGCCGGGGAAGCGGCAGGACATGCCGACGATCGCGATCGGCTCCTCGACCCGGGCGGCGGCGCGGACGACGGTCGCGGCCCGGGTTCCGCCGACCTCGGCCAGCAGGAAGCCGGCGACGGCTTCGGCGCTGGGGTAGTCGAAGACGAGGGTGGCGGGGAGGCGCAGGCCGCTGGCCTGGGCGAGGCGGTTGCGCAGCTCGACCGCGATCAGCGAGTCGAAGCCGAGGTCCTTGAAGGCGGCGGCGGGGTCGATCGCGGTGGCGCTGGAGTGGCCGAGGACGGCGGCGACGTGGCCGAGGACCAGCTCCAGGGCGAGGGCGCGGCGCTCGTCCTCGGGCTTGCCCTCCAGGCGGGCGGCGAGCGAGCCGCCCTGGGCGCGGCGCACGGGGACGCGGACCAGGCCCGAGAGCAGCGGCGCCAGGGTGCCCTCGCGGGCGGCGGTGCGCAGGGCGGCGCTCTGCAGGCGCACCGGCAGCAGCTGGGCCTCCCCGAGGGCGCGGGCGCGGTCATATAGCTCCAGGCCCTCCTCGCTGGAGAAGGGGACGACGCCGCTGCGGGCGAGGCGGGCGCCGTCGGCCTTGGCGACCTGGGCGGTCAGCTCGCTGAGCTCGGCCCAGCCGCCCCAGCCCAGCGAGGAGCCGGCCAGCCCTTCGGCGCGGCGCTGGGAGGCGAGGGCGTCGAGGAAGGCGTTGGCGGCGGCGTAGTTGCCCTGGCCGGGGTTCTGCAGGGTGCCGGCGACCGAGGAGAAGAGGACCAGCTCGCAGCCCTCGATCTCGCGGGTCAGCTCGTGCAGGTGCCAGGCGGCGTTCGCCTTGGGGCCCATCGTCGTGGCGAGGCGCTCGCGGTCGAGCGAGTCGACCATGGCGTCGTCGGTGGTGCCGGCGATGTGGAAGACGGCGCCGAGCGGGTGCGCGGGGTCGACCGCCCCCAGCAGCGCTTCGAGCTGGTCGCGCTCACCGACGTCGGCGGCGAGGATCTCGGCCTGGGCCCCGAGCTCGCTCAGCTCCGCGAGCAGCTCGGCGGCGCCGGGGGCCGCGGCGCCGCGGCGGCTGGCGAGGAGCAGGTGGCGGGCGCCGTAGGTGGCGGCGAGGTGGCGGGCAAACAGCATGCCGAGGGTGCCGGTGGCGCCGGTGAGCAGGATCGTGCGCTCGGGATCGAAGGGGGGCGCCTCGGCCTCGGGGGCGGGCACGCGAGCCAGGCGCGGGACCGAGGCGAGGCCCTCGCGCAGGGCGATCTGGGGCTCCTCCTCGAACGCCAGGGCCGCCGCGAGCGCCGCCTCGGAGGCCTCGCCGCCGTCGCTGTCGATCAGAGCGAAGCGGCCGGGGTGCTCGGCCTGGGCGGAGCGGACCAGGCCCCAGAGCGCGGCGGCGGCGGGGTCGGGGGACTCGCCCGGGGCGGCGGCGAGGGCGCCCCGGGTGAGGAAGGCGATCCGCGGTGCCGCCTCCTCGGCGATCGCCTCCTGCACGGTCGCTAGCACCTCGGCGCAGAGCTCCAGGGCCGCGGCCGGGGGGTCGAGGGCGGGGTCGGGGACGCACTTGTGGCGACGGACCTCGGCGGCCTCCTCCTCGATCGCTTCCGGCAGCGCCAGCGAGCGCCACTCGAGGGCGAAGAGGGAGTCGCTCCCCGCTCCCGCGGGGGCCAGGCGCTCGGGGGCGATCGGGCGGGCGAGCAGGGCCTCGATCGCGATCGCCGTCTCGCCGGCGGGGTCGGTGGCGAGCAGCGCCAGGGAGTCGGAGTCGGCGGGCGAGGGGGCGAGGCGGACCCGCAGCCGCTGGGCCCCGGCGGCGCTCAGCCGCACCCCGCGGGCACCGAAGGGGACGAGCGGCTCGGGACGATCGGCGAGCGCCAGCAGCTGGGAGTGGAAGGCGGCGTCCAGCAGCGCCGGGTGGACCCCGAAGCGCTCGGCTTCGGGTGCCTGCTCCTCGCCCAGCTCGATCTCGGTGTAGAGGGCGGGGCCTTGGCGCCAGGCGGCCTTGACGCCCTGGAAGGCGGGGCCGTAGTCGATCCCCAGCTCGGCGGCGCGCTCGTAGAAGTCCTCGAGCCCGATCGGCTCGGCTCCCGGCGGCGGCCACTCGCCGAGCGGCTCGGGCTCGGCGGGAGCGGCGGCGGCGAGGGTGCCGGAGGCGTTGCGGGCCCACTCGGGATCGGGATCGTCGCGGTCCTCGGGGCGGGAGTGGATCTCGATCGCCCGCGAGCCGTCCTCGGCGCTCTCCCCGACGCTGACCTGGACCTGGACCGCGCCCTGCTCGGGCAGCGCCAATGGGGCCTCGAGCGTGAGCTCCTCGATCGCCTCCATCCCGGCCAGCTCGGCGGCCCGCAGGGCCATCTCCACGAAGGCGGTGCCGGGGAGGATCGTGGTCTCGAAGAGGGCGTGGTCGACCAGCCAGGGGTGGGCGCCCAGGGAGAGGCGGCCGCTCAGCAGCCAGCCGCGCTCGCCGGGGACGGAGGTGAAGGCGCCGAGCAACGGGTGCTCGGCGTCGCCCTGGCCGATCGCGGCGGCGCCGGCGCCGCCGCGCCCGGAGGACTCCAGCCAGAAGCGCCGGCGCTGGAAGGCGTAGGTGGGGAGCGCCACTCGGCGCGGCTGGGCCGGGGCGAAGAAGGAGGCCCAGTCGACGGCGGCACCGGCGACGTGGGCGGCGGCGAGGGCGGTGGCCATCTGGTCGAGGCCGCCCCGATCCCGCCGCAGCGAGCCGACCGCGGCCGCGGTCACACCGGCCTCGGCGATGCTCTCCTCGACCGCCGTCGCCAGGACCGGATGGGCGCTGACCTCGACCAGGACGTCGAGGCCGTGGTCGAGCAGGGCGGCGGTGGCGGCGGCGAAACGCACCGGCTCGCGCAGCGAGCGGTACCAGTAGTCCGCACCCAGCTCGCTCCCGTCCAGGAGCTCGCCGGTCAGCGCCGAGTAGAAGGGCACCTCGGCCCGCCTGGCCTCGATCGGGGCGAGGTCGGCGGCGAGGCGCTCGCGGATCGACTCGACCTGATGCGAGTGCGAGGCGTAGTCGACGGCGACCATGCGGGTGCGGATGCCGTCCGCCTCGCAGCGGGCGACCAGCTCCTCGAGCGCCTTCGGGTCGCCGGAGACGACCGTGGAGAGGGGGCTGTTCTCAGCGGCGACGCCGAGGTCCTCCCCCCAGGGCTCGATCAACGGCAGCGCCTCGGCGGCGGGGAGATGGACGGAGAGCATGCCGCCCTTGCCGGCGAGCTCGAGCAGGGCCTGGCTGCGCAGGGCGACGACCCTCGCCGCGTCCTCGAGCGAGAGGGCGCCGGCGACGTGGGCGGCGGCGATCTCCCCCTGCGAGTGGCCCAGCACCGCCGCCGGCTCGACCCCGTGGGAGCGCCAGAGCTCGGCGAGCGAGACCATCACCGCGAACAGCGCCGGCTGCACGACGTCGACCCGCTCGCTGTGGGCGTCGCCTTCGAGGACCTGGCGCAGGTCGAAGTCGACATAGGGGTCGAGAGCTTCCTGGCAGGCCTCGATCTTCGCCGCGAAGACCGTGGAGCCCGCCAGGAGCTCCGCCCCATCCCCGCCCACTGCGATCCCTGGCCGGGGAAGAGGAAGGCGACCTTGCCGCCCTGGGCTTTGCCCTGGAGGACGGCGGGGTGCGGCGCGTCGGCGGCGAGCGCGTCGAGGCCGGCGAGCAGCTCCTCACGCTCGGAGGCGACGATGGCGGCGCGGTCTGGGAGCGCGGCGCGGGCCGTCGCCAGGGTGAAGCCGACGTCGGCGGGATCGAGCAGCTCGTCCCCGCGCAGGTGGGAGGCGAGCCGCGCGGCTCCCTCGCGCAGGGAGCCGTTGCCTTTGGCCGCGAGCAGGAACGGCAGCGCGGGCAGGGCGACCCCGCCGGGCGCATCCGCCTCCCCGTCCGCGGCATCCGCCGCCCGCTTGCCGCGGCGCGGCGCCTCCTCCAGGATCACGTGCGCGTTGGTGCCACCCATGCCGAAGGAGGAGACGCCGGCGCGGCGAGGGCGGCCAGCGTCCTCCCACTCGCGCGCCTCGGTCAGCAGCTCGACCTCGCCGGCGCTCCAGTCGACATGGGGCGTCGGCTCATCCACATGAAGCGTCTGCGGCAGCACGCCGTGCCGCATCGCCATCGCCATCTTGATCACGCCGGCGACGCCCGCCGCGGCCTGGGTGTGGCCGATGTTCGACTTGATCGAGCCCAGGGCCAGCGGGCCGGAACCGCCGCGCTCCTGGCCGTAGGTGGCGAGGATCGCCTGCGCCTCGATCGGGTCGCCCAGGGTGGTCCCCGTCCCGTGCGCCTCGACCGCGTCGACCTCGGAGGGCTCCAGGCCGGCGTTGGCCAGCGCCTGCATGATCACCCGTTCCTGCGATGGCCCGTTGGGCGCCGTCAGCCCGTTCGAAGCCCCGTCCTGGTTCGTCGCCGAGCCACGGATCAGCGCCAACACCTCGTGCCCGTTGCGCTCGGCGTCGGAGAGGCGCTCCAGCAACAGCAGGCCGACGCCCTCGCCGAAGCCGGTGCCGTCGGCGCCGGCGTCGAAGGCCTTGCAGCGCCCGTCGGGGGCGAGCCCGCGCTGGCTGCTGAACTCGATGAAGAGGCCGGGCGTCCCCAGCACCGTCGAGCCGCCGGCCAGCGCCAGCCCGCACTCGCCAACCCGCAGCGCCTGCGCCGCCAGGTGCATCGCCACCAGCGAGGAGGAGCAGGCGGTGTCGACGGTGACCGCCGGCCCCTCGAGGCCGAGCGAGTAGGAGACGTGGGCAGAGGCGAGGCCGCCGGAGGAGACGGCGCCCTGGTGCCCGCCCAGCTCGTTCGTGCCGGAGCCGCCGAGGCCGTAGTCGTGGTGCATCAGGCCGGCGAAGACGCCGGTGTCGGTCCCCCGCAGCGCCATCGGATCGAGCCCGGCCCCCTCGAAGGCCTCCCAGGCCGCTTCCAGCAGCAGCCGCTGCTGCGGGTCCATGGTCCGCGCCTCGCGCGGGGGGATGCCGAAGAAACCGGCGTCGAACTCCGCCGCGCGGTCGAGGAAGCCGCCCGCGCGGGCGTAGGTGGTGCCGCGCCGGTCCGGGTCGGGGTCGAAGAGGTTGGCCAGGTCCCAGCCGCGATCGGCGGGGAAGGGAGAGATGCCGTCGCCGCCCGCCGCGACCAGCTCCCAAAGGGCCGCGGGCGAGTCGATGCCGCCCGGGTAGCGGCAGGCCATGCCGACGATCGCGATCGGCTCCTCGCTGCGGCCGCGGGTGCGGGTGACCGCGGCGGGGGTGCGAACCCCGGCGACCTCGGCGAGGAGGAAGGCCGTGACCGCGGTGGCGGTCGGGTGGTCGAAGATCAGCGTCGCCGGCAGCCGCAGGCCGGTCTCCTGGTCGAGCCGGTTGCGCAGCTCGACCGCGGCCAGCGAGTCGAAGCCGAGATCCTTGAAGCTCGTCGCCGGGTCGATCTCCTCGCCCCCCGCGCGGCCCAGCGCGGCGGCGGCGTGGGTGCGGACCAGGCCCAGGACCAGCGCCTCGCGCTCGGCCTCCGGCACCGCGGCGAGGCGGGCGGCAAGCGCGGCGGCGCCGCGGGAGCGCCGAGCGGGTGCCGGGACCAGGCCGGAGAGCAGCGGCGGCAGCAGGCCGGCGCGGGCGCTGGCGCGCAGGCCCGCGAGGTCGAGCCGCAGCGGCACCAGGCGGTCGGCGCCGAGGGCGCGGGCGCGGTCGAACAGCTCCAGCCCCTCGCCGTCGTCGAGGCCGCCGATGCCGGTGCGCGCGAGCCGCGCCACGTCCGCCTCGCCGAGCCCGCCGGTCATCGCGCTCTCGCGCTTCCAGCCGCCCCAGGCGAGGGAGAGGACCGGCAGACCCTGCTCCCGGCGCCGCGCCGCCAGCCCGTCGAGGAAGGCGTTGGCGGCGGCGTAGTTGCCCTGGCCGGGGTTGCCGAAGCTGCCGGCGACGGAGGAGAAGAGGATCAGCTCGCAGTCCGGCAGCTCCGCGGTCAGCTCGTGCAGGTGCCAGGCGGCGCCCGCCTTCGGGGCGAAGGTCGCGGCGAGGCGATCGGGGTCGAGGGCGTCGACGGTGCCGTCGTCGAGGACGCCGGCGGTGTGGAGGACCGCCACCGGCGGCCGCGCGGCGGGGATCGAGTCGAGCGCCTGCCGCAGCTGCTTGGGATCGGCGACGTCGCAGGCGAGGACCTCGGCCTCGGCGCCGAGCCCGAGCAGCTCCGCGACCAGCTCCCCGGCCCCGGCGGCGCCGGGGCCGCGGCGGCTGAGCAGGAGCAGGTGGCGAACTCCGTGCGCGGCGGCCAGGTGGCGGGCGAAGAGCGAGCCGAGCGAGCCGGTGCCGCCGGTGACGACGACCGTGCCGGCGGGGTCGAAGACCGGCGCCTCCGCCCGTGGCTCGGGGGCGCGGACCAGCCGCGGCACCGAGGCGCGGCCCTCGCGCAGCGCCAGCTGCGGCTCGTCCTCGCTCGCCAGCGCCGCGCCGAGCGCCGCCTCGGAGGCCACGCTGCCGTCGCTGTCGACAAGCAGGAAGCGGCCGGGGTGCTCGGCCTGGGCGGAGCGGACCAGGCCCCAGACCGCGGCCGCGGCCGGGTCGGCGGGGTCGCCTGCGGCGACGGCGACGGCGCCGCGGGTGAGGAAGGCGACCCGCTCCCCCGCCGCGGACGCGATCGCCCTCTGCAGCTCGGCCAGCACCTCGGCGCAAAGTGCCTGCGCCGCGGCCGCCCGGTCGGGATCGTCGCCGGCGAGGCAGTCGTGGCGCCGCACCTCCCCGGCCAGGTCCGCCTCGGGCAGCTCCAGCCCCTGCCAGGCGAGCTCGTACAGGGAGCGCGCGGCGGCGCTGCCGGCGCCGAGCTGGGCGCGGTCGATCGGCCGCGCCGCGACCGCCTCGACCGTGGCCAGCGGCGCCCCGCCGTCGCCCTCGATTCGCAGCTCCAGCTGCTCGCGCCCCGTCCGCAGGCGCACCCGCAGCCGCGAGGGGCCCAAGCCCAGCAGGCGGACCCCGCGCCAGCTGAAGGGGACCCGCAGCTCACCGTCGGTCTCCCCCAGCATCGCCGCGTGCAGGGCGGCGTCGAGCAATGCCGGGTGGATGGCGAAGCGCCCCGCCTCCGCCGCCTGCTCGTCGGCCAGTTCGACCTCGGCGAAGACGTCGGCGCCCTCGCGCCAGGCTCCCCGCAGGCCCTGGAAGGCGGGGCCGTAGTCGATCCCGAGCTCGGCGACGCGCTCGTAGAAGCCCTCGACCGCGAGCGGCTCGGCGCCGGGCGGCGGCCACTCGCCCAGCGGTTCGGCGGCCGCCGCCTCCTCGCGGGTGAGGGTGCCCGCGGCATTGCGGCTCCAGGCGGCATCGGGCTCGTCGGGCCGCGAATGGATCGTCAGCGCCGCCCGGCCGGAGCCGTCCTCGGCCTCGACGCTGACCCGGACCTGGACCGCGCCCGCCTCGGGAAGGACGAGCGGCGCCTCGATCGTCAGCTCCTCAATCGCCTCCGCCCCGACCTCCTCGGCGGCCCGCAGCGCCATCTCGACGAAGGCGGTGCCGGGCAGGATCGCCACCCCGTGCACGGCGTGGTCGGCGAGCCACGGCTGGGTCTGCAACGAGAGGCGACCGGTGAGCAGGACGCCGTCGCCCCCGGGGACCGAGACCACGGCGGCGAGCAATGGGTGCTCGGCGTCGCCCTGACCGACCGCCGAAGCGCTGCCGGCGGCCTGCGGCCGCGGATCGACCCAAAAGCGCCGGCGCTGGAAGGCGTAGGTGGGGAGCGCCACTCGGCGCGGCTGAGCCGGGGCGAAGAAGGAGGCCCAGTCGACGGCGGCACCGGCGACGTGGGCGGCGGCGAGGGCGGAGACCAGGGTCTGGGCCTCGGGGCGTTCGCGGCGCAGGAGCGGGGCGACCGTGGGCGGGGTCTCGGCGCCGGTCTGCTCGGCACTCGCTCCAGCTCTTTGGCCCCTATGGGGGCCCAAACCCTGGAGTGCGGTCTGCTCGGCGCTTGCGGCGGCGGCGAGCGTCGCCTTGGCCATGGCGCTGAGGATGCCGTCGGGGCCGAGCTCGAGGAAGGTGGTGACGCCCTGCTCGGCCAGCTGCTCGACGCCCTGGGCGAAGCGGACCGGCTGCCGCACCTGCGCCGCCCAGTAGGCGGGGCTGGTGGCTTGCTCGGCGCTGAGCAGCTCGCCGGTGACGTTGGAGCAGATCGGGATCTGGGGGTCGCTGTAGGTGAGCGACTTGGCGACGCCTTCGAAGTCGGAGAGCATCGGCTCCATCAGCTCGGAGTGGAAGGCGTGGCTGACCGTGAGGCGGGAGGTCTTGCGGCCCTTCTCTTCCCAAGCGCTCTGAAGTTCCAGGGCTGCGCTCTCCTCGCCGGAGACGACCACCGAGGTGGGCGAGTTGATCGCGGCGATCGAGAGCCCTTCAGGCAGGTCTTCGAGCAGCTCCTCCTCGGAGGCCTCGATCGCGACCATCGCCCCGCCCTCGGGCAGGGCGCCCATAAGGGCGCCCCTTGCCGCGATCAGCTTGCAGGCGTCGGCGAGGTTGAGGACGCCGCTGATGTGGGCGGCGGCCAGCTCGCCGATCGAATGGCCGACGAGGAAGTCGGGTGCAAGGCCCCAGCTCTGCAGCAGGCGATAGAGCGCGACCTCGATCGCGAAGAGGGCGGGCTGGGTGTATTGGGTGCGGTCGAGGAGGGCCGCGTCCTCGGAGCCGGGCTCGGCGAAGAGCGGGTCCTTGAGGGGGCGCTCCAGGTGAGTGTCGAGCTCGGCGCAGATCTCAACCAAGGCGGTGGCGAAGACCGGGAAGCTCGCGTAGAGCTCCTTGCCCATCTCGGCGCGCTGGGCGCCCTGGCCGCTGAGCAGGAAGGCGAGCTTGCCGTTCCTGGCCTTGCCTTCGACGAGTGCGGAGTGTGCCTCGTCGGCGGCGAGGGCGTCGAGGCCGGCGAGCAGCTGCTCGCGCTCGGTCGCGACGATGGCGGCGCGGTCGCCGAGCGCCGCCCTTGCCGTCGCCAGCGTGAAGCCGACGTCGGAACCCTCCAGCTCGGAGTCCTCGCGCAGATGGGCGGCAAGACGGGCGGCCTGCTCACGCAGCGCCTCGTCGCCTTTGGCGGAGAGCAGGATCGGGGTCGCGGGGAGCGGCTCGCGGTCGGCGGGCGCGTCCTCCGCCTCGATCCGCGGCGCCTCCTCGAGGATCACGTGGGCGTTGGTGCCGCTCATCCCGAAGGAGGAGATCCCGGCGCGGCGGGGCTTCTCGCCTCCCTCCCACTTGCGCGCCTCGGTCAGCAGCTCGACCTCGCCGGTGCTCCAGTCCACGTGCGGGGTCGGCTCGTCGACGTGCAGCGTCTGGGGCAGCACGCCGTGGCGCATCGCCATCGCCATCTTGATCACGCCGGCGACGCCCGCCGCGGCCTGGGTGTGGCCGATGTTGGACTTGATCGAGCCCAGCGCCAGCGGGCCGGAGTCGCCGCGGTTCTGGCCGTAGGTGGCGAGGATCGCCTGCGCCTCGATCGGGTCGCCCAGGGTGGTCCCCGTCCCGTGCGCCTCGACCGCGTCGATTTCCGTCGGCGCCAGGCCGGCACCGGCGAGCGCCTGGCGGATCACCCGTTCCTGCGAGGGCCCGTTGGGGGCGGTCAGTCCGTTGGAGGCCCCGTCCTGGTTGATCGCCGAGCCACGGACAAGCGCCAGCACCTCGTGGCCATGGCGCCGCGCCTCGGAGAGGCGCTCGAGTAGGACCAGCCCCACTCCCTCCGCCAGCCCGGTGCCGTTGGCGGCCCCGGCGAAGGACTTGCAGCGCCCGTCGGGAGCGAGCCCGCGCTGCTGGGAGAATTCGACGAACAGGCCCGGGGTCGCCAGCACGGTGGCGCCGCCGGCGACGGCGAAGCCGCACTCGCCGCCGCGCAGCGCCTGCACCGCCAGGTGCAGCGCCACCAGCGAGGAGGAGCAGGCGGTGTCGACGGTGACCGCGGGTCCCTCGAAGCCGAACGAGTAGGAGAGCAGGCCGGAGGTGGCGCTGCCGCCGGAGACCGCCCCCTGGTAGCCGCCGAGGTCGCTGGTGCCGGAGCCGCCGAGGCCGTAGTCGTGGTGCATCTGGCCGACGAAGACGCCGGCGTCGGAACCGAACAGGGTGCCGGGGTCGATGCCGGCGTCCTCGAAGGCGGTCCAGCTGACTTCGAGCAGCTGGCGCTGCTGCGGGTCCATCGTCCGCGCCTCGCCGTCGCCGTTGCCGAAGAAGCCGGCATCGAAGTCCCCGGCGCCGCGCATGAAGCCGCCGTCGCGGGCGTAACAGGTGCCCGGCCGGCTCAGCGCCGGGTCGTAGAGGCGCTCGAGGTCCCAGCCGCGGTCCTCGGGGAAGGGCGAGATCGCGTCGACGCCACCGGCGACCAGCTCCCAGAGCCCCTCGGGCGAGTCGGCGCCGGGGTAGCGGCAGCTCATGCCGACGATCGCGATCGGCTCCGCCTCGCGCCGTTCCAGGTCCTCGATCCGGCGGTTGGCCTCGCGCAGGTCGCCGGTGACCTTGCGCAGGTATTTGCTCAGGGTCGCGCGGTCCGTCGCTCGCTCGCTCACCGGTCCCCTCCCGTCCCGCTCTCGGCCTCGAGGCCGGCGAGGCAGACCGTCCCCGCCCGGGTCGCGACCGCGAAGCTCTCGCGGATCAGGATCGCCGGGCGGCGCTCGCTGACGATCCGGTACTGGCGGCTGACGATCTCGGTCCCCGGCGCGGCGCCGGTCCAGGCGGGCGGCTGGTCGCGGCC
The DNA here is from genome assembly GCA_963735255.1 of uncultured Solirubrobacterales bacterium. Lineage (GTDB taxonomy): Bacteria > Actinomycetota > Thermoleophilia > Solirubrobacterales > 70-9 > VAYN01. The sequence goes on along the minus strand of CAVTKC010000001.1, from coordinate 165,578 downwards.
GAGCCAGAGCAGCTCGCGGCTGCTCTCCAGCGCCACCCGCTGCAGCGACTGGCCGATCCCGTCGGGAGCGCCGTCGAGCAGGCCCATGAACCCCGGCGGCAGTCGCTCGGGGAGGATGTGCGACTCGGCCCAGAGCAACGGCGCCATGCCGGTCCCGATCCGCACCCGGCGGCGGATCGCGTTGCCGCCGGCCTCCGCTTCGAGGCAGGCCGCGGCCGCGGCCGCGATCTTCACCTCGTCCTGGCCGAGCCGCTCGACCGCGACCGGGGCGAGCATCTGCAGGGTCAGCGCCCGAGTCACGGTGCCGTCGGTGAAGAGCAGCCCGCGCAGGAACGGGTCGAGGGCGGCGATCTCGACGTCGCCGATGCCGGCGGGGCGCTCGTCCTGCATCAGGAAGTGCTGGCGCAGGAGCCCGGTGGTGAGGCCCTCGGCGGCACCCCGGTCGAGGTTCCGGCGCAGCTTCGAAAGCACTTTCGCGGTCCGCATCTCAGCCACCCCCGAACTCGCCGTCGATCAGCTGCAGCAGCTCCTCGTCGGAGGCCGAGTCGAGGTCCAGCTCGTCCCCGTCTTGTCCCTCGTCCCCGGCCTCGCCGTCGGCGCCGAGCCCGGTGAGGAAGGACTGCAGGCGGGCCAGCGCCCGCTCCCGTTCCTCGACCGCGATCGAGCCGAGGATGCTGGTGATCGCGTCGAGCTTGCGGTCGGTGTCGACCGGCCCGGCGGACCCGCCGACCTCGCTCAGCAGGAAGGCGGCCACCGCGGTCGCGGTCGGGTGGTCGAAGACGAGCGTCGCCGGCAGCCGCATGCCGGTCGCCTGGTCGAGCCGGTTGCGCAGCTCGACCGCCGCCAACGAGTCGAAGCCGAGCTCTTCGAAGGCGGCCCCCGGATCGATCGCCGCGGCCGAAGAATGGCCGAGCACGGCGGCGACATGGGTGCGGACGAGCGCGGTCACGAACTCCTCGCGCTCGCTCTCGGCGACCGCCGCCAGGCGCTCGGCGAGGGAGCCGGCACGGCCGCGGCGGGCGGGGGCGCGGACCAGGCCGCGGAACAGCGCCGGCAGCGATTCCGCCCGGGCCAGCGAGCGCAGCGCCCCCAGCTCCAGCGCCGCCGCGACCGCGTAGGGCTCGCCGCTCGCGTGCAGGCGGTCGAACAGGGCGAGCGCCTGGGTCGAGGGCATCTCGCCGATGCCGGTGCGGCCGAGCCGGGCCACGTCGGCCTCCGCCAGCCCCTCCGCCTGGGCGACCCGCTCGACGTCCCAGTAGCCCCAGGCGATCGACTGGGCCGGCAGTCCCTCGGCCCGGCGCCGCTGCGCCAGCGCGTCGAGGAAGGCGTTGGCGGCGGCGTAGTTGCCCTGGCCAGGGTTCTGGAAGGTGCCGGCGATCGAGGAGAAGAGGACGAGCTCGCAGTCGGGGAGGTCGCGGGTCAGCTCGTGCAGGTGCCAGGCGGCGTCGGCCTTCGGTTCCATCGCGGCGCCGAGGCGGACCGCGTCGAGGTCGGCGACCAGGCCGTTGTCGAAGGCGGCGGCCGCGTGCAGGACCGCGGTCAGCGGCCGCTCGCTCGGGATCCCCGCCAGCAGCCGCTCCACCTGAGCGCGGTCGCCGACGTCGCAGGCGACCGCCTCGGCCGCGCCGCCGAGCCGGTCGAGCTCGGCGAGCAGCTCGGCGGCGCCCGGCGCCTCGGCACCGCGGCGGCTGCTGAGAACGAGGTGGCGGACCCCGTGCTCGGCGACCAGGTGGCGGGCGAAGATGCCGCCGAGGGCGCCGGTGCCGCCGGTGATCAGGACCGTGCCCTCGGGGTCGAACGGCGAGGCGGAAGGCGCGGGCTCGGCGCCGGCGCGGGCCAGGCGCGGCACGGTGAGGACGCCGTCGCGCAGGGCCAGCTGCGGCTCGTCCGCGGTCGCCAGCGCCGGCTCGAGCTGCGCCTCGGAGGCGTCGCTGTCGTCGGCGTCGAGGAGGAGGAAGCGACCCGGGTGCTCGGCCTGGGCGGAGCGGACCAGGCCCCAGACCGCGGCGGCGGCGGGGTCCGGCGACTCGCCCTCTCCCACCGCCATCGCGCCGCGGGTGACGAAGGCGAGCGGGCGGTCCTCGCCGGGGTCGGCGATCGCCTCGCCCAGCCGCGCCAGCACTTCCCCACAGAGCGCCTGCGCCGCGGCGGCGGGGTCGAGGTCGGGGCTGGGGATGCAGTAGAAGCGCCGCGGCTCGGTGCCGGTCGCGCGGGGCGCGGTCAGCGCGTTCCACTCGACCCGGAAGAGCGCGTCGGCCGCGGCGCTGCCGCCGGCGCCGCGCATCTGCTCGGCCTCGACCTCGCGCATGACCAGGGTCGCGATCGAGGCGACCGGAGCGCCCGCCCCGTCGGCGATCTCGATCGTGGCCGTGTTCGCGGCGGTCTCGCGCTGGCGCAGCCGCAATGCCGAGGCGCCGCCGCCGTGCGGCGCGATGCCGGCGAAGGTGAAGGGAACCCGCGGACCCGCGCCCGGCTCCGAGGCGGCGAAGCCGGAGTGGATCGCCGCGTCCAGCAGCGCCGGATGCACCAGGTAGCGCTCGGCTTCGGGGCGCTGCTCCGCGGCCAGCTCGGCTTCGGCGAAGAGCTCCCCGTCGCGGCTCCAGGCGGCCTTGAGACCCTGGAAGGCGGGTCCGTAGTCGATCCCGATCTCGGCAATGCGCTCGTAGAAGTCCTCGGTGGCGATCGGCTCGGCTCCTGCGGGCGGCCACTCGGTCAGGGGCTCGGGGGACGCCGGCGCCTCGGCGCCGAGCGAGCCGGAGGCGTGGCGGGTCCACTCGCCCTGCTCGGCGCTCTCCGGGCGCGAGTGGATCTCCAACGTGACCGAGCCGTCCTGGGCCTCGGTCCCGAGCGTGACCTGGATCTGGGCAGCGCCCTGCTCGGCGAGCACCAGCGGTGCCTCGATCGTCAGCTCCTCGATGACTGCGAGCTCCGCTCGCTCGGCAGCGGCAAGCGCCATCTCCACGAAGGCGGCCCCGGGGACGATCGTCGCCCCGTGCACCTGGTGGTCGCCGATCCAGGGGTGGCTCTGCAGGGAGAGGCGGCCGGTGAGGAGCCAGCCCGCCTCCCCCGGCAGCTTGATGGCGGCGCCGAGCAGGGGATGCTCGGCGCTTTGGAGCCCGATCGCCGCGGCATTGCCGCGGCCCTGGTTGGTGGACTCCAGCCAGAAGCGCGTGCGCTGGAAGGCGTAGGTGGGGAGGGCGACACGCCTGGGCCGCGCGGGAGCGAAGAAGGCGGCCCAGTCGATGTCGGCGCCGTTGGTGTGCGCGGATGCGATCGCGCCTACGAGCGTCGAGGCCTCCGGGCGTTCGCGGCGCAGGAGGGGGGCGACGGTCGGCTGCGCTTCGGCGGTGGCGTCGCTCGCGGCGAGCGTCGCCTTGGCCATGGCGCTGAGCACGCCGTCGGGCCCGAGCTCGAGGAAGGTGGTGACGCCGGTCTCTGCGAGGTGCTCGACGCCCGCGGCGAAGCGGACCGGCTGCCTGACCTGGGCGGCCCAGTAGGCGGGGGAGGTCGCCTGCTCGGGCGTCAGCAGCTCGCCAGAGACGTTGGAGACGATCGGGATCTCCGGCTCGGAGTAGGAGAGGGACTTCGCGACCGCTTCGAACTCCGCCAGCATCGGCTCCATCAGCTCGGAGTGGAAGGCATGGCTGACAGTGAGGCGGGAGGTCTTGCGGCCCTTCGCCTTCCAGGACTCCTGGAGTGCGAGAGCCGCTTGCTCCTCGCCGGAGACGACGACCGAGGTGGGCGAGTTGATCGCGGCGATGGAAAGGCCTTCGGGTAGCTCTTGGAGCACCTCGTCCTCGGAGGCTTCGATCGCGACCATCGCCCCGCCCTCGGGCAATGCGCCCATCAATGCTCCCCGGGCGCTGATCAGCTTGCAGGCGTCGGCGAGGTTCAGGACGCCACTGATGTGAGCCGCCGCCAGCTCGCCGATCGAGTGGCCGACGAGGAAGTCGGGCTTCAGGCCCCAGCTCTGCAGGAGACGGAACAGCGCGACCTCGATCGCGAAGAGGGCGGGTTGGGTGAACTGGGTGCGGTCGAGCAGGGCCGCGTCCTCGGAGTCGGGCTCGGCGAAGAGCAGGTCCTTCAGCGGGCGCTCCAGGTGTCGATCGAGCTCCGCGCAGACCTCATCCAACGCCGAGGCGAAGGTTGGGAAGCTCTCGTAGAGCTGCTTGCCCATCTCAGGTCGCTGCGCTCCCTGGCCGCTGAGGAGGAAGGCGAGCTTGCCGGTCTTGGCCTTGCCTTCGACGATCGCCGGGTGAGGCTCGGCGGCGGCGAGAGCGTCGAGGCCCGCCAGTAGGTCCTCGCGCTCGGTGGCGATCACCGCGGCGCGATCGCCGAGGGCAGCACGTGCGGTCGCGGTGGTGAAGCCGATGTCGGCGAGGTCGAGACCGTCCTGCTGACGCAGATGCGAGGCCAGGCGCCCCGCCTGCTCGCGCAATGCGTCGGGGCCTTTGGCCGAGAGCAGGATCGGGGTGGCGGGAAGCTCTGCGCGGTCGCCGCCGTCCTCGACCGCCGCCGGCCGCGGCGCCTCCTCCAGGATCACGTGGGCGTTGGTGCCGCTGATGCCGAACGAGGAGATCCCCGCCCGGCGCGGGCGCTCGCCTGCCTCCCACTCCCTGGCCTCGGTCAGAGCTCGACCGCGCCGGCGCTCCAGTCCACATGGGGCGTCGGCTCATCGACGTGCAGGGTCCGCGGCAAGAGCCCATGGCGCATCGCCATCGCCATCTTGATCACGCCCGCGACTCCAGCGGCGGCCTGGGTGTGGCCGATGTTCGACTTGATCGAGCCCAGGGCCAGCGGCTGCTCGCGCCCCTGGCCGTAGGTGGCGAGGATCGCCTGGGCCTCGATCGGGTCGCCCAGGGTCGTGCCCGTCCCGTGCGCCTCGACCGCGTCGACCTCGCTCGGCTCCAGGCCCGCGTTGGCCAGCGCCTGCAGGATCACCCGTTCCTGCGAGGGGCCGTTTGGGGCCGTCAGTCCGTTCGAAGCCCCGTCCTGGTTAGTCGCCGAGCCTCGCACCAGCGCCAGCACCTCGTGCCCGTTGCGCTCGGCGTCCGAAAGGCGCTCGAGCAGCAGCAGGCCGACGCCCTCGGACCAACTGGTGCCATCGGCGGCGGCAGCGAAGGACTTGCTGCGCCCGTCCCGAGCCAGCCCGCGCTGGCGGCTGAACTCGACGAACTGGGCCGGCGTGGCCATCACCGTCGCGCCCCCGGCCAGCGCCATCCCGCACTCGCCGCCCCGCAATGCCCCCGCCGCCAGGTGCATCGCCACCAGCGAGGACGAGCAGGCGGTGTCGACGGTGACCGCCGGTCCCTCCAGCCCGAGCGAGTAGGCGACGCGGCCCGAGAGGACGCTGCCGGCGGAGCCGGTGCCCTGGTAGCCCTCGACCTCGGGCGCGTCGGGGTCGCCCTGCCCGTACTGGTGGTGCATGACCCCGGCGAAGACGCCGGTGTCGCTGCCGGCCAGCCCGCTGGGGTCGAGCCCGGCCCCCTCGATCGCCTCCCAGGCGGCTTCCAGCAGCAGCCGCTGCTGCGGATCCATCGCCCGCGCCTCGCGCGGGCCGATCCCGAAGAAGGCGGCGTCGAAGTCGGGGGCGTCGTGGAGGAAGCCGCCCTCGTCGGCGTAGCTGGTGCCGCGGCGGTCGGGGTCGGGGTCGAAGAGGTTGGCGAGGTCCCAGCCGCGGTCGGCGGGGAAGGGCGAGACGCCGTCGCGGCCGGCGGCGACCAGGTCCCAGAGCGCGGCCGGCGACCCGACCCCGCCCGGCAGCCGGCAGCTCATGCCGACGATCGCGATCGGCTCCTCGGCGCGGGAGCGCCGGCGCACCGTGGTCGCGACCCGGGTCCCCTCGACCTCGCCGAGCAGGAAGTCCGCGACGGCCCCGGCATTGGGGCGATCGAAGACCAGCGTCGCCGGCAACCGCAGCCCCGTCGCCCGGTCGAGCCGGTTGCGCAGCTCGACCGCGCCGAGCGAGTCGAAGCCGAGATCCTTGAAGGCCGCCCCCGGGTCGATCGCGGCGCCGGAAGCGTGGCCGAGCACGGCGGCAACGTGGGAGCGGACCAGCTCCAGCACGGTCTCCCGGCGCTCGGCCTCGGACCTCCCGGTCAGGCGCTCGCCGAGCGAGCCGGCGGCGGCGCGGCGGGCCGGGACGCGAATCAGCTCCGCGAACAGCGGCGACGGCTGCCCGGCTGCCGACCGGCGCAGGGCCGGCAGGTCGAGGTCCACCGCCAGCACCCGCGCCTCCCCCAGCGCCCGCGCCCGCTCGAACAGCGCCGTGCCGTCCTCATCGGCAAGGGCGGCGATCCCGGCCCGGGCGATCCGCGCCCGGTCGGCGGCGCCGAGCTCCTCGGTCAGCGCGCTCTCGCGCTCCCAGGCGCCCCAACCGAGGGCGAGGGCGTGCAGGCCTTCTCCCCGGCGCTGTTGGGCGAGGGCGTCGAGGAAGGCGTTGGCGGCGGCGTAGTTGCCCTGGCCGGGGCTCTGCAGGGTGCCGGCGATCGAGGAGAAGAGGAAGAGCTCGCAATCGGGGATGTCCCGGGTCAGCTCGTGCAGGTGCCAGGCGGCGTCGGCCTTGGGGGCGAAGGCGGTGGCGAGGCGCCCGGGGTCGAGCGAGTCGAGGACACCGTCGTCGGTGACCCCGGCCAGGTGCAGGACGGCGGTCAGGGGACGCTCGGCGGGGATCGAGGCAAGCAGGGCTTCGAGCTGGGCGCGGTCCGCGGCGTCGCAGGCAAGGATCTGTGGCTCGGCCCCGAGCTTCTGGAGCTCCGCGAGGAGCTCATCGGCGCCGGGAGCCTCCGCTCCGCGGCGGCTGCTGAGGATGAGGTGGCGGACCCCCTGCTCGGCGACGAGGTGCCGGGCGAAAAGCGCGCCGAGGGTGCCGGTGCCGCCGGTGAGCAGGACGGTGCCGTCGGGATCGAAGGGCTTGGCCTCGGCCTCGGGCGCCGGGGCCCGGACCAGGCGCGGCGCCGAGGCGGCGCCCTCGCGCAGAGCGATCTGCTCCTCCCCGCTCGCCACCGCGGCGTCGATGACCGCCTGCGATGCCTCGCTCCCGTCGCTGTCGATCAAGACGAAGCGCCCGGGGTGCTCGGCCTGGGCGGAGCGGACCAGGCCGCAGGCCGCGGCGGCCGCCGGGTCGGGCGTCTCGCCCTCCGCCACCGCGACGGCGTTGCGGGTGAGGAAGGCGATCCGCTCCTCGGCGCGCGAGGCAGCTGCCTCCTCCGATGAGGAGGCACTTGTTCCCGCATACCGGGAAGAAGTGCCCTCTGGGGCGATGGCCTGCTGCAGCTCGGCGAGGACCTCGGCGCAGAGGGCATGGGCGGCGCTGGCGGCGTCCAGGGCGGGGTCGGGGACGCACGCGACGCGGCGGGGCGCGGTCTCCTCGTCCGCTTCGGGCAGCTCCAGCTCGCGCCATCGCAGTGCGAACAGCGAGCGCGCGGCGACGTCGCCGCCGAGTCGGGCGCGCTCGAGCGGCCGCAGCGCCAACCCCTCGACGCTGGCGACCGGAACTCCCTCGGCGTCGGCGAGTCGCAGCGAGAGCTCCTCGCCCTGCGTCCCCAGGGCCACCCGCAAAGAAGTCGTCCCCGCAGCGGTGAGGGAGACACCGCTCCAGCTGAACGGCACCCGCAGCTCCGAGTTGCCGTCGTCTTCCAGCATCGCCGCGTGCAGGGCGGAGTCCAGCAGCGCCGGATGCACCAGGTAGCGCTCGGCTTCGGGACGCTGCTCCTCGGCCAGCTCGGCTTCGGCGAAGAGCTCCCCGTCGCGGCTCCAGGCGGCCTTCAGACCCTGGAAGGCGGGTCCGTAGTCGATCCCGATCTCGGCGATGCGCTCATAGAAGTCGGCGGTGGCGATCGGCTCCGCACCCGGGGGTGGCCACTCGGTCAGGGGCTGGGGCTCCTCGGACGCACCGGCGCCGAGGGAGCCCGTGGCGTTGCGGGTCCACTCGGCCTCGGGCTGCTCCGGATCGTCGCGGCGGGTGTGAAGGGCCAGCGAACGGCGGCCCTCCCCGTCGGGCTCGGCGACGCTGACCTGGACCTGCACCGCGCCCTGCTCGGGCAGCAGCACCGGGGCCTCGATGGTCAGCTCTTCGATCGCCTCGGCGCCGACCTGCTCGGCCGCCTTCAGCGCCAGCTCGACCAGCGCGGTGCCCGGCAGGATCGAGTTGCCGTGCACCTGGTGGTCGCCGATCCAGGGATGGCTCTGCAGGGAGAGGCGGCCGGTGAGGAGCCAGCCCGCCTCCCCCGGCAGCTTGGTGGCGGCGCCGAGCAACGGGTGCTCGGCGCTTTGGAGCCCGATCGCGGCGGCATTGCCGCGGCCCTGGTTGGTGGACTCCAGCCAGAAGCGCTGGCGTTGGAAGGCATAGGTGGGAAGGGCGACGCGCTTGGGCCGCGCGGGAGCGAAGAAGGCGGCCCAGTCGATGTCGGCGCCGTTGGTGTGGGCGGCGGCAATGGCGCCTACGAGCGTCGAGACCTCCGGGCGTTCGCGGCGCAGGAGGGGAGCGACGGCCGGGGGTTCGTCGGCGCTGGCGAGCGTGGCGCGAGCCATGGCGCTGAGCACGCCGTCGGGGCCGAGCTCGAGGAAGGTGGTGGCGCCCTGCTCTGCGAGGTACTCGACGCCGGCGGCGAAGCGGACCGGCTGGCGCACCTGCGCGGCCCAGTAGGCGGGGGAGGTGGCTTGCTCTGAGGTGAGCAGCTCGCCGGTGACGTTGGAGCAGATCGGGATCTGGGGGTCGCTGTAGGCGAGGGACTTCGCGACCGCTTCGAAGTCCTGGAGCATCGGCTCCATCAGCTCGGAGTGGAAGGCGTGGCTGACGGTGAGGCGGGAGGTCTTCCTTTCCTTTTCCTTCCAGCTCTCCTGGAGCTGTAGGGCTGCGTCCTCCTCGCCGGAGACGACGACAGAGGTGGGCGAGTTGATCGCGGCGATCGAGAGGCCCTCGGGAAGCTCTGCGAGCAGCTCGTCCTCGGAGGCCTCGATCGCGACCATCGCCCCGCCCTCGGGGAGAGCGCCCATCAGGGCGCCCCTTGCGGCGATCAGCTTGCAGGCGTCGGCGAGGTTGAGGACGCCGCTGATGTGGGCGGCGGCCAGCTCGCCGATCGAGTGGCCGACGAGGAAGTCGGGCTTCAGGCCCCAGCTCTGCAGGAGACGGAACAAGGCGATCTCGATCGCGAACAGAGCCGGCTGGGTGAACTGGGTGCGGTCGAGCAGGGCGGCGTCCTCGGAGCCGGCCTCGGCGAAGAGCAGGTCCTTCAGTGGGCGCTCAAGGTGTTGATCGAGCTCGGCGCAGATCTCATCGAGTGAAGCCGCGAAGGCGGGGAAGCTCTCGTAGAGCTCCTTGCCCATCTCGGCGCGCTGCGCTCCCTGGCCGCTGAGCAGGAAGGCGAGCTTGCCGGTCTTGGCCTTGCCTTCGAGGATCGCGGGGTGGGGTTCGTCGGCGGCGAGGGCGTCGAGGCCGGCGAGCAGCTGCTCGCGCTCGGTGGCGATCACCGCGGCGCGGTCGCCGAGGGCGGCTCGTGCGGTCGCGGTCGTGAAGGCGATGTCGGCGAGGTCGAGACCGTCCTGCTGGCGCAGATGGGAGGCCAGGCGTCCCGCCTGCTCGCGCAATGCGTCGGAGCCTTTGGCCGAGAGCAGGACCGGGGTCGCGGGCAAGGGCTCGCGCTCGACCGCGACTGCCTCGCTGCGCGGCGCCTCCTCCAGGATCACGTGCGCGTTGGTGCCGCTGATGCCGAAGGAGGAGATTCCGGCGCGGCGGGGCTTCTCGCCCCCCTCCCACTCCCTGGCCTCGGTCAAGAGCTCGACCTCGCCGGCGCTCCAGTCCACGTGCGGGGTCGGCTCGTCGACGTGCAGGGTCTGCGGCAGCAGCCCATGGCGCATCGCCATCGCCATCTTGATCACGCCCGCGACTCCCGCCGCGGCCTGGGTGTGGCCGATGTTCGACTTGATCGAGCCCAGGGCCAGCGGCTGCTCGCGCTCCTGGCCGTAGGTGGCGAGGATCGCCTGGGCCTCGATCGGGTCGCCGAGGGTCGTGCCCGTGCCGTGGGCCTCGACCGCGTCGACCTCGCTCGGCTCCAGCCCCGCGTTCGCCAGTGCCTGCAGGATCACCCGTTCCTGCGAGGGGCCGTTCGGGGCGGTCAGCCCGTTCGAAGCTCCGTCCTGATTCGTCGCCGAGCCTCGCACCAGCGCCAGCACCTCGTGCCCGTTGCGCTCGGCGTCCGACAACCGCTCCAGCAGCAGCAGGCCGACGCCCTCGGAGATCCCGGTGCCGTCCGCCTCCTTCGCGAACGCCTTGCAGCGGCCGTCGCCGGCGAGCCCGCCCTGGTGGCTGAACTCGACGAAGAGGCCCGGCGTCCCCAGCACCGTCGCCCCCCCGGCCAACGCCAGCCCGCACTCCCCCGCCCGCAATGCCCCCGCCGCCAGGTGCATTGCGACCAGGGCCGAGGAGCAGGCGGTGTCGACGGTTACCGCCGGGCCCTCGAAGCCGAACGAGTAGGCGACGCGGCCGGAGGCGAGGCTGCCGGAGGACCCCGACCCCTGGTGCCCGCCGAGCTCGTTGGTGCCGGAGCCGCCGAGCCCGTAGTCGTGGTGCATCAGGCCGGCGAAGACGCCGGTGTCGGAGCCGGCCAGCGAAGCGGGGTCGACCCCAGCGTCCTCCAGCGCCTCCCAGGCGGCTTCCAGCAGCAGCCGCTGCTGCGGGTCCATGACCAGCGCTTCGCGCGGGCTGATCCCGAAGAAGGCGGCGTCGAACTCGGCCGCGTCGCGGAGGAAGCCGCCGCTGCCGGCGTCGCTGCGGCCGGGACGGTCCGGGTCGGGATCGAGCAGCTCGCCGAGCTTCCCAGCCGCGATCCTCCGGGAAGCCGGCGATGCCGTCGACCCCGCCGGCGACCAGCTGCCAGAGCTGCTCGGGCGAGGCGACGCCGCCCGGGTAGCGGCAGGCCATGCCGACGATCGCGATCGGCTCCTCGGCACCGCCCCGCGCCCGCGCCCGCACCGCCGTCGTCGGCCGCTCCCCGGCGATCTCGCCGAGGAGATAGCCGGCGACAGCCGTCGTCGTCGGGTAGTCGAAGACCAGCGTCGCCGGCAGCCGCAGCCCGGTCGCCTGGTCGAGCCGGTTGCGCAGCTCGACCGCGGTCAGCGAGTCGAAGCCGAGGTCCTTGAACGGGGCCCCGGGGTCGATCGCCGCCGGCGAGGAATGGACGAGGACGGCGGCGACGTTGTCGCGGACCAGCTCGGTGACCGCACGCTCGCGCTCGGCCTCCCCCACCGCGGCCAGACGGGCGGCAAGCGAACCCTCGGCGCCGTGGGCACGGCGGGCGGGTACGCGGACCAGGCCGGAGAAGATCGGCTGCAGAACGCCCGCCCGGGCCTGCGCCCGCAGGGCGGCGCGGTCGAGCCGCAACGGCAGCAGCTGCGCGGCGCCCACCGCGCGGGCGCGGTCGAAGAGCGCGCGGCCCTCGTCGTCGGCAAGCGGGACAACGCCGCCGCGGGCGAGCCGGGCGCGGTCGAGCTCGCCCAGCTGCGCCGCCACCTCGCCCTCGCGCCCCCAGGTGCCCCAGCCAAGCGCGATCGTCGGCAGCCCTTCGGCCCGGCGCCGGGCGGCAAGCGCATCGAGGAAGGCGTTGGCGGCGGCGTAGTTGCCCTGGCCGGGGCTCTGCAGGGTCCCGGCGACGGAGGAGAAGAGGATCAGCTCGCAGCCCTGCAGCTCCCGGGTCAGTTCGTGCAGGTACCAGGCGGCGTCTGCCTTGGGGCCGAAGGTGGCGTCCAGGCGCTCGCCGGAGAGCGTCTCGAGCAGGCCGTCGTCGGTGGTGCCGGCGGCGTGCAGGACCGCGGTCAGCGGATGCTCGGCGGCGACCATCGCCAGCGCCGATTCGAGCTGGGAGCGCTCGCCGGCGTCGGCGGCGACGACCTCCGCCGCGGCCCCGAGCGCGGCCAGCTCGGCAACCAGCTCGACCGCGCCGGGCGCGTCGAACCCGCGCCTGCTGGCGAGGACGAGGTGGCGAACGCCGTGCTCGACGACCAGGTGACGGGCGAAGAGCGCGCCGAGGGTGCCGGTGCCGCCGGTGATCAGGACCGTGCCGTCGGGGTCGAACCGCGCGCCCTCGCCCGCGGGAGCCGGGGCGCGGGTCAAACGCGGGATCGAGGCGACCCCCTCGCGCAGGGCGAGCTGCGGCTCGTCGGCGAGTGCCGACGCCGCCCCGAGCGCCGCCTCCGAGGCCTCGCCGCCGTCGCTGTCGATCAGGACGAAGCGCCCGGGGTGCTCGGCCTGGGCGGAGCGAACCAGGCCCCAGACCGCGGCCGCGGCCGGGTCGGGCGCTTCGCCCTCCCGCACCGCGACGGCGCCGCGGGTGACGAAGGCGACGCGCTCCTCGCCGCCGGCGACGGCCGCCTGCATCTCCGCGAGGACGGCGGCGCAGAGCTCGCGCGCCGCCGCCGGCCCCTCCCCGTCCGGAACCACGCAATCGAAACGGCGGGCGCGCTCGCCTGCCTCGCCGGCGGCGTTCAGGTCGAGCCCGTCCCAGCTGAGGGCGAAGAGGGAGTCCGCGACCGAGCCCGTCTGCAGCTGGGCGGCGTCGAGCGAGCGCACCGCCAGGCCCTCGACCGCGCCGACAGCGGCGCCATCGGCGCCGGCAAGGCGCAGCGAGAGCTCCTCGCCCTCGCCGCTCAGCCCCACCCGCAGCCCCGTCGCGCCGGCGCCGGCGAGCGCCACCCCGCGCCAGCTGAACGGCGCGCGCGCCTGCTCGAGGCCGCCGTCCCGCAGCATCGCCGGTTGCAGGGCGGCGTCGAGCAGCGCCGGATGGACCGCGTAGCGCTCGGCTTCGGCGGCCTCCCCCGCGGCCAGCTCGACCTCGGCGAAGACCTCCTCCCCCCGCCGCCAGGCGGCCTTGAGGCCCTGGAAGGCGGGCCCGTAGTCGATGCCCAGCTCGGCGGTGCGCTCGTAGAAGTCCTCGGTCGGGATCGGCTCCGCCCCGGCGGGCGGCCACTCGGCCGGAAACTCGGTCCGGGCGCCGCCGTCAGCGCCGAGGGAGCCCGCGGCGTGCCGGATCCAGCCCGCGTCCGAGCCCTCCGCGCGGGCGTGGATCTCGAGCGGGCGCGACCCGCCCTCCGCGGCCGCGCCGACGCTGACCTGAACCTGGACCGCCCCCTCCTCCGCGAAGACCAGCGGCGCCTCGATCGTCAGCTCCTCGACCGCCGCCAGCTCGGCCCGCCGCGCCGCGGCCAGCGCCATCTCGACGAAGGCGGTGCCGGGCAGCAGGGTGGCGCCGTGCGCGCCGTGGTCCCCGAGCCAGGGCTGACTCCGCGGGGAGAGACGGCCGGTGAGCACCCACCCGCCCTCCCCGGGCAGCTCGATCGTGGCCCCCAGCAGCGGGTGCCCGCCGTCCTCCAACCCGATCGCCGCGGCGTCGCCGCGCCCCCGGCTCGTCGGCTCCAGCCAGAAGCGCTCGCGCTGGAAGGGGTAGGTGGGGAGCGGCACGCGCCGCGGCCGGGCCGGGGCGAAGAACCGCTCCCAGTCGACGGCGACGCCGCTGTTGTGGGCCGCGGCGAGGGAGACGGTGAAGCGGTCGAGGCCGCCGTGGTCGCGCCGCAGCGAGCCGATCGCCGCTGCCTCTACCCCGGCCTCGGCGGCGGTCTCCTCGACCGCGAGGCTGAGCATCGGGTGGGCACTGGCCTCGACGAAGGCCCGGTGGCCGTCGCCGAGCAGGGCCTCGACGCCGGCGCTGAAGCGCACCGTCGAGCGCATCGACTGGTACCAGTACTCGGCCCCGAGGTCGGCGCCGTCGAGCGGCCCGCCGGTCATCGCCGAGTAGAAGCGGGCCTGCGCGGACTCCCGCGCCACGACCGGCGCCAGCGCCTCCAGCAGCGGCTCGCGGATCGCCTCCACCTGGGGGGAGTGCGAGGCGCAGTTGTTGATCTTCAGGTGGCGGGCCCGGATCTCCCGCTCCTCGCAGACGGGCAGCAGCGCTTCCAGCGCGGCGGGCTCGCCGGAGATGACGCTGGAGCGCGGGCTGTTGATCGCCGCCAGCGAGAGCCGCTCGCCCCAGGGCCCGATCAGCTCCAGGGCTGCCTCGGGGCCGAGCAGGAGCGAGACCATGCTGCCCTTGTCGGCCAGCTCCGCGTACATGATCCGGCTGCGCAGGGCGGCGACCCGGGCGGCGTCCTCGAGCGAGAGCGCGCCGGCGACGTGGGCGGCGGCGACCTCGCCCTGGGAGTGGCCGAGGACCGCGTCGGGGACGACTCCGAAGGAGCGCCAGACGGCGGCGATCCCGACCATGGTCGCGAACAGCGCCGGCTGGATCGTCGGCACCAGGTCGGTGTACGCCTCGCCCTCGATCACGGCGCGCAGGTCGAAGTCGATGTGAGGGGCGAAGGCCTTGGCGCAGGCGTCGACCCGCTCGGCGAATACCTCCGAGCCGGCCAGCAGCTCGCGCCCCATCCCGAGCCACTGCTGGTTGTGGCCGGGGAAGAGGAAGGCGAGCTTGCCGCCGCCGTCGCGGCCGCGCAGGATCGAGTCGGCGGGCTCGCCGCGGGAGAGCGCGTCGAGCCCGGCCAGCAGCTCCTCGGGGCCGGTGCCGACGACGGCGGCGCGGTCGCCGAACCGAGCTCGCGCCGCGAGGCCGGCGGCGACGTCGGCGGCGGCCAGCCCGGGGTGGGTCCGCAGATGGGCGGCCAGCCGGGCCGCCTGCGCGCGCAGGGCGTCGTCGCCCTTGGCCGAGAGCAGCAGCGGGATCGCGGGCAGCGGCGCGGCGGCGTCCTCGGTGGTCGGCCCGGCAGCGTCCTCCCCACCCCCGGCGACACCCCCCGGCGCCTCCTCCAGGATCACGTGCGCGTTGGTGCCGCTGAGCCCGAAGGAGGAGACGCCGGCGCGGCGCGGGCGACCCCGCTGCTCCCACTCGCTCGCCTCGCCCAGCAGTTCGATCTCGCCCGCCGACCAGTCGACGTGCGGGGTCGGCTGCTCGAGGTGCAGGGTCCGCGGCAGCAGCCCGTGCCGCATCGCCAGCGTCATCTTGATCACGCCGGCGACCCCCGCCGCCGCCTGGGTATGGCCGATGTTCGACTTGATCGAGCCCAGCCGCATTGGCCCGGCCTCGCCGCGATCCTGGCCGTAGGTGGCGAGCAGCGCCCGCGCCTCGATCGGGTCGCCGAGCACGGTGCCCGTCCCGTGGGCCTCGACCGCGTCGACCTCGCTCGGCTCCAGACCGGCATTGGCCAGCGCCTGCAGGATCACCCGTTCCTGCGAGGGGCCGTTCGGGGCGGTCAGCCCGTTCGAGGCCCCGTCCTGGTTCATCGCCGAGCCGCGGATCAGCGCCAGCACCTCGTGCCCGTTGCGCTCCGCGTCCGAGAGCCGCTCCAGCAGCAGCAGGCCCGCGCCCTCGGAGAAGCCGGTGCCGTCGGCGGCGGCGTCGAAGGGCTTGGTGCGCCCGTCGGGGGCGATGCTGCGCTGGCGGCTGAACTCGACGAACTGGGACGGCGTCGCCATCACCGAGACGCCGCCCGCCAGCGCCAGCCCGCACTCCCCCGACCGCAACGCCCCCGCCGCTAGGTGCATCGCCACCAGCGAGGACGAGCAGGTGGTGTCGATCGTGACCGCCGGACCCTCGAGGCCGAAGGAGTAGGCGACGCGACCGGAGAGCACCCCGCCCGAGGCGCCGATCCCCTGGTGCCCCTCGACCTCGGGCAGGTCCGACTCGAGCTGGCCGTATTCGTGGTGCAGGACCCCGGCGAAGACGCCGGTGTCGCTGCCGGCCAGGGTCGCCGGGTCGAGCCCGGCGTTCTCGAAGGCCTCCCAGGCGATTTCCAGCAGCAGCCGCTGCTGCGGGTCCATGACCAGCGCCTCGCGCGGGCTGATCCCGAAGAAGCCGGCGTCGAAGCCGGCGACGTCGTCGAGGAAGCCGCCGCTTTCGGCGTAGCTGGTGCCGCGGTGGTCGGGGTCGGGGTCGAAGAGGTTGCCGAGGTCCCAGCCGCGGTCGGTCGGGAAGGGGGCGACGCCGTCGCGGCCCGTGGCAACCAGGTCCCAGAGCTCGGCCGGCGACCCGACCCCGCCCGGCAGCCGGCAGCTCATGCCGACGATCGCGATCGGCTCCTCGGCGCGGGAGCGCCGGCGCACCGTGGTCGCGACCCGCGTCCCCTCGACCTCGTCCAGCAGGAAGCCGGCGACCGCGGTCGTCGTCGGGTAGTCGAAGACCAGGCTCGCCGGCAGCCGCAGCCCGGTCGCCCGGTCGAGCCGGTTGCGCAGCTCGACCGCGATCAGCGAGTCGAAGCCGAGGTCCTTCAGCGTCGCGGCGGGATCGATCGCGGCGCCGGAAGCGTGGCCGAGCACGGCGGCGACGTGGGAGCGGACCAGCTCGAGAACGAGCTCCTGCCGCTGCTCCCGGTCGACGCCGGCGAGGCGGTCGGCGAGGGCGCCGGTGGCACCCCGCGCGCGCCGGACGGGCGTGCTGACGATGCCCGTGAAGAGGGTCGGCAGCTCACCCCGCCTGGCCATCGCGGCCAGGGCAGCGCTGTCGAGCCGCGCCGCCAGCACCCGCGCCTCCCCCAGCGCCCGCGCCCGCTCGAACAGCGCCGTGCCGTCCTCATCGGCAAGGGCGGCGATCCCGGCGCGGGCGATCCGTGCCCGGTCGGCGGCGCCGAGCTCCTCGGTCAGCGCGCTCTCGCGCTCCCAGGCGCCCCAGCCGAGGGCGAGGGCGTGCAGGCCTTCGCCCCGGCGCTGTTGGGCGAGAGCGTCGAGGAAGGCGTTGGCGGCGGCGTAATTGCCCTGGCCGGGGCTCTGCAGGGTCCCGGCGATCGAGGAGAAGAGGATCAGCTCGCAATCGGGGATGTCCCGGGTCAGCTCGTGCAGGTGCCAGGCGGCGTCAGCCTTGGGGGCGAAGGCGGTGGCGAGGCGCCCGGGGTCGAGCGAGTCGAGGACGCCGTCGTCGGTGACCCCGGCCAGGTGCAGGACGGCGGTCAGGGGACGCTCGCTGGGGATCGAGGCCAACAGGGCTTCGAGCTGGGCGCGGTCCGCGGCGTCGCAGGCGAGGATCTGTGGCGCGGCGCCGAGCTTCTGCAGCTCCGCGAGGAGCTCATCGGCGCCGGGAGCCTCCGCTCCGCGGCGGCTGCTGAGGATGAGGTGGCGGACCCCCTGCTCGGCGACGAGGTGCCGGGCGAAGAGCGCGCCGAGGGTGCCGGTGCCGCCGGTGAGCAGGACGGTGCCGTCGGGATCGAAGGGCTTGGCCTCGGCCTCGGGCGCCGGGGCCCGGACCAGGCGCGGCGCCGAGGCGGCGCCCTCGCGCAGAGCGATCTGCTCCTCCCCGCTCGCCACCGCGGCGTCGATGACCGCCTGCGATGCCTCGCTCCCGTCGCTGTCGATCAAGACGAAGCGCCCGGGGTGCTCGGCCTGGGCGGAGCGGACCAGGCCGCAGGCCGCGGCGGCCGCCGGGTCGGGCGTCTCGCCCTCCCCGATCGCGACGGCGCCGCGGGTGAGGAAGGCGGTCCGCTCCTCGCTGGCGATGGCCTCCTGCAGCTCGGCGAGGACCTCGGCGCAGAGGGCATGGGCGGCGCTGGCGGCGTCCAGGGCGGGGTCGGGGACGCACTCGACGCGGCGGGGCTCCTCGTCGCCGCCGGCGCCTTGTGGGAGCGGCAGCTCCTTCCACTCGACCGTGAAGAGAGCGTCGGAGTTGGAGCCGGCGATCTTCAGCTGCGAGCGATCCAGCGGCCGCAGCACCAAGCCCGCGACGGTTGCAATGGGCGCCCCTGCCGCGTCGGCGAGCCGCAGCGAGATCTCCTCGCGCCGCGCGCCCAAGGCCACCCGCAAGGAAGTCACCCCCGCAGCGGCGAGGTAGACACCGCGCCAGCTGAACGGAACCCGCAGCTCCTCGCCGCCGTCGTCTTCCAGCATCGCCGCGTGCAGGGCCGCGTCCAGCAGCGCCGGATGCACCAGGTAGCGCTCGGCTTCGGGGCGCTGCTCCGCGGCCAGCTCGGCTTCGGCGAAGAGCTCCCCGTCGCGGCTCCAGGCCGCCTTCAGCCCCTGGAAGGCGGGCCCGTAGTCGATCCCGATCTCGGCGATGCGCTCATAGAAGTCGGCGGTGGCGATCGGCTCCGCACCCGGGGGTGGCCACTCGGTCAGGGGCTGGGGGTCGGCGGTTGCCTCGGCGGAGAGCGAGCCGGAGGCGTGGCGGGTCCACTCGCCCTGCTCGGCGCTCTCCGGGCGCGAGTGGATCTCCAACGCGACCGAGCCGTCCTGGGCCTCGGTCCCGAGCGTGACCTGGATCTGGGCCGCGCCCGGCTCGGTGAGCACCAGCGGTGCCTCGATCGTCAGCTCCTCGATGACCGCGAGGTCTGCTCGCTCCGCCGCGGCCAATGCCATCTCCACGAAGGCGGCCCCGGGGACGATCGTGGTCCCGTGCACCTGGTGGTCGCCGATCCAGGGATGGCTCTGCAGGGAGAGGCGGCCGGTGAGGAGCCAGCCCGCCTCCCCCGGCAGCTTGGTGGCGGCGCCGAGCAACGGGTGCTCGGCGCTTTGGAGCCCGATCGCGGCGGCATTGCCGCGGCCCTGGTTGGTGGACTCCAGCCAGAAGCGCTGGCGTTGGAAGGCGTAGGTGGGAAGGGCGACGCGCTTGGGCCGCGCGGGAGCGAAGAAGGCGGCCCAGTCGATGTCGGCGCCGTTGGTGTGGGCGGATGCGATCGCGCTGACCAGGGTCGAGGCCTCGGGGCGTTCGCGGCGCAGGAGGGGGGCGACGGTCGGCGGGTCTTCGGCCTCGGCGAGGGTGGCGCGAGCCATGGCGCTGAGCACGCCGTCGGGGCCGAGCTCGAGGAAGGTGGTGGCGCCCTGCTCTGCGAGGTACTCGACGCCGGCCGCGAAGCGGACCGGCTGGCGCACCTGGGCGGCCCAGTAGGCGGGGGAGGTGGCCTGCTCGGGGGTGAGAGGCTCGCCGGTGACGTTGGAGACGATCGGGATCCGGGGGTCGGAGTAGGTGAGGGAAGAAGCAACGGTTTCGAACTCCGCCAGCATTGGCTCCATCAACTCGGAGTGGAAGGCGTGGGAGACCGTGAGGCGGGAGGTCTTCCTTTCCCTTTCCTTCCAGCTCTCCTGGAGCTGTAGGGCTGCGTCCTCCTCGCCGGAGACGACGACCGAGGTGGGCGAGTTGATCGCGGCGATCGAGAGGCCCTCGGGGAGGCCCTCCAGGACCTCGTCCTCGGAGGCCTCGATCGCGACCATCGCCCCGCCCTCGGGGAGAGCGCCCATCAGGGCGCCCCTTGCGGCGATCAGCTTGCAGGCGTCGGCGAGGTTGAGGACGCCGCTGATGTGCGCGGCCGCCAGCTCGCCGATCGAGTGGCCGACGAGGAAGTCGGGCTTCAGACCCCAGCTCTCAAGGAGACGGAACAAGGCGGCCTCGATCGCGAAGAGGGCGGGTTGGGTGAACTGGGTGCGGTCGAGCAGGGCTGCGTCCTCAGAGCCGGGCTCGGCGAAGAGCAGGTCCCTCAATGAACGATCAAGGTGGGTGTCGAGCTCGGCGCAGACCTCATCCAACGCCGAGGCGAAAGCGGGGAAGCTCGCGTAGAGCTCTTTGCCCATCTCGGCGCGCTGGGCGCCCTGGCCGCTGAGCAGGAAGGCGAGCTTGCCGTTCCTGGCTTTGCCTTCGACGATCGCGGGGTGGGGCTCGTCGGCGGCGAGAGCGTCGAGGCCGGCGAGCAGCTCCTCGCGCTCGGTGGCGATCACCGCGGCGCGGTCGCCGAGGGCGGCCCGCGCCGTCGCGGTGGTGAAGGCGATGTCGGCGAGGTCGGAATCGGTCTCGCGCAGGTGCGAGGCCAGGCGTCCCGCCTGCTCGCGCAACGCCTCGGTGCCTTTGGCCGAAAGCAGGACCGGAGTCGCGGGGAGCGGCTCGCGCTCGACCGCGACTGCCTCGCTGCGCGGCGCCTCCTCCAAGATCACGTGGGCGTTGGTGCCGCTGATGCCGAAGGAGGAGATCCCCGCCCGGCGCGGGCGCTCGCCTGCCTCCCACTCCCTGGCCTCGGTCAGCAGCTCGACCTCGCCGGCGCTCCAGTCCGCATGGGGCGTCGGCTCGTCGACGTGCAGGGTCCGCGGCAGTACGCCGTGGCGCATCGCCATCGCCATCTTGATCACGCCCGCCACGCCGGCCGCCGCCTGGGTATGGCCGATGTTCGACTTGATCGATCCCAGGGCCAGCGGCGCCGCGTCGCCGCGCTCCTGGCCGTAGGTGGCGAGGATCGCCTGCGCCTCGATCGGGTCGCCCAGGGTCGTGCCCGTGCCGTGGGCCTCGACCGCGTCGACCTCGCTCGGCTCCAGCCCGGCATTGGCCAGCGCCTGCAGGATCACCCGTTCCTGCGAGGGGCCGTTCGGAGCCGTCAGCCCGTTCGAAGCTCCGTCCTGATTCGTCGCCGAGCCTCGTACCAGCGCCAGCACCTCGTGCCCGTTGCGCTCGGCGTCCGACAGGCGCTCCAGCAGCAGCAGGCCGATGCCCTCGCCGAAGGTGACCCCGTCGGCCGCCGCCGCAAACGACTTGCTGCGCCCGTCCGGGGCAAGTCCGCGCTGGCGGCTGAACTCGATGAAGGGCCACGGCGTCGACATCGCGGTCGCGCCCCCGGCCAACGCCAGCCCGCACTCGCCCGCCCGCAGCGCCTGCGCGGCCAGGTGCAGCGCCACCAGCGAGGAGGAGCAGGCGGTGTCGACGGTCATCGCCGGTCCCTCCAGGCCGAGCGCGTAGGCGAGCCGCCCGGAGGCGACGCTGCCGGCCGAGCCGGTCCCCTGGAAGGCCTCGAGCTCGGCCGCCTCGGCGCCGCGCTGCCAGTAGTCCTGGCGCATGATCCCGGCGAAGACGCCCGTCGCCGAGCCGGCCAGCGAGGCGGGGTCGACACCCGCGTCCTCCAGCGTCTCCCAGGCGGCTTCCAGCAGCAGCCGCTGCTGCGGGTCCATCGCCAGCGCTTCGCGCGGGCTGATCCCGAAGAAGCCGGCATCGAAGCCGGCGATGTCGGCGAGGAAACCGCCTTCGCGGCCGTAGCTGCTGCCCGCCCGGTCGGGATCGGAATCGAAGAGGCCCTCGAGGTCCCAGCCGCGGTCGCCGGGGAAGGGCTCGATCGCATCCGTGCCGGCCTCCAGCAGCGCCCACAGCGCCGCCGGCGAGTCGACCCCGCCCGGCAGGCGGCAGGACATACCGACGATCGCGATCGGCTCGCCGGGATCGCCGCCGCTCGCCGCCCTCACCGCAGCCGGCCGCGTCCGCCCCGTGCTCGGGTCGGCGAGGAAGGACGCCAGCGCCGCCGGCGTCGGGTGGTCGAAGGCGAGCGTCGGCGCCAGCTCCATCCCGGTCGCCGCGCCGAGCCGGTCGATCAACTCGACCGCCGCCACCGAGTCGAAGCCGAGGTCCTTGAAGGAGACGGCCGGGTCGATCGCCGCCGCGGTCCCGTGCCCGAGCACGGTCGCCGCCACCTCGGTTCGGACCAGCTCCAGCAGGTCGTCGCGCTCGCGTGCGCTCGCGCCCCCATCGGACTCCGCGCCCAAATCAAGCCCGGCGATCAGCTCGCCACGGCGGACCTTGCCGGTCAGCGTCCGCGGGATGCTCTCGACCCGGACGAACAGGCGCGGCAGCTTGTGGGGGGAGAGCCGGCCCGCCAGCTGCGCCCGCAGCGCGCCGTCGGCGACCGTCGCCCCCGGCTCGAGCGCGACGAAGGCCGCGACCCGCTCGCCCCCGGGCCCCTCAACACCCGCCACGGCGCAGTCGGCGACGCCGTCGCAGGCGCCGAGGGCCTGCTCGACCTCCTCCGGATCGACCTTCTTGCCGGCGAAGTTGATGCGGTGGTCGGCGCGGCCGCTGACGTGGAGGTTGCCGTCCTCGTCGAGCCGGCCGAGGTCGCCGGTCTCGCGCCAGCCCTCCGGATCCGGCTCCTCGCCGATCACCCGGTAGGGCCGCTCCGGCGCCCGCCGCCGAACCGCGATCGCGCCTCCCTCGCCGATCCGCAGCTCGACGTCCGCGAGCGGCCGCCCCACGCCTTCCCCGGCCCCACCCGCGGCAAGCGTCACCTGCCCGCCCTCGGTCAATCCGTAGTGGGAGCGCAGCCCGATCCCGGTCCGCTGGCGCCAGGCCTCGATCAGCTCCGGCGCCACCGGCTCCCCGGCGGCGACGGCGCAGCGCACGCGCCAGGCCGCGGCCAGCTCCGGGTTCTCCTCCAGCGCCGCCAGGTAGCGGCGGAAGAGGAAGGGGACGGAGAGCAGCACCGTGGCGCCGCCGCCCAGCGCCGTCGCCGCCAGCTCCTCGCCGCCCAGCATCCCCTCGCTGAGCAGCACCGTGGCGCCGCTCAGCAGACCCGCCAGCACCCCGACCCCGAAGCCGTAGAGGTGCGCCAGCGGGGTCGTGCACCAGACCACGTCGTCCTCCCGGTACCCCGCCGCTGCCGCGAAGGCGCCGGCGTTCGCCAGCAGGCTCTCCCAGTCGAGCTCGACGATCTTGGGCAGGCCGCTGCTGCCCGAGGTGGCGAGGCCGATGCACGCCGGCCCGCCCGCGCCCGCCGCCGCGGCGAAGATCTCCCTGGCCCGCTCGCGCTCCGCCGCCGTCGTCCTCCCGTCCAGCAGCAGCAGGCTCTCGCCGGCGAGGCTGCGCCGCAGCACCGACTCCACCTCGGCGACGCGGGAACCCAGCAGGACCGCCTCGCGATCCCCCTCCTCCGCCTCGACCTCGAGCAGCGCCGCCAGCTCGCCGTAGCTGCGCCGCTCCGCCCCCGCCGCCAGCGCCACCCGCTCCGGATCGCGCCGCGCCGCGGCCGCGATCGCGTCGCGCAGGAGGGCGTGCGGCAGCGGCGTCGACACCTAGGCCTCCACCGCCGCTCTGGGCGGGGCCTCGCGCGGGAGGATGCGGCTGAGCCAGCGCGGGCACCACCAGCAACGGTCGCCCAACGCCCGCATCGTCGCCGGCAGGATCGCGAAGCGGATCACGAAGGCGTCGATGAAGACGCTGACCGCGACCGCCACGCTGGTGTCCCGGATCCCCGCCAGCGGCGTCACCGAGAAGGCGAGGAAGACGACGATCATGATCACCGCGGCGCCGCTGATCACGTGCGCGGTGCGGGAGAGGCCGTCGTCGATCGCCTGCCGGGTCGAGCCCGTGCGCAGGTACTCCTCCCGGATCCGGGCGAAGATGAAGACCTCGTAGTCGATCGCCAGCCCCAGGGTCAGGATCACCACCAGCGGCAGCACCGAGATGTCGACGAAGCCGGGGCCGCCGAGAAACGAGTTGTCGAAGAGCAGGGCCAGCACCCCGAAGGTGGCGCTGACCGTGAGCAGGTTCAGCAGCGCCGCGATGATCGGCAGCAGCAGCGACCGCGTCACCGGGATCAGCACCAGCAGGGTGACGATCGAGAGCGCCAGCCGGGCCAGCGGCGCCTGTTCGCGGAAGACGTCGTTGAGGCCGACGAGGTTCGGCGTCAGGCCGCCGACGAGGACCTCGGAGTGGGTCTCCGTGGCGAGGCCCTCGGCGTCGTCTTCGAGCCGGCGCGCCGTTTCCGCGGCGCCGTCGCTCGCCAGCGCGTCCTTGCCGATCACCAGCATCCGCGCCGCCGAGCCGCCCTCGTTGAGGTTGACCAGGAAGCCCGCCTGGTCGCGCGTCTCCGGTTCGGTCCCGTCGAGCCCGGCGAGCGCGAAGTAGCCGGATTTGAAGAGGCCCGGGGAGCGGGTGAGCACGTTGCCCTGCGAGCCCTGGCCTTCGGTGCCGGCATGGATGCGGTTGACCGCGCCGGTCAGCCGCTGCGATCCCTGTTCCCCTTCGCCGAGCCCGCCGGCGAGCCCGCCGGCGCCGCCTTCGAGCTGGCCGAGGCCGTGCAGCAGCCGCTCCGCCCCCGCCGACAGCCGCTGCAGCCCCGGCGGCAGATCCTCGCCCCCGCGCGAGAGCCGCGCGATCGCGGCCGAGAGCTTGTCGCTGTTGCGGCTCAGCTTTTCGATGCCGCGATCCAGGTCGGTGGCGGCGTCGGCGAGCTTGTCGACCCCCTCGCTCGCCTTGCGGGTGCTGTCGTCCTGCTGCCCGGCCAGGTAGAGCCCGAGGTTGAACTGGCTCTGCGCCCGCTGCAGACCGGCAACGACGCCGGCCTCGGCTTCCTCGCCTTCGTCTTCTTCCCCGGGTTCCAGGCCGGTCAGTTCCACGGTCGCCGTCCGCACCGCTTCCACCGCCGCCGCGTACTGGGGATCGCCGCGACTGACCGAGCCCATTCGCTGCAAGGCGCTCCAGGCGCCGGCGAGCTGTTCTTCGGTCGCCGTCAGCGGCGCTTCCTCCAGCGCTTCTTCGCCGCTGTGCATGGCGCTCTTCAACGTCTTCGTCGCCCCCACCGCTTCGGCGGTCTGCTTGCGCGCCTTCGCCGCCGCGTCGGCCAGCTTCCCGGCCCCGTTGCTGACCTTGGCCGTCCCGTCGGCGAGCTTCCCGGTTCCGTCGCTGGCCTTGTCGAGGCCGCTGCTGAGCTGGGCGGAGCCACTCGCGGTCGACTCCAGCCCGCTGGCGAGCTTGCCCGACCCGTCCTTGGTCTGGCCGATCCCCGAAGCCAGTTCGCGGGCGCCGCCGGCGGCCTTGGCGTAGCTGTCCTCGTTCTGCTCGGTGCCGCCCTCGAGTTTGGCCAGGCCGCGGTTGAGCTTCGTCATCCCGCGTTCCTGGCGGATCAGGTTCCCTTCCGCCGAGTCCAGCTGCTTGGTGGTGCTTTCGAGCCCGGCGAAGCCGGCCATCGCCGCGACCCCGGGGTCGCGTTCGACCCGGCGCTGGAAGGCGGCGAGCGCCTTCAGGCGGCTACTGGTCGTCACCGGTTCTTCGCCCCCGTCCATCACCACTTCGAAGGGCGCGGTCCAGCCGGGGCCGAGCTGGTGCTCGATCTCTTCCTGCTGGATCCGGCCCGGGTCGTCGGGCGGCAGCTGGGTGACGGCGCCGCTGTTGGTGTCGAGCGTGAAGGCCCAGGCTCCCAGCACCATCAGCACGAAGATCAGCGCGAGGGCGACCGCCGGCCGCCGGCCGAGCTGGCGCGACCAGGCAAGGGCGACGCTGCCGCCCTGGCGCCGGCGCGGCAGCGCCCAGCGGTCGAGGCGGTTCCCGATCAGCATCAGGATCGCCGGCATCGCCACCAGCGCCGAGATCCCGCTCAGCACCGTGGCGGCGACCACCGCCAGGGTGAAGGAGGCGACGAAGGTGCCGGGGATGACCGCCAGCGAGACCGCCATCGCCAAGATCAGGCCGGCCCCGGCGGGGACGATCGAGCGCGCGGTGGCGACCACGGTCGCCTGCACCGCCGCGTCGACCGGGACCCCGTCGTCAATCTCCTCGCGGAAGCGGGAGACGACCAGCAGCGAGTAGTCGACGCCGAGCGCCAACCCGAACATGCCGGCGACGGCGATCCCGATCGGGTCGATCGTGATGAAGTCGGCGAGCAGCCCGATCGTCCCTTTCGAGGCGCCGACGACGAGGCCGCCGACCAGCAGCGGCATCGCCGCCGGCAGCAGCGAGCGGTAGACGAAGAGGAGGATCAGGAGCAGCGCCGGAACCGCGACGATCTCGCCCAGGGTTCCGGCCCGCTTGATCGCGTCGCGCAGCGCGCTGACGACCGCCGGCCCGCCGGCGACGCTGACCCGCACGGGCGCTCGGATCGTCGCGTCGATCTGCCGCTGCACCGGCGGCAGCACCCGCGAGCCCGGTTCGTCGGACTTGCCGATGCTGACCAGGATCGCCGCCACCCCCGGCCGCGGGTGCAGCCCCTCGATCGACCCGCGCGAGCTCCAGGGTGAGATCGCCAGCGTCTTCGGCAGCGCCTGCAGCCGCCCGACCAGCTCCTTCCCCTGGCGGTCGACCGCGGCGGCCGGGCCGCGCAGCATCAGAATCAGGGCTTCGCCGCCGCCGAACTCGCGGATCGCCAGTTCGTGCGCGCGCTCGGCCGTGCTGCCTTCGTCGTAGATCGGCTGGGTCGAGAGCTTCGCGTCGAGCCCTTTGCCGCCCGAGCCCATCGCGAACAGCAGCACCAGCCAGAAGACGACGACCAGCTTCGGCCGGCGCGTGACCAGTCTCGCCACCGGACCGAGGATGCTGGCGTGTCGGCGGCCTCTCTGCGGGCGCTTGCTCCCCATCAGAGCGGCAAGCCGCTGGCGACGCGATCCACGTTTACCTCCGGTCGATCCAAACTCGCCGCCCCCCTGCGAGGCGGCCGATGGAAGGTACGAAGGAGCCGCCGGAGCGGCAACGATTTACGCCAAAGCTGTGGGTAACTGAGGCGTTCCGAACGGGGTCGGCCGGGCGCTGCCCGGCGCCGGCTCAGCCGTCGCCGTTGGGACTGAAGCTGCCGGCCGGCACCGGCTGGAAGTCGTGCGACTCGATCACCCGGTCGATCAGCCCGTACTCGACCGCGGCCGGGGGCTGGAAGAATTTGTCGCGTTCCATGTCGTTCTTGATCTGCTCGCGGGTCTGGCCGGTGTGCTTGACGTAGATGCCGTCGAGGCGGTCGCGCAGCTCGAGGATCTCTTTGGCGTGGATCTCGATGTCCGCCGACTGGCCTTCGAAGCCACCGCTGGGCTGGTGGATGAGGATGCGGCTGTTCGGCAGCGCCATCCGCTTGCCGGCGGCGCCGCCGGTGAGGATCAGCGACCCGGCCGACATCGCGATCCCGTAACAGATCGTCTGCACGTCGGGCTTGATGAATTGCATCGTGTCGTAGATCGCCAACCCGGCATAGGCGGAGCCGCCGGGGGAGTTGATGTAGAGGCTGACGTCCTTGTCCGGATCCTCGGACTCGAGGTGCAGCAGCTGGGCGATGATCAGGTTCGCCAGATCGTCGGTCACCTGTTCCCCGAGGAAGACGATCCGCTGCGCGAGCAGGCGCGAGTAGATGTCGAAGGAGCGCTCGCCGCGCGCGGTCTGCTCGACAACCATCGGTACCAGTGGCATTGGGCCTCCGTTTCGGGGATTCAGCGGTGCCCTGACCTTATCCAGGTCGACCGTTCGGCGAGGCGTTGCTAGGCGGGGAAGCCGTGCTCGACGGTCGCCAGCGCCCAGTCGGCGCCGGCCTCGGTCAGCTGCGCGACCGCGTAGATGCCGGTGGCGACGCCGACGACGCGGATGCCGGCCCCGTGTCCGGCCTTGACGTCGCGCGGGGTGTCGCCGACGGCGATCGTGGCGTCGAGGTCGAGCGCGCTGCCGACCACCTCGCCCCCACGCTCGACCGCGCGCACCGTCAGCTCGGTGCGGTCGCTGGAGTCGGAGCCGTAGCCGCCGAAGGCGAAGAAGCGGTTGAGGTTGCCGCGGGCGAGCTTGATGTGGGCGGCCGACTCGATATTGCCGGTGACGATCCCGAGCAGGACGCCCGCCTCGCTCAGCCGCGCCAGCAGCGCCTCGATCCCCGGCTTCACCTCATAGCCGCTGGACTCGTTGACGGCGTCTTCGAGATGACCGAGGTAAGCGGAGATCGCCTCCGCCCGCTCCGCCTCGCTGCCCTCGCGCCCGATCACCTCGCGGAAGACGATCGCGGCGATTTCGGGGTCGGTCATCCCCGCGTGGGTGTGCTCCTCGATGTCGGCGGAGACGTCGTAGAGCTCGCGGAAGGCGCGCTGCCAGGCGACGGCGCCCGCTCCGCCGGTGACGAGGAGGGTGCCGTCGATGTCGAAGAGGACCGCCGCGATCGGGGGAGCGTCGCTCACGCCGCGAACCTACCGGTCGCCGGGGCTGAGTCGCGGCGGAGGGACCTCAGCGGGAAATCGTGCGGCCGCGGATGTCGGCCCGGCCCAAGGCGCGACCGCGGACCGAGGCGACCGCGTCGCCGCGGGCGAAGCGGCGGTGGCCGCGACGCTTGCCGAAACGCGGATCGCCACCGGGGGCGCCGCCGGGCAGGGCCCCGGGGCCGTGCGCGGGAGCGCCGTTGCCGGTGCCGTTGGCGACCGCGCGCTCGCCGGCATTGCCGCTGAGCTCGGCGGCGAAGCTGCCGGCCTCGCCGCTCACCCGCAAGCGGGCCAACTTGGCGCCGGTGCTGTCGGGCGTGAAGCGGACGCGGACCAGGCACGAGCCCCCCGGGGCCAGGGTGGTGCCGCTGCACTCGTCCCCGGCCGGCGCGAACTGGTCGAGGTCGGTGCCGACGATCGTGGCGCTGTCGAGGTCGAGGGCGGTGCTGCCGTCGTTGCGGACGGCGAAGGTCTCGGAGGCGCTCTTGGCGCCGGCCGCGACGGTGCCGAAGTCGAAGCTCGAGGGCGCCAGCGTCACCGCCGGGGCGATGCCTTCGCCGCTCAGCAGCGCCATCGTGCCGCCGTCGTCATCGCCGAAGAGGGCGAAGCGGGCGAGCTTCGGCCCGGGCCCCTGGGGTGCGAAGCGGACGTGGGCGGTGCAGGTGCCGGCGGGCGGCACCGGGGCCGTGCTGCAGCTCTCGTCGAGCAGCCGGAAGCTGCCGGCGTCGCCGCCGGCGACGATGCCGATGAAGAAGTTGCCCGGCAGGTTGCCGTGGTTGGTGAAGAGGATCGTCTGCACCGGTCCCGCGGTCCCCACCGCGACCGCGCCGAAGTCGGTCGGGTTCGAGCCGGGTTCGACCATCGCCCGGCCGCCGGTGCCGGCCAGGGTGGCGAGGAAGGTCGAGCCGCTGGCCTGCGCCTGCAGCTCGGCTTCGTAGGCGACCGTGTCCCAGGGGTTGAAGCCGACCTGGACGTTGCAGGTCTCCCCCGGGTTCAGCCAGCGGCCGTTCCAGCAGTCATTGCTGCCGGTCCAGAAGTTGTTCGTGTCTTTGCCGCCGATCCCGACGCCGCCGAGCTGGACCCCGGCTTCGCCGATGTTGGCGAGCTGGAAGTAGGCCGACGCTTCGCCGCGGTTGACCCGCTGGATGCCGAAGTCGTGGGAGCCGGGATTGAAGGCGAGCTGGGGCGCCACGGCGGTGCCGGTGACCGGCGTCGTCTGGGCCGGGAATTCCTTCAGCGCCACGACCATCGTCGTCTCTTTGGCGCCAAGCGAGCCGGGCACGAAGGAGATCGAGGCCGAGCAGTCCTGACCGGGTTCGAGCCAGCCGCAGTTACTGCCGCCGAGCTTGAAGTCGCCGGCGTCGGCGCCTTCGACCGTGACCTTGTCGATCGTCGCCGGGACCGTCCCCGCGTTGTGGACCGTGACCATGACCATCGTCGATTCGGTCCCCACCGTGGTCTTGCCGAATTCGAGCGGTGCCTGCGGGAAGGAGAGTTCCGGCGACAGCGGGCCGCCACCTTCTTCGGCGGCGAGGCCGGAGGCCGGGAACAGCGCGATCGCCAGCAGGGCGACGGCGAGGGCCAGTAGCACGATGGACGGGACGAGGAGGGAGGCGGCGGCGCTCTGGCCCCGCTGGGTGAGTTTGGTCATGCGGCCCCATCGGAAACGACGCGGTTCGAGCTTGAGGATGGATGGGATTCTGCTCCGAAACTCCCAAAATTGGGGATCCGACTGCCTCGCGATCCCCACTATCGGGTGTTTGGCCTGCTCCGCCTCAGTGCTCGGCCTCGAGCAGGTCGCGCTGGCTGAGCGCGTAGAGCAGCCCCAGCGAGGGCAGCACCAGGACCGCCGCGGCCGCGAAGACGACGAAGACGGTGACCAGCGTCGGGTCCGGCGCCGCCGCCTGGTCGATCCGCAGCGAGGTCGGCAGCAGGTACGGGAACTGCGCCACCCCCCAGCCCCAGATCACCGCCACCACCGCCCCGGCGGCGAGCGGGCGCAGCGGGCGCCGCCCCCCGCGCAGGAGCACCGCCAGCAGCCCAACCCCGCAGAGGACGGAGAGCAGCACCAGCGGCAGCCCCTGGTCGACGAGCCGGTCGAAGACGTAGCGGGCTTCGGCGTGCAGCTCGACCAGGCCGAACGCGGCGGCGGCACCGGCGACCGCGGCCGCGGCCAGCGCCCGCCGCACGAAGTAGCGCTCCAGGTCCGGCTCCCCCGCCCGGCGCGCGTCGCCGACCAGGAAGACGGCGGAGAGGTAGGCGCCGGTGGCGACGAACATCGCTCCGGTCAGCAGCGGCAATGGCTCCAGCCAGGACGAGAAGGCGTCGCCGTTGCCGTCGGCGGGGACGTTGCCGGAGGCGATGGCGCCGACCACGGCGCCCATGAAGAACGGGGTCAGGAGCGAGGAGAGGGCGAAGGTCGCCCCCGCCGCCCGCCGCTCGGCCAGCCCGACCAGGGACTTGCGGAAGGCGAAGCCGGCGCCGCGCAGGACGATCCCCAGCGCCGCCAGCGCGATCGGCACGTAGAGGGTCGTGAAGACGGCGCTGAAGGCGGGCGGGAAGGCGGTCCAGAGGACGACGAGGATGAAGATCAACCAGACGTGGTTGGCCTCCCAGACCGGGGTCAGCGAGCGCTGGATCAATGCCCGCGGCCGCTCCCCCTTTTCGGCGTCGCCGGCGATCAGATCCCAGAAGCCACCGCCGAAATCGGCGCCGCCGAACAGCGCGTAGAAGGTCGCCCCGACCCAGAGGATCGCCGCGGCGGCGTCGGCCTTGCTCACGGTGCCGCCTCCTCCGGCGGCGCGTACGGCGTGCCCTCGGGTTCGGCGGCCCCTTCGCGCCAGCGCCGCGACATCCCCCGCAGAACTTTGATCGCGATCGTCCCCAGGGCGATGTAGAGCAGCAGCACGAGGCCGAAGCTGAACCAGATCCCGTCCGCCTCGGTCACCGCTTCCTCGGTCCGCATGTAGCCCTGGACGATCCACGGCTGGCGCCCGACCTCGGTCACGATCCAGCCGCACCACAGCGCCAGGACCGCGCCGGCGCCGGAGACCGCGACCGCGCGCAGGAACCAGGGCGTCCGCGGGATGTCGCGCTTTTTCCACCAGACCCAGGCGACCCAGACCCCGAGCAGCAGCAGCGCCGAGCCGATCCCGACCATCGTGTCGAAGGCGAGGTGCAGCAGCGTGTTCGCCGGCGGCCGTTCGTCGACCGGGATGTCCTCCAGCCCGATCACCTTGGTGTCGGCGCTGAACCCGACCAGGAAGGAGTCGAGGTCGGGGATCGGGATCGCCGCCACCACCCCGTCGGAGGTGCAGATGCCGCCGACGTACTCGGTCTGGTGGGTGCCGGTCTCCTGGATGCACTCCATGCCGGCGAACTTGGCCGGCTGGTGGTCGGCGACTTCGCGCGCCGCGGTGTCGCCGACGAAGAGCTGGATCGGGGTCGCGATGAGGCCGATCGTCAGCGGGATCAGCAGCCCCAGCCGGTGCAGCCGGTCGCGGCGCCCTTTCAGCATCCCGACCGCGTAGATCGAGGCGACGAGGAAGCCGACGACCATGTAGGCGGCGAGGATCATGTGCGGCACCTCGTAGCCGGTCGCCGGGTTGAACAGCACCTTCAGCGGCTCGACGTCGACCACCTTGCCGGCCCCGTTCAGGGTGAAGCCCTGCGGCTGGTTCATCCAGGAGTTGGCGGCGACGACCGAGAAGGCGCCGCCGATCCCGGTCACGACCATCGGCACCCCGGACCAGAAGTGGGCCCAGCCGGAGAGCCGCTTCCAGCCGTAGATGTAGATCGCCAGGAAGATCGCCTCGATGAAGAAGAAGATCCCCTCGATCGCGAAGGCGACGCCGAAGACGCTGCCGAAGCGGTCCATGAACTCGGGCCAGAGCAACCCGAACTCGAAGCTGAGCACGGTGCCGGTGACGGCGCCGACCGCGAAGGTCACGGCCATCGCCTTCGACCAGCGCCGGGCCAGCTCCATCGCGTCCTTGTCGCCGCGTTTCAGCCCCAGGTAGTTGGCGACCATGATCGTCGCCGGCAATGCCACCCCGAGGCAGGAGAGGACGATGTGGAAGCCGAGGGTGAAGGCCATCTGCTCGCGGGCGGCAAGCAGGTTGGAAGCCGACGCGGCCAGTGGGAGCGCGTCGGGCAGATGCATGGGCTGAGCCTATTCCCCGCGGCGGGCGCTGCGGTAGCGCCGGATCAGCGCGTTGGTGGAGCTGTCGTGGTGCAGCTTCGGCTCCTGGCCGGACTCGAGCTCGGGGATGATCTTGACCGCCAGGACCTTGCCCAGCTCGACCCCCCACTGGTCGAAGGAGTCGATCCCCCAGACGGCCCCCTGGGTGAAGACGCTGTGCTCGTAGAGGGCGACCAGCGTCCCCAGCGTCTCCGGCGTCAGGCGCTCGGCGAGGATCGTGTTCGAGGGCCGGTTGCCCTCCATCACCCGGTGCGGCACGACCGCCTCGGCGGTCCCCTCCTCGCGCACCTGCTCCGGCGTTTTGCCGAAGGCCAATGCCTCGCCCTGGGCGAAGACGTTGGACATCAGCAGGTCGTGGTGGCGGCCGAGCGGGTTCAGCGAGTGGGCGAAGCCGATGAAGTCGCAGGGAATCAGCCGCGTCCCCTGGTGGATCAGCTGGTAGAAGCTGTGCTGGCCGTTGGTCCCCGGCTCGCCCCAGTAGATCGCGCCGGTGTCGTAGTCGACGCGGGCGCCGTCGACGGTCACGTGCTTGCCGTTGGACTCCATCGTCAGCTGCTGCAGGTAGGCCGGGAAGCGGTGCAGGTACTGGTCGTAGGGGAAGACGCCGCTGGTCTGGGCGCCGAAGAAGTCGGAGTACCAGACCGAGAGCAGCCCCATGATCATCGGCAGGTTGGCGCCGGCGGGCGTCTCGCGGAAGTGCTCGTCCATGGCGTGAAAGCCGGCCAGCATCTCGGCGAAGCGGGCCGGGCCGATCGCCAGCATCGTCGAGAGCCCTACGCCTGAGTCCATCGAGTAGCGGCCGCCGACCCAGTCCCAGAAGCCGAACATGTTTTGGGGTTCGATCCCGAACTCGGCGACGCCCTCGGCGTTGGTCGAGACGGCGACGAAGTGCTTGGCGACGGCGGCCGCGTCGCCGCCGAGGCCGGCCAGCGACCAGTCGCGGGCGCTGTTGGCGTTGGTCATCGTCTCCAGCGTCGTGAAGGTCTTCGAGGAGACGACGAACAGCGTCTGCTCGGGGTCGAGGTCACGCGTCTTCTCGGCGAAGTCGGTGCCGTCGACGTTGGAGACGAAGCGGAAGGTCATCTCCCGCCGCGAGTAGCGCTTGAGCGCCTCGTAGGCCATTACCGGGCCGAGGTCGGAGCCGCCGATGCCGATGTTGACGACGTTGAGGATCGGCTTGCCGGTGTGCCCGACCCACTCGCCGGAGCGGACCCGCTCGGCGAAGGCGCCCATCCGGTCGAGCGTCTCGTGCACCTCCTTGACGACGTCGACGCCGTCGACCACCAAAGAGCGGTGGCGCGGCATCCGCAGCGCCACGTGCAGCACCGCGCGGTCCTCGGAGACGTTGATGTGCTCGCCCTCGAACATCGCTTCGCGCCGCTCCTCGACCCCGCGCTGGCGGGCCAGCTCGCCGAGCAGCATCAGCGTCTCGTCGGTGATCCGGTTCTTCGAGAAGTCGAGGTAGAGGCCGGCGCCCTCGGCGACCAGCCGCTCGCCGCGCTCGCGGTCGGCGGCGAAGAGGTCGCGCAGGTGCTGGTCCTTGAGGCCCTCGTAATGGGTCTGCAGCTGCGCCCAGGCGGGCGCCTCCCGCAGCGGCGTCATCAGGCCGCGACCCCGCGCTGGGAGGAGATCGACTTCAGCAGCTCTTCCCAGGACTTGTTGAAGCTGCCTTTGCCCTCCTCCTGCAGCCGCGCGGCAAGCGCGGGAACGTCGATCCCGGCGCCCTCGAACTCCTTCAGGACCGCCTCGGCGTTGCCGCCGCCGGCCGGCATCAGGTCGCCGACCTCGCCGTGGTCGGCGAAGGCCAGCAGGGTCGGCTCCGGCATCGTGTTGACCGTGAGAGGCGAGGCGAAGGCCTCGATGTACATCGTGTCGGAGGCGTCCGGGTCCTTGGTCCCGGTGCTGGCCCAGAGCAGCCGCTGCGGCCGCGCTCCCTCGTTCATCAGCCGTTGCATCCGGGCCGAGTCGAGCAGCTCGCGGTAGGCGCGGTAGGCGCGCCCGCCGACCGCGATCCCGAGCCGGTTGACCAGCTCGTCCGGGACCTCCTTGGCGACGGCGACGTCCCAGCGGCTCATGAAGATCGAGGCGACCGAGGTGACGTCGGGGTCCAGCCCGGCCTCGATCCGGCGCTCGATCCCCTTCATGTAGGCCTCGGCGGCCGCGATGTACTGGGCGTCGTCGAAGAGCAGGGTGACGTTGATCGGGATCCCGGCGAAGATCGACTCCTCGATCGCGGTCAGGCCCGCGGTGGTGCCGGGGATCTTGATGAAGAGGTTCTCGCGCTCGGCCTTGGCGTGCAATGCCTGCGCCTGCTCGATCGTCGCCGCGTCGTCGTCGGCCAGCAGCGGCGAGACCTCAAGCGAGCAGAAGCCGTCGACCCCGGCCGTGCGCTCGTGGACGCCGGCGAAGAGGTTGCAGGCGTCCTGGAGGTCGGCGACCGCGAGCTCGAAGAAGACGCGCTCGTCGGCGTTGGCACCGACGCCCTCGCCGGCCCCGGCGGCGTCGCTGACCTCGGCGATCTGCTCGTCGTAGGTGTCGCCGCCGGAGATCGCCTTGTCGAAGATCGTCGGGTTCGAGGTCAGGCCGGTGACCGAGAGCTCGTCGATGTAGCCCTTCAGCGTGCCGTCGCCCAGCATCGTGCGGGTGATGTTGTCGAGCCAGAGGCTCTGCCCCAGCTCGTGCAGTCGTGCGGTTGCCTTCACGATCGACCTCCTCAGGTCGTTGAATTGGCGGCGCCGGCGGCGACCTCGCGGGCCGCCTCGGCGACCTTCTCCGCGGTGAAGCCGAACTCGGCCTCGACGTCCTTGAACGGGGCCGACTGGCCGAAGGTGGTCATCCCCATGATCCTCCCCTGGGCGCCGACGTAGCGCTCCCAGCCCTGCGGCGAGGCCTCCTCGATCGCGAGGCGGGCGGTCACCGCGGGCGGCAGCACCGCGTCGCGGTACTCCTGGTCCTGGCGGTCGAAGATCTCCCAGCAGGGCAGGCTGACGACCCGCGAGCGCACGCCCTCGCCGCTCAGCGTCTCGTGCGCGCCCAGCGCCAGCTGCACCTCGCTGCCGGTCGCGATCATGATCAGCTCCGGCTCGCCCTCGCAGTCGGCGAGCACGTAGCCGCCGCGCCGCGCGCCCTCAGCCGAGGCGTATTTGGAGCGGTCGAAGACGGGCACCGTCTGCCGGGTCATCACCAGCGCCACCGGGTTTTTCGTGCGGTCGATCGCGCAGCGCCAGGCCTCCGCGACCTCGTTGGCGTCGGCGGGCCGGATCACGTCGAGGTGCGGCATCGCCCGCAGCGAGGCCAGCTGCTCGATCGGCTGGTGGGTCGGGCCGTCCTCGCCGAGCCCGATCGAGTCGTGGGTGAAGAGGTGGATCACCGGGATCTCCATCAGCGCCGAGAGGCGGATCCCGGGGCGGCCGTAGTCGGAGAAGGTGAGGTAGGTCGACCACAGCGGCCGCAGCTTGCTCAGCGCCATCCCGTTGCAGGCGGTGGCGGCGGCGTGTTCGCGGATCCCGTAGTGAACCTGGCGGCCGTTGAAGCTGCCGGGCTCGAAATTCTCGACCCCGTCGAAGGTGAGGCGAACCGAGGTCGAGTCGGTGAGGTCGGCGGAGCCGGAGATCAGCCACGGCACCTTTTCGGCGATCGCGTTCTCGACCTTGTTCGAGGCCTTGCGGGTGGCGAGGCCCTTCTCTTCGTCGGCCTCGAAGGTCGGGATCGCGCTGTCCCAGTCCTCGGGCAGCTCGCGCCGCTGCATCGTCTCGATCTCCGCCGCCCGCATCTGGTCGCCGTTCTCGAGCTTCTGCCTCCAGGCCGCGCTGAGCTCGGCGCCGCGCTTGCCGATGCCGTCGGCGAAGTGCTCCATGACCCCGTCAGGGACGAGGAACTGGGCGTCCTCGGGCCAGCCGTAGGCCTGCTTGGTCAGCTTGACCTCCTCGGCGCCAAGTGGTTCGCCGTGGGCGGACTCGGTGTCCTGCTTGTTCGGCGAGCCCCAGCCGATGTGGCTGTCGACGACGATCAGGGTCGGGCGCCCGGTCTCGGCCTTGAACTCCTCCAGCGCCCGCGCCAGCAAGCCGCGGTCATTGGCGTCGCCGACCCGCAGCACGTTCCAGCCATAGCCCTCGAAACGGCTCAGCACGTCGTCGTCGTAGGCGAGGCTGGTGTGGCCGTCGATCGTGATGTGGTTGTTGTCGTAGAGCCAGCAGAGGTTGTCGAGCTTGAGGTGCCCGGCCAGCGAGGCCGATTCGTGCGAGACGCCCTCCATCAGGCAGCCGTCGCCGGCCAGCGCGTAGACGTCGAAGTCGAAGAGGTCCGCACCGAAGCGCTCGCCCTGCCACTTCGAGGCCAGCGCCATCCCGACCGAGGTCGCGATGCCCTGGCCGAGCGGCCCGGTCGTGGTCTCGATCCCGGTCGTCCAGCGGTACTCGGGGTGGCCCGGCGTGCGCGAGTGCAGCTGGCGGAATTCTTCGATCTCGTGCAGGCTGACGGCGGGCTCGTCGAGCACCTCGTAGTCCTCGTCGACCCGCTTCACCCCGGTCAGGTGCAGGACCGAGTAGATCAGCATCGAGGCGTGGCCGGCCGAGAGCACGAAGCGGTCGCGGTTGGGCCAGACCGGGTCGGCCGGGTCGTAGCGGAGGTGGTTCTGCCAGAGCTCGTAGGCGACCGGCGCCAGCGCCATCGGCGTCCCGGGGTGACCCGAGTTCGCCTTCTCGACCGCGTCGATCGAGAGCGTGCGGATCGTGTCTATGCAGAGGGTGTCGATGTCCT
The DNA here is from genome assembly GCA_963735255.1 of uncultured Solirubrobacterales bacterium. Classification (GTDB taxonomy): domain Bacteria; phylum Actinomycetota; class Thermoleophilia; order Solirubrobacterales; family 70-9; genus VAYN01. Next base: position 128,982 of record CAVTKC010000001.1, on the reverse strand, counting down.
GGCTCATGCCGCGAGCGCGATCCTAGTCATTCCGACCTCACGGCTCGATGCGGGTGATCGCGCCTTCGCCGTTGTCAGCTACCCAGACAGCGCTCTCGCCAACCGCGACGGCGCCGGGTTCGGCCCCGACCTCGATCGGGGCGCCGGTCCGCTCACCGCTCTCGAGGTCGATCCGGGTGATCGCGTCCTCGGCGGCGCTGGCGACCCAGACGGTGTCGGTCCCGGCGTCGATCCCGCCCGGCCGGCCGCCGACGTCGATCGGATCGCCGAGCACCGAGTGGATCGAGGGGTCGACCTTGCTCACGGTGCCGCCGCGGCTGTTGGCGACCCAGACCAGGCCATGGGCGACGGTGACCCCGGCGGGCCCGCGCCCGACCGGAATCGGCGCGTCGACCTGAAGCGTGCCGAGGTCGATCCGGCGCACGTTGCCGGCGCTCGCGCTGCTGACCCAGAGGCCGCCGGCCCCGACCCCGAGCCGCAGCGGCGCCGAGTGCGGGGCGAGGCCGCGGCGCACGACCCGGCCGCCTTCGGAGTTGACGGCGGTGACCCCGGCCCCCTGCTCGTCCGCCACCCAGACGCGACCGCCACCGAGCGCGATCGGGCCGGGGGCGCCGCCGACCTCGATCCGCTCCAGGAGCCGGCCGCTTTGCGGGTCCAGTCGCAGCAGCTCCCCGCGGGAGGGAACGGTGGCCCAGAGCCAGCGGCCACCGACCGCGACTCCCGAGACGTCGAGCCCCAGCCGGACCGGCTTGCCCACCGGCTCGCCACTGTCGGGATCGAGCCGGGTCAGGGTGCCGTCGCGTTCGCTGCTGGCCCAGACCGCATCGCCGCCCGCCGTGACCCGCAGCGGCGCCGTCCCGATCGCGATCGGCGCCGAGACCGTGGGCTCACCCTCGCCGCTGAACAGCAGCAGGGGAAGCAGGACCAACAGCACGATCGCGATGACGCTGGTGCCGATCCAGACGAGGGTGCGGGACCGCCTGGAATCGTCCTCGTCTTCCGCGAGCGTCCGCGTCGGCCGCTCGGCCGGGCCGCCTCCACCCGGCTCGGACAGCACCCGCGTCCTCGCCATCCCCGCCCCCTCGCGCTCGCGCGCCGCCGCGATCAGGGCGCCGGCGCTCGGGAAGCGCTCGGCCGGGTCTTTGGCGACAGCGCGCTCGACCACCGCGTCCAGCCCCACCGGCATCTCCGGCTCGCTGTCGGCGTCCCTGCGGGCGAAGGGGGCGACCCCGGTCAGCGCCTCGTAGAGAACGCAGCCGAGCGAGTAGATGTCGGCGGGCGGCCCGACCGCGGCCCCGCCCCACTGCTCCGGCGACATGTACTCGGCCGTGCCGACCACCGAGGCGCCGCTCTGGACACCGCTGTCGCCCATCGCCTTGGCCAGGCCGAAGTCGGTGAGGAAGGCGCGGTCGCCTTCGAGCAGGACGTTGTGCGGCTTGACGTCGCGGTGGACGATCCCGGCGGCGTGGGCGGCGTCGAGCGCGTCCGCCACCTGGCCCAGCAGGGCGATCGCCCGTGGCGGCGGCAGCGGCCCCTCGCGGTCGATCGCCTGGCGCAGGTCGCCGCCGGTCACCAACCGCATCGCCACGATCAGCTCGCCGTCGACCTCGCGCGAATCGAAGACCGGCACCACCGCCGGGTGGTCGAGGCTGGCGGCGAGCCGCGACTCGCGCAGGAAGCGCTCGCGGAAGCCCTCGCGCTCGGCCAGCTCGCGGGCAATCACCTTCAATGCCACCGGCCGTTCGAGACCGAGGTGGGTGGCGCGGTAGACGACCCCCATCCCGCCCCGGGCGATCAGCGCGTCGATCCGGTAGCCGGCGACGTCGGAGCCGATATCGAGGTCTGCCACCCAGCGGTTATATCGCCGCCCATCGGACCTCGGCGGGTCACTTTGCTCTCGCTATGCGAGAGGAAAGTGACCCAGGCACGGGCGACGGCGTCTCGGACCCCGGCGGCCACGAGGGCCACCGGGGTCCGCCTGGCAAGCGCTACCGCGTTGGCTGCCAGGAGATGACCGGGCCGAGGACGGTGCCGTCGGCTTCGGTGAAATCGAACCCTTCGGCCAGCTCGCTCTGGCGGCGGCTGGCGACGTCGATCGCGACCAGTTGCTGGCGCTCTTCGACGGCGACGAAGGCGGCGACGCGGCGTCCGTCGGAGGAGAAGACGCCGTTGGTCACCGAGTTGTCGGGCAGCTGACAGAGCTTGCGCGCCTTACCCGGGCCGATCCGCTTCGACCACAGACCCTGGTCGCGGCGGAACAGCAGCGTGTGGCCGTCGGGGGAGACGTCTTCGACGTAGGCGGAGCCGACGCCGGCGACCTGCGGCTTCAGCTTGGAACCGTTGGTGAGGATCGTGTAGACGTCGGCGTAGGCGGCCGGCCCGGGAGTGCTCTCGCCGCGGCTGAAGACGATGCCGCCGGCGAAGTAGCGGGGCGCGAACTCGTCGACTCCGCGCGTGAAGGTCAGCCGCGACTGGCCGGCGCCGCTGGGACGGACCGTGACGAGGTCGTCGTTGCCGCCTTCGGGGCCCGCCGAGCCACGGACGAAGACGATTTCCCGACCATCGGGGGAGAACGCGGCGCTGTGGTCGTCGCCGATGCCGCTGCTCAGCTGATGCAGCCCACCGCCGGTTGCCCCGACCGTGTAGAGGACAGCCTGCCCGCCGCTGGCGCCACGCCGCTCGAAGACGACGAGCTTCCCGCTCGGGGAGACGACAGGGGCCGAGTCCAGCTCCGGGCCGCTGGTCAGGCGCCGCTGGCCGGAGCCGTCGGGCCGGACCGAGTAGAGGTCGCCGCCGCGGGCGAAGGCGATCGTGCGGCCGTCGGGCGAGAACGCCGGTTCGCTGTCGGTCGGGTCTTCGGTCAGCTGGTTGAGGCGCCCGTCCTTGACCGCGAAGAGGCCGCCTTTGGCGACGCCGTCGACGGTCGAGACTTTGGAGAAGACGACCGCGCCCGGCTTCGGCGCGGCGGCCTGGCCGACCGTCGGCACGGCGAGGACGATCAGGGCGATGAACGATGCGATGAGGTTGCGGTAGCGCATGATTTCCTTTCGGTGTTTTGGAGTTGCCCACCGATCCTGCGCCGCCCACCCGTACCTACCAACGACACCCGCGCCCCCCACCGGGCCAGGTCTGGCCCGGTCCGTGCCACCCGTCTGCTCTGACCCGGGTATAGGACGGGCTACAGCAGACGCGTCTCACGCTGACCGGTCTTTGGCTAGGTCAGCGGTCGAGGCCGAGCTCGATCACCCGCGCGGCGATCTGCCGCGGGCGGTCGCGGCCGGCATCGCCGGCCACCTCGAGCCTGGCCGCGAGCGCGTCGAGGCGGCGCTGCGCCGTGCGCTCGCTGACGTGCAGCTCGGCGGCGATCTCGGCCCGCGTCGCCGGGCGCCCGGCGAAGGCGCCCTCGCTGCGGTAGGGCGCGACCAGCGCCCGCGCCGTCGCCCGCTCCTCCTCGCTCAGGGCCACCGCCGGCGCGCCGGCGGCGACCGTCGCCCCGACCGGAGTAACCGGTCCGGTCGCGACTTCGAGCCGGTGGTCGCCGACGATCAGGGTGTCGCCGTTGTGCAGCCGCCGCGGCCGCTCCAGCGGCTCGCCGTTGAGGGCGGTCCCGTTGCGGCTGTCGAGGTCGGTCGCCATCAGCACCTCGCCGCGACGCTCGATCTCGAGGTGGTTCCAGGAGACGGCCTCGTCGTCGAGCTGAACGTCGGCATCCGGCGAGCGCCCGACCAGCGTCCGCTCGCCGCTCAGGGCGACCGACCGCGGCGCCTCGCCACCGCTCGATACCCACAGTCGTGCATCCATCCGGCGAGGATAAAGTCCGGCCGGTGAGTGCGGCCGACACGGAGAAGCGAATCGCGGCCGAGGCCGCCGCCGAGCTGGTCGAGGACGGGATGACCATCGGCCTCGGCACCGGCTCCACCGTCGCCTTCCTGCTGCCGGCGATCGCCGCCCGCGGCCTCAGCGGCATCCGCTGCGTCGCCACCTCGGTCGCGACCGAGGAACAGGCCCGCGAGCTGGGGGTCCCGGTCGAGGACTTCGACTCGCTGGGGCGACTCGACATCGCGATCGACGGCACCGACGAGGTCACCCCGGACGGCTGGCTGATCAAGGGCGGCGGCGGCGCCCACCTGCGCGAGAAGATCGTCGCGGCGGCCGCGGCGCGCTTCGTCGTCATCGCCGACTCCAGCAAGCCGGTCGACGCGTTGCGCGGACCGGTGCCGCTGGAGCTGTTCGCCTTCGGCCTCGCCTCGACCCTGGAGCGGCTCGGCCCCGAGGTCGAGCTGCGCGATGTCCCGCCCAGCCCCGACAGGGGCCTGATCGCCGACTACAAGGGCCCGATCGGCGACCCGGCCGAGCTCGCGGTCCGGCTCGAATCCGACCCCGGCGTCGCCGCCCAGGGCCTCTTCCCGCCGGCGCTGGTCGCCGACCTCTTCGTCGCCCGCGGCGACGCGGTCGAGCACCGAGCGCTCAGAGCTGGGTGACGACCAGCCCGACGATCGCGGTCAGGTAGGCCCCGAGCGTCATCCGCTGCATCGAGTCGAAGCGGGATTCGAGTCGGTCGAAACGAGTGTCGACCCGGGCGAAGCGGGCCTCCATCTCCGCCTTGAGTTCGATCCGCAGTTCGCGGATCTCCCGCTCCACCCGCTCGAAGCGCTTATCGACCCGGGCGAAGTTCTCGTCGATCCGCCGGGTGAGATCGTCGAGCCGCTCGTCGGTCCACGCTTCTCTCATCGCCTCCATCTTGCCACTGTAGACAATGAGTTTCGCAATTTGAGCGTCAGAACTGTGCCAATTTCGTAACTCTTGAAGCCGGCGCCCAGGAATGAAAGGGTGCCGCGCATGACCAGCTTCGACAGACTCCAGATCGACGGGCGCATCGCCACTCCGAGCGACGGCGACTGGGACCAGGCGCGGCTCGCCTGGAACCTCGCGGTCGACCAGCGGCCGGAGGCGGTCGTCTTCGCCGAGAGCGCCGCCGACGTCGCCGCCACCGTCGGCTTCGCCGCCGCCAACGACCTCCGGGTCGCGGCCCAGGGCAGCGGCCACGGCGCCGGTCCGCTGCCCCCGCTCGACGGCACGATCCTGCTCAAGACCGAGCGCCTGCGCGGCATCTCGATCGACCCCGAGGAGCGCACGGCCAGGGTCGAAGCGGGGGTGCTCTCGCTCGAGCTGGCCGAGGCGGCCGGCGCCCACGGCCTCACCTCCCTGCCCGGCTCTTCGCCGGACGTGGGCGTCGTCGGCTACACCCTCGGCGGCGGCCTCAGCTGGTTCGGGCGTCAGTTCGGCTTCGCCTGCAACAGCGTCACCGGCATCGACGTCGTCACCGCCGCGGGCGAGCAGCGCAGCGTCACCGCCAAAGACGACCCCGATCTCTTCTGGGCGCTGCGCGGCGGCGGGGGCGGCTATGCGGTCGTCACCGCACTGCACCTGGCGCTGCTGCCGATCGCCGAGGTCTACGGGGGCATCCTCATCTTCCCGGCCGAGCTCGGCGCCGACGCCTTCCGCGCCTACCGCGACTGGGCCGCCACCGCGCCGGAGGAGATCACCTCGATCGCCCGCCTGCTGCGGCCGCCGCCGGTCCCCGACGTGCCGGAGCCATTGCGGGGCAAACCGCTGATCACGATCGACGCCGCCTACACCGGCGACCGCGAGGCCGGCGAGGCGCTGATCGCGCCGCTGCGGGCGATCGGCGAGCCGCTGATGGACAGCTTCGACCTGATGCCCACCGCGGGCCTGCCGCGCATCCACATGGACCCCGAGCAGCCGGTCCCCGGCCTCACCGCCCATGCCCCGATCGGCGAGCTCGACGACGCGGCGATCGACGCCTTCGTCGCCAACGGCCCCGGCCCCGAGACCGGCTCGACCCTGCTGCTCGCCGAGCTGCGCCAGCTCGGCGGCGCGCTCGCCCGCCGCACCGAGAATGCCGGTGCCCTCGACAAGCTCGACTTCCCCTTCGTGATGTCGGCGGTCGGCGCCCTGATGGCGCCGGACGCGGCCGAGACCGTGCCGCGCGACCTGCAGCGCCTCACCGACGCGCTCGAGCCCTGGACCACCGCCGGGGGCTACTTCAACTTCGTCGACAGCCCCTGCGACGTCGACGCGATCCTCCCGGCCGAGACCTGCTCGCGCCTGGCCGAGGTCAAGCGCGCCTGGGACCCCGGCGGCATGATCGTCGCCAACCACGCGGTCTCGCTGGACTCCGCCGTCTAGCGCTTCTACGCGGACTCGCGCGCCGCGTCGACCGCGGCGGCAAACGCCTCGGCCTCGGCCTGCCGCTCCAGCGGCACCCAGATGTTGGTGACGAGCCCGCCGAACCCGAGCCGCACCCGCTCCTCGGCCGCCCCGAACAGCTTGCGCTTGTCGTCGCGCTCGATCTTCCCCGGGCTGAGGTTGACCAGCGGCACCCGCTCCTGCTCGGACCCCCAACGCAGGATCTGCAGGTTGTTCCCGTCCAGCGCCAGCGCCCGCTCGTCGAGCCCCTTGAGCATCTCCATGCGGGCAGCCTATTCCGGTGCAGCCAGTTGGTTCCGGAAGATAAAAATATAGTGGTATTATTTACCCACTATGTCGTTCATCGTTCCCACCAAGCGAGGCAACTTCGAGATCAGGGAGTCCCGGAGCACTCCCAGAGGCCCCCGCAGTCGCACCCTTGTCTCGTTCAAGGAGCTGACGGACGAGGTGATCGTCAAAGCGCAGGCCCGGTCCGCAAAACCGCTGAACGCCGATGAGCTGAGGGAGGCCGCCCTACGCACCGGCGCACCGGTGGCGGCGCCCGCGGTGGACTCGAGCGCGCGCGCATTGCTCGGCAAGCTGGCCAAAGGCGAGCGACCCGACCCGATGCTGAAACGTCTCCTGCTCGATGCCCTCGAACACGAAGATCGCAGCGACCGCCCGCGCGATCCGGCCGCCGTGGTCTCCGACAGCGCCCGCTCCGTCAGCGAATGGGTGGCTGCCGGCCCCGAGGAACGGGGCGCGGCCCTCGAGGACCTGTTGCTTCTCACCGATGCCCTGCCACTCAAACGCCGTCCCGAGACGATCGGCTTTCCGCGGCTGAAGTCGGCCTGACCATGCCCTCCGGAGCGCCGACCTCACCGCACCGGTCCGATTCCGAACCACCGCTGCCGGACAAGGTGGTCGCGATCCACCGTCGACTCACCCAGGCAAAGGTCCCGCACGCCATCGGTGGCGCCCTCGCGCTCGCCTATTACGCCGAGCCACGGGCAACCGTCGATGTCGACATCAACGTCTTCGTCAGCACCGACCGCTGGCCCGAGGTCCGGGATGCGCTCGCGTCACTCGGGGTCGACGTCGAGACCGATCTGCCGGCGCTGGAGCGCGATGGCCAGGTGCGGCTGTGGTGGGGTCGCAACGCCGTCGATCTCTTCTTCTCCTATGACGAGTTCCACGCGGCGATGCCCCGCAAGACGCGCCGGGTGCCGTTCGCGGACACAACCCTGCAGATCCTCTCCCCCGAGCACCTCGCGGTCTGCAAGGCGTTGTTCGACCGCACCAAGGACTGGCTCGACATCGAGCAGATCCTCGTTGCCGCCGACCCCCTCGACCTCGGTGAAATCGAACGCTGGCTGGGGCGCATGGTGGGAGCGGATGACCCCCGGATCGCCAAGCTGGAGGAGATCAAGGCGCGCCTCTCGCTGGGCGAGCGCCCTGCCGGCTAAGCGGCTGCCGCGTCCCCGCCGCCGCCTCGTCGGCGACCACGATCATGTTCTCGTTGCGTACGCGGCCGGCCGGGATCGAGTCGTCGCCGGCGAGCAGCTTTTCCAGCGGCTCCCGCTTCTCGGCGCCGGTGACCAGCCAGAGGATCTGGCGGGCGGCGTCGATCGCCGGATAGGTCAGGGTCATGCGGCGGTGGCCCTGGTACTCGCCGCCGGTCAGGGCGACGCGGCGGTCGCCGACCTCCAGCACCGGGTCGCCCGGCACCAGCGAGGCGGTGTGGCCGTCGGGGCCGAGGCCGAGATGGACGAGGTCGAGGCGCTCCGGCAGGGAGGATTCGTAATCGCGCGCGGCAGCTTCGAGGTCGCGCTGTGTGACCGGCATCGGCCGCAGGGCCGCCTGATGGTCCATCGAGAGTCCGAGGACCATGTGGGTGAGGTTGCGGTCCTCGCTGCCGGGCGAGGCGATCCGCTCGTCGACCTGGAACAGCTCGGTCGCGTCCCAGGGCATGCGCTCGAGTTCGCCGAGGATCGCCAGCATCGCCCAGGGCGAGCGGCCGCCGCTCATCGCCACGCCGAACGGGCCGCGCGCGCTCGCCGCCGCCGCGCCCGCCTCGGCGATCAGCTCGGCCGCGCGCCGCGCCGCCGCCTTCTCGTCGGCGACGACCTCCAGCTTCGGAGCCATCCCGGCCCCCTAGCTCGGCTTCTCGTCGTGGCCGCCGAACTGTTTGCGCATGGCGGAGAGCACTTTGTCGGCGAAGTCGTCGTTGCCGCGCGAGGCGAAGCGCTCGTACAGGGCCGAGGTCAGGACCGGCGCCGGCACGCCCTCGTCGATCGCCGCGATCGAGGTCCAGCGCCCCTCGCCGGAGTCGGAGACGCGGCCGGCGAAGTCGGCCAGGTCCGGCGATTCCTGCATCGAGGCGGCCGTCAAGTCGAGCAGCCAGGAGCCGATCACGCTGCCGCGGCGCCAGACCTCGGTCACCTCCGGCAGGTCGAGGTCGTACTGGTAGTACTCGGGCTGCTCCAGCGGCGCCGTCTCCGCGTCGGCCTCGCGCTGGACCTTGCCGGCGTTGGCGTTCTTGAGGATGTTCAGCCCCTCGGCGTAGGCCGCCATCACCCCGTACTCGATGCCGTTGTGGACCATCTTCACGAAGTGCCCGGCCCCGTTCGGCCCGCAATGCAGGTAGCCGTTCTCGGAGGGAGAGACGTCGCCGGAGCGCCCCGGCGTGCGCTCGGCCTGCTCGACCCCCGGCGCCAGCGTGGCGAAGATCGGGTCGAGCCGCTCGACCGCCCGGTCGGGGCCGCCGATCATCAGGCAGTAGCCGCGGTCGAGCCCGAAGACGCCGCCGCTGGTGCCGCAGTCGACGTAGTCGATCCCCCGCTCGCCGACCTTGGCGGCGCGGCGGATGTCGTCGCGGTAGTAGGAGTTGCCGCCGTCGACGATCGCGTCGCCGCTCTCGAGCACGGCGGCGACGGACTCGACCGTCTTCTCGGTGATCTCGCCGGCCGGCACCATCACCCAGACTGAGCGCGGCGCGCTCAGCTTCGCCGCCAGGTCCTCCAGCGAGGAGGCGGCCTCGGCGCCCTCCCCGGCCAGCGTCGCGACCGCGTCGGGATTGACGTCGAAGGCGACGATCTTGTGGCCGTCCCGCATCAGGCGGCGGGCCATGTTGGCGCCCATGCGGCCAAGGCCGACGATTCCGAGTTCCATCAAAACCTCCACTGGTAGGCGCTGCAGGACAGGCGGAGCGCAATCCTAGGCGCTGCCTTCGACGCGTCTGCAGATGTGTCCGCATAGCGGACAAAAGAGCAGACGCGTGGGCGCCGAGCGATAGCCTGCGCGGCCGATGGGCAAGGCCACTCAGAACCACAGCGACGCCGCCGCCGACGTCATGGCGATCTTCGGGATCAGCGGCGACCTGGCGAAGAAAATGACCTTCCGGGCGCTGTACCGGCTCGAGGCCACCGGCAAGCTGGTCTGCCCGATCGTCGGCGTCGCGATCGACGACTGGGACGACGAGCGGCTGCGCGCCCACGCCCGCGACGCCATCGTCGCCACCGTCTCCAGCCCCGACGACGACGTCCTCGCCCGCCTCTGCGAGCGCCTCACCTACGTCCAGGGCGACTATGCCGACGCCGCCACCTTCGCCCGCGTCGGCCAGGCGCTGGGCGAGGACGCGAAGCGGCCGCTCTTCTACCTCGAGATCCCACCCTCGCTGTTCGCCACCGTCGTCAACGGCCTCGGCGCCGCCGGCCTCACCGAGAACGCCCACGTCGTGATCGAGAAGCCGTTCGGGCATGACCTCGCCTCGGCGCGGGCGCTGAACGCCGAACTCTGCGCGGTCCTGAGCGAGGACCAGATCCTGCGGATCGACCACTACCTCGGCAAGGAGCCGGTGATGGACATCACCTACCTGCGCTTCGCCAACTCGATCCTGGAGCCGGTCTGGAACCGTGAGCACGTCTCCCACGTGCAGATGACGATCGCCGAGAACTTCGGCGTCGACGACCGCGGCCGCTTCTACGACGCGGTCGGGGCGATGCGCGACGTGATCCAGAACCACGCCCTGCAGGTGCTGGCGCTGGTCGGGATGGGCCCGCCCACCCCCAACCACCACGACTCGATCCGCGACAAGAAGCTCGAATTCTTCAAGGCGGTCCGCAGCGCCGACCCGAAGCGCTACGTGCGCGGCCAGTACGACGGTTTCCTCGACGTCAAGGACGTCGCCCCGGACTCGACCACCGAGACCTTCGCCGCGGTCGAGCTCGAGGTCGACAACTGGCGCTGGAGCGGCGTCCCCTTCTTCATCCGCGCCGGCAAGTGCATGCCCGCCAAGGCGAGCGAGGTGACGATCGTCTTCAAACGGCCGCCCAGCCTCGGGATCGGCAAGGGCAAGACGCCGGAACCAAACCAGATGACGCTGCGGATCGAGCCGACGCCGGGCTCGCGGATGCGGCTGTTCGCGAAGAAGGCCGGCCAGGAGGCGTTCGAGCCGGCCGACCTCGAGGTCCTCTTCGAGAAGACCCCGGGCGAGGACCCGGAGCCCTACGAGCGCCTGCTCGGCGACGCCCTCGCCGGCCGCCACACGCTCTTCACCCGCCAGGACGCGATCGAAGAGACCTGGCGCGTGGTCCAGCCCCTGCTCGACGAGCCGGGTCCGGTCCACCCCTACGCGCCCGGCAGCTGGGGCCCAAAGGAGGCAAACGACCTCACCCGCGGCATCGCTCAGTGGTCGGAGCCCTGGCTTCCTCCGACCAATACCTAGCGGGCTGCTAGGTTTTGGCTCCCCTCATTAGGGGCGCCTAAGCATGATTCCTACTTTCGTAATCACTCTGCGAGAGGGCGTCGAGGCCTCTCTCATCGTCGGCATCATCGCCGCCTTCCTGGTCAAGGAGGGGCGGCAGGACGCGATGCGCCAGATGTGGATCGGAGTCGGCATCGCGATCGTCCTCTGCACCGCGGTCGGCGTCGGCCTCGACGTGATCGGCCAGCAGCTGCCACAGAAGGAGCAGGAGGGCCTGGAGACGATCATCGGCCTCGTCGCCGTCGCCGCCGTCAGCTACATGATCATCTGGATGCGGCGCCACGCCCGCAGCATCAAAGGCACGCTCGAAGGCGAGGCGGCCTCGGCGCTGGCGACCGGCTCGACCATGGCCCTGGTCGGGATGGCCTTCCTCGCGGTCCTGCGCGAGGGCTTCGAGACCTCGGTCTTCCTCCTCGCCGCCTTCCAGGACTCGACCGACACCACCGCCGCCGGTGCCGGCGCCGTGCTTGGCCTCATCGCCGCGGTCGCGATCGGGCTCGGCCTCTATCGCGGCGGGATCCACATCAACCTCACCCGCTTCTTCCGCTTCACCGGCCTGATCCTCGTCTTCGTCGCCGCCGGGTTGCTCGCCTCGGCCGCCCACACCGGCCACGAGGCGGGTTGGATCAACAGCTTCCAGGCCCAGGCGCTCGATCTCACCTGGCTGGTCCAGCCCGGCACGGTCAGCGGCGCGCTGCTGACCGGGATGCTGGGCCTGCAGCCGACCCCGACCCAGATCGAGGTCGCCGTCTACCTGCTCTACGCGGTGCCGATGACGCTCTACGTCCTCTGGCCAGACCGGTTGCGCCGCCGCCGCACCAGGGGCGCCGAGGGTCGCCAGGGCCAGGGCGCCCCGGCCCAGAACCCGGCGTGAACGCGGTTCCGATCCGCGGCCTCCGATGAGCCCGATCACCCGCCGCAACCTGCTCCGGTCAGCCGGCATCGGCGCGGCCGGGATCGGCCTCGGCGCCGGCGGCTACCTGGTCGGCCAGGAGGCGGCCGAGGCCAGCGGCGGCGACGGCACCGGCAGCGTCCCCTTCTTCGGCGCCCACCAGGCGGGGATCGACACCCCCGCCCAGGACCGGCTCTTCTTCGCCTCCTTCGACCTGCTGTCCGAGAACCCGGCCGAGCTGCGCGAGCTGATGCGCGAGTGGACCCGGGCGGCGGCTGAAATGACCGCCGGCGAGATGATCGGCGACGTCAACGACGTCGAGCTGGCGCCGCCCGACGACACCGGCGAGACCGTCGGCCACCTCGCGTCAAATTTGACCGTCAGCTTCGGCTTCGGCCCTGGCCTGTTCGAGAAGCGCGGCCTCGGGCTGGCGGCGAAGCGGCCGGCGGCGCTGCGGCCGATCCCCCCGCTCCCCGCCGACGAGCTGAACGCGCTCGAAAGCGGCGGCGACATCTGCGTCCAGGCCTGCTCCGACGACCCCCAGGTGGCCTTCCACGCGATCCGCAACCTGGCCCGGATCGGCCGCGGCACGGTGGCGATGCGCTGGTCCCAGCTCGGCTTCGGTCGCACCGCCAGCACCACCCGCGCCCAGGACACCCCGCGCAACCTGATGGGCTTCAAGGACGGCACCGTCAACATCAAGGCCGAGGACACGGCGGCGATGGATCGCTACGTCTGGGTCGGCGGCGAAGGGCCCGGCTGGATGCGCGGCGGCAGCTACATGGTCACCCGCCGCATCCGCATGCTGCTGGAGATCTGGGACCGCTCCTCGCTCGAAGACCAGGAGCAGACGATCGGCCGCGCCAAGTACAGCGGCGCTCCGCTCGAAGGCACGGACGAGTTCGAACCGCTGCCGCTGGAGAAGAAGCGCAGCGACGGCCTGCCGACGATCCCGGTCGACGCCCACGTCCGCCTCGCCTCGGCCCAGTTCAACGACGGCGAGCGAATCCTGCGCCGCGGTTACTCCTTCACCGACGGCGTCGACGAGAGCCTCGGCGAGCTCGAAGCCGGCCTCTTCTTCATCGCCTTCCAGCGCGACCCCGAGAAGCAGTTCGTCGCGATCCAGCGCCGGCTCGGCTCGATGGACAAGCTCAACGAGTACATCAAGCACGTCGGCAGCGCCGTCTTCGCCGTCCCCCCGGGCGCCAAGCCCGGCGGCTACGTCGGCGAAACCCTGCTCGGCTGATCACTGCTCGCCAAGTGCGGCAGCCCTTTGGTCCGCATAGCGAGCCAAAGGACTGCCGCACTTATTCCGATCACATTCGTCGGTTTTCAATAGGGTGCCCTAAGTAGGGATACCTAAGTTCCCTATCCAGCCTTCCAAAGGAGCTCCTTACCGATGAACCGTTTGCCTTTCCGTGCCTTGCTGACCGCCCTTGCTGTGGGCCTGCTGGCCGTCTTCGCCACCGCCTGCGGCTCCAGCGACGACGCCCCGGCCGGCGCCAAGAACATGAAGTTCAAGCTGACCGACGCCGGCTGCGAGCCGCACGACGCCAAGGCGCCAGCCGGCCCGATCAACTTCGAAGTCGAAAACGCCGGCACCTCAAAGGTGACCGAGATGGAGATCATGGACGGGGAAACGATCCTCGGCGAGAAGGAGAACCTCTCCGACGGCCTCTCCGGCAGCTTCGCGCTGACCCTGGAGAAGGGCGAATACGTCATCTACTGCCCGGGCGGGGACGACGAGCGCGGCACCCTCACCGTCAGCGGTGAGCTCAAGGCCGCCAACAGCCCCGAGGTCGACACCGCGGTCGCCCAGTACCGCGAATACATCGAGAAGAACACCGAGGAGCTGGTCGCCGAAACGAAGCCGTTCGTCGCCGCCGTCGTCGCCGGCGACGTCGCCAAGGCGAAACTGCTCTACCCGGCGGCCCGCATCCCCTACGAGCGAATCGAGCCGGTGGCCGAGTCCTTCGGCGACCTCGACCCCCGCATCGACGCCCGTGAAAACGACGTGCCGAAGAGCGAATGGAGCGGCTTCCACGTGATCGAGAAGGCGCTCTGGGAAGAGGGCACCGCCAAGGGCATGGCGCCGGTCGCCAAGCAGCTCGAAGCCGACGTGGCGGAGCTGGCCAAGAACGTCGAAACCGTCGAGCTGCAGGCGGTGCAGATCGCCAACGGCGCCAACGAGCTCCTCGGCGAGGTCTCGGCCTCGAAGATCACCGGCGAGGAGGAGCGCTACTCGCACATCGACCTGGTCGACTTCAAGGCCAACGTCGAAGGCTCCGAGGCCGCCTTCGAAGCGGTCGAGCCGCTGCTCACCGCGCGCGATCCGAAGCTGGCCAAGGAAATCGAAGCCGACTTCGCCAAGGTCTACGCGGCGCTGAAGCCGTATGAAACGGCCGATGGGTTCGTCTCCTACGAAGACCTGACCAAGGCCGATACGCGCAAGCTGGCGCAGTCGATCGACACGCTGGCGGAGAAGCTGTCGCAGGTGCCGGCCGTCATCGTCAAGGGCGAACAGGCGTAGACGAAGCGTTCGGCCGGCGGGTCCTGTCGCGGAGATGGGGTCTTCGTCCTCGCAAGCTGCGGGCGAAGACCCCAGATCTCCACGCCACCCGCCGGAGGAACGCCTAGCCTGGACGGCCGATGACGATGGTCGCCGGAGATAGAGCTGACGGGCTGCTGCGCGAGCTTGGGTACGAGAGCTGGCGGCCGGGGCAGCGGGAGGCGGTGATCGCGGCGCTCGAGGGGCGCGATTCGTTGATCGTGATGCCGACCGGGGGCGGCAAGAGCCTTTGCTACCAGCTGCCGGGACTGGCGACGGAGGACTTGACGATCGTCGTTTCGCCCCTGATCGCGTTGATGCGGGATCAGTGGACGCGGTTGACGGCGGCGGGGCACCGGGTCGCGATGGTGTCCTCGAACATGGATCCCGAGGCGATCCGGAGGTCGCTGGGGATGGTGCGGAGCGGTGAGGCGCAGATCGTCTACTGCGCCCCCGAGCGCTTTGCCTCCAACTTCTTCCTCGAGGCGATCGGGCAGCGCAAGATCGACCTGATCGCGGTCGACGAGGCGCACTGCGTCTCCGAGTGGGGCCACGACTTCCGCCCCGACTACCTGCGGCTGCCGCAGATCGCCGACAAGCTGGGGCGGCCAACGGTGATGGCCTGTACGGCGACGGCGACGAAGCCGGTGGCGGCGGAGATCGCCTCGCGCTTCGGCATGCGCGAGCCGCTCCAGGTCCGCTCCGGCTTCGACCGCCCCAACCTCTCCTTCGACGTCGTCCCGCTCGAGGGCAAGGGCTCGAAGGCGCGCCGCCAGGCGCTGCTCGAGGCCGGCCTCGACGACCCCGCGAACCGGCCGGCGATCGTCTACTGCGGCACCCGCAAGGACACCGACGAGGTGGCGGCGACCCTGCGCGAATCCGGCCAGGCGGCGCTCGCCTACCACGCCGGCATGGCGGCGGAGCAGCGAACCTCGGTGCAGCAGCGCTTCATGAGCGGCAACGTCGACGTGATCGTCGCCACCAACGCCTTCGGCATGGGCGTCGACAAAGCCGACGTGCGCTCGGTCTGGCACATGGCGATCCCGACCAGCGTCGAGGCCTACTACCAGGAGGCCGGCCGCGCCGGCCGCGACGGCCTCCCCGCCCGCGCCGTGCTGCTGGCGATGAAGATGGACCTCGGCCGCCTCGTCCGCTTCAACGAACAGCGCGCCGGCGACCCCGAACTGGCGATCGCCCACGAGCGCGGCTGGCGCGCCTACCACGCGATCAAAGCCTTCATCTACTCCGAGCGCTGCCGCCGCCGCTCGCTGCTCGACCACTTCGGCGACCGTGAGGCCGGGGCGCCGCTGGAGCGCTGCTGCGACGTCTGCGACGTTCGCAGCTGGCTGCCGGACCCGGAGACGATCGCGGTGCGGCGCCCCCAGGGCGCAAGCGGCGGCTCGGCACCGCCACCCGACCTCTCCCCCGCCGACGGCCCCCTGTTCGAAGCGCTCAAAACCTGGCGCCTGACCGCCGCCGCCGGCAAACCCGCCTACACGGTCGCCAACAACCGCACCCTGGCGGCGATCGCCGCCGTCCGCCCCGGCGACGAGGCCGCCTTGATCGAGATCAGCGGCGTCGGCCCCGCCTTCATCGCCAAGTTCGCGCCGGAAGTGCTGGACCTGGTCGCCGGCCACCCGGCCGCGCTCGCCGCCTGACGTCGAGCCGGGACGCGCCCACCCGCGCGCGCATCCCGGTCGGATCTACCCGCGCGAGCCGCGCGAGGTCAGCCCCTGGAGCACGACCTCGATCGGCGAGCGGTGTGCGCCGCCGTTGCCGTTGGTGCGCTCCCGTGCCCGCTTCACCTCGAGTGCGATTTCACCGACCTGGGCGCCGACGTCGCCGGCCTTGCGGGCCGCCTTCGCCAGGTCCTTCGAGCTGACCTTGGGAAGGCCGCTCTTGCGGTGGCTCTGACGCGCACCGAGCGCGAGGCCGCCGGCCGCACCGGCGATCGCGGCCCCACCCGCCATCAGCGGGACCTTCGCCTTGCTCGCGGCGTGCCCGACCTTGCCGGCCGCGCTGCTTACCGCTCCGCCGGCGTCCTTTGCCGTCGACCCGACCGCTTCCCGGACAGCCTCCGGTTTGCTCGGTGCCGGTTTACTGGCGCTCGTCTTCGCTTTGCTCGACGTTGCTTTGCTCGCCGGGCGTTTCCGCGGTTTCGCCCGCGTGTTTTTTGGTTTCGCCGCGGTCCGCGTTTTCGCGTTGGTCGACCCGCGTGCTTTCGGTTTTGCTTTTTTCGCTCGTGCGTTGGCTTTCGTATCGGCCATTTCCCTCTCCTCCTCTGATGGGGTGCCGTCGGCTACTCGTTGAGCTCGCGCTCGCGAACGCCGGCGCGCTCTTCGTCGAGTTCGGCCTCGACCCGGGCCCGCTTCGCCTTCTCCTCGGCGATCGCGGCCTCGGTGCGACTCTCATCGGCCCGCTCGCGGTGGTGCTGGACGTCGTCGTGCTTGGCCTCGGACTGCGCCTCTCCCAACTCCCGGCGCCTCGCGGATTTACGGCTCGCCGAGATCAACATTGCGATCGCGATCAGCACCACAACCACGATCACGACGATCAGAAGCGTCGACATCTCTCCTCCTAGGTCGCTTACACAACCTTTCTGCCCTAATTGCGCGCATTGAAACGCGAACGGACCGGTATCGGGGCGCGCGCAAAGACGCGCCTCCCGCCCGCTCGGCGCTGGGAACGCCGAGCGGCGGATTGCCGATCACTCTCCCTGGCTAGCTCGTGGCCCGAGTGCGGCAGCTGGCAGCTCGCCGCCGAGCATACGCGGGTTTTCGCGTGTTGTGAAGGTCATGCGCGTACCCAGTCGAAGAGGTCGTCGATGAACCGTGGACTCCAGGTCCGGGCGGCAGCCTGCGCGCTTGCCGCCCTCGCGCTCGTGGCGCTCGCCCCCGCGCCGGTGGCGGCCGCTGCCCCGCTCGAACCGCCCGGCAACAAGGTCTGGTTCGGCGTCTCCGACACCGGCGACCCGGCCGATTTCGGCGAGTTCAGCCAGATCACCGACAAGCACCCGGCGGTGATCGAGTCCTTCCGCAACTGGGGCAGCGACTTCCCGGACTCGATCCAGCGCTGGCAGACGGCGCAGGCGCGGCCGATGGTCCACGTCACCACCGCCGACAACAGCGACGGCCACGAGATCCTCACCCCGCGCGCGATCGCCGAGGGCAAGGGCGACGAATACCTGGTCCGCCTCAACCACCTCTTCGCCGAAAAGGACATGCGCGGCTACCTGCGCCCGCTCGGCGAGCCGAACCGCTGCCTCAACGTCTACGCCGCCTTCGACTGCGGCGGCAACCCCCGCGGCGGCGCCCACAGCCCGCGCTGGTACAAGCTCGCCTTCCGCCGCTTCTACGTGATCGTCCACGGCGGCGGCAAGACGGAGACGATCGACCGCCGCCTCGCCGAAGCTGGCCTGCCGCCGCTCGAATCCGGCCTCGGCGGCCTGCCGAAGGCCCCGGTGGCGATCATCTGGAGCCCGCTGCCGTCCGGCTCGCCGACGGTGCCACGGAACCGGCCCCGCTACTTCTGGCCCGGCTCGCGCTGGGTCGACTGGTCGGGGACGGACTTCTACGCCTCCTACCCCGAATGGAAGTCGCTCACCGGCCTCTACAACCGCTACCCGAACAAGCCCTTCGCGCTGACCGAGTGGGGGGTCGAAAACGGCGACGACCCCGGCTTCGTCGGCAAGCTCTTCGCCTGGCTCGACAAGCACCCGCGCTGCAAGATGCTCGTCTACTACCAGGACTTCGGCAGCACCAGCAGCTACCGGATCCAGAACTACTCGGCCAGCCTCGCGGTCCTCAAGGACCGCCTGCACTCCGGGCGGTTCCCGTCCTACGCGCCGGGTGCGCCGCAGCCACCGCCGCCGCCGCAGGGCGGGGTCGGCGCCCCTCGCCCTTAGCCGTCTGCTTCTTCCCGCCCGCCCCCTTCGGCTTCGGCTTGAACGGCTGCAATGCGGTGATGCTCGAGTAGCCGGTCAGGTAGAGGCGGCGGCCGTCGGAGATGACCGGCGTGTAGGTGCCGTAGGGGTATTGGAAGACACGCTTGCCGCTGCGCATCATGAAGCCGGAGGTGCTGCCGCCGCTGAACTCGGCCGCGTAGACGATGTCCCCCACCGCCGAGAGCGAGCCGATCACCTGGCCGCCGGCCGAGCGGCTCCAGCGCAACCCGCCGTCCTTGGCGTCGAGCGCGTAGACGTTGCCGTCGAAGGAGCCGATGAAGACGGTCGGCGGGCTGTGCCTGGTGTTGGCGACGGTCGGCCCCGAGTAGGCGTAGCCGCCG
This sequence comes from uncultured Solirubrobacterales bacterium, assembly GCA_963735255.1. Classification (GTDB taxonomy): domain Bacteria; phylum Actinomycetota; class Thermoleophilia; order Solirubrobacterales; family 70-9; genus VAYN01. Next base: position 110,283 of record CAVTKC010000001.1, on the reverse strand, counting down.
GTCGAGTAGCTCCAGGCGAGGGTGCCGTCGCTGATGTCGAAGCTGTAGACGCGGCCGTCGTTGTTGCCGGAGTAGACGCGCCCGTAGGCGACCGCCGGGGTCGAGTAGAACTGGCCCGAGGCGCCGAAGCCCGGCCCGAGCGAGCCGCTCTGCCAGATCAGCTTGCCGCTGTCGGCGTCGACCGCGTTCATGTAGCCGCCGTAGTCGCCCACGTACAGGCGTCCCCCGTAGTAGGCCGGAGCGGACTTGATCGGACCGCCGAGCGCGGTCGCCCAGCGCACGTTGCCGCTGACGGTGCTGAGCGCGTAGAGGTTGCCGTCCTCGCAGCCGAAGTAGACGGTGCGGCCGATCACCACCGGCGAGGACTCCGCCCGGCCCGGCAACGATTTCTTCCAGATCGTCCTGCCGGTCCTGGCGTCGAGCTTGACGATGTGGCCGGGGACGAGGTTGACGATGTAGAGGCGGTGCCGGGAGTAAGCCGGCGAGGAGGCGTTGAGCTCGCCGATCCGCCGTTCCCAGATCTTCTTGCCGGTATCGGCGTCGAGCGCGTAGGCGAAGCCGTTGTTGTTGACGAAGTAGAGCCTGCCGCCGACGTAGATCGGCGGGAACTCCAGCAGCGGCTTGTTTTTGTAGCGCCAGAGTTTGCGGAAGGGGGGCTTGATCCCCTTGGCCGGCAGGTAACGGGTGCGCGCCGGGTTGAGCCCGTACATCGGCCAGTTGACCGTCTTCGCCGCCTGCGGCCGCGGCGGCTTCTGGGGGACGAAGATCGCGTCGGGGTTGTGGACGTCGGCGGGGCGCTTCAGCAGCTCGTAGCCGACGACCGCGGCGCTGAAGGCGATCGCCGCCGCCAGCAGCGCGATCGCCGCGGCGCGGTTGCGGTGCAGGAGGCGATCGGCGTCGCGCAGCAGCGGGTGGTCGCGAAAGCGGCGGGCCTCGGGCCCGCCGTCAGCCATTCGCGGCGCGCCGCTCGGCCTCGCCCACGATCCCGTCGAGCAGCTGCTTGACGCCGATCTTGACGCCGGCGACGATGGCGCCGCCGACGATCGGGACCGTCGGCGTCGTGCGGACCGCGTAGACGACTCTGGTGCCGCCGGCCTCCGGCGTCAGAGCGACGGTGCCGACGTGGTCGCGGACCGGCAGCCCTGAAAGCAGCGTGTAGGAGAAGCGGCTGGCGGGCTCGTAGGCGAGCACTTCCTCGCGCAGCGGCGGCCCCACCGCGCTCAGCCTGCGGATCGCGCCGACCCCGTTCGGCGCCGGCTCGCCCTCGCGCTCGAGCTCCGCCTTGCGCAGCGGAGTCAGCTCGTTGTAGCGCCGGTGGTCGGTCAGCACCTCGAAGACCGTCTCCGGCGGTGCGGCGACCTGACGGGTGAAAGTGAAGCTGGCCACGGCGGCGAAGGCTATAGGGGAGCCGGGCGCCACTCGCCCGCCGCTACGCCGGCTCCCATTTCTGCGGGTCGGTGCCGTCGATCTTCCGCACCTCCCCCTGGAGCGCCAGGTGGTCGAGGCAGGAGAGGACGATCTGCAGGACCCAGGCGCTGGCCGGGGTGTTGAGGTTCTCGGCGCCGACGATCTCGGCGACGATCTCGAAGGCGGTGCGCTCGCCCGCGGCCAATGCCTCGCGGACCTTGTCCAGCAGCTCCGCGACCTGGCGCCGCGCCTCGGCGATCTTCGCCTCCGGGTCGCGGAAGGGGCGGCCGTGGCCGGGCAGGCAGAGTTCGACCTCGAGCGGCTCGATCGTCTCGAGGCTGCCGAGGAACTCGCCGACCGGGTCCGGCGTGTGGCCGTAGTCGAAGAAGAGCACGGTGCGCCCGAGCAGGTGGTCGCCGGAGATCATCAGCTTGCGCTCGGGCTGGTGGAGAACGACGTGCGAGGGCGCGTGGCCGGGCGTCTCGTAGACCTGCCAGGTCCCGAGCCCGGTCCCGACCTCTACTCCCGGCACGAGCTCGCGGTCGGGCACTTGGATCGCGTCGATCCCGGTCTCTTCCTCGCCGCTGCGGGCCTCGCGATAGCGCTCCAGCGCCGCCACCGGGACGCCGCTCTGGCGGGCGACCTCGAGCCGGTGTTCGAGCGCCGCCGCCGGGTCGTCGGCGAGCAACCGCACGTGCTCCCAGGCGGGGTGCATCCAGAGCTCGCAGCCGGCCGCCTCGACGATCCCCGCGGCGAGTCCGTAGTGGTCGACGTGGGAGTGAGTGCAGACGAGCAGGCCGACGTCCTCGACTCCGAAGCCGGCCTGGGCCAGCGCCAGGTCGAGCTGGCGCAGCCGCCCCTTGCCGCCCATGCCGGTGTCGAAGAGGACGAGGCCGTCGCCGCTCTCGACCGCCCAGGCGTTGCCGTGCGGAACCCCCGGCCAGGGCAGCGGCAGCCGCAGCCGCCAGATGCCGGGCAGGACCTTCTCGGTCCGCGGCGTGTTGGCTTTCGAGGCAGTGGCCATCGCCCTCATCCTCTCAGGCCGTGGGCCGATCGATGGCTTCGAGGATCGCGGCGGGGGTGCAGACCGGGGCGCGGCCGGCCAGAACGAGCAGGTGCGCGTCGCCGCTGACGATCTGGGCGCTCTCCGCGTACGCCAACGCGATCAGGTAATCGTCGCCCGGGTCGATCGAACGCAGGGGAGGGGCGACGGCCGGATCGGGCACGAAGATCGCTTCCGCGCGGACCCATCTGACAAAGGCCCGCGCGATGTCGAGGTCGACGTAGCGACGAAACTTCTCGCGCTCGAGCACCCGGCCGAGCTCCTCGAGCAACATCGGCGAGACGAACAGCTCCACGGCGCCCGCCTGAGCGGCCGCCAGCAGAAGTGCCGGCGGACCCTCGGGGGAGATCAGGGCTGAGACGAGAACGCCTGGATCAGGGACCGCCCGCTGCACGGTCCTCCTCGCGCATGGCATGGAGCTCGGTCTCAGCCAGCTCCAGGCCCTCGGTCTCCGGTGCCGGCTTGACGCCGTCCCAGAGCCCACCGAGGGCATCCATGCCGAGGTCGCGACGCAGCGACTCTTCGATCACCTCTGAATCCCGCTTGCCCGTGCGCGCGGCGCGGAGGCGCACAGCGCGCATCACATCGGCATCGACCGTGAGGGTCGTGCGGGTCTTTGGCATGGTCATAGGGTACAAGGCATTAGACCGGTTGATGCTTTGATGCATTGATGCTGCGGTGCCTATTCTGTCGAATTTTGCGCCGCGCTGCTCAGGCGGGCCGCTCGAACTCCTGCATCACCCCGGCGGCGGCGAAGCAGAGGGCGCCGGTGAGGGTGCCCCAGTTGGCGATGCCGACGGCGATCATGTCGCCGTCGCGGTGGACGAAGGAGGCGACGGCGGAGACCATGAAGAGGACCGAGCCGAGCTGGTTGACGGCGACGATCCACCAGCCGAAGTCGCGCGGGCGCCAGCAAGGCAGCCAGGTGCCGGAGATCTCGACCATCGCCAGGTGGCCGGAGACGAGGAAGAGGGCGCAGCCGACCATGTCCGGCGACCAGACCAGGCGGTCGTATTGGGACGTCGTCAGCTGCCCGATCAGCGAATCGACGAGGTTGATCGCGAAGACCAGGGTGCCGACGAAGAGGACGACCGTGCTCAGCCACTCCGGCCGCCGCGGCTCGACCGACCACCAGCGCCACTGGCCGTCGCGGGGGCCGTTGATCACCTGCAGCACCGCCGCGTAGCCGCCGGTGCTGAAGAAGACGCCGCCGACCAGGTAGACCACCGCCGGCAGCCGCGGCCCGCCGACGTCGCCCTGCGCCAATGCCGCCCCGATCGCGAACAGCGAGCCGCCAATTACGAAGGCGGTCGCCGAGATCGCGTTGATCCACCTCCCGACGGGCCGGTCGGGGCGCTCGAAAACCCGTTGCCGGCCCATGGGCCGGAGCGTATGACCTGCGGCGCCTACGGCGCCACGAAGCTGGCGGGGTCGGGCCCGATGCGCTCGCCGGCGTCGAGACCGCCGATTGCCGCCATCTCATCGGCGCTCAGCTCGAAGTCGAAGAGGTCGAAGTTCTCGCGGATCCGGGCCGGCGTCTCCGACTTGGGGATGACGACATTGCCCAGCTGCAGGTGCCAGCGCAGGGTCACTTGGGCCGGCGTCCTGCCGTGCCGGGCGGCGATCTCGGCCAGCGTCGGATCGCCCAGCACCGCGCCCTGGGCAAGCGGACTCCAGGCCTCGGTGGCGATGTCGTGCTCGGCGTGCCAGGCGCGCAGCTCCGCCTGCTGCAGCAGCGGGTGCAGCTCGATCTGGTTCACGGTCGGCAGGTACTCCACCTCGCGCTGCAGCCGCTCGAGGTCCTCGACGCGGAAGTTGGAGACGCCGATCGAGCGCGAGCCGCCGTCTTCCTGGATCCGTTCGAAGGCGCGCCAGGTGTCGACGTAGTGGTCCTCGGTCGGCACCGGCCAGTGGATCAGGTAGAGGTCGACGTAGTCGAGGCCGAGCCGCTCGCGGCTCTTCTCGAAGGCGCGCAATGCCGAGTTGTAGCCCTGCTCGGAGTTCCACAGCTTGGTGGTGACGAAGAGCTCTTCGCGGCCGATGCCGGAGGCCGCGATTGCCGCCCCCACCCCCGCCTCGTTGCGGTACGCGGCGGCGGTGTCGATGTGGCGGTAGCCGGTGGCCAGCGCCTCCTCGACCGTCTCCTGCGTTTCCTCGGGCGGCACCTGGAAGACGCCGAAGCCAAGCTGGGGGATCGCGCGGCCGTCGTGCATGGCGACGGCCGGGATCGAAGTCGCGTTGGTCATACCTCTCTCCGTTCTCAGGGGTTCGCGATGCGAGTACCCGCGCGGAACATTGAATAGTCCGCCGCGGCGGAGCGCCGCGCCTAGCTGGTGGCGAGGCCGATGGCCAGCAGCGGGAAGGCGAGCATCACGCCGAGGTACAGCCCCATGGCGGCGCCGGTGCCGAGGCTGGCCGTACGCGAGCGGGCGCCGGCGATGACGCCGACGAGGAAGATGAAGGCCGCGATCCCGAGGCCGATCCAGAAGACGGGGGGCATTGCGCGGCCAGATTACCGACCGGGGCCGATTTTCGTCCGCGGCGCCTTGCGCAGGCGCCGACAGCAGGGAGGATTCGCGGCCCCTGCGGCAAACGGGAGGACCATGAACGAGACCAGCGGCAAGAACAGCAAACTGATCCTCGCGGCGATGATCTTCGCGGTGTCGATGACCTTCATCGACCAGACGATCGTCGCGATCGCGATCCCCACCATCCAGGACGAACTCTCGCTCTCCTCGACCGGGGTCCAGTGGATCGTCAATGGCTACCTGCTGGCGCTCTCCGCGCTCTTCGCCTTCGGTGGCAAGCTCGCCGACATCGCCGGCCACCGCAAGATGGTGACGATCGGCGTCGTCGTCTTCGCTGCCGCCTCCGCCCTCTGCGGCGCCACCCCGACCGGGTCGCTGGACGAGACCTGGCTGATCGTCTTCCGCGTGATCCAGGGGGCCGGCGCGGCGCTGATGTTCCCCGCCGCATTGGCGATCGTCCTCAACGCGTTCCCACTTCACGAACGCGGCAAAGCGATGGCGATCTTCTTCGCCATCGCCGGCGGCCTCACCTCGATCGGCCCGATCGCCGGCGGCTACCTGACCGAGTGGACCTGGCGGGCGATCTTCTGGGTCAACATCCCGGTCGCGATCATCGCCCTCATCCTCACCGCGATCGCCAAGCCCGACGACGAGAAGCACCCGGCGCCACTCGACTACCGCGGCGCGGTCCTGATCACCGGCGGCATGGGCCTGGCCGTGCTCGGTCTGCAGCAGTCGAGCGTCTGGGGCTGGGGCAGCGCCACGACCTGGATCTGCATCGCCGCCGGCATCGGCCTGATCGCCGCCTTCGTCCTCTACGAGCTGCGCCAGACCTATCCGCTGATGCAGATCCGGACCTTCGCCGACCGCGCCTTCGCGGTCGACAACCTGATCCTCTTCCTGCTGATGATCCCGTTCGTGCCGCTGTTCTTCTTCGCCAGCATGTACGCGCAGATCTCGCTCGGCGAAAGCGCCTCGGAAACCGGGCTCTACCTGCTGATCTTCTTCGCCGGCTTCGCCGTCGCCTCGCAGCGCGGTGGCCGCGTGCTCGACAAAGTCGGCGCCCGGCCGACGGTCGTCTCCGGCTGCTTGGTCGCCGCGGGTGGCTTCTTTCTCTGGGCTCAATCGCTGACCGAACTCTCGGTCAGCGACCAGTGGCCGTACATCGTCATCGCCGGGATCGGCGTCGGCCTGGTCCTCAGCCCGGCCAACACCGACGCCCTCAACCGGGTGCCGAAAAGCCGCTACGGCGAGGCGACCGGGATCACCCAGACTGTGCGCAACTTCGGCTCCAGCCTCGGCCTCGCCGTCCTCGGCAGCGTGCTCATCCTGCAGAACAAGTCGAACATCGAGGCGACCGCGGCCGAACACGGCGTCCCGAAGGCGGCCGCCGACGAAATCGCCGACACGATCAGCCAGGGCGCCGGCGGCGAAGCGCCCGCCCACGTCAGCGGCGCCCTCGGCAAGGTCGTGGCGGAAATTCCCCACGACTTCGCCCTCGCCACCCAGACCGTCTTCTACGGCTTCGCGGCGGTGATGGCGGTCGCCTTCCTCGTCGCCCTCGTGGCGATGCCGAAAGGCAAGGTCGAGGAACAGGTCGAGGAGCCGGCCGCGACGCCCCCCGTCGGCGCCGCCTGACGCTGGTACTTTGGCCGGGCTGATGGCCCGGCCACGCCGCTTGTTACTGGGGCTCGCGACGATCGCGTCGCTGTGCCTGTGCGCGCCGCCGGCGCTTGCGGCGACCGTCAACACCAAGGACAGCACCCTGGTCCGCTCCGGCGAAGCGGCCGCGGAGAAGCTGGCCGCGCGCTACGCGCCGATCACGATGCTGCGCGAACAGGTCGACCCGCCCTGCGAAAAGACGGCCGAGCAGTACCAGCCGACCAGCGTCGGCTCCGTGCTCGGCAACCCCACCGTCATCCTCACCCATGAGGACCTCGAGACCGGCAAGCTGGAGAAGGTCAAGACGGCGCCGACCGCGGCCGACATCGCCGGCCTCCCCGACGGCTACTACCTCGACCTCGAAGGTGAGGCGCTGGGCGAAACCTGCGTCTACTCCAAAGCCTTCGAGAAGCTGATCGAAGAAGGCAGGGCGCCGGCGGTCACCTACGCCCACATCGCCCGCGAACCGAACCACCCCGGCTTCGCCTTGCAGTACTGGTTCTTCTGGTACTTCAACCAGTTCAACGACCTCCACGAGGGCGACTGGGAGGGGATGCAGCTGAGCTTCGAAGCGGAGACGACGGAGCGGGCGCTGAACGAAGAACCGAGCGAAGTCATCGTCTTCCAGCACGCCGGCGGCGAGCGCGCGAACTGGAGCGCCGCGAAGGTGCAGAAGGAAGGGACGCACCCGATCGTCTACCCGGCCGCCGGCTCGCACGCGACCTTCTACGACTCCGCCGTCTACATCCAGAACGGCCAGCACGGCTCCGGGGTCGGCTGCGACAACACCTCCGAGCCGTTGCGGGAACTGCGGCCGCGGCCGGTGCTGCTGCCCGAAACCGCCTCTGAGCAGGGCCCCTTCAAGTGGCTCAGCTACGACGGCCGCTGGGGCGAAAAGGAAAAGGGCTTCAACAACGGCCCCACGGGGCCGACCACGAAGACGGTCTGGCGCGAACCGTTCGCCTGGATGGCGGTGCAGCGCACGACCAGCCCGCGGTTGCCCGGGGGCTCGATCGCAGGGCCGCAGATCACCGGCGCCTTCTGCGGTGCCGTCGCCCAGGTCTCGGACTTCATCAACCTCGAGGCGAAGTCGCGGCCGCTGGCGATCGGCACCCTGATCGTGCTCGGGATCCTTGTTGCGCTCTTCGTCGGCTTCACCCGCTGGGGCCCGGTCGACCTCACCCAGCTGCGGGCCAAGCGCGCCTTCGGCCAGCTGGTCCGTACCGCCCGCCGGCTCTACGGCCGTCACTGGACGGTGCTGGTCACGATCGCCCTGGCCGGACTGGTGATCGTCGCCGGCACCAACCTGCTCGCCGGCCTGCTCGCCGGCGGCAGCTCGGCCGACGACGCGGCCGGGCGCTCGGGGGTCAACCTGGCGCTCGGGGACCTGGTCGAATCGATCGCCCGGCCCGTCGCCTACGTCGTCGTCGCGGCGATCGTCGTCATCTTCATGCGGCTGCTGGCCGAAAACCAGCCGGCCAGCTTCCGCGCCTGCTGGCAGGGGATGCGGCAGCGCTTCTGGCGCATCGTCGCGGCGCTGGCGCTCGCCACCCTGGGGATCTTCGCGATGGCGATCACGATCGTCGGCCTCCCCTTCGCGATCTGGAAGCTGGTCGGCTGGTCCTTCGTCGGCCAGGAAGTGCTGTTCACCGACAAGTCGCTGCGGCAGGCCTTCCGCGGCAGCTCCGAGTTGGTCCGCGGGCGCTGGTGGCGCGCGGTCCGGGTCGTCGTCTTCCTCGTCGCCGTGCTCTTCGTCGCCGGGCCGCTGCTGACTCTGGGGCTGATCTTCACCCCCCTGCCCTTCCTCGTCATAAATCTGCTCGGGGCGCTGATCTTCTCGCTGCTGCTCCCCTACGCGATCGTCGCCCAGACGCTGCTCTACTTCGACCTCCAGGCCCGGGCCGAGGGAGAGCCGGCAAGGCCGCGCCTCCGCGAGCGGGTAGGTTCCCGGGCGTGAAGCTGCTCGCCTTCAGCGACCTCCACCGCGACCTCGAGCAGGGCGCGCACCTGGTCGAGATGTCGACCGAAGCCGACGTCGTAATCGGCGCCGGTGACTTCGCCTCGGTCCACGAGGGCCTGGAGGAGACGATCGCCGCCCTGGCCTCGATCCAGACCCCGACCGTGCTCGTCCCCGGCAACAACGAGACCGTCGACGCATTGCGCGACGCCACCCGTGGGTGGGAGGCGGCGACGGTGCTGCACGGCGAAGGGCTGAGCGTCGCCGGCACCGAGTTCTACGGTCTCGGCGGCGGCATCCCCGTCACCCCCTGGGACTGGAGCTTCGACCTCGACGACGCGGAAGCCACCGGGATGCTCGCGGGCTGCCCCGAGGGCGCGGTGCTGGTCCTGCACTCGCCGCCCAAAGGCCACTGCGACAACGCCGGCGGCGACACCCACTTCGGCAGCCCGGCGCTGCTGGGCGCGATCGAGCAGAAGCGACCGCGGCTCGCCGTCTGCGGTCACATCCACGAGTCCTGGGGCTGCGAGGGCGAAATCGGCACAACGCCGATCCGCAACCTCGGCCCGACCGGCACCTGGATCGAGCTCTAGGCAGCGTGGCCACCGGCGGACCCAAGCGCGCCGGAGCGGTCCTGGCGACGCTGATCCTGGTCGCCGGCGTCGCCAACCTCAACCTCGCCGTCGCCAACGTCGCGCTGCCGGACATCGGCGAGGCCTTCGGCGCCGGGCAGACGATGATCGACCTGATCGCGGTCGGTTACTCGCTGGGGCTCGCCGCCTCGGTCCTCTACCTCGGCGCGGTCGGCGACCGCTACGGCCGCAAGACGCTGCTGCTGCTGGGGATGGCGCTGACGATCCCGATCTCGATCTTTGCCGCGTTCGCCCCCTCGGCACCGGCGCTGTTCCTCGCCCGCGTTGCCGGCGGCGTCGCCGCCGGCATGGCCTACCCGACGACCCTGGCGCTGATCACCGCGCTCTGGCCGGCCCAGGTGCGGACCAAACCGATAGCGCTCTGGTCGGCGCTCGGCGGCGGCGTCTCCGCGCTGGGGCCGCTAATTGCCGGCGCTCTGCTGGAGGGCTTCGAGTGGGGATCGGTCTTCATCATCAGCGCCCCGCTGGCGGCGATCGCCCTCGTCTTCGCCTGGAAACTGATCCCCGCCCACGTCAACGAGACGACCGAGCCGGTCGACCACCTCGGCGGCATCCTCTCGATCGCCCTGGTGGCGACCCTGGTACTGGCGATCAACCTGGCGCCGGAACCGGGCAAGGGCGAGACCGCGATCATCCTCGGCGTCGCCGCCCTGCTCACGACCGCCGCCTTCGTCTTCCGTCAGCGCCGCGTCGCCAACCCGCTCTACGACCTCGTGATCGCCGCCCGCAGCACCTTCTGGGTCGCGGCCCTGGCCGGGATCATCGTCTTCGGCTCGCTGATGGGGGCGATGTTCATCGGCCAGCAGTTCGTCCAGAACGTGCTCGGCTACTCGACCCTGGAAGCCGGATTGGCGATTCTCCCGGGCGCTGTCGGGATGATCCTCGTCGCCCCGCGCTCGGCCAAACTGGTCGAGTCGCACGGGTCGCGCTTCACCCTGCTGGTCGGGTTCGTCTTCTGCCTGCTCGCCTTCCTCGAGATGTTCCTGTTCTGGGACGAGGGGGTCGCCTACTGGGTGGTCGGGTTCGGCTACCTGCTGGTCGGGATCGGGGTCGGCTTCGCCGGCACCCCGGCCTCGCGCTCGCTTACCGGCTCGGTCCCGGTCATCAAGGCCGGCATGGCCTCCGGCACCGCCGACCTCCAGCGCGACCTCGGCGGCGCGATCATGCAGTCGATCTTCGGCGCCCTGCTGACCGCCGGCTACGCGGCAAGCTTCAGCTCCCAGATCGCCGAATCGCCCGAAAGCGCCAAGGTCACCGAACAGGTTCAGAACGAGCTGACCAAGTCCTTCGCCAGCGCCGCCAACACGGCAGAACAGTACCCCCAGTACGCGCAGCCGATCGTCCAGGCCGCCCGCAACTCGTTCCTCGACGGCGGCGACTGGACCTACGCCGCCGGGATGATCGCGATCGCCCTCGGCATCGCCGTCGTCTTCTTCCTCTTCCCCAAGCACGAGCGCGAGCTGGAGCTGCTGAAGCGCTATCACGGCGAAGACGCCGCGCCCGAACCGAGCTTCTGCCTAGATAATCCCGGCGTGGCCTATCGCCTGCTGAAAGCCGCGGACGCCTTCTGGCGACCGTCGAACCAGATGTCGGTGCAGAACACCGACCTCGGCAAGCAGCTCGAGGCGAGCGCGCTGGGGTCGCGGCTGTGGCGGCTGGCGCCCGGGCAGGCGTCGACCAAGCATCGCCACTTCGAGCAGGAGGAGCTCTACGTCCTGCTCGAGGGCAGCGGCCGGGTGCGGATCGACGCGGAGGAGCCGCTGACCCTGGAGCCTCTGGACACCCTGCTGGTCGAGCCGACCTCGGTGCGCCAGCTCTTCAACGACACCGAGGCCGACCAGCTCTGGCTGGTCGTCGGCGCCCCGGCGGAAGCGATCACCAGCACGCTGGAGATGAGCGAGGAGCAGCTGCGCGAGATGTATCCCGATGGGCCAAAGGCGCTGCCGCCGGAGCTCGGCGGCTGAGGGGATCCTGGCCCGGCAGGCCCGCGGCTCTAGATTTAACGGGTGCCCGCTGAGCCGACCGACGGCATCGCCTTCGAGAGCGGTGCGGGTCGCTGGCTCCTGACCGTTGCCGTCGCCGGCTCGGGGATGGCCTTCCTCGACGGCACCGTCGTCAACGTCGCATTGCCGGACATCGGCCGCGACCTCGGCGCCAGCACCAGCGCATTGCAGTGGATCCTCAACGGCTACCTGCTGACCCTGGCCTCGCTGATCCTGCTCGGCGGCTCGCTCGGCGACCGCTACGGGCGCCGCAAGATCTTCGTCCTCGGCGTCGGCCTCTTCACCGCCGCCTCGCTGCTCTGCGCGGTCGCGCCCAGCGCCGAGCTGTTGATCTTCGCCCGGCTCGTCCAGGGCGTCGGCGGGGCATTGCTCACCCCCGGCAGCCTGGCGATCCTCGAGGCCAGCTTCCGGCCCGGCGACCGCGCCCGCGCAATCGGCGCCTGGTCGGGCTTGGGCGGCGTCGCGGGTGCCCTGGGGCCTTTGGTCGGCGGCTACCTGATCGGCGCCATCTCCTGGCGCGCGATCTTCGTCATCAACCTGCCGATCGGGATCTTCGTCGCCTGGGCCGCGACCAGGCACGTGCCGGAGACCAGCGACCCGATGGCCACCGGAAGGATCGACCTGCCCGGCGCGGTCTTGGCGGCGCTCGGCCTCGCCGGCACCACCTACGCGCTGATCGAGGCGCCGGGACAGGGCGCCTCGGCGGCAGTTCTCGTCAGCGCCGTCGGCGGCGTGCTGGCCCTGGTTGCCTTCTTCGTCGGCGAGCGCCGCAGCCCGAACCCGATGCTGCCGCTGGAGATCTTCCGCTCGCGCCAGTTCAGCGCCGCCAACGGCGTCACCTTTGTCGTCTACGCGGCGCTCGGTGGCGTCTTCTTCCTGCTCGTCTCCTTCCTGCAGATCTCGATGGGCTACACGCCGATCGAGGCCGGCGCCGCCTCGCTGCCGGTAACCCTGCTGATGCTGCTGTTCTCGGCTCGCTCGGGGGCGCTGGCGCAGCGGATCGGGGCGCGGCTGCCGCTCGCCCTGGGGCCGCTGATCATCGCCGCCGGGCTGCTCTGGATGACCGGGATCGAGCCGGGGGACAGCTACCTGACCTCGATCCTGCCGCCGGTGATCGTCTTCGGCGCCGGCCTCACCCTGGTCGTCGCCCCCGTCACCGCGACCGTGCTCGCCGCCGCCGACAGCCGCCATTCCGGGATCGCCTCCGGCGTCAACAACGCCGTCGCCCGCGTCGCCGGCCTGCTCGCGGTGGCGGTCCTGCCGATCGTCGCCGGCCTCACCGGGGACAGCTTCTACGACCCGGAGAAGATGACCGACGGCTTCCACATGGCGATGGTCGTCTGCGCCGCCATCGCCGCGCTCGGCGGCGTGCTCGCCTGGCTGACGATCAGCGCCGAGGTCCTCCACGCCGAACCCGAGCCCGGGGGCGATACCCCGGAGCGCCTCGCCGAGGACTTCACCTGCGGCGTCGACGGGCCGCCGTTGCGGCCGGCGCGCGAGGCCGATTGCGAGCTGGCCCTGGAGGTCACCTCGTCGGCCTGACCGTTGGCACGAGCGCTAGAACTGCGTGGCGACAAAAGCCAGCACCGCGGTCAGGTAGCCGGCAAGCATCAGCCGCTGCAGCGCATCGAAGCGGGCTTCGATGCGACTGAACCGCTGATCCATCTCCGCCTTCAACTCGATGCGCATCTCACGCAGATCGCGGTCGACGCGATCAAACCCCCTGTCCACTCTGCCTGACAGGTCGTCGAGCCGCTCATCCGTCCATGCCTCCCTCACAGCCATCAAGCTAGCGTAGACAACTAGTTTCGGTTCGTGGCGCGTACTTTGTAACAACTTCGTGCCGAGTAGGGCGTCGCCCCTCGTCTACGGTTAGCGGCGGCCGATGATCGTCTCCGTGCATATCGCCGAGCTGGGCCCGCGCGACGCCGCCGCGGTGCTGCTGAGACCGCCGACGCCGACCGCCGTCCCCGGGCTGACCTACGCCGAGACGACGACCACGGCGGCCCTCGGCGAGCCGCTGCTGCCGCCCCGGCGGATCGGAGGGGTCGGCATGTTCGCCGCCTGGGACGGCGATGCCGCCCTCGACGAGTTCTCGCGCCGCCACCCGATCGCCACACGGCTCGCCGGCGGCTGGCAGGTGCGACTGCAACCGCTGCGCGTCTTCGGCAGCTGGGCGGGCATGCCGGGGCTCCCCGGGCGTCCATTGCCGGTTGAGGCGGAGGAGCCGGTCGGGATCCTCACCCTCGGTCGCCTGCGGCTGCTGCGCACCGGCGCCTTCCGCCGCGCTGCCGGCCGCGCCGAGGCGGCGGCGCTCGAGGACCCGGCGCTGCTGGCCGGGACCGGGCTCGCCCGCCTTCCCCGCCTCGTCGCCACCTTCTCGCTCTGGCGCAGCTCGAGGGAGATGCGCGGCTACGCGGCGACGGCGGGGTCGGCGCACAAGGCGGCGGTCGAAGCCGATCGCGCCCGTGGCTTCCACCACGAATCCGCCTTCGTCCGCTTCCGGCCCTATGCCTCCCAGGGCCGCTGGGATGGCCGCGATCCGCTTGCCGGCCTGGTCGACAAGGCGGCAGCGAACGCCTAGGTCAGGGCCGGAGCGCTAGCCCTTGATCTGGCAGGGCGCCACGAAGGAGCCCTTCAGCAAACTGCCGTCTTTGAATTTGAACTGACCGAGCGCCTGGAGGCGCCCGTCGGCGCAGCGGGCGTTGAGGTAGCTGTGCTTCTTGCCCTTGTAGGTCCATTTGCGGCCGATCCGGAATTCGCCGGATTTGGGGATGCCCGAGCCGCCCGCGATCTTCGGGATTTCAGCGGCCACCCGGTAGCCGTAGCGACCGTTGTGGATCGTTTCGATCCGGACCGGGACGACGAAGGTGGTGGGCGCCGGCACCGTCAGGTACGCGTGGACGTAGACGCTGGGGTCGCCGCCGATGCGCGGTCCGTTGAAGACCGTGAACGGCGAGTCGGCCGGGATCGGGGGCTGTTCCGGGAACTTGACGACCGCGCTGCCGTGACCGGTGCCGACGATCGCGCCCGGGCAGAGTTTGCGAGCCTGCGGCACCGTGGTGGCCACGAGTTTTCCGTAGCTGCATTTCGCCAGTCCAGTGGTGTCGACCGAGCCGTGCTTGTCGAATTCCAGGTCGACCGTTTTCAGGATCGGCGGTAGGGCGCCGTCTCCGGTGCTGATCTTGGCGCCGCCGAAGCCCGTGATCGGCGCGTCGACGTTCTTCGGCAGGGCCGTCGGCGTGAAGCCGCCCTCGGCGTCGATGACGAGGTTGCCGGCCACGAGGTGGACCTTCGTCACCTTTTTGATCGCGAGCGCGTTGGTAACCACGACGAGTGCGAGCGCTGCGATCCCTGCGACCGCGAGCACGCGGAAAGTTCTCCTGCCCATCGGGTTAGCTTAAGGGTTCTTGCGCCTTTTCGCGCCCATCGCTCAGATTTCCGCCGCCAGCCGCCGCGCGTCCTCGCCGCCGAGGTACGGGGTGAGTACGAACTGAATGGCCTCGGGGGCAAGCGCGACGAGCTCATCCGCCCTGCCACGATCGACGCGTTGAGCGACCAGGGCCAGCACGCCGCCCGCCATCGCATGCTCGGTTATCTCGGGCAGCCGCGGGCCGTACTCCCGTTCCTCGCGCCCGGGTCGCAGGCGGTCGCCGAGATAGGCGAGGAGACGCTCGCGGCGAACCAGCCCCTGCTCGCCCTGCGCGAAGGCGTCGCTCGTCAGCACTTGCGCGGCAACGGGGTCGGCGCCGGCTAGCTGAAGGCCCGCCGCCACCCCCGCCGCGACCTTGCGTGGCCACTCCTGCTGGCGCCCGCAAGCCTCGAGGATCGCCACCTGCAGCCGCGCGAACGCCGCCTCGAAGGCCATTGCGAAATCGTCTGATTCAGTCGCTGGTGCGCTCATGCCCCCGCCTGAGCCGAGTTCTCGTTAGGTCAAGACGCCGATCGCCTTGGAGCCCGCGGCTTCGAAGCCGCCACCCCACAGCTGCGCGTCATCTTCGTGCTCAGGGTCCTGCCGTCTTCGAAGCCGAAGCTGGCCCGGGCGAAGGCGAAGTTGACCGCCGGGAACCCCGCGGGGGCAGGGCAGCTGGCGCTGAGGAAGCTCTTGGTCTTGCCCTTGTATTTGTAGGTGCGCTTCAGCGCCAGGCTGACGGCGGAGACGTAGCCCCATTCGGCGGCTACCTGGGGCAGTTCTGCGGTCAGGGTGGTGCGGTAGGCGCCGGAGGTATGGCCGAGCTCGAAGATCAAGACGTTCGATTGCGGCAGCGGCACGGTGCCGTAGACGTGGGCGTAGACGACGTGCTTGCCGTTGTAGGTGCCGTTGAAGGCGATCACTTCTCCGGCGGAGGGGAAGGGGCTCTGTTCGGGCAAGACGACGTTGGCGGCGAAGGTGCCTTTGCCGATCACCGAGTCCGGGCAGGTTTCGATCGCTTCACGCGTGGAGGCGGGCTGGATCTGGTGGTAGTGGCAGGCCGGCAGGCCCCTGTAGTCGAGCTTGCCGTTGCGGTTGATCGCCAAGGAGATCGTGCGCAGCTGCGGGGGGGCGGCGCCGTCGGTGGTCTTGATGTCGCCGCCGAGGGTGACCTTGACCGGGGCGGTGCCCTGGCGGGGCAGGGCGTGCGGGGCGAGGCCGCCGACGAAGGAAACCCGCAGGTTGCCTTCCTGGGTGACCTCGGCGGAGGCGAGGGAAGTGAAGGAGAGAAGGAAGAGAGCCGCCGCGGCTGCGGCGGCTCTCTTCAAAGCGGTAGCGCTCACGGCTCGGGCTAGCGCTTACCGGACTTGGACTTGGCGGGCTTCTTCTTGGCCTTCTTCTTCGCCTTGGAGCAGCTGTTCTTGACGACCGGTCGTTCGTTGTGGGTCATCCCGTTCTGCCCGACCATCCGCACGTCGGCCCTGGAGGTCGATTTGCAGAGGTTGCGGCTGTTGACCAGGAGGCTCTTCTGGCCGCCCTGCATCTTCAAGACGAATTTGGTCACCGGGGCATCGGGGACCACTTCGAAGGTGTTACGGATGCCGCCGTTCTTGGAGTCGATCCGCCCTGCCAGCTCGACGTCGAACTGGCCGTTCAGGGTCGCGACCAGGTCCGGCAGGGAGTGGTTTGAGGAGCGCAGGTAGACCGGGCCCTTGAGCGCTCCGTCCAGCAGCGGCGTAGTTGCTTCGGCGGTGCCGTAGATCGAGGCCTCCGGGCAGCTCTTGGCGGCGAACTGCACCCGCGTGCAGACGGTGCGGATGTGGCTCTGTTCCAAGAACTCGGAGTGCGGGAGCGTCACTGCCACCTTGTCGATGTTGGCTTCCTTCTTGCCGGTGGTGAGCGTCGCGCTCAGCGCCTGGAAGTCGCCTCGATTGGTCCCGCCCTTGACTTTGAAGGCCAGCTTCGGCCCGAAGTTCAGGGCGCCGCAGTCGCCGACCTTGGTCGGGACCGAGGGGTGGGCCACCGCTCCGTCGATCGAGTAGATGCTCGTGGTGACCCGGCGCTGTTCGCAGGAGGTCGGGTTGACCGTGAAGTCCGGTTTCTGGACTTCGATGCGCACATCCCTATAGGCGATCGGCACCCCTTCGAGGAGCTGGGGCAAGGGATCGGACTTGGCGATCACCTGGGTGGTGACCGGGTCGACGTTGATCGCGGTGCGGACCACGATGTCGCCGAAGTCGAAGGGGCCGGCCTGGGCCGGGACCTTGGTGATCAGCGAGTAGGGGGCGCCTTTATAGGGGCCGGCGAGGAAGAGGCTCGTCGCCTCCTTGCCGGGCTGGGGGGTGAAGAGCGGGAAGGCACCGGTGCCGATCGCCGTGGTGGCGATGCCGACCTGGGACTTGGGTCCGCACTCAGCCGCGGCAGTCTTTGCCTCTGGGCAGACTTCGACGCCCTTCAGCTTCGCCAGCTCGCCCTCGGGCAGCGTCACCTCGAGGCGGCTGATGTTCTGTTCGCCGTCCTGGCGTTTGATGCGGATGGTCAGCGGCGACTGCGCTCCCGCAACGGGGTTGGCGACGCCGGCCTGCAGGGTCGGCTTGAACTGACCGCCCCCAGCGCAGTCTTCGTTGATCGCCATCGGCACCGAGGCGACCACCGGGGTGTTGGGTCGAGCCCAGGGGAAGACTTCGGTCTTGATCTGGTAGTCCCCGCAGGTATTGGGAGTGACCAGCGGGGCCGTCGGGCCGCCGCGGAAGTCCAGATGGACGTTTTCGAACGGAAGCTTCGGCAGGGCGTCGAAGATGACCTTGAGCTGGCCGGTCCGCTGATCGAGGCTCATTTCGCCCGGCAGCTTCAGGTAGAAGCCGGGGCCTTTGACCGCGAGGTAGATCGCGTAGGTGGATTTGAAGGGGTTTTCCTTCTGCTTGGCAAGGAACACGTCGCCCTGCAGAGCGTCCGGAAGCACCTGGGTCGCAATCGTAACGTTGCCGAGCTTGGAGCCGTCAGGGCAGCTCGGCGGGTTGTTGCTGCCGATCCCGATCTGGGCTTCGGAGCAGGCCTGGAGACCGGCTACAGCCGATGGAGAGACTGACATGCCCGGCGGGAAGTCGATCACGGTCTTCTTTACCGCCGAGGCGGAGTAACCGTTCGCTCCTTCGTTGGAAGGGAGGTCGATATTGACGTCGAGCCCGGTCGGCGAGTGGGCGCGGTGAGTTCCGGGAACCGGGACCAGAGTCGGTTCGAAGGGCAGGTTCTCACACCCTTCCCAGACGAAAGGGGTGCCTTTGTCGTCGGTGAGGATCGCCTCTTCGTCGAAGATGCCTGGGTGTTGCCATGAGTCTCCGCGCGCCCTGAAAGCGGAAGCACTGTCAGGACAGGCGGTGGGATTGGTGAAGAAGGGAACATTTGGCGCGTTGCTAGGCGTGGGCTCCGGCAGAATATTAGGAGGGCCCGGCCGCTGCCGTTCCGTGTCGTGGATCGAATCGGCGGGGACGCCCCAGAAGGTGGTCCGCACCCATTCGATCGGTTCCGCCTGGGTGATTTCGAAGCTACCGGCGGAGATCCCGTAATCCCCGGCGCGCACTCGCGGAATGATCGTTGCGACCGAACTGACGTATTTGAAGCCGAAGAAGGCCGGGAATTCGGGGCCGTGGGGCATGTTGTAAATGGCCACACTGACCAGGAAGGCTTTGCCGGAGAGTTTGATGTCCGCCCTGCCGATTTGGGCCTCGACTGGGCACTTGTTGACCACCAACGTCGAGAGGTTGCAGGTAACGAAGGGGGTGGGATTGCCGATCAATCCCGGGGGCAGATCGAGGTCGATATCCCGCACGGACTCGGGCGGTCCGGGGGGCAGGTCGAATTTGAAGGCGAAGTCAGCATGCGCGCCCCCCTGCCGACTGTGGGTGCCGTTTTTTTCCGTCAGCGAGACGCCTACCTCGGAGAATTCGAGATTCGCCCACGCTGCGGGTGCTGCGAGCGCCGAACACGCTAGGCAACCTACAAGCGCCAACACCGCCTTGGACCGCAACTTGCGACGCCCCTTCATCGGTTGCCCCCCTTCTTGCTCTTCTTGGCTTTGTGCTTCTTGACGCAGCGAGTCTTCCCCTTGGCCTTGCGCGCCTTGGTGCCCTTGCCGCAACGCTTGCGAGCCGGGGAGCTAACGTTCCCCGGACCGCTGAGCGCTTCGGAGCCACCGAAGGGCACCTCGGGTCCTGCACTCGGCGTCGCCTTACAATCGTCACGCAGGCATTCCTGCGGCGGCGCTGGGTTCTGCCCCGACAGACCGCCACCGATTCGGGCGTCGTAGATGTCGACAGTCTGATCGCTGTCCTGCCCGACGAGCTTCTGACTGGTGGTGAAGAAGACACTGCTGGCGTCCGTCGAGATATCAGCGAAGATCGCCGGGAAGGGAGCGTTGCCGGGACTGATCAAGGTGGCCTTGCCGTCCTTGAATTCGTAGGCGTCCTCGACCCCGTTCACGTCGGCGGCGACCAGCCTCCGATCGCTGGTGAAGAAGACCTGGCCGGCATCGGTCACGGCCCGCGAGATGTGCTCCCCGATAGTGCGATTCTGGCCGTTAGGCAGGTAGCCCATGCCGGGGCTGCCGTCGGGCAGGCACGAGGCGCAGCTAACTTCTTCGGTCGCCGCGTCGTAGAGGTAGACGTTCCTGTCGGTTGATTCCTCCGGTTCGGGTACCCCTCTGCCGGGGAAAGCGAGATACCGACCGTTTGGGCTCATCCAGGCGTACTCAGAGCGGATGGGGTACGTAGCAATGTCTTTCACCTCTCCGGCGTGCCAGACGTTCACGCTATGCGGGCCGCTTTGAGTCCCTTCTCGGAAGTAGATGGTTCCCCCGTCCTCACTGACTCCAAGCCCCGACGTCCTGGTCAGGCCGGGAGTAGCGAGAAACAACCGAGCGATGTATTCGAGGCTGCCATCGGAAAGGTCATAGCGATAGAGCCCGCCGTCTTGTGAATTGACGGGGGTCGGCGCATCGATGGTCAGCGGATTGGCGGCTTTGCTGGCGAAAAATGCGTATCGCCCGTCCTTGCTGATATCGAGCAAGGTGCCCGGCTGCGGGGTGGTGGGGTCCCCTGGGACCTGGGAGATGGAGATGGCTTTCGTCTCCCCTCCTTCCCGCAGGTACACGCCCGGTTCGGGGCCTTCGCTGGTGAAGTAGATCCGTGAACCATCAGCCGAGACGGTGCGGTGCACGGTCTCATAGGCACTTGGAGTGTCGACCGAAGCCTGGGTTTCACTCGGCCCAGGTAGGACCGAAGCTACTTCGAGGCCGTCGGCATCGCTCCACCGATAGAGAGCGTTGAAGGGCGCGTTTTCGATCAGCGGGAACGTTGAGTAGAAGACAATCCAGCTGAAGTCGGGAGCGCTCGCCTGCAGGTTTCCGCCGGCGCCGAAGCCCGTGTAGGTGTTGAACGCGGCAGGGTTGGGTGGGGTAGCCACTCCTACCCACGTGTAGGAGTTGGAAGCGATATCGAGGATGTAGAGGTTTGCCGATTCTTCGACACCACCGGGCGCGAGATCTCGGTTCGACACCACCAGTGCCCGGGTGAAATCGGCCGACAGACCGAGGGTCGCCTGGGTGAGGACGCCGGTTTTGTAGACGTTGAGCGCCGGGTCGAGGTCGAGACCGCTTCCCCAGTTGTCGGGTCCCCGAAGATTGACGGAGCGTGCGTTCAACGGACTGCCGCTTTTGCCGTTCTTGGTGATGTAGGCGATTCCATTGCCATCGGGCTTGGCGTAGAACCCGAAGGTCGATTCGATCGGCACCCCGCGCTTGTCTACCGGGGTAGCCTGCTCGTAGACCCGGTGGATGATGTCGCCAGCCCGCGCGGTGGTGAAGGTTTCATCCGCTCCTTTACTGACGCCCACCGAGTTCGTGGCGACGATTCGGAAGTGGTACTCGGTTCCGGGCTGGAGGTCGAGGATCGTCCGGATGAACGCCCGTCGTTGGCGTTCACTCCCGGCGACCGCGTCGATCCCCGCCGGTACGCGCGAGCCGTAGGCCGCGGTGGTCCCGTACTCGAAGTAGTAGGTGGTCTGCAGCCCCGAGGGGTTGATCGCGCCGTTGAGGACGGCTGAGGTTTCGCCGACGTCAGTGGCGCTGCCGGTCACTACCTCAGGGGAGATTTGGGCAGTCGCGAAGGGCACCGCGTCGGTGGCGCGCGAGATGACCGAGTTGCTCGCCACCAAGCGCACTTCATAGTTGAAGTTGGCCAGCAGACCAGTGAGGTCCGCTTCGACGACTTGGGGGCCCGGAGTCGACAGCTCCTGATCTGCCTGTCCAGGCAGAGGTTTCCAATCCGGATCGCCGGCGGCTTTGTATTCGAAGCGGGCTTTACTTCCCGTCGGCGTGCCGTCCTCGGGATGACCCGGGTTAGCTTCGCCGGGATCGACTTCGGCTTCGAGGAGGGCGCTGTGAGCCCCTAGGTTCGAGATGACTGGATCTTCGATACCTGGAACTACGCCCTGTGCATAGACATAGGCCGTCCCGAATGAAGCTTGGTAGAGCAAGTGCGCGTTCTGATCGATGGCCAATCCGGTTCCCGCGTCGGTCTGAGCGGGAGATTCGCTGAGTAGGGATCCGGCGGAGGAGTAGTTCTCTAGCTGGCTGCCGACGGAGGCGACGAGCAGGTTTCGGGTCGAGTCCCAGGCGAGCCCCTGCACCGTGCCGACGCCGGCGATCGTGCCGAGTACGGTCCCGTCGCCCGCCAGGTGAACGACGTCGGGCCCTGAAGCCGAGGCGACGTAGAAGCTGCCATCGGGCAACGTGGTGATCCGGGCTGGGGCGACCGGGGTGGGGATCGTCGCGAGCAGCGCCCCGCCCGTGTCGTAGCGGAGCACCGCTTCGGTCGCCGGTTCCGTGACCAGCAGGTCGTGAGTGGTCGGATCGACCGCCAATCCTTCCCCCCGCGGCAGTTCGAAACCGGGGTCGATGGTGTAGGTCGGGGTTGGCTGGCCGTCGGAGGTGTATCGATTGATGACAGCAGGGCGGCCATTGCCCGTGTAGCTGTCCATGTAGAGCGCCTCGTCGCTGGTGTCTACGGCAACGTTGCGCACGCCGTCGTATCCGAGTGCGGTGACTTCGGTCAGAGGAACGCCGCCCGCCGAGGGGTCGGGTGAGAAAACCCGGACCGCTGGAACGTTTTGATCGGCTAGGAAGATGTTCCCGTTGCCGCCAATGGCGATTGGGTTTTGGACGGTTTCCAAAGAGACGGGCGGAGCGTCAAACGAGGCGCGGAATCCCCATCCGGGTTTCGCGCTTGGCACGGCGTCAGCCGCGGACGCGCCAATCCCCGAAAACAGCGCGAAGCACGCAAGCACGGCGGCAAGGACTCCGGTCGGGCGTGCTCGCCGGCTGGTCCACTCGGTCGATCCCGCGGACACTGCCTTCGCGTGGCTTCTCACGTAATGCTCTCCTTGTCCCGTGAGCCCCTCTGCCGGCCGCTTCCCTAAAGCGGCCCCCTTGGGCTCGGTCTATGTCCCTTGGTGCTGCGTTCCCTGTGATCGGGTCGCTCGGCGTCGTAGGTGGACAACCGTGTTTCCCTAATCGACGCAAGGGTAGACACTCGGTTCTCCAAATGTCAAGGACATATTCGTTTCTTTTTGCTAAAGGGCTCTGCAAAGCGAAAAGCAGCCCGATATTTGGCGGCTCGAAAAGACTGAAAGCGCTATCGGGAGACGCGGGCGTCTAGCCAGCCCGGCCGCTGCGTCTCAGCGGCGCAAGAGGAAATCGCGGAACTTCGGCGCCGTGTACTCGTATTCGCCTTTGCGAATCCGGTACAGAGCGCCAGCCTCGGTCAGCCGGCCCAGCAGGACGTTCACGTTGCCCGGGCTCTTGGCCGAAGCCTTGCCGAGATCGGCGGCGCGCAGCGGCGGATACGGACAGGAGGCCGAGACGAGCAGGACGTCCTGCTCGGCCGGGGTGAGGGTAGTGACGCGCGGCTCGTAGAAATCGCGATCGAGCCGTTGGTAGATCTCGGGGCGAGCCTCGTCGAGCAGCGCTTTGGTCAGGCGATCGACGCCGGCGAGATCGGCCGCGTCCCAAAGCTCCGACCCCCAGAGCTGGATGAAGTAGGGATACCCCTCGACTTCTTCCACCACCTCTGCGGCCACGGCCTCGTCGACGGTGCGCCCCGTCTCTTCCAGCGGGTTGTTTTCGAGCGGGTTGACGAACGCGGCCAGCGCCTCGTCCCGCGGCAGCGAATCGACCGTCTCGCCGCGAAACATGCGCTCGCTGTAGGAGCGCGCCTGCTGCAGGTTCGCCGCCAGCGTCGGCAGGCCACAGAGGACCACCGCCAGCGGCAGCTCCTGGCGCTGCAGCGCGACCAAGGGGGCGATCAACAGCGAGAGGGGGTGTTCGCCGTGGCGGCCGCGCTCGTCGCGGATCAGCTGCGACTCGTCGAGCAGCAGGACGAGGCCCTCGCGCCCCTTCGCCACGGCCAGCTCCACGGTCTCGAATATCTCCTTGGTGAGATCGCTCTCCCGCTCCGAGCCGGGAGAGAGCGAGAGCGAGACGTCTTCCCAGGTGACGGAGAGGCCACCGGACCGCAGCGCCCGTCCCGCGGCAGCGCGCATCCGCTCGAAGCGGGAGAGTCGTTCCCGGGTCCGCCCCAGCAGGCTGGTCACGGTCCCCTGGAGGCGCTCATCGGTGTTGTGGGAGGGCTGGAACTCGAGTTCGGCCGGCTCCCAGTTCGCCTCCCTGGCCTGCTCCGCGAAGGCGCCGAGCAGCACCGTCTTCCCCACTCCGCGCAGACCGGTGACGCGCATGGCCGCCGGCTGCTCCGGGGCCGCGCGCAGCATTGCCGCGAAGCGCCGAAGCGAGGGATCGCGGCCCGCCAGATACAGGGGCCGAAGCCCGACGCCCGGGCGGAAGGGGTTCTTGCGCAAACTCACGGTCATTACAGAGTTCCCGTTAGGTTTCGGGAACATAACAGCATCTCTGTAATAAGTGCGAGTTCGCTCAGTTGCCGTCGCCGTCGAACTTGTAGCCGACCCCGCGCACGGTCACGACCAGCTCCGGTTTCTGCGGGTCGCGCTCGACCTTCTGTCGCAGGTTGGAGATGTGGACGTCGCAGGCGCGCTCGTCGCCGTCGAACTCGGTCTGCCACAGCTCCTCCATGATCTTGGCGCGGGGGAACACCTCGCCGGGGCGGCCGACGAGCAGGCGCAGCAGCTGGAACTCGGAGCGGGTCAGGTTGACCGGGATCCCGCGCACAGTGGCGACGTGGCGGACCAGGTCGATCGAGACCGGCCCGGACTCGATCTTCACCGCCTGCGCCAGCGGCGAGCGGTCGAGCTCGCGGCGGCGCAGCTGGGCGCGGACGCGGCCGAGCAGCTCGCGGACGCTAAAGGGCTTGGTCACGTAGTCGTCGGCGCCGACCTCGAGCCCGACTACCTTGTCGACCTCGGCGTCCTTGGCGGTGAGGACGATGATCGGCACGGCGCTCCGCGAGCGCACGTCGCGGCAGATGTCGAGCCCGCTCGGCCCCGGCATCATGATGTCGAGGATCAGCAGGTCGAAGGGGATGCCGTTGCCGAGTAGCTCGCTGGCCTCGTCGCCGTCGGCGGCCGGGGTGACGTCGAACCCCTCCTGGGCCAGCGCGTAGCCGACCGAGTCGCGAACCGAGGGCTCGTCGTCGGCGATCAGGATGCGGCCGCTGCTCATGTTCGCTCCATCTGTGGGTGCTCTCTATACATGGGTCAGGCCACCGGGGTCGGGCTCGGTTGGGCGATGGGCAGGCGGACCCAGAAGGTGCTCCCCTCCCCCTCGACGGATTCGGCCCCAATGCGGCCTCCCATCACGTCGACCATGCGCCGCGCGATCGCCAGGCCGAGGCCGAAGCCCTCCTGCTTGCGCGACTCGCTGCGCCGGTAGAAGCGCTCGAAGACGCGCTCGATCTCCGCCGCGGGGATGCCGGTTCCGGTGTCCACGACCTCCAGGATGACCTCCGCCTCGTTGTCGTGGCGCCCGCGCACGGTGACGGTGCCCGGCGGCGGCGTGTTCTTGAAGGCGTTGGTGAGCAGGCCGATCATCACCTGGCGCAGCAGGGTCGGGTCGCCGGTGGCGGCGAGGTCGGGCTCGACCTCGACCTCGAGCGCGATGTGCGGCGGCGCCGCGACCGCGGCGACGACGTCGCGGATCGCCACCGCGACGTCGACGACCTCGCTCTCCGCCGCCCCCCGCGACTCGACCCGGGCCAGGGTCAGCAGCGACTGGGTGAGCCGGCTCATGCGGTCGGCGTCGTCGGCGAGGCGGGAGAGAAAGTGGTCGCGGTCCTTGGGCTCGTTCTTGGCGCCGCTCTGCAGGACCTCGATCGCCCCGGATATCCCGGCCAGCGGGTTGCGCAGCTCGTGGGCCGCGTTGGAGACGAAGTCCGCTTCGGCCAGCTCGCGGCGCAGCTCGTCGGTGCGGTCGCGCATGACCGCCAGCACGGCGCGCTCGTCCGGCAGCGAGCGGGCCGTCATCGCGTAGGCGCGGTCGCCGACCCGCAGTGCCGGGTGGGCGGAGAAGCCGACCTCCGAAGCGCGCCGTAGCTGCGGTCGCACGACGATCGGCGGCTGCCCGGCGGCGTCGAGCAGGCGCGAGGCGGCGCTGTTGGAGAAGCGCACCGGGCCTTCGAAGTCGACCACCATCACCGCGTCGGTGAGGCCGTCGAAGATCGCCGCCAGCTTGTTGCGGTCGGCGGTGAGGACGCCGAAGCTCTCCTTCAGCGAGGCGCGCATCGAGTCGAGGGCGCGGGCGAGATCGCCGATCTCGTCCGGGCCGGAGACGTCGAGCGGAGCGTCGAAGGAGCCCTGCGCCATCTCGCCGGCAGCGCGGGCGAGGCGGACGACGCGGTGGGAGATCGCGACCGCGATCAGGAAGCCGGCGAGGACCCCGACCAGGACCGAGGCGATCAGCGCCTGCTGGTTGTCGCCGAAGAGGAAGACCGCGGCGGCGGTAATCAGGCTGACCGTGCCGAAGGCACCGGTGAGCCAGAGGCGCATGCCAATCCGCGGCGCGTCGATCCGCGGCCCCGTGCTCTCCGGCTCCGCCTCCGGCACTCCCTCGTCATTGCTCATGAAGGTTTACTAACACAATCCATTCATCGTTTGGGCTCGCGCCGGGCGCAGCCGTGCCTTCATGGGAGAATCGGCCGGTGCGGACCCTGGTCTTCATCCCCGCCTGGAACGAGGAGGCATCGATCGACGCGGTCGTCGCCGACGTCCGCACGCACCTCGACGGCGTCGACATCCTCGTCGTCGACGACGGCTCGACCGACGCGACGACGGCGCGGGCCCGCGGCTGCGGCGTCATCGTCGCCACCCTCCCCTTCAACCAGGGCCTGGGGGCCGCCCTGCAGACCGGCTACCTCTACGCGCTGCGCGAGGGCTACGACTTCTGCGCCCACCTCGACGCCGACGGCCAGCACCCGGCCTCCGAGGTGGCGCGGCTGCTGGCAGAGGTCGAGGCCGACCGCGCCGACCTCGTGATCGGCTCCCGCTACCACGCGGGCGCGGTCGCGGCCAGCGACGACTACCGGCCGACCTTCTCGCGCCGCGTCGGCACCGGCGTCTTCCGCTTCTTCCTCACCCTGGCGACGCGCCAGCGCTTCACCGACACGACCAGCGGCATGCGCGCCGCCAACCGCCGGGTGATGTCCCTGTTCAGCGAGAACTACTCGCCCGACTTCGCCGAGATCGAGTCGCTGCAGCTGGCGGTCCGCGAAGGCCTGCGGGTCGAGGAGCTGCCGGTGCGGATGCTGGAGCGGGTCGGCGGCAGCTCCTTCCTGACGCCGCTGCGCTCGGCCTTCTTCATCTTCAAGGGCGTCGTCGTCCTGCTGGTCGGCCAGTTCCGACCGCGCCACGCGGGGGCGGAGCGATGAGGAGTCTGGCGCTCGCCGCCGATGGCGCCCAGGTCCATCTGACCTCGCAGACCCGAGTCGTCGCCGCCGTGATCGCGATCTTCTTCATGCTGCTGATCCTCGACCTGATCCGCCGCGACCGGTTGCAGGAGCGCTACAGCGTGATCTGGTTCGTCGCCGGCCTCGGCATGCTCGCCGGCGCCGCCTTCCCCGGCCTGCTCGAGTTCCTCGCCGACGTGATGGGCGTGCGCGACACCAACGTCGCCCTCTTCTCCGTCGTGCTGCTGCTGCTGCTCGGCCTGGCGCTCAACTTCAGCGTGATCATGTCCCGCCAGGCAGCACAGATCACCCGGCTGGCCCAGGAGCGAGCGCTCGAGAAGGCGCGTGAGCAGGCCGGCGGCGAGCGCAACGGCAACGGCGTACGCGACGCCGAGCGCGAGAACGCTTAGAGCAGGCCTCGGCGGCGGCGGCGATTGCGACGGCGCTCCGCGCGCGTCGGAATCTCATCTTCGTGATCGAGGCAGTAGTTGCCGATGATCAGCGCGCCCACCGCCATGTAGGCAAACAGCAAGAGTGAGGTCAAGCCTGGGTTCACGCCAAGAACGTCCGCGAGCACCACCAGGAGACCCCCGCCGATGCTCATGACCCCGAAACGTATTGTCAGCGCTCGAACCATGGCGGCAGTCTAGCCAATCACCAAATCCGCAACCAGGACTAGTGCCCCGAAAGCAGCGCCACCGACGAAACCGGCAGCGGTCGTCCACTCGACGCGCTCGGCCGCAAAGCCGCCGAGGACCGCCAGCGCCCGCATCGTGCCGGCGATAAAACCGCTTGCCAGGACCAGCGTTCCTCCCGTCCGCGCGACGAACTCGAGCAGAACGCCGGCGATGGGCGGTAGCCACAGCAAAGACATACGGCAACCGTAGGAACCCAAACCGCACATGTTGCGCGCTGCGGTTCGCAGCTCTGAAGCTTCTTCAGCGCAACTCGCGCTCGAGCCGGAAGAACAGCGCCTCCAGCGCCAGCTCCTCCGACACGTTCAAATCGAGGCTGCGGCGGGTTTCCTGGACCGTCTCGGCGCCGCGGCGGGCGCGGGCGGGATCGAGGCCGACGGCCTGGGAGCGGAGCAGGTCGAGGCGGTCGCGGTTGAAGACGACCTCCTCGGCGCCGGCGGTAAGGGCGGCGAGGTCGCGCAGCCAGGCGGCGCTGAGCTCGAGGCCGAGGTCGAGGATCTCGGTGCGGCGGCGGCGACCGGAGCGTTTGGACTCCTCGGCGATGTCGCGGACGGTGCGCTTGAGACCGGATTTCGCCTCCTCCTCGAGCGCTTCCCGCGTCGCCGCTTCGACATCCTCGCCTGCCGCTTCGGCGCGTCCGAGCAAACGCTTCCAGGGGGCATCGGTCAGCTCGCCCGCGAGCGCGGCGGCGACGCAGCGCTCGGCCTCGGCCCGGACCTCGCGGCCGCGGTCGCCGAGCAGCAGCCGGGCCCGCTCCAGATCCCCCGCCGCGAGCCGCGCGGCGGCGGCGATCTCCGCGGGCGGCGCCGATGCCGACGCAAGCTCGGCCTCCAGCACCTCGGGCGAGAGCGGCACGAAGTCGACCGGCTGGCAGCGCGAGGCGATCGTCTCCAGCAATGCCTCCGGCTCGGAGCTGAGCAGGATCAGGTGGACGAACGCGGGCGGCTCCTCGAGCGTCTTCAGCAATGCGTTCTGGCTCTCGTCCCGCATCGCCTCCGCCGCCTCGACGACGAAGACCCGCTTGCCGCCTTCGAAGGGCCGGTAGGCGGCGGCGCGGATCACCCGTTCCCGCACCTCGTCGACCAGGTGCTGCGCCCCGCGCGGCCGCAGCCAGACCAGGTCCGGGTGCGGCGAGGGATCGAGCAGCGCCCGCCGCCGGGCGTCGTCAGCGTCCTCGGACGCTGAGGCCAGGATCTCCGCTGCGAATGCCCGCGCCGCCGCCCGCTTACCGGAACCCCTGGGACCTCGAAACAAATACGCGTGCGAGGGCCCCGATGCAAGCGCCGCATCCAACGCAATCTTCGCCCGCGGCTGATGCTCGAGCGTGACGGTCATCGCCGCGACTCGACCGCGGCCATCACTCGCTCATGCACCGCGTCGACGCCGCCGGTCGCATCGATCACCTCGACCCGGTCGCTGGCGATGATCGCGATCTCCTCGTAGGCCTCGGCGACCGCGCGCTGCAGCTCCAGGCCCTCGGACTCAAAGCGGTCCTCGCCGTCAGCGCGGCCGAGTCCGACCTCGGGGTCGACCTTCAGCAGCAGGGTCAGGTCCGGCCAGAGGCCATCGGTGGCGGCCTCGCAGAGGCCGATCACCTCCCCCACCCCGAGTCCGCGCGCGGACCCCTGATAGGCGACGCTGGAGTCGGAGAAGCGGTCGCAGACGACGTCGCGGCCGGCCTCCAGGGCGGGGCGGATGACCCGCTCGGTGAGGTCGGCGCGGGCGGCGAGGAACAACAGCAGCTCGGCGAAGGGTTCCAGCGCCAGCGCCGGGTCGGCGAGCAGCTCGCGGATGCGCTCCGCCGCCTCGGTCCCCCCCGGCTCGCGGATCGCCACCGTCTCCGTCCCCAATGCCTCGACCAGCAGTCGCGCCTGGGTGCTCTTGCCTGAGCCGTCCACTCCCTCGAGGGAGATGAACAACGTCGCGGACCTCAGCCTTTGGCCGCGGCTTTGGCGCGTTTGCGCCCGCGCGTCGCGGTGTCTGCTTTGGACGCTTTGACTTTCGCTTTTTTCTTCTTTGGCGCGTCCTCGTCGCCCTTGACCGGCGGTTTCTTCTCCATCTCGGCTTTGGCCGCTTTCGCGGCTTCGCGCTCGGCCCGCCGTTTCTTCATCTCCTGCATCGACTCGCAGTCGTCGTTGAGGCAGAGGTTCCAGGGCCGGCCGCGGAAGGGGACGACTTTGAGCCGTGGCGTCTGCTCGCAGATCGAGCAGCGGTCTTCGAGCTTGAAGACGTCGCCGCGCTGGGGCAGCGGGAAGGTCTGGTCGCACGATTTCGGGTCGTCGAGGGTCCAGCCGCTGCAGCCGACAAAGCGTTTGCCCGATTTTTTCGCGCGGATGATCCGCAGCATGTGGGGCGAGCCGTCGTCCTTTTTGCGGCCGGCTTCTTCGCAGACCTTGCAGGGACCGAGGACGCGGTCTTCGTCCATCCCTTTCCAGATCACTTTGGCCAGATCCTCGCGGCTGCCGTCGATTTCGGTCCAGGTCTTGTGCAGGAGGTCGCGGCTTTCGCCGACGACGGCGCCCTTGGTCATCTCGCCGGCGGCGATCCGGTCCATCTCCGCCTCCAGCTGGGCGGTCATCTCCGGCGTCGCCATCGCCGGCACGAAGTTCTTGAAGGCCTCGTACAGGGCGATCCCGGTCTCCGAGGGCACGGGCGGGTTGCCGAAGACGTAGCCACGGTCGAACAGCTTCTGGATGATGTCGGCACGGGTCGCCTTGGTGCCGAGGCCGCGCTCCTCCATCATCTCGATCAGTTTCGCCTGCGAGATCCGCGAGGGCGGCTGCGTCTCCTTGTCGACGATCCAGGGCTCGCCGTCGAGGGCCAGCTCCTGGCCCTCCTTCAGCGCCGGGATCTCCTCGTCGGAGGAGCGGGCGTAGGTGTAGATGCCGGCGTACCCGGGGTCGACGACGACCGAGCCGCGGACGAAGTAGGTCTCCGAGCCCGCCTCGATGTCGGCCCGGGTCGACTCGGTGATCATCGGCGGGCTGAAGGTGGCGAGGAAGCGGCGCACGACCAGTTCGTAGACCCGTTTCTTGGAGCCGTCGAGGGCGCCCGGGTGGATCGCCTGGGTCGGGTAAATCGGCGGGTGGTCGGTCGTCTCTTTTTTGCCGCGGGTCGGTTTCAGCTCACCGTCGAGCAAGCCGGCGGCGGCGGAGAACTCCTTGACCTTGACCAGCGAGCTGACCAGCTCGCGCAGCGGCAGCGATTGCGGGTAGACCGTGTTGTCGGTGCGCGGGTAGGAGATGAAGCCGTCCATATAGAGGTCCTCGGCGATCCGCATCGCGCTGGCGGGGGTGATGCCGAGGCGGCTGGAGGCGTCGGTGCTGAATGCGGTGGTGTTGTAGGGCGTCGGCGGCCGGCGCGTGTTCTTGCGCGCCGTGACCGATTTGACGACGCCGGGTGCTTTGGTGCCGGCGAAGGCGGCGTCGGCCTCGGCTTTCTCCCAGAATTTGTCGACCGTGTGGTGGGTCTCGAAGGTCCCGTCGGGGTGCTCGAACTTGGCGAACAGCTCCCAGAACGGTTTGGCGACGTGGGCGCGGCGTTCCATCTCGCGCTCGACGATCAGGCCCAGGGTCGGCGACTGGACGCGGCCGACGGAGAGGAAGTTGGAGCCGAAGCGACGGCTGGCCAGCGAGACCGCGCGGGTCAGGGTCGCCCCCCAGAGCAGGTCGATGTCCTGGCGGGCGGCACCGGCGTTGGCGAGCGGGTAGGAGAGCGTGTCGAGCTCGTTGAAGGCGCGCTCGATCTCTTCCTTGGTCAGGGCCGAGTAGCGGGCGCGCTGGATCGTCAGGCTGCCGTCGGCGGTGCCCTCGCGGGAGCCGAGCTCGGGGTTGGAGTCGAGCATCTCCTCCAGCGCCTCGAGCCCGATCAGCTCGCCCTCACGGTCGAAGTCGGTCGCGATCACCAGCTCGTCGGCCTCTTTGGCGACTTTCTTGATCGCTTTGACGACGTTTTTGTCGGTCGGTTCCTTGATCAGCTCGGCGTCGATCAGGTCGTGCAGGTCCGTTTTCTGCCAGTTCGAGTAGCCCTCGGGGAAAGCCGGGCCGAGAACGTGGCCCTTGAGGCCGATCGTCATGTGTTCGCCACCTTCGGCGTCCGTCCAGGTGTAGAACGGGACTTTGAAGGTTTTATCCGCGCCGTTGCTGCCGTTGCTCAAGGCCTCGGCAATCTTTTTGGCGCTGTTGTTCTTCTCGGTGACGATCAGTCGCATCGGGCGGCGAGGGTAGCAGGGGCGCTCGGCCACTCCTTTGTGCCTGGCCCACGCCGATCCCCGTAGGATCGGCGACCTGATGAGGTGCATGGTCACTGGCGGGGCCGGGTTCATCGGCTCGAATCTGGTCGACGCGCTGGTCGCGCGCGGCGACGAGGTGACGGTCGTCGACGACCTGCGCACCGGCCGCCGCGCCAACCTCGACGGCGCCCTCGCGGCCGGGGCCGAGCTGGTCGAGCTCGACATCCGCGAGGTCGCCGAGCTGACCGCGCTGGCGGCCGAGCGGCGGCCGGAGGCGATCTTCCATCTCGCCGCCCAGATCGACGTCCGCAAGTCGATCGAGGACCCCGCCTTCGACGCCGAGATCAACGTCGGCGGCACCGCCAACGTGCTCGAGGCGGCGCGCGCCGCCGGCAGCGGGCGGGTCGTCTTCGTCTCCACGGGCGGCGCCATCTACGGCGAGGGAGCGGGACAGCAGCTGCCGCTGGACGAGAGCACGGCGATCGCGCCGATGTCCGCCTACGGGCAGAGCAAGTACGCGGCTGAGGGCTACCTCGCCCTCTACGAGCGGCTCTACGGCATCTCCGGCATCGCCCTGCGGCTCGGCAACGTCTACGGCCCGCGCCAGGACCCGCTCGGCGAGGCCGGGGTGATCGCGATCTTCTGCGGCAAGCTGCGGGCCGGCGAACGGCCGCTGATCTTCGGCGACGGCACCCAGACCCGCGACTACCTCTACGTCGGCGACGTCGTCGGCGCGGCGCTGGCGGCGGCGGCGTCCAGCGTGACCGGCCCGGTCAACCTCGGCACCGGGCGCGAGGCCAGCGTCCTGGAGCTGGCGGAAACGCTGGGCAGGCTTGGCGACAGCGAGGGCTTCGAGCCCGAGTTCGCGCCACCACGGGCGGGCGAGGTGCAGCGGATCGCCCTCGACGCCGGCCGCGCCGAGCGCGAGCTGGGCTGGCGCCCGACCACCAGCCTCGAGGACGGGTTGCGCCAGACCCTCGACGCGATCTAGCCGCCCGCTAGCCTTCTCTCCATGCCCCCCGCCCAGGCCTACGCCGGCAAGGAGTGCGTCTGCCAGTTCCGCAAGGGGATCTGCGACCAGTCCTGCGTGCGGGACATGCTCGAGACCCCCTTCTACATCGCCTGCCTGAAACTGAAAGGGCGGCGCTGCCTGGTCGTCGGTGGCGGCGACATCGGCCTCGAGAAGGTCGAGGGGCTGCTCGCCTGCGACGCCGACGTGACCCTGGTCGCCCCGGTCGCCCATCCCGAGCTGGAGGACCTGGCGAAGGAGGGCTCGATCGCGTGGGAGCGGCGCGAGTACGCCGGCGCGGCGGACCTCGAGGCCGTCTTCATGGCGATCGCCTGCACCGACGACACCGACATCAACATCGCCGTCTTCGACGATGCCGAGAAGCGGGCGATGCTGGTCAACATCGTCGACGTGCCGCCGCTCTGCAACTTCATCCTGCCGGCGATCGTCCGCACCGGGCCGCTGGCGATCGCGATCTCGACCGCCGGTGCCTCACCCGCATTGGCGAAGCGGATGAAGCGCGAAGTCGCCGACCTATTCGGCGAGGAGTTCGCGCGCCTGGCGATCATCCTCAACGACGCCCGCGGCTGGGCCAAGGGGACGCTGCCGACCTACCAGGACCGCAAGGAGTTCTTCGAGGGGATCGTCAACGGCGACCCCGACCCGATCCAGTTGCTGCGCGACGGCGAGGAGCCGGCGGTGCTGGCGATCGTCGAGTCCGCCAAAGAGCGGGCCGCGGCGGCGCTGGCCTAGCTAGAGGCGGGCTAGGCGACGCCGCGGCAGGCGGTGCCGCGGACGAGGTCGAGCTTCTCGCGCAGGTCGTTCGCCTGCTCGACGCTGAGGCTGGCCGAGAAGGCGACCTCGAGCTCGCCGACGATCACCGGCCGCATCTCCCGCAGCAGGTTCATGCCGGCGGGCAGCAGCGTCGCGTAGCTGACGCGGCGGTCCGTCTCGCAGAAGGTCCGCTCCAGCAGGCCGGCCTTGACCAGGCGGTCGACCAGCTTGGTGAGGCCGCCGCGGGTGATGACCAGAGCCTCGGCGAGGTCTCCCATCCGCATCCGCTGGTCCGGTGCCTCGGCGACGGTGGCCAGCACCTCGTACCAGGGCAGCGGCGGGTGGTCCCCCTGCGCCAGCGCTTCCTGCAGGCGCTGACTGACGGCGGCGTGGGTGCGCGCCAGCGCGCCCCAGGCCTCCCCGTGCGGGGTGTTGGCCGGGCAGGCGTTGTCGCCGGGTGCGGTCTTGGTCGCGGTCGCCTGCTCGCTCATAAGGAGATCATCGCAGATGACACTTGTCGGGACAATAGTTGTAGATGCAAGCTTTTCTGCTACGATTGTTTCTGCGTCAATCATTTATCCGACAAGGACTTCAGAAAGGACTCGAAATGAGCACGCAGACCGTCAAGCAAGAGGTTCCCGCCGGGACCTACGCGGTGGACCCGGTCCACTCGACGATCCACTTCGCC
Source organism: uncultured Solirubrobacterales bacterium (assembly GCA_963735255.1). Taxonomy (GTDB): domain Bacteria; phylum Actinomycetota; class Thermoleophilia; order Solirubrobacterales; family 70-9; genus VAYN01. The sequence continues at coordinate 76,298 of CAVTKC010000001.1, read as the reverse complement.
GTCGTCCACAACGGCGTCTCCACCTTCCGCAGCGGCTTCCGCGGCTACGAGGCCAAGCTCGAGGGTGGCGAGGAGCCGAAGCTCGAGGGCACGGTCGAGGTCGCCTCCGTCGACATCGACGAGGAGATGCTGAAGGGCCACCTGCTCTCCCCCGACTTCTTCGACGCCGAGCGCTACCCGCGGCTGAAGTTCCGCTCGACCGCCTTCGAGGTCGCCGAGGACGGCGCCCTGACGCTGCGCGGCGAGCTCGAGATCCACGGCCAGACCCACGAGGTCGAGGCGAGCGGCAAGTTCGGCGAGCTGGGCGGCGACCTCGCCGGCAGCGCCCGCGTCGGGCTCTCGCTGGCGGCCAGTGTCGACCGCCGCAGCTTCGGGCTGGAGTGGCAGGCGCAGCTGCCGAGCGGCGGCGACGTCCTCGACTACACGGTCGACATCGCCGTCGACCTGGAGCTGGTCAAGGAGGGCGAGTAGAGATGAAGGTCCTGGGCATCTCCGGCAGCCTGCGCCGGGACTCGCTCAACAGCGCCCTGCTGCGGGCGGCCGCCGAGCGGCTGCCCGCGGGGGTGGAGCTGGTCGAGTACGAGGGCCTGCGCGAGATCCCGCCCTACGACGCCGACCTCGAACTGGAGGAGACGCCGCTGGCGGTGCGGCGGCTGCGCGAGGCGATCCGCGGGGCCGACGCCGTCCTGGTGGCGACGCCGGAGTACAACCACTCGATCCCCGGAGTGCTGAAGAACGCCCTCGACTGGGCCTCGCGGCCGGCCGGGCAGAGCGCCCTCAACGGCACCCCGGCCGCCGTGGTCGGCGCCTCGACCGGGATGTTCGGCGCGGTCTGGGCCCAGGCCGAGACCCGCAAGGTCCTCGGCGCCCTGGGCGGGCGCGTGGTCGAGGCCGAGCTGCCGGTCGCCCGCGCCGACAAGCAGCTAACCGACGGCGAGCTGGAGCTGAACCCGCAGCAGTCCGAGCAGCTGGAGGAGATCCTCGCCGAGCTGATCAGCGCCGTCGAGGAGGTCGAGGAGTTCGCGGCGGCCGCCGCTTAGGGGATGACCCGCTCGACTGAGCCGACCCGGTCGATCGCCTTGTCGAAGGAGGCGATCGCGCGGGTTCCACTCAGCTCGGCGCAGGCGACCAGGTACGCCTCGGCGAAGTCCAACCGCTGCAGCTCATAGACCTCCAGCGCCCGCAGAAGCAGGTCGGAATCGGCGAGAACCGTCGGCATTGCCAACGCCGCGCGCATTAGCTCCGCCACCCGGACTCGGGGCACCTCGTAGTAGGACTCGAGCACGTAGACACACTCGGCGACGACCAGATCGGCCAGGACCAGCTCCGTCGCCGAGGCCAGAAAGCTGGTTGCACGCCTGGCCATGCGCGGCGGGTCGCCGGTCAGGTGGCGGATGATCACGTTGGTGTCGAGGAACGCCCTCAAGCACGCTTTCCGGCCCGTGCGACGCGACTGCCCCGTCGCACCTCATCCCAATCGGCACCGCGCTTGCCCGGCGGAACCGGCACCGACCCGCCCAGGTCGAGGAAGTCCGTGGTCCGGGCGATGACCGCACGGTTGTCCTCTACCCGGAACAAGACCTGGTCGCCCGGGGACAGCCCGAGCGTGTCGCGCACGGCCTTGGGAACCGTGATCTGGCCCTTCGAGGTGAGCTTGGCGGCGATATCCATATTCCTTACCTTTCGATTGAGGTAAGGATACCGCGTGGACGCGGTGCGGCTCTAGCTGAGGCCGCTGAAGATCCAGGCGACCGGGGCGGCGGACTGTTCGTGCGCGCGCTTGCGGGCGTCGGCGAAGGCGAGGTTCTTGGTCGCGCCGATGCCGGCGATGTAGACGCCGCTCTTCTTCTTGACCACGGCGCCGTAGCCGTTGAAGACCCAGACCGCGACCTTGCAGTGGCTCTCGCCGCAGTTCTTCAGCGCCGTCTCCTTCGCCGCGGCGGTGGTGCCGAGGTTGTGGGCGGAGCCGACCTTGCCGCTGTCCGGTTCGATCGCGATCGCGCCCCAAGAGGCCTGCGCCGCGGCGGGCGCGGCGAGCAGCAGCGTCAGCGCCGCCAAGGCGGCGAAAAGCCGGAGGCGGAACCTCATGCGTGGGGGAGGGCGAAGAAGGCGATCGCCGAGAAGTGTGCCACGGCGGCGGCGATGACGAAGAGGTGGAAGACCTCGTGGTAGCCGAATATCGCAGGGTTGGGGTTGGGCCTCTGGGTCGCGTAGACGACCGCGCCCGCGGTGTAGAGGAGACCGCCGCCGGCGACCAGCAGGGTGCCGCCGATCCCCATCTCCGACCAGAGCTCGGGGAAGGCGGCGACGGCGACCCAGCCGAGCGCCAGGTAGATGATCGCCGCCACCCATTTCGGGTGGTCGATCCAGATCATCTCGACGATCGCGCCGGCGATCGCGCCGATCCAGACGACGGCGAGGATCGCGTCGGCCAGCGGCCCGTCGAGGACCAGCAGCGCGAACGGCGTGTAGGTACCGGCAATGAGGAAAAAGATCATCGAATGATCGAGGCGGCGCATCCACTGGCGCACGTTGGGCCGGCTCCAGTTCACCCGGTGATAGAGGGCGCTGGTGCCGAGCAGGGCCGAGAGGCTGACCGCGTAGATCGCCACCGCCAGGGTCGCCTTCGGCGTCTTCGCGAGGATGATCAGCGCCGCGCCGAAGCCGAGCGAGAGGAAGAACGCCCACTCGTGCGAGACCCCGCGCAGCTTCGGCTTGACCAGGGCGATCGCGTCGCTGGCGGCGCCTTTCGCGGCGCCGGCTTTCTCGACCGCGGCGTCGCGCGCGGCCGTCGCCCGCTCGCCCATCGCGTCCCGGGCGGCACTCGCCCGGTCGCCCATTCTCTCTGCGCCCCTGCGCAGGTCTTCGCCCATCTCCTGAGGGTAGCGCGCGGCGGCCGGCCTCCAAGCGCAACGGAATCGCCGAGATAGCGAACTTGCCACCATGTAGAGACAGCTTCCCGCCGTCTCCAAGTGCCTTATTTGCGACTTCACGCACTTTTTCCGCCGGTTGGTTAGCGATCCTGCGGAGTTACCCCTGAAAGTCGCTGCGAGAGGAGAAGTTCGATGTCCCAGACCGCCATTTCCAGTCCCCAAAACGGTCTCAAGGGCCTCTCGATCGAACGCCGTTTTTCGACGCCCGGGGTGCATCCTTTCGACCAGATCGAGTGGGAGAACCGCGATGCGGTGATCGGCAATCCCGAGAGCCCGGCCTTCGAGCAGCGCGGAGTCGAGTTCCCCAAGAGCTGGTCCCAGAACGCGACCAACATCGTCGCCCAGAAGTACTTCCGCGGGCAGCTCGGCAGCCCCGAGCGCGAGAACTCGGTCAAACAGATGATCGGCCGCGTCGCCGGCACGATCTCCAACTGGGGTCGCGAGGGCGGTTACTTCGCCTCCGCCGAGGACGCCGACGCCTTCGAGATGGAGCTGACCTCGATCCTGCTCAACCAGAAGGCGGCCTTCAACTCGCCGGTCTGGTTCAACGTCGGCTTCGAGGAGACGCCGCAGTGTTCGGCCTGTTTCATCCTCAGCGTCGAGGACACGATGGAGAGCATCCTCGGCTGGAACACCAAGGAGGGCAACATCTTCCGCGGCGGCTCCGGCTCCGGCATCAACCTCTCCAACATCCGCGGCTCGATGGAGCCGCTGCAGAAGGGCGGCACCGCCAGCGGGCCGGTCAGCTTCATGCGCGGCGCCGACGCCTGGGCGGGGACGATCAAGTCCGGCGGCAAGACCCGGCGGGCGGCGAAGATGGTCGTGCTCGACGTCGACCATCCGGACATCGAGCACTTCATCTGGTGCAAGGCCGACGAGGAGAAGAAGGCCGAGGCGCTGCGCGACGCCGGCTTCGACATGTCGATCGACGGCGACGGCTTCACCTCGATCCAGTACCAGAACGCGAACAACTCGGTGCGGGTCACCGACGACTTCATGGAGGCGGTCGAGGCCGGCGAGGACTGGCACCTGACCGCCCGTACCACCGGCGAATCGGTGAAGACGCTGGACGCGCGCGAGCTGATGAATCAGATCGCCGACGCCGCCTGGCGCTGCGCCGACCCGGGCGTCCAGTACGACACGATCATCAACCGCTGGCACACCTGCCCGGAGTCGGGTCGGATCAACGCCTCCAACCCCTGCAGCGAGTACATGCACGTCGACGACTCGGCCTGCAACCTCGCCTCGCTCAACCTGATGAAGTTCCGCCGCGAGGACGGCAGCTTCGACGCGGCGGAATTCGAGCACGCGGTCGACATCGTCTTCCTCGCCCAGGAGATCGTCGTCGGCTTCTCCTCTTACCCGACCGAGGGGATCACCGAGAACGCCAACCGCTTCCGCCAGCTCGGGCTCGGCTACGCCAACCTCGGCGCCCTGCTGATGTCGGACGGCCTCCCCTACGACTCCGACACCGGCCGCAACGTCGCCGCCGCGATCACGGCGCTGATGACCGGCCGCGCCTACCGCCAGTCGGCACTGATCGCCGCCGGCGCCACCGGTCCTTATGACGAGTACGAGAAGAATCGCGACGCCCACAACGGGGTCATGCGGATGCATCGCGACGCCTCCTACGAGGTCGACCCGACCGGGATCAAGGGCGACCTGCTCGAGGCCGCGCAGCGTTCCTGGGACGAAGCGGTCGAGCTCGGCGAGGAGCACGGCTACCGCAACGCGCAGGCGACGGTGCTGGCCCCGACCGGGACGATCAGCTTCCTGATGGACTGCGACACGACCGGGATCGAGCCCGACTTCTCGTTGGTCAAGTTCAAGGAGCTGGTCGGCGGCGGGCAGATGACGATCGCCAACCGCTCGGTGCCGCTGGCGCTGGAAGCGCTCGGCTACAGCGAGTCGGAGATCGACCAGATCGCCGCCCACATCACCGCGAAGAACACGATCGTCGGGGCGCCCGGGCTGAAGGACGAGCACCTGCCGGTCTTCGACGTCGCGGTCGGCGAGCGGGCGATCTCCCACACCGGCCACATCGACATGATGGCGGCGACCCAGCCCTTCATCTCCGGGGCGATCTCGAAGACGGTCAACCTGCCGCAGTCGGCGACGATCGAGGACATCGCCGACGCCTACACGCGCGGCTGGAAGGGCGGCCTCAAGGCGCTGGCGATCTACCGCGATGGCTCGAAGACGGCGCAGGCCCTGCGCACCGACGCCCAGGAGGAAAAGGGCACCGAGGCCGAGGTCGTGGTGCTGCCGCCGGAGCGCAAGCGTATGCCGCGGGAGCGCGAATCGATCACCCACAAGTTCTCAATCGCCGGCCACGAGGGCTACATCACCGCCGGCAAATACGAAGACGGCTCGGTCGGCGAGATCTTCCTCACCGATATCGGCAAGGAGGGCTCGACGATGCGGGGGCTGATGAACGCCTTCGCGACGGCGATCTCGCTTGGCCTCCAGTACGGCGTCCCGCTCGAAGACTTCGTGCGCAAGTTCAGCTACATGCGCTTCGAGCCGGAGGGCATCACCGGCAACCCCGAGATCCCCTTCGCCAAATCGCTGCCGGACTACATCATGCGCTGGGTCGCGAGCCGCTTCATCGAGGACACCGACACGCTCGAGGAACTCGGGATCATGACCCAGGAGGTCCGCAACAAGAAGGACGCGGAGACCTCGCAGCTGGGGCTCGGGATCGCGACCGACACCGCCGGCCCGGCCAACGGCAATGGGGGCAACGGCCACGCGGCCGGCAACGGCGGCGACTCGGTCCCCGCGGCCGCGGCCTTCACCGACACCCCGCCGGTGGTCCCGGCGAAGATGTCCGGCCTCGACCTCGGCCCCGCCTGCGAGCAATGCGGCGGCATGATGCAGCGGACCGGCAGTTGCTACACGTGCTCCTCCTGCGGCAACAACACCGGCTGCGGCTGAGCCAGCCGAAGGAAGTCCTGAGGTCGTAGGACCAAGCGGGGCCGTGCACGCGGCGTAGTGGCAGTGCTCTGCACGACGCGGAGCCGCGGGTGCGGCAGCGCGCCGTGTCCTACGGACTCAGCACGACTTCGGCGTCGTGCCGGGGCGTCTCGGTGATCGCGCGGCGGTAGGGGCGCTCGGACTTCGGGTTCGCCGGGCGGACCTGGTGGCGGCGGACCAGCTCGCGCAGGACGACGGCCATCTCGAACTGGGCGAAGGAGGCGCCGAGGCAGCGGCGGACGCCACCGCCGAAGGGGATCCAGGTGTAGGTGCCGGGCGGGTTGTCGAGGAAGCGCTCGGGCAGGAAGCGGTCCGGTTCGGGGTAGATCTCCGGGTGGCGGTGGATCAGGTGGATCGAGGGCGTGGCGGCGACGCCGGCGGGCAGCTCGTAGCCGCCGAGCTCGACCGGCTCGGTCAGCTTGCGGATCACCAGCACGATCACCGGCCGTAGCCGCAGGGTCTCCTGGATCGTCGCCGTCAGGTAGGGCTCGTCGCCTCCGGCCAGGACCTCGGCGCGCAGGCGCTCGAGCTTGTCGGGGTGGCGGACCAGGCGCTCCATCGCCCAGGAAAGCGCGGTCGCGGTGGTCTCGTGGCCGGCGACCAGGAGGGTCAGGAGCTCGTCGCGGATCTCGGCGTCGCTCATCGGGCTGCCGTCCTCGTGGCGGGCGGCGACCAGCATCGAGAGGATGTCGTCGCGCTGCTCGAGGTCCTCGGCGCCGCGGCGATCGGCGATCTCCCGATGGATCAGCTCGTCGACGCGGTCGACGCGGCGGCGAAAGGCGGGGACGCCGCGGATCCGCTCGGGGCCGATCAGGATCACCGGCAGCAGCAGTCGCGGATCGGTGGTGAGGTCGAGGAAGTCGCGCAGCGCCGCCCGCAGCGGGTCCATGCGCTCCCGGTCGTGGACGCCGAAGACGGTCTCGAGGATGATCTCCAGGGTGATCGCCTGCATCCGCGGGCGCAGCTTGTACGGGGTGCCGGTCGGCCAGCTCTCGATCTCGCGGGCGGCGATCTCGGTCATCTTCTCGCCGTATCCCTGCATGCGCTCGCCGTGGAAGGGCGGCAGCAGCAGCCGGCGCTGGCCGATGTGCGGCTTCTCGTCGAGCACCAGGATCGAGTTCTCGCCGAGGATCGGCTTGAGGATCTGGTTGCCCTCGCCGGCGTGGAAGATCCGCGGGTCGCCGGTGAAGACCTGCTTGACCAGCTCCGGGTCCGACAGCATCACCCAGGTGTCTTCGTTGGCGATCTTCAGCGTGAACATGTCGCCGAAGCGGGCCCGGCTCTGCTCCAGCATCCACTGCGCCTGACGCGACCAGATCGCGGTCTGCATTGCCCGCGGCATCCGCGGACCCGGGGGAAGCCCCTTGATCGCGGGCGCCGCCGTCGGTGCTGCTGCGCTCACCGTTGCCTCCATTGCCACTCACCGTACCCCGCTGTGGCCGGCAAACGGTGTGACGTTCCGCTCGCAACGCAGCTCGTTGGCATAGCCTAGACGGCGCCGATGGCAACCCTGCCCCGCCTCCCGCCGCGCCTCGAGCATCGCGTGATCAAGGCCGCTCTCGGGCTGCCCCCGCGGGCCCAGCGACGGCTGTTCGGGGCGCCGGCGCAGATCGACGGCCAGACCCTGGCCAGCGACACCCACACGCTGCTGAAACTCGCCGAGTGGAGCGACAGCAAGTCGTTCCTGGCCGGGATGAGCCCCGCGCAGGCGCGCGCCAATGCCCGCCGCGAGGCCCGGGTCACCTCCGACCCGCAGCCGCTGCCGATGGCGCGCGTCGAGCAGCTCAAGATCCCCGGCCACGGCGGGCCGATCCCGGCCCGCCTCTACGTGCCGCCGCACGTCCCCCACGGCGAGGCGACCTCGCTGCTCGTCTACTACCACGGCGGCGGCTGGGTGATCGGCGACCTCGACACCCATGACGACGTCTGCCGCTTCCTCGCCGCGGGCGCCGGGACCGCGGTCCTCTCGGTCGGCTACCGCCTCGCCCCCGAGCATCCCTTTCCCGCCCCGGTCGAAGACGCCTGGGCCGCTTTCATCTGGGCCGCGGACAATGCCGTCGCGCTCGGCGCCGACCCGCGGCGGATCGCGGTAGGGGGCGACAGCGCCGGCGGCAACCTCAGCGCCGTCGTCAGTCTGCTCGCCCGCGAAGCCGGCGGCGCGGCGCCGGCGATGCAGCTGCTGATCTACCCGGTCACCGACTCCGCCGAGGATCCTCGCTCGCGCCAGCTCTTCGCCGAGGGCTTCCTCCTGACCAAGGCCGACATGGATCTGTTCGAGCAGGCCTACCTGCCGCCCGGCACCGACGCCGGCGACCCCCGCATCTCGATCTTGAAAGCGCCGGACCTGACTGGGTTGGCCCCCGCCTACGTCGCCACCGCCGGCTTCGACCCGCTGCGCGACGAGGGCGAGGCCTACGCGCTGCGCCTGCGCGAGGCTGGGGTGAGGACGGCGCTGCGGCGCTACCCGGGGCTGATTCACAGCTTCGCCAACCAGACCGCGATCAGCCGGACGGCGCGGGCGGCGATGCTGGAGATCGCCGGGGCGCTGCGGATGGGGCTGGCGCCGGCGCAGCGCTGAGGACCCGCTGGTCCTCGGGCCCGGGCCGCAGGATCAGCACCTCCGCCGGAGCCTTGCGCAGCAACCAGACCAGGTCGTCGCCGGAGAAGCCCGTCGTCCCGGCGGCACCGGCCGGGACGACGACGCGGTCGAAGGTCTCACGCGCGAGCAGGCGCTCGAGCGCGTGGCGGTAGGAGCGGCCGCGCTCGATGCGGGCGTCGACCGCGACCCCCTGCGCGACTGCCCGCTGCTCGATCGCCTCCAGCATCGGCATCGCCCGGGTCGCCTCGGCGGGGATCGCGCACTCCAGCGGCAGGCGTTTCGGGACCTGCGCGAGGTAGGCGGGCATCAGCGTCGCGTCCTCGGCACGGGCGAGGCGGAGGGCGGCGTCAAGTGCCCGCCGCGAGACCTCGGTGCCAGTGAACGGGAGCAGGATCTGGTGGATCGCGTCGGGATGATCGGAGCGGCGGCCGCGGAGGCGCGAACGGGCGATCAGATAACCGCCGCCGAGGCCGATGACGAGCGCCACCGCGGCGAGGAGATGGTCGATCATCGCTCGCCCTCCCCGCCGCCCCGGTGGGCGACGATGCGGACGTCGACCCCGGGCGGAGTGGCGCGCATCAACCGCTGCGGCAACGGCTCGCGCAGGCGGGCGAGGCCGCGGGGCGGCTCCGCCTCGCCGATCATGATGTAGGTGGTGCCGCGCTCGCGGACGACCCGTGCCACGGCGGCGACGAGATCGTCGTGCTCCTCGATCAGCAGCGTCGCCCCGAGCACTGAGGCGAGCTGGCGCAGCGCCGTCACCTGGCGCTCCTGCTCGCCCTCGATCGGTTTGCCCGGGGGCTTGACCCAGAGTAGGTCGAGGCCGGTGCCGAGCCGCTGGGCGGAGCGCCAGGCGCGGCGGACCAGGCGCTGGGCGCTGGGCTGGGGACGGACCAATGCGAGCAGGCGCTCGCCGACCGCCCTGGGCCCGTCCGCGGCCACCCTCCCTCCCTCGCGGGTGCCGAGCTGCTCCGCCGGATTCAGCGTCAGCCGCTTCGACTCGACGTCCTCGGCGACCTGGCGCAGGCTGACCTCGCGCAGCGCCGCGAGGTTCTCGATCCGGAAGAAGTTGTTGAGGGCAGCGTCGATGTTCTCGCCGGGGTAGATCTTCCCCGCCCGCAGGCGGGCGATCAGGGTCTGCGGGGTGAGGTCGATCAAAACGACTTCGTCGGCGCTGCCAAGGACCGAGTCCGGCACCGTCTCCCGCACCCGCACCCCGGTCAGCTCGGCGACCTGGTCGTTGAGCGACTCGAGGTGCTGGACGTTGACGGTGGAGAAGACGTCGATCCCCGCCGCCAGCACGTCGGCGATGTCCTCGTAGCGCTTCCGGTGGACCAGGCCGGGGGCGTTGGTGTGCGCCAGCTCGTCGATCAGGGCGAGGTCGGGGGCGCGGGCGAGCAATGCCGGCAGATCCATCTCCTCGACCACGAGATCTCGCACCGGCACCCGGCACCGCGGCACCACCTCCAGCCCGCGCGCCTGGGCGCTGGTCTCCTCGCGCTCGTGCGGCTCGAGGTAGCCGATCGCGACGTCGCGGCCCGCCTCCGCCTCGGCCTGGCCCTCCTGCAGCATCCGGTAGGTCTTGCCGACCCCGGCGGCCATGCCGAGGAAGATCTTGTAATGGCCGTGGCGCACGGCCCCTCCGCTCAGGCCCCCAGCAGGTTGTGGACCACGAGGTCGATCGCCTTGATCCCGATGAAAGGGACGAGCAGGCCACCGAGGCCGTAGATCAGCATGTTGCGGCGCAACAGGCCGGTGGCGCCGATCGGCCGGTAACGGACGCCGCGCAGGGAGAGCGGGATCAGCAGCGGAATGATCAACGCGTTGAAGATCACCGCCGAGAGGATCGCCGATTCCGGCGTCCCCAGCGACATCACGTTGAGGGCGTCGAGCGGGCCGCTGCCGCTGCCGACCGCGTAAGTGGCCGCGAACATCGCCGGCAGGATCGCGAAGTACTTGGCGACGTCGTTGGCGATCGAGAAGGTGGTCAATGCGCCACGGGTGATCAGCAGCTGCTTGCCGACCTCGACGATCTCGATCAGCTTCGTCGGGTTGGAATCGAGGTCGACCATGTTGCCCGCCTCGCGGGCCGCCTGGGTGCCGGTGTTCATCGCCACCCCCACGTCCGCCTGGGCCAGCGCCGGGGCGTCATTCGTGCCGTCGCCGGTCATCGCGACGAGGCGGCCGTCGGACTGCTGCTCCCTGATCAGCTCCAGCTTTCGCTCCGGGGTCGCTTCGGCGAGGAAGTCGTCGACGCCGGCCTCCTCGGCGATCTTCGCCGCGGTCAGCCTGTTGTCGCCGGTGACCATGATCGTGCGGATGCCCATCGCCCGCAGCCGGTCGAAGCGGGCGCGCATCCCGTCCTTGACGACGTCCTTGAGGTAGATCACTCCGAGCACCCGCTCGTTCTGGGCGACCGCCAGCGGCGTGCCGCCCTCGCGCCCGATCCGGTCCAGCTGCAGCGCCAGCTCGGCCGGCGCGCGGCCGCCCTCGGCGGCGACCCAGGCTTCGATCGCGTCGCCGGCCCCCTTGCGCAGCCGGGTGCCGTTGTAGTCGACGCCACTCATCCGGGTCTGGGCGGTGAAGGGAACGAAGCTCGGCTCGTGGCCGGCGAAGTCGTGCTCGCGGATGCCGAAGCCCTTGGCAAGAATGACGATCGACCGGCCCTCCGGGGTCTCGTCGGCGAGCGAGGACATCTGGGCCGCCTCAGCCAGCTCCGCCTCGGTCACACCCGGCATCGGCACGAATTCGGTCGCCTCGCGGTTGCCGAGGGTGATCGTGCCGGTCTTGTCGAGCAGCAGCACGTCGCAGTCGCCGGAGGCCTCGACCGCGCGCCCGGAGAGGGCGAGCACGTTGCGGCGCACCAGCCGGTCCATGCCGGCGATCCCGATCGCCGAGAGCAGGGCGCCGATCGTGGTCGGGATCAGCGCCACCAGCAGCGCGATCAAGGTCGTCTCCGAGAGTTCGGTGCCGGCGAAGAGGGCGAAGGGGCGCAGCGAGACGACGACGACCACGAAGACCAGGGTCAGAGCCGCGAGCAGGATGCCGAGCGCGATCTCGTTCGGCGTCTTGCGCCGCGACGCCCCCTCGACCAGGGAGATCATGCGGTCGAGGAACGACTTGCCCGGTTCCTGGGTGATCTCGACGACGATGCAATCGGAGAGAACCCGGGTGCCACCGGTGACGGCGCTGCGGTCGCCGCCGGCCTCGCGAATGACCGGTGCCGACTCACCGGTGATCGCCGACTCGTCGACCGAGGCGATGCCCTCGATCACGGTGCCGTCGCCGGGAATGCCCTCCCCCGCCTCGACCACGACGACGTCGCCGCGGACGAGCTGGGCGGCTGACTTCTCGCTGCCGTCGCGCATCCTCGCGGTCGCCTCCGTGCGCATCGCCCGCAGGCTCGCCGCCTGGGCGCGCCCACGTCCCTCCGCCAGGGCCTCGGCGAGGTTGGCGAAGACGACCGTGAGCCAGAGCCAGACGGTGACGCTGAAGGTGAACCACGACGGCTCATGACCGCCGCCGAGCGGGCTGCCGCCGAAGAGCTGGATCAGCCAGGCGACGGTGGTGATGAGAGCGCCGATCTCGACCACGAACATGACCGGGTTGCGAACCTGGACCCGGGGGTCGAGCTTGCGCACGGACTCCCATAGGGCCGGGCGCACGATCTCGGGATCGAACAGGGAACGGGGCTGCGTCTCGGTGGTCATCGGGTCGGCGCTTCCTCGTCGAGGGCGATGTTGAGCTCGAGGACGTTGATGCCTGGCTCGCCGAGCAGGCCGAGGAAGCGCCCGTCGGTCTGGGCCGAAATCAGGCCTTCGACCCGGGCGAGCGGCAGCTTGCGAACGGCGGCGATCCGGTGGGCCTGGATCTGCGCGTTGGCCGCAGAGATGTGGGGGTCGACGCCGGAGGCCGAGTTGGTCACCGCGTCGACCGGCACCCGGCCCTTCGTCAGACCTCTGTCGAACGGCTTCTCCCGAGCGAGGTATGAAGCGAGGTTTTCGCGCACCGCTTCGCGCCCTTCGACGCTGTTGGGCCCGACGTTGCCGAAGAAGGTGACGTTGCCGCTGTATTCGGTCGCCGAGGGGCGGGAGTGGAAGTAGGACCCGCCCTTGAATTCCTGGCCGATCAGGCTCGAACCGACCGCCTTGCCGTCGACCTCGACCAGCGAGCCGTCGGCCTTGCCGGGGAAGGCGACCTGGGCGATGCCGGTCACCGCCAGGGGATAGACGACGCCCAGGAACACGGTCAGCACGATCACGGCAAGCAGCCCGCTGGTCAGGTCCCTGCGCATCTAGAACAACCTCGTGGTCAGGCTCTGGACCACCGGTCCGAGCAACAGGGCCGGGAAGAAGGTGAGGGCGCCGACCAGGATCACGATCCCGACCAGGAGGAAGACGAAGGTCGGGTTGTCGGTGCGCATCGTCCCCAGCCCGGCCGGGGAGACCCTCTTGCCCGCAAGGGCGCCGGCCAGGGCGAGGACGAAGACGATCGGCAGGAAGCGCGCCCCGATCAGGACGAAACCGCCGAGCAGGTCGGCGAAGCTGATCCCGTAGGAGCCGGCGTTGCCGGGAGCGTCGGGCTGTACGAAGCCGGTGTAGCCGGCCCAGGCGGAGCCGTTGTTATTGGCCTGGGAGAGGTAGGCGTAGAGCGTCTCCGAGAACCCCTGGGGGTTGATCCCGGCGTAGATCGAGCGTTTGCCGAGGTCGGTGGCGGAGGCGAGCGCGGACGAGAGCAGCACCATCAGTGGCGTCACCAACACCCCGAGCGAGACCAGCTTGATCTCCCGGGCGCCGATCTTCTTGCCCAGGTACTCGGGCGTGCGGCCGACCATCAGGCCGCCGATGAAGACGGCGAGGATGACGTAGAGCAGCATCGAGTAGAGGCCGGAGCCGACACCGCCGAAGATCACCTCGCTGAAGCCGAGGTTGGCGAACGGCACCGCGCCCCCGAGCCCGGTCAGCGACTCGAAGGCGGAGTTGACCGCTCCGCTCGAGGTCGCCGTCGTCACCGCCGTGAAGAGCGATGAGTCGGCGATCCCGAAGCGCTGCTCCTTGCCCTCGAGGTTGCCGCCGGTGGAGCCGTCGAAGGCGTGCGTGTGGAGGCCGGCCAGGTGCTGGGCCGGGGTGCCGTGCTGCTCCGCCGCGTAGACGACCGCGACCCCGGCGACGAAGAGGACCGCCATCGCCGAGAAGATCGCCCAGCCCTGGCGCTGGCTGCCGACCATGCGCCCGTAGGTGTAGGTGAGGCTGGCCGGGATGACGAGGATCAGCAGCATCTCGACGAAGTTGGAGAGCCCGGTCGGGTTCTCGAAGGGGAAGGCCGAGTTGACGTTGAAGAAGCCGCCGCCGTTGGTCCCGAGCAGCTTGATCGCCTCCTGCGAGGCGACCGGTCCCCGGCCGAGGGTCTGGGTGGCGCCGGTGAGGGTGTGGACGGCGGCGGCATCGCCGAGGGTCTGGATCACGCCCTGGGAGACGAGGACGAGCGCGCCGACGATCGAGACCGGGACCAGGATGTAGAGCAGGATGCGGACCAGGTCCCGCCAGAAGTTGCCGATCGCCTGCGCGCTGCGGGCCGCGATGCCGCGCATCAGCGCCGCGAGGACGGCGATTCCGACCGCGGCGGAGACGAAGTTCTGCACCCCCAGGCCGGCCATCTGGGAGAAGTAGGAGAGCGTCGTTTCGCCGCCGTAGTACTGCCAGTTGGTGTTAGTGACGAAGGAGGAGGCGGTGTTGAAGCTGAGGTCCCACGGCCCCGACTTGAAGCCTTGGGGATTGAACGGGTGGATCCCCTGGGTGCGCAGGATCAGGTAGAGCGCGATCCAGAACAGCAGCGAGAAGACGACCAGGCTGCGGGCGTAGCCCTTCCAGTCCTGACCCTCGCCGGGTCGCACGCGCAACGCCCTGTAGGCAAGGCGCTCGATTGGCCCGAGCACAGGGCTCAGGAACACCGGCTGGTCGCTGAAGACCTTGGCCACGTAGATGCCGACCGGCTTGATCAGCGCCACCACGACGGCGGCGAAGACGGCGATCTGGAGCCAGCCCTGCGCCATCAGAGGTTCTCCCCGCGCAGCAATGCGTAGACGAGGTAGACGCAGACCATGGCGGCGACGATCAGGCCGAAGAGGTCGGCGGCGCCGAGAGCGGCGAGCGGCAGGCTCATATCCGGTCGATCAGGTCGATCGCCCAGTAGAGGAGGGCGAAGAGGGCGAGGGCTATCGCTATCGCGAAGACGTCGGCGAGGGGACCGCCGCCACCGGGAAAGATGTCCGCGAAGAGGAGCACGGATCGATCATGTGCCCGGCCCCGTCAAGGCCGCATGAACTTCCAGCCCCTCCGCATACAGATCCTGTGAAGACGGAGCGCGGCAGTCCTTTGGTCCGCTATACGACCCAAATGACTGCCGCGCTAGGCGGCGAAGCGGTAGCCGACGCCGGGGTCGGTGAGGACGTACCTGGGACCGTCGTCGGGCTCGATCTTGCGGCGCAGGTTGGCGACGTGGGCACGCAGGACCTGGAAGTCGTCTTCGTACTCGACTCCCCAGACCGCCACCAGCAGCGCCCGGTGGGTCATCAGCCTGCCGCGATTGCGGGCCAGCTCGCGCAGCAGGCCGAACTCGGTCGGGGTCAGGTGGACCGGCTCGCCTTCGCGGCGGACGCGGCGGGCGGCGAGGTCGATCTCGATTCCCGGAGCGACGATCGTCGGCTCGGTGCCCTCCGGCGCGGCCCGGCGCAGCGCCGCCTCGAGGCGGGCGACCAGCTCGCGGGGCCCGAAGGGCTTGGTCACGTAGTCGTCGGCACCGGCCGCCAATGCCTCGACCTTGCGGTCCTCCTCGCCGACGGCGGAAAGGACGAGGATCGGCATCTGGCTCCACTCGCGCAGCCGCCGCGTCACCTCGACCCCGTCGATGTCGGGCAGCATCAGGTCGAGGATCGCCGCCTCCGGCGGTTTGACCGCGGCCCCGTCCAACGCCTCCTCGCCGCTGGCCACGGTCACCGCCTCATAGCCGGCGTCACGCAGGATCACCTTCAGCGCCCGCAGGATCTGCGGCTCGTCGTCGCAGACGAGGATGCGGGGGAGGTCGCTCATGCCGCGCCGCCGTTCTCGTCGGTCGCCGGGCCGGGCTCCAGCTCGGGCGCGGGGAAGGTGACGACGAAGCTGCTGCCCTGGCCCGGCAGCGACTCGACCGCCACCTCGCCGTCGTTGGCCTCGATGAAGCCCCTGGCGATAGCCAGGCCGAGGCCGGAGCCGCCACCACCGCTGCCGCCGGAGCGGTAGAAGGGCGCGAAGATCCGCTCGCGCTCCTGCTCGGTTATTCCCGGGCCCCGATCGACGACGCGGATCACGACGCGGGGGCCGACCAGGCGCGAGCGGACGAGCACCTGCTCGCCACCACCGTGGACGACCGCGTTGTCGAGCAGGTTGGCGAAAGCGCGCTCGAGCTGTGCCGGATCGGCACGCAATGCCGGCAGTTCGGGGTCGAGCGCCAGCCGCACCGCCTCGCCGTGGGCGCCGATCGAGTGGCGGGCGGCCTCCAGCAGCCCGGGTAGGTCGACCGGTTCGCGGCGCGGCGGTGCGTCGCCGGCCTGCAGCCGGGAGACGTCGAGCAGGTTCTCGACCAGGCGCGAGAGCCGCTGCCCCTGCTCGACCACCGCCTCGCTGCAGCTCATGGCGCTCCGCGGCGCTGGCGCTGGGCGAGTCGAGGGCGGCGCCGGCGGCGATGATCGAGGTCAGCGGCGTGCGCAGGTCATGGGAGACCGACCGCAGCAGCGCCGTCTTCAGCTCGTCGCTGCGCCGCAATGCCTCCGCCTCGACCGCCTCGGCCTGCATGCGGTCGCGCTCGCGCGCCAGCTCCTCCAGCTCGGCCAGCGCCCGGTCGGCCTGCTCGCGGCGGCGCTCGGACTCGGCGGCCCGGGCGCGGGCCAACTCGGCGAGGGCGCTGCTGGCCGCGGCGACGATCGCGAAGACGGCGAGGGCGACGAGGTCGTGGTCGGCGGAAATGTCGAGTGCTCCGACCGGCGGCAGGTGAAACCAGTTGAAGGCGGCGGCGCTGAGCAGCGAGGTCAGCAGACCGAGCCACAATTTCCAAAGAGCCGCGACCAGCAGCACGCCGGGGATGTAGACGACGCCGAGGGAGACGGCGGGCGCCACCTCCTTCAGCGGGTAGACGAGCAGCGTCGCGATCGCGACGGCGACGAGCGCGGCCGCCAGACCCAGCCACCGCGGGGGCTGCTCGCCGGCGAGGTCAAGGGACATCCGCTGCCGTGCCATCGTCGCCAGCGTACGCCGCGACCGTCGACGTGTATCTTGATCAATACCCCTAGGGGGTATAATCCGTATTCTCGTACCGAGCAATGAAAGGAGGCCCGGTGTCGACTCCCGCCCACTCCGACCACGACCACCACGCGATGCCGACCGAGGGCGCGGCCCTGACCACGGTCGCGATCAGCGCCACCCTGCACTGCCTGACCGGCTGCGCGATCGGCGAGATCGCCGGGATGGCGATCGGGACCGCGGCCGGTTTCTCCAACCTCGGGACGGTGGCGCTATCGGTCGCCCTCGCCTTTTTCTTCGGCTACGGCCTGACCAGCCTGCCACTGCTGCGCGCCGGCCTGACGCTGGCGGCGGTGATCCCGATCGCGCTCGCCTCCGACACCCTCAGCATCGCGACGATGGAGCTGGTCGACAACGCGATCATGCTGCTGATCCCCGGCGCGATCGATGCCGGTCTCGACTCACCCTTGTTCTGGGGCAGCCTGGCCTTTTCGCTCCTCGTCGCCGGCGCCCTCGCCGTCCCCGTCAACCGCTGGCTGATCGCCCGCGGCAGAGGGCACGCGGTTGTCCACAGGGCCGGCGTCCACGGCTAGCGCCGCGGGCGCTACTCGTACTGCAGCGACTCGAGCACGTCGAGCCGCGAGGCGCGCCGGGCCGGGTAGACCGCCGCGATCACACCGACGATCGCGGCGAAGACCAGCAGCGCCAGCAGGGAGCCGACCGGGTAGGAGAGCGTGAAGCCTTCGTCCTTGAGCGGCTGCGCGATCAGGGTCGCGAACAGCAGTCCGAGGACCATGCCGAGGATCGCCCCGATCAAGGCGGTGATCACCGCCTCGTAGCGGATCATCGTCCGCACCTGGCGGCGCGACATCCCGATCGCGCGCAGCATCCCCAGCTCCCGCGTGCGTTCGTGGATCGAGAGCGCCAGCGTGTTGGCGACCCCGAAGATCGAGATCAGGACGGCGAAGGCAAGCAGCGCGTAGAAGAGGCTGACCAGGGTGTTGACCTGGCCTTCGCGCTGCTCCTTCAGTTCCTGCTGGTTCAGCACCTCGGCGGTCGGGAAGGCGACTTCGACCCCTTTCTCGAGCAGCGCCTGGACCTTGTCCGGGTCGGCGCCCGGCGCGGTCTTGACGAAGTCGACCTGGTCCTGGGTCTGAGCGAAGTCGCGCGCCATCACCGCCTGGGTGACGAGCACGCTGCCGAAGACGCCGAGGTCGGAGTCGAACTCGGCGGTGACGCGGAAGCGCGGCCTGGCGCCGGTCTGGGTCAGCAGCCGGAAGCCGTCCCCGACCCTGAGGCCATGGTCGGAGGCGAAGGAGTCGGAGACGATCGCGTCGCCATCGGCGAGCCGTTCGAGGTCCTCGGGGCCCCCCTTGATCCATTCGATGTTCAGCGTCTCGCCGACGTCGCGGGTCGGCGCCGAGACCCGCGTGTTGCCGCCTGCCCCGACCAGCTTGCCCTCGGCGGAGCGGATCGTCGCAACCTGCTCGACGCCGGGCACTTTGCGAGCCGCGATCGCGGTCTCGTTCGGAATCGGGGAGAAGCCGTTGGTGTTCTGGATGATCAGCCCGCCGGCGAAGTTTTCGTCGACCACCTGGGCGACCGTGCTCTTGATCCCGGCGGCGAAGACGGTGACGAAGGCAACCAGGGCGAGGCCGATCATCAGCGCCGCCGCGGTCACTGCGGTGCGGCCGGGGTTGCGCTGCGCGTTCTCGCGCGCGAGCCGTCCGAGCAAGCGCCGCAGCCGCTCCAGCGGCCAGCCCGCGAACGCGGCCAGGGGACCGACCAGGCGCGGGCTGAAGAAGGAGACCGCGAGCACGATCACGACCGCGCCGCCACCCATCAATCCGGCCCGTGCGCCGGCGTCGCCGCCGCCGAGCAGGCCGGCGAGCAGCATTGCCAGCCCCGCGAGTCCAAGCAGGATCGAGAGCACCGCGTAGAGCACCCGGCGACGTCTCGTCGGCACCGGCGAGAAGGCGTGCAGGGCGGCGATTGGCGGCACCCGGGTCGAGCGCAATGCCGGGATCAGCGAGGAGACGAGGGTGACGATGACCCCGACCAGGAGGGCGACGATGACGGTGCGCGACTGGAGGACCAGGTCGGTGGTCGGCAGCTCGATCCCGAACACGCCGAACAGCGCTTTCAGCGCGGCGGCGACCAGGAAGCCGGCGCCGATCCCGATCGCCGCTCCGACCACGCCGATCGCCAGCGCCTCGACCATGACCGTGGTGAGGATCTGGGGTCGGGAGGCGCCGAGCGTGCGCAGCATCCCGAACTCGGAGATCCGCTGGGCGACCGTGATCGAGAAGGTGTTGAAGATCAGGAAGGAGCCGACGAAGACGGCGATGAAGCCGAAGACGAGGAGGAAGGTCTGGAAGAAGCCGAGTCCCTCGCGGATGTCTTCGGTCGCGCGGTCGGCGCTTTCCTTGGCGGTCTCGACCCGCACCGAGGCCGGCATCTGGCGCGCGATCCGGCGTTTGAGCGTGGTCGCGGAGACCCCGTCGGCGGCGACCGAGATCTGGTCGAAGCGCCCGCGTTTATGGGTGATCGCCTGCGCGACCGGCAGCGTCACCTGGACGATGCTGGTACCGCCGAAGGAGGCGTTGCCGAGCTTGGTGAAGCCGACCAGGCGGAAGGTCCGGGCGCTGCTCTGGCCGACCACTCTGATCGGGTCGCCGAGCTCGAGGCCCGCCTTGTCCGCGGCCGCCGCGTCGATCGTCGCCTCGGTTGGCCCGCGCGGCGGGTGCCCCTCGTCGTAGGTCGAGGCCTCGAGCGGGTCCGGCAGCACCGAGGAGATGAACTTGATGTTGAATTTGCCGCCGATTTCGTCGCCGTCGGAATCGAAGAACGCGCCCGGCGTGAAGATCGCTCCGGCCGCCTTCTTCACCCCCGGCGTGCGCTCGATCCGCGGCAGCAGCGCGGCGCTGATCGTCGGCGTTTCGCCGCTTTCCTGTTTGACCAGGTCTTTCGAGGTGACGACGACGCTGGTCCCCTTCAGCGACTCGCTGAAGATTTCGTCGAAGGCGGCGAAGATCGTGTCGGTGAGGATGTAGGAGCCGGCGACGAAGGCGACCCCGAGGACGACCGCGAAGGAGGTCGCCAGCGCCCGCAGCTTGCGAGCCCAGAGGCTCTTGAAGCCGAGGCTAGTCAAGCTGCTTCATCAGCTCGATCACGTCGTCGGCGGAGCCGGGGGCGCCGTCCTGGACGAGCTGGCCGTCGCGAAGCGTGATCAGGCGGTCGGCATGGGCGGCGGCAACCGGGTCGTGGGTAACCATGATCACCGTCTGGCCGAACTCGTCGACGGCCTGGCGCAGCAACTGCAGGACGTCGGCGCTGGCCTTGGAGTCGAGGTTGCCGGTCGGCTCGTCGGCGAAGACGACGGCCGGTTTGGAGACCAGCGCCCGGGCCACCGCGACCCGCTGCTGCTGACCGCCGGAGAAGCTCGGCGGGGCGGTGGGTGCGGCGGTCCTCGAGCCCGACCGTGCGGATCAGCTGCTCGACCCACTGCTGGTCGGGCTTGCGGCCGGCGATCGAGAGCGGCAGCACCAGGTTCTCCTCGGCGGTGAGGACCGGCAGCAGGTTGAAGAACTGGAAGACGAAGCCGAGCTTGTCGCGGCGCAGCTTGGTCAGCTCGCCGTCGTCGAGCTCGGTGATCTCGATCCCGTCGAGCTGAACCGAGCCGGCGGTCGGCTTGTCGAGCCCGGCGAGGATGTGCATCAGCGTCGACTTGCCCGAGCCCGAGGGGCCCATGATCGCGGTGAAGCGGTCGCGCTCGAAGGCGGTGCTGACGCCGGCGAGGGCGTCGACCGCGGCGTCGCCCTCGCCGTAGCGCCGGGTGAGGTCGGTTGCGACCACGACCTGTCCGTTGGTACTCACTAATCGGGCACCGTATCGCGTGCTGGAGCAATAGCCTGCGGCCCGTGCCTCTGGCGGACGAATTCGATGGACTTCTGGTCGACCTCGACGGCGTCGTCTGGATCGGTCGCGAGCCGGTACCGGGGGCGGCCGAGGCGCTGGCGCGGCTGCTCGAGGCCGGCAAGCGGGTCGTCTTCGTCACCAACAACCCGGGCCGGTTGCCCGCCGTCTACGCGGAGCGGTTACGGGGGATGGGGGTCATGGTCGGCGAGGAGCGGATCGTCACCGCCGGGATGGTCGCGGCGCGGCTGGCGGCGGACGCCGGGCCCGGCGGGACCGCGTTCGTGATCGGGGGCGCGGCGCTGAAGGAGATGGTCGCCACCGCCGGCACCGCGGTCCTCGAGGGCGAGGCCGGGCGCGAGGCCGGCGTCGTCGTCGTCTCCGGCCACCGCGGCTTCGACTACGACGAGCTGCTGAACGCGAAGCTGGCGCTCGACGGCGGCGCCGCCCTCCTCGCCACCAGCCACGACCCGACGATGCCGATGCCGGGCGGCGAGTGGCCCGGCACGGGCTCGGTCCTCGCCGCGGTCGAGACCGCCTCGGGCCGGGTCGCGGAGATCGCCGGCAAGCCGGAGCGGCACCTGTTCGAGATGGCCGTCGAGGCGATCGGCAGGCCGCCGCGGGTGGCGATGATCGGCGACCGCGTCTCCTCCGACATCGAGGGCGGGCGGCGGGCCGGGCTGGCGACGATCCTGGTGCTCAGCGGCACCACCGGCGCGGAGGAAGCGGCGGCGGCCGAGCCGCGGCCGGACCACGTCGTCGCCGACCTCGGCGCCCTGCTGCGGTGAACGACGAGCCGGCGGGCTTCCGGCCGGGCACCGCCTTCGCCGGCGTCTTCGCCGTCACCTTCTGCGGGCTGCTGGCGGTCGGCGCGGTGCTGCCGGTGCTGCCCCGCTACGTCGACGGGCCGCTCGAGGGCGGCAAGATCGCGGTCGGGGTCGTGATCGGCGCCTACGCGATCACCGGATTGATGCTGCGGCCCTTCGCCGGCCGCGTCGCCGACCGCCGCGGCCGCAAGCCGGCGGTGTTGATCGGCTCGCTGCTGATGGCGGCCGGCGGCTTTCTCTACCTGCTGCCGCTCGGGGTCGGGGGGCTGATCGCGGCGCGGCTCGTGCTCGGCGCCGGCGAGGGCACCGTCTTCACCGCCGGCTCCGCCTGGATCGTCGATCTCGCCCCGCTCGAGCGCCGCGGCCGGGTAATCGGCCTCTACGGGCTCTCGGTCTGGGCCGGGCTCAGCATCGGACCGCTGTTCGGCGAACTGATCAAACACGGCGCCGGCTACACCGCGGTCTGGGTCTTCGCCGGGGTGCTGCCGCTGATCGGCGCGCTGATCGCGATCCGGGTGCCCGATCCGTTCCAGCCGGGCAAGTGGCTCGAGCAGGAGCACCGCTCGCTGATCGCCCGCGAGGCGGTGAAGCCGGGTGCGGCTCTGGCGCTGGGCTCGATCGGCTACTCGGCGATCGCCAGCTTCGTCGTCCTCCATCTCGACGACCGCGGGGTCGGCCACGGGGCGCTGGTCTTCGGCGCATTGGCGACGATGGTGGTTCTGACGCGATTGGTCGCCGGCAACCTGCCGGACCGGGTCGGGCCGGCGCGGGTGGCGATCGGCGCCGCCCTGGTCGAGGCCGCGGGGCTGACGACGATCGCCTTCGCCCAGAGCCTCGGCGTCGCGCTGGCCGGGGCGGCGGCAATGGGCGCCGCCTTCTCGCTGCTCTATCCCTCGCTCTCGCTGATCGTCGTCGACCAGGTCTCGGAAGCGCGGCGCGGGGCCGCCCTCGGCACCTTCACCGCTTTCTTCGACGCCGGCGTCGGGCTCGGGGCGCCGCTGGCCGGAGCGGCGGCGGCGCTGAGCAGCTACGAGGGCTCGTTCCTGCTGGGAGCGGCGATCGCCCTCGGATCGGCGACCCTGACCGCGGTCGCGATCGCGCCCCAGAGCCGCGCCCTGGTCGCGCGGCGCGGCTAGCGCCCGCTCGAGCGCCCTAGCGCTCGGAGATCAACAGGGTCTGCAGCGCCCGGCCGATCCGGCCGCGCTCGTCCGCGAGCACCGACTCGGCGGTACCGACGCCGTTGGGTTGCGGCAGCGTCACCGCGTCGACGCAGACCCACTCCCCCACCGGCATCCGCTCCAGGTGGACGGTGAGGTCGACGTTGATGAAGAGGTAGCGGCGGTAGTCGAGGCTGGCGCTGACGCCGTTGCCGACGTCGGCGGTGACCAGCACCCGCTGCAGCGGCGAGGGTTCCTCGCCGGCGACCAGCGGCTGGCGCATCCGCAGCCAGACCAATGCCGGTCCGGGCTCGACGAAGCCACCGCGGATGAAGCGGACCTCCATCGCCGAGTGGTAGCCGAGCTCCTCGCCGGTCGGGAAGAACTCGACTTCACCGCCCTGCTCGGGGCCGGGCGGCGGCTCGGCGGGCGCCGCCGCCTCGGGCGGGATCGCGACCGCCGCGGTACGGATCCGCCAGGCGCTCGCCCGCATCAGCGGCTCGCCGGCGGCGTCGCGCAGCTCCGCTTCGAGTAGCTGCACGCGGCGGCCGGGCCGGACCATGCGAGCGCTGACCTGGACCGGCCCGATTGGTACGGAGCGCAGGATCTCGCAGGTGACGCGGGCGATCTGGAACTCCTCCGCGTCCGGCAGTCGCTCCAGCTCGCGGCCGAGCAGCGCCGCCGGCGGGCCCGCGTGCTGGGCCCCGGGGTCCCACGGTCCCCGGGTCAGCTCGGTCGCCCGGTACCCGTCCCCATCCGCCTCGTAGAAAGCCTCCGGCACGCCGCCATCCTAGGCGCACGCTCAGCAGGGGCTGCCGAAGTCCTGGGTCCAGACGCGGGCGCCGGGGTTGCCTTCGAGGCCACCGACACGGAGGCCGATGCCGATCTGCTCGTAGGGGCCGAGGATGTTTTCGCGGTGCCCGGAGGAGTGCATCCAGGCGCGGAAGATCGCCCGCACCCCACCCAGCCGGCCCGTGCCCCAGGCGATGTTCTCGCCCTCGGCGCAACCGTCGAAGCCGGAGCGCTGCATCCAGTAGGTGAAGGGACGGCCGCAGGCTTCGTGGCTGAAGTCGTCGCAGCGGAGGATGTCGGCGGACTTGTGGCCGGCGGCGCGGTCGAGCAGCGCAGAACCGGCGAGGACGCCGAGGCCACGGCCGCGGCGGGCGAAGTTGGCGAGGCAGCGCATCGCCCGCACCTGGGCGGCGGGGGAGGCCGCCGGGTCGGTCTGGTCCGGGCAGGCGGAGACCGGCGCGATCAGCCGCTGGGGGACGGCGGAGGCGAGCGCGGGAAATGCCGCCGGAACGGCGAGAGTCCCGAGCACCGCGAGGAGGAGAACTCCGCCCTTCATGTCCTCAGGTTAGGCGGCGACGTCACCGGTCCGTAAGGAAGTCGGCGTACCCTGGACGTAGAGACGAAAGGAGAAAGATGAGCGCGAAGGTCCAGAAGTCCGAGCAGGAGTGGCGCGAGCAGCTGACCCCGGAGCAGTACGAGGTGACCCGCAAGGGCGGCACCGAGCGTGCCTTCACCGGTCCCTACGTGGACGAGAAGAGCGCGGGCATGTACCGCTGCGTCGGCTGCGGCACCGAGCTGTTCTCCTCCGACACCAAGTTCGACTCCGGCACCGGCTGGCCCAGCTTCACCGAGCCGGCCAACCTCGAGCACGTCGAGCTGCGGCCCGACAACAGCCTCTTCATGAAGCGAACCGAGGTCGTCTGCAAGACCTGCGACGCCCACCTCGGCCACGTCTTCGACGACGGGCCGGCGGACAAGGGCGGGCAGCGGTTCTGCATCAACGGCTGCGCCTTGGAGCTGGAGAAGAAGTAACCCGCCGGTGCGGGGCGGCGCTACTGCTGGACGGCGCCGCCGGCGCCGAGGTAGTTGAAGCGCACCGCCAGTGCCACGGCCTCCGTGCGGGTGTCGACCTCGAGCTTGCCGATCGCGTTGCGGACGTGGGTGTGGACGGTCGCCGGGCTCAGGGCCAGCCGCTCGGCGATCTCTTTCACCCGCAGCCCCTCGGCCAGCAGCTCGAGGATCTGCCGCTCGCGCGGCGAGAGCTCGAGCAGCTTCTCGACCTCGGACGGCTTGCCGCCGGCGAAGTCGCCACCGAGGAAGGTGCCGCCGCCGGTCACGGCTTTGACCGCGCGGGCGATGTCCTCGGCCGGGGCCGACTTCAGTACGTAGCCGGAGGCGCCGGCGCGCAGCGCCAGAGCCAGCAGATCGGGCTGGGCGTGGGCGGTGAAGATGATGACCTTGGTCCGCGGTCGCGCCCGCAGGACCTCCTTGGTCGCCTCGATCCCGTCGCGCTTGGGCAGCTCGACGTCGATGATGAGGACATCGGGTTCGAGCTCCTTGACGACGTCGACGACGTCGCGGCCGTTGCCGGCCTCGCCGACGATCTCGACGATGCTCGAATTCGCCATCCGCGCCTTGATCGCCTCGCGGACGATCTCGTGGTCGTCGCAGAGGACGACGCGACGGGCTTCGCGCACACTTGAGTTCATCGGACGGGGATCAGTCTCTTTGCGGATGGCAAAATCGGGTACAGATCGTAGAGCGCAATGCGCTCATTGCGGCGCGATTCTCTCAGGAGCGCCATATATATGCAAAGTTTTGGGTAGCGTGAAGGAGCCGTCCCGCTCCTGCCTGTTCTCGATCAGGGCGATCATCGTCCGCCCCACCGCCACCGCCGTGCCGTTCAGCGTGTGCACCGCCTGGGGCGCGCCTCCCCCGGAAGGCCGGTACCGGCAGCCGAGGCGACGCGCCTGATAGTCGGTCGTGTTCGAGCACGAGGTCAGCTCCCGGTAGCGCTTCTGGCTGGGGATCCAGGCCTCGCAGTCGTACTTCTTCGCCGCCGGAGCGCCGAGGTCGCCGACGGCGACGTTGACGACCCGGTAGGGGATCTCCAGCTCGCCGAGAATCCGCTCCTCCAGCGCCAATATCCGCTCGTGCTCGGCCGCCGACTCGGAGGGCTCGACGAACGAGAACATCTCGACCTTGTCGAACTGGTGAACACGGAAGATGCCGCGGGTGTCGCGGCCGGCGGCGCCGGCCTCGCGGCGGAAACAGGTCGAGAAGCCGCAGTAACGCAGCGGCAGCGCCTCGGCCTCGAGGATCTGGTCGGCGTGCAGCGCGGCCAGTGCCACCTCCGAGGTGCCGGTGAGGAAGAGCTCGTCCTTGGGGATCTCGTAGATCTGGTCGCGGTCGCCGGGCAGGAAGCCGGTCCCCTCGAGCGCCTCTTCGCGGACCAGGACAGGCGGCACCACCGGCTCGTGCCCCTCGGCGCGGACCAGCTCGATCGCGAAGCGGACCAGCGCCAGCTCCAGCAGCACCAGGTCGCCCTTGAGGTAGGCGAAGCGGGAGCCGGAGAGGCGGGCGCCGGCCTCCATATCGATCAGTCCCAGCTCGGTGCCGATCTCGAGGTGGTCGCGCGGCTCGAAGTCGAACTCGGGGACGGTGCCGACCTCGCGCAGGACAACCGCGTCCTCCTCGGTGAGGCCGTCGGGGGCATCGGGGTCAGGGAGGTTCGGCAATGCGACCACGAGCTTGCCGAGCTCGGCGTCGACCTTCTCCAGCTCCTCCTTGCCGGTCTCGATCCTCTCCTTCAGGCCCTGCACGGTCGCCATCAGCTCCTCGGCGCCCTCCCCCGCCTGTTTCGCTTCGCCGATCTGCTTGGAGAGCGTCTTGCGCTGCGCCTGCGCGCTCTCGATGTCCGGCAGCAGCTCGCGGCGGCGAGCGTCGAGCGCGAGCAGCGCGTCCACCTGCGCGTCGGCCCCGCGGCGGGCAAGCGCCCGCTTGACCCGCTCGGGATCGGAGCGGATCAGCTTCAGGTCGAGCATGCCGCTGCCGCGCTAGGGCGAGGTCTCGCCGGGCCGCGGCGAGGATTCGGCTTCGTCACCGGCGTACTCGGCGACGAATTTGGCGACCGCTTTGGCCTCGCTGCCGACGACGATGTTCTGGGGCATGATCGCCCCGGAGAAGCCGCCGTTCTGGATCGCGTAGAGAGCATCGTCGTAGGTCTCGGTTCGCTGGTTGAGGTTCGGCCCCTGCGTGCGCTCGCCGCGGTTGCCGCTCCCCTGGGTCCCGGCGGCGCTGAGCGTGTGGCAGCCGGAGCAGTGCGTGGCGAAGAGCACGGCCCCCTCGTGGTTGGGGTCGTCCTTGGAGACCGAGATCCCTTCTTCGCCGAAGCCGCAGGCGCTGAGGCCGAGGGCGGCGGCGATGACCATGGCTATGAGCAGTACGGGTCGCACGCGGCGGGGATCATATTGTCTGGAGCCGATCTCGATCTTCTGACGATGCCGCCGCCCGATCCAGCCCGTTTCCGCGCCGCGATGGCGAGCCTGCCGACCGGCGTCACGATCGTCGCCGCCGGCGGCCCCGACGGACCCGCCGGAGCCACCGCCAATGCGGTCTGCTCGCTCTCGATCGAGCCGATGCTGATGCTCGCCTGCCTCGACCGCGGCTCCCGCACCCTGCTCGCCGTCCAGGCCGCCGACCGCTTCGGCGTCAGCGTCCTCCACGCCGGCCAGGAGGGAATCGCCCGCGCCTTCGCGACCAAGGCGCCGGTGGCGGAGAAGTGGGACGGCGTCGCCTGGAGCCAGCGCGACGGCGTCCCCGCGATCGACGACGCCCTGCTCTGGGTCTGCTGCGACCTGCGCGACGTGATCGCCGCGGGCGACCACGTAATCGTCACCGGCGAGGTCCGCGACCTCGAGCTGCGCGAGGGCGACCCGCTCGTCTTCCACGCCGGCGAGTACCGGCCGCTGGACTGAGTCGGCGAGCGCGGGAGCTCACGCCGCACCGAAACGGCGGCGATCGCGGTGTGCCTGAACTCGGCACGCGGTTGAGCAGTACTTGGCGCCCAGCCGGCGGCCGGCGAGGGGCTCCCCACAACGAGCGCAGGCGCCGCTCCAAGGCAGGCCCAACCGCTCCGCCCGCTCCTGACGCCGCTGCAAGCTGCGCAATCGTTCGCGACAGTCGGGCGAGCAGACAAACCACTTTTGCGGCCGATTTCGACCATCGACCACCGCGCGACGGCAGACGGTGCAATTCACGGCCAGTTTCTGCTTGCGCAGCTGCATCCGCTTGTGGATCTCGCGTCGTTCGCCTGGATCGACGCAGAGGTCGCAACAAGGGGGGCCGTTGTGCTCGATCCAGAGCGAGATCCAGGTCAGAGGTTTGCCGCAGCGACTGCAGAGCGGAGTGATCACCCCGAAAATGTAACGGATATGACCGCACAATAAATATGGCTTTTGCAGGAAAAACACGGATTTCACAGCTTTCAGGCCGGAAATTGCCGTCTGCCCGAGGGCGCAGGCTTGGTTCAAGACAAAAAAAGGGGCCCGCCTGCATGCGGACCCCCGACAACCCAACCCTCATCAAAACTCTCTCGTAGACAAGGAGGCTGTTATGGACAGCATCTCATTCATGTCGGTCCTGTCATTGGTGATGACCGCGTTCGGCTTGGGCTTCGCGATCGGCGTCGCCTTCCGGTCGCAGCCATGAGCGGGAACCGCGCGTCTCGGCGGCGCTCAGCCGGCGGTCACGCGATGGCAGACGGCCTCGGCGTTGTTGCCGTCGAGGTCGAGGACGAAGGCGCCGTAGTAGTTGGCGGCAGGCGATGTGGGCGCCGGTGACGAAACTACTGCTGCCACAATCGGTCGATGAGCAACGGCACCGCCAAATACCAGGAGCCGGGCTGGTTCACGAAACACGTGTTCAACCGGTTCGTCGCCGCTCTCGCTCGGATCGGCATCAGCATCGCCGGCTCGGCGGTGCTGGAAGTGAAGGGGCGCAAGAGCGGCGAGTGGCGGCAGACGCCGGTCAACCCGCTGCCGTTCGACGGCGACCGCTACCTGGTCGCCCCCCGCGGCGACACCCACTGGGTGCGCAACATGCGGGTCAGCGGCGGCGGCCGTCTCGTCCGCGGCCGCAAGGTCGAGGAGTTCAGCGCCACCGAGGTGCCGCTCGCCGATCGCCCTCCCCTCCTCCGCGCCTACCTCGAGAAATGGAAGTGGGAGGTTGGCGCCTTCTTCGGCGGTGTCGGCCCCGATGCCAGCGACGAGGAGCTGTTGCGCATCGCCCCCGACCACCCCGCCTTCAAGATCGCCTCGAGCAAGTAGTTCCCTGGCTTTGCCCGAGCCGCGGGCTACGATCCTCAGATGACTAGCGGAAGCCAAGAGCGGCTATCGAAAACCTCCAATAGCAGGGATATTGGGAACTTCCGATGCGCGAGCGCCTCGCCCAAGGTGCACCAGCTCAGCAAGCAGATGAGTGCGGTCAAGGCGCCGCTCATACCGTTGAGTGAAGAACTTGCCTGACCCCTCGCAGTAGCCTGCGCCCCCATGGAGGCGGCAGCCGCACCCCGGGCGCGGTGGACCTTTGCCCAGAAGGGGATCGTGATCCTGGCGGCGATCCAGCTGCTCTGGGCGCTGGCCGGGTTCATCGCCGAACCGAGCTTCCAGCTCGGCGACGACGCGCCAACCCGCCAGGTGCTCTGGATCGACTTCAACGGCTACCACGCGCTCGCCGGGCTGCTGCTGTTCGGCCCCGCCTTCTACTTCGCGCTGCGGCCCGACTGGGCGCTCTACTACGCGATCTACGCCGCCGCGGCGCTGTTCGCGACCGGCATCTGGGCGCTTTTCGAGCAGCAGCCAGCCTGGGTCTTCACCTTCCCCAACAACCTCAACGACGCGATCTTCCACCTCGCCGGCGGCGCCTGCTTCGCCCTCGTCGCCCTGATCCAGGTGCGACGGGATCGATCGGCGTAGTCCGTCGAGACCGCTTTCTTAAGCACTCAATTGTTTCTGTAACAGGACTGCTACGTTGCCGCGCCAGACCTGGCGATGGTTGTCGCCACTTTGAGTCGGCAGGAGACGACGATGAGAAGGAAAGGCGCCGATTGGCTCGCGGGCCGGTTCGAAAAGCGCGAGCACATCGGGAAAGGCGGGATGGCCGACGTCTGGCTGGCCACAGACCACCATGATGAGCCTTTCTCACCTGACCGCCGGGTCGCACTCAAGATCCTGAAGTCCGAGCTTGCCAAGGACGAGAATTCTCTGAGGCGCTTCGAACTCGAGGGGCGAGCGATGATCGGCTTCGCTCACGCCAACATCGCCACGGTCTTCGCCCAGATGAGTGACGGGCCTGACCACTTCTTGGTCATGGAGTACATCGAGGGCTGCTCGGTGGGGCAACTGCTCGAACGACATCGGCGCAGCCTCCCGCCTGGGGACGCCGTCGATGTCGTCGCCCAGGTCTGCGAAGGCATCGAGTACGCCCACCGGCACGAGCAAGGGGTCATCCATCGCGATGTGAAGCCGGCAAACGTCATGCTCGCGGGGGGGTACACGGAGGGCGAGCGGCCACGCGTCAAGGTCGCCGATTTCGGCATTGCCCGAGCGAAGCATGGCGTCAACCTGACCCACACCGATGCCGTTCTCGGCACGCCCGCATATATGGCCCCGGAGGTCGCTGAAGGCAAAGGCGCCACCCACAGCGCCGACGTCTACGGGTGCGGAGTGATGCTCTATCGCCTGTTGACGGGCGTCGTTCCATACGCAGGAGATGACCCGGCAGAAATCCAGAAGCGAAAGCTGGCCGGGCCGCCCCCGGCGCCGGCCACCCTCGATTCCGCGATCCCGCCCGCAGTCAGCGACGCGACTCTGGTCGCACTGGAGCGACGGCCGCCAGCCCGGTACGAAAGTGCGGGAAAGATGTCCCTGGCGATTCGAGCGGCGTGGGCCGGGGAGGACATCGACGACTTCCTTCCAACCCGCTTCCTGCATCGGAGCGAGCGGCACACGGACCCGACGCAGGTCCGTCGCCGCGCGCCGGAGTACCGCGCCCTGCACAGGCCGCGAGAACCGTGGCTGCCGCTCCTCAAGTTCGCTGCCACCCTCGGACTCCTCCTGGTGCTGCTCGAGGTCGTCCTGCGGCTGACCACGGCGATCGCAACCCTGCCTGTCTGGGTCCTGGCCGGGGCCGTTCTGATCTGCGGTTTCATCGTCCTGGCGCTGCGTAGCCCCGCGTTCACGGCTTCGGGGATCGAGCGAAAACAGGCGCGAATGAAGATGCGAGTCTGGGCGACATCGACCCTGCGCGCCGGGGTGATCGTGTCCCTCGCCGCCTACTGGTGCTTGCTGGGGTACCACTTGACCGACACGGTCAGGGACAGGATCGAACGGCAGCCGCCGCCATCTCATATCTGGCTTGAACTCGGCACCGCGCTCCTGTGGATTGCCGCAGCGGCTCTTCCTTTGGTCTGGTTCCGGCGCTCACGGATGCCAGTCGGGCGCCTCGTTGTGGTCGGCGCGATCGTCGCCCTGGCCTGGACGGCAAGCGCCGAGCTGATGCCCGAAGCGCCGCGGGCGGTCGCCTCGCTGTTCTGGCCGGGCGGGCATTCCCTCCAGCACCGCGTGGTCGCCGAGGGTAAGCAGTGGACGAAGATGCTGCGCCACCCCGACCTCCGCACCCGGCGCTCCCATGTCAAGGCGCTGCGACGACGACTGGCGGCAAGCCGCAACGCGCGCCTTCGAGCCCTGCGACAGGCGGACTCAAAGGGTGAGCGGCATCACGCGAGACGGGGAGCGCGCGATTGGGTCAAGTCGATGCGGCATGCCAGACATGCCTGGCATCAGCCGGGATGTCGACATCTCGACGCCCGCCTATCAATCGGCGCCACTGGCGCGCGGGCCATCTGTCCCTAGATCAAAAGTGGCCGCTGGTGCCGGCGGCGCGCAGGGCGAGGAAGAGGATGACGCCGCAGCTGACGGCCATGATCCCCATCTCGCGGCGGACGATCGCCAGGGCCAGGGCCTGCTGGGTGTCGGCGTCGAGGGATTCGAAGGCCGTCTCGCCGAGCTCACGCTGGGCGGCGCCGGTGCGGGCGCCCTCGGCCAGGAACGAGACGACCAGGGGCAGGATCCCGTAGAGGTAGTGGAGGTCGTCGGGGGCCTTGTGGTTGGTGAAGACGAGGATCCCGCCGAGGGTCACCTGCAGGAAGACCGAGGCCTGGGCCGCCCGCAGCAGGTACCAGAAGGGCACCGAGGGCTGCTTGCGAAACCAGGCGACGCCGCCGACGGCGAAAGCGACGAGGTTGAGCAGGATCACGGCGCAGCCGACGACCAGATGAACCTCAGGCACCGGCCCGCTCCTCGTCCCGATCGAGGACCCTCGTCAGCCGCCTGCCCCGCCAGGGCGCCAAACGCGCCGATATCCGCCCAAAGGGGTCGGAA
Organism: uncultured Solirubrobacterales bacterium; assembly: GCA_963735255.1. GTDB lineage: Bacteria > Actinomycetota > Thermoleophilia > Solirubrobacterales > 70-9 > VAYN01. Next base: position 44,385 of record CAVTKC010000001.1, on the reverse strand, counting down.
TTCGGCTTGCTGATGCGGAAAGCCACTATGTAGCAAGTTGTCACAATGTGGGTGTATAACAGCGTCAACGGGCGTTGAACGACGGGCGGGCAAGCCTGGCGCCGTCCGCCCCGCACCACCCCACCCCACCAGTGCTCAAGACCTACCTCCCGATCCTCGTCTTCGCCGCCCTCGGCCTCACCGTCGGCGGTGTCTTCGCGATGCTCAACCACCTGATCGGGCCGAAGAAGCCAAAGCTGCCGACGGCGGCGAGCCGGCGCCAGGGCGAGCCCTACGAGTCCGGGATCCCGGTCGAAGCGATGAAGGGCTTCAAATTCGGCGTCAGCTTCTACCTGCTGGCGATGCTCTTCATCCTCTTCGACATCGAGGTCGTCTTCCTCTACCCCGTCGGCGTGATCCTGAAGGGCGCCGACAGCGTCTTCGTCCTCGGCGAGCTGATCACCTTCGTGGTCCTGCTGATGGTCGCCTTCGTCTACGTCTGGCGCAAGGGGGCCCTGGATTGGAGGTAGAGCGCCGCACCCTGGCTTCGAAGCAGCGCTCCGCCCGCGACATGCTGCGCGGCGACCTCGAGGGCGAGGACCTCGAGCGCTACGTCGAAGAGCGCGTGGTCACGACCACGTTCGAGAAAATGCTCAACCTCGCGCGCTCGAACTCGATCTTTCCGCTCACCTTCGGCCTCGCCTGCTGCGCGATCGAGGCGCCGATCTCGATCGTCACCGCCCGCTACGACCTCGCCCGCTTCGGCGCCGAGGCACTGCGCGCCTCGCCCCGCCAGGCGGACCTGATCATCCTCTCGGGCCGGGTCTCGATCAAAATGGCCCCGGTCGTCCGCCGCCTCTACGACCAGATGCTGGAGCCGAAGTGGGCGATCTCGATGGGCGCCTGCTCCTCCTCCGGCGGCATGTTCTCCAACTACGCCGTGGTCCAGGGCGCCGACAAGTTCATGCCGATCGACCTCCACATCCCCGGCTGCCCGCCACGGCCGGAGGCGGTTATGTACGGCTTCACCAAGCTGCAGCGCAAGATCCAGGGCAACCCCGACCAAGGCTGGCGCCAGCGCTACAACGCGGCCGGCACGGAGGAGTGGGCGCGCGGCGGCCCGGCCAGCAAGCCCAGCCCCGAGGCCGCGGCCGCATATGAAGAAGCGTGGGAGCTGAGCCGTGCCTGACGGTCCCGGACTGGAGCTGCTCCGGGGGGAAATCGAGCGCGACCGCCCCGGCGCCGTCCTCGCCACCTCCTTCGACCGCGACCAACCGGCACTGATCGTCGACCCCGCCAAGGTCCTCGACGTACTCGCCTGGCTCCGCGACACCCCAGGCCAGCGCTACACCTTCCTTTCCAGCTTGCACGTGGCCGACTACCTCCCGGCCGAACCCCGCTTCGGAGTCCACTACGAGCTCCTCAACCGCGACCGCGTCGAGCGCGTCAGAGTCAAAGCGATGCTGGCGGACCCTGCCGCTCCAAGCGCCTCCGGGAGCGGGGTGGGCCCGGCCGACCCCGCACCGAGCTCGGGAGATTCGGCTGTGGGTGGCGAGCGGGGGGGTCCGAGGACGGAGCCGCCGCACCGCCCGCAGGACCCCCCCGCTCGACAGGACCCGCAGCCGGATCTCCCCGCCATCGACTCCTGTGTCGAGCTGTTCCCCACCGCCAACTTCCAGGAGCGCGAAGCGTTCGACTTCTTCGGCATCGTCTTCCGCGGCCACCCGGACCTGACCCGGATCCTGCTGCCCGAGGACTACGTCGGCTGGCCGCAGCGGCGCGACTTCCCGGTCGGCGGCGAGCCCGTCACCTTCACCTACAACGAGCGCAACTATGGCTGAGCCGCTGGAGCTGACGGAGGACCGCACCGAAGAGGTGATGACGGTCAACATCGGCCCGCACCACCCGGCCACCCACGGCGTGCTGCGGCTGATCGTCGACCTCGAAGGCGAGGTCGTGCGCGACCTCAAGCCGGTGATCGGCTACGTCCACACCGGGATCGAAAAGTCCTGCGAGGACAAGAGCTACTGGAAGGTCATCCCCTTCGTCGAGCGCATGGACTACGTCTCCTACTTCTTCCAGATGGAGGCCTACTGCGGTGCCGTCGAGCGCCTCGTCGGGCTGGAGATCCCGCCCCGGGCCAAGTACCTGCGGACGATCTTCCTCGAGCTCAACCGGATCCACTCGCACCTCGTCTGGCTCGGCACCACCGCGCTCGACCTCGGCGCGATCTCGATGCTCTGGTACTGCTTTCGCGAGCGCGACAAGATCCTCGACCTGTTCGAGATGGCGGCCGGGCAGCGGATGCACACGCGTTACTTCCAGGTCGGCGGCGTGATCGAGGACATCCCCGTCGGCTTCGAGGAGAAGTGCCGCAAGTTCGCCGAGGAAATGCCGATCCGGGTCGGCCAGTACGAGGCGCTGCTGGATCGCAACGAGGTCTTCCTGCAGCGGACCAAGGGCGTCGGCATCGTCTCCCGCGAGCGGCTGCTGGACCTGGGCGTAACGGGCCCGCTGCTGCGCGCCGCCGGCGAGCCCTGGGACCTGCGCAAAGCCTTCGACTACCTCGCCTATCCGGAGATGGACTTCAAGATCCCGGTCGGCACGGTCGGCGACAACTACGACCGCTACCGGGTGCGGGTGGCGGAGATGGTCGAGTCCTCGCGGATCGTCGCCCAGGCGCTGGAGGCGCTGCCCGAGGGCCCGTTCATCGCCGACGACCGCAAGTACGTGCTGCCGCCGCGCTCGGAGCTCTCGACCTCGATGGAGTCGCTGATCCACCACTTCAAGCTCGTCACCGAGGGCTTCCGGGTCGCTCCCGGCGAGGCCTATTACGGGATCGAGTCGCCGCGCGGCGAGCTTGGCTGTTACGTCCTCGCCGACGGCTCCGCGAAGCCGGCCCGGGTCCACTTCCGCGATCCCTCCTTCATCAACCTCCAGGCCTTCAAGGACATGGCGATGGACAGCTACATCGCCGACATGATCTGCAGCCTCGGGATGCTCGACCCGATCCTCGGCGGGGTCGACCGGTGAGCCCCGTCGACGGCGCCGGCAGCGTCAATCTGAACCTGCCGGTCGACCGGGCGGTCGCCGGGGGGCGCGTCCCCGACCGCCGCGAGGAGGCGATCCCGGAGCTGCACGAAGTCGACTGCCCGCCGGAGCTGCGGGAGCGGATCGAGACCCTGATGGCCCGCTACCCGGACCGGCGCTCGGCCTCGATCCCGGCGCTGTGGGCGGTGCAGGAGCGCTACGGCTGGTGCACCCCGGAGGGGATCCGCCAGGCGGCGGCGGTGATGCGCTTCACCCCCGCCTACCTGGAGTCGGTCGCAAGCTTCTACGACCTCCTGCACACGGAAGCGGTCGGGACCCACCGGATCGAGGTCTGCACCAACATCAGCTGCTGGATGCGCGGCGGCGACGAGCTGCTTGACGCCTTCAAGGCTGCCGCCGAGGGCGAGGAGGAGGACTTCTACGTCACCGGGTTCGAGTGCCTCGGCGCCTGCGACATCGCCCCGATGGCCTCGATCGACCAGCGCTACTTCGGCCCGCTCGAGGCGGCCGAGGCCGGGACCGCGATCGAGCAGCTGAAGGCGGGCGACGAGGTGCTGCCGGCGAAGGCGCTCGGCAAGCGCGGCCTCGCCGGCGACGCGCCGGCCCCGGGCGCGGGGGGAGCGAGCTGATGGCGCACGAGCTGGAGACGCGCGTATTGCTGGAGCACGCCGAGGACGCGGCGCTGCGGACGATCGACGGCTACAAGGGCTACGGCGGCTACGCCACGCAGGAGAAGGCCTATAAGGAGATGGAGCAGGACGAGGTCCTGAAAGAGCTCGAAGAGTCCGGCCTGCGGGGGCGCGGCGGGGCCGGCTTCTCGATGGGCAAAAAGGCTTCCTTCCTCCCCCGCGGCGACATGGCCAAGTACCTCTGCTGCAACGCCGACGAGTCCGAGCCGGGCGCCTTCAAGGACCGCGAGCTGATGCAGCGCAACCCGCATCAGCTGATCGAGGGAATCGCGATCGCCGCCCTCGCCGCCGACGCCGGCCACGCCTTCATCTTCATCCGCGGCGAGTACGACCTCCAGGCCGACATCCTCGACGCCGCCGTCGCCGAAGCGTACGAGGCGGGCTACCTGGGAACGAACATCCTCGGGTGTCATAGAGACCTGGAGCTGGTCGTTCACCGCGGCGCCGGGGCCTACATCTGCGGCGAGGAGACGGCGCTGCTGGACGCGCTCGAGGGCAAGCGCGGCAACCCGCGCCTGAAGCCGCCGTTCCCGGCGGTCCAGGGCCTCTACGGCGGGCCGACCCTGATCAACAACGTCGAGACCCTCTCCAACGTGCCGCGGATCGTCGCCCACGGCGCCGAGTGGTTCAAGGGCTTCGGCACCGAGCAGTCGCCCGGGACCAAGGTCGTCTCGATCTCCGGCGGCGTGCGCCGCCCCGGCAACTACGAGGTCGAGCTGGGGATCCCCACCCGCGACCTGATCTTCGGCCTCGCCGGCGGCCCCGAGCCCGGCCGCGAGATCAAGGCCTTCTACCCGGGCGGCTCCTCCTCCCCGGTCCTGACCCCGGCCGAGCTCGACCTCCCCTACAGCTTCGAGGCGATGGCGGAAGCGGGCTCGATGCTCGGCTCCGGCTCGATCATCGTCGCCGACGACCGCGTCTCGATCCCGCACATGGCATTGCGCACGGCGCGCTTCTACCACCACGAGTCCTGCGGCAAGTGCGCCCCCTGCCGCGAGGGCACCAACTGGACGGTCAAGATGCTGGAGCGGGTGGTGCGCGGCGAGGCGACGCCGATGGACCTCGACATCATCAGCTCGGTCCAGGAGAACATCATGGGCCACTGCCTCTGCGTGCTCGGCGACTCCATGGCGATGCCGGTCAGCGCCATGGTCCGCAAGTTCCGCCCCGAGTTCGAGGCAGTGATCGAAACGGCCGGCCTCGACCCCCACGTGGTCGTCGAGGCGCCGGCCGAGACCCTGGGAGCCTCCGTATGAGCGGTCGCGAGGTGACGCTGACGATCGACGGTCGCGAGGTGACCGCGAGCGAGGGCGAGATGCTCCACGACGCCGCCCGCAAGGGCGACGTCGAGATCCCGGTCTTCTGTTACGAACCGAAACTCGGCGAGCCGGTCGGCGCCTGCCGCATGTGCCTGGTCGAGATCGAGGGGATCCCGAAACTGCAGACCTCCTGCTCGACCCCGGTGCGCGAGGGGATGGTCGTCCACACCCGCACCGAGCAGGTCAAGCACGCCCAGAACGCGGTGGTCGAGTTCCTGCTCGTCAACCACCCGCTCGACTGCCCCGTCTGCGACAAAGGCGGCGAGTGCCCGCTGCAGGACATCACGCAGGGCTGGGGCCCGGGCAAGAGCCGGGTGATCGACGAAAAGCGCCACTTCCAGAAGCCGATCGAACTCTCGCCGCTGGTCGCGATCGACCGCGAGCGCTGCATCCTCTGCTACCGCTGCGTGCGCTTCAGCCAGGAGGTCTCCGAGGACGACCAGCTGCAGCTGCTGGAGCGCGGCGACCGCACCTTCGTCGGCACTTTCGACGACCGCCCCTACGTCGCCCCCTTCCACGGCAACATCACCGACATCTGCCCGGTCGGAGCGCTGACCAACTACACCTACCGCTTCCGCGCCCGGCCCTGGGACATCGAGCAGGCGGGCTCGGTCTGCACCCTCTGCCCGAGCCAGTGCAACGTCAGCTTCACGGTCCGCGACGAGCAGGTGAAACGGGTGATCACCCGCGACAACCACGAGGTCGACGACGGCTGGCTCTGCGACCGCGGCCGCTACGGCTTCGAGATGTTCGCCGCCGCGGAGCGGGTCGACGGGCCACGGCTGAAAGGCGGCACGCCCGCGGACTGGCAGCAGGCGATCGCGGCCGCGGCGGCGGGCCTGCGCGCGGCGGACGGCAAGGTCGCGGCGATCGTCGGCGACGCCTCCAACGAGGAGGGCTACCTGCTGCAGCGCCTGCTGCGCGAGGCGCTCGGCTCGCCCCACGTCGACTCCCGCCCCTCGCGCGGGGCGCGCCGCGAGGAGATCGTCGCGCTCGCCCAGCCGGGCCTGACCGCCAAGGTCAGCGACATCGACGACGCCGCCGTCATCCTCGTCGTCGGCACCGACCCGCTGCACAGCTCCCCGATCCTCGACCTGCGCGTGCGCAAGGCGATCCGGCGCAACGGCGCCCGGCTCGCGGTCGCGACCGAGCGCCCGACCGCGCTCGACGGCGGCGCCGAGGCGATCGCTCGCTACGCCCCCGGCGGGGGCGCCCACTTCCTCTCCGAGCTCGCCGCCGCGGTCGGCGGCGCCGAGAACGTCGCCACGCCGCTGGCCGAAAGCCTGCGCGGCGCCGGCAAGGTCGTTGTCGTCTGGGGCGAGCGCGTCGCCCGCGACGGCAACGGCAACGGCGCCCTGCTCCAACTCTCCACCGCCCTCGACCTCGCCGGCACCGAGGGCGCGGGCTTGCTCGAAATCCCCGACACCACCAACGCCCGCGGCCTGCGCGAGGCGGGCTGCCTCCCCGACGCCGGTCCCGGCCTCAGCGAGCCGAGTTGCGCTTTTGGGTTGCAGGAGAACCCAAAGGCGCAACTCGTCGGCAAGCCAACCGAGGAGATCCGCGCCGCGCTCGAGTCCGGCGAGCTGACGGGGCTGATCCTTTTCGGGGTCGACCCCCTGCGCGACTTCCCGGACACCAAGGCCTGGGAGGCCGCGATCACCGCCGCCGGCTTCGTCGTCTCTTTCTCCATGCACGAGACCGCAACCAGCGCCAAGGCCGACGTCCTCTTCCCGCTCGAGACCCACGCCGAGAAAGACGGCACCGTCACCCACCCCGACGGCCGCCTCCAGCGCGTCCGCCCCAGCGCCTCCCGCCCCGGCGACATCCGCCCCAACATCCAAGTCCTCAGCGAGCTTTCCGCCGCGCTGGGTCACGAGACGGGCATCGACTCCCAGCCCTCAGCCTTCGCCGCCCTCCGCGACGCGGTCCCCTTCTACGCCGACATCGACGACTCCAGCATCGGCGGCCAGGGTCTGCGCTGGCAGGACACCCCCTCCGCGACCGAGGCGCCCGAGCTCGGGGACGGCGCCGAGCCTGGGTCGCCGGACACTCAGCGCGGAGCGCCGGGTGAATCCTCGGAGACCCCCAGCGATCCTCGCGGAGTCGCGTCCGCCGACCCAGGCTCGGCGCCGTCCCTCGCCCTGGGGACGTACCGCGATCTTTGGGCCGGCCCGATCACCGAGCTGAATCCGCCGCTGAAGTTCCTGACGCCGCGCCAGCGCCTTGAGCTATCACCGGCCGATGCGCAGAAGCTGGACCTGAAGACCGGCGACAAAGTCCGGGTCGGGCAGAACGGGACCAGCGTCGAGGCCGAGGTGCAAATCAAGGAACGGGTCGCAGAGGGTGTCTGCTTCCTCGCTGAGGGCGTTTCGATCGGCAATGCGAACGCTCTTCTCAATGGCGGTCCGGTCGCGGTTGAGATTCAGAAGCTGAGCAGGACCGAGGCGCAGTGATCCCGCTCGCCGAGACCGGGTTCGCGGAAGCGACCTGGATCATGATCGTCAAGTCGCTGGTGATCTTCCTCGTGATCTTCAGCATCCTGCCGATCCTGACCGTGGTCGAGCGCAAACTGATCGGCCGCTTCCAGCACCGCTACGGGCCCAACCGGGTCGGCCCCTTCGGCCTCATGCAGCCGCTTGCCGACGTCGGCAAGCTGATCTCCAAGGAGTCCTTCCGCCCCGCCAACGCGATCTCGACCCTGTTCATCCTCGGGCCACTGCTGCCGGTCCTCTCCGGTGTCCTGGCCTTGGCGATCATCCCCTGGGGCGATGTCCAGGACGGCGTCGGGCTCTACGGCATCGACGTCCCGATCGGCCTCCTCTACTTCTTCGCCGTCGGCTCGATCGCCTTCTATGGCCTATTACTGGGCGGCTGGTCATCGGGTTCCAAATACAGCCTGCTCGGGGCCATGCGCTCGGCCGCGCAGCTGATCTCCTACGAGGTCTCGATGGGCCTCGCCTTGCTCGGGGTGATCATGATGAGCGGCTCGCTCTCCCTGGTCGACATCGTCCACGCCCAGGGCGACGTCTGGTTCATCCTCCCCCAGGTCGTCGGCTTCCTGATCTTCATGCTGGCCGGCTTCGCCGAGACCAACCGCACCCCGTTCGACATGCCCGAGGCCGACGCCGAGCTGGTCCAGGGCTTCATGACCGAGTACGGAGGCATGCGCTTCGGATCCTTCCTGCTGGTCGAATACATGGAGATCCTGGTCGTCTCCGGGATCGCCGCGGCGGTCTTCCTCGGCGGCTGGATGGGCCCCGGCCCGGGCTGGCTGGACCCGATTTGGATGCTGGCGAAGATGCTCGGCCTCGTCTTCATCTTCATCTGGGTGAGGGCGACGCTGCCGCGGCTGCGATATGACCAGCTGATGAGCCTCGGCTGGAAAGTGCTGCTGCCCCTCGCCACCCTCAACGTCCTCGTCACCGCGATCCTGGTGGTGGTCACGTGAGCGCGCCGGTAAGCATCGCCGCGCCGGTCTTCGACGAGCTCCGCGAACACCCGGGCTTCGAGTGCCGGCGGGCGCGGCTCGGGCGCCAGGCGGGCAGCGAGAAGCTCGGCCTCAGCCTCTGGGAGCTGCCACCCGGCCAGGCGGCCTACCCGTACCACTTCCACCTCGCCGAGGAGGAGATCGTCATCGTCCTCGAGGGTGCGCCGAGCCTCCGCGACGGCGCCGGCTGGCGTGAGTTGGAGCAGGGCGAGGTCGTCAGCTTCCTCACCGGCGAGGAGGGCGCGCACCAGATCGTCAACCGCGGCGAGCAGCCGGTCCGTTTCCTCGCGATCTCCAACCAGCAACCCGACATCGTCGTGCGGCCGGAGTCCGACTCGCTCAGCGTCGTCGAGCGCCGGCCCGAGGGCGGCGGCCTCAGCCTGCAGTTCCGCCGCGGCGACGCGATCGGCTACTTCGACGCCGAGGAGACGCCGTGAGCGACGGCAACGGCTTCGACCCGAAGACCGCCTCCTACCTCGACTCGATCGAGGTCGTCGCGGTCCAGCGCGGCCCCGAGCCGGGTGGCGTCGGCGGCGCCTACCGCGCCTTCGGCGAGACCCTGCGCGGGCTGAAGACGACGATGGCGCGGCTGATCGAGGGCCCGCTGACGATCGAGTACCCGGAGGAGAAGACGCCGGTCTACCCGCGCTTCCGCGGCCGCCACAAACTGCACAAGTTCGAGGACACCGGGTTGGAGAAATGCGTCGGCTGCTCGCTCTGCGCCGCCGCCTGCCCGGCCGACTGCATCCGCGTCGTCGCCGCCGAGAACATCCCCGGCGAGCGCGTCTCCGCCGGCGAGCGCTACGCCGCGGTCTACGAGATCAACCTCAGCCGCTGCATCTTCTGCGGCTACTGCGAGATCGCCTGCCCCTTCGACGCGATCACGATGGGCCACGACTACGAGATGGCCGACTACGACCGCAGCAACCTGATCTTCACCAAGGAGATGCTGCTGGCCGAGCCGATCGAGCGCACCCCGCTGAAAAGCGAGGGGGAATAGATGGAAGCGGTGCTGTTCTTCCTCGCCGCGATCGGCGCGCTCGGCGGTGCCGTCGGCGTCGTCGCGATGCGCAACCCGTTCTTCAGCGTGCTGGCGCTGATCGTCCACCTGTTCTCGCTGGCGGTCCTCTTCCTGCTGCTCACCTCGGCCTTCGTCGCCGCCGCCCAGGTCGTCGTCTACGCCGGCGCGGTGATGGTCCTCTACGTCTTCGTCGTCGCCTACGTCGGCGGCGGCGAGTCGGCCTGGGAGTCGATCCCCGGCCAGCGCTTCCTCGCACCGCTGCTGGCCCTGGCCCTGTTCATCGAGCTCTCGGTCGCCGTCCTCTCCTCCGCCCTGCTCGCCCTCGGCACCCACGGCCCCGACGTCCCCGCCGGCTTCGGCGACCCCGCCGCCATCGGCCGCCTCCTCCTCGAGAAGTTCCTGATCCCCTTCGAGGCCTCGTCCATCCTGCTCTTGCTGGCGGCCGTTGGAGCAATCGTCCTGGCGGGTCGTCGTCGTGGGGACGGCGGCGCCGCGACCCCGACCGGACACTCAGCGCCGCAGGCGCGTCCGGACGGGGTTGCGGCGCCGCCGTCCCCCGGAGCCGCCCCATGAACATCGAGTGGTACATCGTCCTCTCCGCCCTGCTCTTCACCACCGGGGCAGTCGGGATCCTCATCAGGCGCAGCCCGATGGTGATCCTGCTCTGTCTCGAGCTGATGCTCAACGCCGGCAACCTGGCGCTGGTCGCCTTCAGCCGCATGGTCGGCAACCAGCAGGGGCAGGTGTTCGCGATCGTGGTGATGGTGATCGCCGCCTGTGAGGTCGTCGTCGGCCTCGGCCTGATCGTCGCCCTCTTCCGCCGCAAGCTGCCACTCGACGTCGACGACCTGCGGGAGCTGCGCGGATGAGCGCCACCGCCTGGGCCTGGCTGGTCCTGCTCTTCCCGCTGCTGGGCTCGATCGCGATCGGGCTCGGCTTCAAGGTGCTGCCGGCGAAGGTCGCCGGAATCGTCGGCACGCTGGCGATCGCGCTCGCCTTCGCCTGCGGCATCGGCGCCCTGCTAACCCTGCTGGGCGAGCCCGGCGAGGCGCAGCACCACGCCTCCTCGCTCTGGGACTACGCCAGCGCCGGCGGCCTCGACATCAAGCTGGGGATCTTCGTCGACCCGCTCTCGGTCTTCATGGTCCTCGTCGTCACCGGCGTCTCGACCCTGATCCACCTCTACTCGTTCGGCTACATGCAGTCCGACCAGGGCTACCACCGCTTCTTCGCCTACCTCAACTTCTTCGTCTTCTCGATGCTGCTGCTGGTCCTCGCCGGCAACTTCGTGTTGCTGATCGTCGGCTGGGCCTTCGTCGGCTTCGCCTCCTACGCGCTGATCAGCTTCTGGTACCGGCGGGCGACGGCGACCCGGGCGGGGATGAAGGCCTTCGTGATCAACGTCGTCGGCGACATCGGCCTCACCCTCGCCGCCTTCCTGATCTTCCGCGAACTCGGAACCTTCGACTACGGCGAGGTCTTCGAGAAGGCGCCGACCGTCTTCCACACCAACGAGTGGACGATCACCGCGATCTGCCTGCTGCTCCTGGTCGGCGCCTTCGCCAAGTCGGCGCAGCTGCCCTTCCACACCTGGCTGCCGGACGCGATGGAGGGGCCGACCCCGGTCTCCTCGCTGATCCACGCGGCGACGATGGTCACCGCCGGCGTCTACCTGATCGCCCGCACCCACGTCCTCTTCGAACTGGCCCCGACCGCCGCCGACATCTCCGCCTTCGTCGGCCTGGCGACGCTGCTGATCGCCGGCACGATCGCCCTGGTGATGACCGACCTGAAGCGGGCGATCGCTTACTCGACGATGAGCCAGATCGGCTACATGGTCGTCGGCGTCTCGATCGGCGCCTACAGCGCCGGGATGTTCCACCTGATGACCCACGCCTTCTTCAAGGCGCTGCTCTTCATGGCCGCCGGCTCGATCATCGCCGCGATGGCGAACGAGCAGAACATCGACAAGATGTCCGGCTTCGGCAAGGCGATGCGGTTCACCTCGATCGCGATGGTCTGCGGCGGCCTCGCCCTCGCGGCCTTCCCCGGCACCTCGGGCTTCTTCTCCAAGGACGAGATCCTCGCCTACGCCGACGCCCGCGGCGGGATGTACGTGATCTTCACCGTGTTCGGCTACCTCGGCGCCTTCCTCACCGCCGTCTACACCTTCCGGCTGATCTTCCGGGTCCTGCCGGGGACGCCCTGTAAGGAGGCGCAGGAGCTGATCGACACCGGCCACGTCCACCACGCCCACCCGTTCAACCCCGGGACCGGCGAAGAGGAGGACACCGACGTCGGCTTCCCCGGCTCCGAGCACCACATCGCCGAGCAGTCGCGGCCGATGGCGATCGCGATGGGGGTCCTCTCCTTCCTCGCGCTCTTCGGCGGCCTCGTCCAGGTCCCCGGCGTCGATGACGCCGTGACCAAGTTCCTCGAGCCGGTCTTCGCGGGCTCGCCGCTGGTGGCGATCCAGCCCTCGACCCTGGCCGACTGGGAGGGCCTCGGGGTCGGCGCCGCGATCTCCGTCCTCGGCATCGCCGTCGCCTGGTGGTTCTACGTCGCCCAGCCGACGGCGCCGGCGATCCTGCAGCGGCGCCTGAAGCCGCTCCACACCCTCTTCTCCAACAAGTGGTACTTCGACGAGGCGATCGACTTCCTGATCGTGCGCCCGGCATTGGCGATCGGCCGCTTCGCCAACCGCGTCTTCGAGCGCTTCGTCGTCGACGGCATCGTCAATGGCACCGAGGAGACGGTGCGCGGGGCGGGCGGCGTCGTCCGCGCCGTCCAGAACGGCTTCGTCCGCAGCTACGCGCTGCTGCTGATCGCCGGCGTCGCCGGGCTCGCCCTCTACTTCCTGCTGAGCAGCTCATGATCAACTCCCTGCTCTGGACCCCGCTGGCCTTCGGCATCGTCGGCCTCTTCCTGCCGAAGCGGGTCGCCGGCTGGTGGGCGGTACTGGGGACCGTGGTGACGCTGGGAATCGCGATCGGCATGGTCGTGGGCTTCGACAGCGGCTCCTCCGGCCTGCAGTACACGGTCGACACCGCCTGGATCTCCGGCCTCGGCGTCGACTACAGCCTCGGGATCGACGGCCTCAATCTCTTCCTGGTGCTGCTGACGGCGCTGCTCTGGGTCGGCGGAACGGCCTTCGCCGCCTTCCGCACGCAGGACCGCCCCCACCTCTTCTTCTTCCTGATGCTGGTCGCGGAGACGGCGACGCTGGGCGCGTTCCTGGCTCAGGATCTGCTGCTCTTCGTCCTTTTCTTCGACTTCATGCTGGTGCCGTTCTACTTCCTCTTCGGCTCCTGGGGCAGCGACCGCGAGGGCGGCCCGACGGCCGCGGCGGCGACCTTGAAGATGATGATCTTCACCCTGATCGGCTCGCTGCTGATGCTGGTGGGGGCGATCGCAGCGGCGATCATCTCCGCCGACGGCGGCCACCTCACCTTCTCGATCGCGGCGCTGCAGCAGCAGGGGCTCAGCGTCGGCAGCCAGCGCTGGATCTTCTGGTTCTTCGCCGCCGCCTTCCTCGTGAAGATGCCGGCCTTCCTCCTGCACGGCTGGATGCCGGACGCCTACCGGGCGGCGCCGCTGCCGGTGCTGGTCGTCTTCTCCGGCGTCCTCGCCAAGGTCGGCGCCTACGGCTTCCTGCGGGTGGTGCTGCCGCTCTTCCCCGACGCCACGGTCGAGTTCCAGGAGGTGATCCTGGTCGTCGCCCTGGCCTCGATCCTCTACGGCTCGGTGATGGCCTTCACCCAGACCAACGTGCGGCTGATCGCCGGCTACTCCTCGGTCGCCCAGCTCGGCTTCATCACCGCCGGGATCTTCGCCCTGCGCGCCGACGGCAGCGACGGGGCGATCCTGCAGATGGTCAACCACGGGCTCGTGGTGGCGCCGCTCTTCGTCATCGTCGCGATCCTGGTCGAGCGCACCGGCAGCGAGGACATCCGCGAGATGGGCGGGATGGCGCTGCGCGCCCCGGTCCTGGCGGCGCTGTTCCTGATCGTCGCCCTGGCCACCCTGGCGATGCCGGGCTCGGCCAACTTCATCGGCGAGTTCTACATCCTCAACGGCCTCTTCCAGGCGAAGATCGTGTTTGCGGTCATCGCGATCAGCGGCGTCGCGATGTCGGCCTACTACGCGCTGCGCCTCTACCAGCACGCGATGCACAACCGCAAGCCGGACGGGATCGCCTCGCGGGAGATCGGCCTCCGCGACGGGCTCGTGCTGGCGCCCCTGGTGCTCTGCATCCTCGGCCTCGCCCTCTACCCGCAGCTGATCCTCCACCGCACCGCCCCGACCGTCGAGCGGACGGTGGCGAATGTGACCGGCGGGCCGGCGCCGGAAGGACAGCTGGTGAAGAGCAACGATGACTCGAAGTGGACCGGCTACGCACCGCTGGAGAAGCCATGAACTTCAACGAGCCCGTCATCGACTACGCCGGCATCGCGCCGATCATCGCCCTCACGGTCGGCCTCTGCGTGGTCCTGCTCTCGGCCGTGTTCAAGCCCCTGCGGCGGAGCGCGCCGGGTCTGACCCTGATCACCCTGGCGAGCGCCGCCGGGCTGCTGATCTGGCAGTGGGGCGAGAGCAAGAGCCTGGTCACCGGGGCGCTCAAGCTCGACGACCTGGCGATCTCGATCTCGCTGATCGCGATCCTCACCGCCGGCGCCTGCGTCCTCCTCTCGACCCGCGAGCGAGCGGTCGAGGAAGCCGGCTCCGGCGAGTACCACGCGCTGCTGATCGGCTCCGTCCTGGGGATGGTGCTGCTGGCGCAGGCCCAGAACCTGGTCACCTTCTTCGTCGCGATCGAGACCCTCTCGATCCCGCTCTACATCCTCTGCGCCACCAACCTGCGCCGCGAGGGCTCGCTCGAGTCGGGGCTGAAGTACCTGATCGTCGGCTCGCTCGGCTCGGCGACGCTGCTCTACGGGATGGCCTTCCTCTACGGCGGCACCGGCTCGACCGGCTTCCAGGGGATCGCGATCGGGATCGCCCACAACGGCGTCCTCGGCGACCCGCTGATCCTGGTCGGGATCGCGATGTGCGCGGTCGGGCTCGCCTTCAAGACCTCGATCGCCCCCTTCCACCAGTGGACGCCCGACGTCTACCAGGGGGCGCCGACCCCGATCACCTCGTTCATGGCGGTCGCGACCAAGGCCGCCGCCTTCGCCGTCTTCATCCGCTTCTTCGACGTCGCCCTCGGCCCGCAGCTAGAGCAGTGGCAACCGGCATTGGCGGTGCTCGCCGCGGTCTCGATCGTCGTCGGCAACGTCGGCGCCCTCGGCCAGGACTCGCTGAAGCGGCTGCTCGGCTACTCCGGCATCGCCCAGGCCGGCTACATGCTGGGCGGGATCGTCGTCGCCACCGAGGCCGGGGTCAGCTCGCTGGTCTTCTACCTCGCCGGCTACGCCTTCATGAACCTCGCCGCCTTCAGCGTGATCGTCGCCCGCGAGCGCGAAACCCCGTTCGGCGACTCGATCCGCTCGGTCCAGGGACTCGGCGCCGAGCGGCCGCTGCTGGCCTGGCCGCTGACGATCTCGATGCTGGGCCTGGCGGGGCTACCGGCGACGGTCGGCTTCATCGGCAAGCTCTACCTGATCGAGGCGTTGGTCGAAGGCGACTACACCTGGCTCGCGGTCTTCATCGCGATCGGGACGATGATCTCGCTCGGCTACTACCTGAAGGTGGTGGCGGCGATGTGGATGCGCCCCGAGTCCGAGCGCGTGGCCGGCGCCCCGGCGATCGCCGGCGCCTCCCCCGAGGCCGACCCGGTCGACCCCGAGGCCGGCCGCCGCTGGTACCTCGTCGGCCCGGCCCTGCTGGCCGCCGCCGCGACGGTCTTCTTCGGCGTGATCCCGCAGCCGCTGGTCGAGTTCGCGGCCCGCGCCGGCGCCTCGCTCTTCGGCTGAGCACCGTCAGACTGGCCCGCGATGGGCGTCCTCCTCACCACCTTCGCGATCGTCGCCGCCGTCGCCGTCGGCGTCTGGTCGGAGGGACGCTGGCCGCGGGGGGCGGCGAACGCCGCCCGCAAAGCCCTGGTGCTGCTGCTCTACGTGCTGCTGCCGCCGGTGATCTTCTTCAACATCGCCGCCAGCGAGATCGACCTCAGCCACGGGGTCGGCCTCGCCCTCGGCATCGTCGCCTCCTCGCTCGGCGCCCTGCTCGCCTGGTGGGTCGCGAGCCGGGTGCTGAAGCTGAGCCGCCCCCAGACCGGCGCCGTCGTCTGTTGCGTGCTCAGCGTCAACACCGGCTACCTCGGCTACCCGCTGGCGGTGGCGCTGCTGGGCCGCGACCAGCTCTCGACCGCGGTCCTCTACGACGTCCTCGTCACCGGCCCCTGCCTGCTGCTCGGCGCCTTCGCGGTCGGCGCCGCCTTCGGGACCAAAGCCGGCGAAACCCCGCGCCAGCGGGTCGGCGCCTTCTTCACCCGCAACCCGCCGCTCTACGCGGCGATCGCCGGCATCCTGGCGCCGAAGGCGCTGGCGCCCGAGGCCCTCGTCGACCTCTCGCAGGCGCTGATCGTCGCCATCCTGCCGATCGGCTTCTTCGCCGTCGGCGCCACCCTGGCCGAGAACGCCGAGCACGGCGAGCTGCCGATCCCGCCGCCGCTGACCCGCCCCGTCGCGCTGGTGATCGGGACCCGGCTGGCCGTAGTCCCGGCGCTGCTGATGCTGCTGGCGGCGCCCCTGATCGACCTCCCCGCCGCCTACCGCCTGCTCTCGGCGATGCCCTCCGGCCTCAACTCCCTGGTCATCGCCCACGCCTACGGCCTCGACATGGAGATCACCGCCGAGGCGGTCACCTGGTCGACCGCGATCGTCGTCGTCGCCGCACTGCTCTCGCTGCTGCTCTAGCCCCGGCTCACTCCAGAGCGGTCAGAGCTGGGTTGCGATCAGCCCGATCAAGGCCACGATCACACCCCCGCCAACCTGAAGCATGGTGCGCTGCAGACCGTCGAACCTGGAGTTCAGCGCTCGGAGGTCGGCATCGACCCTTGCGAACCCGTCGTCCATCCGCCGGCTCATGTCATCAAGCCTCTCGTCGGTCCATACATCTCTCACGCCTGCCATTGTTCCACCGTAGCGGACAAAACGTTGCGGGTGTGTGCCTGCTGCGTGTCTTTTCGCCACAGCTGCCTTACTCTCGCCAGGCGATGCTGCACCACGTCGGAATCGAGCTCCAACCGGGCGAAGTCGAGCGCGCTGTCGAGTTCTTCGAGCTGGTCGGCTTCAGCCGGGTCGAGCCGCCCCCGGCGCTGGCACAGGACTTCACCTGGCTCGAACGCGAGGGGACGCAGATCCACCTGATGCACGAGGAGCGCCCGACCGTCCCGGACCGTGGGCACCTGGCGCTGGTCGTCCCGGACTTCGAGTCGGCCCTGGGCCGGCTGCGCGAGCACGGCTTCGAGACCCGGCCCGGCCGCGAACACTGGGGCGCCCCGCGCGCTCACGTCGTCGCCCCCGGCGGTCACCGGGTCGAGCTGATGGCGGCGGCGCCATCACCGCAACCCCCCTGAGTCCTCAGTCAGTGGATTGAAGGCTCATGCCGTCCGCGTAACCGCGTCCCGGTGTGGCCGCGCAGTCGTAGCTGCCGCGAGGGCGCAGGTAGAGGAGACCGAGGCAGGCGCCGATCGCCCGCTGCCCGTAGGCATTGGGGTGCAGCGACTCGCGGCTCGAGCCTTGCACGGCGGAGAGGCGCCGGACCCACTCGGCGCTCTCCGGCGCGGGACCCTCGGGCCCGACCCGTCGCGAGCGGCTGTCGCAGAGCTGGTGGCCGTCGAGGGCGTGGCGCAGGTCGAGGAACTCAGCCCCGGCGCCGCCCGCGGCGACCCGCATCGTCGCCACGATCGCGCCGATTCCCTCGCCCGCCGCCCAGCTCGCGTCCTCGCTCCAGACCGGGCAGCCGCCCTCGCTGAGCCGGTCCAGACCGTCCTCGGGGTAGCGGATCCAGCGCCCCTCCGGAAACGGCGACGCGTATCCCATCGCGACCAGGCGGTAGTCGCCACGTCCGTAGCCCGCCAAAGCCATGGTCATCCGCACGTCGCGCAGCGCCCGCGCGAGCCCCCGTTCCAGCGTCGGCAGGCGCGCCGCGACGGCCGTCTGGGCATCGGCGCGGCACAGTTGCCGATCCCCGGGCGAGCTGCGCAACCAGTCGAACACGCAGCCAGCGACCAACTCGCCGAAGCCGACGTCGTTGGCGCCGGCGGTGAGGACGACCATGCGGACGTCGTCGCGCGCCGCGACAGCGGCGAGGCGATCTACCTGGGGCGGCTCGCCGAAGTGGGGCCGGCCGCCGTCGGCGAAGGGCCAGACGTTGGCCAGCCGCGCTCCCGAGCAGGCCAGGTTGACCCTCACCGCGACAGCGACCGGGGCGCTGCGGATCGGCGCCACGTCGGAGCGATCGCATTCGCTCTCGGCCGAGGCGCCGTAGACGCGCCCGGGGTCGTAATCGCATCCCCAGTCATCGCAGTCGAAGGCGGCCCGGTCGGTGCCGGACCTCTTCCCCAGCGGCTCCGATCCGTTGCCGAGCCAGCGCCCGCCCTCGCCGGAGATGAAGCTGTCGCCGAGCGAGACGATCGCCGTCCGCCCCGACCCGGGCCGCGCTTCGACTTCCAGCGGCGGCACCAATCCGATCCCGCCCATGACCACCAGCGCCACCGCCACCCAGCTCCTCCCCCACACGCTTCCTCCGATCGGTCATGTCGAGCGCCCATCGCCCGGCCGGATCGACCGTAGACAAAAAGTTGCGACAGGTTACGGCACGAACGTCAGGCCTTGGAAACGAATTGCGCCTCCCAGCGTGACGACTAGACGCCGCGGCCGGCGCGCTTGGCGGCAAAGAGATCGGAGTCGGCAAAGCCGAGCAGATCCTCGACTCCGCCGCCGTCGACGGGAAACATCGCGAAGCCGCTGGTCGCGCTGACCGGCCATTTCTCGTCGCTGCCGAAGCCGCGCCGGGCGACCCGCGCGCGCAACCGCGCGGCGACTTCCTCGACCTCTTCGGCGTTGGCCTCGGGGACGATCACCGCGAACTCGTCGCCACCCTGGCGGAAGACCGAGTCCTCGGTCCGCACCGCGTCGCTCAGAGCCACGCCGATCTCGGCCAGGAGCCGGTCCCCATCGAGGTGGCCGAGGCGCTCGTTGACGGCCTTGAAGCCGTCGAGGTCGAGCAGGACCAGGCCGAACTCACGCGAGTGGCGCCGGTGGCGGGCGATTTCCTCGGCCAGCCGCTCGTGCAGGCTGCGGTAGTTACCGACCCCGGTCAGCTCGTCGCGCCGCGAGAGCGCCCAGAGCGCCTGGTGGCTGGCGCGCAGCCGCCGCGCCATCAGCACCACACCGGCGGCGATCGCCGCGAGGCAGGCCGCCTCGACCAGCGCCAGCAGAGCCTCCTGGCGATCGGAAAAGCTCCCGAGGGCCAGCGGCAGCAGCAGCCCGGCGGCGATCGCGATCAGGCCGGCGACGAGGAAGCCGGCGCCGAGCGGGCGGCGCTGGTCCGGATCTGTTGGGGGCTTTAGGGCGATCATAAATTTTAAGTACGGATTCTGCCTGAACTGGCCGGAGATCGAGGTGGGGACGGCCCGTCTCCGGTCGTCACTACGATGCGCCGGTGCGCTACCCGGTCGAACACTTCAGCGACGCGGAGCGAGCGGTCCTCGCCCCTCATTTCACCAATCTGGACCGCCCCGTGTTCGCCCTGGTGAACCTGCCCGAGACCGTCAAGGGGGCGCTTTTTGCCCGCTACTCACGGTATTCTGGGACCGTTCGCCGGCTCTACCTGGAGGAGTTCGCGGAGGACTCCCCAGCCGGCGGCCGGCCCTTCGACGCCGAGGAGGGAGCGCGCGCCGCGCAGCTCTACGAGCGCGTCTTCGTCGGCTATGGCGACGACTCGATCGCCCAGGTCGGCGGCGCCCACGTCGCCTGCGAGTGGGTCTCCAACATCCTCACCAAGCTGCTGCAGCGCGGGCGCCTCGCCGCCTACCTCGAGCAGTCGACCCGCTACATCCCCTATGACCAGCCGCTGCCCGACGGCGGCTACCGCTTCTACCGCGACGAGCAGCTGGGCCCGGAGTTCGCCGCGACGATGGACGAGCTGTTCGCGATCTACTCGCGCTCGCTGACCGCGGTCGAGACCTGGGCGGCGGAACGCTGGCCGCGCGGGGACAGCGAGCCCGAGGGCGCCTGGCAGCGCTCGATCCGGGCCAAGGCGCTGGACCTGCTGCGCGGCCTGCTGCCGGCGGCGACGCTGAGCCACGTCGGCATCTACGCCTCCGGCCAGGCCTACGAGCAGCTGATCCTGCGGTTGATGGCCTCGCCGCTGCCGGAGGCGCGCGAGTACGGCGGCATGATCCTCGGCGAGTTGAAGCGGGTGATGCCCAGCTTCGTCTCCAGGGTCGATCGGCCCGACCGCGGCGGCGAGTGGGTCTCCTACCTGGAGCGGCGGCGCGAGCAGACCGAGAGCTGGGTCGCCCGGCTCGGACTCGATCGCCGCGGCAACGGCGAGGACACGCCGTCGGTCGAGCTGGTTCACGTCGACGGCAGCGAAGAGAACCTGCTCGCCGCCTGCCTGCTCGAGGCGGCCACGGTCCCGGAGACCGACGTGCTCGCCCGCCTCGACGTGCTCGACCGCTCCGAGCGGGCGGAGCTGCTGGCGGCGCTGGTCGGGGAGCGCGCCAACCGCCGCCACCGGCCCGGGCGTGGCTTCGAGGCGCTCCGCTACCGCTTCGAGATCGTCTCCGACTACGGAGCCTTCCGCGACCTCCAGCGCCATCGCATGCTGACCTGCCAGTGGCAGCGGCTCGGCCCCGACCTCGGCGCCGGCGTCCCCGACGAGGTTCGGGAAGCCGGTGCGGGCGGCGAGTTCGAACGGGCCCTGGAGCTTCTCCCGGACCGAGTACGAGCGCCTGGTCGCGGCCGGCCTTCCCGAGCAGGCGCCCTACGCGCTCAGCCTCGCCTACCGGATCCGCTACACGCTCGACCTCAACGCCCGCGAGGCGATGCACCTGATCGAGCTGCGCTCCGGCCGCGAGGGCCACCCCGGCTACCGCGCCGTCGCCCAGGCGATGCACGAACGAATCGCCGCGATCCACCCCGGCGTTGCCGCGACCATGAGCCACGTCGACACCTCGGCCGAGCCGCGCCTGGAGCGGATCATGAGTGAGATCCGGACGCAGCGGAAGCGGGCGCGGGCTTCTGCCGAGCAGGCGGAGGCGCCGCCGGGGCTGAATCCGCTCGGGTGAGGGACGCGGGCGGGGGTCCGGGTAGGGGCTTCGCTTAACTTTTTTGAGGGTTGCTGGGGGCCGTCCGAGGGGTGCCCGTCGCAAAAAAGTGCAAGACGCTTCGCCCCTACCCGGACCCCCGCCCGAGCTTCAACCGGGGTTCAGCCGCGCTGGTGGTGAGCCTGCTGCGCTGATCCGCGCTTAGTGGGGTTAGTCGCGGTGCTTGCGCTTGCGGCGGGGTTCGTCGCCGCCAGGGTCGGGAGCTTCGGGGTCGGCGGTGCCGAGTTCGGGATCGCCAGGCTCCGGCAGAGGCTCTTCGCCCTGTAGTTCGGCGGCGGCTTTCTCGCCGGGGGTGGGCCAGGGGATGGCTTCGCCGGCGGGCCAGGCGGGGGGTTTGCCGCCGGGGATGCGGTCGAGGATGAGGAGGGCGAAGTAGACGAACCAGATCAGGGTGAAGATGACCAGGCCGAGCAGGGCGGCGACGCCGAGGGCCATTCCCAGCGAGCCCCAGAAGCGGGTCAGGATGCCGGTTCGCATCGCCCAGAGACAGCTGTAGAAGAGGGCGACCACGAAGCCGAGCCCGCCGGCGACGCCGAGACCGGCGGCGATCGAGGAAAGCGACGCTTCGCCGATCGCGTTCGAGGCTTCCTCGTCTTCGATCTTGCGCTGTTCGCAGGCCGCCAGCGCGGCGCTGCCTGGCTTCGCGTCGTATTCCTTGGCGAAGTCCTCCGCCCCTTCGTCCTTGAGGTCGGAGCGGCACTCGCTTCTCGCCTCCTTCGGCGAGAGGGTCGACTTCGCTTCGCCGGCCACGAACTGGTCGGCGGCTTCGCCGCGGGCGAAGCCGGAGAGGCCGGTCGAGATCGCGAGGAAGAGCGGCGCGATCACGACCAGGCCGATCAACTGCGAGAGGACCCGCGGGCTGCGCGCCCGCACGACCCGGAAGAGGTAGACGAGCGGGATCGCGAGCAGGGCGAAGCCGAGCGCCTGCATGATGCCGGCGAGGACCACCGAGCCGCTGTGGGCATCGGTCGAGCGCAGCACCGCGGCATCGCCGCTGCCGCTCACCTCGCTGAAGAAGCTGGGGGCGATGATCAACGCAACCGCGAGGAAGGTGGCCAGCGCCACCGGCACCGCCCAGCGGGTCTCCCAGGCGATCGTCTCTTGCTTGCTCGGCACCTCGGCCCCTCTCATGGGTTGCGATCCGGGACGGCGCCCCGGGCGGGGCCGTACGCTACCGCGCATGAGCGATGCGCAGCGCACCCCCGTCGTCCCGCTCGAGGCCGGCGCCGGTCCCGAGAACCCCCCCTGCCCCGCCTGCGGCGAGCCGCTCTTCGGCTGGCTCTCGGGGCCTGCCGGCCTCGGCGCTCCGGTCAAGCGCTGCGAGAGCTGCGGGCTCGGTGTGGTCGGCGACGGCGCGGAGCCGGAGGAGGCCCTGCGGGAGCTGGGACGGCTCCGCGACGGTGAGCGCACGCGGATCGCCAACCGGGCCGGCTACGCCGCCTCGCTCGGCAGCGCCGGCTGGGCCGGTCTGGTGCCGGGCGCGCGCTACCTGTTCACGGTCGAGTCGGTGCGGCGGCTGGTCGCGCGCCGCGACCAGGTCGTGAAGTCCCGGCGCTGGGCCCCGGGCGCCGGCCTGGCCGCGACCTGGCAGACGCTGCTGAACAGCGTCACCTTCGGCCACAACGTCGCCCTCGGCAAGTTCGGCCGCGCGGCGGCCGTGCGAGCGGCCCGCCCCTGGCAGCGGTGGATCGACGGCCTCGCCAGCGTCATCCTGGCGATCCCGGCGCTGCTGATCGCGATCCCGATCGAGCTCGCCGGCGGCCTCACCGGCCGCGGCGCCGTGATCACGCTGCGGTTCGAGCTGCTTTAGCTCAAGCCTTCGCGGGCCTCACGCACCAGAGTGACCGCCTCTGGGAAGAGGACGCGGATCGCGTCGCGGACCTGCATCGCCTGCTCGTCGGCGCCGCCGGTCAGCTCCAACCTGGAGATCGAGGCGACGGTCATCTCGACCGCGAGCTTGATCGCGTTGTCGGCCCAGGCGACGCGCTGGGAGGACTGCATCTGCTCCGAGAGCTCCTCCATCCGGGCGCGGAACTCGTCGGGGTCGCCGAAGAGGTTGAAGGGGCTGCCCTCCATGCCCCCATGTAAGCAGACCGGCGACACCGCGGGGGCGGAATCGGGACTTTTCGCGCGCCACGCGTGCGCCCCCGGCCCCTAGCGTCGGAGCGATGCGGCGGCACAAGGACCCGGAGCGAGGATCGGCGAGCGTCGAGCAAGCCGGGCTGGCGGCGCTGGTCGCTCTGGTCCTACTCGCGGCCGTGGCCGCGATCGCCGCCGGCGGCGAGGTCGGTGCCGGCCGCGACCTGGCGGCGACGCTCGGCAGGCGCCTCACCTGCGGGCCCCGCCTGCCCGACGCCTGCACGCACCATCCCCTCGTCCCCGCCTACGGCTGGCCCCTGGCCCGGGCCGTGCGGGCGCTGGCACCGGCGCCGCTCGCGCGGCCCGGCCCTTCCGGCCTGCCGCTGGCGCCGGTCGACTTTCGCCGCTGCCGCCGCGAAAGCTGCGCTGTCGCCGCCGGCTCCCACCTGACGGCCTCCAACCGCCGCACCACCGTCTTCACCGAGCTGCGCGACCGCCGGCGCTCGCTCGGCTGGGTCGAGATCGTCTACTGGCTCTACCGCCCCACGCTCGGCTGGGAACAGCTCGTTCACCGCGCCGGTCGCGGTGAAATCGAGGCCGCCGCCGGGACGGAGCTGCTGCTTTCCGACGATCCCGCCCTGGTCCCGCTCGAGACGCTCCCCGGCCGCAACCACTACGAGTTCCCCGCCGGCGAGCGACCACCCTGGCAGTGGCGGGTCGCCGGAACCTATCCCGGATGGTCGAGTTGAACCGGCTCATTGACAGCTCTGCCGCCGACCACCATGATGGAGGTGGCTACTTAAGGAGCCACCCATTGCATGAGATCGGCATCAAGGAATTGAAGAACACGGCCTCGCGCGTAATCGAGGAGGTCGAAGCTGGCGAGCGAATCGTTGTCACGAAACGTGGCCGCCCCGCCGCCGTGATCATGTCGATGGAGGACGCCGAGGATTTCATCCTCGCCCACGCGAAAGAGTTCGTAGAGATGCGAAAGAGTGGGCGCCGCGACCATGCGGCTGGCGAATCCGTAGCCCTCGACGACGTCTGACGCCCAGCGTCGAACCGTTCGGCGATGCGCCCATCGGAGTCATACGAAGTCCGGCTGACCAGAGCGGCGGCGCGTCAGTTGCGTGGGTTCCCCAAACCCGACAGGGCACGGGTCGCGCGATCGCTGCGGCACCAAGCCGCCCAGAGCGGAGCCTCAACGGGAACTCGCGGCGGTAACTCACTGAAGCGAATCCGCGGGCGCGAGGATAACTTCTACCGATTGCGCGCTGGTCATCTTCGGATCATGTTCGACCTGGTCCACGAGGAGCGTGTTCTGCTGGTGCACGGCATCGTTGACCGCCGCGACCTGGAGCGTTGGCTGCGGGGTCGCTAACCGCCGCCCGCCGCCGATGCCTCCGGCTCGGCCCCGGCCTTTTCCTGCTCGGCCTCGTCCTGGGCCTGTTTGATCAGCCCGCGCCAGTCGGTGGTCCTGAAGACGAGCAGCATCGCGGCGAAGCCGAGGACGACCGACCAGGCGGCCATCGCGATCTGGGTGCCGACGGAGAAGGAGAGGACGGCGGTGCGCGAGGGACCGCTCAGGGTCGCCACCAGCAGCGCCTGCTGGGCGCCGGCGCCGCCGGGGGTGAAGGGAACGATGTTGGCGATCGCCTGGACGCTCATCACCAGCATCACGCTGCCGACCGAGCCGGGGATGCCGAAAGCCCCGAGGAAGAACCAGAAGGCGGCGAAGCGAAGGAGCCAGCCGACCCCCTGCCAGGCGGCGACCTCGCGCAGGTAGCGGCGCGGCTCGGCGAGGATCACCAGGCCCTGTCGAACGCGCGCCCAGAAACGCCGGACGTGGTGGGCGAGGTAGTAGATGCCGATCGCGAGCGCGATCAGCAGCACGCCGACCGTGATCGCCAGCACCTGCGGGTGTTCGACCCAGAAGGCGATCTCGAAGGCGGGCAGGTCGGGGATCCGCGGCAGCGGCGGCAGCAGCCCCTGGCTGATCGCGTAGAAGAGGACGAGGATGCCGACGCTGGTGTCGAAGACCGTCTGCACCAGGAACGAAGAGGTCACCGCCGGATAGGAGGAGCCGGGGATCTGGCGCTTGACCAGAAAGACTTTGGTGACGTCGCCCGCGTGCGCGGGTATGACCGCGTTGATCCCGGCCCCGGCCAGATAGGCGGCGCCGAGCGGCAGGAAGTCGATGCGGCGGTCCGGATAGGAGGCCCGCAGGACGTTGCGCCAGGCCCAGGCACGCGCCAACTGCATTGCCAACAGGCAGAGCAGAGCAATGCCGAACTGGGTCCAGCGGATCTCTGAGAGGTGGCGAAAGAATTCCGCCGCGCTATTGAAAAAGAAGTTGAAACTGGATCCGAGATCGGCGAGTGGCATCGCGGTTACACTAGCCCGCTCGTGCCGGACACCGACACGCATATGCCACCCCAGACGCTGCCTCCAGACCCCGCCGACAAGGCGATGTGCGATCGCGCCCGCGAGCGCTACGCGGCCGACCGCAAGAGCCGCCGCCGGCGCCGGCGCAAAGCTCACGCGCAGTTGCCGAACCTGATCATCATCGGCGGCCTCAAGTGCAGCACGACGAGCATCCATCACTACCTCGGCCTGCATCCGGAAATCCAGATGTCGAAGCCGAAGGAGCTGAACTTCTTCGTCGAGGAGCTGAACTGGGACCTCGGCCTCGACTGGTACGCAAGCCGCTTCGACGACCGCTTCAAGGTCCGCGGCGAGTCATCGCCGCACTACACCAACCTGCCCCGCTTCGAGGGCGTCGCCGAGCGAATCCACGAGCACTGCCCCGACGCCCGCCTGCTCTACATGGTGCGCGACCCGATCAAGCGCATCCTCTCCCACTGGGTCCACGCGACCGGCGCCGGCTACGAGAACGGCGACATGGTCGAGGTCCTCTCCCGACCCGACACCTCCTACATCAACCGCTCCAAGTACTGGATGCAGCTTCAGCCCTACCTGGAGCTGTTCGACCGTGAGCAGATCGAGATCATCACCCAGGAGGAGCTGCAGCGCGAACGCGAGGCGACGATGCGCAAGGCCTTCGCCTTCGCCGGCGTCGACGAGAACTTCGTCTCCGAGCAGTTCGACCGCGAGTGGGAGAAGTCGTCCGCCAAGGAGGGCGACAAATACCAGCTCATGGAGAAGCTGATCAAGCTCCCGGGCTTCCGCTCCTTCGACCGCAATTTCGACCGCCTGCCGGAGTCGATGCGCTGGCTGGTCGAGAAGGTCGTCCACGACCCGGACAAGCCGCCGGCGGAGAAGCCGAAGCTGCCCGACGACCTGTTCGAGACCGTGCGCGGCCGCTTCAGCGAGGATGCCGCCGCGCTGCAGCGGTTCGCCGGCCGCGAGTTCGTCGGCTGGCACGACTACTCCTGAGCGGCCGCGGGTAGCCTCCGCCCGATGCGGCGGCTCCTTCCCGACCCCGGCCCGACCACGGTCGACGAGCAGCTCGACGGCTACCGGCCCTGGGAGGACCCACCGGCGGAGCGGCCGCGGGTGGCGATGAACTTCGCCGCCACGGTCGACGGGCGGGCGACGATAGCCGGCGTCTCCGGCCCGATCGGCTCCGACGCCGATACGGCGCTGCTGGCCCGGCTGCGGACCCGCTTCGACGCGGTGATGATCGGCGCCGGGACGATGCGGGCCGAGCGCTACGGCCGCCTGGTCAAGCAGCAGGAGGCGCGGGAACGGCGCGAGCGCCTCGGCCTCCCCCACGACCCGCTGCTGGTGATCGTCAGCGGCCGCCTCGATCTCCCCTGGGACGCCCCCGCGTTCACCGAAGGCGGCAAGATCCTGATCTTCACCGCCGCGGAGACGGAGCCGCCGGCGACGGCGAGCACGGTGCGGGTGGTCCGCCACCAGGACTTCGTCGATGTCGGCGCCGCATTGCGCCATCTGCGCGCCGAGCGCGGCATCCGCGCCCTCCTCTGCGAGGGCGGACCCGGGCTACACGGCGAGCTGCAGGCCGGCGGACTGGTCGACGAGCTGTTCCTGACCACGGCACCGAAGCTCGCCGGGGGCGGGGCCCCGCGCATCGTCGAGGGCGACCTTCCCGCGGTCGCTGAGCTGGAGCTGGCGTGGCTGCTGGAGCAGGACGGCGAGCTGTTCGCGCGGTACCGCCGGCGTTCCTGAGCTAGCGTTGCCTGGCCCACGAGGAGAGAGGAAGCGATGGACTTCAACCCCAGCCCCGAGGTCGCCGCTCTGCGCGAGCGCGTCCTCGACTTCATGGACGCCGAGATCTACCCGGTCGAGCGCGAGCTGATGGAAGCCCTCGATGACGAGGTCGGCCCCGGCGTTCCCTACCCCGCCAGCCTGGTCGAGGTCCGCGAGAAAGCGAAGGCCGAGGGGCTGTGGAACCTGTTCATGCCCGACGAGCGCTTCGGCCCGGGGCTGAGCAACTGGGAGTACGGGCTGCTCTGCGAGGAGATGGGCCGCAGCCCGGTGGTCGCCGGGATGGCCTTCAACTGCGCCGCGCCGGACACCGGCAACATGGAGATCCTCGCCGAGCACGGGACGGATCAACAGAAGGAAAGGTGGCTGGAGCCGCTGCTCGAGGGACAGATTCGCTCCTGTTTTTCGATGACCGAGCCCGAGGTCTCCGGCTCCGACCCGACCCTGCTGCAGGCGCGGGCGGAGCTCGACGGCGACGAGTGGGTCATCAACGGCCACAAGTGGTTCACCTCCGGCGCGATGGGCGCCGAGCTGGCGATCGCGATGGTCGTCACCGACCCCGAGGCACCCCCCTACGCGCGCGCCTCGATGATCTGCGTTCCCGTCGACAACCCCGGCTTCGAGCTGGTGCGGCCGATCCCGGTGATGGGCCACACCAAGGGGCCCGGCCACTGCGAGATCCGCTACGAGAACTGCCGGGTGCCCGCCGACAGCCTCCTCGGCGAACGCGGCGCCGGCTTCGCGATCGCCCAGGACCGGCTCGGCCCAGGCCGGATCCACCACTGCATGCGCGCGATCGGGACCGCCGAGCGGGCGCACGAGATGATGTGCCGCCGCGCCAACGAGCGCGTTGCCTTCGGCGGCCCGTTGGCCGACAAGCAGTTCGTGCAGGAGGCGATCGCGGCCTCGCGGATGGAGATCGACCAGGCCCGGCTGCTGACCCTCTTCGCCGCCTGGAAGATGGACACCGAGGGCAAGCGCGCCGCCCGCCAGTCGATCTCGGCGATCAAGATCGTCGCCGCCAACATGGTCATGGACGTGCTCGACCGGGCGATCCAGATCCACGGCTCACTGGGGATGACCGATGACACCCCGCTCGCCGCCCTCTGGCGCTTCAGCCGCATGCTGCGGCTCGCCGACGGCCCCGACGAGGTCCACAAGATGGTCCTCGCCCGCCGCGAGCTCAACCGCTGGTCCAAGCGCGCCGAGGCCGAGGCCGAGGGAACCCTCGAGCCTCGGCACGCGGCGCGGATGGTCTAGATGCCTAGAGGTCCAGGCAGTACGCGATAACGGTTATTTCCCGGTTCGTGCCGGTGGTGTTGGTCGCCCGGTCGAAGACCGCATTCAGGAAGTGGAACGAGTCCTGGATGTAGAGACCCGGGGCCTGGGCACTCCAGATGTAGCCGCTGTCGAGGAGGATCCGCCCGCCGGTGCACCCGGCGCCGACCAGCACCTGGTCGTTCGCGGCGACCGCGACTTTGTTTTCGACGAGGGTGACGGCGCCGAGCTTCGAGGCGGTCACCGAGTCGGCGCCCAGCTTGGCCGCGGTCACGGCGCTGTTGCCGAGCTGTCCGGTCGTGACGGCTTCGTCGCCGAGCTGACCGGTGGTCACGGCTTTGGCACCGAGCTGACCCGTGTTCACAGCCTGGTCGCCAAGCTGACCGGTGGTCACGGCTTTGTCGCCGAGCTGACCGGTGGTCACGGCTTTGTCGCCGATCTTCGCCGTGGTGACCGCTTTGCCGCCGAGCTGCGTGGTGGTCACCGCGGCGTCTCCGAGCTGGCCGGTCGTCACGGCTTTGTCGCCGATCTTCGCGGTGGTGACCGCTTTGCCGCTCAGCTTCGCGGTGTTCACTGCCGCGTCGGCCAGCTTGCCGTTCGAGACGGAGCCGTCGCCTAGCTTGGACTCGGTCACCGCCCCATTTTTGATCTTGCCGCTGGCGATGGCTTCTTTGGCGATCTTGCCGGCTTTGACGGCGTTGGCCTTCAGCTGCTTCGTCCCGACGCTGTTCTTCCCCAATTCGGTGGCGGCAACGGCGGTGGCGCCGCCGATGACGAGGAAGACGGCGATGGTCGACATCACGTTTGCGTACGTGAGCCGCTTACGGATCTGCTTCACGAAGATCTCCTTGATTTCGAATAAGAACGAGACAGGACGATCCGCCTCCGGTCGGAGACGGACCTCTACTTAGCTTCTGGGCCGAACCTTCCAGCCCTTCTGGAATCTGTCAATCCCGGTGGACGAGCTTCTCAGTGAAGGTGCGGGGCTCAGCCCCGCCGCTCGGCCTCGTCGGCCGCCTCGGCGAGCCGCTCGACCAGGCGGGCAAAGGCGTCGACGCCTTCGTTGACCTTGCCGTAACCGCCGGCGACGTAGCGGGCGTATACGCCCTCGAGAATGATCGCCAGCTTCCAGTAGCCGAGAGCGACGAAGAAGTCGAGGTCGGCAAGGTCGCGGCCGGAGCGCTCGGCGTAGCGAGCGGCGAGCTCTTCCTGGGTTGGGAAGCCCGGAGCGAGGTTCGCGGGCTGGCCGAGGGCGACGTCCGCCTGCTCGCGCGTCGGCCAATAGGCCATCAGCAGGCCGACGTCGGCCATCGGGTCGCCGAGCGTGCAGAGCTCCCAGTCGACCACGGCCGCGACCTCGCCACTCGCGGTCAGGATCATGTTGTCGAGCCGGTAGTCGCCGTGGACGATGGTCGCCTGGCCCTGCGCCGGGATCCGGGCGGCGAGCCGCTCGTGAACGGCGTCGATCAGCGGCAGCTCACGCGTCTTCGATTTCTCCCACTGCCCTTGCCAGCGGCGCAGCTGGCGGGCGACGTAGTCCTCCTTGCGACCGAGGTCGCCGAGCCCGACCGCGTCGGGATCGACCGCGTGGATCGCCGCCAGCGTGTCGGCGACGCGCTCGCCGATCGCCCGCCGGTCGCCCTCGGCGGGGAACGCATCGGCCTCGGCAAGCCCCCGCAGGATCGGTCCCTCGACGAACTCCATGACGTAGAACGGAGCGCCGTTCACGCTCTCGTCCTCGCAGAGGCCGACGACCGGGGCGACGGGCACCTCGGTCTGACCCAGCGCCGAGACGACTTTGAACTCGCGACCCATGTCGTGGGCAGAGCCGAGCCGCTTGCCCAGCGGCGGCCGCCGCAATGCCCACTGGTTGCCGCCGGAGTCGCCGACCCGGTAGGTGAGGTTGGAGTGGCCGCCGGCGATGCGCTCGAAGCTCAGCGGCGGGCTGGCGCTGGGGACGTTCAGCGCGAACCAGGATTCGACCCCGTCCGCGTCGATCCCGTCCGGGGTCGCAGCGCTGCCTGTAGCCTCGTCGCCCATAGCCGCGCAAGCATATTCCCGAGCAGGCCGCCGCCTGAGCCCATCGCTTGCCAACCGGCTGAGGATTGGCTTTGCGATCGGCTTTGCCGTGCTTACGGCAATGGCCGTGATCGGCGTCGGCCGCTTCATCCAGCAGCGCCAGGACTTCGAGGATGCGATCGCCCGCTCCTACCAAGTGGAGATGGGCGCGAGGGTGCGACTGGCGAGCGGCGAAGGCGGCCCCGCCGACCGCGCGACGGTCAGGACCCAGGCCGACCGCCGCGACGAACTGCAGAACCAGATCTCCGACGACACCCGCGACACTGCCCTGCTGGTCGCCGCCGGCTTGATCGCCGGCCTGACCGGGGCGGTGCTGCTGTTCAGCGGCCTGATCGCCTCGATGCGACGGCCCCTGGAGGAGCTGGTCGACGCGGCCGGGAAGCTCGCCGGCGGCGATCGCAGCGCCCGCGTCGCGGTCGGCGGCCTCTCGGAGACCGCGACCCTCGGCACCGCCTTCAACGAGATGGCCGATGAGCTCGAGCTCGAGGCGAGCCAGCGCGACCGCCTCGACCGGCTCAAAGACGAGTTCGTCCTCACCGCCTCGCACGAGCTGCGCAGCCCGCTGACCTCGGTCCAGGGCTTCGCCGAGCTGCTGATGCTGGAGCGCGACTCGCTGACCCCCAAGCAGGTGGAGACGGTCGAGATCATCCTCGACAACTGCCGCCACCTGGTCCGCCTGCTCAACGACCTGCTCGACCTCGCGCGCAGCGACGCCGGCCGGCTCGGGATCACCCCGGTCCCGACCGAGCTGGGGCCGCTGGTCGAAGACACGGTGCGGACGATGCGCGCTCAGACCGATGGCTCGGGGCAGATCCTGACCCAGAGCATCGAGCCCGAAATGCCGCTCGTGAACGTCGAGGCCGACCGAATTCGCCAAATACTGGTGAATTTGCTTACCAACGCGCATGAGTACTCGCCCGAAGGTGCGTCTATCGAGGTAATCGTCCGGGTAGCCGGTGCCGATGTGGAGGTTGCGGTGACCGACGACGGACCGGGGATCCCCGAGAGCCAGCTGGAGCACATCTTCGAGCGCTTCGTGCGCGGCGATGCCGGCTTGACCCAACGCGTCGGCGGTACCGGACTGGGCCTGGCGATCTGCAAATCGCTGGTCGAGCTGCACGGCGGCACGATCGCTGCCGAGTCGACCCCGGGAGTCGGCTCGACCTTCAGCTTCCGCCTTCCACTCGCGGCCCGGTCTACCCCTCCCGGCAACCGAACTGCGGCGGAGGCGAGCTGATGCCGCGCGTCCTCGTCGCCGACGACTCGGAGACGATCCTGCTGCTGCTGCGGACCCGTCTGGAGCTGGCGGGCTACGAGGTCGAGACCGCCGCCGACGGCCAGGAGGTGACCGAGCGCCTGCAGGGGAGCGAGCCGGCCAGCCGGCCCGACCTGCTGCTGCTCGACGCGATGATGCCGCGTAAGTCGGGCATCGACGCCCTGCGCGAGCTGCGCGCCGCGGGTGTGGACACCCCGGCGCTGATCGTCAGCGCCCACCAGGACCCGACCGACGCCAGTGCCCCCGGCGAGCTCGAAGTCAGCGGCTACCTCGACAAGCCGATCGACTTCGACCGCCTGCTCGACAGCATCGCCACACTGACGCGGGGTTAGCCCGCCTCAGCTCTTGGCGATCTCGAGCCGGATCTCCTTGCCCTTGAGCTTGGTGCCGTCGAGGAACTCGACGGCCCGCTCGGCCTGATCGGGGGCGACCTCGACGAAGGAGAAGCGGTGGAGGACGCGGACGTCGTGGACGGCCTCGTCGGGCAGCACCGCACCCTCGCGCAGGGCCCAGCGCAGGTCCTCCTCCTCGATGCCGCTGCGCTCACCGCGGTTGACGAAGAGCTTGACGCTGTCGCGCTTCTCCTCGTCGCCGGAGTCCGCGGCGGCGACGTCGTCGGCCGGAGTCGGCTGCTCGGCATCGGCGCTCTCGCTCGAACCGCTCGGCCCGACCCGCTCGGTCCGTTCGCCACGCTCGCTCGGCCGGCTGCGCTCCGAGCGCTCGGGCCGCTCGCGGCGGCGCGGCGGCGGCGCGTGCTCGAGCCGCTCCTCGGGGGACTCCCATTCGCCGATCTTGGTCTTGACGTCGTTCTCGATGCGGGTGATCTCGTCGCGCTGGGCGGGGGTGACGAAGGTGATCGCGCGGCCGGTGCGGCCGACCCGGCCGGTGCGGCCGATGCGGTGGACGTAGGTCTCCGAGGAGTTGGGGACGTCGAAGTTGATGACGTGGGTGACGTGCTCGATGTCGAGTCCGCGGGCGGCGATGTCGGTCGCGACCAGCAGCTTCACCCGGTGGTTCTTGAACGAGATCATCACCCCGTCACGAACGCCCTGGCTGAGGTCCCCGTGCAACGCCTTCACATCCAGGCCCTTGTCCTTCAGCGCCTTCTCCAGCTTCGAGGCACCGATCTTGGTGCGGGTGAAGATGATCGCCTGCTCCGGTTCTTCGGTCTTCAGCAGCTCGATCAGACGCGCCGTCTTGTCTTTGGCCGGGACCTCGACGAACGCCTGCGCGATCGCGTCGACCGTGAGCGTCTTCGGCGTGATTTTGATCGTCACCGGGTCGTACATGTAGCCCTCGGCGAGCTTCTGGATCGGCGGCGGCATCGTCGCCGAGAAGAGCGCCGTCTGGCGCCCGCTCGGGCACATCCGCAGGATCATCTCGACGTCCTCGATGAAGCCGAGGTCGAGCATCTCGTCGGCCTCGTCGAGGACCACGTAGCGGGCCGCGGTTAGGACCAGCGAGCGGCGCGACATCAGGTCCTTCATGCGGCCGACGGTGGCGACGACGACGTGGGCGCCGGAGCGCAGCTGCGACTGCTGGGAGCGGATCGGGGCGCCGCCGAAGACGGCGACGATCTCGATGTCGAGGTGCTCGGCATAGGACCGCAATGCCTGGGTGACCTGGATGCAGAGCTCGCGGGTCGGGGTGAGGATGACCGCCTGGACCTCGTCGTTGTCGGGGTCGAGGTACTGCAGCAGCGGCAACCCGAAGGCGGCGGTCTTGCCGGTCCCGGTCTGGGCCTGACCGATCACGTCGTGGCCGCCGAGCAGCTCCGGGATCGCCTGCTCCTGGATCGGCGTCGGGTCCTGGAAGCCGAGCTCGTCGATCGCCTGCTGGATCGGGGCCGAGAGGCCGAGGTCTTTGAACTCGGTCATCGCGTCGGGTCCAGGAGGAGCTTGCCGGTGGTGCGGCGGGCGATCAGGTCTTCGTGGGCGCGGGCGGCCTCCGCGAGCGGGTAGACCTCGCCGACCGTGACCTCGAGCTCGCCCGCGGCGACGGCGCCCAGGAGCTGGCCGATCATCGGCGCCGCCAGGTCGCGGCGGGCCAGCAGGTGGACGAGCCAAAAGCCGACGATGGTCTTGGAGCCGCGCAGCAGGGCGGCGGTCGAGACCTCGCGCTGTTCGCGCGAGGCGATGCCGAAGACGACCATCCGCCCCAGCGGCGCCAGCACGTCCATCTCGGCGTCGAAGGCGGCGCCCCCGCTCATGTGCAGGACGGCGTCGACGCGGTCGCCGCCGTTGGCCTCACGGATCGCGGCGCCAAGGTCCTCGGCGCGCGAATCGACGGCGGCGTCGGCGCCCAGGCCCTTGACCAGCTCGCGTTTCTCCGCGCTGGAGGCAAGCGCGATCACCTTGGCCCCGGCCCGCTTGGCGATCTGCACGGCGAGCGTGCCGGTGCCGCCGGCGGCGGCCTCGACGACGATCGTCTCCCCCGCCTCGATGCGGGCGCAGCGCTCGACCAGCGCCAGCGCGGTCAGGCCCTGCAGCAGCAGCGCCGCCGCCTGGTCGTCGTCGACCTCGTCGGGGATCGGGATCAGCAGCTGCTCGGGAACGGCGACCTTCTCGGCGTAACCGCCGCTGCCCAGCAGGGCGGCGACGCGGCGGCCGTCGGCGGTGCGGCCGCTGACCTCGGCGCCGGGCGTCAGCGGCAGCGACTGCTCGGCGAGGTAATCGTTGCGGGTCGCGTGGGTGTCGGCGAAGTTGATGCCGCTGCGGGCGATCTCGACGACGACCTCGCCCGCGGCGGGCGTGGGGTCGTCGACCTCGACCAGCCGCAACGTCTCCGGCCCGCCGAACTCCTGTATCTGGATCGCCTTCATCGGCCGCGGAGTCTCGCAGGGCAGGCGTTAGGCTGCCGTCCGCATGGCACTCACGGTCGTCGGATCAATCGCTTTTGACGCAGTCAAGACCCCGTTCGGGGAGCGCGAGCGCATGCTCGGCGGCGCCGCCGTCCACTTCTCCCTCGCCGCCAGCTTCTTCACCGAGGTGCGGCCGGTGGGCCCGGTCGGCGACGACTTCGGCGCCGAGCAGTTCGCCGTGCTCGAGCGGCGCGGCGTGCTCACCGACGACATCGAGCGGGTCGCGGGCGGCCAGTCCTTCTTCTGGCGCGGCCGCTACGAGTACGACCTCAACGTCGCCCACACCGAGGACACCCAGCTCGGCGTCTTCGGCGAGTTCGAGCCGAAGCTCTCGGCCGACGCGCAGGCGGCGGACACGCTCTTCCTCGCCAACATCCAGCCTGACCTGCAGCGCCAGGTGCGCGCCCAGTGCGGCGGCGCCGGCTTCAGCGGCCTCGACTCGATGAACCTCTGGATCGAGACCGCGAAGGACTCGCTGCTGGCGGCGATCGGCGAGATCGACTGCCTCGTCGTCAACGACGCCGAGATCCGCCAGCTGACCGGCGAGTCGAACCTGGCCCGGGCCGCCCGCGCGGTGATGGACCTGGGGCCGCGCGCCGTCGTCGCCAAGCAGGGCGAGTACGGCGCGGCGCTGTTCACCGCCGACGGCTTCTTCGCCCTGCCGGGCTTCCCGCTCGAGGACGTGCGCGACCCGACCGGGGCCGGCGACAGCTTCGCCGGCGGTTTCTTCGGCTATCTCGACGGCCACGACGGCGAGCTCGACGAGTCCGAGCTGCGGCGGGCGATGGGCTACGGCACCGTGCTCGCCTCCTTCAACGTCGAGGAGTTCGGGACCGAGCGGGTCTCCCGCCTCAGCCGCGAGGAGATCGACGCCCGCTTCGAGCAGCTGCGGCAGATGACGCAGTTCGACGCGCTGCCGGCCTCCTAGACCTCGCGGCTCGACACCGTCTTAACGGCCGGCGCGGGCGAAGTGGCAGAATGAGCGCCGCATGAGCTCCGAGTCCCTCACCGTCACCGACAACCGCACCGGCAAGACCTACGAGCTGCCGATCGAGGACGGGACGGTTCGCGGCCTCGACCTGCGCCAGATCAAGGTCGACGAGGACGAATTCGGGCTGATGTCCTACGACCCGGCCTTCACCAACACGGCCTCCTGCCGCTCGGCGGTCACCTACATCGACGGCGCCGCCGGGATCCTCGAACACCGCGGCTACTCGATCGAGCAGCTCTGCGAGCGCTCGACCTTCCTCGAGACCGCCTACCTGCTGATCTTCGGCGAGCTGCCGACCCAGCCGCAGCTCGACCGCTGGGTCTTCGACATCACCCACCACACCTTCGTCCACGAGGACCTGAAGCAGTTCTTCCAGGGCTTCCGCTACGACGCCCACCCGATGGGGATGGTGCTGGCCGGCGTCGGCGCGCTCTCGACCTTCTACCCGGACGCGAAGCAGATCGGCGACGAAGAAGAGCGCTACATGGCGGCGGTCCGCCTGATCGCCAAGGTCCCGACCCTGGCCGCCTTCTCCTACCGCCACAACATGGGCCTGCCCTACGTCTACCCGGACAACGAGCTCAACTTCGCCGAGAACTTCCTCTCGATGATGTTCAAGAAGACCGAAGACCGGCACGTCCCGAAGCCGGTCCTCTCGAAAGTCCTCGACGTCCTCTTCATCCTCCACGCCGACCACGAACAGAACTGCTCGACCAACGCCGTGCGCGGCGTCGGCTCCTCCGGCGTCGACCCCTACTCGGCGGTCGCGGCCGGCGTCGCCGCTCTCTACGGCCCGTCGCACGGCGGCGCCAACGAGGCGGTGCTGCGGATGTTGCGGCGGATCGAGTCGCCGGACAACATCCCCGACTTCCTCGCCAAGGTCAAAGAGCGCGAGGAGAAACTGATGGGCTTCGGCCACCGGGTCTACAAGAACTACGACCCGCGGGCGCGGATCATCCAGCAGCACATGGACGAGGTCTTCGAGGCGACCGAGTACAACCCGCTGGTCGAGATCGCCCGCGAGCTCGAGAAGCAGGCGCTCGACGACGAGTACTTCACCTCGCGCAAGCTCTACCCCAACGTCGACTTCTACTCGGGGATCATCTACGAGGCGCTGGAGATCCCGGCCAACATGTTCACGGTCCTCTTCACCATCCCCCGCACCGCCGGCTGGATGGCGCAGTGGATGGAGATGCAGGAGGACCCGGAGACGAAAATCGCCCGGCCGCGGCAGATCTACACCGGCGAGCGCGAGCGGGACTACGTCGGGATCGACGATCGCAGCGGGCCGGAGAAAATCGTCGGGCCGCCGGCGCGCAGGCCTAAACGGCCTCGGCGCGGGGCATAGCTCCCCCTTAAGGGACCGAGGGAGGGGGACCCCTCCTCTCTTAACTTTTTCGCAGGTCGCCTCGGCTGTCCGCCTCTCCCTCAGCGGCGAAAAGTGCAAGACGTTCGGAGGGGTCCCCCTCCCTCGGTCTCGTAGGGTTGTCCTGTGTCCCGTCCGAGGTGGAAGCTGACCGTGCGTGCACGGCTCCGACGTCGAGCATGCGGGGTTCGAGGACCTCGATGCCGGCCGTGGCTGAGATGCGGGAGCGGGCTTTGGGGATTCGGGCGGAGGGGCCGGTGAAGAGGGTCGCTTCGCTGCGGGACTTCGAGCCGGGGGATCAGGTGCGGGCGCGGCTGCAGCTGCAGGGGAAGGGGGTTCTGCGGAAGCCGGTGGCAGGGGTTGACGTGCGGGGGGATGGAACGTTCGTGGCCTATCGCGGCGGGGTAGGGCGGGAGGAGCTGGACCCGAGTGGGCACGAGACGCCGTTCGACCTCGTGCGCGAGACTCTGGAAGCAGAGGCACGATGAGCGTCCGAGACCGAGATACCGAAGGGCAGCTACGCCGCCGGCGAGCGGGTGAAGCTGCCGCGCGGCGCCGAGCCGCCGTTCACGGTCTTCATCAACGGCATCGAGCAGAGCGAGGGCGCGGACTACTCGATCGAGGCCGGCGAGATCGTCTTCACCCGCCCGATCGTCAAGGAGAAGATCGGCACCAGCCGCTGGCTGGCGATGTACCTCGGCCTCTGGGGCACCTACCGCAAGAACGAGACGATCGACCTCCAGTTCAGCCGCGACGGCAAGATCGAGCTGCTCTCCGACCTCGCCGTCGTCCCCTACCCCGAGGCGCCATGAACATCGGCTTCCTCCTGCTCGCCGACCACAGCGAGGCCGTCAACGGCAAGCTCTACCTCAACGGCGGCGGCTGGAACGTCCTGCGCCTGCCC
Organism: uncultured Solirubrobacterales bacterium; assembly: GCA_963735255.1. Taxonomy (GTDB): domain Bacteria; phylum Actinomycetota; class Thermoleophilia; order Solirubrobacterales; family 70-9; genus VAYN01. Next base: position 6,534 of record CAVTKC010000001.1, on the reverse strand, counting down.
GAGCTGCCGCACGAGTGGTCCTTCCACATCGGCCTCGGCATCGACGTCGCCTGGCACGAGACCAACGACCCGCACGAGCTGGTCGTCACCGTCCAGGACCCCGACGGGATCGAGCTCGGCGAGGGCCTCACCGCCAGCTTCGAGACCGGCCGCCCGCCCGGCATGCCCGCCGGCCAGGAGCAGCGCCTGGTGATGTCGATCGCCGCCACCGCCAGCTTCGAGACCTCCGGCCCCCACGCCGCCGTCGTCCAGGTCGACGGCGAGGAGATCGGCCGCGCCCGCTTCTACCTGATGGAAGCCGCGCCCGAGGAAGCCGGGCTGGCCTGATCTGAGCTTTGCGGCGCCCATGGGGTCCAAACGTCAGACAGCGCTCAGTTGAAGACGTAGAGCAGCAGGAAGGCGATGATCGCGAAGGCGGCGCCGGCGGCCTGGATGCCGCGGTCGCCGGCGACGATCTGGGCCATCGAGCGGTCGTCGGAGCGGTCGTAGATCAGGTACAGGTAGCGGAAGATCCCGTAGACCACGGGCGGGATCGTCAGCATCATCTGGCTGCCGATCAGCGGCGAGTTGACGGTGTAGATCGCGTAGCTGATCACGGTGCCGGTGGTGACCAGGGAGACCATCTGGTCGAGGAAGGGCAGCGAGTAGTGCTCCAGCACCGGCCGGGTCGAGGTCCCCTCGTGCAGCTCGGAGACCGCCTCCTGGCGGCGCTTGGTGAAGCCGAGGAAGGCGGCGAGCATGCCGGTGCAGAGGATCAGCCACTCCGAGGCGTGGGCGTCGACGGCGCTGGCGCCGGCGGCGACGCGGAGGATGAACAGCCCCGCCAGCGTCATCACGTCGATGATCACGATCTGCTTGAGGCCGAGGCTGTAGGCCATCTGGGCGACGCCGTAGCCGACCACCATCAGCCCGACCTCCCAGTTGACCGCGGCGAAGGCGATCGCGATCGCGACGGCGGCGAGGACCGGGGCGATCGCTTTCGCGGCGCTCTCGGAGAGCTCCCCCGCGGCGAGCGGCCGGAAGCGCTTCTTCGGGTGCTTGCGGTCGAGCTCGACGTCGATCAGGTCGTTGACGAAGTAGCCGGCGCTGGAGATCAGGCAGAAGGCGACGAAGGTGATGACCGCCTCGATGACCTCGTGCGACTGGTTGAACTTGCCGGAGAACAGCAGCCCGGCGAACACGAAGAAGTTTTTGATCCACTCCTTCGGCCGCCCGGTCTTGATCGCCGCGCGCAGCGGCGAGCGCCGCGGCACGACCGGCTCGGCGGCGTCGGCCTGACCGGGGCTCAGCCGGCACGGTCGGTTGTTCCGAAGTGATGGTTTCCATCGCGGGAGGCCACTGGCGGAGCGCTGAATCCCACCAGACCAGGCAGATCGAGTCGCGAAAGGGTAGCGCCGGAGCCCGTCATCTCCCGTCCTCGCCGGTCCTCCTGGGCGGCCTCCAGCACCTTCGACGTCCTCCCTGTCCCGATCTCGGTCGCTCGACCTCTTCATCTGCAGCAGGTGCTGCGAGCGAGCAAACACGGACTGACGAGACCATCGAGATCTACGTCCTCCGCGTCCTCGTCCAGCGGCTGTACGGCGGAATCTGCGGCAGGCCCTGGAGCACATCGACCTGGCCGCAGCTCGGTGGCCACCAGCGTCCGGTCGCCGGTCCGAAGGAAGGTCGAGATCGCGCTCCCCTCGAGCAGCTTGCCGTTGACGTCTACCTTCCCGTCGAGTTCGCGCAGCACGGCATTGAGTCGCGCGAGGTTCTCGGGCGACGGATCGGGGACGAAGTCGCACGTCGCGGGTCGCGCGCAGTACCCCCACGCGTTCACCGCCAGGCCGCCGACCAGCACGAACCGAACCTCCGCCTCGACCAGCCGAGCGAGAATCTCCCGCAGCCGAAGCGACTGCGACGTCAACTCTTCCGCGCGCTTCCGGTGAAGGTGGAGAGGAATTCGCTCAGCGCCAGGCCCTCGGCGAGGTTGACGGCGAGTGGCCGCCGCACGTCTTCGCGGATCTGCCGGCGCCGCGACTCCTCATTACCTCGCCAAGGATCGTCAGGCCTTTGCTTTTTTGGCTCCTCGCTCACGAAAACAGCGTAGTTGCAAAGCCTCTAACCAGGCAGCCGAACGGTGAAGCGGGCGCCGCCGCCCGGAAGGTTCTCGACCGCGACGGTGCCGCCCATCGCCTCGGTCAGCTCGCGGACGATCGCGAGGCCGAGGCCGGCGCCGTCGGGGGAGCCGTTGCCGGCGCGGGCGCGGAGGTGGAAGCGCTCGAAGGCGCTGGGGCAGCTCCGCCTCGGGGATGCCGGGGCCGCTGGTCGGAGACGCGCAGCTCGCCGGGCGCGGCGGCGATCGTCACCGCCGCCGCCGCGGGGGCTGACGCCGGATCGCGTTGTCGAGCAGGTTGGTGACGACCTGGAGGGCGCGGCCGTGGTCGGCCGTCGCCGGCGCCGGCCCGCCCTCGACCCGCACCTCCACCCCGGCCTCGCGCGGCCCGCGGGCGCAGGCGCTCCTCCGCCTCGCGGACGACGGCCGCCAGGTCGACCGGCTCGCTGCGCACCTCCAGCACCCCCTGGCGCAGCCGCGCCAGGGCCAGCAGGTCGCCGACCAGGCGCTCCAGCCGGGCCGCCTCGCGGCCGACCACCGCGGCCGCCTCGCGGGCTCGATCGTGCCGTCCTCGATCCCCTCGGCGTAGCCGCGGATCGAGGTCAGCGGCGTGCGCAGGTCGTGGGAGACCGAGAGCAGCACCGCGCGCTCGGCGTCGCGGGCGAGGGCCAGCTGCTCCGACATCCCGTTGAAGGCGACGGCGAGCTCGTCGAGCTCCTCGGTCCCCTCGCGCGGCACCGGCTCCGGGCTGCGGCCGGCGGCCAGCTCGCCGGCGGCGGCGCCGAGCCGGCGCAGCGGCTGGGTCAGCCGCCGCGCCAGCAGCGCCGCCACCGCCGCGGCCAGCAGCGCCGCGACGCCGCTGGCGATCAGCAGCGCCGAGAGGTAGCGGCTGAAGTCGTCGCCGGAGACGACGTCGGGCCGGGTGACGAGGACGACCGAGCTGCCGACCCGCTCGGCGGCGTAGATCTGGCTGCGGCCTTCGATCTCGGCGGTGCCGTCGGCGGAGCCGTCGCTGGCGCAGAGCGGCGACGCGCCGAGGCGGGCAGCAGCCGCGCCGCCGTGGCGAGAGCTGACGACCGTGACCGGTGCCTCGGGCGGGCCGCCCTCGGCGCTGCGACGCCGGCGATGGCGCCGCCCGCGGGCGGGACACCGGGCGGCAGCCCCGGCGGGTCGACCCGCGGCCTGGCCCAGTCCGGAGTTTCAGCGCGTTCCCCGAGCGGCAGCCGCCCGACCTGCGTGGCGAAGGCTGTCGGCCTGGCGCCTCGACGTCGCCGCGGATCGTGTCGCGCACCGCGCTTCTTGGTCAGCACAACGCCCAGCGCCAGCGAGGCGCCGACGGCGACCAGCACGGTGCCGAGGATCGCGACGAAGAGGCGCGGCCGCGGAGCGAGCGCATCAGGGCGACGACCTTGTAGCCGGCACCGCGCACGGTCTCGATGAAGCCGGGGCGGCCGAGCTTCGCCCGCAGCTGGGCGACGTGGACGTCGACGGTGCGGGTGCCGCCGGCGAACTCGCCGCCCCAGGCCAGCTCGAGCAGCCGGTCGCGGCTGAGCACGACGCCCGGGTGGGCGAGCAGCGCCGCCAGCAGGTCGAACTCGCGCGAGGTCAGCTCGACCGGCTCGCCGGCGACGCTGACGGTGCGCGCGGCCCGGTCGAGCTCGACCTCGCCGAGCCGCGAGGGTGCCGTCGCCGACGACACCACCGTCCCCGGCCCGGCGCAGGATCGCCTTCACCCGCGCGACCAGCTCGCGCGGAGAGAAGGGCTTGACGACGTAGTCGTCGGCGCCGGCTTCGAGCCCGGCGACGCGGTCGACCTCGTCGTCGCGGGCGCTGAGGATCGAGGATCGGCACCCCGGTCCGGGCGCGCAGCCGGCGGCAGACCTCGAAGCCGTCGATGCCGGGCAGGCCGATGTCGAGGACGACGAGCCGGACCGGGTGCCGCGGCAGCTCCTCCAGCGCCTGCTCGCCGCTGCGCGCCCAGACCACGTCGAAGCCGTCGCGCCGGAGATAGGCGCGAACGAGGTCGGCGATCGCCTGCTCGTCCTCGACGACGAGGATGGCTCCCTTCATGCGCCTAGTCTCGCGCCCGGCCGCGACGGCGAGCGGGCGGCCTCCTCGCCGCCCGTCGACCCGCCGTCGGATTACCGGGCGGGACCCCGGCCGGAGCGCTGCTCCAGTCCCATTTCGACGCCCGGGGGCGGTGGCATCGGCGCACCGTGGACATGCCGGCGACGTCGCCCTTCTTCGGCAGCACCATGATCGCCTTCGCCGCCTCGCCCGCGGGCGCGCTGACGCTCACCTGCTGGCCGGCCTCGAGGTCGCCGAGGGCGGTTTCCTCACCCGGCCTGCCGAGCACGTCGGTGTCGTCGTCGACCGCGACGGTGACCTCGCTGTCGTCGTTCTCGGTCAGGGTGATCGAGTCCGAGCCGACGCACTTGATCTTCCCCTGGTCGATCCGGATCGTTTCCGCCTTGCCGTCCTTGTTCTGGACGTGGAGCTCAGCGTAGGTCAGGCCTTTCATCGCCAGGCCCACATGGCGGCGGTCCGGCCGGGTGGCCCGCCGGCACCTTGTCGTTCGGATGCGCCCTGCGAACCGCCCTGGGCCGCCGCCACGCCGCCGACGACCAGAGCCGCGGCGACGCCGAGCATGGCGACGGAGCGCATGTGCTTTCGAGCTGCTTGGAACATCGGAGACCTCCTTGGGTGGGAATCAACCGATGGGTCGATCCTGCGCTAGCGGAGTCCGCGCTCGATCAGCGCCGTGTAAGGGCTCTGTAAGCCCTGCCATGGGTGCGGCAGTCCTTTGTGGCGCTATACGACCCAAAGGACTGCCGCACTCCCTCAGGGGTCGATCAGGACGCCGGGGTTGAGGACCGCCGCCGGGTCGAGCTCGGCCTTCGCGGCGCGCAGCGCCGCGGCGAAGGGGGCCGGGCGCTGCTGGTCGTACCAGGGGCGGTGGTCGCGGCCGACCGCGTGGTGGTGGGTGATCGTGCCGCCGCCCTCGATCAGCGCCTCGGAGGCCGCGGCCTTGATCTCGTCCCACTGCTCGACCTCGCCGCCGCGCACCGCCGGCGCCAGCACCGTGAAGTAGGGCGCCGGCGCCGTCCGGGTAGACGTGGGTGAAGCGGCAGCTGATCCGCGGCGCGCCCGCGCCCTCCGCCGGAGCGCCGCTGACCTCGCCACGGCCTTGCGCGGCCGCCGCCATCACGTTCGCGTGGAAGTCCTCGAAGCGGTCCCAGGTGACCGCCGTCTCGAAGGTCTCCGAGAGCACGCCGCAGGCGACGAAGGTGTCGCGCAGGTACGGCGCCAGCAGGAAGGCGCCGCGCCAGGCGCCGACCGCATCGCCCGCCCTCGCCCGCTCGCCGCCGCGGACCTCGCCGCTGGAGTGCCGCCGTGCTCGCGGGCGATCGCCAGCGCCGTCTCCATCGCGGCGTCGACCGGGTGGTGGGCGGACTCGAAGCCGAGGATGAGCAGGTGCGCCTCGCCGCTGCCCGCGCCGGTCAGCGCCGCCTCGGAGGCGTCGAGCAGGCGGCAGTTCGCCGGGTACAGCCCCGACTGGGAGATCGCGCGCACCGCCCGCGCCGCCGCCAGGAAGTCGCCGAACTCGACCCCGCAGGAGACCTTGAACCGGGGCCGCGGCCGCACCCGCATCCAGGCCTCGGCGATGACGCCGAGGATGCCCTCGGAGCCGAGCAGCAGCCGGTCGGGCGAGGGGCCGGCGCCCGAGCCCGGCAGCCGCCGGCTCTCCCAGGTGCCGCGCGGGGTGATCGCCCGCACCGACTCGACGAGGTCGTCGATGTGGGTGTCCAGGGTCGCGAAGTGGCCGCCCGCCCGGGTCGCGATCCAGCCGCCGAGGGTCGAGTACTCGAAGGACTGCGGGAAGTGGCGCAGGGTGAGGCCGTGCTCGCGCAGCTGCGTCTTCGAGCACCGGCCCGGTGGCGCCGGCCTGGATCCGCGCCGCCAGCGAGCTCGGGGTCGACCTCGAGCACCCGGTCGAGCCGCCGCAGGTCGATCGCCACGCACCGGCCGCTCGCCCAGCCGCGCCTCGACCCCGCCGACGACGCTGGTGCCGCCCCCGAACGGGATCACGGCGGCGCCCTCGGCCTCGGCCCAGCTCAGCACCGTCTCGATCTCCGACTCGTCGCGCGGGAAGGCGACAAGGTCCGGCGGGTTGGCGAACTCGCCGTGGAAGCCGCGGACGATGTCCCGGTAGGCCTTGCCGAGCGCGTGCGAGACGCGCTCGTAGCGCCCGTCGGAGAAAAGGTCCCCGAGCCGCTCCGGCGGCTTCAGCCGCGAGTCGCGCAGCTCGACCTCCTCCAGCGGCACCGGCTTGCGCACCTCGCCGCCGAACCCGAAGCGCACCCGGATCCCTTCCGCCGCCTCGCGCATCTGCGTCGCGCTCGGCGCCTGGTCCTCGTACCCCCAACCCCAATGCTTGA